>JAQSYO010000004.1 GCA_029256105.1 Herbinix sp.
CTCATTCTTTTTATAATTTTTTGATCTGATTAAAATCAATATCGCTGCCAGTAACAATATAAACATTGCAGAAATAGCCATGATTGTGAATATCAACGGCTGCTTATTTTCTGCTATAAATTCTGTTATTGAGGGTTTATTTTCAATATCGAGTCTTTCTGTAAATTCAAAACTCTTCCATTCCAGATCATGATCCAGCAGAACACAATCTCCTTTTAAATCCCAGCGTTTTGTATTCATCGAAAGAAAATTCTCTGCCTGGTCAAGAGTTTGTGCATTCGTACCACAGATGGCAAAAATTACTCTTTCCTTAGCAAACGGGGATTTCATAAGTTGAAACGCGGAAATATCACTCGCATAATTTCCTGATAAAATCAAATTTTCATTACTTATAAATGCATCTCCACCATTGTTATATTTAAAATATAGCTGATCATTAATCGATTTAAGAAAGCTATTTGTGTTACTGGTTCCTGTCGTGATGATATTATAATCGGCATCTTCCTCTCGAAACTCACTTGCATGTATTACCTTTAATTTACCATAGGCAGCTACTTCATACCCATATAGTGCGATTGTTTTTCCGAGTAGCTCTAATTCAGCACTATCCGGATTATCCCCTGTGATAATTAATACATTATTAAAAATTCCGTTGTTCTGATAAGGGGACGGAAAATAATCAAAAGATACCAAATTATTCTCTCTCGAAGGTAAATAAAGTACCGAATCTTCTGTAACATAAGCCCAAGGCATCTCATCCTGTCTCATCGTACAAAACAGATCCTTGATTTCTAATTCAAAGGCAATCCTTATGCTACTTGCTGTTGTTCCTACAACATCTGCAGGCATTGCAAATGTTAGCTCATCCTCTGAGGCATTTTCCTTCGTCAGTTTTTTACTTGCCACAGGGATATCACCCCAATAAACAGTAACCAGGGAGCGATTAAAATCTAAATTCTCACTATATCGAAATTTTAAAGAGATCTTACCTGCAGAAGATAATAAGTAGTCATTACCAAAGGGCAAATACAAGGTTTCTTCTTGATGAAAAGGACCAATAAAAGTGATTCCGCTTCCCATGATATCTTTAACCGTATAGCTTCCTGCAACTAATTGACTTAGCATCTTGCTTTCGTACGCTAACTGTGCACTATTTTCATTAACGATAGTTGTACTTACTTTCTCCTGGGATAATCTACTCGGATCTAGAAGCATTTGAACTGCTTCCATTAGATTCTCTTCCTTGTCCGCAATGATTAATAATATTGGATTTTCCGTTTCATCTTCTACGAAGCGAACCATTGCGCTCGAGGATAAATCATATAGTTCTGAGTTAACATTGCTACTATTTAAGTCTTTCTGCAAATAATGTTTCAGCTCCTCAGGAAGATTCTCCGTAAGAGAAATAACAATCTTCTTTTTCGCATTCACAGGTGTAGAATCCGAATAATGATTAACTGATATTTTATTTTCTTCTCCTGTTTCCGTACTTAGATCTGCCATCAGATACATAGCAGCTGCAATCTCCCCGTTTGTTGCCTGATCCGACGTAAGGATTGACGTCCCTTCACCGGTTGGGCTTGCAGTAGAAATAAAGGGATAAGGATAATAGCTGATTTTTTCCTCAGGATCCTTTAGCTCATACCCAGCATAGATATAGGATTTTTCATTGATATTGATCCAATTAGCCCAAGATTGATCCTCGGAACAGCCTTCGTAGTCAAATATTCTTACATACGATACAACTTTCAGTACATTAAAACCGGTCGTTAGAAGTTTCGTCGGAATTGTAACATATGCCAGTTGAGTACTCCCCTCTTGATATGAGACATTACAAGAAGAAACAGGTACATTATTCACCAAAAACGTTAACGATGCGGGTACATCCTCATTAATCAACCTACTTGTATCATATTCTATCGCTGCATAAACGAATTTTGTATCCCAATAGTCCGGAATACTAAAGTATAATGAACCGGAAGAGATAATCCCTTTCAAAACTCTGGGACTTTCGAAGGAAAAATACTTTTGATAAGTCGTATCCGGAATACCCGGCATAGTTTTATCCGGTTCCCCGGCCGCGGAAGGATCTGAATCTAAAACGTATGCATATGCATCTTCCTGGGCTGTTTTATCCTTTACTTCTTCGTTTGTAACCGCTTCGGTAGAGGCCCTATTCTTCGTGTCTTTAATTTCATCTGAAGCTCCCGTATTACCTGTACTGCCTGTACTATTTGTATTTTCTATATTCTCTGTACTCTCTGTACTCTCTGTACTCTCTGTATTCCCTGTATTCTCTGTATTCTCTGTACTATTATCATTTTCTTCAGTGCTATTCGATGCCTTCTGCGAATTATTAGTTAATGTAGAAGCCGAGACTCCGGAAGAACCCGATACCAAAATCATTACAAAAACACATAGAAATGATATTAACTTCATGAAACGTTTTGTCATATCACATAGTCCTTTCATCTTTATTTAGAACCTTCGCCGGTAGTTTCAACATAACGAACCGTCTTCTCCCATTTCGCCTCTCGTTTGAAGATGTGATCGATTATGGATTGTATCACTGCATTAATAACAACTGCTACCCAAAGCTTCGAATAAGTAAATAGCATTAACAAAATCAATACCACCGATTTAAAATTAAATTCATTTTCTTCCCCTGATAACGTAATCAAAACATTTAATACAAATACTAAAATTGCCATTCCCCATAATAAGGTGGAAAAACCACTGATAGAAACATGCACAAAGCCTAATATGCCAAACATGAAAATGATATCAGAAAATATAAGAGAAGACAGCATCAAAATATATACCATTAAGTAATAAAGTACATCAATCCGCATACGACCTCCGGAAACATCAAATATATACTTAAAATTCTTTAACAGTACGTAGACATTACCTTTTGCCCATCTCGTACGCTGTTTAAACCAGACGGGTAGTAAATGAGGCTCCTGTTCCCAGGTAACTGCCTGTGGTATCATTTTAATATAATACCCCATTCGATAAATTTGGAAGCTAATTTCTGTATCCTCTGCAAGCGCTTTGGGATCCCATCCCCCCATCTCTTCGATAATACTTCTCCGAATGACAAAGTTCGTTCCTGGAATAGTACAGAGTTTGAAGTAAAAAAATCGTCCGGCTTGATTCATACACTGATATGCTAAGGTTTCAATATTAACAAATCTGGAAAGAATGCTGGCATTACGATTTCTTGTACGGAATTTACCAATTACTGCACCTAATTTGGGATCAGACATGAGATTTTCCACCAGCAGACTGAGTGCTTGAGGTTCCGGTGTATTATCGGCGTCGTAAATCGCTATGACACTTCCCCTGGCAACGGAGAAGCCTATATTGAGCGCATTGGATTTGCCCTTCCCACCCGATACCTTATCCGTATTCATTACTATTATTTTGCGGTCCTGATTTTTTTTCTGTATTTGTTCCAATACCTCAGCCGAATCATCTGAAGAATTATCATTAATTATTATAATTTCATATTTATCCTTAGGATAATCGAATTTTAGAAGTGCTGCTACGGTTCTTTGAATAACAATACTTTCATTATGTGATGGTACCATGATAGATACCATAGGATACTCCTCAAGTGGAATATGCCCGTCCGTCTTCTTCATACGCATATAATAAATAAAACCACCAATGGATAAAAAGATGTTTATCGTCATCAAAGCCCAAATAGCGTAGATGGAGTAAATTGATAAAATATCTGCCCAAGTCATTTTCGTTTCACTCCTTCCTTCGGTAAAAGGAATTTTCGTTTATTCATTTGTCTAGCAAAAATAATAAAAATTGTGAAAATTATGGATGAGATGATAACTAAGAATACTAATTTTTTATTTAATCCACCTAGGTCTTCTGCTATCCATTGAAAAACACCGTTTTTATAATCAAAATCGTCATCATATGCAAATGGGATATATTCCAGGGATATTTTTTCATTATTAAAATACGTTTGTCCTTGAACCGTATATAAATATAAATTATCCGCATATACTGTGTTATCCGTTTCCCAGAGACTTTTCATCGGTATGTTAGATTCAATACATACATTTACCTTTTCCTTAAGCAAATCGATTCCCTCCTGCAACTTCAAGTATATGGCAGTTGAGTGAACCATGATTTGGCTATTCCCCGATTGGTCAAGACTTATTGCCGGAGCAATAATCTGATGTCCATCTTTGTAAATAGAATTAAACCTTTCATTCAAGTCAATACTATTTTCGTTAACACCCTGATAGAAAAAAACAGTGGAATAACGTTTTAATATTTCTCTTCCCGTAACTGAAAACATAAAGTCTTCCGGTGCTTCAATACCCAAGGGATAAATCCCAAAGTTCGTATAGGCCTCCATAGCCGTCGTCAGATATTCCCATATCTGTTTTACATTATCCTGCTCTTGCTGTAAAATCGGAGAATGTATTAAAATTGATCCACCGTTTGCTTGTGCATAACGAAGAACTTCACAAAATTTCTTCATAGCTGGATATTCACCATTTTCATAAATCGGCATTACCGATATAACAAAGGGTATTTTAAGATCAACTAGGAAATCTATCGCTTCCATTAATTGCTCTGGTGGACAAAATGGATATACCTCATCTAGCACAATATACTGCGCATAAGGGTGTGGATCGCCTTTAAATGGCCACAACCAACGGGCTACCTCTTTCGTAAAAGAGGCTTGTATTAGTGGATCAGACAGGTCAGTTAATGGAAGATACACAAAATTTTGATACCTAGAATAAAGACTTGCATTCTTTCCTTCAATAGAAATAGTTCCATTATCATAGGTGAGCTCCCCGCTAAGAAGAATACTATTCTTTATTCTAATCAAAGTGTTAAATTCATTTTTCTCAGAGAATTTATAGTGAACAGTAGCTATCATATCTTCCATTTTATGAGCTACAAAATTATAACCTTTTTTTGAAATATATGACTCTACACCACCACTTCCCAATAGAAATACCCTTTTATCATCGCTTGCAAGCTTATCAATAAAACTGTCAGGAGTTTCCATTAATCCAAAGCAAATGATTGTATCATACTTCTCTAATAACGGTGCACTTTCCTCAAGTGGAACATATGCCACACTATGCTGTAAATAAGTAAGAATTTTTACTATGGTTTGAATATTTGCACTTTCCTCTTCTGATGGATTATTATTATAAATCACCAAGATCTCGGCATCTTCATTTATTATTTCACTGGCAAGAGCGGTTTGATTTCGTAAGCAATTCGTTACCAAGATTATAAATATAATTAGTACAACTCTTCTATACATCATATTGCAGCTCATTTTCTACCCTTTGCTTATACCCAATTACATCTTTCCCAAAGATTTCAGGAGAATACTGGAGATAACCAAACTGTAAATCAATTTTAATTACCTTATCCTTAATAATTTCAGGCATTGCATCTGAGGCAAGTAGATTATTCTTAATACGTCGTTTTACTACTTCTGCACCCTCTCCATTACAATAAAGGATGATAGCTAAAGATCCCCTGTCATCAATAGCATAAACTCTATCTTCGATGCGGAGGATATCTTGTACAATAGTGGCAATCCTTTGTTTTAAAATATCCAAACTTGACTTGCCAATTACTTTCAACAGTTCTGCTTCATAACGAAGGGAAATAATCATTAAGGTTGTATCCATCTCTCTTCTTGCTGCCAATGCAATTTGTCCTTGTAAATCTAGATATAAACTTTTCAAATTGTACAGACCGGTTAATGGATCTATCAGAACTAATTTGTTAACCTGACTTTTAAGCATTTCATTTTCAATCTCTAGTTTGGATGTACGATTAATAAATAATATCATTGCTCCTACTGCTAACATAGGATAGAAAATCCATACATATTGGAGTGGTTTCATAAGAATACCATTATTATAATATAAAAATAATTTATAAGCCGTATAAATCATGATCTGCACCCCAACGCAAATCACAGCGGTTACTTCTATTCGATAGGCTGCAAACAACATACCAACGAAAGTAATCAGGAGCATAATAGTAAATTCTAATTTCATGCTTACAGGTGAATTAACTACAATCATAATTCCCGTAAAAAGCCCCACAAGAAGTAATAACAGCCCGATATCCTGTTGAACATAACCTGATTTATTATGGCTATCTTTTTTATTTTTCAATACGTTCCACTCCATCCTGAAGAATATTCAAACTAGGTAATGCTTTTGCAACTAGAAAAAACACAATCAGATCCAATGCGGCGCCTAATAAAAATGCATGTTGCGTTAGTTCAGCATCACCGCTCAATACAATCGAAATTGCTGCTTGCGATAATCCTATCGCTGCGATTACAACTGTTATATTGAACAATAAATTAATGCCTTGTCCCTCTCTTATAATCGCTCTAGATCTTGTTCTTCTTTTGTTGACAATATAAGATAATAGAATTAGTAAAATCAAATAACCAATTGTTTTGGGAGCAGATCTATCCTTCAGATTACTCCACCCTGACCAGAATAACCCTTGTGCCATTTTTGGCATTCCAGCGCTCTTCTCATAATTACCACAAAAGTTTCTTCTAAGATTTGTCGTGCTTTTCACCGCCACATCTAACATTCTGAAAAAGGATACCGGATGTCTTAAATAGTAAAGTACAATATCTGTGGAATTATATTTGTTATAAAAGTTGTCCTGAAGTTGCTGATTTCCAGCCTTGACAAATGGGTAAAAATTATAGGTTGAAGTATTTGCAAGTACCGAATAGGATGGATTAATCCCGAACTCCCTTAAGGCCACCTCTGGATTTTCTGCTTGAAACAAAACCCCTCTTGTCATTGCATGATGCTTACTGTCTATCGTAAAATCCGATTCCATCCTAAATATAGTTACAATCCCAGTTATACTTAAGGTAAACGATAACAAGACGCAACATGTTTTCCATACTAATTGCTTATTTAAGAATATCGCTCTTATGGAAAATCCCGATAATATAAATCCGATTACTCCGCATTGTTGTCTTGTGGTACAAAATATTATTCCAAATACACCAAGAAGGAGCAAACTGAGATAGCTGTTATTTTTATCTTGTAGACGAATAATTGCTGCTATACAGTATAAAGCACCTATTATCCATAATGCCTCAGGATAAAGAGAGTTAAAGTAGCTCAAAAAGGAAATGTCTCCAAAAATAACAATAGCCAATACTCCAATTGCCGCTGCTTCGGAAAAATTCTCAATTCGCAAGCAAGTATGTTTGACAATAATATAGATTACCGGCAGGAATAAGATGCTATATATGAAAGCCAAAAATCGGATATCAAAATACTGATCCCCTGTTACAAAATTATCTAAAAGGATTGCAGCTTTCACAAATAAATCATGTGATCCATTCATGGTGCTTTGTGATGTTGCATTTTTATCAATAAAATAAATTTTTATAAAATAATTATTATATATATCCTCAGGATTATTTTCTATATAAGAGAGTCCATTTCTATTCATTACTTTATATAAAGTACCATCATCAGCAATTCCCATATACGGTGGTGTAAATAGCATTATAATTAAAATAATACCCACTAAACCGGAAGTAGCCAAAGCTATTTTATTAGCAGTATATTTTCCATGCATCCAATGGTTAAGAGCATTCTGTTTGTTTAGAATCCATCGCCAAATCATCGATACCTTATTTAATATCGTAACAAATCTGCTCTTTTTCAGTGTATCTCTGCGCATAAAATTTCCTCATAGTAATGCTGTAACCAGTTTATTTCTAACATTCATCCTCGTTATTTCCATAATCACTTAAAAAATTTTCAACAATATAGTGTGGACGTTTTTTGGTCTCGAGGTAAATCTTACCGATATATTCACCAACTACACCTAAAGATAACAGAATAAGGCCACCAATAGACCATACTGATACAGCCACACTAGCCCACCCTACTGTTGTCTCTCCTGTAAAATATCGAATAAGGATATAAATTAACATGCCAATACTAAGAGTAAAAATAATAGCACCAAGGGTCGAAATCATTCTTATGGGCTTAATACTAAAGGATGTAATACCTTCCCAGGCAAAGGATAATACTTTATTTAATGGATACTTACTTTTTCCTGCAAATCTAACTCCTCTTTCATAATATACACTATCTGATCGATAACCAATCATTGGAACTATTCCTCTTAAAAATAAATTCACCTCGTTAAATTGGGCTAATCCTTCAATTGCTCGTTTACTCATCAGACGAAAATCGGCGTGATTAAATATTGTTTTAGCTCCTAGGGTGTTCATCAAACGATAGTAACCCTCTGCCGAAACCCTTTTAAAAAAGGAATCCCTATCTCTCGAACTTCGAACACCATACACAATATCGCAGCCATCTAAATATTTATCGACCATTTCATCAATAGCATTAATATCATCCTGTAAATCTACATCCATGGTTATCACCATATCAGCATAATCCTTTACTGTCATGATACCAGCTAAAAGCGCATTTTGATGTCCTTTATTCATACTTAAGTTAATACCACAATAAAGATGATCTATTTTGTGTAAACCACTTATTACTTCCCAGGTTTTATCATTGGATCCATCATTGACAAAGGTAATTCGACTCGCCTTGCTAATTTTTCCTTCTCTTACTAATAGTTCCATTTTTTTCTTTAATCTTGTTGCCGTTTCTGATAAAACTTCTTGTTCGTTATAACATGGTATTACCATGTACAAGCAATTCTTCATTTATACCTCCACTCCGCCATTATATGGCAGTACAAACAATTCAGAAAAGACACGTAAGCGACTATTCCTTATGAGAATTATATTCTTTATAACTCACTGAGTAACTTCGTATCACTTACACTTATCCCCTTATTGTGACTCAACTTTGAGCTACTTTGACTTATAGTAATATCATTTATTAATGAACTGAATTTATATTAGGCACTAGTCCATAATGCCTATATTACTTGCTAATTATATGTTCTAACGAAAAATTTGTCAATATATTGATTATTATGGTTTACTATATAATTAATGTCGACTTTTCAATTTATAAAAGCTCAATAAACACATAAGTAGCCTTTAAATCTCATATTTCTATCATTACATCCTATCATTTTTATGATCAATTGTATACATTTTAAATGTTATTGTAATTCATTTCCAAATCTGTTTGTTAATATAAAAATTGCCAAAACAATGACTCTATATCACTGTTTTGGCAATAATTATTTAACATGAATAAAGTTAACCACGGTAATTCATTCTGCTTCTAGGTGAATAAACAGAGGGATAAGCAATTCCTTCCGGTTCATACTCTTGTTTACAAGGTTCGCAATTTGATTGTTTAAAGCACAAGAACCAATCTAAACAATACATATTTTCATTTACCCGTTCCACTCGATCCATTGCCGCTCCACAAGTTCCTGGAGCAGGAAGTATTACATCATCACAAGGCATCCAATTTGCAGGGGTTGCAATTTTCTCACAATCCGCCTTTTGTAATGCAATGACCATACGTTTTATTTCTAGCATATTCCGTCCCGTTGTTGCCGGATAGTATAGGATTGCCCGGATTGTTCCCTCCGGATCAATGATAAATACGGCACGTACCGTCTGTGTACTAGAATAACTGGGGTGCATCATTCCATATTTTTTCGCAATCTCCATTGAAATATCTGCAATTAACGGAAATGTTACATTCACATGCTTAATATCTTTCCATGCCAATTCCCTGATTTTTCGAAGCCAGGCAATGTGTGAATATATAGAATCAATGGATAAACCAACCAGTTCCGTACTTAGTTCTTTAAACTCATTCATCATTGAAGCAAATGTCATAAATTCCGTTGTACAAACTGGGGTAAAATCCGCGGGATGGCTAAATAAAATAACCCATCTTCCATAGTAATCCTGTGGAAAATTGATTTCTCCCTGTGTAGTAACTGCATGAAATGCAGGCGCCATATCACCGATTAGCGGCATACGAGTTACTTGACAGTCTTCCATAACAACCTCCATCAATATCTTGATATTACATACATATGTTATAGACAATCAAGTGCTACTTAATATATGGTGTCCTGAGAAAGAAAGTTGAAATTAATCTTCAAGTATAGTACCGTCGGTACCAATTGTAATAACACTCCAAGGAATCACCTGTCCGCTGTTTGCTAAGGCAGTCTTAACTGCATGAACTATCCCGCCACAACAAGGAACTTCCATTCTTATTACAGTTATACTTTTTACTTGATTCATACTGAATATTTGAGTTAACTTTTCCGAATAATCAACCTCATCTAATTTAGGACAACCGATAATTGTTATCTTATTCTTCATGAATTGATGAAAATTTCCGAACGCATATGCAGTACAATCCGCAGCAATCAATATATTTGCATTTTGAAAATAAGGTGCATTAGGTGGAACTAATTGAATTTGTACCGGCCATTGTCTTAACATGGAAGGAGTTCCAATCTGAGTTGTCTCCATCTGTGTAGGTACCGGATTATCCTTTTTATCAAGGGTAATTACTCTGGAGCCAGGACATCCACCCGGTACACCGTGATGATGTCCATCTTGATGATGTGAACTATGTTGATGCTCTCCTGTTTTAAGTATAGATTGAGTTTCAGTTGCTTTCATTTGCATTTTACTCATTTGAATATTACGGTTTACTTCTTCCTCATTATATTCTAAGGCTTCTCTTTCCTCAAATCGAATTGCATTGGTAGGACATACCGGAAGGCAATTGCCTAGTCCATCACAGTAGTCATCTCTTAATAGTGTTGCTTTTCCATTCACTAAACCGATTGCCGATTCATGGCAAGCATTCACACAAAGCCCACATCCATTACATAAATCCTCATTAATTTTTATTATTTTTCGTATCATTATTTTCTTCCTCCTACTATTAAATCGATAGCTACACAAAGTTAATTGTAACATATTAATTTTATTTCAACTTATAAGTTAATTTCTTACTTATTTTTATCAAACATTACTAATGAACTATCTCTATTATAATACAATAGAGAAATAAATGTGTAGCCACAGCTACATACAAATCGATAATATCAATTAACTCAATAAATATTTCTACTCCCGTATAACTACAAACTAGGGACAGTCACCTGATGCAACCGTCCCTAGAATAGTACTTATTGAATTTTATCTTCTTTGTTCCTTTTGTTTTTCAATAAAGCATTGATAACACATCGCCGTATATTTATCGTTGCCACCAATTAATATCTGCTCGCCTTCTGTTATAATCCTACCATTACCGTCAAGTCTCACATTCACAGTTGCTTTCCTTCCACAGGAGCAGACTGTCTTAATCTCTGTTATGGAGTCTGCAATTTCCATCAGACGTTTGCTTCCCGGAAACATTTTTGTTCGAAAATCAGCTCTCAAACCAAAACATAACACTGGAACATTGTAGTCAATCACAATCATTGAAAGTTGGTCAACTTGATCTTCGGATAAAAACTGGCTTTCATCAACTATAATAACATCAACAGGATCAGAGACCTTTCCAAAGCTTTGATACAGATTTTCTGTATTTGGGAGAACATAGGCTGGAGCGGAAAGTCCGGCACGCGATTTTACGATACCGTCCCCATCCCTGCTATCGATTTGAGGCTTGATTAACCATACCTTCATTCCTCGTTCTTCATAATTAAACTTCGTAATTAATGCTTGGGCCGTCTTTGAGCTCCCCATTACACCATATTTAAAATATAATTTTGCCATTATCTCATTCCTCGTCTTGTGTACTCGTGCTACCGGTTTATAAAAGTCCTTACCTATTTATTATCTTGTGCTTTTTTCGTAAGGAATGCCTTCCGCCTTTGGTGCTCTAGACTTCTTAGAAGTAAATACCAAGACTACCATAGTAGCCACATAAGGGAGCATTTTATAGTAAGTCTGATTAATATTCAGAGAACTAAGGAACGGAATTAGCGCGACTGAATAAGCCAGGGTTCTCAGGAATGCAAAGAACAAAGCTGCAAACATGATTTTCCATGGTTTCCACTGTCCGAATATCATAACGGCAAGTGCAAGGAAACCAAATCCTGCAACACCTGTGTGTCCATTGATATTACCATCCATAACACCGACTGAATAGAAGAAGCCTCCAATACCGCCAAGTATACCAGAAAGTCCTACTCCAAAATGACGCATAACGTATACATTGATACCTACCGAGTCAGCTGCATGAGGATGTTCACCACAAGCACGAAGTCTCAAACCAAACTTAGTCAAATAAAAGATAATAGCAGCTATAATAAGAAATAGAAATCCTAAATAAACTGTGATATATGTTTTTTGGAAAAACAGATCACCAATAACAGGTATTTTTCCTAATACCGGAACTTCTTGAATATAAAAGTTTACATCTGTGGTGATACCATCGCTGCTAAACTTCATTTTAGCAAATAATAAAATTACGGCCGGTATCAGCATATTAAGTGCTGTTCCTGTGATGGTCTGATCGGCCTTCATGTTGACAGCCGCGAAGGATAACAACATGGAATAAAGTACGCCTGCTATCGCAGCAACTATCATACCCAGAAGTAATATAATCTGAGGATTCATTCCAGTACCTTGAACAAAGAATACAGTAAGGCAGCCAAAAAAAGCTCCAAACAACATAATACCTTCCAAGGCAATATTTACAACACCACTACGTTCACTAAACATACCTCCCAATGCTACCAAAAGCAAAGGAATTGCAACAGGAAGCATATTCTGAATTAAATAATATATAGTATCCATCCTTACGCCTCCTTATCATCTTTCGTTGTATTGTCGATAGGATAAACCGTTTCTTTATTATTTTCATCCTGCACATGATCCGTCAATGTGTTTACATCCTTCGGGGGAACAGTTTCTTTAGGCTTATTGATACTATCCTGCTTTTTGCCACGAATATTCTTAATGAATCTCGCGAGCGTTGCATTCATAAGCATTGCAAAAGCCGAGAAATAGATAATAACAGCAATTACTACATCAATAATTTCAGGCTTGTATCCGAAAAGACTAGCAAGTGTACCACCTCTTTGGATATGTGATACAAATAGAGCAGAGAAAATGATACCAATTGGATTTGAAAATCCAAGCAATGCAACGGCAATACCGTTAAAACCGTTTGCTGCTATTACACTGATTGGTTCATAAGTCATACTACTACCGGTAATTGTAGACGGTGCTAAAATTGCAAATGCACCACCAAGACCTGCAAGTCCACCTGAAATTACCATCGTTAGTATGGTATTTCTCTTGTCATTCATTCCAGCATATTTACTTGCGAACTTATTTAAACCGGTTGCTTTCAGTTCATATCCGAATACTGTTTTATTTAAGACAATATACAACAGGATTGCTAAAGCAATTGCTATAATAATGGAAACATTCACATTTGAATCCGGAACTCCGAGGGACGGCATTTTTGCCGAAGCGGGTAGATATGCTGTTCTCGTCTTTGTAGATACATACATCGTAGCATTCCCTTGAACCATCATATCCACAAGGTACATACCAATATAGTTAAACATAATCGATGTAATAACTTCATTTACATTACGAAGTGCCTTTAAAACACCAGGGATAAAGCCCCAGAGCATTCCTCCGATCATACCGGCTATAATACATACTATCCAATGGATACCGCTTGGAAGCTTCCACATAAGGCCAACATACAAAGCAAAGAACATACCCATTGTGTACTGTCCGGAAGCACCTATGTTAAACAATCCCATTTTAAATGCAAAACCTACAGAAAGACCGGTCATAAGAATCGGAGTTGCAAAATAAAACACATCTCCTAAGCGTGAAAATCCGCCCAACAGCACTCTATTAAATCCTTGTACGGAATTTGCCGGACTAGCAAATATCATTACAATAAAACCGAATATAAGACCTAAAACAATTGCTAATAATGCAGCCGTAAATGAGGAAAATCCTTTGCTTTTTGTAATTCTTTTCATATTGACGTTTGAAAATAAATTATTGGGCATGAACGTTCTCCTTTCCTATATTACGTTTTGCACCTGACATATAAAGACCAAGTTCTTGAACCGTTGTTTCCTTCGGATTAAGTTCGCCAACGATTTCACCCTCATACATAACGAGAATACGGTCACTTACATTCATAACTTCATCCAGCTCAAGAGAAACAAGTAAAATTGCTTTCCCTGAATTTCTGGTTGCAACCAGTTGCTTGTGTATAAATTCGATTGCACCAACATCTAGTCCACGAGTAGGCTGAACTGCAACTAAAAGCTCATGCTTCTTTTCAAGTTCTCTGGCCAGAATAGCTTTCTGTTGATTTCCTCCAGACATGCTTCTTGTAACTGTAATTGGACCTTGTCCACTTCTTACATCATATTGAGCTATTAGTTGCTCCGCATAGGAACGAACTGCCTGCTTGTTGATAAATCCACTTTTTTGAAATTCCGGTTGCCAATAACGCTGTAAAACGATATTGTCCTCTAAGGAATAATCGAGCACCAAACCATATTTATGACGGTCTTCCGGAATATGACTGATTCCAGATTTGGACCTTTCGCGGATTGATACATTAGTAATATTTTTTCCTTGTAATGTGATTTCTCCCTTACTCATCTTTTCAAGACCGGTAAGAGCTGAAATCAACTCCGTCTGTCCATTTCCTTCAATACCTGCAAGACAGACAATCTCACCAGCTTTTACAGTAAAGGTAACATCCTTGACTGCATTCTTCTTACTGGTTTTTGATGCCACCGTGACATTGTTTAAGGATAGTACAACTTCACCGAGCGGTATCTCATCTTTTACCACGTTAAAACTAATATCTCTACCAACCATCATTCTGGAAAGTTCTTCTTTTGTAGTATTCTTTATTTCAACAGTACCGATGCACTTACCCTTACGAAGAACAGTACAGCGATCGGCGACCGACATAATCTCATTCAGTTTGTGAGTAATAAACAGGATTGATTTACCTTCTTTCGCGAAACCTCGCATGATTTCCATAAGTTCATCAATTTCCTGTGGTGTTAAAACTGCAGTCGGTTCGTCAAAAATCAGAATATCATTGTCTCGATATAACATCTTTAAAATCTCTACACGTTGCTGCATTCCAACCGATATTTTTTCTATAAGAGCATCCGGATCTACCTGAAGTCCATATTGCTTACTTAAAGCAATGACTTTTTCTCTAGCTTCCTTCTTTTGCAGAAAACCCATCTTATTCGGTTCAACGCCAAGAATGATGTTTTCAAGAACTGTAAATATTTCGACAAGCTTAAAATGTTGATGTACCATTCCGATGCCAAGATTATTTGCATCCGTAGGATTGCCTATTTTAACAACTTTATCATTCTTTTTTATCTCTCCCTTTTCCGCTTGATAAAGGCCGAAAAGTACACTCATCAATGTAGATTTTCCAGCTCCGTTTTCACCGAGCAGCGCATGAATTTCCCCTTTTTTTAGCTGAAGGGTTATATCATCATTTGCAATAATTCCGGGAAATTCTTTTGTTATATGAAGCATTTCAATAATATAATTTTCCACGTTAACCTCACTGTTATCTTATTATCATAGAAATACATAGGATAATTCCTGAAAAGTGAATCCACTTATCAATTGAAGATGAATTTTATCATATTTCATTTATTATATCTAATCGAAAATTGTTTTGCCAGTCTTCCATTATAATAGAGGGAAAAGGTAAATGCCTCTTCCCTCTAAATACTTATACCTTCATAAGGCTGTAGCCATTATGCTTCGTATTATCATTGCTTACTGTCTTGCCTCTACTGTAACCTTAGCAAGTTTAAGATTTGAAGCCAGTTCCTCTGCAGTAGCATAACCATTAGGATCTGCAACAGTTATTGTTCTTAACGGAACTACGGAACCATCTGCTAATGATTTATAAACTGCATCATAAGCTGCTTTATCAAAGGAAGTAAAGCGATCAAACGCGTTTCCACCAGCTTCACCGATCACTTCAGTAGGAAGACCTACACCTGCATTAGATGCATTAAAGGTTGATGTCTTTCCTGAATAAGTTGCCCATGAGTCTGTTTTGTAGATAGATTCTAAAACTGCAATTACAGAAGCGCCAAGACCCTTTGTTGCAGATGTAATAACAGTTTCGCTATCATATCTCTGGTCAACGTCAACGCCGATAACCTTTGCACTTGACTCAGTAGCTGCAGCCATAACACTCTTACCTACAGAACCACCACAAGCAAAGATAACTTGTGTACCTTCTTGATACATTGTTTTAGCAGTTGCTTTATTTGTATCAGTTTCAGCGAAATCACCTGTGTAATGATAAGTTACTGAAATGGAACCATCAGCAAGACCGAGTTCTGCAGCAGCTGCTTCAGCACCCTGAAGGTAACCATAACCAAATGCCTGAACTGCAGGAACTGCCATACCGCCCATAAATCCAAGCTTTGTCATTCCATCTTTTACTGCAGCAAAACCTGCAAGATAACCAGATTGCTCTTCTGCATACATAACACTTGCAACGTTTGCTTCTGTTTTAAAAGTAGCATAATCAGCAGTATGAGGAGTACCATCAAGAAGGATGAATTTTACATCAGGGTACTTTGTCTGAGCTTCATAAATCGGAACTTCAAATAAGAAACCTGGAGTTACAACTACTTTAGCTCCACCTGTAACAGCAAGGTCGATTGCTGCAAGATATCCAGCATCAGAAGCTTCCTCAGGTTTGTAGTACTTGTTCGTAATTTTATTATCTTCAGCAAATTTAACCACGCCTTCCCAAGCACCTTGGTTAAAAGACTTGTCATCAATATTTCCCTTGTCGGTGATAAGTGCTATCTCATAGCCTTCAGCTTTAGTACCTTCGTCTGTGCCTTCGTTTGTACCTTCGTTTGTGCCTTCGTTTGTGCCTACGTTCGTGTCATCTTTCTTAGTGCCGCAAGCAGCTAAAGAAAATATCATTGTTAATACTAATAAAACTGATAAAACTTTTTTCATAAAATGTCCTCCCTGAAATTGTTTTTAATTTTTAAATCTATTCAATCAAAATCTCGTATATAGTACGAAAATTTGCGAATAACACTACTATAGAATAATACCATAATTGGACAAATTATTCAAGGGTACCTATTATTAAAAATTTTTTAATCTTTTTACAATCATAGCTCCTAATATTCCAATTAATGTACCGGTAATAACACCGGAAATCAATAAAACCGGTAGATAATATATAATATTTACATTTTCTACGATTAATATTGATACCGCAATTTGTCCGATATTATGTGCAATACCACCGATGATACTTACACCTACCAAGCTAAATAATTTACTTTTCTTGAATAACACCATCATCACCCAGCTAAGCATTCCACCTGCTAAGCTAAAAAGCATTGTTGATAAGCTTCCAAAACTAAAACCTACCATAACGATTCGAACAATCGAAAGAATAAATGCTTCCTTAGCACCCATATTATATAAAGCGATAACCACCACTAGATTAGCTAAGCCAAGTTTTATTCCTGGAACTGGCACCGGAAGCGGAAATAATGTTTCTAAATAACTTAAAATAAAAGCTAGTGCAACTAGTAAACCATAGGTTGCTATATTTTTTGTCTTCATCATACTCTCCATGATGCATACGGCATCTCATATAATAAGCGAAAAGCACGTTATCGTGCTTTTCGCCGGTTGAAAAAACTTTTCTTTTCAACCTAATCCTTATCAGTTCGCAATCATATCAACTTCGTTTTCTTCGCCATCTATTACTTCTAGCACTACCTTATTGGGGAGGCATACAATCGTTTCATGATTATAGTGTATATCTTTATGGTTAACACAAATCTTGTCCGGACAGCTGGCATCCACCATATCTACATGGCCGTCCTTGATCTCAAAGGAATTCCATTCACCGTTGTCCGCATTTATTGTAAAGGTCGTGTCTTCATTTAAATCAAACGTATTATAAACATTTCCGTCGATTGTTACTACTACTTTGCTTCCTTCTGTTTTCGTAACATTCATAAAGATGATAACAGCCAAACCAAGTAAAATAACTACACCTACTAAAATGATATCATTCTTCTTTATCATAGTTCTCCTTAATTTAAAAATTATTATCATCAGCAAACATAAAATATTGACTAATTTGTAACTCCTTGACCATATTAATATTATCATAATAAATTGTCAAGTAAAAGGGGCTATTTATAGTACTATATATACCTTTATTTATTTACATCCGTTATGGGTAAGTCCTTTACAGTTTCTGGTGGTACAGTTTCTGGAGTCACACTTAGAATAAATAACACATTAGATTATATTGATTAAAAAAGGAGATTAATGAAATGAAATTGCATTCTATAAATGAGACTTTCAATAAATCAAATAAAAATTATGATAAGAATATTCATAATTATTTACTCTGCTTATGTCTTCTATTATTACTATTACTCACCGGCTGTAGTAATTCGAAAAATAGAGATGGAAGTTCTGCTGAAGAAGTTCCTTTTATTACGAAATCTGATTTTTTATTGAATACCGTTGTTACGATTAATCTTTATGATAAACAGGATGAGAAACTGCTTCAGGAGTGCTTTGAATTAATAAAGAAATATGAAAATATCTACTCCCGTACGAGCGAAAGCAGTGAATTATATGCTTTGAATCATGGTACTGCCCCACATAAAGGTCTAACTTATCAGATTTCTGATGAATTGTCAGACATATTTAAATATGGTTTATATTATAGTAAATTATCAGGTGGCGCATTTGATATATCGGTTGCTCCACTTACTTCACTTTGGAATTTTATTACAGATGAACCCAAACTACCAAAGCAAAAGGATATTCTTGCTGCATTGCCTTTCGTAAATTATGAATATATTCAACTAAATAAAAAGGAAGTTACTTTTACGAAGGAGGGTGTTGCGATTGATCTTGGTGCTATAGCGAAGGGTTATATTGCTGACCGTTTAAAGGAGCTATTAATAAGCAAAGGGGTAAAAAGCGCCATGATTAATCTCGGAGGTAATGTATTATGTGTCGGCGAGAAACCAAAGGGTATCCCCTTTCATGTTGGAATCCAAAAACCGTTTGCAGGTCGCAATGAAACAGTTGCTGTTATGGAAATAAATGATTTATCTGTCGTTTCCTCCGGTATTTATGAACGCTGTTTTACTTTAGACGGGGTTACCTATCATCATATTCTTGATCCAAAGACCGGTTATCCCTATGATAACAGCTTGGTGTCCGTTACTATCATATCGAATAAATCTATGGATGGTGACGGCTTAAGTACCACTTGTTTTGCGCTTGGACTTGATAAGGGTCTTGAATTAATCGCAAGTCTACCGGATACCTATGCCGTTTTCATCACAAAGGATTATGAGATTTTTTATTCCAAGGGTTTTGAAGATGCAATAAAATTACTAGATTAATAACTATTGTTCTAAGACATCTGCTATCTTATCCAACCAATCTCCTTCAAACAATTCTATCATACCACGATCACAAGCTGCTGCTAACTTCGGATTGATTGGAAGCTTAGCAAAGGTGTGAATACCGTACTCTGACGCCACCTCTTCAATATGACTTTCTCCAAATATCTGATGCTTATTATCACAATCCGGACAGACAAAATAAGACATATTCTCAATTAAACCTAGAATTGGGACATTCATCATTTGAGCCATTTTTACTGCTTTCCCAACAATCATAGATACCAATTCCTGTGGAGAAGTAACAATTATAATCCCCTCAATAGGCAAGGATTGAAATACGGTAAGCGGCACATCCCCAGTTCCCGGAGGCATATCGACAAACATATAATCTACCTCATTCCAGATAACATCTGACCAAAATTGTTTTACTGTTCCCGCAATAACTGGTCCTCTCCAAACAACCGGATCCGTTTCATTACCTAACAAAAGATTAATCGACATAATGTCAATTCCAGTATTTGTCTTTACAGGGAATAATCCCATCTCATTTCCTTTTGCTTTCTCTTTAATTCCAAAGACCTTTGGAATGGATGGTCCAGTGATATCTGCATCCAGAATCGCTGTGTGATATCCTCTACGGTTCATAGTAACTGACATAAGTGACGTTACTAGGGACTTTCCGACTCCACCTTTTCCACTTACAACTCCGATTACTTTTTTAATATTACTCAGTTCATGAGGTTCGACAGCAAAATCATTTTTTGCTTGTTTTCTGTCGCCACAACTTGTACTACAGCTATCACATTTATTATTACAATCGCTCATTTTTTTGTCCTTTCTTGTTATGTTTCCTCTGATTATACTTCATTATTGTCATAAGTCAATCATCATTTTCTTTAACAACCGAAACCCCATCCGAATATGATGATATATAACATAATGAAAGGAGCTGATTTTGTGATTTTATTTACAGAAAATCTAATTTCAATTGTAGCAGCTGCATTGCTGAACGTAATATCAGCAAATTTTATTTTGTTGACCGCCAATAGCGTTGCTCTTCTATTAATCTTATCAAGCATTTTCCACATCAAGGAAAATAAGGAGATGAATAAGAAAAGACAAAGAGTTATTCGACCAGTCAATGAAATTATTGGAGATGTTTCGGAACGCTTGGACGAATTAAATCAAGAACTGAAACCCTATGGCTTTGCTTATGAACCATATCAGGATATTTTCTATTCTATTCGGAAGCCTTGGCAAAGAGAGCTCGGTTATTGCAGGCTCTACGACGATGCATGTGCCGCGTTGAGCATGATTATAGATTGTGAACCGATTCGATTTAAGTACAATGGTCGCAAATGGCTAATCGAATTTTGGAAAGGACAATACGGATTGAATACTGGAGGCGAGGTTGGTATTTATTATACCACAGGTCCTACCTTAGATATACCCGGTGTGTTTAATGGAACCTTCTATACTTCTGTCAAGGATGAGGATTTCATTAATATGTCTTTTATTTTGCGCAAAAATGGTAATTTACTCTTCACCAGAAGTGATTACCATTGGTGGCTTACCGGCTTTAAGTTAGGTGAATTCTCTGATCCTACCGAACTTACAATGGATATCACCCTGGAGCTAAATGACAAACGGATGGCGAATGCATTTATCACAGCACTAAGGAAGGCTGGATATAGCGAAAATGAATATTCAGTTCGAGGAAATCGGGTTAATATTCTTTTTACTAAGCCACACACCAAACAGCCAATCACAAGAACCGAAATTACTGATTTTATTATGCAACTCAATAATGAGAATTTATGCAATTCTTATAACGACTTGACAGCAGAATACACTGATACTTTAGATAAGTTGGAAATTGTTCGTAATGAAAATCCGGTTATGTTTGATCAAATATTACACTTAGGGAAACAAAAAGCCACCTACGATTCCTATCAGAATATTGAACGTCACTTGAATAAGAATTATCATATTTGAAGGGAGTGAGGTCGTTGTCAACTTCAAAACGTTTATCCCATGTACTTGCCACATCTAAGATAATAACTTTTGATGAAAGCTCCAATTTTGTAATTATGAGCGATTGTCATAGGGGAAATAACAGCTGGGGCGATAATTTTTCAGGTAATCAAAATTTATATTTTGCAGCTCTTCGTTACTATTATGAAAACGGTTTTACGTATATTGAACTTGGAGATGGTGATGAATTATGGGAAAATCGCTCCATTCAAGAAGTAATCAGTGCCCATAGTGATGCTTTTTGGCTGATGTCCTTATTTTATAGGGAGAAACGTTTTCATATGCTGTACGGAAACCATGATATTGTTAAAAAAGATCCGAAATTCACGCAAACAAAATGCCATGATTTCTATTGCGAAAGTTCTAATTCACGAATGGCTCTTTTCCCCGGAATTAAAATAACAGAGGGACTGATTTTGAGATACCGAAATACCAATAATCAAATTTTATTAACCCATGGACATCAAGGTGATTTTCTTAATGATACCATGTGGATGGTCTCAAGATTTTTAGTTCGCTATCTGTGGAGGCCATTGGAATTGCTTGGTATTAAAGATCCAACTAGCGCTGCGAAAAATAATGTTAAGAAGAATTCCGTAGAAAAAAAGTTAATCGAGTGGTCAAATGAAAAAAATCAGATACTTATCTGCGGTCACACCCATCGTCCCGTATTTCCTCAGGTTGGGGAACCGCTCTACTTTAATGATGGAAGCTGTGTACACCCAAGGTGTATTACTGCTATCGAAATACGTAATGGAACCATCTCCTTAGTAAAATGGGCGATAATGACCAAGCCAGACCGAGTATTATTTGTGGGACGAAAGGTTTTAGAAACACCGGTGCGATTGAATGATTATTTTCAGTCTATTAATGAGAAACAATAATTCAGTGATTATTTGAAATAGTGACTTTATTTAAGTCAATTTTTTAGAAGTTAAATTTTATTAGGATTTCGATTTTGTACAAATATAAAAAAATACACCAAGGTTAGGGTTAGTATAAATCTTGGTGTATTTCACTATTTTATATTTTTATATTTTAACATTGCACAATTTATACTATTACTTCATTTATTGTCTATCCTTATTCAATTTCTATTACCTCTTCTTTTGTACAGAATACCCAAACTTGCCTAGTAATTCACCCAGCCCATAATACTCTCCGTGGGAATAAACAATTAGATCGGTTTGATTTAAATGAAAACGTCCTTTCTCATCCATGAATTTCTTATCCACCGCCACGCTCTTTACCTCAGCTAAGAACATATCATGAGTACCAAGTGGAATAATATCCTTTACGACACATTCGATATTTACCGGACTCTCCGCAATGAGTGGTGCTGATACAAAATTCCCTTTGATCTTAGTTAATTTCATTTCTTTAAATTTATCAACATCCCTACCTGACTTTACACCACAATAATCTGCTTTTTTTACGAGTTCCTTTGTCACTAAGTTGATTACAAATTCTTTACTTTCCTTAATAATGTCATAGGAATAACGCTCTTTCCGTATGGATACCGATACCATGGCTGGACTACTGCATATTGTACCTGCCCAAGCTATCGTTATTATATTCGATTTTTCTTCCATTGACCCACAACTAACCATTACTGCAGGAATAGGATAAAGCATATTCCCCGGTTTCCAAAATTCTTTCTCTATCATAAAGTCACTAATCTCCTTGTTATTCATATTGATACTCATTTTAATTGTTTGGTCTTGACCTGTCAATGAGATCATAAAATACAAAAGGGAATGCTTGGTATAATAAATTATATTTTATTACATACTATATCTGAATTGCATATTATCTGGAAAGGAGAAAAATCATGAAAGCATCTGTTGACCAAGACGGCTGCATCAGCTGCGGTTTATGTATTGATGTATGTCCGGAGGTATTTAGCTATAATGATGATGAAGTTTCACAAGCCATTGAAGGTGATATCCCAGAAAATTGTCTTGAAAGAGCTGAAGAAGCAAGGGATGGTTGTCCTGTAAGCGTTATTGACCTTAATGAATAATTAAATCGTAGGGGGACCATTCGTATTATTATTTTACGGTATGGTCTCTTTTACCTAATATAGTTTCACTATATCTCTCCCCAAATATTTTGTATATCTATCTAACTTATCTATCTTTCCCTATCTATCTTTCCTTATATTAAGAAATTTGTTATAATATAGTTGTACTATCACCATCATCCTACGTTCAGCATAGCTTTTAATAGATCTAATTATGTTGAATGTTACTAGAATAAGACAAGGAGTGATTCTATGAATTTTATACATGAGCAAAACAAGATTTATTTAAATGATAGCGATAACCATATGGTTGCTGTTGTAACCTTTCCAAAGGTCAAAGACAATGTCGTTACGATTGATCATACCTTTGTGGATGGTTCTCTCCGTGGCCAAGGTATAGCTGGCAAGCTTATGGAGGAAACAGTGGCACAGCTTAGAGAAAATAATCTTAAAGCAAAATTATCATGTAGTTACGCAGTCAAATGGTTTGAGGAGCATCCGGAGTGTGGGGATGTTGTGGAGAACAACTAGTAGCGAAGATTTAGGTTGTGAGGCTTACCTACCTTATGAGGCAGCATGTGATCAGGGATGTGATTTCGGTATCTCTACATCCAACCGGAATTGTTCGTCTCAGGTTAGACAGTAAGAAGCATACTGTCTGCCTGTTTCGAACAATTTCAGTTGTCTGTAACGATAACGAAATACATCTTCCGGACCACATACTGCCTCATAAGGTAGGTAAGCCCTTTTACTTTTATAAAATTTCTTATATTAGTTAATTGTTAATTGTTAATTTCTATAAATATATTTTTAATTTTATATTCATTCTGCAACTATACCTTTGTCCCTTGTATGCTCTGACATTAAAAGATAATAAGGCTTTTAAAAACAAAAAAGGATATGAATTATATTTTTTATTCTACACTTTTTAATGATTCCACCATATCAATCTTCTTCAATTTAAAGAACATGACGAAGTTTACGAAGGCAGAGAATAGGAATGTTAACAGGATGCTGTAAAGGTAACTGCTGGGGTCTATGTTGCGTCCGAACATGACTAGATCTACTTCTACGGTTGTTATTACAAAACGATGTAGTATGATACCAAAGATAACTCCGAAGGCGGCTCCGATTATTGTTAGCACGATGTTCTCTCGGTAGACGTAGGCGGCCATTTCATTATTATAAAAACCTAAGACTTTTATTGTTGCTAGTTCTCTTCTGCGTTCGTTGATATTGATGTTATTCAAATTATATAGAACTACAAAGGCTAACGCTCCTGCTGCGATGATCAGTACCCAGACTACAATGTCTAAGCTTACCAGGATATTCGAGAGCATGTCTTGATAATAACTGGTATAGAATACTCCTGTAGCAGCCGATTGTTCCAATAAATCATTTCCCACCTGTAACACCTTATCACCAGCAACTCCTGGCAAAAGAAGAAAATATTCATTATAGTCTACGTCTGCCTTAAATAAGGATTGATATAAGCTTGGAGTCATATAGACATAGTGCGTCAAATAATTTTCGGTAATAGCAGATACTTTAACCACTGCTTTCTTGTCTTCCTTTGTAATCGTAATTATATCACCCACAGTAATTCCTAATTTCTTCGCTATCTGCTCTGTCAAAATGACACCAGTATCATCTAAGGAGTATTTTTTATGACCTACTCGTTTTCGGAATGTCACATAATCTTCGAATGCCTTTGGATTTTCTGGGATAAACATGGTTAGACTTTTTGTTTTTCCATTAAAACTAATATCTACAGAGCCATTTTGAACTTTTACGGATGAAGTTATACTCTCGTTATTTTCTATCTTTGCTTCCAAATCACTTACTTGATTTTCAGTTGCTTTCTTATCAATGGAAACAGTTGCATCATATAACATAATCTCATCAAATTGCCTTGTATAGATGACAAAGATGGAATCCTTCAAACCAAATCCTACTAAAAGTAGGGCCATGCAGCCTCCAATTCCAAAAATGGTCATGAAAAATCTCTTTTTATATCGGAGCAGATTACGTATCGTCGCTTTCCAAGTGAAGGTTAGTCGATTCCAAATAAACGGAATACGCTCCAACATCACACGTTTTCCATTCTTCGGAGCCTCAGGACGCATTAGCTCAGCCGGTTTAGCTAACAACTCCTTATAACAGGCGATGAAGGTTGCCAATCCAACGCATAGCACGGACAAAATAGTTGCTAATGCAGCATAATACGTATTAAAGGGTGTAATCACCTTCGGAATATTACTGTACATGATTTTATATGCAGTAATAATGGTTGTTGGTAAAACCTTCAGTCCTATAATCGCACCGAACATACTTCCACCAAGGGTTGCAAGGAGTGCATAAAGAATATACTTCATTGCAATTGCCTTCTTAGAATAACCCAATGCTTTTAGCGTACCAATCTGGATTCTCTCTTCCTCGACCATTCTGGTCATTGTAGTCAAACTAATTAAGGCCGCAACTAAAAAGAAGATGGCAGGAAATACCTTCCCAATTGCTCCAATCCGATCCGCATTTTGCTCAAATTCTACATAGGCTTCGATACTTCCACGATCAAGCACATACCAAGTAGGTACTTCTAGCTTTGCCAATTCCTTTTCCGCTTCTGTTATCTTATCTTCTGCAGCTTTAAATTTCTTTTCAATTTCCTGTTTACCTACTTCAATTTTCTGTTTAGCAACTTGAAGTTCTTCTTCGCTCAAGCCGGCATATGGAAGATTATCTAATTTTCTTTTTATTTCAGTTTCTGCTTTTGACCTTTCAGCTTTCAGCTCACTTTTCGCTTTTTGTATCTCAGCATTTCTCGGAATAAACAACTCATCATATCGGATTTGACTTTGTTCGTCAGTGATTTTCTCAATGTGATCCATTACTTCATCGACTTTGTTATCGTATTCATCTGTATAAACAGTTAATTCCTTGGCACCCTTCACTGCAACATACACTCGTGTATAGGTATCCAAAGAAAACACTTCTGGAAGAACAACGATAAAGCTGTTTACATCACCACTACCGATGCTGGTGCTTCCCCTTTGGAAGGATAAATAATAAGCAGTAGAACCAATACCTACTATCGTAAATTCATCCCTTTTCAGTGTATCAGATAAGTCTTTCTCCGTTCCAGACGATACCTTGATTTTATCACCAATCTTATAACCGGTGGAAGTAATAAAAAAGGAATCGACGAATACCTCATCCGCTTTCTCTGGTAATCTACCTTTAGAAATCATAATCTTATTAATATTCTTTGTTGATGACATTACCTCTAGCACCAGTTCATTTCCGTCCACATCACTAACTACATGTGTAGAATATGAGGGTTCTACCGCTTCCACTCCATCTACTTTGGAGATAGCAGTTACATCCGCCTCAGTAAGTCCCAGAGTACTCGCAATTCGTATATCCATAAGATTGCTGTCATCAAAATAAGTATCCGCTGTTATTCTTATGTCCGGGTTGGTTGCACGAATTCCTGCAAAGAAAGCTACTCCTAAGGCTACAATTAGAAAAATCGAGAAAAATCGGTTCAGGCTATTTCTGATCTCCATATAAAATTCTTTACGTAACGCTCTTTTTTTCATATCTATACCCATTCCTGCGCATGCACTCAGCGCTTGTAGTTAAAAGTGAATTTCTTTCATCCTTGCCTACCATTCTATTGTATCGACTGATAAAGGATTCTCGTTCATAATCATTTTCGTTACTTTCCCATTCTTAATCTTTATTACACGATCCGCCATTGGAGTAAGTGCCGTATTATGAGTAATCACTATTACGGTCATATTTCGTTCTCTACAGGTATCCTGTAAGAGTTTTAGGATGGATTTTCCGGTCATATAATCAAGCGCTCCTGTTGGCTCATCACATAATAGTAGCTTCGGATTTTTTGCCAATGCTCTTGCTATTGCCACACGCTGTTGCTCCCCTCCGGATAATTGGGCTGGAAAATTAAATATTCTTTCCTCAAGACCAACCTCCTTTAGTACTAATTCTGCATCTAACGGATCCTTGCAGATTTGTGAAGCCAGCTCCACATTCTCCTTTGCGGTCAGATTTTGCACTAAGTTATAAAACTGGAATACAAATCCAATCTCGTCTCTTCGATATCTTGTAAGCTGCCTCTCATTATATCCAGCAATATCAGTCCCTGCTACCTGGACTGAGCCTTCGGAAGCCGTATCCATACCACCCAATATATTTAAAACCGTTGTTTTCCCAGCTCCACTCGGACCCACTATAATAACAAATTCTCCTTCTGCGATGGTGAATTCCACACCCTCCAACGCATGGATCGTTACTTCACCCATTCGATACGATTTTCTCACATTATCTAATTTTATAAATTCAGACATATTTTTCCCTCCAAAATACACTTAATAGGCTCACGAATAATATAATATCCCTATTCTATCCTTACTTTCCAATACTTACAAGAATTGAAATCTTAATTTATTCTTAAATTATTATGTTTATTTCTTTTTAATGGGATAACATAAGTATTCTAGAATTTCCATTCATATTTTATATATTTTTGTAAATGCTATCTTTAACAATTAATATATCAATTTCTGTTCGTTTTATCATGGAATTTATCAGATATACGATATAAAATATTAGGAGGACGTTATGCATATCTTTAAAATTGTAATTTCATCGTTCGCCTCGTTAAGCTCGTTATTTATTCTTACGAAACTTATGGGAAATCGCGAAATGTCACAGTTAAGTATGTTTGATTTTATTAGTAGTATCGCGTTAGGTTCTATCGCTGGGGAAATGGCTGTGATGTCAACCGACAGCATTATTGAGCCCTTTGTTTCAATGATTATATTCACTGTCATGACGATTCTTATTTCATGGGCTACCTGTAAATCTATTTACCTACGAAGGTTTTTTGAGGGTCAAGCTATCTTACTTTATCAAAATGGTCAGATTTTTGAGAAAAACTTATTAAAAGCAAAATTGGACGTTGATGAATTATTATCCGTATGTCGTATTAGCGGTTATTATGATTTAGAGGAAATTCATACTGTATATCTTGAAACAAATGGTAAGGTCAGTGTACTTCCAGCTGCAAAAAATCGTCCTGCTTCTCCTTCCGATTTTAATATGGAACCAGCGCAAAGCCTTCCCATGGCCAACGTAATTATTGACGGGAAAATCATGAAGGATAACCTTAAAAGTACTGGAAAAAATGAAACTTGGGTGGAAAAACAATTACAATCGAATGGTGTTACCGATATGAAAGAAGTTATACTTGCTACCTTCGATGCAACAAAGGATAAATTAAATATATACAAAAAATTTAATCGTAAGATGTTACGTGATATTTTTGAATAAAAGTTATTACTTTACATGATAAAGCTTTATATGATTAAACTTAACATGGAATAAAAAATGAACACTTCAATAAAATGGTTATAGATACAAATTAGAAATCATAAAATGTTACAAGTTTTAAATTCAAGGATGATATTCCACTATGATCTCTAAAATAAAAGTAAAGCATATTATTCTTAGTGAATTGATCTTATTAATCATATTCTCCTCTGTTCTAATTAAACAGAATATTGATAAGGATACCGCCATTTATGCTTCCATGTATGATGCCGAAAAGGATTATATTAAATGGGTAAATTTTGATATTTCTTCTAAGGCCCTGGAACAAGCTTACAAATATGATGTCGCATCCCAGTCTGAGGAGGTCAAGATAAATTGGATTGAAGTACTCGCCTACCTTGGTCATAAATATGGAGGCGATTTTTCAAGATATAAAGAAAAGGATATGGTCGCATTAGTCGATAAGCTTAAGAAGAAAGAGGAAACTATCAAAACCCTGACGGAGGGAATGAAATATTATGATTATTATTACGACGCATATTCTGCTGTCCTTGGTGGTATGGTCGGAAATTATAAGATAGAGGTTGCTGATGAGACTGCTCCAGGGGGAAAACGTTGGGAGGAAAAATACGGCTTAAAGGTTTTTCTTCCGTTTGCAAAATATTATCCCTATAGTCATTTTGATGACTTTGGCGTATCTAGAAGCTATGGTTTTAAAAGAAAGCATTTAGGTCATGATATGATGGGGCAGGTCGGAACACCAATCGTTGCCGTTGAGTCAGGATATGTCGAAGCACTTGGTTGGAATCAGTATGGGGGTTGGCGTATTGGGATTAGAAGCTTTGATAAAAAAAGATATTATTACTATGCACATCTTAGAAAGAATTTCCCCTACAATAAATCCTTGGAGCTTGGCAGTATCGTTCAGGCAGGTGATGTCATTGGATATCTTGGTAGAACCGGTTACAGCAGTTCCGAGAATGCGAACAATATCCAGACACCTCACCTTCATTTTGGCATGCAACTCATTTTTGATGAATCGCAAAAAGAAAGCAATAATGAAATTTGGATAGACTGCTACGATTTAATTCAGTTCTTATTCCGTAATCGTTCTGAGACAGTAAAGGATGTTGAGACAAAGGAATATCATCGGGTATATCAATACCTGGACCCCATTGCGGAGCATTATATTAATCATAGCATTTATAAATATGAGGATGAGGAATTTGAGATACATATTTATGAATAGATCGGCTCATGAATAGCAAACCAGAAAAAATGTAGGAATGAATCCTTTGGAAAATCGTTCCTACATTTTTTTGTTGTTATTATTTAATACAAGGCGTATTGTAATTGTCTCACTAAATTGTGAGTTATTGGAAGAATAAATTCCTAGGAAATTAATGCTACTGTTTACGTGATCTTTAATTCATATTTCATTATGTTTTGTCATTAATACTGTTTTTTAATCTTTTTTCTTTTAATAAGGCATAGGAATGCCAAAAATAAAGGAATCACATATTCGAAGATTAGATTAAGATTTATTAATAGGACGCGATAAAGATAATTGAATTCAAACTGTGTACTGCTTAAATAATAGGTTAAATAAAAGATAATTACGGTTAGGGGGATAAACAAAAAATTACATTGCTCAAGATGAAATAACCATTCAAAGCATCTCATTAATAAAATAGCAAAGATGCAAATCGCAACGAAATCCGATAGTACACAGATTAATGTAACTAGTACCTCAAACCGCTCAAAAATACTAAAGAATGAGATACTTTTCACAGTTATATAAAAAGGAAAGGGTAAATTCGTTGTTAGACTAGTCCCAGAGATTCCAAACGTGAAGAAGGTAATAATAAAAGCAAGTATGGTAAAGGTTAACACCCCAAACCACAGTTTCCTAATCTGCTGTTTCGTAACTTGTAAACCAAATTTGTCAGCAAAAAATAATACAATAATTATGTTACCACCTACTGCAATTACGTTTTTTGAAGCCATAATTGTCTCCGGTAAATTGATTGTAGAAACTGGAAGTAAGTAATCAGTCCTTATTCTAGAAAGCGCACAGACAAATAAAATGGCAAATAAAATAAGTACTGTTCCCAAGGTAAGCTCCGAAAAACGAAAAATCGTTTTTATCCCGCGAATTAGAGCATAAAAGACCAGTACAATCATTACTATCATAAAGAAATTGGAGCTGGTATTTGGCATTAAGGTAAATTGTAAGGTCAAACTATATATCGTTACCTTAGCAGTGATAGCTAACATAATCCAAAGTAAAAATGCCAAAATAATAACTTTTGCCAAAAATTTACCGATTAATTGTACCATAATTTCATATATGTTTAATCCTGGGAAGGAACGAATCAAAAATATTATAATGGCAGTTAGTGGTACGGTTGCAATAACAGACCATAATGGGCTAAGGTATCCGCTTCTACCGGCTTCACTCGCTAAAGCCTCCGGCACTTGTCGTAGAATCGTTGATATCGAGATAAACAGGTACATAAATGTAATTTGCCGAAGCGTCACTTCTCTATTCAACTGAGTCACCTCATTTCATGTATTTTTCCATAAGCAATGAAATACTTGGTAAATATGGGTTAATTAGATAGATAACCCCCAATCCAACTCCTATAATCGAGAGAAGTAAATATAAAACCATATTTCTCTTTGCCTTTAATAACTTATCCTTTTGCTTTATTAATGTGTAAATGATAGTCATAGAAAAAACATATATCATGCTGTTACCTCTCATTTCCTAAGATAAATGACTTCGTTATTTGTGACCTGAGTTCATATACATACTTAATATTTGATATTTGATTATCCCAATCCCCTTCAATACCCTTCCAATCTCCAAAGTTCTGATTCTCAACCAGTCGTGCCAGATGTAGAATATCTAAACCATTCGCAATCGAATAATTAACAGGCTTTTCAAGAATGGACCTAATATATTCATTCTGCTCCTTCGTAAGTCGAAGCAGCTCCTCCTGAGAGAAAATATCCGCTTTGGTAATAACCTCTTTTATCATCGTTTCAAAATCCACTTTTATAGTAACTGTAATTATATTATTCTTTAGATCTGCTTTTAATTTTGTCTTAGTATAAGAAACATATAATCCCACTTCATCCTTAAGATAAATCGGATAACTCCTCATAATGTTGCGTATAAAATTAACTCCATTTGAAGTGTCCTGATCGAGATAATCCTTTAATTTCAGATCATCAAAAACAGCATATCCATTAATTAGGTACCCGGATTCTGTTGCAATCAAGTATGGGATCAGAACACTGGAATAGGTTTGTTTCATGTCATTTAGTACATTTACAAACGTATTATCATTTCTTGTTAATACATCCTGTTGTTTTTGCTCAATTGCTTCTAAATCGGTATGAATGATTTGTTTATTCTTAATTCCCTCTTTTATAAAATCAGCCGCAGACTTGTTTTTAATGATATAAATCAAGGATTCCATCTTTATCGTCTCGTCCCTGGAAAGAAAATCAAGACACTGATCAAGCCCATGCTTTGCTGCTTCGTCTCCAATTAGGAAGGAACCGGTTTGAGCTAGTGTTATTGCCTTTTTATCCTTTGACTTTAAATCCTCCAATGCCTCATATGCGGATTTGCCCTTTCCTTTTGCGACATCCTCTTGACCGGAACCGGCACCTTTCTCCGGATCTGCTCCGCCTCCAATGCTGTAAAGTGCACTTAAGATGTATTCCCCGTCCGAATAATCAATTCCCATCACAAGAACAAGATTAATTTCATCAATCTCTTCTCGGTTCATATCATGGGTACAGCCGCATAATAAAATAGGTATTAATAAAAATACTAATTTTTTCATATATAGCAGATCTCCCTATTATTTTTGTTTGATACGGTTTTCAGGAACAATTTTTTGCGGACGTTTTGTAAAGTACTTGATTGGAAACCGGAATAAGGTATCCTTATTGTTGCTTTCATCCACATCGACAAAGGGTGACATATAGGCAACACCATAGTTATCAAGGCTGCATAAATGGGTAATTAATATAATTAGACCAACAGCCATACCAAAGAAACCGCCGACAGCTGCCATCAGTGCAAATACAAATCGAATTACCCGGATGCCACTGCTCAAATCTTGATTTGGCATAATAAAGCCTGCTATACCAGCCAAAGCCACAACTACAACCACCAATGGGGAAACAATACTAGCACTAACGGCAGCCTGTCCAACGACTAACCCTCCTAGTATTGACATTGCCGTACCAACAACTTTAGGTAACCGCAAGCCTGCCTCAATCAATATTTCAAAGGCAATTAATAATCCCAACACCTCAGTCGAGGACGAAAAAGGCACATTTTGCTTCGCCGCCTGCGTTGATAATGCCAATTGTACTGGTAACATCTGATTTTGATACGTAGTTGCCGCAATATAAAAAGCCGGTAAAAATAAAGTTATAATCATGGCGATGTAACGTATCATCCTTAAAGAGGAACCAACGAAGAAATGATTGGCATAATCCTCCGGCGATTGCATCAACATTGGTAACTGGCAAGGTATCAAATATACAAAAGGCATTCCATCCACTACCAAGGCGATTCTTCCATCTGTTAAATTAGCCGAAATACGGTCCGGCCGCTGTGTATACATGATTTGTGGAAAGATACTTTTTTTATTCTCAACAAGATATTCTTCAATAAATGCCGGTGTTGAAATATTGTCGATATTAATATTTTTTATGATTTCTCTTATTTTATTAACTGTTTCCATATTCACAATATTACTGATATAACACAACGTCATATCGGTTTTTGACAATTTTCCTGCACTTAAGCTTTCCATCACCAGATACTCCGTTCGGACACGCCTACGAATGAGTGCGGTATTAATTCTCATTACTTCGATAAATGCATCCTTTGCTCCCTTGATAACCCCTTCCTCTGTAGGTTCCGATATGGAGCGCTTTTCGAACATTCTTATGTCATAGACAATTGCCTTTTTTTCTGTATCAAACAAGAAAGCAACCATTCCACTTAGTACATATTTCATTAATAGGTTATAATCCGTTTCCTCTTTCGTAAATACATGGTAAGCGCCGCCGCCCAAGAGGTAATCCATCACTGCTCGTTCTGTCATGCATTCCTTAATAAACTGGTCCGTAGTTAACGATTGTAGTATAGCTTCATCCACCAAACCGGAATTAATAAGACCATCCACACAGAAAATATGAAATGTGATATTGTTCTGATTTATCTTAATTGGCCGTACTAATACATCACCGCTTTTTGAGAAGAATTCCTTTATACTTTGAGAATTAATGATCTGCTCCATATGCTTCCTTCTTTCTTAATGGATTATCATTTTAATATTCTCTCAAATAATACATTCTTTATTCATAAAAGTAATGTTTTCCTCTCAAACCAATTATTTTTGAGCATTAAAAAAAGGCCACCCCTTGCAGCCACGCAACAATGCCCTAATTTGAATTTAAGTCTCATTAGTATTGGTACGGCTCTATGGAAACAGCCTATTTTTAAGTCATTTGTTATGTAGTCATAATCTTACGTTCATGATTTATTCATGATTTATATACTTTTATTACGTAAGTTGGTATTTTGAACTGTCTTAAAGGTATGCCTTCCTTCTTTCGGGTAACAATCACTTGTGATTGATATTAATCCTGAAAATAATCTTCAGCAATATCTTTAATATGTACAGGAAATACTTTTCCTCTTGCCATTCGGTGAAGGAATGCTTCTGCTTCTCCTTCATCATCTGTCATATCTTCTAAAAGGCAATAATTATTTGTATTTTCTTTGTTTACGCCTTCCTTATAACATTCCAGACTATAGAGAGCATTTTTAAAAATAAGATTATAAACTACTTCAATGTTTTCTGTTTTAATTGTTTTCGTGTTTGACCTTAGCTGTTCTATCATGCAACGCCACCCCTCTTCATAGTATTATGAAAACGACCACATAGAATTGATTTCTATTGACATGATAATTATATCACAAAAAAGTTCAATCTCGTAGTAGGTATTATCGCAAAATTCGATGTAAATAATAGTATCAATGGCTGATTATACCAAAGATACAGGATAATTCAGGCGCTGCTCACTAAACCTGCCAAAGATACCAAAAGTATGTGTTAATAAACAGATTACAACATTTTACATAAGTGTATTTTATCACTAAAAATACTTCGCAGCCTAATGTCCACAAGTATTTTGTGCGCATAAGGCTGCGAAGCTTGAGTGTAACTATTATATTGTCGTTGAAGCAGTACCTATTTCAAGTGGTTCTGCCTGTGACATTTGTTTATAAATTGCATAACGTTCTTTAGATAATTGCTCTGCTTGAAGGAATAACTTCTCTGCTTGATCCGGAAATGCTTTTTCGAGTGAACTATAACGTACTTGCCCCATGATGAATTCACGGAAGCTTTCTGTTGGCTCTTTAGAATCAAGTATAAATGGATTCTTTCCTTCCCCTTTTAATTCCGGATTATACCGATATAGATGCCAATAACCGGCCTGCACCGCCTTCTTGATTGTCGCCATACTTCTTCCCATACCTTCCTTCATACCATGATTAATACATGGTGCATAGGCAATTATGATTGAGGGGCCATGATGCTCTTCTGCCTCTCTTAGTGCTTTAATCAATTGAGTATTGTCCGCATTGATACCAACCTGTGCAACATATACATTACCATAGGTCATCATCATTCGACCAAGATCCTTCTTCCCTTGCTTCTTACCGGAGGCTGCGAATTTTGCAATAGCTGCGGTTGGTGTGGATTTTGAAGCTTGACCACCGGTATTCGAATATACTTCGGTATCAAATACTAGAACATTTATATCCTCTCCGGATGCCATTACATGATCAAGTCCGCCGTAGCCGATGTCATAAGCCCATCCGTCTCCTCCGACTAGCCAAATAGAACGTTTCGTCAGATAATCTCTGTTTTGATTAATTTCATTTACTAATTGTACTACTTCTACATCTGTAGAAATAAAATGTTCCAGAACATCGATGACTTTTTTACTGGCTTCCTCGGAGGCTTTTCCATCCTCTTTATAATGCAACCAATCATGGAACGCTTCCTTCACTCGTTCTTCTACATTCATATCATTGAGTAATCTCATATTTTGTTCTAACTTATTTCGAAGCTGTTTTACTGCTAGATACATACCAAAGCCAAATTCTGCATTATCCTCAAATAAGGAATTCGCCCAGGAGGGACCTTTCCCTTCTCTATTCGTTGTGTAGGCAGTACTAGGTGCTGATGCTGCCCAGATGGAGGAACAACCTGTTGCATTCGCAATCATCATCCGTTCGCCAAACAATTGCGTAACCAGCTTAATATAGGGTGTCTCACCACAACCAGCACAAGCACCGGAGAACTCGATTAAAGGTGCCTTGAACTGACTGTCTTTAAATGCTGCACCGTAAGCGAGATTCTCTTTAAAACTTATACCTTCCATTGCAAATTGCCAGTTCGTTATTTGTGTAGATAGCTGTGTTCCGATTGGTTGCATAATTAAAGCCTTTCCTTTGGCTGGGCAAATATCAGCGCAGTTACCGCAGCCAGTACAATCCATCGGGCTTATTTGTATTTTATAATTATATCCTTCATAATTCTTACCGGTAGCTTTCTTTGTTACAAAGCTTTCCGGTGCCTTTTTTAATTCCTCATCGTCCAATAAAAACGGGCGGATAACGGCATGCGGACAGACATATGCACATTGATTACATTGAATGCATCGCTCTTCAATCCATTCCGGAACATTGACTGCAATTCCACGCTTCTCGTATGCTGTTGTACCAGAGGGGAAGGTTCCATCTTCTCTACCCGAAAAAGCACTAACCGGTAGATCTCCACCTTTTAATTCTGACATTGGGCGCATTATTTTTCGTATGAATTCTGGCTCTTCTACATCTGTCGAATTCTCTGCATCGCAATTCTTCCATTCCTTTGGTACTTTGACCTTCTTAATTGATTTAATACCTTGATCAACGGCATCCTGATTCATTTTTACGATTTTCTCACCTTTTTTGCCGTACATCTTGTAGATACCTGCTTTTAATTCTGTAATAAAAACATTTTCCGGTAAAACCTCGGTCAATTTAAAGAATGCACCCTGCATTACCATATTAATGCGATTACCCAATCCTATTTCTTCTGCGATACCAACTGCATTGATGGTATAGAACTTTACTTCTTTTTCGGCGATTTGCTTCTTCATAATCCCTGGCAGGTTTTGATCCAACTCATCATCGGTCCACTTCGTGTTTAATACGAACGTCCCCCCACGCTTAATACTTTGAAGAAGATCATACTTATTTACATACGATTGATTGTGGCAAGCAACATAATCGGCATGGGATACCAGATAAGTTGATCTTATAGCATCCTCGCCAAACCGTAGGTGGGATACCGTTAATCCACCGGATTTTTTCGAATCATAATCAAAATATGCCTGAACATTCAAATCTGAATGTTCACCGATTATTTTGATTGCCTGTTTATTCGCGCCTACCGTTCCATCCGAACCAAGACCCCAGATCTGACAGGATATCATACCCTCAGGCTCTGCCTTAATCTCCTTTACCGGAGCCAATGAGGTCTTTGTCACATCATCATCAATACCGATGGTAAAGAAATTCTTAGGATTGTCCTGCTTTAGATTATTATAAACTGCTGCAATATGGCTTGGATTGGTATCCTTCGAGCCCAAACCATAACGGCCACCAATAATAACCGGCGCTTTTGCATTACCACTGAAGCAGGAGCAAACATCCAAATAGAGTGGTTCCCCTACTGCTCCCGGCTCTTTTGTTCTATCCAAAACAGCAATTTTCTTCACAGATTTTGGCATGCTACGCATAAAATGATCCATGGAGAAGGGACGATACAGATGTACCTTTATGAGACCGTATTTCTCTCCTAAATTATTAAAATAATCAATGGTCTGTTCGATAGCCTGTGTTACAGAACCCATAGCAATAATCACATATTCAGCATCCACAGCGCCATAGTAATTAAACAATTCGTAAGTTCTACCTGTGTATTCACCCATTTTCTTCATATATTCTTCTACCACCGGAACAATGTCCAGATAGAATTGGTTTGACGCTTCTCTACCCTGAAAATAAATATCTGAGTTTTGTGCTGTTCCACGGATCACTGGATGATTTGGGGAAAGAGCTCGGTTTCTAAACTCTTTCACCGCCTCCATGTCCACCATTTCTGCATAATCCCTATACTCCAGAGCTTCAATTTTCTGTACCTCATGAGAAGTACGAAAACCATCAAAGAAATGTACAAAGGGTAATCTACCTTTAATTGCTGATAGATGTGCAATCGGAGCCAAATCAACAACCTCTTGTACAGAACCAGAGGCTAACATTGCGCACCCGGTCTGTCTCGTTGCCATAACATCCTGATGGTCACCAAAGATATTGAGGGCATGAGCTGCGATTGCTCGCGCACTGACATGGATAACACCAGGTAACAACTCACCTGCCGATTTATACATGTTTGGAATCATTAATAATAGGCCCTGTGAAGCAGTAAAGGTTGTTGTAAGAGCACCTGCTTGTAAGGAACCATGAAATGCACCGGAGGCTCCTGCTTCTGATTGCATTTCTACCACATTTACTCCCTGTCCGAATATATTCTTGCGACCATTCGCTGCCCATTCATCGGTAGATTCCGCCATACCCGAAGAGGGAGTGATCGGATAAATTGCAGCCACCTCTGTAAACGCATAGGCCGCATACGCTGCCGCTGTATTACCATCTACCGTCATTTGAATCTTTGCCATAGTTACATCCTCTCCTTCTATAACTTACTTCCGTTATCTACCCATTCCTTTGCATCAATAACACGCTCCAAGGATGGCTTATTCACATTATCAACCTTATAATTCTCATCTGCATCTTGCCATGCCGCTGTACATTCACAATTGGTAGGCTCAGTTGCTTTAAGCCGTTTATTGTTTTTGCCCTGAAAATTGTCCTTACCTTTAACAAACATATTGTTACCTCCATTTCTTCTTAAAGACTACAATTACCTCTCATAATTGGTTTTCTCATATGAAATTAAATTTCTATGTTACATTGTTTCCGATTTCTTTCATATCTATTACGTTTCATTATAAGTTTTGGAAATATTATAACTTTAATCAGGACATGAATTTCCATTAATCTCTTTTCTGTTTTAACATAACTTTTTAAACTCTATCTCATAATATAAAAGAGTATTTACTTTTTCAGATTGGAAGTGTTGCACCAATGAAACGAATTAAATTATTTTTTAGTAAGACAATTATCCTAGTCCTATCCGTGCTATTTCAAATTACTGCATTTATCATAATACTCCTAGAATTCAGGGATTATTTGACGATATTTTATAGCATTAGTTATGTCATTAGTGTTGCTGCTGTTCTTTGGATTGTAAATAACCGGATGAACCCAGGCTTTAAAATTGCCTGGCTGATTATGATACTAACATTTCCCATCTTCGGGATCATTATTTATCTTTTATACGGAGGAAAAAATAGTGGTAAGAAGATGCACCGTAAGCTTGATGTTATGTATAAAGAAATGCAATCGAATTTTATGGATAATCATGAGATACTCCAAGCTACACTTCACAGGGAAGATCAATATGCATTTCGCCAATCCAATTACATAAGAAGAGTATCCCTATGTCCCGTCTATCAAAATAGTGCTTGCTCCTATTATTCGCCAGGTGAGAATGCTTATTATGTTATTATGGAGGAGTTAAAAAAAGCGGAAGAATTTATCTTCCTTGAGTATTTTATCATAGAAGAAGGTTTCTTCTGGAACAACATTCTAGCGTTACTTCAAGAAAAAGCAGCTACTGGGGTGGAGATACGATTAATTTATGATGATGTTGGCTCACTATTTACTCTGCCTCGTCATTTTGATAAGAAATTAGCCACTTTGAACATTAAATGTCGAGTATTCAACCCATTCATTCCTATTATTTCCTCCAGTTTAAATAACCGTGACCATCGTAAAATCTTATTAATTGATGGTAAGACAGTATTTACCGGAGGTATCAATCTGGCAGACGAATATATTAATGTAAAAGTGAAGTACGGATATTGGAAGGATTCAGTCCTAAAGGTTCAAGGGGATGCTGTATGGAGCTTTACTGTAATGTTTCTATCCACCTGGAACTATCTCGGTAACTCAAGAGAAGATGCTACTCCATTTCGCAGACAAACTCAACTCAACAATATAATACCGTCTGGATATATACAACCCTATGCTGATACCCCACTTGATTGTGAAGGTGTTAGTGAAACGGTTTATATGAATTTAATCACTGCAGCAACTGATTATATCTATATTACTACGCCATACTTAATCATTGATAATGAAATGATTACTGCACTATGCAATGCTGCAAAGAGTGGAATCGATGTCAAAATAATTACTCCACGGATACCGGACAAAAAAGTTATTCATATGATGACACGATCCTTTTATCCACTTCTACTAGAATGTGGGGTTAAAATTTATGAATATGTTCCTGGGTTTATGCATTCGAAAAGTTTTGTCTCCGATGACAAATACGCAATTGTTGGAACTGTAAATCTTGATTATCGGAGTCTTTATCTTCATTTTGAATGCGGTGTATGGATGTATAAAGCAGAATGTATTAAAGATATTAAAAAGGATTTTCTAAATTCATTGGAATTAAGTGAACTAATTCCATATGAGAAAAGTAAGGAGAAAGGCTGGTTTATTCGATTAGCAAGTGCAATAATGAGAATCTTCGCACCCTTCTTTTAAAGGATCTAAAAAGGACACTGCCAATTAATATAACTTTGACAGTGTCCGTCCTAAATGCAAAACTAATATTTCTTCATTATTGAAGGTAACGCTTTCTATTAATACTGCTAAATTAACAATTCAGGTGAGACTTTATCTATTACATACTGTGAATTGATAACTAACCACATTTGTGCAAAGAAGTACATTATATTCCAAACATCAACGCCTCTGAAGCCATATTCCGATACCTGCTGCATTGTTGAATCTATACTCCTAGCGTCCTTAAACCATACAATATGCTGTTTCGGCACCCCAAGATTATAATCGACATATTGAAAATAAGGGGCTTGTGAAGTTTCATCATATAAAATGGTTGCACCAACTTCTGCTGCTAAGGATAATGCAGAATTAACGTTAAGCGCTTTCGTACTAGACGCACCTATTTCATAGGGAAGTTGCCAATCGTAACCTATCGTTTGTATTCCTACAAATATCTTTTCCGGTGGAATAAACTCTACTGCATAATCTAAAAACTCTCTTGACGTATTTACAGAAATCGGAACCGGTGGCCCAAAATAATATCCCCAATTATAAGTCAACAGCATTACACCATATGCCAATTGACCAATGATCGAATAGTTAATTTTTTCAAACGATATCCCATTTTCATCAAAATTTAGTCTGGGATTTATAGTTACAAATACCGGAAATCCTTCCATATCTAATCGGTTTATTATATTTGTTAAGAAATTTTCATATTGTTGAAGGTTTGATGTATTTATATATTGAAAGGATATATTTAGGCCATAATAACCTTTCGTTCTTAAAATAGTAATCATATTCTCAATATGCTGATTCTGCAATTCTTCGTCATACAATATACGGAAGGCAACTTCAATATTAGCACCACCCTGTATCGTTAATGTTGTTAATAACATAAGGGGAGCTACTCCATATTCCTTTGCAGTTTGTATAATATCAGAATCATCACCATAGCTAATTATTTCGCCGTCATTTGTAGCCCTATAATTAAATACCGTGAGATAGGTAAGAAATGGTAATGTCTTTTTCAGTATCTCATTCTTAATATATGGAAATGCATAACCGTTGGTGGAAATTATACCTTTATCCGTATTATAACTAATTGTTATTATTTCACCTGGATAGATAAATTCTCTGTCGGAAAGGAATGGATTATTTCTTAGTAATTGCATCAATGGTACTCCATGCGCATCTGCAATATTGATTAAGGAATCCCCCTCCTGAACGATATAAGTCTGCTCAGGATATGCAATCACTATGACTTGCCCGACTACTAAGTTGTTTGGTGCTTCTAAATCATTATCTTGAATTAATCTTGTAGCCGATATATTATATCTTTCAGCGATTGAATCAATGGTATCCCCCGGTTGTACTACATATAAATTCATAATGTCCTCGATATAATATTTATTTATATTATATGATTAAGAAAATAAGTATACCATTGTAAATTTTATTTTATTAGAATTAATATAAATTGTCTTAATTTTTATGAAGCATTCCTTTATTTATTCTTCAGAAACTAAACGCTTTTCCCCTGTAATTCCTTGGATTGGTGCGATATCCTGTGTAAATTCCAAGGTTCCTAAGAATTCACCATTCTTATCACGTACTGCAAAGTACCGAATCAACACAAATCGATCACCCATTCGGATCCAGAAGTCTTCCTTGTCTTTCTTACCGGATTTTAAATCTGCAACAATCTGTTCAACGATGTGAACGCTTGCCGGTGGGTGACAATTTTGAACCTGCCTACCGATAACCGCTTTTGTTCTTGGAAAGATACGTTCCTTTCCCTGTGAAAAATACTTAACAGTACCTTCCTTATCAACAAATGTCATATCCACAGGCATGATATTGAGCATCGCTTCAATCTCTTCCCCAGACAAGATACCTGTTTCAAATATGTGATACCCCTTCTCGATTGGTTCTTCGCCCTGTGTTTTAACCTTCTCTTCCACATTCACTCTAACAGGCTTCCATTCCTGTTTCGGTTCATATAAGCAATATCCGAGTTCTCCGCTTTCTTTGGCTATTTTAAGCCATTCATCCTCATTTAAAGTATCTAATACCATCGGAAATAGAATATTCTCCTCTTTGAAAATCATTTCTTCTACTCTGTTAACTGCTGCTTCCAATTTTTCTGCTACTTCTTCTTTCTTTCCATCATAATTATCAAGTAGCGTATTTATTTCCTTGATTGAATTACGGATTTCATCATCCACACCCCACATCACCTTAGGAGGTGCAGTAATTCCGTACTTCTCCATATAGGGAAATAACAGATTTTCCTTTCGCAGATAATGCTTATCAATTTCCCAGAGCTTAGTAATGCTTTCAAATAGTTTTATTCGATTCTCTTTACTATCCTCGGAAACAAATACCTCTAAATTAGGTTTAATGCTTTTTCTGATTAGTCTTTCCAATGCACGATTTTCAGCTTTGAAGGTGAACACAGGATGTCCCGGTTTATCCTCTTGATTTTGTGGCATATGGATTTCTTCAATTGAACCCTTGAATACAGCTGCATGAACATCACATAGCCGCTGAACTTCAGAAACAGGCATTCCTTCTTTAATTAATTCATTCTCCATAGCCGAAATCTCAGTTGCAGATACACCTTCAATTAATTTGCCAAAGCGTTCCTTAACTTCTTCCACACTTTTACCATTATGAAGTTCCATGATCAATTCTTTTAAAGTCTTCTGTCTAAATTCACGGTTGTTAATGTATTCACTCATTGTATTCCTCCTTATATTCTTAGATCTTTGGTATACAATCGTTATTAATACCCATAATTGGAACTAATTATGAATTATTAAAGTATTCTATTCTTATTTTTCTTATAATATATTCCACCGGCAAGCATAATGGAGGCACATACAGCAAAATAATATATAAACAAAGGATGCGATATACTACCTGAAATAATTACAAGAGATCCAATCGTTGCTAATATCGGTATAACATATCCTTTCATCTTACCTTTTATTGTTCCTTTCTTTGCTAAATTCATTACTGCAAAATAAAGAACGATATAATTCAAATAACTTACACCAATTGCAATTTCGGAGACATCTCCTCGCATTCCGAATTTTTGTGTTATATAATGAATTACCATCCAGATTACAGATAGTACATACGCAAGGATTGCAGAGTTAAAAGGCATTCCATTTAACTTTTCCTCTTCCTTCTTAACCCAATTACTTCCCGGTATCATATTGCGGAGTGCCAAAGAATAAGGCATACGTATGAAACCAAGTGTAATTCCGTTTACTGTTCCAAGAACGGATACAACAACAAAGACAAGAATTATCTTGGCACCCACGTTACCAAAAATAAGGTTGGCAGCTGTAAACACAAAGCCATCTCCCTGTTCCATAATTGTATCAGGTCCAAGCAAAGAACTAATTCCTATATAATAAGTAACATAAGCCAACAAAATGATTAATGGAGATATCGTAAGGGCAAGTGGTAGATTTCGCTTGCTGTTCTTTATTTCACTACCAATGGAAGTGGCAACAATCCAACCATCAAACGAAAATGCGATAGGTGCAAAAGCTGCAACCCACCCTAAAGTAGTGGTCGCTGAGCGAAAGCTTTCCATATCTGTTAATCTCAAGGTACTCGGTTTGCCAAAAATCAAACCAGCAATCGCGATAACCAGTAAGGGAATTAACTTAATTAACATAGAAGCATTTTGAAAATATCCTCCTAGTTTAGCAGATAAGGTATTTACAATAAAAAGAACAGTTAAACAAATGAGTCCAATCAAAGTAGTACTTTCAAGTGAAAACTCAATTCCAAACAATTGACAGATATATATGCCGGTTACCCAGGCTACTACAGCAGCAAGTGTTGGTAGGTATAAAAATGTCTGAAACCAGCCAAACGCACAAGACGGACCGATCCCCACAAACTCTTCTGTGTAGGCAACTAAACCACCAGGCTTGTCCGTAAGATTTGCTAATTGAGAGATTGCCAGGCAACCGAATACAATAGCTATCGCTGCTACAAAAAATATGATAACTCCTAATAACACATTACCATTCGTATAACTAAGTACGTTATCTGCTTTAAAAAATATTCCGGATCCAATTACTACACCGGTAATCATAGTTATTGCCGTAAACAACCCATATCTTCTCTTATTCATTTTGTTTATCCCTCTTTTGATTATTTGTTTAATGTAAGAGCTGTTACACATGAAATCATTCCTATAACAGCTCTTATTTAATCCTTTGATATCTATATGAAACCACTAAGAAGCGGTAGAGTAGTCCTTAGGTGGAAATGGTTTCTCGCGTTCATTTGTATATGTGATTGACATTAAAATCACATATATCGCAGCTTTATCTGATTACACCCATAAATCTTCTCACATTAACCTACCTTTTTGCCGCTATACGGCATCTTCAGTAACCCGGAAGAGCTTAGAAATGAGTAACTCTGTACTCACATCGCGGTTCTTTCTGTGTGAGGATGAACTTTCTTCACACGAATTACCAGCTCAGTGATCGCCTCCCTTCTATTGTAAAAGAAGGAATTTCGACACAACTTTTTAAATATAACATCAAACTAGTCATAGAGCAAGTTAATATTTCTTAATCATTATGGATGCTTTTATTGTTGCACTCTGCGACTAAAATTATGAATTATTTTCTTAATGTCCGCATGACTTCAACCAGAATTTTGAGGCTCTAATAATTCGTAAGTAGGAGTACGCTCCCTCCTCATCTTACATTATTATTATATTCTATTTGTCGATTTATGTTACATTTAGGGGTAACACTTTTGTTTCTAAAAAATACTCTTTATATGAACACTGTTATGAAAATTTCAACCTCTAGAATAAAATAGCTGCCATGGGTCTTAATATGGATGTTCAAATCGAATAATGTTCCATATGTTCACAACACGGCAGCTTTCATAAATACTTGAATTATTTCTTATTTACTTAATTATGTTACAAAATTTAATGATATTTGTTACTTCATTTAAGTTACTTCGATAATTCAAATAATATTTATTATTATGTTTTATTTTAATCCTATTTTGTTAGTGCAACTTCTGAGTAATTCCCTTACCATTTCAACAATATGGCTCTAACCGGCGCTGCTTCTCCACCTACAATATTGATTGGAGCAGCAACCAGAAAGTAATTTCCTTCCTCTATGTCCTTTAAACGTAAACCCTCCAGAATATGAATCCCTTGACTCATTAATTGTAAATGTGTTTCATGACCCGGTTGACTCCTCTCAATTCCAAGTGCATCAGTACCAACGCCTTTGATATTAAGACTTGCTAAATACCCAGCCCCTGTTTTATCTAGGAAAATAAAATCATTCTCTAGTATATCCTCATATGAATTCTTTGTTTTCAAAAGAATGAAATCACCGGCAACGATATCTTTTCTTAGCAAATCTTCCTTTGTTATCTTATCCACGGAAGCTGTTAAATCCAATACCTTGCACTCCGTTACCACCTGATTTAAATCCAATGTTTCCATGGTATTCCCGCCTGGTATCATATGCAAGGTTCGATCCATATGGGTACCTGTATGCAAATTCATTGAAATTCTACTTTCATAAGAAGTACCTGTGTTATAATCACTTTCCACTTGCAAACTCGGTCGCTTTGATTCTTTTCCCTTATATACCGGCATACTGGCAGTTATCGGCATTGATATGTCATAAACCTTTTTATCCTTTAAATTCATTGTTTCTCCTCCTATACATGCCACCACTTGCGTCCATCCTTTGCTAATAATTCAAAAGCTCTGATTGGTCCCATAGACCCTGAATCATAGTTTGGAAATTGACTTTTCTTCTGCTCTCGGTACCCGATCAAATGATCCGCCACAGTCCAAGCAGCTTCTACCTCATCCCATCTGGAAAATAGAGTTGCATCACCGCGTAAAATATCATAAATCAACCGTTCATAAGCCTCCGGGGTATTCCCTTGTGTCGGACTAAAGTAACTGGTATCCATCTTTGTAGGTACAATATCATGATGAGAATTAAAATCCTTCGTATTAAATTGAAAAAACACGCCTACATTTGGCTGAATTCTTAATACCAATAAATTTGGCTCCTGCATATCTTGATCTTTAAAATATAAAATATTCGGCAGATCCTTAAATTGAACTACTATTTCTGCAGAGCTTTTACCAAGCCGCTTTCCTGTCCTAATATAAAATGGTATCCCCGCCCAACGGAAATTATTTACATGAAGCTTCATCGCTACAAAGGTCTCTGTTGCTGAATCCTTAGGTACATTAAGCTCCTCCCGATATCCAACTACAGGGTTTCCATCAATGACTCCTGTTCCATACTGTCCAAATACAACATTATTCTTCAGAAATTCTGGGGTAATATCTTCAATCGCTTCTAATACCTTCAGTTTTTCTGTACGGATAGAGTCAGTCTTAAGGTTTGTCGGAGGTTCCATCGCAACAAGCGTTAGAATTTGGATGATGTGATTTTGGATCATATCCCGCATCGCACCTGAACTCTCATAATATCCGCCTCTGGTACCTACACCCATTTTTTCTGTCAACGAAATCTGTATGTTATCTATAAATTTATTATTCCAGATCGATTCAAAGATGGAATTGCAAAAGCGTAATACCATAATATTTTGAATCATTTCCTTACCAAGATAATGATCAATTCGATATATGCTATTCTCCGGGAACACTTCTATCAGCTTATTGTTTAGTTTTCTGGCTGTTTTTAAATCCTTACCGAAGGGTTTTTCAATAATTAAACGACTCCAAGCTCCGGATTTAATTGCCATATCACTGGTGTGTAGCCCCTGTACAATAGTTTCAAAATATTCCGGTGCAACTGCAAGGTAAAATACTCTGTTACCACCTGATTGGACTTTACCATCCAGCACCTCAAGATATTCTTTCAGTTCTGAAAATCCGTCCATGTTTGTAAAATCGAATTGGTAATAATGAATCATATCCTGTAATTTAGACCATGTAGTTTCATCAATCTTATTTCTGGAAAATTTATTAATTGAATCATAGATATCCTGTTTATATTCGGTCTCCGACTTATCCCTACGACCGACAGATACTATTGCAAAATTATCTGGTAATAGTTGATCTAATACCAAATTATATAAAGCAGGCATCAGCTTACGATGGGTTAAATCACCGGTGCCGCCAAAAATTACTAGGATAGCAGACAAATCAACATCCCCATTCTCATTTTTGTCCATCTTCATGTGCATTCCCTCCTTCTTACGTATTTACCACTGGGTATGGTAGATACCTTCCTTATCAATTCTTTGATAAGTATGTGCTCCAAAATAGTCTCGTTGTGCTTGTAATAGATTCATTGGCAATTCCTTAGAGCGATAGCTGTCATAATAAGAAAGAGCACTTGTAAAACCAGGTACCGCTATTCCTGCAGAGATTGCAGTTATGATAACCTCTCTCCACTCCACCTGATACTCACTAATGATATCCTTAAAATAATCTGCTAATAATAAATTCACCAAGCTTGCTTCCTTATCGTATGCTCTACTGATTTGATTTAAGAATTGTGCTCTGATAATACAGCCACCACGGAAAATTTTAGCAATAGCACCATAATCTAAATTCCAACCAAACTGCTCAGAGGCTGTTTTCATTAAGCCAAAGCCCTGTGCATAAGCACATATTTTACTTGCATATAAAGCTCTTCGTATTGCTTCTATAAAATCCTTAGATTTCGTACCCCTATCTCCTGGTCCCTTAAGAACTTGACTAGCATGAACTCGTTCCTCTTTCATAGCCGAAATATATCGTTCAAATACAGCCATTGTAATGGTAGGAGTTGGTACACCCAAATCCAGAGAAATTTGTCCGGTCCATTTGCCAGTACCTTTCTGCCCGGCAACATCCAGAATCATATCAACCAAGTAATTTTCTGAATCTGGGTCCTTTTTCGTAAAGATATCTGTCGTAATATCAATCAAATAGCTGTTAAGCTCACCTTTATTCCATTCTTTAAATACCTCATGTAATTCGGGAGGTGTCAAATGCAGCACCTTCTTCATAATAAAATATGACTCACTAATTAATTGCATATCTGCATATTCAATCCCGTTATGAACCATTTTAACAAAATGTCCGGCGCCGTTCTCTCCAATATAAGTACTACAGGGCTCATCATCCACTTTAGCAGAAATTGCAGTTAAGATTGGCTCCATCATTTTGTATGCCTCTGCTTTTCCTCCGGGCATAATTGCTGGCCCTTTTCTTGCACCTTCTTCTCCACCTGAGATTCCAGTTCCAAGATAGTGATATCCTAATTCCTCTAACTCTCTACTTCTTCGAATGGTATCCATATAATACGAATTGCCACCATCCATTAGTAAATCACCCTTTGACAAGAGTGGTAATAACTGCTTTATTGTATCATCCACCGCATCTCCGGCTTTTACCATCATAATTATTTTCCGTGGAGTTTCGAGAGAAGCTACAAACTCCTCGAGTGTATAATGTCCTATAAGTTTCTCATCAAAGGAGGATTCTTCAAGTATATCCTTCGTCTTCTCGGATGAACGATTATATACAGATACGAAAAAATCATGTTCAGCAATATTAAGTGCAAGATTTTTTCCCATTACTGCGAGCCCAATAACACCCACCTGTTGTTTTTTCATAGATACCTCCATTCCACCGCTTTGAAGCGGCACAAACCACTAAATGTAATTTCTGCTTTTATACTTCATTGAGAAAGTACTTTTTAAGCTCTACCAGATATGATATTTCTCTGTTGTATTATAAACATACCTGAAAGTGGTCATAATAAAATTCCTGTGGATTTCATTTTAGTGTCCTTACACTCCATTATTAATACTATCCTAATTATACCATATCTTATCTAATATATGAAAGCTTTTTAAGTTTATTACAGAACCACATAACCATGATCTCTTAACGTTTGAATGATTAAATAAAGGTCTATTTTCTTTGCAATGGCTCCCTTTGGAATTGTCATAAATCTTCCCATTGTAGAGAGTATTCCTGGTTTTATAATATCAGTAAAACCAATGGTGGCCAATATCTCTGGTAACTCCGGGAACTCATTACATAATTCGTATACTGATTTTGTTAGATCAATTTGTTTTTCTCCCATAATTGAAGCCCTTCCTTATATTACTTTTTGTAACTCAAATTACTTGTTAATAAGTCATAAAGTTTTTGATTTAATTTATTATAATTACTCTAATTACTGGATGTAGAACCATTTTATTAAATATCTTTTCTTATTATCAATTAAATTTAGTCTATGTTAATAAGATATCCTTTTCCGTGATTTAAATCACAATTTTTTCTTGGAAATATAACAACTCCATATTTTGGATTAAAAAAGCTCCTTATCGAAGCAGTAATATAAAACTGATTCCATTCGGAGCTCATACTTATCAAATAATTATATTTTTCGTCAAAAAAGGTATGTTTTCTAATGTTTAAATTCTATTTCAACAAAGGTTATTATCCTACATTCGGATGCCATAAGTTAATATACGAGCTCATCAAATATCGCTTTCACCGTAGTCATTTCCTTTAATCGATGTACGTTATCTCCACAGAAAATCAACCCTTCCTTCAGATTTCCCTCAACCGCATTGATTAACGCTTGTGTAATACAATATGGGGTATCTTTTGGATTACAATGTTCAAGACAGTTAAAACATTTAGTAACCGCAATTCTCCCGGCATCCACCGTCTTTAAGAAGGGATTCATAATCGCTCGTCCCGGCATTCCAACTGGACTTATTACTATCTTTATATCTTCTTCCTTCGCAGCCAAATATGCATCTTTATATTCCTGACTCGCATCACATTCCTCAGTAACAACAAATCGGGTTGAAATTTGTACACCATCTGCACCAAGCTCCATTGCATGCTTTATATCAGCTTGATCAAAGATACCTCCGGCAATTACGACCGGTATTGATCTATTATATTTTGCTTCATATTCCTTCTTACATTCAATAATACCCCTCATCTCGGTATCATAGTCCATCTCATCGATATGATCTAACTGTTCCTTGGTAAAGCCCAAATGTCCACCTGCTCGTGGGCCTTCAATCACAATGAAATCTGCTGTCGTGCTATATTTTTTATCCCACAACTTTAGAATAACGGATGCAGCTCTAATGCTAGATACAATGGGTGCTATTTTCGTTTTAAATCCTTTTACTAGTTCAGGCAGAGAAATCGGCAGTCCGGCTCCTGAGATAATGACATCTGCTCCTCCTTCACAGGCAGCTTTGACATATTTATCATATTGTTTTGTTGCAACCATAATATTTACTCCGACGATACCGCCCTCAGCCTTTGCTTTAGCAAGACCTAAGTGCTTCTTTATAGCAAATAAATTGCTCTCAATCTGGTGTTTGTTAAAATCAGGCTCATCATATCCAATTTGAGCTGTTGAAATTACACCAATACCACCTTCTCTTGCAACTGCACTTGCTAATTTAAATCTGCTGACACCAACACCCATTCCACCTTGGATAATTGGAATTCTGGCAATCAAATCTCCGATTACTAATGGTTTCATCTTCATATTGTATTCTCCTAACTATTTGCACTGATTTTAATTTAAGGGTAAATTCGAATATTATTTTGATAATCAAACTAATTATAGTTTTTTATCCGGTATTTCTACCGGTCTAGGATTATTATATAGCATACAAGGAATTGTTGTCAATATGTCGTAGTATATTTTTCTATTTTATGTAGTTATTATTACTATATCTCTACATATTAACAAAACTTTGTAATACTATTTAAATGCTTAAGAACAAGGGTGTTGGTAGGACTCCCTTGTTCTTAAATGCATCATAATTAAGCGGTTATCCAAAGTTTTAATTTACTTCGAATCCTTTGAGCTACTTTACTCAGTAAACGGAGCCATCGCTATAAGGATAAAATATCCTTGGTCATGATGGCAAACCGGACACTCCTTCGGTGCCTCTTTTCCCCAATGAACATAACCGCAATGTAGGCACATCCAACCAACATCAACCTCAGATATATATAGTTTATTTTCCTCTAGTAATTCCGCAAATTTGGCGAATCTATCACCATGTGTCTTCTCAATTCCTGCAATCATATGAAAAGAAGCTGCCACCTTGTGAAAGCCCTCTTCCTTTGCAATATCCCCAAAAGTCTTGTAGATAGGATCATATTCCTCGTATTCATTATGTTGAGCAGAACGGAGTAATTTTACCAAGTCCTTATTGATATCGACTGGATAACTTCCATCAACATGAATATTTTCACCCGCCATCTCCTTCAAGTGGTCATAAAAAATCTCCGCATGTTCCTTCTCTTGATCTGCTGTAAAACGAAAGACTGCTTCAATTACATGCTGATGCTCTTTTTTTGCCTGCGAAGCTGCAAAGGTATATCTGTTACGTGCTTGACTCTCTCCAGCAAAAGCCCTCATTAGATTGTCTTTCGTTTGACTATCTTTAAAATTCATTGCCATTACTCGTACCTCCTAATATATATTCGGTAAAAGTATTACCATAATTTCATAAAGTATCAAACCAATGGGTATATAATTAGTATTATTACACGTTTTATAATTTCTAATTTAAATTTTCAAATAATCAATTACATATGTTTATACATTCAAAAAGTATTTTATTATATAGCATCCAATTCGAAAATATTCATTTAGCAAAAGTGTCTAATTATAAAATATATTTTAACACATAAAAATCACCCTCCGAATTTTTGAGGGTGATTTTTAGCGATATATATTATAATCTTTTATCGTATTCTTTTAACAAAATATTATTTTCCAGATGTATATGCTGATGCAGATCCTTTTCTAATTCTTCTAGCATCTCATAAGCCCTATTATAAGTGCCACAAGCATCCTCCGGAAGACTATAATCCTTTGTTACCAGACGTAATTCCACAAGAACTTCACCAGCTGCTTCATGCTCCTTAATAATATCTGTTGCAATACCTAGTATTTCTTCCTGGTCTCCATCCATTTGCGCAAGTGCAGGGAAAAGCATGGTTTCTTCCTTTATCAGATGCTGCTCCAAATCAGTTTTTAAAGCACCAAATAATCGGTATATCTCAAAAAGCTCTTTATGATTTTTACCATGCACTCTTATTAATGTGCTTAATAACTCAGTTATATCGGTTAATGCATGTCGTGTGTAACTATGATGGGTATCCTCGATATAATCTGTAAGCACAGAAGGACTCATATCTGTAAAATTATGTTCTTTATAGCTGTCACTACGTTCCTGTTGCGCTAATTGAAGTGCCTCATAAATTCCTTTTTCATCTATCCCTTGCTCATTAATTACATCATATAATTTTCTATGTCCACCACAACAAAAATCGATTCCAAACTCACCAAATACCTGACTTGCCTTGGGAAGCTCAGCTACGATACCGCCGATGGTTGTATTCTTATCCAATAAATTCATAATATCATCTACCTCCACAAAATTGTTTTTTTGTTCTGAGGTAAGTATATCGGATGTAACATTGGATATCTGTGATTATAATCAAATAATAAGAAAAAATATACTAATTGACTTTATATACATCAGTTTTCTTTTTCATATTTTGCTTATTGAAAACGGATTTAATAGCACTTTAACTTTTAATCCTCAATAACTGCTTTTTTTGTATTTATTGCTTTTATTATTTCCGGACTGAATTTAGGCTTCCTATTATAATAATACAACCCATTTACTTCTTGTTCTATATCGTAAAGCTGTGTATAACAAAAAGCAAAAATATTTGGGTTTTCAAGTAATGCAGTAGTGAGCCCATCATAACGAGCGAGGAATTCTTCCTCTGTATCTGGAGCCTCACCATATCCCCAACCACCCTTACTAGTGGTATTCGGATCCCACTTAATACCGCCGTACTCACTAATGAAAACCGGTAGTCCTTTGGTGTAGCTTTGTCTATGAGCTTGTTCATCTTTTAAGCTACCGCCTGTTTTAAACTCTTCATAGTACGTCTTGAATTTAGCCACATCCTGCTCATAATTATGCAAATCAAAAATGTCTGTAATCACATGATAATTGCCACTGGTATCGATGCAGGGTCTAGTTGTATCAAGTCTTTTTGTAGTATGATAAACGACATTTAATAAATCATCGATTTGTTTTCTGCCATCATAATCCCAAGTTTCATTAAATGGACACCAGCCAACGATTGCCGGGTGATTAAAATCACGTTCTACAATTTCAGTCCATTCCGGTAGAAAAGCATATAAACTTGTATAGTTTGAATGGTCCACTCCCCAATTTCCATGTTCACCCCAAACAATATATCCCATTTTATCACAGTGATATAAAAATCTTGGTTCAAATACCTTCTGGTGTAAACGTGCTCCATTAAAACCCATATCAAGTGACAGCTGAATATCCTTGATCAGTGCAGCATCCGTAGCTGCTGTATAGATACCATCCTCATAAAAACCTTGGTCAAGAACCAATCTTTGAAATACTGACTTTCCGTTTATAATAAACTTCATGCCATCCATTTTAACTTCCCGAAGTCCAAAATAGCTGTTTATGGTATCTTCTTCAAAGGTCAGCACCAAATCATAAAGATTACCCTTTCCTACCTCCCACAGGTGTATCTGATTAAGTTTAATTGTTGCATTTAGGTTTCCATAAGCAACATTTGTTACAGTCTCACCGCATTTAATACCCTTATAGAATGCAACTGCAGTAAACTTACCATTTCCTACTACCGTTCCGTTGATATGTAATAAGCCTTCTGTAACATCAGGGTAGTACTTGACATTTTTAATATACTGTTTTGGAACAAATTCCAGCCAAACGGTCTGCCATATTCCCGTTGTTCGTGTATAATCACAGCCTGCAGAATAATAGTGACTGCATTGTTTTCCTCTTGGCTGTACACCGGAACGTATATCATCCTCCGCACAAACAGTAATGTCATTGCTTCCTATTATAATAAAATTCGTGATATCAACACAAAAAGAAGAATATCCGCCTTTATGTTTGCCAGCTTCTTGTCCATTAATATAGACATGGCACTCATAATCAACTGCACCAAAATGTAGCAAAGTCGTGCCTTCTAAATTCTCTGCTGTTAAATCTATTGTTCTCTTATACCATACGGCTGGTATAAAATCCTTGTAGTTCACTCCACTTAGTTCACTTTCCGGACAAAACGGAACAATAATTTTATCCTTCAGCGTTTGTTGACATTGCACCTTGCGATCTCTTCCACTTTTTCCAAAATCAAATTCAAATTGCCATTCTCCGTTTAGATTCCTCCAATTTTTACGTTCCATTTGAGGAAATGGATGCTCCGGTCTAGGTATATTCTGCATAACTATTCTTCCTTCCTTTACTTCTTATTTTTTTACAAGTGATATCTACCGAGTTCTGTTTTGCTTCGATAGTTACCTCCTCGTTGCTTGCTGGAATTCTTACAATATAAAAGGAATAATGTTTCGGGTTTATTTTAGTTTGACTTAAGTTTTGACTTGGTTTTAACTTTAAATTGATTTTTGTTTATTTTATATTGTTTTGTTTTTTGTTTTAATTATTGTTTGACTTTTTATTTTTCTTTTTTTACTTTTTGTTTTACTTTGGTTATGATTTCGACCTCTGTTATGCCTTTTATATTTGATTATTATATTTACATATTTGAATTATACTGCTATAGTCTATAATAATAAATACATTTTAAGAGCATATAAGTGAGGTATACACGCACAATGGAGCATATAGTCAGTTTTTTAAATGATGGTGACAGAACCTATAATCAATTTAATATAGAAATAACCGGTATCACCTATCCCGATCCCCATTATTCAGTTGAACGTAAGAAATCAGCAATATATTGTATGGAATATATTATGAATGGGGAGGGCACCGTACATGTCGATAATGAGGTCTTTTATCCTACCAAAGGAGATATTTATATTCTTCCTATTGGACACCATCACCGCTATTATTCTGCACAACATAACCCCTGGGAAAAGATTTGGATGAATGTCAGTGGACCCTTATGCGATATGTTGTTTCAGGTATATAATCTCGAGGGAATATTATGGATAAAAGATCTAGATTTATATGAATTATTTAAAAAATTTCTAACAATATGTGAGCAAAAAGAAGTATCTACAAATCAAATATTACAGCAATGTGCTCTTGTCTTTCATGAAATTATTGCAGCCATCAGTGTACACTTATGTGATACAACAATTGTCAAGAATATAGCAGCTTATCGGGTAAAAGAATATATTGATCACAACATTAATGATAAATTCACAATGAATATACTAGCTGATATAGCAAGTCTTTCCCCTTCTCAATTAACAAGAGTATTCAAAAAGGAATTTTCTACTTCTCCATATGAGTATATATTAACGCAAAAAATTCGTACGGCAAAGCTGTTGCTAGCCAATACGAATTTATCCATTAAGCAGATTGCATATAAATTAAATTTTGCCGATGAACACTACTTCTCGAATTCCTTTAAATCAAGAAGTGGATTATCACCAAAAGAATATAAAAATATGATAATTAATTAACCCCAGCCAATACGCCCAGTGCTTCCTGATTAAGAATCAAAATCGATTTGTTATTAACAGAGCGAATGACACCATCACTTTCAAGTTGACCCAGTTTACGGCTTACGGTTTCTCTGGCAACACCAAGATAATTGGCGATTCCTTCCCGACTAAGCGGTAATTGAATTAGTGTCCCTTCCTGTACTTTACTTCCGTATTTGGCTGCAAATTCAAGTAAAATACCACCGACACGGTTATCAACATTCCGAACTCCCATCCCTTGCATTGCATTCTCAAGTCTAGCCATTCGATTACCCAGTTCGGTAATAATTTTAATTGCGATATCCGAATGTCCAATAATAAGCTGTTGAAATTGAGTTTTAGATAGCATGCAGGTTTTTAATGGTTGTAATGCCTCCACGGAATAGGTTGCTGTACGGTCACTCAGAAGGTTCTGTTCCCCAAAGAAATCACCTTCTGCAAATACGTAAAGTATTTGTTCTCTACCATCCGTAGTATATTTGAATGCTTTCGCACTTCCCTCATGAATAATCACAATAGCTTCCGATTTTTCACCGTCAGTAAGAATTCGTTCCCCTTTCTTATATTCCCTATGACTAATCAAACTTGCGATTTCTTCAAGTTCCTCCTGATTCAACGAAGAAAAAATCGGAACTTTATGAATACACAAATCGTCCTGACAATGTCCACAATGACATGATGCTATCATGGTCATGTACCTCCTTTATAGATAATCCTATTTATAATTAAGTTAAACACTCTTCTTATCATATATTGTCCATCCATTGTAATATGCCACATACCCAATGTCAAGTTTCCACTCATTTTACCTTTCTATAATGAATCGTTTCACTAACATATTTTCCATGATATTGAAATCAGAACATTAATCTCAAAAGAAATTGTAAAGATTGTTAGGCAGAAAATAGAAAATCCCTATGGTTAATATGCAATCTCTTTGATTATTAATAAAAAAGAGATTCTCATCCTTTATTCACCATTTATTCCATATACATTACTAAGAGTAGATTAGGGTGGAAATCTTTATGAAGGTAGTAATCATTAAGAAAAAGGCTTTTATCGGTCTTATATTACTTTTTACATTAGCAACCGTTTTCCTTTTATTTCAAAGAAATTATCATCCCCATACTACAAAAATGGTTATGGGAGGTTTTATTTCAATTCAGAGTTTTGATGATGAGGATGAGAAACCAATCACAATAAATAAAGATGTTGAGACCTATTTCAGACCATCTGATTTACCGGTCTTAAACAACAGATACGTATATTCTTCCACACGCTTTTTTAATCAATATTTTCAGAAGAAACCATCTGAAATCGTCCTACCGAAGGAACTATTTGAATCCCCGGAGGAAACTATCATAAATTATTTCAGCGTCCTGCGAGATGCTGCAAATTGGGAGCCCGGGAAGAATGCGGGCTGTGGTACTCTCGGTCAGAGTACCACACCTTACCCTGTAGCCTATAATTTCCTAACTACCTCATACCAGAAAAAAGTATCCTATGAGCAATACCTTGCTTCCTTTAAAAACATACTGCATACCAGTCTAATTAAATATAGGGAAGTACCGATATATGATAATCCCTCCGGTATCCTACGTTACTTTGTAGAAATCGAAACAATCGGCGGCTCCGATAAGAACGTTGCTAATTTTACTTACTATTATGGTTTCGTTGATCTAATAAAAGAAAATAATCAATATAAAATATCTAATCTAGAATTTACCGGAGAAGACTATCTTTGCGCTCCTTATCATGGATGGTCCTATGATGCAGAGGGTTCGGTAGAGGTTAGATATGGTGGATGGTGCAAGTTAATTAAGGAACAATATCCAACGATACAAAACGGTTATATAAAGCATATCTATTTTGCGGGAACCGATGGCAATGATTACCTAATCGAATTCTTCCATTTAACCAACGATACTGACATCGAGATAGCACAATACAGAAAAAATAAGGACAATGATTGGAAGCTAATTCAGCTCGATCCTGAGAAATGTATAAAAGATAATACCAGGTAAATAAAGAATATTAATTAATTTCTACTATAGATAATTAATATAATCGGACCATGCTAAGCATTCTGCATCTCACAATCTAAATAAAATACGGTACCGTCGTAACATACAACAAAAAAAAGATTATTATAGTTATTCCTGGTGCAATATATATAATATAAGTACTTTTTAAAGCATTAATTATTTGGCGTTATATATATCAGCAACAAGATAGGTACCCACTGGTACCCGATTACACTATTTAAAACCCAACAACAAGGCAGGGGTGCATAGGTACCAAAACCTGTTTTTCGTTTGACGAACATCCAAATAAAAGTGTCCGGTTCGGAAAGACACGTTCTTATGTCTTACCGAAACGAACACTTTTGTTCGGATGTACGGGAACCGAAAAACATTTGGTATCTATGCACCCCTGCCTTGTTGTTGAACACTACCTATAATCATCAGGTATTTGTAGGCACTTATCAATGTTGCCTCACTATTCTTATTTCTACACTTCAAAATGATTCTGATACCGTTCACTATAATGATGCGCTTGCTCCAACATCATATCCTTCACCTTCATTAAACGGATCTGGGTACTACGCTCATTCTCATCCAACTTCATTACAATGAACTTAATATTTTCCTTCATCTCCGGAATCATTACATGCTCCAATGCATTTACACGGCGTCTGGTCTTCTCAATCTCAGCAGCCATCAGCTGACAGGACTTTTCAATCTCAGCCAAGTGAAGCATCTCCGGTAGAATATCTTGTAGCGATTTTACTGCATCGTCCAAATCACTGGAAGTAAATGCAAAACCATAAGGATAAATATCATTTGCATCTGCTGTTTTCGTACGATATTCAAATTGGGGAATTTCAACACTCATAACATTGCGCTTTCCTGCCTCTAGATAAATCTCCTGTCTGGGTGCCATTAATGCGACATTTAATATCTCATCCGGCATTGCAGATCTAGCCAATACAAAGTTCTTATTGGCAGCCTGAATTCCTTTTTCTACTTTTTCACGAAGGGTCTTATTTTCACGAACCAAATCAAGGAACTGGCGCATCAATTCATCCCGTTTATCCTTTAAAAGCTTATGTCCACGGGTAGCTGTTGCTAATTTCTTCTTTAGCTTGGTTAATTCCATTCGCGTCGGATTTACATGTGCCTTAGCCAAAGATAAGCACCCCCTTAAATTTTGCCGTAATACTCATCGAGTAATTCGTCCTTAATTCTCTTTAGTTCTGTTCTTGGAAGAATATTTAGCAGCTTCCATCCAAGATTTAAGGTTTCCTCAATATCACGGTTGGTATTATAACCTTGGGATACATACTCTTTTTCAAATGCATCCGAGAATTTAGCATACAATTTATCAATATCTGTTAATGCTGCTTCACCGAGAACTACCATGAGTTCCTTTGCTTCCTTACCTCTTGCGTAAGCTGCAAATATTTGATTCATCGTATTGGCATGATCTTTTCTAGTCTTTCCTTCGCCGATACCTTTATCCTTAAGACGAGATAAGGAAGGTAATACATCAATCGGAGGCTGAGCACCTTGACGGTATAGATCACGGCTTAAGATAATTTGTCCTTCCGTGATATAACCAGTTAAGTCAGGGATTGGATGGGTCTTATCATCTTCTGGCATAGTTAATATCGGGATCATCGTAATACTACCAGCTTTGCCCTTCTTTCTTCCAGCTCTTTCATAGAGGGAAGCTAAGTCGGTATACATATATCCGGGATAACCACGACGGCCAGGTACTTCTTTACGAGCAGCGGAAACTTCACGTAAGGAATCTGCATAATTTGTGATATCCGTTAGGATTACAAGTACATGCATATCCTTTTCAAAAGCTAGGTATTCTGCAGCGGTAAGTGCCATACGAGGTGTGGAAATACGCTCTACAGCAGGATCATTCGCCAAATTTACAAACATAACCGTACGATCAATAGCACCTGTTTCACGGAAGCTTTCGGTAAAGAAGTTCGCTTCCTCAAAGGTGATACCCATCGCTGCAAATACAACCGCGAAAGGTTCTGAAGTACCTCTAACCTTTGCTTGTTTTGCAATTTGCGCCGCTAATTCTGCATGGGGCAAACCACTTGCAGAAAAGATCGGCAGCTTCTGTCCACGTACCAAAGTATTCAAACCATCAATTGCGGATACACCGGTCTGAATAAATTCCTGTGGATAGTTTCTAGCTGCAGGATTCATTGGAAGACCATTGATATCCAAACGTTTTTCCGGAAGTATTTCAGGACCGTTGTCAATCGGACGACCAAGACCGTCAAATACACGACTTAACATATCTTCGGATACTCCGAGCTCCATGCTTCGACCTAAGAAACGAACCTTACTACTAGCAAGATTGATACCTGCAGAGCTTTCAAACAACTGCACTAAAGCGTTACCGCCATCAATTTCTAATACTCTACATCGACGTTTTTCACCACTAGCTAATTCAATTTCAGCTAATTCGTCAAATGCTACATTTTCTACACCTTGTACTAACATAAGAGGACCTGCTACCTCTTGAATGGTTCTATATTCCTTTGGCATTAGGCTTCCTCCTTATTCACCAAATTATCAACTTCTACTTGTAGCTTTTGAAGGATATCGTCAAATTCTGCCGCAGTTTTATCCGTGGATACATACTTAAAGCGACCAATGTTCTCTCTCACTGCAAGCTTAACTAAGCTATCAATGGATACGCCCTTACTTAAAGCTCCCAAGGATACATCATAATATTGAAGTACTAATTCCATCATCATGAATTGTTTATCCAAATCGGTATACGTATCAACTTCATGGAATGCGTCCTGGTGGAGGAAGTCTTCACGGATGGATCTTGCAGCCTCTAATTTAAGACGGTCGGGTGCAGATAAAGCATCCATACCAACAAGTTTAACGATTTCATCAAGCTCTGCCTCATCATTTAATAAATGCATGATACGTTGTCGTAATTCCATCCATTTATCATTAACATTTGCATTAAACCAATTCCCTAGGTTATAGAGCGAATAACTGGTTAACCAGTTAATTGCCGGGAAATGTCTTCTATATGCAAGATTAGCGTCCAAACTCCAGAATACCTTGACAATACGAAGAGTTGCTTGGGATACCGGTTCAGAAATATCACCACCGGGAGGTGATACCGCGCCAATAGCTGACAATGTACCCTCTCTTCCCTCTTTACCAAGAGAAATAACTCGTCCTGCTCTTTCATAGAACTGAGCGAGACGGCTTCCAAGATAAGCCGGATATCCTTCTTCACCGGGCATTTCCTCAAGACGTCCTGACATTTCACGAAGTGCCTCTGCCCAACGAGAAGTGGAATCTGCCATAAGTGCTACGGAGTAACCCATATCACGAAAATATTCTGCAATCGTAATACCAACATAGATAGAAGCCTCACGAGCTGCAACAGGCATATCGGAGGTATTCGCTATTAATACCGTTCTTTCCATCAAGGATTTTCCAGTCTTAGGATCTTTTAATTCCGGAAATTCATTTAAAACATCGGTCATTTCATTACCACGCTCGCCACAGCCGATGTAAACAATGATATCTGCTTCTGCCCATTTAGCTAACTGATGTTGAACAACCGTTTTTCCACTTCCGAAAGGTCCTGGAACTGCCGCTACACCACCCTTTGCAATTGGGAACAAAGTATCAACTACACGTTGTCCAGTAACTAACGGTTTATCTGGAGACAACTTTTGCTTATATGGTCTACCAATACGTACCGGCCATTTTTGCATTAAAGTAATATTCACTGTCGTGCCATCACCTTTTTCAAGGACAGCAACGGTATCAAGTACAGTGAAATCACCTTCATTGATTGATTTGATTATACCATTTATTTGATATGGAATCATGATTTTCTGTGTAACAATATCAGTTTCCTCAACGGTACCGATAATATCTCCAGCTTCGACTACATCTCCAACTTTTACAGTAGGAATAAAATGCCACTTTTTATCTCTCTTTAAAGAGGGTATTTCCACACCTCTCTTTAAGTTGGTACCGGTAGCTTCCATGATATCTACTAAAGGACGTTGGATACCATCGAAGATACTTCCAATAAGTCCAGGTCCCAATTCAACGCTTAAGGGTGTTCCGGTTGACTCAACCGGCTCACCAGGTCCTAAGCCGGAGGTTTCCTCATATACCTGAATGGAAGCCTGGTCGCCATGAATTTCAATTATTTCGCCGATCAGTCGTTGATCACTAACACGAACTACGTCAAACATATTCGCATCACGCATTCCTTCTGCAACAACCAAGGGACCGGCAACTTTCTTTATAGTGCCTTTGCTCATTATTAACCTCCATTTGCAAGATTAAAATCGTTAATATAATAAGGAATTTCCTATGCCATTCATTATTACATTATCCAAGAACTCAACTTGTTGAATTCTTTCATCACCTGCTTTTTTTGTTATGATAATTTAAAACTCGCTAAGCTTGTTGTTAATTACACCTCATTATTAAATATTATATCAGATCCAACCGCACGCTCTACGGATTTTTTTACATTTCTCATACCTTTTCCAGTATTGCCTGACACACCTGGAATCGGTATAATAGCTGGTAAATAATTCGCTACATAACGGTCAATTTCTAATTCAAGCTCTGTCTGCAAGCTTTCCGTAATATATATGACAGCATATTCGCCTTCTGCTAAGGTTTTTAAAGTTTTCGCTGCTTCTTCGTGCTCTGTCACCGGATATGTCTCCAGTCCCAAAGCTGCAAACCCATAAATACTGTCACGCTCTCCTATTACAGCTACCTTATACATACATTTCCCTCAATCTTTCCCGGATAGAGTCATCTGATATATCATTTCTCTTACCCGAAAGCAATATCCGTACCGTTTTAATCTCATTCTCTCTAGCTAAAATATACGCTGCCAAAGGCGAGATCGTGAACGGGTTATATTTCTGTGGACGTATATGTTTGATAATCAGATTGTCACTCCAACGTTCAAAAGCGGACGGTGATTCCTTCAAAGCAGAAACTGCATCCGCATAAACAGTGTTTAACAAATACTGATATATTGCCTCCGCACCTTGTAAGGCAGCAATTGTCAATGAACTTTTATTTAAGCTTTCACATTCCGCGAGAGCCCGTTCAAGGAACTCTTTACCCTTACCTGTCTTACAGCTTCTGATAGCGATATTAATATTGGCTACGGCTACCTTAAGTTCTGCGTATTGTGAGAATAATTTGTTATTCGATTCCTTACCCTTTTTCAGCATCGTTTCAAGTGCGGCTTTGTCAATAATTACATCACACAATTGGCTGTCACCGGTATGCATCTGTACCTGATAAGCCTCTTCGGAACATAAACGCATATGTTCAGGAAGTGCTGTAAAATTATGTGCCTTGACTGCGTTAACAATAACCTCCGGTGCTACAGTTCCTTGTGATATAAAAATATCATTGAAATTCGAATCTGTATACACCTGCTTTATAGCTGCTTTTAGATTGTGAAAGTCATTGCTGTACAGAAAGGTATTAAATACGGATAAATCCTCCACCAGTTCGCTAATAAGCTCCCAGGTTTTTTCCCGTTCTACATAAAGTAACTGTTCCGCATTTTCTTCACCTGATTTACCCCAACCTTTATCGGTAAGTAAACGCAGGCATTCCTTTTCACTTTTGCAGTTCATTAATTGATCGATATCTGATTTATCCAATAGCGAGTTCTCTTTGGATCGGATCCGTGCAACTGCATATGTGTATTGCTTATCAGCCATGTCATCACCCTCTCTCCAGTCATTTCTAATCGAACAGTAATGTGTTTACTTTATCCTGCAGTTCTTCTTTTAATGCACTAAATAATGCATCAAAAGTACAATTTTCTTCGATATCACCATAAATTAGAAGGAAACCTCCCTCAACTGGTGCGCTTTCCTCTGAAACCGTTAGAGATGCTGCCGGTTTATCTGACAGTGCTTGTTTTAACTTTGTTTCAAAATCTAGTGATAACCGTTTTTTGTCAACTGCTGAAAAAAGCAACTTGCCCGCTTTATCATGGGCATATTTCTTTACTATTTGAATTATAATATCCGTATACTCGGAGTCTGGTAATTTAGCCAATGAATTTCTGGCTTTTGAAATGATGTTGCTGATGATCTGTTGCTTTGTATCAAGGATTGTTTTCTTTTCTTGTAGTGCTGCTGCAGATTCTGCACGGCTTATTACCGCTTTTATATCAGCTTCGGATTTATCAGCTATTTGAGCACACTTTTTTAAGGCGTCTTCTTTGGCAGCCTCAAGAATCTCATCGGCCTCCTGTTTTGCCTGAGCAATGACTGTTTCCACTCCTGCCTCGGCATCCGCCTCAATCACTTTCAATATCTTTTCTAATCCAGTCATAGCTTAACTCTCCTAACTGTTATATAGTTATACCAGCAACCCCATTTAATGCTAACATTGATATCAAAAGTGCTAAAATTGCATAGGTCTCAACCATTGCAGGGAAAATCATAGCTTTACCAAATGCTTCCGGTCTTTTTGCTAAAAGTCCCATACTTGCAACGGAAGCCTTTGCCTGCGCTATCGCTGAGCCATAACCTACAATTGCCATAGGTAGACAAGCTGCTAAATATAACAATCCCTTCGCTAAGCTAATATCACTGCTTCCACCTAAAACTCCAATTTGTGATAAGGTAATAAATGCAATTAATAATCCATAAATACCCTGAGTACCAGGTAACAGCTGAAGGATTAAGACTTTACCAAATTTAGCCGGGTCTTCTGTAACTACACCTGCACCGGCTTCACCTGCTAAGCCAACTCCTCTTGCTGATCCCAAACCTGCACATAATGCTGCTAATGCTGCTCCTAATAAAGCTAATACGATTCCAAACTTATCCATTTTTCATATTCTCCTTAACTTTATAATATTTAGTATTCATATTAAAGGGGTTGAACGTACGTCCGCCACCCTCATAAAACTTTCCAAAAAATTCTACATATTGTAAACGGTTTGTGTGTACATAAGCACCTAGAGCATTAATTCCAATGTTCATGGCATGGCCACCAATTACAATTATTGTAAAGAAAAGCGGTCCAAGAATTCCTCCTGCCGCCATGGCAGCCATTTTGTTAATAACCGATCCGATAATACCGGTAGCAAGTCCAAGTGCCAGAAGACGAGAATAGGATAATACATCGCTTAAGTAGCCTGTAATACCATATAAAGCATAGGCTCCTTTTAAAAATCTCTTAAACGGATTTCTTGATTCACGTCCATTGGTAAGAACAATCCCCACAGAGGATAAAATTGCTACACCAGCTGCAATCGTTGATACAGTAGGGGATATCACTAAATTAATTCCAAGAATACTTTTCATCATCTGTAAAGATAACAATAGTACTGTAGAACTCACGATTAGTACAAACCAAGTAACAACATCGTATAAAATTGACTTATAATCTTTTTGTTTTAATAATTGATAAAACTTCATTAACAATCCGGTCAGAAGATGAATTAAACCGATGATCATAGCAAATGTAAGCATCCGCATCGGCTCATTGACTGGGAAAAACCATAGCGGTGGTATTGTGACTTTATTACCGAAGAACGTTGCACTCACGACATCAACGATATCTCCCAAATAACTGCCAAACATAACACCCCAGAATACAGTTGAAATTCCACAGAATAAATACATTTTTAATACATTCTTCATGGAGGATTCGATTGTATGTTTAAATTTAATTAATCCAAATGCACAGGCTGCCGCTATGATTGCGCCATAAACAGCATCGGATAACATAAGCCCGAATTGCATATAGTAAAATAGTGACATGACCATGGTTGGATCTGCTTCCCCTTTATTAGGAAGGGCAAACCCTTTTACTACACCCTCTAACGGCGCTGAAAAACCATTATTATTTAATAATACAGGTGCCTCCTCTTCTTCAGAGGGTTCTTCAAATTCTATCGCAAGTGTAAATTCATTATTAAGCGCATCTTCAAGTGACTTTGCATCCCGTTGCGGAATATATCCAGACATTACAAATAAATTTTGTGACTGTAATATTTGTCCAATCACCTCATATTTGTCAGTTCTCATCTTATCATAATCTTGTAAGAAAAGAAGCTCTTCTCTTGATGATGCTAAGGATATAATCTCTTTCTCGGCATTTTCAATTGTCACACCTGCTTCCGATTTCCGGTTTTTCAAATATTCTAATTGTTCCGCAGGTGCCCTATCTGCTGAAACGCTAGGATGTGAAAAATCCATTACTCTTAAGGCTTCATACACACTATCCGCATTATTCTTTGTACAAAGTACAAAAATACAGGTTTGTTCTTTGGAGGAACTGATGATATCCACATTGAGAGGTAAATAATCTACTAGCTTTTCGTAGATTGCTTCCAACGTCCATTCCTTCGGAATCGTACCAATAAAGCTCTTCGTATACTTTGTTTCGGAAAAACTTAATGGAATATCCAAAGCGGTCCAAGGCTCTAATATCTCCATCTGAGCCTCTAGTTTTAGAATTTCTGCTTTTGTTTCGATTATTTCCTTATTACAAGCATTAATACGATTTGCAATCCGTACAATTGATTCATGCTTGTCTTTAAAAGCATCATACTCTTCAGTGGATACTACTTTTCTTCCATTCAATACAGAAAGCATGGATTTATTCTCAGGAACAAGTCGATTTAATATCTCAACTGCTTCCTTTGCCGTAGAAATATTCTTTTCAAAGCTTGATCTCGCATATGACATATCCGTTTTATGAAAAACGTTATCTTCAGGGATGCTATCGCTCATTTCTACCACACCACGGCGTTGTAACAACTCTAAAATCGGCTTACGGTCTTTTTTAAGTGCATAAATGAAAATACGCTGCATTTGCAGCATAGCCATAACTAATACACCTCCCTCGCTTTCTTAATAGTCGTAAATTTTTGTCGATAATACAATGTCATTTAATAACAGTTGAGAGAACAAAATCTATTACAGTCTCTTCCTTTCTCTGTGCCATTTCTTTCATTAAAAGGACTTCGCTTTCAGCTTTTAACTTAATAGCTTCCATCATTTCAATGCCTCGCTCATTTGCTAATACCAAATTACGTTCCGCTTTTTCTAGGGCTTCCTTTGTCATAGAAGTAATCATAGTCTTCGCTTTCAACTGTGCTTCAGAAAGAATTGTATCTTTTTTCTGTATTGCTTCTCTTTCCATCTGCGCAGCGTTTAACTCTGCTTGGCGAACAGCTTGTACTGTTTCTTTTGCCATTCACTCACCTCCAAAATACATGATATTGGTAATAATGTATAACAAAATGATTATAACTGATAATAATATAATATTCAACATCTTATCATTATTTATCACGTTTTTTTCGTCATTTTGACTATATTTTTTTAACTTCCTTGAATTATTGAGTTCACACATCAATTTTTAAGCAAATTACTTTAATTGTTTATACATTTTGTAAAATAAAAAAGCATTTCTAATCATTGTATGTTGTATCAACATCAATCAGAAGAAATGCTTTTATCTTTTTGTTTACCAAATTTACCTTTTACACTACCAATTGCGAACTTGGCACCGATTATCTTAAAGAGCTCATGTTTGTATGTATTTAATAACTCCCCGTCATCCTATATCTTTACAAGTTTTAAACTCTACAAGTAACCGTAACCTTTCCTATTTAATAGGAATAAAAACTTCTTTCTTGCTTAATTTACCCCTCCTTTTCTTAAACTATTACTTTCTTAGCCTTAGTTGACTTACATACTTTCCGATAATTACTTTTCCTTCTACAAACATCTTCTCGATAATTGACGCCCTTGAATTTTAGTTATAGGAATCAATTTTCGGTAGCTCCTCTCCCCAGAGCTCCGGAGTCCTGTTGTAAAGTCATCAATTAGTTCCAGTACTTGAAGATAATAATACAAGTAATCACTACTCCATCCATACCATGGTATTTTCTGAGTTCATAATAGAACATGTTTTTTGTCCTGTATGTCTGCAGATAAATATTATATTATAACCGCTTCACCCTTCTCAACCTTAAACCAACCATAACTTTGGTAAAATATTCATGTGTTAATCCGTTTTGTGCTTCTTCCACGAATAAATGTTCCCAAGTGCTAGGTACGATAGATTTTAAGACTTAGACGGAAGAATACGGGAAGTAGCCCATCTCTTTCGCAACTCTTCTTACATTTTCTATGGCAGCCTGTGTTATATCATTATAATCATATAACGATTTGTTTACAGCGATTATCCGAAAACACACATATGATTGAAACGTCTTCAATAGAAACCTCGTGTAACTCCTTATACTTATATATTTTATCGGATATACACTTAAACGTTTTCTTATTATTACATTTAGCACATTATACAATCATACTTAATTATTTTTCCTTTATATATAATATATTACCATATTTATTTAATAATTTTAATTAATTTCAAATATCTCACTGTCATAATGTATATTATTTGAATTATGTACTGTTTATTTACTCAATTTATCTTAAACCTTTTCGGAAATTAATGCAAGTGATTTTTACTTTTTTTATCAAAAATCACTTAATCGTTTTCTTTGGGTGATTTATATAACATTTTTTATATATTAGTTCATATTTTTACTCTAAATTGTACATATTCACTATTGCAATTCATTCAAAACGATGTATTATTATCATGTATAATTGTCGATTGATAGGAGGTCAAGGTATGGAGAAAGTTATTAGTCTTTTGTTTGATATAGAAAGAAAAGCAAATCAAATCATTGAACGCGCTAACGATGAAAAGAACGAACTATATGAAGAAAACGAAAAGACTATTGCTCAGATGGAAGCCAGTATTGCGGAAGAAAATAATTTAAAAATTAATGCAATCATGGAGCAGGCTGAAAAGGAATTAGAGCAAGAAAAAAAACAGTTAATTGAAAGTAGTGATAAGCAACTAAAAGATCTTGAGAGTAATTATAAGCAGAATCATGATGCTTTGGTAAACAAAGTATTTCAAACCATAATTCATATATAATCATCTTAAATATTGTGAAAAAAAAGTCAATCAATATTTATATCTCACAATTCATCCATTCATTCATTAACTCTTGGATATTTAATATTATTTTTTAATTAAATAAACCGAAAATTTATCTTTTCACATTTAAAATTAGCCCGTTAAAATCGGGTATCTGGAGGTTGCAATGGATTCTACTCTTTCTTATAGTGGTATTAATACAAAAGTTAAAGCCATGAGTCCAAAACTCATCAGTCGAGATGACTTTCAGAAAATATCGAACATTGAAACCGTTGCTGACTTTATAGCCTATTTAAAGAAGCATCCCGGTTATGGTGAGTTATTTCAGAAATATGATGAGCGTGAGATTCACCGCGATGAAGCGGAACGCGTATTTATCAACGGACTTTATATGGATTACACAAAAATCTATCGTTTTGCTAATGATGGACAACGACAGGATTTGGAGTTAATCTTCTTCCGTTACGAAATTAATGTACTAAAAGCCTGTATCCGACTAGTTCATAATCATGAAAACGAAATTGATTTATCAGTATTCCTTCCATTTTTCAGTAAGCATTCTCAGATTAATGTAGCTGCACTATCTTCTTCACGGTCGATAGATGAATACATTCTTAACTTAAAAGGAACTGAGTATTATGACATGTTAGCAAAATTGCATAATAAGACGGGTTTAACTCCTTTTGATTATGAAATGACCTTGGATGTATACTACTTTACAAAGTCCTGGAGATTGAAAGAAACACTTTTGAGTGGAAATAGTAAAAAAGCATTTACCCAGCGGATGGGAACAGAAATTGATTTACTTAATATTATGTGGATTTATCGTTCGAAAAAGATGTATGATATGGGTACTGCTGAAATCTTAACCTATTTAATACCGGTTAATTATAAACTAACTATATCACAGTTAACTAAATTGGTCGGAGCTGTTACTATTGATGAGTTTTTAAATTTACTTAGTACTACACGCTATAAATCTTTCATTCCTCATTTGAAAAATGGTACCATGGAATATGAGTATACTAGAAGAATAAATAAGATTTTTTTATTTAATATGACTCGTTATCCCGCTTCCATGGCTATTGTTAATTATTATCTTTTCCGCAAGGATATGGAAATAAGTCAGTTAACTTCTGCGTTGGAATGTATCCGATACGGTTTAGATCAAAAGAATAGGCAGGATTATATTTTACAATTATAGAACTGGAGGTGTGAAAAATGATTGAGAAAATGAGGTTTCTCAGTATAACCGGACCAAAGAACGACTTTGACCGGGTTGTAAATAAGTATCTAACCAAATATGATATTCATTTGGAGAATGCTCTAACAGAGCTAAGTACCTCCTATAACTTAAAGCCTTTTGTTGAGATTAACCCGTATAAGGAATTAATCACCAGATCAGAAGATTTAGTAAAAAAACTAGATCATGTTGATATTGCGACAGGTGCTATGATGTCCGCAGAGCAAGCAGCTAACGTTATTAATGCAGCCTATGCTACTCTATCGGATTTAAATGTAAAAAAACATGAACTAAAAAATCAGAGACATGAATTAAATGATTTATTAATACAGATTGAACATTTCCGACATTTGGAATATGATGTTCATAAAATAATTGATTTAAAATTTATTAAATTCCGTTTCGGTAAGGTACCTCATGAATTCTATACCCGCTTTTCAAAATCTGTTTATGATAATTTAACAACCGTTTTTTATGAATGTGAACGGGACCGGGATTATGTTTGGGGTGTATATTTTGTTCCAGCGGTAGATTCCGTTAAAATTGATGCAATTTATGCTTCTCTTCATTTTGAAAGAGTTAAATTACCGGATGCCTATGAAGGTACTCCAGAGGAATCGTTTAATTCAATAATCGCTAAGATAGCTGAGATTAATATCGAATTAGATGGAATTTACGCAGTTATTAAGGAAAGACTCAATAGTGTGGCAGATGAATTAGCTCTTGCTCACAACACCGTATCCATATTATCCAGTAATTTTGAAGTTCGTAAATTGGCTGCCTGTACGAGAGAAAAGGGAAAAAGCGATGTCTTCTATATTATATGCGGTTGGATTGCGGAAAAAGATTCACATGCTCTATTGAAAGAGGCTGAAACAGACAATTTAGTTTATTGTGTTTGTGATGACGGACAACTTGACGATGATAAAAAACCACCGACAAAATTAAAGAATATTAAATTATTTAAACCATTTGAAATGTTCATTAAAATGTACGGTCTCCCTGCCTATAATGAAATTGATCCAACCTCATTCGTTGCAATTACCTATTCCATTATCTTCGGCATCATGTTTGGAGATGTTGGTCAGGGACTCTTTCTTGTTGTTGGCGGTGCTCTCCTTTACAAGCTTAAGAAAATGAGTATTGCAGCAATCATTTCCCTAGCCGGTGTGTTCTCCACTATCTTTGGAGTTTTATATGGAAGCGTATTTGGATTTGAGGATTGGATAAATCCTGTCTGGCTTTCACCTAGAGAGAATGTTATGACTATGTTATTAACTGCAGTCGGATTTGGTGTTTTTCTTATTTTAATTGCTATGTTCATTAATATTGTGAATAGTATTAAGGCAAAGGATTGGGGAAAAGTGCTTTTTGATACAAATGGAGTAGCCGGATTGTTGTTCTACGGCGCTTTGATTACCAGTGTAGTATTAGTTTTTACAGGTCATGCTTTACCTGGTGCTATTATAATGTTTATCTTTTTTGCAATACCGTTATTACTTATATTCTTCAAAGAACCATTGACTCATATCATTGAGAAGAAATCAAGGATCTTTCCAGAACACAAAGCAATGTTTTTCCTAGAATCTTTCTTTGAGTTATTTGAAGTATTATTAAGCTATTTAACCAATACAATCTCCTTTCTCCGTGTCGGCGCATTTGCATTAAGCCATGCGGCAATGATGGGTGTTGTAATGCTCTTATCCGGAGCAGGAACTGATAGCCCTAATCTTATAGTGATTATCCTAGGTAATATTATCGTAGCTGCTATGGAGGGGTTAATTGTTGGTATCCAGGTACTTCGTTTGGAGTATTATGAGATGTTCAGCCGTTTTTACAAAGGTTCCGGAAAAGAATTTAAGCCTTATAAAGGCAAATAAAGAAAATCTGTTATACAAATTAAATTAAAAATTATTTAATCAAACTTTAGGAGGAAATTATCATGGCAACTAAAATTATTATCATTATTACTTTATTATTAAGCATCATCATTCCTTTTGGATCATTCCTTTTCTCTAAGAAAAGTAAGGGTGGTTTAAAAGCATCTATCGGATTTAATGTATTTCTGTTTTTTGGCACCTTAGTAATTGCAAATGTATTAATGTTCAATGGCAAAGTATCTGCTGCTGAAACTACAGCAGCTGTAGCAAATACGACAGACAGCTGGAGATATATCGCAGCTGCTCTTTCCACTGGTTTATCCTGTATTGGTGGTGGTATTGCGGTAGCTTCTGCTGCTTCTGCTGCTTTAGGTGCAATCAGTGAGGATGCTTCCATCATGGGTAAGTCCTTAATCTTTGTAGCTCTTGCAGAAGGTATTGCACTTTACGGTTTGATTGTATCCTTTACCATCTTAGGAGCTTAATTTGGAGGTAGCGTGATAAAAATTATCACGCAGTAAAAGACACACTGTGTCTTTTACAATCATTTGAGTACGTGCTTAAAGCACGTACTTCGGAGGTAGCGTTATGCGTATGTATCTTATCAGCGATAATGTTGATACTTTTACCGGTATGAAACTAGCAGGTGTAAGCGGTGTTGTAGTCCATACAAAGCCGGAATTAAAGGATGAATTGGAAAAAGTGCTTACAGATAAGACGATAGGCATTATTCTTATTACAGAAAAGTTAAGCAATATGTTCCCCGATATAATCAATGATGTAAAACTTAACAGAAGAATTCCTTTAATTGTAGAAATCCCGGACAGACATGGGACCGGTCGTAAACCGGATTTTATTACCTCCTATGTAAATGAAGCCATTGGTCTGAAATTATAATTACTTAATATTGGCAAGTAGAATTATCAATTCTATTTATAGTGAATCGCTTAACAATCCGTTATAAATAGACTGTAATTCAACTTGTATTAGGAGATGCGGTAATCTTAGATTATTACAGGCATTATCTCCTGGAAAGGCTTGGTCAAACAATGACTCTTGATGAAAAATTAGATCATTTTTATTCATCGGTAATCGAAAGTGCTACGAATCAAAACATCGAAATTGTTGAAGATTACAAGAAAACTCTTCAAAAGAATTATGATGAGCGCAAAGATGCAGCCCTGCGTAAGGCTGAGGCGAATTACCGTATGGCATCCGATAATATCATTCGGGAAAGAAATCGTAAATTATCTGCAGAATCAATGGAAATCCGACGTAAAGTTTTAGATAAAACTGCAGAGGTTTCGGAACGAATATTTAGTGATGTAAATCTAAAATTGGAGGAATTCATGAAAACCTCCGAATACGAAGAATTATTATGCACACAAATTAAAAATGCTAGTAGTTTTGCAAAGGGGGATGCGATTTCCGTTTATATTAATCCCACTGATGCACAGAAAATATCAACCCTAGAAGAAAAAACAGGTGTTTCCCTTACAGTAAGCAACCGTGATTTTATTGGCGGTACTCGTGCTGTAATTCCTTCCCGCAGTATTCTAATTGATAATTCATTTCTGACAAAATTGGAAGAAGCAAAGAGTTCCTTTACTCTTTAAGACTATGAAAGGGAGAGTTCGGCCTTATGAATTTAACAGCAAAAATATTTGGTATTAACGGTCCCATCGTATATGTAGGTCAAAACCAAGCCTTCAAAATGGGGGAAATGGTTTTAGTAGGAAAGGATAAACTGGTTGGTGAAGTAATCGGTTTAACCACCGCAAGAACTACGATTCAAGTATACGAGGAAACCACAGGATTAAAACCAGGTGATGAAGTACATTCCACCGGTGCTCCTATCTCTGTTACACTAGCACCTGGAATCATAAGTAATATTTTTGATGGTATTGAACGACCATTACAGGAAATTGCTAAAAAATCAGGTACTTATATATCCCGAGGTGTTAGTGTAGAGTCCTTGGATACTAGTAAACTTTGGGATGTTCATGTCACTGTTCAGCCTGGTGATAAGGTCTATGGTGGAACAATCATAGCAGAAGTTCCAGAGACTAGAGCGATTGTCCATAAATCAATGGTTCCCCCAGACATCTGTGGAACAGTAACCAAGGTAGTGCCAGATGGTAAATATACCATTAGTGATACAATTGTTACAATCGTTGATAATAAGGGGCAAGAAAAAGAGCTTTCTTTAACACAGAAATGGCCAATTCGTGTACCTAGACCTACAGCGAAAAGATATTCCTCTGACCGACCTTTAGTAACTGGGCAGAGAATTCTAGATACCTTGTTCCCTATCTCAAAAGGTGGCACTGCTGCTATTCCTGGAGGTTTCGGAACAGGTAAAACCATGACACAGCATCAGCTGGCTAAATGGTGTGATGCAGATATTATCGTATATATTGGTTGTGGCGAGCGTGGTAATGAAATGACAGAGGTGCTTGAGGATTTTACGAAATTAGTGGATCCTAAGTCCGGTAATCCTCTGCTCGATCGTACAACTTTGATTGCAAATACCTCTAACATGCCGGTTGCTGCTCGTGAAGCAAGTATTTATACCGGAATAACTTTAGCTGAATACTACCGAGATATGGGTTATCATGTTGCTATTATGGCGGATTCCACTTCCCGTTGGGCTGAGGCTCTTCGTGAATTATCCGGTCGATTGGAAGAAATGCCTGCCGAAGAAGGATTTCCTGCATACCTCGCTTCCAGACTATCTGCTTTCTATGAAAGAGCCGGTTTCATGCAAAACTTAAACTGGACAGAAGGCAGTGTATCCATCATTGGTGCTGTATCACCACAGGGTGGTGACTTTTCGGAGCCAGTTACACAAAATACGAAACGTTTTGTTCGCTGCTTCTGGGCACTGGATAAATCCCTTGCATATGCAAGACATTTTCCTGCTATTCAATGGTTAACCAGCTATAGCGAGTATCTTAATGATCTGGCACCTTGGTATACTAAGAATGTTGGTGAGAATTTTGTAGAATGCCGTAATCAAATCTTAAGTCTGCTTACACAGGAAAGTCAATTAAATGAAATAGTTAAATTAATTGGTAGCGATGTTCTTCCTGATGATCAGAAATTGGTACTTGAAATTGCCAGAGTAATTCGTTTGGGTTTTGTTCAGCAGAACGCTTATCACCCTTCCGATACTTATGTACCTATGATAAAGCAACTTAAAATGATGGAGACAATTCTTTATCTCAACTCGAAATCAAAGCAATTGATTGACCGTAATATGCCAATGTCATTATTAAAAGAAAATACAATCTTTGATAAAGTTATTTCGATTAAATATGATATTGCAAACGATGAATTAAATAAATTCGATGATTATAAAGTAATGATTGATACCTTCTATGATCAAATCATGTCAAGGAATGCTTAGGTTTTAAAGGATTAAGAAAAAAATTTTTGATCCTTATGTAATAACTTGAAAGGAACAGGTTTTATTATGTCAATAGAATATTTAGGACTAAGTGAAATCAACGGCCCCTTGATCGTTCTTGAGGGTGTTCGAGATGCCTCCTTCGATGAAATTGTAGAATTAACCGTAGAAGGAAATAAAAAGAAATTAGGACGTATTGTAGAATTATATGAGGATAAAGCAGTTATTCAGGTGTTTCAGGGAACTGAGGATATGTCCTTATTCAATACACATACAAAGTTAACCGGTCATCCGATGGAGGTTGCATTATCTCCTGAGATTCTTGGCCGCGTATTTAACGGGGTCGGCCAGCCGATTGACGGACTTGGCAATATCGTTTCAGATACGAAGGCAGATATTAACGGACAGCCTCTAAATCCCTGCTCCAGAGAATATCCAAGAAACTATATTAAAACCGGTATCTCTGCTATCGATTGTTTAACAACATTAATCCGTGGTCAAAAGCTTCCAATCTTCTCCGGCAACGGTCTACCTCATGACCAATTAGCGGCTCAAATTGTAAAGCAGGCCTCACTAGGTGAAGATTCTGATGAAGAATTCGCTATTGTATTTGCAGCGATGGGTGTTAAACATGACGTTGCTGATTTCTTCCGCAGAACCTTTGAAGAAAGTGGCGCAAGCTCCCACGTGGTAATGTTTTTAAATTTAGCGAACGATCCTGTTGTTGAACGACTTATAACTCCAAAGGTAGCTTTAACCGCTGCAGAATATCTTGCTTTTGAAAAAGGAATGCACATTCTGGTAATTCTTACAGACATGACCTCCTTTGCAGAAGCAATGCGTGAGGTTTCTTCCTCTAAAGGTGAAATTCCAAGTAGAAAAGGTTACCCAGGTTATTTATATAGTGAACTTGCTACTCTCTATGAGAGAGCAGGTATTGTTCATAACTGTAATGGTTCCGTAACACAAATTCCAATTCTTACAATGCCAAATGATGATATTACACATCCGATTCCGGACTTAACCGGATATATTACCGAGGGACAAATTGTTCTTGACCGTGCACTGCACCAGAAATCAATTTATCCTCCCATCAGTATTCTTCCTTCTCTTTCTCGTCTTATGAAGGATGGTATCGGTAAAGGATATACACGTGAGGATCATCAAGATTTGGCGAACCAACTCTTCTCTTCTTATGCTCGTGTGGGTGATGCAAGAGCTTTGGCAAGCGTTATCGGTGAGGATGAATTATCTCCTCTGGATAAGAAATACTTAAAGTTTGGTGCAGCTATGGAACAGGAATTCCTCTCGCAGGGTCGTGTTGAGGATCGTACCATTATCCAGACCTTAGATAAAGGATGGCAGTTACTAAACATCCTACCGAAAGAAGAATTAGACCGTATTGATACAAAGATATTAGAGAAATATTTTACACCTAACAACGAAGCTGTAAGCGAATAGAGGTGATACCATGAATCCGAATACCTTCCCCACTAAGGGCAATCTAATAATAGCAAAAAATTCTCTGAAGCTGGCAAAACAAGGTTACGAGTTGATGGATAAAAAGCGTAATATATTAATGCGTGAGCTAATGGAATTAATTAATGAAGCCAAGAATGTCCAGCTTGAAATTGATAGTACCTTCTCTTCTGCTTATCTTGCGCTTCAAAAAGCGAATATTGAGATGGGAATTTTGAATGTATCAGAGCTGAGTAATACGATACCGGAAGAAAATTCCATTGAGATTAAGCAGAGAAGTATTATGGGTACGGAAATTCCCTTGGTTGAATTTAATAACTCGGTTAGTAAACCCACGTATGCCTTCTTCCAGACTAAATTATCTCTGGATGAAGCTACAAAGCGTTTTGTAAAGGTGAAGGAACTAACAATCCGATTGTCCATGATTGAGAATTCAGCTTATCGGTTAGCTACCAACATTAATAAAACGATGAAACGTGCAAATGCTTTAAAGAATATTACTATACCTAATTATACTACTCTTATGATTGAAATCCAAAATGCTCTGGAGGAAAAGGAACGAGAAGAATTTACAAGGTTAAAGGTAATAAAGAGACGTAAAACTGCTACACAGTAATGTTACCGTCAAATTTAATTAAAGATCAATACTAAATTTGATTAAATTATTATTTATCCAATTTGATATTTCTGTAACATAAATAACCCTTCGAACGGAATAAGATCAATTCCATTTGAAGGGTTATTTTGATAACAGCGTTTCAGCAAATCCGTTAAAAACAACTGGTAAAAGATACTAAATATTTTTTTATAATAAGGTGTATATTATCTTAGTAAAAAGACATAATAATTATCAGATACGACGCAAGAACTTAACTTGCATGATGATCACAGACCTAATACGAATAAGTTCGGTCGTATCTAAAAAAAAGAATAGATGAGTTTGTAGTTTCGTCTCAGAATTACAAACTGCAAGAGTTTCTTGTATGATTAGGAGATGATAGCTTTTGGACAGTTTAATTAATTTAGAAAGCTTTGGTTTTTCTTCAGTTTGATAAACTAAAGTTAAGTTAGTCAAAAAGAAAGAAAGTAATTGTAATATCTCAAAATCGGATTGAATGATTGCATTAAAAAAACTGAATAATGAGACAAAAGTGGTAAAAGCAGGAATATTAATTTATTCCTGCTTTTACCACTTTTGTTCCATGAGATATAGTTCTATTAGATACTGTACTATGAAATATTGTTCTATGAAATATTGTTCTATTAGATATTGTTCTATGAAATCATTTTAATTTTAGTCTTGAATTTCCGTGGGAACTGATGCTTCTCTGGAGATTGTAATTCCTGAACTTATCTGTTTTACATCAAACCCGGTGGGATTCTGAAAGATACGTAGGCCGAACTCTTCTGCTATTGAGAAGATGTGATCAAAAATATCTGCTTGAATGCCTTCATAATGCTCCCATTTCGTATCATCCGTAAATGCATATATTTCTAATGGAAGACCATTTTCCCCTGGTGGTAACTGACGAACTAATTGCGTCATTCCTTTATGAAGCCGTGGATTATTCTGTAAGTAGTACTCTATATAAATGCGAAAGGTTCCGATATTCGTCATATGCTTCCCATTAATATACGTATCGGTATCAGCGTTGTATCTTCGATTATAACTTAGTAATTCGTTTTCTTTTTCGATGATATAATCTTTAAGATAATTAATTTTTTTAAATTTATCGATCATTTCGGGGGTACAAAAACAGATACTATTAACATCAATATAAATGGATCGTTTTATTCTTCTACCACCGAATTCGGTCATACCTCTCCAGTTCTTAAAAGAATCTGATACAAGTGCATAGGCAGGTAATGTAACAATGGTTTTATCAAAATTCTGAACCTTAACTGTATTCAGGGTTATATCAATAACATCACCGTCAGCACCATACTTCGACATCTCAATCCAATCGCCGATTCGAAGCATGTCATTGGAGGTTAATTGAATGCCTGCGATAAAGCCCAAGATAGAATCCTTAAATACAAAAGAAAATACAGCAGCCAAGGCACCAATTCCACTCAGTAGCACTAATGGATTTTGATCCATCAGGGTACCAATGATTACAATTGCAATAATAATATATAAAATAATTTTTGCTACCTGCAATAAACCCTTAATTGGTCGTACCTTCGAAATCGGGTAGGTTCGGTAGATATCATTTACCGCATCTAGCATAGCACTAATCACAAAAAGTGAGATAATAGAGATATAAATAGCAGCGCCTCTACGGACTAGTCCATCTATATTAATAAATGCCGGTGCAAAGAGATAGACGATGATTCCAGGAAGAATATTTGCGATCCATGTAAAAACCTTCCGTTCTAATAAAATATTATTCCATTGGTGCCTATTTCTGCGTATGATACGCGCGACAAGTTTTAAAATAATTTTTTTTGTAATAATATTTCCTATGATACACAGGATAATAATTAAAAAAACTAATAATGTATACGATAAATAAATCGCAATACTTGCGTCAATTCCATAATCAAGTAGTAATTCACCGATATAAGCCATTCCTTCACCGTTCCCTTTCTTCCACTTTATACAATTTTATTTTACTATTCTAACCCAGTTATGTCAAATATATGGTACTCCAATAATTATTTTGATTATTTTACTAATTTAATAAAATTTTCCTCTATTAAAAAATTTAGTAATTCTAATTAAAATATAATGCCAATAATTCCATATTATGATATACTTACTCTACTGTCCTGCTGTAATGTACATAAAACCTATCGTTTAAAGCATCTGCAAGGCATAAGAAATATATTATTAGGAACTATAATTAAAAGCAAGATTAATGAAAGAGGTGTTTTTATGTGGTTTTCCAAATCACAGAATGAAGTGTTGAAAGAATTGGGAGTCAATCCTGCCGTTGGACTTACAGAATCAGAAGCAAAGCAGCGTTTAGAAAAATACGGCATGAACAAATTGAAAGGGAAACCAAAAAAGAGTCTTGTTTCTCTATTTCTATCTCAATTAAAGGACATGCTAATCTATGTCCTATTGGCAGCTGCAGTTATCACCCTGATTATCGGCGAATATGCTGATTCCATCATCATCTTACTGGTTATTATTTTAAATGCAGTTATTGGTGTATTTCAGGAGTATAAGGCAGAAAAAGCAGTGGAAGCCCTGCAGAAAATGACAACTCCCAAATCGGTTGTAAGACGTGATGGAGAAGTGAAAGAGATTAATTCAGAAGAAGTAGTACCCGGCGATATCATCATACTTGATGCAGGACGATTTGTTCCCGCCGATTTAAGATTAATCGAAAGTGCGAACCTACAAATTGAAGAATCCGCTCTCACCGGTGAATCTGTCCCTTCCTCGAAGGATGCATCGAAGTTATTTGAGGATCCAAAGACACCGATAGGTGATAAAGCCAACATGGCTTTCCTCTCCACTTTGGTCACTTATGGTCGTGGTGAAGGCGTCGTAGTTGCAACTGCAATGGAAACAGAAATAGGTAAAATTGCAAAGATTTTAGATGATGATAATGATGAAATGACACCACTCCAAAAAAGATTAGATGAGCTTGGAAGAATTCTCGGCTTTTTGGCAATCGGCATCTGCGCTCTCATCTTTATTATCGCATTAATTCAAAAACGTGATTTATTTGAGATGTTTTTAACCGCAATCAGCCTGGCTGTAGCTGCAATTCCAGAAGGTTTGGCTGCAATTGTTGCGATAGTACTTGCTCTAGGTGTTACCCGAATGTCCAAGATTCATGCAATTGTTAAGAAATTACCCGCAGTAGAGACCTTAGGTTCTGTCAATATTATCTGTTCTGATAAGACAGGTACATTAACACAGAATAAAATGACGGTAGTAAAACAATATACCCTAAACAATTTAGTTGATATATCAGGAACCGATGCTAATTTAACTGCTACTCCTGATGAAAATGAGCTTGTAAGATCTTTGGTGCTCTGTTCTGATGCCACCTATGTGAATGGGCAGGGAACTGGTGATCCGACAGAAATCGCTTTGATAATTCTAGGTGAAAAATTCAATCTTACCAGATCAGAAATAAATAACAAACATAAACGAGTATCAGAAAATCCTTTCGACTCCGACCGTAAACTGATGTCTACTTTAAATGTTGAGGGTAACGGATACCGCGTTCATACAAAGGGTGCCATTGATAACATACTTAAGTTATCAACAACCGCTTTAGTGAACGGACAAAAAGTTCCCTTAACGAAGGAAATGAAAACAGATTATCTTCGTATGACAGAGAATATGTCAGATTCAGCGCTTCGTGTTCTGGGTGTAGCCTTTAAAGATACAACCGAAATGATTGCTCCTGAGGAAATGGAGAAGGAGCTTACTGTTATTGGTATTGTTGGTATGATAGACCCTCCACGATTGGAAGTAAAAGACTCCATTCATGAAGCTAAGTTGGCAGGTATACGTCCAATTATGATAACCGGTGATCATAAAAATACAGCCGTAGCTATTGCAAAAGAATTAGGAATAGCAGAATCCATTGAACAAAGTATCACAGGTGCAGAAATCGATGAACTATCTGATGAAGATTTTGCGGCTCACATCAATGATTATCGAGTATTTGCCAGAGTATCTCCGGAACACAAGGTGAAGATTGTCAGAGCTTTTAAAGCACAAGGTAATATCGTTTCTATGACTGGTGACGGTGTTAATGATGCTCCTTCCCTAAAATATGCGGATATCGGTGTTGCAATGGGTATTACCGGCACCGATGTAGCAAAAGGTGCCAGCGATATGATATTGACCGATGATAATTTTACAACTATCGTTCATGCAATCGAGGAAGGTAGAAATATTTATAATAACATTAAAAAGTCAGTAATCTTCCTTCTATCTTGTAACTTGGGTGAAGTAATAACAATATTTATCTCCATCCTGTTAAACTGGCCGGTACCATTGATTGCAACTCAGATTCTATGGATTAACCTAATTACAGATTCACTACCTGCAATTGCGTTAGGAATTGATCCCGGTGATAAGGATGTGATGAAGCTGAAGCCGAGAAATCCGAAGGAAAGCTTCTTCGCAAGGGGTGCAGGTTTAAGAGCCGTCATAGGTGGCGTTTTAATCGGAATCTTTACTTTAGCAGCCTTTTATTATGGGTTATGGGAGCATGGTTATGTGCTAGGTTCCGGTGCTGTTCCAGAAGAGGCACTACCTTACGCTAGAACAATGTCCTTCGTCGTACTGGCAGCTTCCCAGTTATTCTATTCCTTCTCCATGAGAAGTACAACAAAGTCCCTATTCAAGATTGGTCCTTTCTCTAACATCTTTTTAGTAGGATCATTGATCGTTGGTATGTTATTGCAACTAGTAGTTATATCCGTTCCTGTTCTAGCCAATGCCTTTGGTGTTCATAACCTGACTCTTCAGGATTGGGCTTTGGTCCTGGTATTTGCATTGATACCACTCATAGTTAACGAAATAATAAAAACCTTTATGCGTTCGAACGAACACAAATAATTAAGCGAATGGAACCTATAAAATAGATGATTTTATCTAGCTTATAGGTTCCATTTTTAATATGATCCATATTCAATTTATATTTAATAATAAAATTACGTACCTACATGATTTTCTTTTTAAATTTCTGATAAAGAAATAGAATCCATCCAAACGAAGTGATAAGACCGATTACCATAAAAAGTATCTGCTTTTCCAGCACAAACTTTGCTACCCAGAAGGAGGGTAACAAAAATAATACATATTGTATATTCCCCGTAAGGAAAAAAGGTGCCGGTAATCCTAAAAACAACAAACCGGTAAGCTTTGATATTGCCATACCTTCCACCTTGTTACTCGATATTGCTACAACTAATAATGCTTCTGTTAAACCAAGAAATGACATCATAAAAGCAATTATTAAAATAGTACTAAAGGAAAGTTCAGTTAAACAAAAGATACGAAGGATTACTATGGATACAACAGCTGCAATCATTGCTGGTATTCCAAGTCGTGAAATCAGATATCCTTTCTTTCCAATTGGTGTTACTGCTAGATACTTGGAAATTCCATCATCAATTTCTCCTAGAATGACATAGGCAGCTGCAAAACAATATAAAAGCGGTGTCATAGCACCCAAGAAGAGGTCTATAAGAAGGTAATATGGTGGCAAAAGATCAGGCATGCTAAGATATTGTATAAGAAGACTTTGCACAAAGGGTACCCCATACAAAAGGAAGAAACCGCATAAAACCGGAGCCACACAAAGTAATATTAGCATGGCATCTTTAAATAATTGATTTAAAAATTGTAGAAAAGAAATCATAAGAATTTTGCCACGATAGGTCATAGCTTCACACCTCCTACACTTAAGAACATTTTCTTTACTACACCATGGGTAATCCAATAAATAAGTACAAGCCATCCAAATAACATTAATAGTAATTCAGGCTGCAATTCCTTTTCCCCTGTCAGTAACAAAAGGATACTACAGCCAGGGTGCAGCAATAAATAATCCTTTCGATATCCAAAAAGATAAAGCATAGGCGGTATAAAACAAATTAATTCAAAAGGTACTGTTGCTATCATAAACTGATTTAAACTATTAATTTTAGCAGCAATCATCAAACCGATTAAAGAGAATAATGCAGATCCTAGAAATGTCCCAAGCAATACACTCATTACATGGTCGGTTCCTGTTATAATCGCAATTATTCCTCCTACCAAAGTTCCGATTAGTCCCAACGATATTACTTTCGAAAGGATGTATTCCGATACCTTTACGGGCGAAACAGCAATCGAGTTTAATACCATTTGACTTTTTTCCAATAATACAATTGCACCCATAAAGAATAATCCCATCGCTGCAGGATCTGAGTAGATAAGAATGGTAATTGCCTTGTTTCTCGCCACCTCCGGCAATGCATGTATAAGTAGAACATAAAATATGGTAAAAATCGTATATACGAAGTAGAAACCATATTTAATTTGAAATTTGATATCACCAATAACTAAATTACGTATTCTCATTGTAACACTCTCCCCGTTACTTCGATAAAAATATCATTCAAGGTTGGTTCGCTGCTATGAATGGATCTGATTTTATTTGCTTTTAGCAAGGCATGAAGTTCCAAGTCCTCACTCGTGTTATTAAGAAAACATTCCTTACTTATTTCTTGTCGATCATAATAGGTGTAGACAATTTTTGAAGCACCTTTTGACATGATAAGGTTGTGCGGGGTATCCAGTGCTTTTATCTTACCACCCACGATGAACGCTACTCTATCGCATAATTCTGCCGCATCTTGCATATTGTGTGTCGTTAATATGATTGTCTTTCCTTTTGCTTTTTCTTCCAAAATAATATCCTTCATATCCCTGCTATTGGACGGATCTAAACCACTGGTGGGCTCATCTAAGAATAAGATATCCGGGTCATGCAGCAGTGCTTTGATGAAATTTAAGCGTGATTTCATGCCTTTGGAATATTCGGATACTCTCTTATCTGCATCCTGCGATAATCCGACCCTTTCAAGCAAATCCTCTGAAGCCCTTAATTTTTTGGAATAAAGTGACCCAAAGAACTTTAGATTTTGTCTCGCTGTTAATTTTTCATACAAGCTTGGAAATTCAAAGTCGACTCCTATGTTCTCATAAAAGGTATCTTTATGTTCTTTACTCTCAACATTATCGATTACTGCCATTCCTGAATACGCGGTAATTAACCCGGTAAGTATTTTTTGCAATGTACTTTTCCCTGCACCGGAGGGACCTAAAAACCCAAATATCTCACCTCGGTCCACTTCAAAATTAATATTTTCTAGAAATGGATGCTTGGTATAACTAAATGCTAGATTTTTCACTTTAATCATTTTTCTCCTCCTCAAAAATCTGAAGCATAAGACCACGAAGCATTAAACGCATTGCATCATCAAAGATGTTAATCCCAATCTCTCGTTTGTATAGCATTGTTAAAAAAATTCCTCGGAACGCACCACTATAAGCCTCGATATTTATATTTTTCTTTTCCTTCAACGGTAGAAATGAAAAGAACTGCTCTATGCTAAAATTATCGTGAGCTAAATGCTCCTTCACAGTCTCTTCCGGAAGCTTTCGCATTAATGCTTCCAATTCTCCATTCATAATCACCGACAATAAACCAGTATTATTCACTTCTTGATAGAGTCGTAACATAAAATCTGTTAATTGATCCACCGTTAAATTCTCTAATATTCCCTGCAGCTCCTGTAAAAGTTTTTTCTGTATCTCGTTATGAAGATCATTGATCGCATCAAATAATAAAAGCTCCTTGGATTCATAAAAAAGATAAAACGTTCCTTTCGGGATATTCACGCGCTTTACTAATTCATCTACTGTTGTTTTTTTTATTCCATATGTGGAAAGACATTTCAAAGCCTCTTCTTTTAATCGCATTACAATATACTCTTTTTCATTATCTGAAAACTTCTTTGGCAAGTTTCGCACCCCTTTTCGTAATGTTTGACTATCTTTGTATTATTAGTCATTATATTCCCGAATAATTATGTTGTCAATACAGATTTTGATTGAAATTATGAAAGAAGCAGTATACTATGAAAATAACAATAAAAAAGGGGTGCATGTAAATGAATCAAACAGATAATTTAAAAGAAATCTATCTTGCCGGTGGTTGTTTTTGGGGTACGGAGAAATATTTATCCAATATTAATGGAATCATTCGTACTGACGTCGGATATGCCAATGGAAATACAGAAAACCCAAGCTATGAAGAGGTTTGTCATAAAAATACCGGCCACGCCGAGACGGTAAGGGTCTTCTATAATCCAAATTTAATCCGCTTGGAATTTATATTAACTCTATATTATGATGTTATAGATCCCACTTCGGTTAACCGTCAAGGTGGTGATTCCGGAACGCAATATCGAACCGGAATATATTATGTTGATGCACTGGACTTAGAAATAATTCAAAAATCCATATCAGAGCTTCAAACAAAATACGAGAAACCAATTGCAATTGAAATATTACCTTTAAAAAATTATTATATTGCCGAGGAATACCACCAGAAATATCTGGACAAGAATCCAACTGGCTATTGCCATATAAGAAAAGAAAAATTCGAACAAGCGAAACAAGCGAAGGATTTAGCTGTGGACGGATTATAAATTTTAACTTAAACATAAAAATGATTATCCCTCTTCTCTCGTAAGTCAGGATAATCATTTTTTGATTTTATTATTTAATTGCTTCAGAATATATCACTTTACAGTAACCTTCATATATCGCATCAAGTTATCTACCGTTAAGAATAGATCTTGTTTCGCTCGCTTTTTTGCATCTTTATATTCAACCGCCACACGGTTAATACTGAAAATACCGCTCACACCTTTTTCATATGCTTCTTCAATCCCCTCGTCAATATCACCTACGATTGCGATTAGAGGAACGTTTGCTTTTTTTGTCCGTTTTGCTATTCCGATTACCACTTTACCTCGGATACTTTGTGTGTCTATCTTTCCTTCACCACTCAGGACATAATCTGCATCCTTTAATAACTCGTCAAACTTAACGGTATCAAGAACCGTCTCAATTCCCATCTGTAGGGATGCACCAAAAAATGCTACCATTCCACAGCCCATACCACCGGCTGAACCAGCTCCCTTGACCTCCGCCACAGAAAGCTTCAGATCCTTTTGCAAAACTTGATCTAGCTTTTTAAGTCCATCATCTAACTCCTTTACCACTTCCGGAGAAGCACCTTTCTGGGGAGCAAATATATAAGCTGCACCTTTTTCTCCAAACAGTGGGTTATCAATATCACACATGGCTATCAACTCGATTTCTTTCAAAGACGGGAGAAGCTTTGAGGTATCAATATGCTCAATATCTTTTAATGTACCTCCAACTGGAACAAAGGAATTACCATTTTTATCGGTGAACACTACTCCTAACGAGGCTGCCGCACCGGCTCCCGCATCATTAGTACAGCTTCCACCAAGTCCCATAATAATTTTTTTACATCCACGTTGTATTGCATCTTCCATCAATTGTCCGACTCCGTAAGTAGTTGTTATCTTTGGATTTGGATTGTCTTCTACGAGCGGTAAGCCTGCGCAGGCTGACATTTCAATCACAGCAGTCTGCCCATTATCAATGATACCGTAAAAGGCTTCCATATCATTGAAGAAAGGTCCCTTTACTGTTACAGTAACTCTATCTCCACCCATTGCTCTTAAAAAAGCATCCACACTGCCTTCTCCGCCGTCCGCTACTGGTATTGATATGATATCAGCATCAGGGTAGGTCTGACGTATCGCTTTTTCCATGATAGAGCAAATTTCTTCCGAGCTCATGGTACCTTTAAAGGAATCCGGAATTAACAAGAACTTACTCATAAGTTGCCCTCCTTATTTATGATGGGACGGTAAATTACCCGCCCCATCATGGTTGTTATTTTGTTATGTCGGCAGGGCCGACCATTTTATTTTTATTGTCAGTAATATCTCTTTTTAGCGGAAAATTAATGTCAAAAGGAAAATTTCAAGTATTGCAGCTACACCCATAACTAAGGTCATAACGGTCTGTGTCTTATATCCTTTGTCCGGTGTCATAGCTCCAAAGTTCGTTACAACCCAGAAATAGCTGTCATTTGCGTGGGATACTACCATTGCACCAGCGCCGATAGCCATAACAGTAAGTACTGTTAAAATTGGTGAATTAAGACCAAGTACCGGTAACATCGGAGCTAAAATACCTGCAGTTGTAGTAATCGCAACTGTTGATGAACCTTGTGCTGTTTTTAATATAGCTGCTAATAAGAACGGGAAGAAAATTCCGATTGCCTGGAATGCAGTTGCATTATCCGTTATGAAGGTAACAAGACCGGATACCGCAATAACTTTACCAAGTACACCACCGGCTGCTGTTACAAATAAGATAGGTCCAACAACCTTTAGGGTATCATTTGTCATCTCGGAAAACTCGTTCATTTTCTTCGTAGAAGAAAGTGTAATAACACCAAAGATAGTTCCGACTGCCAACGCTATAATCGGAGTTCCTAAAAATGTAAGTAACTGCGCAAGAAAACCTGTCATTTTTATCATGGAAACAACAGAGGATATGCCCATTAACAGGATTGGAACTAAAATCGGAGAAAGTGACATAAATGCGTTCGGAAGCTTTCCGAAGCTCTTAACTAATTCATCATAGGATTGAACAATCTCTCCACTTTCCATACCTGCTTCATCATTTGCTTTTACTTTCTTACCAATGAATTTAGCATAAAAATAACCAGCAATTAAAGGGAATATGGAGCAAAGAACACCCATTCCGATTACTAATAAAAGATTGTCACCAGCACCCAATGTATTTGCTGCTGCTATCGGGCCAGGAGTAGGGGGAATTAAAACATGTGAAACATATAAACCGCCTGCCAAAGCAACTGTCATAGCAACGCTTGAGGACATCGTCTTCTTTACCAATGCCTTACGTATTGGGTTAAGAATTACAAATCCACTGTCACAAAAAACCGGGATGGATACTACCCAACCCATTAGTAATACTGCAAGTTCCGGTCTCTTTTTGCCTACTAATTTTACAGTCATATCGGCGAGCTTTAACGCAGCTCCTGTTTTCTCGAGAATAGTACCAATTAAAGCACCAAGAATAATTACAATACCGATACTGGTAAATGTACCGCTAAATCCTGCTCCAATTACGGTTGCTAATCCCTGAGTCTGGACAACACCATCTACCTTTACATCAGTAAGTGGTATTCCCGCTACTAAACCTAATAATAAAGATACACTCATAATGGATAGGAAAGGATGAATCTTTAGCTTTGATATAGCTAAAATCATAAGGATTATAGCTATTATAAAAGCAATAATTAATGATATACCTGACATAACAAATACCTCCATTTATAATATTGATACGACGTCGTTTAATGTAATATCATTATAAATCGACCTGGGGCTGTCGTCTATGTTATCGGAGCTAAAAAAACATTGCTTTAATTGTTATAGTGCCCATGGAAATAGAATTTCACGAAGTATTTTTGTTAGATTTCACTAAAAAATCATCTTATCTCTCTCATCCTGATAAAAATGGATTGCATTATAAAACAAGGAGGAATATCGTATCGATCTGGGATCATACCCCGTTCTTTCCCTAATTTTGTTCAATTTATACTGGAGTGTATTTTTATGGATAAACAATCGCTGGGCTGCAGCAGCAATGGAGCCTTCCTCTTCATAGAAAATATTTAGTAGTCCTATCCACTGATCAATTTCTTCCAATGTGCAATCTTTAAATATTCGGGTGATATATTCCCTTTTTATATTACTGGACAACTCACTTTGAAATATTTCCATCGTAATACTGGTATATAACCGAATACCCTTCTGCGGTGACCGCAAGGAAGTCTTTAATGCTTTTACCGCTTTTATAACGCTATTATGAATGAAGGCATATCCCTCACAATTCGAATCTATACCACAGCAGAACTTAATCCGATATCTGGATTCAATCTCCTTCTTCATGTGTTCTGCTAACTTAATCATCTCAAGATCAGAACAATCCTCTATGGCACATAATAATTCCATACCACTTTTTAAAGTGATACTATTCTTATCTTCACGGACTAGGTCAATTATTATTTTTTCTGAGGAATCAATTATACTCTGCTCCTCAGCAGTATTATGCTCTAATGTTATAAAGGATACCGCCATTATTCTTCTCGGCAAGGTAATATCTATCTGCATGGAATTTCCATGCTTAACAAACTGTGGAGTAATGTTTTTGGATTCACCAAACATCCATTCATCGAGATAGCGTTCCTTAATACGTTTATCTCTATCTTTTTGTTCCTTATAGTACTGATCAAGAATCAGAATTTCGGTCATCTTCTTAATAATCTGTCCGTATTTAGATACTTCCTGATACGGTCCCGTAACCCCAATTACTCCAACAATCTCATCCTGAAAGTTTATCGCAAGGTTAAGACCCGGGCGTGCACCTTCATATTCTCTCTCACTTTTTACAACTACTTCTTGTAATTTATGGTCAATTAATTCTTTCGCAGCAGCATGGAAATCACCAATTCGGTTCACATCAGTGCTTGCAATAATAACACCATCTGCATTCATCATATTTATCTTCTCGCCGATAATCTTACTGATTTCCTGAACAATATAGGTTGCATTTCTCTTGGATATATACATTTGGTATTAACCTCCCATCTTGCTGGGCAGCAAGAAGCCTTCTGCTTTTCAACCACAGAACTTTTGATATTGATAAAGTAAGTAATAATATTATATCCTCATTCCGTTTCTATCTTTCTGACTATGTTAACGCATTATATAATCTCTTCGCTTATTTTGTGATTTCCTTTTATATTTGAGTTTTATTTTTGTCGGTTACATCCTCCGTTAAAACTCCTTAATCTTGAACTTTATCTATGGATAATAATTTTTGATATGTTTTATCTATCATTAAAGCGCCTAACGGTGCTGTAAATATTATTGATAATACGGCAACCGTAAGTACTTTATCACCACAAGCCAAACCCATAGCAAGCGGAATTGCGCCGATGGCTGCCTGTACTGTGGCTTTCGGACTGTACGCCAACATACAAAAGATACGTTCCTTCCTCGATAATTTTGTTTTTAAAAGACAGAAGAATACTCCAACCATTCGAAACATAAGTGCGCCAACGATTACAACCATGGCTATTAATCCGGCAGATATCGCATACTGCAAATCTACAGTTGCACCTACAAGTACAAATAATATAACTTCTGCGGCTACCCATAATTTATTAAATTTTTCGGATAAGCGTTTTGCCAATATGTCATAGGTTTTATATAACGTAGCAGCCATACTCATAATTGCCAGCAACCCGGACATCGGAATAATTCCACTGAGACGATGTTCCAGTTCAATCAGCAAGAAACTAACACCTAACATGATTAAGACTTTTGCAGAATCCCGCATATGAATTTCTTTAAAGAATTTTGATAATATTAACCCGGCAATAATGCCGATATACAAGCCAACCACAATAGAAATAGGTATCTGTACAAAACTCTGTACTGAAACCTTAGTACCGGTTGCCAATGAAGTAAATGCAGTAAATAACACAATGACAAACACATCGTCAACAGAAGCACCGGCCAAGATAAGCCCTGGAATACCATTTTTTGTTCCATAGCCTTCTTCCATTAATCGAAGCATTCTTGGTACAATGACAGCTGGTGATACCGCTGCAACTACTGCACCCATGATAGCAGCTTCAAGAATTGTCATATTTAGTAACCTTGGTGCAATTAAGACAATTCCCAATATTTCAAAACAGGCAGGAACAAAACACATTAGTATTGCAGGTCTTCCTACCTTTTTTAAATCCTCCATATCAAGCGATAAGCCGGCTCTGGTTAAAATAACGACTAAGGCTAACTGTCGCAAATCAGCCGAAACCAGAAGTATCTTATCATCCAATAGATTAAGTGCAAAAGGGCTTAATATCATTCCGGTAATCAGCATACCAAGTAAACTTGGAAGTTTCAATTTATGAAATATTGAACCTAATAGTAACCCAAGTAAAAAAATCATTGCCAAGCTAGTTAACATTTAATAGTCCTCCATTTTTAAAATAAAAAAGCTGATTCTCCCGCGTTTATCGCAGAAGTCATCAGCTTAAAAGCAGTTTAGGCATATGCCATGGGAGAACTTCATTCCCACTCACTATAATATAACAATCCACTGTTCTTCTGTCAACAGAAATTAAATAAACGAATTTCTGAAATTATAAGAATATATGAATCCTAAATCTAAAACATTTAATTCCAAATTTAAGTTGCAAAAGGTATTTATTTACAGCTGGAAGTTCAAGTACTAGGTTATAAAATCGAAATACTATGCTCTTAAATCATACAATAAATCAAAATGATAATCTTTCCTGTTTTACTCTTGTAATTTGTAACTTATGACTATATAATAGCATTAAAGATTGTAAACAATGCACAATCTTTAAACAAATAACAATTCATTTTTTTAGTCATCCCCGTTTAACTAGAAAGAAGGTGGAATATGATTAATAATAATTTAATTCCTGAGAAACTCCCCCTTACGGAAGAGTATTTAAGGAAAATGGACGCTTATTTTCGAGCAGATAATTATTTATCTGCCGCACAGTTGTATCTACTTGATAACCCACTCTTACGTGAACCACTAACTCTACAACATATAAAGAAAAAAATTGTTGGGCATTGGGGTACCGTACCAGGTCAAAATTTCGTATACGTTCATATGAACCGTATTATTAAGAAATATGATCTTAACATGATTCTCATATCTGGACCCGGACATGGCGGTAATTTCTTTGTAGCTAACACCTATTTGGAAGGAACCTATAGTGAAGTATATCCGAATGTAAGTCAAGATATTGAAGGAATGACAAAGCTTTGTAAGCAGTTCTCTTTCCCTGGTGGTATCTCAAGCCACGTTGCTCCGGAAACCCCTGGTTCAATTAATGAAGGTGGCGAACTAGGCTATTCTCTTGCACATTCCTTTGGTTCTGTATTTGATAACCCTGATTTAATCACAACCTGCGTCGTCGGTGACGGTGAAGCAGAGACAGGTCCTCTGGCCACTGCCTGGCACTCGAATAAGTTTTTAAACCCTGTGACAGATGGTGCTGTACTTCCTATCTTACATTTAAATGGATATAAAATTAGCAATCCGACGATTTTTTCTCGAATTTCACATGAGGAAATCGATAACTTTTTCCGTGGATGCGGTTGGAAACCTTATTTTGTTGAAGGTGACGATCCAATGACGATGCACAAAATAATGGCGGAGACACTTGATATTGTAATAGATGAAATTAAAGAGATTCAAAGAAATGCTCGTGAAAACCATGATCTTTCTCGTAAAATGTGGCCTATGATTGTACTTCGTACTCCAAAGGGCTGGACTGGTCCTCAAAATGTAGATGGTAATCAAATTGTAGGATCCTTCCGTGCTCATCAAGTACCAATTTCTATGGAAAAGCCGGAGCATTTGGAGTTATTAAAGGAATGGTTGTTAAGTTATAAACCAGACGAATTATTCGATGAGAAGGGTAAACTGTTTCCTGAATTAGCAGAATTAGCTCCCAAGGGAAATAGGCGAATTGGCTCAAATCCCCACGCAAATGGTGGATTACTGCTTCGTGAATTACGCCTTCCTGATTTTCGTAAATACGGCATTGATGTTCCAACACCTGGGTCCTTTGAAGCACAGGACATGGTGGAGCTTGGTGCTTTTGTAAGAGATATATTTGTATTGAATAAAGAATCCCGTAATTTTAGAATCTTCGGACCGGACGAAACCATGTCTAACCGACTTGGTAAAGTATTTGAAGTTGTAAATCGTGGTTGGAATGCTGATACCTATGAATCAGATGAATTCTTATCCTTTGATGGTCGAGTTATGGATTCTATGTTAAGTGAGCATATGTGTGAAGGATGGTTGGAGGGATATTTATTAACCGGACGCCATGGTTTCTTCTCAAGTTATGAAGCCTTTATCCGTATCATTGACTCAATGGCTGCTCAGCATGCCAAATGGTTAAAGGTGTCCTCCGAGTTACCTTGGAGACAAAGTATCTCTTCCCTCAACCTAATTCTTACCTCAAATGTATGGCAGCAGGATCATAATGGCTTTACACATCAAGATCCCGGCTTCTTAGATCATATTTCCAATAAGAAAGCAGATGTAGTTCGGATCTATCTCCCACCGGATACTAACTGTTTATTATCAAGCTTTGATCATTGCATCCGTAGTAAAGATTATGTAAATGTATTAGTGACCTCAAAACATCCGAGACCGCAGTGGTTAACGATGGAACAGGCTATCAAGCATTGTACCCAGGGTGTTGGTATCTGGGAATGGGCAAGTAATGATCAGAACGATGAACCTGATGTGGTTATCGCTTGCTGTGGTGACACACCAACCTTAGAGGCTTTGGCAGCGGTTACGATATTACGTGACAATTTACCTGATGTCAAAATAAGATTTATAAATGTTGTCGACTTGATGAAATTGGAATCACATTTCAAACATCCACATGGATTAAATGATACTGACTACGATGCTTTGTTTACGAAGGATAAGCCAATTATTTTTGCTTTCCACGGATATCCTACCATGATCCATGAGTTAACTTATTACCGCGCAAATCGTAATTTGAAAGTATTCGGTTATCAAGAAGAAGGAACCATTACTACTCCCTTTGATATGCGTGTTCAAAATCAAATTGACCGTTTCCATTTGGTTCAAACGGTAATTAACAGTCTTCCACAGCTAGGTAACCGTGGTGCATATTTGCTTCAAAAGATGCGTGATACTTTGGTTGCTCATAAACAATATATCTCGGAATATGGACTTGATCTTCCCGAAGTACGCGACTGGAAATGGACTTTATAACTATCTATCAAAAAGAGAACAGGAATGATTTATATCTTCATTCCTGTTCTCTTCTTATAAAGCTTATACATTCATCCCAGTATAAATCAACACCGCATCTCTTAAGAACGCTGCCATACCTGGTTGCTTCTTATCATAGAAGGCTGTGAAGCGTTCATCATCCACATACATCTGAGCAACACCTGCATGAGCCTCCTTGCTGTAGCTCCCCCATGCAAAGGATATCCACTGGCGATGTAAATCAGCAGTTTTTTGCCCTAGCTCTCCTGCCGGATCACCAGTAGCAAACGCTACTTCTAAGGTATCCAGTACTTCCTGACTTAACTTCTCAAACTCAGCATGCTGCTCCTGTGTCATGTTAAGCATTTGTTTGTTGGAGGCATCCACCTTCTCATCACCATACTTTTCTCTAATTTCCTTACCATACTTTTGTTCATTATCTTCAACCATTTTTTTCTTAAAACCTTCGAATTTTTCTTTATCTTTCATATTAATTATTCCTTTCTGATATTCTATTGTCTTCTCTACATTTGCGATTAACAAATCAATTTGTTTCCTTTGCGCAAGGAGTTTCATAAGATGATCATTTAGTGCTGCAGTTTCATCAAAGGCTCTAGAAGTCACAATCTCTTTAATCGTATCCAAATTGACTCCCATCTCCCGGTAGAGCATAATTTGCTGTAAACGGTCCACCTCAAACTGGCCATAGATGCGATATCCTGATGAATTAATTCTTGCCGGCTTAAGAATTCCAATCTCATCATAATACCTTAGTGTCCTCGTGCTAACTCCTGCCAAGCTTCCTAGCTTTTGCACTGTATATTCCATGTTTCCACCTCCTTACAAGATTAGTGTATACCTTTACGTTACGTTAATGTCAATACATATTTAAAATATTTTGTAAAATGAAATAGTAGCTTCTTGATTGTATGAGTAAATTAGTGTATCAAGATTTATTATTTTATTTTACAATAACAAAAAAGAGACAAACAATGTTGTCTCCCATACAGAAATACTTTATCTTTACGCACATCAGAGATATTACAATCGTGAAAGTTTACCAATTGAAGCTTTGCTTATTTATGTTATTTTCAGTAGTCAGAGAATAACCTAACAATAATTGCTTCAACATAGCAAACGGCCGTTGCCGATGCCATTCCACCATCTACAAATATCCCACCCACAATGTTATGACAGAACCTTTGCTTTTATTTGTTTAAAAACATTGCAAGCTTCTTTTGTTTTGTATCTCTTTTCTTTTTTGCTAAAAATTCAGTGAACTCATATACATCTCTAAATTCATACGAAAAATTATTTACTACGACTGATGTCAAGGTTGTTAATGGAAATTGCTCCGTTACCCCCCTGCGGTTTACCGTTGTGATATAGCCATTTTGAACATCGATAGGATTATAAAATAACAATACATTCGATTCAAATTGTTCGATTATAGCATCAAAATAATCCTCAGCGACAATTCCGTTCATTACTACAATAAAATCATCACCACCGATATGGCCGATAAAATTTTCCTTTGGTATAACCTCTTTTAAAATATTAGCTAGTAATTTAATTACCAAATCTCCGCATTCAAACCCATAGACATCATTAAATGCCTTAAAATTATCGATGTCAATATAGGCCACACTATACTCCATATTACATTTCAAACAAAGATTTAATCTTTGTTCAACTATCATATTTCCCGGTAACCCTGATAAAGGATTCTGATGCTTTGCATTATCGACTTCAATTTCTGTTGTCTTCTGAAGTAAATCTTTGATTGTGACCGTACCAATGTATTTACCGTTATCTGTGACCACAATAAAATCATATAGACTATCGAGGGGACGAGACATCGCTAAGTAGGACACAGTACTAATCGGGGTTTGATGATCCACATATAAAAAATTTTTATCCATTAATTCTGAAACCGGTTTGTTCTGATACAAGGAAAATCCGTAATGTCCACTCATTTTTAATGCTAATTTCTCGTAAGTAATAATTCCAAGAGGGATTTCATCTTCAACTATACACAATCCAAAGAAATTGGGATTTTGCTTAAAAATAGTGTAGACATAATCGGAGGAAACATTAGGCGATACAATTCCGGTATAGGAACAAATATTTCGAATATCGGCATATGTAATATTACTTATATGAAGTTGATTGTATGTCGCGTTAATTGTAAGAATAACTTGTAGAATTTCATTCTTAATTTCATATATTTCAGTCGATGGTTTTTGTATGTAATATCCTTGCCCGAACTGAACCCCTAGTTTGGCTAAGGTAGTAAATTCGTCAAAGGTTTCTATCCCTTCCGCAATCAAACTGATATTGGAGGCTTTCGATAATTCCACCATTCCTTTTACCAACGCATATTTCAAGTTGTCTGAGTCGATACCACGAATCAGCTTCATATCAAGCTTAATATAGTTTGGATTAACATCACTGATTAAATTCAGTCCAGAATAACCGGCGCCTGCATCATCAATTGCTATTTTATAATTCTGGCTTCTATAATGATCGATTGTTGATAAAAACCCACTCATATCTAAGATAACGTTTCTTTCTGTTATTTCAAAGATGATATTTTGCGGTTCAATTTGATATTGCATAAGAAATTCTCTGGTAAACCCTTTAATAAAGTTTTCATCGTGCATTATATTAGGGTTAACATTTATAAATAACATTTTATTATAGGGAGGAATCATGAACTTAAAAGCAGCTTCTAATGCTTTGGTTCTACAAAGCTGCTCCAATTCCCATAACCGGTTATATTCTCCCGCTAAGCTAAAAAGCATTTCTGGATTTTCAATTTCCGATTCACAAGTAATTCTACTCAGAGCCTCATGTCCCAAAACACTACCATCCTTCAAGGATATGATAGGCTGAAATACGGTTCTTATCTGTTTGTTTTCGATTATATACTCAAGTGCTTCTCTTCTCTCGTCTGACATCAACAAACCTCTTTTGTTTTTGTTCTTATTTTAGCAGATAAAAATAGATTTTACGTACTTAGAATGGTAAATAGTAGGTAAAATCTATTTAAATCTATCAATTATTAGCAGGCATATTAGTCTTGTAATTTATCTACTGTGATATTTTAAATTATTTGCTGGAGTCTTTTATTTTTCAAAATTCTTATAGGAATGCGACGCTTCAATAAATTGGTTAAGTTTATTCTGCGCCAAACCACTGTCAAGAATTTCTTTTGCCAACTTAACACCGTCTTTTAAACTTTCCGCCTTATCTCCTATCATGAGAGCTCCTGCTGCGTTAAGTATCACAGCCTGACGACGTGGTCCTTTATTCTTTCCGGAGAATACATCTTTAATCATTACTGCATTTGCTTCCGGCGTTCCAGTTGCAATATCATTTAACTTACATCTCGTTAGTCCCAGATCTTCCGGGATAATCTCATAACTTGTAATAATACCGTTCTTTAACTCGTTCACCTTAGTCTTGCCAAGGAGTGATATCTCGTCCATTCCATCTTCTCCATGAACAAATAATGCTCTGGAATAGTCAAGTGAAACAGCTACTTGGGTTACAATATCTAATAAATCAGGTTTGTATACGCCCATTACATGTCTCCTTGCTCTTGCCGGATTAATCAACGGCCCGATTATTGTATAAAAGATTGTTTTAATTCCCAAGTCCTTCTCTGGATGTATCATTTTACGCATAACCGGGTGAAATAACGGAGCATAGAGGAACGCCATTCCTACCTCTTCTATCTGTTTTTCAACACTTCTGGGGCTTTGATTAATCTGAATTCCGAGTGCCTCCAGCACATCCGCACTACCGGATAAATGAATACTGGATTTACTACCGGTTTTGGCAACCTTAATTCCTGCTGCGGCTGCAACGAAAGCGACGGCAGTTGAAATATTAAAGGTACTTAACCCTCCACCAGTACCACAGGTGTCCATCAATTCTCCTTCTACGTTAGGAGTTATCGGAATACAATAATCCCTCATTGCTTTGGCAATTGCTGAGATTTCTATAAGGGTCGGCCCCTTCATTAATAAGGCTACCTGAAAACTCATAATCTGAATATCACTCATCTCATCCTTATGAATGGCTGAGATCATTCCATAGGCTTCTTCTGCGTTTAATTCCTGTCCTGCATTTAACTTCTGCAAGAGTTCATTAATCATTCCTGCCATGCGATACAAGCCCCTTTCATGCTCTGAACATAGTTCTCTACGTAAGGAACACAATCTTTGCCATACTGTGCAACTATTTTCACAATAGCACTTCCAACGATTACACCATCCGAGATTGCAGCCATTTTTGACGCCTGCTCTGGAGTTGAAATACCAAATCCAATGGCACAGGGAATCTTTTTAATCTCTTTTACAAGGTTAATCATTTCTTCTAAATTAGAACTGATTTCACTTCGAATACCGGTAACCCCCATGGAGGAGACACAGTAAATAAAACCTTCCGCTTCCTTTGTAATCATATGTATCCGTTCCTTCGAAGTAGGTGCTATCATAGAGATTAGTGTAATTCCATTTTTATCACAATAGGGTTTTAACTCTTCTTTTTCTTCAAAGGGTACATCTGGTACGATTAAAGCATCTACCCCTGCTGCTTTACAATTCTCCATAAATCGTTCCGTCCCATACGTATATATTGGATTAGCATAGGTCATAAATGCTATCGGGACATTGCATACTTTTCGAATGCTCGTAACCATAGTAAATATTGTATCTGTCGTCACTCCTGCTGCTAAAGCACGATAATCTGCCTCTTGAATAATAGGTCCTTCTGCAACGGGATCAGAAAATGGTATCCCAAGCTCTATCAAATCAGCTCCCGCCTCCGCCATACGAAGAACCAATTGCTCCGTAATTTCGATACAAGGATCACCTGCCGTCACAAAGGGGATAAATGCTTTCTTATTATGAAATACCTGCTCTATCCTATTCATATATTTGTACCCCCCTGTACCGCGCAATCGCAGCAACATCCTTATCTCCCCTGCCGGATAGATTAATAACCATGATTTGATCCTTTCCCAAGGTAGGAGCTAATTTCCTTGCATATGCTACAGCATGCGCACTCTCAATTGCCGGAATAATTCCTTCCATACGAGCAAGATACTCGAAGGCATCGACTGCCTCCTGATCCGTGATAGGAACATATTCAGCTCTGCCGGTATCATGGAGATAAGAATGCTCCGGACCAACACCTGGATAATCAAGTCCGGCTGAGATGGAGTAAACTGGTGCAATCTGACCGTATTCATCCTGGCAAAAATATGATTTCATTCCGTGAAAGATGCCGAGGGAACCGGTTGATATTGTAGCTGCCGTCTTATCGGTATCCACGCCAAGTCCTGCTGCCTCACATCCAATTAATCGAACGGATGCATCTCCAATAAATTCATAGAACAATCCCATGGCATTACTTCCCCCACCTACACAAGCCAGCACAACATCCGGTAACTTACCTTCTTTCCTTTTCAGCTGTTCCTTAACTTCCCTACCGATAATACTCTGAAAATCACGTACAATCGTCGGAAATGGATGAGGCCCCATAACAGAACCTAATACATAATGTGTATCCTCCACACGCTTTGTCCATTCACGCAGAGTCTCATTCACTGCATCCTTTAAGGTCTGCGTACCGGATGTAACTGCATGAACCTTTGCTCCCAACAGCTCCATACGAAATACATTCATCGCCTGACGATCCGTATCTTCCTTACCCATGAAAATCTCGCATTCCAAACCAAGTAATGCTGCGGCTGTCGCTGTTGCAACTCCGTGTTGACCAGCACCTGTCTCTGCTATTACTCTTGTCTTACCCATCCGCTTAGCAAGAAGCACCTGTCCAAGAACATTATTAATTTTATGGGAACCGGTATGGTTTAAATCTTCTCTTTTTAGATATATCTTCGCTCCACCCAAATCTTTCGTCATCTTCTCTGCGTAATATAACAAGGATGGCCTACCAGCATAATTCTTTAATAAATCATCCAACTCGTTACAGAAGCTATCGTCATTTTTATAATGATTATAAGCTTCTTCCAACTCAATTACCGCATTCATTAAGGTCTCCGGTATATATTGCCCTCCGTGTACACCAAATCTTCCATTTGACATTAATAACTCCTTTCCACCGCTTTCAGCGGTACAAATAACTTAGGATAAGACACTTACGTGACTTTTTATAGATGAATTATGTTCGGCATCTTCACTCTAACCAGTATTGCCACACAATGGTCACAATACTGATGAATACCTGTAAATATAAGAATGAATTTCCACTGGAATTCATTCTTATATTTGCTAAAAATTCAGCCATGCTGAATTTTTTTTACATACTCCTTACTTTCGTTACAATATCAAGAACCTTATCTTGATCCTTCCAACCCTCTGTCTCAACTCCACTACTTACATCAATACAATATGGATGAGCTATTAAAATAGCCTTTTTAACATTATCAGTGCGAATTCCTCCTGCAAGAAAAAAGGGTTTGTTTATCTTAGTAATCATGGTCCAATCAAAGGCTTCACCTATTCCACCATACTGATCTTGCTTATAAGCATCCAAGAGTAAATAATCACAAGGTAATTTACTTGCTATCGTAATATCCTCCAAATTGCGTACCCTAACTGCTTTTATAATTGGATTAGATATCAGGGTTTTTAATTTGAGAATATAATTCATATCCTCCTCTCCATGCAGTTGAACAATATCAATAATACCTGAAGTACACAACCGTATAATATGGTCAATATCATCGTTTACAAAAACGCCTACTGCTTTGATATCAGGATTCAATAATGCTTTCAATTCTTCAGCTATGCTATCGTTCACCTGTCGCTTACTATTTGCAAATACGAAACCAATATAATCCGGAAGTACCGTATTAACCATATCGATATCTACTTTTCTTGATAACCCACAGATTTTAATCTTTATCATTTCGGTATCCTCCCGAACTATATTTCTAACGGATCAAAACTACTATATAATATTTAATATCCTTTTAATTTGGAAAGTAGTTCTTTCTTATTGCTACTACGCATTAATGTCTCCCCGATTAATACGGCATTCACACCTACTGCTTTTAAAGCTGCGATGTCCTGCGCTGTTTTTATTCCACTCTCAGCAACAAAGATAATATCCTTAGGTACCAAACTACGTAATTCTATACTATGATTAATATCTACTTCAAAGGTTTGTAGGTTACGATTATTTACCCCAATGATTCTTGCACCAGCCTCGATTGCGGAAAACACCTCATCCTTCGAATGTGCTTCCACCAAAGCAGATAATCCCAATTCATTGCTAAGTGCTAGGAATTTCTTCAATGTACTTGTATCCAGTAAAGAACATATGAGTAATACCGCATCGGCCCCGATTAACTTTGCTTCATAAATCTGATATTCATCGATCGTAAAATCTTTACGAAGTACTGGGATATGCAACTGGTCACTTATCTCCTTTAAGTATCGATCCTCGCCTTTAAAATACTCCGGTTCCGTTAATACTGATATTGCATCAGCTCCAGCCGTTTCATAATCCTTTGCAATATCAAGATACGGAAAGTCTTCCGTTATAATCCCTTTTGAGGGAGAGGCTTTCTTCACTTCACAAATAAAAGTGAGCTCCTTCTTTCTTAAGGCTCTTTCGAAAGCAAAAGCATCACGGTTGTGAAAGCTTCGAACTCCAGCGCCATCATATATGATTGCTTTTAATTTCTCCAATGGAAGCTTATCCTTCGCATTTGAGACTCTGTTTCGACTAGACTCTGCAATTGTATCTAGTATCATACGTTTACCTTACCTTCCTATGTTCATTATGCATTGGATAATTTAATAAATCTGTCCAACTGCTCCATTGCTTTACCACTATCTATGGTTTCCGCAGCCAGCTTTACACACTTTCTTAAGGTAATATTATTATAAGACATATACAGACAGATTGCCGAATTCAGAAGTACGATATCCCTCTTTGGTCCTTTATCACCCTTTAAAATACTTCTTGCGATATTAGCATTCAAAGTAGGATCGCCACCAACCAAATCCTCCGGTTTACAATACTCAAACCCAAATTGATGCGGGTCTAGAAAGAAGCTGTTTACCTGTCCTTGGTTCACTTCACATACGGTTGTCTTAGCACTTAAGGATACCTCGTCTAGCCCGTCATGACCATGTACTACCATAGCTCTCTTTACACCAAGATTAGCAAGTACTCTGGCCATCGGTTCCACCAAACTCTCATCATATACGCCTAATAACTGCAGGTTAGCATTCGCTGGACTTGATAGTGGCCCAAGAATATTAAAAATGGTTCGAACGCCTAATTCTTTTCTAACCGGCGCAGCATGTCGCATGGAAGAATGATAGATGGGAGCAAATAAAAAGCATATTCCGATTTCTTTTAAAATACTCTCACTTTTTTCTACCGGTATATCAATCTTAACCCCCAACGCTTCCAGCACATCAGCACTACCACATTTACTAGATACACTACGATTACCGTGCTTTGCAACCGGAACACCTGCAGCGGAGATAACGAGAGCGGAAATGGTTGAAATATTAAAGGTAAAGGCCTCATCACCACCGGTACCAACAATGTCAAGAACATCCCCTTCATGCTGTAGCTTTAAACCAATCTTTCTCATACTCATAGCACAAGCAGTTATCTCATCAATCGATTCTCCCTTCATACGAAGCGCTGTGATAAAGGATGCAATCTGCGCATTCGTTGCATTGCCACTCATAATTTCATCCATAACAGACTTTGTCATATCTAAGGATAGATCTTCTTTATTTAGTATCTTATAAATTGCTTGCTGAATCATAATTGCCTCCATTTCCTATCTGTAAGAAATTTTTCATGATCACTTCACCTTGCGGTGTTAATATTGATTCCGGATGAAATTGTAATCCATAGATATCATAATTCCTATGTTTGATTGCCATTACTTCTCCATCGTCATCCTCCGCAATTACCAGAAGTTCATCCGGGAGTGTGTCCTTCTCTGCAATCAATGAATGGTATCTTGCTGCCTTAATCATCGGTGGTAATCCATGAAATATACGACTACCATTTGCAATATGGATATTGCTCTGTTTTCCGTGCATCAATCGTTTTGCTAGCGTAATTTGTGCTCCAAAGGTTTCGCAGATGCCCTGATGACCAAGGCAAACACCAAGAATAGGAACCTCACCCTTTATATTTTCTATTAATTGTTCGCAGATACCCGCGTCTTTCGGGTAGCCCGGCCCAGGCGATATAATAATATGGGTTGGTTTTAATGCTCTAATTTCCTCTACTGTCCTTTCATCATTACGGATCACGTGGATATCACCACTAATACCTCCGGCTAACTGCACTAGATTGTAAGTAAAACTATCGTAATTATCGATTAATAATATCATAGCTCATCTACCTCACTTGCTCTCATAATCGCTTCTATCACAGCTTTGGCTTTATTCTCTGATTCTTCGTATTCCTTCTCCGGAACACTATCTGCAACAATGCCGCCACCTGCCTGAACATATACCATGTCGTTCTTCTTTACCGCCATCCGAATCGCAATGCAAGTATCCATGTTGCCGGTAAAATCAATATAGCCGATTGCTCCACCGTAGATGCCTCTTGGTGCTTTCTCTAATTCCTCAATGATTTCGCAGGCTCTAATCTTTGGAGCTCCGGATAAAGTACCAGCCGGGAGAATTGCTTCTATCGCATCCAATGCATCCTTTTCCTTTTTAATTGCACCTTCAACCTCAGAGGTTATGTGCATAATTCTTGAATAACGCTGGATTCTCATATAATCGGTCACTCGAACACCACGATATTCCGATATTTTACCAACATCATTTCTGGCAAGATCCACCAACATATTATGTTCGGAGAGTTCCTTTTCGTCTGCAAGTAATTCCCTCTCAAGCGCCTCATCTTCTTCCTTATCCATACCTCTCGGTCTGGAACCGGCTATCGGGAAGGTAGATAATTTTCCATCCTTAAGTCTTACTAAAGTCTCCGGTGAGGTGCTAATCAACTGAACATCGTCATTTTGCATAAACACCATGTATGGAGAAGGATTGGTTGTTCTTAATACGCGATATGCATTTAATAGATTATCTTTATAATCCGTCTCAAACCTTCTTGATATTACTGCTTGGAAAATGTCACCATTTACGATATGTTCCTTTGTCTTATCAACCATATTGCAATACTCTTCCTTCGTTACATTGCAGTGAAAGGATGGCTTGCTTTCGATGTGCAGTTTTTCAAAAGGAACCTGTTCCGTAATAAAGCGGGTCAAAGCTTCAATATCAGATACAGCTTTACCATAATTCTCAAGTACTTTATCCGTCCTCATATTTACTACAATACTTATTTTTTGTTTCAGGTGATCATAAGCAATCACTTTGTCAAATAGCATTAAGTCAAAATCATTAAATTCACTTGGCTTAATTTTTAATACCGGCTCTGCATAACCAATCATTTCATAGGAGAAGTAACCTACCAATCCGCCAGTAAAAGGTGGCATTCCTTCCAGCTTCGGGGCTTTGTATTGCTCCAAAAGTGTTCGTAGTACCTCAAACGGCTTTTCCGAAGGGATTACTTGCCTCTCTCCGCTATCAATTACTACTTCCTTGTTTTTGCAGGTTACATGAACGATTGGATTAAAACCCAAGAAGGAATATCTTCCCCATTTTTCACCGCCTTCAATACTCTCAAGTAGATAATACTGTTGACTAATTTGGGATATCTTACGGAGTAATGTAATCGGTGTAATAATGTCAGCATAGATTTCTTTGCAAATCGGTAGGATACGATACTCTTTTGCTAATAATTCAATTTCGTTACAGCTTGGTGTTATCACTATAATCACCTATTTTTCATTGATGGGATGAAAAATTCCTTTCTTTTAGTTTTATCTACTTATTTTTGTAGCCGTTGTCAGGAAAGTATCGATTCCTTTATTAGGTAATACACTTTTTTGGGTATAAAAAAAAGCCCTTATCCCTGTAATTATACAGGGACAAAAGCTTTAAACTTCTGCGGTACCACCCGGTTTGATGTATTATTATACATCCTCTCATTTTGCATACCATCATATGCACCCCACTGATAACGGAAAGGGTTCCCGTAAGCGCCTACTCTCTAAGATTTCGGGCTTCCCTCACAAGTCCATTCAGAATTACCTTTGTAACTGCATTCCCACCAACAGCAGCTCTCTGTATACAATAAGTCAATCTTACTCTTCTTGCTCAACAGTTTATTAATATTTATACAGATTATAGCAATGGACAATTCACTTTGTCAAGTACAATATTTAAAATTAATTATTTCATATTAAATCTAAAATTTCATTTTGCATATTAATACACCTTTGTAAAGAATTGATGCTTTTATTGTTGACATACCAAACTAAATAAGTTATATTAAAAACACTTGGAGGTGATGTATTTTATGACCAAAGGGCAATTAGAAGCAAAACTGAGTGAAGCAGTCAGCAAATTTGAATTAGAATATATGGGCAGAGGACCAAAACTAATCCGGACCTATATAATTTGTGACATGATTATTATAAGGCTTTCCGGTGTCTTAAGTCCTTCTGAGCAAAAATTAACGGATAATCCGCAGGGAATCGAATTATTTAAAAAGGTACGGTCATCCTTATTTGAAGGAGGGAGAGGATATCTGGAAACATTGATTACTGAGATAATTGATGTAGCCATAATCAGCACCCATTCTGATATTAGTACAAAAACTGGCGAGAAGGTTATCGTTATAACAACGGATAAAAACATGGAAGAATTAATTACAACAAAATAAGTTCGGAAGACAACACAAATTAACCGCTATAAAGTAGCTTATACCAAGTAGCCCTACTTAAATGAAGCAAGTTAAGTTGTAAGTAAGCCGATATCTTGGGAGGAATCTAAAGGTATCGGTTTTTTTATATATTAAAGGAGGTAAATCCTCCCAATATAAAGGAGAATAATGATGAGTAAAAAAGTAGCAATTCTTATGGGTAGTGACAGTGATCTTCCAGTAGTAAAAGGTGCAATTAATACCTTGAAAAGCTTCGGTATTACAGTAGAAGTACATGTTACTAGCGCACACCGTACCCCAAAACAAGCCTGTGATTTTGCATCCAATGCAAAGGCAAATGGATTTGGCGTAATTATCTGTGCTGCTGGTAAAGCAGCACATCTTGCAGGAATTATTGCAGCGCATACTACACTTCCTGTGATTGGTATTCCGATTAAATCTTCTACCCTCGATGGAATGGATTCTCTTCTCTCCACAGTTCAGATGCCAAAGGGTATTCCAGTTGCAACCGTTGCCATTGATGGAGCTGATAACGCAGGAATACTTGCAGCACAAATGCTAGGTATCCACGATGAAGAAATCAGCCACAAATTAGACAAATTGAAACTTGATATGGTTGAGGAAGTATTAGCAAAGGATGAGAAATTACAGACTGAAATGTGGTGGAAAATTTAAATAATCGTTTAGTCTCATTCAATATCGAGAAATGTGAATATTAGTAAATTACATCACGGACAATATAGTAATGATTAAGCGAATTTAAGAACAATAAATATGACTAAAAAAGACTAAATAAGAACAGGATGCAGAATTGCGTAATTCTAAGAAATGGAGTTGTACATGAGCGAATACTTAAACAGATTTATTTTGGCAGACGAAGTAAAGAACATTTTAACAGGCAGCAAAAAGGTTATCTTCCCAAAGACAAGGATGGAATTAATTGATCTTGCACTCGGAAGCAAACCTAGTGACAACTTTGAAGTTGCATATGATGTAAAAGGGAAAGGTTTGGTTGTAGAAGCTGATGTAACCCGTTGTAAGAACGGTGTTGCAATCAATTATATGGAAGATTATATGCGTCGCCGTGATCCGGATAGTCTTGTAATCGGTGATAATTTAGATACGGATAAACCCAGATATAAGGATCTTTATGAGAAGGAGTTTGAACCTCTTCGTATGGAAACCTTCGAATGGTTAACAAATGAAGAATTAATTGCTCTTCCCTTTAAAGCAGGTGGTTATCAATATGGTTATGACGCCCTCCTGATTGCACCGGTAAATGCAGCTTTTTTTGCTTGTGGACTAGCTGATTTGCAAGGATTTTTAGGTATTGATGAGGTTCCTGAGGCTTTTCACCCGAAAGCAATCGTATATCTTGCACCACCGTTTCGCCATACTCATTTCGATGGAAAACAAATTGTTGTCCATAATCGTCTGGAAGAGGTACATGAGGTATTCTCCTATAATCTCTATCCTGGTCCAAGTGCAAAAAAAGGTATCTATGGTGTACTCCTTAACATCGGTGAGCGTGAGGGTTGGGTAACAGCGCACGCATCCACTGTTAAAGTTATAACTCCTTATGATAATGAAATTGTAATTATGCATGAGGGTGCTTCCGGCGGTGGTAAAAGTGAAATGATCGAACCAGCACACCGTGCGGCGGATGGACGACTTGTCTTAGGTGAAAACCTTACAACCGGAGAAAAATATTATCTTGATTTGTCAGAATCTTGCGAGCTTCGTCCGGTAACAGATGATATGGCTCTTTGCCACCCTAAGATGCAAAATGATAGCAAAAAGCTTGTAGTATCGGATGCAGAAAGCGGTTGGTTCTTAAGGCTTGACCATGTAACCAGTTATGGTACTTCTCCACAATATGAAAAGATATTTACACAGCCCACAGAACCTTTGGTATTCTTTAATATACAGGCAGTTCCGAAAGCAACTTGTCTGGTATGGGAACACACCCTGGATTCCGATGGTACTCCATGCCCGAACCCAAGAGCAATACTCCCTAGACGACTTGTACCGGATATTGTAATGGATCCTGTTGAGGTTGATGTTCGAAGCTTTGGTGTTAGAACACCTCCTTGTACTAGAGAAAATCCATCCTATGGTATTCTTGGCATGCTCCATATCCTCCCTCCGGCACTTGCTTGGTTATGGAGATTGGTAGCACCTAGAGGATATAATAATCCTAGTATTGTTAGTGGTAAGGGAATGATAAGTGAAGGAGTTGGTTCCTATTGGCCTTTCGCTACCGGTAAGATGGTGAAACAGGCGAACCTGCTATTAGATCAAATCATCAGCTCCTCTAGCACAAGATATGTTCTTATTCCTAACCAGCACATCGGTGTTTATAAGGTAAGCTTTAATCCGCAATGGGTTGCCAGAGAATATATTGCAAGGCGAGGAAGTGCCAAGTTCAAACTCGAACATTTGAAAGAAGCTCGTTGCAATCTATTAGGTTATGGTCTAGAATCATTAAAGGTTGATGGCCAATATATCAGAAGGGCCTTCCTTCAGCCAGAGAGACAGCAAGAAGTTGGTACCGATGGATATGATAAAGGTGCTGAAATTTTAATTGATTTCTTTAAAAGAGAAGCTTCCAAGTTTAATACGGAGGAATTAAATCCTTTGGGCAAACAAATTATTGAATGTCTACTTCGCGATGCCTCTTTGCAGGAATATATCGATTTAATCCCGATGAGATTTTAATCATTCGCTATGAAAATAAGACTATTTAACTCCATAAACATCAGACCGATTGATTTCGTACCTGCCTTCAGCGGGTTAATAGGGAAAACCGCACTTGTAACCTCCTTCGCTGTTGTTTGGGCTACAGAATTAAATATAATTAACCCCAACTTTGTATTTGAGAATGTTCGGATTGAGATGATTATTGGAAGTATAATTACGCTTTTAGCTGCTTTACTAATGAAAGATACAGCACCTTCCGGTACCCTCGCTCCCTTAATTGTAATGGTCCCTACCATGGTTAATTACGGAGTTCATCCCTTTATCTTAAGTCTTTTGGTTGGCATCGTAGGTATTATTAGTATAAAAACAAATTTATTTCAAAAGTTAATCGCATTATCAGGTGCAATTAGTAAAACAAGCCTCACTTTGACGATTGGAATAGCGGGTATTCTTTTATCCATAAAAAGTTTAGTTGCTTTCTTTGGGAATAAGCATACTCCTTTATTCCTGATTATGATCGCTTTGGTGGCTGTCTATCTTCTGCTACTCAAATGGAACAAACTATGGCTTATCATACCGGTAGCCGCTGTGATCTCCTTATTAATTTCCACAGCATTTGATATTTCTATCGGTAATGTCACTACGATATCCTTACCCTCCTTCAATCCATCTTATTGGTGGAATGAGATGTGGGGAATAGGATTTGGCTTTGAACTACAAACCATACTAAAGACACTCCCTTTTGCTTTCTTTGTCCTTCTGCTTTGGGCTGTCGATACCGTATCAATTACTTCAATGCTTGATGCAACTTATCAGGAGCAGGATAAACGTGAGGAAATCAATCTTAATCGATCCTTTACGATCACTTCACTTCGTAATATGATTGGAGGACTTTTGGGAGGAGCACAGACGAGTGCCTTGTGGCGTAGCTTTTTAATTCCATTATTTATCGTAAAAAGACCGTTACGTCCCGCATCAATTATTCTGGGATTCCTTGGTATTATAGCTGGTTTTACTGCAATACCAATTAAAGTATTGTCATTTCCTCCTCTCATCTGGTCCGTCCTTTTATTTGGAATATTTTTACCCTTTGTAATGGTAGGATTAAAAAATCTTGGATCCTTAGAAAAACTTACACAAAAAATTATAATAATAATGTTTTCATTATTAGGTGTACTAATCAGTCCAATTGTAACCTGGTTAGGTGCAGTTTTATATGAAAAGCTTATAATAAAATTTGATAAAAAGCTGGAAACATAATAAGTCCCCCAACTACATTTGATATGTTCCCTTTGGTAGACAGTTAAAATAGTAAAAACTGTTTACTATAAGGAAGAGCATATTAAATGTTATTGGGGGCTTTCTTCTGCAATATACATATTGTTTCTATACGAGTTGTAACTATTTCTAATCGTTTCTTTTCTCTTGTTCAATGAAAGGACTATCTACTTAATGATTTTTAACCCGTCCTGATACCTCTCCAGAAAATCCTCTACGGTAATCTTTCTGGAAAGCTCTGCAATCAAATCATATGGAATGTCATCCACCTTTTTAAAGCGGATACAACTTTTTCCCATATCAAGCTTAGTTTTAGCATTCTTAGAATATTCCTCCCTGAACCAGGATAAGATCTCCGGATATATATATATTCCCATATGATATACAGCAATATAATTCTTCTGCGACGCTATACTTATAAATGGCACGGGATCCTTAGGATTACAGTGGTATCCTGAAGGATAAATACTATGAGGGATTACATAACTAACCATTCCATAAGACATGGTTTCTTTAAACCCAATTGGAAGATTCTCATTTATTATTTTTCTTAACATCATCATAGCCATCTTTCTATCTTCCGGTAACTGGCTGATATATTCTTCCGGACTATTTGCTTCAATATTCATCCCATCTACCTTCTTTCCTTCGACTTCAAAATCCTTCTGCTAATAAAATAGTTTTAATTTATATTTCCATTTACTTTTTTTCGATGAAATTCTCTAAGTAATTTATATTATACTATTGGGTTAATAAAAATACAAGAACATCCGTTCATTCCTCTAAGACTGTAAATCTATTTTTTTTAGACATAGTTTCTTAGAATTTGTTTCTAAGTATTAGTTTTTTAGTATTAGTTTTATGAATTTGCTTCTTAGAAATAGCGATTCAAATATATTAGTACTTGAATAAAACCTTGTAAGTAACAGACAATACCATATATACATTTTCTGCAATCGATTGTCATTATTTGCACTTTATAGTAAAATAGAGGTGTCACTTAGTATGATAGAAAATAACCCTATTATGTATGATAATATGACCTTAAAGGTAAAATGCAGAAATTGCAGATATTATAATCATAATTACAATATTGATGAAGGAGTTGAAGTAAATGGCTATTGAAGTATATATTAATTTTAATAAGAACTGCCGCGAAGCAGTAGAATTTTATGAAAAAGTTTTTGAAACAGATCAGCCTAAAATAATGACTTTTGGTGACATACCTTCTGATCCCGCATTTCCACTTAGTGAGGAGGATAAAAAATTAATTATGCATACCTTTCTTACTATTGAAGGCAGCAAAATAATGTTTTCCGATGTTCCCTCCGGAATGCCTTTTGTACAGGGTAACAATATAAGTCTTACCGTGGGATTCAATAACATTGATAAATTAAAATCTGTTTTTAACCGATTAAAAGAGGATGGAACGGTAACAATGGAGCTTCAAGAAACTTTTTGGAGTAAATGTTATGGCTATCTTATTGATAAGTTCGGAATTGGTTGGCAATTAGTAATAAACGAGTAAATTAAATAAAATTCATTTAAAACTTGAAACGAATGGAGCTATGTTATTCCTACTACCTAGCTCCATTCGTTTCGAGTTTTTAAACCAGTCTTAAGCTTTTAATTTTATCTTCTCGTAATTCGCCATATAACTTCGAATCTAAATGTATGGTACTTATACTAATAGAACCTTATATTTGCTGATTTTTTATTCAACCGTTTCCGTAAATTATTAATTACCGAAAACAGTTTGTGAATTCCATGGTCGAGCATGAAGTCTCCCAATTTTACGGCTTTATTTTCTGTTATTACCTGTATACCTCTCCATCCCACCCCGAACATTTACAACCTCATAGCCTGCTCTGGAAAGTGTTGATGTTGCCCCTGAGCTTCTTCCACCTGACTGACACATAATATAATACTTCTTGCTTTTATCAAGATATTTCTCTGGGTCTGCAAGTAACTGTGTCATCGGAATATTCTTAGCTGTCTTAATACATCCACGTGCACATTCAAACGGTTCTCTGATGTCAATCAGATTAATTTCATTTAACATATTATCAATTTCGCTCATATGAACCGAATTACCATCATTTCTTTGAAATAGTGAAAACATAATCAAGTTCTCCTTTAAAATAATATCGTTGTTTTGTTTATACCATAATCACTAATCGAAGTATGTGATAAAATTACATAGAATAATTTACCTAATTGCCAGAAATGATTTTTTTCACTTCTTCTTCCTGTTCAAATAAGACGCAACCACCTTGATGCTCCCTAAGTAGAAGATCGTTCGATGCTAATTTTTTAAATAATGGAGAATTTAATGCTCCAACTAAGGTACACTCCCTAATATTCGTATCCGAATATGGTGAAAAGGGGCATGGTTCTGCATTTCCATTCGCATTGATATGAAAAAAACCTCTTCCAGCTGCTATACATCCACCTGAGGTCTTCTCGTCCCCAGGAAATGAAACGATTATCATATCCATATATTGCAAACGTAACCTTCGTAATTTTCTATCCAATTCTTCCCTGTTTTTCTCTGACAGAGTTAGATCCTTTGTAGATTGATCTACTGGAACATGTTCTACAAAAATTGCTGCTTTACAACCTCTTTGATAAATTTCTGATAGAAAAGAATCATTTGTCACATTAAGAAGGTTTTCCCTCGTCACTGTAATCGAAACTCCAAAGAAAATTCCCTTCTCCTTCATCTTCTCCATAGTATGAAGGAGATTTGAATATATCCCCACACCTCTACGAGCATCCGTAAACTCTTCTTCCCCCTCGATACTTAAAACAGGCAAAAGATTTCGATTTTTATAAAATAATTTAAAATAGTTTTCATCAAAAAGGGTTCCGTTCGTAAATATAGGAAACATAATTTTTTTGTAATCTGCGGCAGCTTCGATAACTTCCTTCCGAATAAACGGTTCTCCTCCGGCAACTAATATAAAACTTATCCCTATTTGTGATGCTTCATGAAATATTCGTCTCCATTCAGTTACACTAAGGATTTCTTTTCCTCTTTGCTCTTGGCGCAAATTGTTTTCTCTGTCATAGCAACCTTTACAATGCAGATTACAGCTCTTTGTAATGCTACAGATTAGAAATGCTGGAATATGTTTTCCTTTTTTTAAATAATTCTTTCTGATTACGGCTGCCCTTTTACAATCTAATGTAAATTTTGCAATATATAAACACTCCTTAAGGTTCTTTAATGAAGCTTTAAATGCACTTTTCACAATTTTATCAATACCGTTTGTTAGATATGCTTCTAACTTAAATTCCGAATACATAGGTATTCTCCTTTTTCATATTAAATTGGTATTGGGTAAATAGTGAGTCCAGAATCAGGATTAATATTATCCAATAATAAATATTATATGTGCAAGATTTGTTAAATTCAATATTATATTGTAAGTCTAATATATTTCTAATTCTAATTTAATAAAACCCAGATATCATGCTTATTAACACACGCATATTCTGGGCTTTTTATTAAATTTCTAGTTATGATTTATTTATGTATCCAGTTAATTTCTCGTTATGCTTCTCGTGGACTACTTTACCTAACTATGCTATACTTACTAAATAAAATCAAATGTAATATTCTATCTTAAGTAAGATTTTATAGGATGAAATATTCTTTCACAAGTAAGATTTCAAAATAAGAAAGGTGATTTACGATGCTTAACACTGACAATTTTATAATATCGGATTATCTAGGTAAAACCTTTTCCTGCCGTTGTGGAAAGGAACATTTCGTACCAATCGTTTCAATAATTATTGAACCGGAGGCTTTGAATAAGTTACCGGATATGATATCCTCCATTGGCTGTAAAAAACCCTTCCTCGTTTATGATTTGACTACATATTCGATAGTAGGCCAAAAGCTTCAGGAACTTATAAAACTTATCAAGATTCCCTACACCTCCTATGTCATAAAGGATGCTGAGCCGATACCGGATGAGAAGGTCCTTGGCGAAGTCTTAATTCATTTTGATCCAGCCTGTGACTTTATAGTAGCCGTTGGAAGTGGCACTATTAACGATCTTTGCCGTTTTCTCAGCTTTAAACTAAATCTTCCTTATATGATTATTGCTACTGCACCTTCCATGGATGGTTTTGCCTCCAATGTCACTCCTCTTATCGTAAATCATATGAAAACAACTTATGAAGCACATACTCCTTATGCAATACTTGGAGATACTTCCATCTTAAAGAATGCACCCATTAAAATGATAGCAGCGGGAGTCGGTGACATCTTAGGAAAATATACTTGTCTCACCGATTGGGAAATTGCGCATTGTATCAACAATGAATATCGCTGTAATGAACTCGTTACTATTGTTAACAGATCCATACAAACAGTAATTGATAATATTGAGCTTGCGAAAAGTAGAGATTCAAAAGCAATCAGTGGTATCATGGAAGGTTTAGTTCTTTCTGGGATTGCGATGAGTTTTGCCGGAAATTCGAGACCTGCCTCCGGTAGTGAACATCACCTTTCCCATTACTGGGAAATGATGTTTTTATTTCAAGGGAAACAACAGATCTTACATGGTACGAAGGTAGGAATCGGTACTGTTGCAGTATTAAAAGCATATGAATTATTGTTCGAACGAAAGGTTGATTTTACAAATGCTGAAAGCATAGCATTAAGTTATTCCCAGAAGGATTGGGAAACGCAGATGAAATTAACTTACTTTGACGCTGCTGATTCTGTAATAGCTCTAGAAAAAGAAATAGGTAAGAATAATCCAATTAACGTTTTGCCTCGCCTGAAACAATTAGAGAAGAATTGGGATGAAATTAAAAAAATAGCACAACGTCTACCATCCGCTGATGCTATTCGTAATCTACTATCCTCCCTTGATGCACCTGCAGATCCTATGGCTGTTGGCATTGATAAGATAACCTTTATCAATAGTTTTTTAGTTGCGAAGGAATTAAGAAATAGATATGGCTTATTACAGATTTTATTTGATTTGGGATTGACACAAGAAATTGCAGAACAAGTATGGGAGTATTTTCAGCAGTAATAATATATTGATATTTTTAATAAGAAAAGAGTGGTTATGTAGTGCATCTCAAATGTTAGGTAAGATACGTAATCTCACGTGATCGTTACTTCACCTAATCTATTGAGCTTCACTACTAACTCACTCTTATGCAATTTTGCATTGCTTTTCACTTTAATCAATTCTCTATCAAGACACTCAAATGCTTATAAATATAAGTATTCCATTGAAAGTAAAATAAATTTTGTTATCCGGATATCTCAGGAAGAGCTTCCGACTTGTAAACTAAATTCACCTGCTTCTGCTTTTAAGCACATTCGACTTTGCCACCATAATGCCGCTCAATGACATCTAAAATATTATATTAGGTATTTATATTATTATTTTAGATTACAAATTATTGTACCCATTCCAGTCGGTGTGATTATGGTATTATTATCTTTAATAATAAAACTTCCGTTTTCTACCTGTATAACATCATTTACGTTGACCAGCACCACGGTAAAGCTTTTAGAAGTATTTACATCAATGAGAATGTTCTTATCCCTTTTCGAAATCTCAGCACTTAATGAAATCTTTGCGTCCTTATCATACACTACAGTTGTAGAAGGGACATTTTCTATCAATTCGAAGGCTTTTAGAGTAACACCTTCTGCATAATCATAAACAGCATCCTCTTCCTTCGCTCCTATAGCAATAACACTTCCCTCTTTTACCATCAAAGGAATACTTAGATAATCATGCTTCTCTTTATACCAACGACTACCCGTCTTCACCTCTTCAGTAAAAAAATCGGTCCATTTACCCTCCGGCAGATAATAATTTGCACTACCTTCGTCGTTGAATATCGGTGCTACTAGTAAGGAATCCCCTAAGATATACTGTTTGTCTAGATATGCACAGGTAGGATCATTGGTGTATTCCATCACCATACTTCTCATCGAAGGAATGCCAAGCTTTGAGGTCTCAATCGCATTGCGAAACAGATACGGCATCAAGGAAGCCTTTAAACGTGTAAAGTATCGCACCACTGCAACAGCTTCTTCATCATATGCCCACGGCACACGATAGGAAGAACTGCCATGCAAACGAGAATGCGTGGATAACAAACCAAAGGCACACCAACGCTTATATACATCCGGTGTTGACGTATTCTCAAAACCGCCAATATCATGGCTCCAGAAGCCAAAACCTGACATGGTGAGGGATAAGCCGCCTCGTAAGCTTTCTGCCATGGATTCGTAATCTGACCAGCAATCACCGCCCCAGTGTACCGGGAACTTCTGTCCACCTACGGTTGCGCTTCTTGCAAATAATACTGCTTCGCCTTTCCCTCGTTTTCTTTCCAGAAGATCAAATACCGTCTTGTTATATAAATAAGTGTAATAATTATGCATTTTCATTGGATCTGACCCGTCATAGTAAACTACATCCGTCGGTATTCTCTCACCAAAATCTGTTTTAAAGCAATCTACTCCCATATCAAGTAATGCTTCCAGTTTAGATGCAAACCATTGACAAGCTTTGGGGTTCGTGAAATCAACAATTGCCATACCCGGCTGCCACATATCCCACTGCCAAACATCACCGTTCGGACGTTTGATAAAGTAACCGCCTGCTACACCCTCTTCAAACATCGCAGATTCCTGGCCAATATAACTATTAATCCAAACACAAATCTGTAAACCTTTCTCTTTTAAACGCTTTAGCATACCGGTAGGATCAGGGAATACCCTAGAATCCCAAGTAAAATCACTCCAATGAAACTCTTTCATCCAGAAACAATCAAAATGGAACACCTTCAGAGGAATTCCTCGCTCATACATGCCATCTACAAAGCTATTTACTGTCGCTTCATCATAATTCGTGGTAAAGGAGGTCGATAGCCAAAGTCCAAATGTCCAGGCCGGAGGTAAACCTGGTTTGCCGGTTAAATCCGTATAATGCATCAATACTTCCTTCATGGAAGGACCGTTGATCAAGAAATAATCCAACCCCTCACCCGCAACGGAAAACTGTACCTTCTTAACATTCTCGGAACCCACTTCAAAGGAAACCTTCTCCGGATGGTTCACGAATACACCATAACCTTTATTGGAGATATAAAATGGTATATTCTTATAAGATAATTCTGTAGAAGTTCCGCCATCCTCATTCCACATTTCAACATTTTGTCCATTTTTAATAAACGGAGTAAAGCGTTCACCCAAACCATAGATTAATTCACCAACCGAAAGCGATAGACGTTCCCTCATATAAGTATCCTGTAATCCTCCATCATCATAAGCTAAGCCCCTCCAATCCGTCTTCACATAGGCTAGATCACGGGAACCACTGTCGGTTATTTTTTCGTTATCTCTATAATAGGTCATCTTCCAATTGGATTTATTAATTTCCACACGAAGACTTCCACTGGATACCTTTAGGAAATCCTCCAGATCCTCAACTTGGAGATTACTCTTTTTATCAATTTCTATATCGAATACGGGCGTCTTCCTCTGCACTCCCCTATAATGATCGGTTTGTATCCGTAATACCTCCGGTATTGGAGCTGAAATCCGTATGGTCAGATTTACTCCACCTAAGGTATCTCCTCTGTGATTGATGTTATGTGTCGGTGCGCATATCGTTAACTGCTTCTCATCTCTTTTCGTAAAATATACCTGCGCAGGAGAAAATACCTCTGTTCCTTCTCTCTGCATCCAACATCCGTTACTAAACTTCATAGTCCCTCTCCTCGCTTAATAAAAATTGAGTTTATATTATTAATATATTTGGATTAGAATAAACACAACATAAGTGTAGTTATATTAAATTAATTCCATTTACCATAATATCACTGTTACCACTTCTAACAATATAGAAATATTATAAGAAATAAAATGTGTTATTTTCTCATTTCAATGGCTTATTACCTTTTTTATTAAAAAGAGGATATCCCACCCTTCTCAATTTCAAGATTTATGAGATACCCTCCTTTAAATTATTGTAATGCTAATAAAGCTTCTTCTTTTGCCTTTCTCTTGTCGGCCTGTTCCAAACACCATGCAACACAAGTGTCATAGCCGTACTCTTTTGCTTTAGCCTTGAATTCATCAAGAAGTGAGTTGAATTTCTGCATCGTTCTTTGCGTAGATTAATTGCCAGGAATAAGACTTAACACATTCAGCCACCTGTGCCCAGGTTGTATTAAGGTCATCATCTCTGGTGTCCATGGTAAATCCAGAGCCTAAAGAGATTGCCATTTTGTCTGCTAGATAGTTATCAGCTGATAAGAAGCCTGTGTGGTCCTTCCACGCCTGCTCAGCAACTGTTGATGGCTGAGAATTATAACTTTCCCAGAACAGATAATTGTAGGTTTCTCCATTCCCTTCCGGATTAACACTATCTCGGCTCCAGGTAGTATTATTCCACTTAACCTGACCATCCTCATATGCACCACTGAAATCTCCGGTTAACTCTGTTGTTATATCTTTTTGGCAAGCAAGTCCCTGCTCGGTTAGGTATGCCTTTCCCTGCTCATTATAATCCCAGTTAGCACCTTTCGGACCATAGAGATTGAGCATTACTCCCTCCGGTGTGGACATATAATTAATAATTGCCATACATAATTCAGGATATTCTGTATTAGCACCTATTGCCCAAATTCTGTTACCACCAAAGATATTCAGACCATAGGTAAGAACTTTCATATCATCAGCTGCCAATGCATACATACCCTTACCAGCGGAAGTATGCGCTTCGGTATTATATAAATCCCTACCTAAGAAGGTAAAGATATTAAAGAACGCAGCACCGTCTTGATATGCATTTAATGCATCATCATAGGTCTGAGTCATAGAATCTGGATCTAATAAGCCTTTTTGATTTAAAGCATTGTAGAATTTCAAGCTTCTGATATACATACTATTATCATCAAGTATAGGCTGTGCTTTCTGAGTATTAACATCGTATAAAGTGAAGCCAAACTCATCATAACCATATAAAGCGGCGGTTGCTTTCACGTACATCACCATGTCGCCGTCCCAATCCTTGAATAAGGATACACCATAAGTCTGTGCTCCTGAATCAGATTTCGGATTAGCCTTAACCATGTCAGCTATTACATCAACATAATCCTCAATTTTAGTTACTTTCGGATAACCCAGCTGTGCATAAAGATCCCAGCGGATATCCGGATGATAAAAGAACATACCATGCTCCGTAGTGGAAGAACCAACATCATAACCATAACCATATACGGTTCCATCCGATGAAAGTCCTGCATTCTTATCTAATGTATTTTGCATATTTTCGTTAATATAAGGGCCGTAGGTTGCAACAAGCTCATCCTCATTCCAATCAAACAGCATATCTGCATCAATCGCCTGCTGATACTCATCGGTATCATTACCAAACAGGATGATATCACCAAGATTTCCTGATTCCATACGGGTTGCAAATACACCTTCCGGTGCGTTAACAATATTCAATTTTACATTGAATTTATCAAGTAATACTTTTGCAAACCATCCAAGCTGTTCCCCATTATAGTTTGCTAATTGACTAAAAACAGTCAAGGTTACTGTCTCATCCGGTATAATATCAGCGAGTGCGTCTGTTTCTTCTTCCGCTACCGGAGCCTGTGTTGCGTCAACTGCAGGTGCCTTCGTCGGATCTGTGTTTGGTACGTTTTCTTCCTTGGTTGAACAACCAGCCAGGCTAAAACATACGAATGTTAAAACAAGGATGATTGAAATCAATCTTTTTACTTTCCACATACATACTTCCTCCTCATAAAATATAAATTATTGATAGCACAAATGCTAAAAACCTAACCCTTCACTGCACCTATCATGATGCCTTTTTGAAAATATCTTGATAAAAACGGATATACACATAGGATTGGTATAATGGACACCATTGCTACTGTGAATTTAATTGTTCTTCCACTTAATGCATCCGCTATCATAGTATCTGATAATATTCCACCCTGTTTCATTGCTGCAGCAAGGTTATTTGCTTTATTAAGATATACATATAATACATATTGTAAGGTTTGTAGCTGTGGTTTGTTTCCCATTAAAATCATAGCGTCGATAAAGGAATTCCAATGTCCCAGAGCACCAAATATGGTAATTGTCGCCAGTATTGGTTTGCAAAGTGGAAATATGATTTTCCGAAATCTGAGTAGATAACCTGCTCCATCAATGGAAGCACTCTCCTCTAATTCAGCTGGGATTGATTCTATGTAAGTCTTAACCAAAATGATATTATAAGGTGCCACAATAGCGGGTATGATATATCCCCAAAAGTTATTCGTTAACCCCAGCATGGACATATTAAGATACCATGGGATTAAGCCAGCATTAAAATACATCGTAATAATCAGAAAACGGTACCAGAATCTTCGTCCCCACATCTCCTTTTTCGTAACCAGATAACCGCAGAAGGCCGATGCAATAACCATCAGTATTGTTCCGATAATTGTTCTTGCTACGGTTACTAGAACTGCTTGACCAAAATTATCTACTCTCCTTAAAGCAAAATAATTATCCAGATGAAACCCCTTTGGAAGGAGGGTAATCAGTCCTGCATTGGCAAGTTCATTGTTACTGACCGTGTTAATGAAAATATAATAAAACGGAAGGAAGCAAACAATAGTAAACAGGGCAAAGAACGCATAATTTAATATATTAAAAATCACATCACCTGGGGTTAAGATAATTTGTCTTCGCCTTCTCTTTATACGCTTCTCGATTTTTTCATCATCATTTTTCATGTCTTGGATTTTCATGTCATTCTCCTCCCCTATATAATACTTTCTTTACGTATCAGTTTTGATAAACCATTTGCAAAGAACAAAAGTATAACACTGATTATCGATTTTAACATGCCCACAACCGTTGCTAGTGCTATATTGGAAGTACCTCCGGTACCAAGACCCAAGGTGTATACATATAAATCAAGAACTTCAATTGTTGATTTATTAGCCGCATTCTTAAAAACATAATACTGTTCCATTCCGTTATTTAAAATACCGGCAATCGCAAGCATCAAGAGAACAAAATATGTTGGTAATAAGCCCGGCACTGTGATATACCACATACGCTTAAAACGTCCGGCACCATCAACGGTTGCTGCTTCATATAATTGTTGGTCAATTCCACTAATGGCTGCAAGGTATATAATTGCGCCCCATCCCAGACCTTTCCAGATCCCCCATGCAAGCATTTTAGCCCAGATATTGTTACCGTCCAGTAGAAAATTTATGCCGGTATCGATGATTCCCATGTCAATTAAAAGCCTGTTCACCAAACCATCTGTTGCAAATATCGCAAAGCCAAACGCATAGACAAGTACCCAACTTATAAAGTTTGGTATTGTAGTAATCGTCTGAACCACCTTTCGGTATCTCTTCACCTTTATCTCCGAAAGAAATATTGCGAAGGCCATAGACATCCATGAAGTAGCAATTCCAAGTCCACTCATTGCTAAGGTGTTCTTCATAACTCGGACAATATCATTTCTGGAAGACGAATTTTGAAAAAGATATGTAAACCACTTAAAACCAACAAAAGTATCGCTGTTAAGATCTCGTCCCGGCTTATAGTTAAATAATCCATACCTCCATCCCCATAACGGAAGGTATGCAAAGATAAAACTTAAAACAATAAAGGGAAGCATAAGTAAAAACAAAAAATATTTTTGTTTCATCTCGTATTTTGCATCCTTAGGTGGCTTATCCAGGAACAAAAATGTGACCAATGCAACGATTGCACATATAATCAGTAGCACAAGCAGTATCGGTAATCCGAAGGGTATACTGGGCTCAACCTTTTTTAAATTGCTGCTCATCGTAAATGAGTTGTAAGCAGAAAAGATTCCTGCTAAGGAACCGGCACCGATTAAGCTACAAAGGAAGATGATTAAGGTACTTACTTTCTTAAGTTTAATCTCTCCGAGTGTCAGACAACCTGCAATACCAGATAGTACGATGCAAATACCGGCAATTAGGGAAGAGCGACTTAACGCGATTACTGCCGAACTAGAAACCCAATCCTTAGCCATAGCTCTTTTAAATCCTGACGCTAATGTAGTATAGGAAAACCCCGCAGTAAAAAAGGAGATATTTTTATTAACTAAGTCACTGATCTTGGCAGGATTAAGAAAAGGCAGGAACATACTTATAACAACAAATGCGACTAATATGCGAACAATTATTAGTAACGTATTTACTTGTGAAGCTCTTGTATTATGCATTATGCACACTCCTTTAGCATTGTAATCTTTAAATATATTTTACCTATATATTACAGAAGATAATACCCTAATATATTGATATAAAACACCCTAATTTTTAGATTAAAACTATTTGTGCTTATATTCTTTCGGGCTGATTCCAACGTTCTTTTTGAATTTAGAATAGAAATAATCGATGTTACTGTAACCAACCTGTTTCGATACCTGATATACCTTCAAATTAGATTCTAATAATAACCTTTTTGCATTCTCTATTCGAATTGTATCAAGAACATTATTAAAGCTCTCTCCCATCTCCTTCTTAAATACCTTGCCTAGGTAAGCGCTATTATAATTAAATATTTTCGCTATCCCCTCCAGCTTTAAATCCTGATCGTAATTTTTCTCTATATATGCAATCATACGTTTAACAACTACATCCGTTGTGGAGGCTCCGATACAGAGAGTCGCTTTTTCACAATAGTCAGCCACCATTTCCAATAAGCCCTCAAGACTTTCCACACGCTTAATCCCATCGATAAACTTCTCAAAATTCGGGAAATTCTCCTTTTTGCTCTCATATCGGCGTTGCAATACACTGTGAAGTAAAACCATATTATGAATTACTAAAACCTTAACCTCCGATTCCTTCATCAACTCATTTTTGTAACTATGATTTAATTCCTTCATTGTCAGATGGATGGCATCCACATCACCGATTTCTATAAGGCTGCAGAGGCGGTCCATAAAATTGTTAGCTGAATTGATTCCGATTTGGTTTAAAATCTCAATATTCACAGAATCACTGTCCTTATATAAGAATTCATATTCGGACAAAAGCTTCGCGCATTCATAGGAAAAGCTCAAATCCTCCCAATAGGCAACATTATGGCTGATTGCTATGAAAAAGCCTTCTCCAAAAGTTCGCTTTACCCGTTCGTTATTCTTAACCAAGATTGTTAGAAGCTCTTGATAAGAGCGTCCTTTGCAGATTAAAACCAATTTATCATCCACTATGATCTTATCAACATGTACCAAATCCTTATAAATAAGCTCCTCACGTTCCTTCGCCCTATTTGAATCATTTTCTAGATAGGTTGACTTCGTACTTAATATCGCTGTGCAAAAGGAATGATAATTAAAATCCATTCCATAAAGCTTAATCTCCTTACGTAAAGTATCTTTATCTGCTGAATGCATTAACAGGCGATATAATACCTCCTGTCTTGCCTTTAATTCGCTTAAGGTATAATAGTCATCCAGATTTTTCTTGGCATCCAATTCTTCAAGTACCTCTTGAACGTTGTTTAAAAGTTCATCCTCATCAATTGGTTTCAATAGATACGCCCGTACGCCTAGCGAAATTGCAGATTTCGCAAAATCAAAATCTGAATATCCGGTCAGAATAATAAACTTGCCCTCAAAACCTGCTTTTTTTGCTTCTCTTATAAGATCAATACCACTCATTCCCGGCATTTTTACATCAACAAGGACAAGGTCCGGTGAATAATCAAGTACTTTTCTTAAGCCGTCCTTACCATCCATACCTTCTGCACATAGCTCAAAATTATAATTTCCCCATGGAATTAGCTGCTTAATTCCTGCTCTAACCACCGGTTCATCATCAATTATCATTAATTGATACATACCTGCTCCTTTCAAAGGAATTTACTGTCTGATATCTTCTGGTATTTCTATCGTAACCATAGTGCCCTTATTTTCTTCACTTTTAATCGATATGCCGTATTCTTCGCCATATAGTAGTTTAATTCTTTGATTTACATTACTAAGTCCGATATTACTGCGGTTCAGCATCTTGAAATCATTCAGGCTCTCCTTGATTTCCTCTAGTTTATCTCTCGACATACCAATTCCATCATCAATTACCTCAATTACCAGATGGTCCTTATTACTTACGATTATCTGGATTTGACCCTCACCTTCCTTTGTCTCCAGTCCATGGATAAAGGCATTTTCGACCACCGGTTGGATAATCAATGGCATAATTTTTAAATCTTCGATATTACCTCTCTGATCAATTTGATAATGGATTCGGTCCCCAAACCGGTATTGCTGTATCTTCAAGTAATACTCCACAAGCTCCAGCTCGGATTTTAAGGTAACCAACTTATCTCCAACCTGAATATTTCTGCGCATGATCTTAGCAAGCATTTTAACCAGCTCTTCAATGTCGGTCTCTCCATTACAGCGAGCTTTCATGCGGATTGTCTCCAATGTGTTATACAAAAAGTGAGGATTGATTTGACTAGCAAGCATTTTGAATTCTACATCCTTTTGCCTGCTATTTAGCTTTTCCTTTTGCATCTGCTCCTCATATACCGTTGTAATTAACTTCTGGATACTATCCATCATAATATGTAGATCATCATATAATTCACTAATTTCGTCTGTTTCCTCAGATTTCGTGGCAATCATAAAATCACCTGCAGCTGCCTTATGGAGTTGTTCTTTAAATTCATTCAACCGTTTGATAAAATAGCTGGAAAATACAGCGATTAATATTAATGAGAGGATAATACTTCCTGTTATCATCAGTATACTGATGATATTCTGCGCTTTTAATAGTTGTTCCATATCACCCTTGCTCGACTGATATATCAGCGCCTTTTGTGTGCTATAACTTAAGTAGCTAAATAGAAGCAGCATCGGTATGATTTGGCAGAAGATATAGATAATGAAAATACGTTTCACTAATTTAGTTCTATTCGCATTATTGATTAAATCCTTTAACCGTTCCATTTTCGATCCTCATATTTTCTGTATGAATTTTATAGTGACTAATCTACTGTAACTAAGTAGATACGATCCTTAAGCATGTGGAAAATCAATTTATTACCCTCCATATGATAATCTACTTCATTACCCCAACTATCACGAATACAATAATTCTGATAGACCGCTTTCATAACACAGTTACGATCTGTTACGGATAATATTCTTGCCTTTACAAGCTTATTATTCGTCCATTCCATATCTACTGTAAATCCGCCTCTCGCTCTCATTCCGGTCACCTTGCCATTCTTCCAGCCACTCGGTAATGCCGGCAAGAAATTAAGTTCTTCATAATAACTTTGCAACAACATCTCTAGGATTGCAGCCGTGCCACCGAAATTACCATCAATCTGGAATACCTTGGGAGGATGAAGATCTAATAAGCTTTCTGTTGCAAAATCGCCAATTAAAGCACGGATATGCTCCCAAGCCAGATCCCCTTCTCCAAATCTCGCATAAAGACAAGCAATCCACGCACGGCTCCAGCCCGTATATCCACCACCTGCCGCCAGACGTTGTTCCAACGATACTCTTGCTGCCTGAAAGAGTTCCGGCGTCCGTTCCGGATCAATCTGTTCACCAGGAAATACACCGAACAAATGGGAAACATGACGGTGGAAGGGTTCCACCTCTTCGAATTCTTTATTCCATTCCAATAACTGTCCCTTACTTCCTATTTGTAAGGGGGGAAGGTGCTGCAGTATCTCCTCCCATTGCTCAATTTTATCAGAATCTACCTTTAACAGCTTTGCTGCAATAATCGCATGGCTCAGTAAATCCATAATTAATTCAATATCAATCGTTGAGGACACACAGATGGTAACCGGATACTCTCCTCCACCAACAAAACGGTTCTCCGGTGATTGAGAAGGCAGAACCTGATATATCCCCTCCTTATCCTTTACTAAAAAATTCTCATAAAAAGCAGCTACCTCCTTAATAAAAGGATAAGCCCGATCCTCAAGAAACTCCCTGTCCTGCCCATATTCATAGTGCCACCACATGTGCTGTGCCAGCCAGGCAGCAACACCAACCCAAACGGACCATCCATAGGTCTCGGGTGTTGCACATCCCCACACGTCCGAGGACAGAGGTAGCCAGATACCATTACAGCCAAATAGTTTTTTCGCTGCATCCTTACCAAAGGGTATCATTTTCTCGAGATATACGATTAATGATTCTGTATAATCCTCGAGATGTCCGTTCTCAGCAGGCCAATAATTCATTTGCAGATTAACATCATAATGATAATCACAATCCCAACCTGGCGTCAGCTCCTCGTTCCATTTTCCCTGAAGATTAGCTGGTAATTCACCATTGGCGGAGGAAGCACATAATAAGTATCTTCCGTAATTAAAATACAACAAAGGAAGTGTTACATCATTATTACCCTCTCGGTATGCCTTGATTCGTTCATTGGTAGGAATCTCAGGTTCCTCCGCATAGATGTTCAGATATAATCTTCCATAATTCTTCTCATGCTCTATGATATTCTCTTTATATAGTCGATCCCAAGGCTTCACCGGTAATAAATATCTTCTGCATTCCTCCAGCGGTGAATCCCCTTTCACATCGGTTCCTATATTAATAAATACAAGTATTTCTCTAGCATTTTCCACTCTTAACTTGTGTCCTTCAATTGGATATATCTTTCCCCCACGGATTTTCAAATCAGCCTTAACACAAAACTTCATTCCCATATGGAAAGCACCATGCATAATCATTGTTGCATTTCCCATATCATGCGTCACCTTGCATCGTAAATCCGGAATCCTATCTAACCAGAATACACCGCTGATGAACTCTTCACGTGCATAAATTCGTGTAACTATACAGTTTTCAATTAAATGACCAATGATCGTTCTTGAAATATGTCTGTCATCTGCATCGTAGGAAACTTTTACCCTAGCCCGCTCTAAGTTCAATTCTCTTTTATAATTACTAACCGCTCCTTGTTCTAAAGCAAAACGAAAGTCTCCCGCCGGTTGGTAAGCATCCTCCATGGTAGGCCGATCACTAATACCACCATTACCACCCCATGCTTCGTTCGCCAATAAGGTTGCAGCTTCATATTGCTCCTCTAATAAAAGCTTTCGAACCTCAGGTAAAAAGGAACTGCGTTCTTCATTACTTCGTTCTTTATTCTGTCCAATGCATAACCACTCATGGTTAAGTGCAATCCGTTCTTCCTCTATTCCTCCAAGCACCATCCCGGCCAGTCTTCCCGTACCAATTGGTAAGCCGTTTCTCCATTCACTTGCCGGACTGGTATACCATAATCTATGATTCAAAACATTTCCTCCGATCTGCCTATCCACGCGCCGATTTTAAGATTGCTATCTCTTTCGTATGAAGTATAATACTGCTGCCTTTGAGATACTCCACTCCTGTAATTAGGTTCTTATATTCGTTATTCAAAGCTACCTTCTGATCCTTCTCCGAATGGTTTAGTATGAAAGTAAACTCTCCTTTTTCATTGATTCTTCTGGTTACTTCCACACCCTTTGGTGCTACCAAAATCGGATCAATCTCCAATTTGTTCAAAAGCTTACTAAAAAAACAATTGTAAAATTCTTCATTTGAACGTGTTCCGATATAATAAGCTTCTCCACTTCCATACTTATTTTTTGTCACCACCGGTGTATCCTTGTAAAAATCCGTCTGATAGATTCCGAGAATCTCGGCTCCCTCAAGGTGCATAATATCGCATAGTAACCTGGCCGGATATGATTTCATATTGTAAATGAAATGATTTTCCTTACCGCTTGGTAAGCCATCAATTTCCTCAACCCAGATTCCCAAAAGCTTACGAAGCTTGCCGGGATACCCACCGACCGTAACTAGGTCATGTTCATCTACGATACCGCTGAAGAAGCTGGTTACAAAGGTTCCTCCCTTGTCTACAAACTCCTTTAATTTCTTGTCATATTCCCCTTTCACCATATAAAGTAAGGGTGCAATAACAAGGCTGTATTTTGATAAATCCTCCTCGATGCCGATAATATCTACAGATACGTTAAATTGATGAAGGACTTTATAGTAATTAAATATTTCATCCTGATATTTTAATTCACAGCTAGGACCTGCGGAATATTCAATAGCCCACCAGTTGTCCCAGTCAAATAGAATTGCAACCTTAGCTATTGTAAGTGAACCCAGTGTTTCATTCCCCAGCTTTTCCAGTTCTGCGCCTAGTTCCTGACACTCACGAAATACTCTGGTATTTTCGTGTCCTGAATGGTCAATAATCGCTCCATGGTATTTCTCACAGGCACCGATGCTTCTTCTCATCTGGAAGAACATAATTGCATCCGATCCATGTGCCACTGCTTGATAACTCCACAGACGCATCACGCCTGGACGTTTGAGCGAATTATAAGGCTGCCAATTCGTAACGCTGGGCGTCTGCTCCATAAGGATGAAGGGTAATCCACTTTTTAATCCTCGCATTAAATCGTGCTTCATTGCAGTCTCAGCGATATCCTCTGCGACTGACGGATAACTGTCCCATGATATAAAATCCAGGTATTTCGCCCATTTTTGATAATCAAGTGGTTTATAAAAGCCCATTAGGTTTGTTGTAATCGGAATGTCCGGTGTAATCGCTTTAACTGCGTTATACTCCGCTTTATAACATTCCAACATACTATCGGAATTAAATCGTGCATAATCTAAAGAAATCCCTTGAAACATCGTTCTATCCGATTCGAAATGTTCACTTTGCATGTTTGGAACAACAATTTCCTCCCAGTCGTAGAACGTATGCCCCCAAAAAGCGGTATTCCAGGCTTTATTTAATTGATTTATTGTTCGGTAACGCTCCTTCAACCACAAACGGAACGCCTTCTCACAATTCTCACAATAGCAAGCACCGCCATATTCGTTCGAAATATGCCACGCAACAATATTATTATAATTCTTATATCGCTGTGCTAATTTTTCAGCCAAATGTACCGAATACCTACGGTAGATTTTACTATTGGGACAGGAATTGTGTCTGCCTCCAAATTTACGCTTTATCCCATTAAATTCGGTTCGGAGAATCTCCGGATACTTTCTTGCCATCCATGCAGGATGAGCCGCTGTGGAGGTTGCAAGACATACCTTTAAATCGTTCTCCGTCACCATATTCATAATTTTATCTAATTCACTAAAATCATATACCTCATCATCCTTTTGTAGTGCTGCCCAATTAAATACATTAAGCGTAACAATATCAATATGCGCCAGCTTTAAGAGACGCATATCCTCTTGCCTAGTCTCCTCATCCCATTGCTCCGGATTATAATCGCCGCCATATAACAGCTTTCCAATATTTATGTTATTCATCCTCGTAGACCCTCCAATGATTGAATACTACATATACAAATACTTAAGTATCCTTTCTCATTAAATATTATAACTTAGTATAAATTATTTTTTAATCCTAATTTTTTTATATAAAACACTTGAAATATTATAGGTTGGAATAAATATAGTTGCTTCGGACTAATATTATAGCTTCGGATAAATATTATAGTTTCGGATAAATAATATAACTTCAAACTATAAATAATAGAAAAGAGCTGCTCCTAAATAGCAACTCCCAATACTTAATACACTTTATTTTTCTACAAGGTGGTTTCCGTTTTTCCTACCCCAAATTTGTTATATATTATCTCCATCCATCAATCTCTGTTTGTTATAGTATGATTCCATAGTATTACTTTCTCAACGGATTATCAAGGCTATAATGAACCATATTTAAGGACTAAATCGTCTAATGTGTGATACAATAATAAAGCATTGTAAAACCGGAGGATAAAAATGAAAACAAAATTAACTTTAATACTAATATTTCTTATAATTACTTTAATAATGAATGGCTGTAGTTTTAAAATTACTGATGACAAAACATCAAATTCTCAATCCAATTCAAACCCAAGCGAAACTATAATGCCTACGCAAGCTCAGGAATCTGTTGCTACGCCCACCCCTACGATAAAACTTATACCTACGGTAACACCAATACCTACCGCGATTCCTACTCCCACTATGAAGCCAATGCCTACAAATTCAATACCTACTAATGTAGATGGAACAAAGCCTGACCCGTCGAGTTATGATAAAATTGCAAGCTCCATTTTGAAGAATATGACGCTGGAAGAGAAAATCGGTCAGTTGTTCTTTGTTAGATGTAGAAGTGATTATGCGGATACCGATATAAAGACTTACCATTTGGGAGGTTATATTCTTTTTGGCGTGGATTTTGAAGATAAAACAAAAAAAGAATTAATTAATAATATACAAGACTATCAAGATTCCTCAAAGATACCACTGCTCATTGGTGTTGATGAGGAAGGTGGTTCGGTAATTCGAGTTAGTAAATATCCTGCATTTCGATCTGTTCCCTTTAAATCTCCACAGGATTTATATAAAATGGGTGGGTTTGATTTAATAAGAGGTGATACTATAGAAAAAGCAAAGCTATTAAAAAGCTTAGGGATTAATGTAAATCTTGCACCTGTTTGTGATGTATCAACCAACCCAAAAGATTTTATCTATAACCGCACCTTCGGTAAGGATGCAAAGGCAACCTCCGATTATGTCACAACGGTGGTGAAAGAAATGAATTCCCAAGGGATTGGAAGTACACTGAAGCATTTCCCCGGTTATGGAAATAATGTAGATACCCATACTGGAATTGCAATTGATGATCGAAGTTATAATAGCTTTGTTAAAACTGATTTTCTTCCCTTCGAGGCTGGAATTGAGGCTGGTGCAGGAAGTATTCTAGTTTCGCATAATATAGTAAAATCGATGGATAAGAATTATCCAGCTTCTCTATCGGTAGCCGTTCATAATATTCTTCGCAACGATCTCGGCTTTGAGGGTGTGATTATGACCGACGATCTGAGTATGGATGCCATTCTTCAATACACCAATGATAAAGAGGCAGCAGTATTAGCAATTGAAGCAGGAAATGATCTAATTATAGCCTCGAATTTTGATATTCAAATCCCTGCTGTTATTGAAGCTGTAAAAGATAACACACTCACGGAAGCTCGCATAGATGAATCTGTCATGAGAATTCTTATATGGAAGCTTTCCATGGGCATAATATCTTAACGATTTGCTAATTTTACCAAGGACATTACAGAAGCCCCTCTGCAGTGTCCTTTCTTAAAATCCACCTACTACCTTTTAATCGCATTCCCCTCACCACCATGCTAGAAATTCAGTAAAAGTTATGGAAATTGATTGTAGATTTAACTGTCTCCATGATAGAATATGAATAAACGATAATAAAACAATCATACAAGGAGAAAACATGAGAAGAAAAAACCGTGAAGTTAGTAATATGGAGGAAATAGTAGAAATAATTAAAAAATGTGATGTATGTAGAATTGCTTTTTTTGATGAGGAATACCCCTATATCATTCCTTTGAATTTTGGTGTTAATCATGATGGCGAGGATATTGATTTTTATTTTCATGGAGCTAATGCAGGGAAAAAATTAGACTTGCTACGGCAAAATCCTAAGGTTGGTTTTGAACTGGATTGTTCACACAATTTGATAACCGGTGAAGCAGCTTGCGATTATACGATGGAATTTGAAAGTGTATGTGGTGACGGAATTATTGAAGTACTAGGAGATGACCAAAAGATAAGAGCTTTGAATATATTAATGCAGCAATATGCTAGAGATACTACTTTTGAATATAGTGAGCAAAGTTTGAAGGCTGTTACCGTACTTAAGCTTAAGGTACATCATATTATGGGTAAAAGATTAAATAAAAATTCATAATATAAGTTATCGGAAGTTACAAAGTAACTTTTGATAAAAGGCGATGCCTTTTCGCCGTGTATCTCGAATATAGGAACATGTTTTTGTTCCTATATTCGAGATACAAAGCATCAATTGAATGGCTTAAGGCTTGGCAAAGTACCGGAAAACTTAGAGTGCTCAATTATCAGGTTTTTAGTCTATTTACACTTTGATATAAGTATATAATTGGTTACATAATAGAAGGACCTATGATGATTGTCATAGATCCTTCTATTATGTATTTTACAATACATTATTTTTATTCTACGATTTCAAGTCCGGTATTTGTACCAATTCCCTGATAATAAACATTTCCGCTGCGGTCAGAAAGTCTTACCTTAACTACCGCATTGATACTTTCAATGATATCCCTAGTCATCTGCCCATTAATGGCAGCTTTTATGGTACCACCCTCAGCATGTGTTACACTTATGTCCAATCGGAAACGACAATCCTTAATGGTTACCCTTAATTGATTTTTATTGTAATACATACGACTAATTCTTGCTCCGGAATAGGTCGAAAATAAGAAGATACGATCCTTATAACGAAACAGAGAAATGAAGCCGATAAAACCCTCCCCACAACAGGAGGCCTTGCCAACATTAAGGGACAATGATACATCATCCGGTTGAAAATGATTGGATTGAACCCAGATCCAAGAATTCGGCATGGATCTTCCCCAGTTTTTCTCGATATACCCAATACCGCCACTAAACTCAACCGGCTTACCTGATATCTTCAAATGGCCAACTACATCATGTTGGATGTTAACTATATCATGATAGCATTCCATGAACGGAAGATATAGGAACGGTCCCATAACACCAGGACGTAAAATGGACTTCGGAAATTCCATAATATTATGGAAATAAAGATCTCCTTGTAGACTGATATCCTGTCCTTTTAAATTCAATCGAATCCTTGTCTTGGAAAAGTAATTATCTCCAATCATAATCTCAAATTGATCTTCATTATATTCAAAATCACAGATATCAAAACGAAAATAACTTACTTTATTATCCGTATCCAATACTTGAATAAACGCATGGGTATCCCATTCTCCGATAGATAATCCCGGAATTATGGCGAAGGCATGCTCCGACTTACTATCGATGATTTTATAATACCAGCCTTCAAAATAATGTTTCTTCTTGTATTTACCCTGAAACATCTCAGGGTGAAATAATTTCTTGATTCGATACATAGTCATACGTTCCTTTTCTTAATATTACAGAATTTATTGTTTCTCTGCCATATTTAATGCGTCTACGACTGTAGAAAATTCTCCTTTAAAATCTCCCCTCATCCCTTTTAAGGCTGATTTTTCCGCTTGAATTTCATCTGCGGTTCGAACACCCCATTTACGAATTAAGGGAAGTAGAGGACACCAGCCTTGAAGCGCATGCTGTAACATGAAAACACCTACCGCACCTGTCAATAGGAACCATATTCTACTGGTTTTAACCCCGAGATAAGAGCTAACCAACATCAGTAACGACGCATTTACCTCCAATACCCGCTCCGTATCCCATTCAAGCTCTAAGGCACGAATGCGTTCTGTAATCTCTGCTTCATTGCAATTCTTAAATATATTAAGATTACGGATGGTCTGGTTTCTTATTTCTGCGTTAATTAATGGGTCCGTTTTTAAAAATACCCGCTTTGCAGTCGGGGGTAATATATTACTCCTTTTCATAGCATCACCACCTTTTAAGTTTGCAATTAGTATGTGTGATATGGAATGAAATATACAAAAATGGATGCATTTTCTCTGAGTATCATATATGACAAAATTATTACTTGATTATCTATTTACTATTTTTCTTTTTTTGCTAAAATATAACGAAGGAAAGACAAATAGAAAAATATATAGTAAAATGTTTTGATGGTAATTAGAACTACTTTAATGAGGAAATTCTCCTTATAAACAGAAAAATAATTTCAACATAAATTAGGGAGATCAAATTCTCTCAAAAGAATTGGGGAGGTTTACTCCTCCCCAAGAACTAGGAGGTATACTAACAAATGAAACTTTTATGGAGATTGGGGAGAGAGGCAATACGGTATAAAGCTTTATATGTAATTGCGATTATATCCACATTCGCATTGACCTTAATTAACCTGGCAGCACCAAAGATACTCTCATCTATGACAGCATTGGTAGAAAAAGGGAAGACCGATAATTCTTCGTATCAAATATATCAATTAACGGCAATCTTAGTTGGTTTATATCTGCTTCGAATCATATTTCGATATTTGAGTAATTATCTAGCTCATAAAGCAGCTTGGAATCTTGTTGAAGACATCCGTGTTCGAGTATATAGTAAAATTCAAGATTTTTCTATGAGCTTCTTCCATGATAAACAAACAGGTGATTTAATGAGTCGCGTGGTAAATGATACTGCAACCTTTGAACTTTTATATGCTCATATCATTCCAGATATGGTTACCAATATTGTAACTGTAATTGGTGTAATGATAATATTACTTAGTATTAATGTAAAACTTGCTTTATTGACATGTATTCCTATCCCACTTATTTTATTGTCCGGCTGGGTATTCTCCACAAAGATTCGTCCGAACTTTCGTATATCACAAAGAGCCTTAGCTGATTTAAATTCAAAACTCCAAGATAATTTCTCCGGAATTCATGAGATTCAAGCTTTTGGTCAAGAAAATTATGAGATGCAGCAGGTCACGAAAGGAGCGAATGCTTATACAAAGGCTATTCTACACGCCTTAAATTTAAGTGCAGCTTTCCATCCCGGTGTTGAATTTCTCTCCTCAGCAGGTACTGTAATTGTTGTAGGGGTTGGAGGTATGTTGGCTTTTGGAGGAGAATTATCCGTATCTGATATTGTAGCTTTCCTATTATACCTGTCCCTCTTCTATGCACCAATCTCAGGGCTTGCTAGAATCCTAGAGGAAGTACAGCAAGCCTATGCTGGAGCAGAACGCGTTATGATGATTCTTGACACTCCAAATGATATTGAAAATACCGCTGATGCTAAAGAATTAACTCATGTTGAGGGTAGTATCACCTTTAATAATGTTAACTTTCAATACGAAGAAGAAGTACCTGTTCTTAGAGACATCAACTTCTCCTGTAAGCCAGGGCAAATGATTGCTCTTGTAGGTCCTACTGGTGTTGGAAAGACCACACTGACTCAATTAATCTCGCGCTTTTATGACCCTACGAGCGGTAACGTATTAATTGATGGTGAAAACATTAAGAAAGCTACGCTACAAAGCCTTCGCGAAAATATTGCTCCAGTACTTCAAGATACCTTCCTCTTTAATGGTACAATAGCGGATAATATCGGTTATGCAGATCCTAAAGCCGATCGGGATGAGATTATCTCGGCTGCAAAAGCAGCCCGAATCCATAATAATATTATGGATATGCCAAACCAATATGACACTAAGGTTGGAGAACGTGGAATGCGTTTGTCCGGTGGACAGAAGCAAAGAATTGCGATTGCCAGAGCAATCCTTAGAAAAGCTCCAATCATTATTCTGGATGAAGCTACCGCATCTGTTGACGTAGAGACGGAACGTGAAATTCAAAAGGCGATTTCAGATTTGGCCGGAACCAGAACAATTGTTGCAATTGCACACCGACTATCTACAATTCAGAATGCTGACCTTATACTGGTTCTAGAAGAAGGAAGAATTGTTCAGAGTGGCTCCCATGAAGAATTAATGCAACAGGAGGGGTTATACAAACGCCTAAACCTAGCACAGAATCGTTCGATGTAGGTTGTAATAACTTAAATTACTATGATAAATAAATATTCAAGGAATTCTATACATAAAGAAAAACCCAAGAAGGTGATGATGGTACATCCTTACTTGGGTTTTTGAATATTCTACATTTATTTAATGTCCTTATCGAATTCCGGAATAAATAGATACTTTCTAATTACAAATAAAATGGCAATTGATATTATTCCAATACAATTCTCAATAACAGTAGTATGCTCTACAATAAGCTGTCTGGCTATTGCGAAAAACAAAACTTCAACAATCGTACTTAGATTATTTTTAAAAATCATTTTTAAAAATTCAACACCGATTAGAATATTAAAAGCAATCCCCAAGAAATTCTGAAAAGCATCCTTTTCATATGGATCAAGATACAGTACTTTAATTCCATTTACTAGTGTGATCATTGAGATACCGATTGCAATAATAATTGTTATACTAATAATAATTTCTAATACTCTTGTACATTTCATTAGATTAATGTGAATTTTTTTCAAAGTGACCTCCGTAAGGATACCTATGTTGGCAAAGACGATCTTATGGCTTTCCTCAGTAAATATAATTAAGGATAATAAATAATATCCACCTAAATTCCTAGTAATTCGTAGTTCACATTATAATGGATTAATGTTACAATTGCAACTTTTTTGTTCAATATTCGTTTCTGTGAAATGTTAATACCGGTTCTTAATAGCTACGTATACAAATTCCGCAAGTCCCGGCATCTTTTTGTCCAAATCTTCTTTATACTTCAAATACGCCTGTCCGATTTTGCAGAAAGTTTTATCGTCGGTCGGAATCCATATATTTATTAATTCCTTATAAGAAACAACTGCTTCTTTTGCCTCTAGGCTGTCCGGGCCATACTGCATGGCTTCGTAAAACTTTTGTATGACCTCCCTGCAGCGAGTAATGATCTTGCCAAAATCCAAGTTCATTATGTTCGAGGCGTTTTTAACAATAGATACGCCGCCCGGGAATATGCCGCTTTTCACTAATGGAAGAAAAAAGGCACTTTCCATTACCACTCGGATTTCATTTGCATATGTTTTCTTTAGCGTTTCAATACGATTTTTATCAAAATCCCTAAGCATTGAAATATCAAACTGATCATTCAAGATACGGTCAACTGACAGTATCATTTTTTGCAATTGGGATTGTTTTTCCAAAAGAATTTGTTTATGTTGCCGCATTAACTGCTTTTCCATTTCCTTTGGGTTTTCAAGTATCAGCCGTATGTCGTCAAGGGAAATGCCAAGCTCCTTATAAAATAAAATGCTCCATAAGCGGCGCAAGCTCTCATCGTCATATTGGCGGTAGCCCGATTCTTTTACTGCGCTGGGCGGCAATAACCCGATTTCATCATAATATTGCAAGGCGCGGCGGCTTACGCCGGAGAGCTTGCTCACTTCATTTACACTTTTCACTTTTCATTCCTCTTTCTATCTGATCAATAGGTCGATAAAATATTTTCAAATATTTTTCAGAAAACCCTTGACTCGAACGTAACGTTGTAGATTATGCTCTCACTATAAACGAAAGGCAGCGTTTTGTAAAGTGAAAAAGCAATGAACAAAACGCCACATTATGAGGAGGATTTATTTATGATGAGAAAGAATGAAAATGCTCTAAAACTTGAGCCAATTCCAAAGAGCATTATGAGCATTGCTTGGATTTTAGTGTTTGGGGCGATTATGCCAATACTTGATTCAACAATGGTCAACATTGCCATCAATCACTTGAGTAAGGATTTCAGTACCGGACTTGATTTGATTCAATGGGTAATTACGGGTTATGTGTTAGCCATGGCAATTTCAGTGCCGCTTGTTGGTTGGGCCGTTCAACGTTTCAACGGTAAATGGTTAATGATTGGCGCCAATGTATTATTCTTGGTTGCTTCGATAGCTTCGGGACTTAGCTGGAGTATCAATTCAATGATTATTTTTCGAATTGTTCAAGGTTTCAGTACCGGCTTTATTATGACATTAGTGACTACTTTGGCTATTGAAGTTGCAGGAAGAGAGCGGATGGGACGTGTGATGTCGACAGTTGGTATCCCAATTATCTTGGGTCCAATACTTGGACCAGTTATTGGGGCCGTGATTGTCCAGTTCTTGTCATGGCGTTACATTTTCTTTGTCAACGTTCCAATTGGTATTCTTGCCATCTCTTTAATTATTTTGAAATTGCCTAACTTCACGCCAGCTAACATTAAAGCTAAATTCGACTTCATAGGTATCATTTTATTAGGCGCTAGTTCAGCCACCTTGATTTATGGGATCACTAAAGCAGCGAAGAATGCTACATTTAACAACAGCACGACTATTGGTTATGTTGTTGTTGGGGTCACAATTTTAGCCATCTACATGATTTATGCAGCTATCAAAAAGGAAGAAGCAATTCTTCCTTTACACTTATTTAAGTCAAAAAATTTTAGTGCTGTCATGGTTGGCATGTTCTTTGCAGGGATAGCCACCAACGGTCCAATGTTATTATTACCTTTGTTTTTCCAAAACATTAAAGGCTTCTCAGTTTTGATTGTTGGCTTGATCTTAATTCCTCAAGGTATCGGTATGTTAGTTGCTCGCCCATTGGTTGGTAAGCTAACTGATAAATTGGGTGCGCGTAATGTCGTTTTGGTAAGTTTGGCTTTAGCTGTCGTTGGAACGATTCCATTTGTCTTCTTCGATGAGGCATCTTCCCTAATTGTTGTGAGTGTTGTTTTGTTTGTTCGCGGTATGGGTATCGGTGGTTTCACAATTCCAATGATGACGGATGCGTACACCGGTATGGTCAAACAAGAAATTGCGCAAGTTAGTATCGGAACTCGTCTCATGCAAAGTATTGGTAGCGCGTTTGGTTCTGCAACACTTGCAACGGTTGTTAGCCTTTCAATCCATGGTAATGAACCTACGCTTCCACTCATGACCACTGCTTACCATGATGGTTTTAAGTTAGCCTTAGTCTTAAACTTGGTATTGTTCATTCCAGCTTTGTTCTTAACTAACAAGAAATCCAAGAAATAATATATTAAAATGAAATGTCAACATTAGTATCCGACAATATATGGATGTTATGAAATAGACATCTATATCAGCCAGTTTGCGCAGTAAGCGGTATAGATAGCGAGATGAAACACATGTTCAAGTAAAAGAGTGGAGAGGTTTTTACACCTCCTCCTCTCTTGCTTGTGATATTCCGTTGGCGGTGGCTCCAATGATGATTTTGACTTTTAATATTAGTTTGTACCCTAAAATATAAAATGCGGATTCCTAAGAATCCGCACAAATGGTAATAAACTACTTAGGCTCAAGACATTACAAATTATCACATTAATTTTCATTCATCTTTGTTACCTTGAGTTGCTTTCCGCAGATGGTTGTTTCCTTCATCGTCTTTAAAACCAATGGACCTTTTCCGTTAAGTATTTCAATATAAGTAAGTGTATCCATAATGGTTATAATTCCAATGTCTTCTGCTGTTACTCCTTCAATATTCGCAATAACTCCAACAAAATTAGTAGCTCTAAGCTTCTTTTTCTTGCCACCGTTAAAACGTAGCTTCATAATCTCTTTATTTAATTCATCACTTTTTTGTTTTTTTAGGATTGGTTTGGCACTAATTTTCTCATCAAAGGCTTCTTTCCCACTCTTAATTTCTTCCAACGTTGGTCTTATCTTAACGGGGATATTAAAACCGATATATTCCTCGATTTCCTTTAATCTTCTACCTTCTGAAGGCGTAACAAATGTAATCGCTTTCCCAGGTTGTCCCGCCCTACCAGTTCTTCCGGTACGATGAACATAGCTTTCCTTATCAAGTGGTAAGTCATAATTAATGACAAGTGTTATATTATCAACATCAATTCCACGTGCAGCAACATCCGTAGCAATTAAATAACGATATTTGCCTCGTTTAAAATGATTCATTGCCTTTAGACGATCATCCTGTTCCATGCCACCATGAATTTTTTCACAGGGATAATCATTTGCTATAAGACGACTACACACCATATCAACACGGTCTTTCGTCTTGCAAAATATAATACAGCTATCCGGATTCTCAAGCGTTGTTACTTCAGAGAGCAGACTCATCTTATCTTCTTCTATTATTTTATATACAGAATGTTCAATCTGTGCTGTCGTTACACCAGTCTCGTTGATATCCACCGTCGTTGGATTATTCATATAAGTCAAGGATAACCGTCTTATTGCTTCCGGCATAGTTGCAGAAAATAACATCGTCACGCGTTCCTGCGGCAATTTTTTTAATATAACCTCCACTTGCTCGATAAATCCCATGTTCAACATCTTGTCTGCTTCATCGATTACAAGGAAATTAATCATACTTAGGTTTATAGTACCTCGCTCAATATGGTCCATGATGCGTCCCGGGGTACCAACTACGACATGGTTCTTTTGCTTCAACTCAGCCTTTTGCGCATTAAATGGACTCTTTCCATAGATTGCAGTTGCTTTAATCCGCTTGAACCTACCGATGTTTGTAATATCTTCTTTCACCTGAACTGCAAGTTCTCTTGTTGGAGTGAGAATTAAAGCTTGTGGTTTATTCTCTAACCAATCAATCATTTCACAGATTGGAATTCCATATGCAGCTGTCTTACCACTTCCCGTTTGCGCTTTCACGATCAAATCCTTCTTCTCTAACGCGAGTGGTATTACTCTACTCTGAACCTCTGTGGGGGTAGCAAATTCCAAGCCTTTTAAGGTTCCTGTTATTTCTTCACTTAATTTATAATCATGAAAACTATTATTCATTATTAAAAACCTCTTTTTCCATATCAAATTCTACTTAGTATTCTGCTTATTACTATAGAGTTCTTTCTTTTATCATTCTTTCTTTTATCATTCATCTTTTATCTTTCATCTTTTATCTTTCATTTATCTTTCATTTATCTTTCTTTTATCTTTCTTTAGTGTTCTGTAAGAAATCCCATTATATGCTATCTGTATAAATACCGCAACCTATTTTCATTTAGTCAATTTAAAAAGGAGTCCACCATAGACATAGTTCATTTCGTCTATGAGGGGCTCTTTACTTAATAAAAACATGTTTCTAATATATATCTGAATTCAATTGATGACTTTTCACCTTCTCCTCTGCACCGAAACCCGATAGAATAATCATAAATAGTGGAAAGGTTTGTATCCATAAAAGTGTTAGATCTGTAAAACCATGGACCAAGGCTGCAACAGACACTGCCAATATAAGCGATGTAATCATCGAATTTTTTTCTTTAAAACGTAATTTAATTAAGGTTACATAATTCTTGTATATATACCATAAAAATAAACCCGTTCCAACTACACCGAAATTAAGTAACATATCCAAATAAATATTATGAGCATGCGGTATTTGTCTGTTACGGTAGGTACTGTCATAAATATAACTAAATGACATAAATCCATGTCCGAACAAAGGGGAAGCCTTAATTTGTTCAATCGCAAGCTGCCAAATCTGCTGACGGAGCCTTACTGTAACATTTACATCGGAAAGGCGTGGGATAATACTAAAATCTAGGACAAAGATCATAAATCCGCCTATTACTGCTCCTGTTAACCACAAAGCTAGCAAACGATGTTTTTTCAATACTACAAGGAGAACTGCGATGCCAATAAAAACCTCCACCCATACAAACATACTTTTACATAAGTACATGCTAATTACATTGATACCAGCTACCATAAAATAAAACCATTTATGTTCTTGATTGGTAAGAACTTTATATGCACAGATTATCAATACTGTACCTATAATCGTTCCGAAATAATTTGGATGGGAAAATACAGCTGCAATACGGTGGCTGTGTCTGCCATCAAATACGATATTGATTAGTTTTTCAATCATAGCATAACCTGCGCTTGATAAACTCAATACACAAATCAAGGTTAATATCTTCTCATACAATCGAATTGTCATTATACTTCTCATAAACAATCCTAAGATGGTTGCGAGAATCATACCCATTCCAACCATCAATCCAATCCAATTTTTATAAATAAATGGAATTACAATAACATAGGCAATTAGCAATTTCAGCATATTAGAACCATTATGCACGAAAATCATTTGGCGTGTCTTTTTATTAATGAGAATGTACAGAGTCATAAAGGCAAGAACAATTCCCGTTAGTATATATGGTAGAAAAATTGAAACTGTTGTAAATGTTATAATATTCGTATTCGTTAATGAAACGTCAACTCGACGCTTTACTGCTATATTTTCTATAATAATCGTCCTCTTTTCAAATGCCTGTCATGTAACCAAACTAGTTTTTTTAGTTATAAATACGAAGACAATCAATGCACCAATCTCTTTAGCAATTCATGATGTCTTAAGTACAAGGATGTATTTTAGCACATAATAACAAATGATGCAACCTTTTCTCAACAATTCACAGAATTAATTAAGCATTATCACCAATAATCCAATTTCAAAATATAATTATAATGCTTTCCAATTCTTAAAAGTTCTAGTATTAATAATAAATTATGATCATAAATTGCTAAATTATATACATTAATGTCAAATCAATAATTTCTCTTTAACAATACGAAAGACCCTAGGACTCAACTAAATATATTCATTACTCCACTTCCTTCATTCCTCCTTTCATAGTGAAATCTATATCATAATAATTAATAAACTTCATCTTGATACTTGGTAAAATATACATTAAGATGTTTCTATAACTGATGATATTTCTTCCTCATCAAAATTATTGCATCAAGCAACTGTATACATATCAAGTTATAAACCAGAAAGGAATTCTATGGGATATAAAAAGATTGAACATGAAAATTACACAATAGTTGAAAATGATAATGGTATGATTTTAGGAATTTCAAATGCTCCTATAATAGAAGCAGATGGTTATGCATTTAAAGATTTAGCAAGAGCCGGGACATTACTACCGTTCGAAGATTGGCGCCTTGATGCAGATACTAGAGCAAAGGATTTGGCCCAAAGACTCACAATTGAACAAATAGCTGGCCTTATGTTATATTCCTCCCATCAAATGATACCATCGTTGCCCGGAGGACCATTTCAAGCACATTATGATGGAGTGAGTTATCCGGAAAGCGGTAAACATCCCTGGGAAATGTCTGATGAGCAGAAGACTTTTCTAAGTGTTGATAATATCCGACATGTTTTGGTTATGAAATTACAGGATGCGAGTGTCGCAGCAAGATGGAATAATGAGATGCAACGGTTTGCAGAAAATCTCCCATTTGGAATACCCATCAATACTTCTTCCGACCCAAGGCATGGTGCGGCTGATTCCGGAGTGGAATATAAAAGCGCTGGTGCTGATGTATCAAAATGGCCCGAAGGAATTGGAATGTCTGCTACTTTTTCTCCGGAGGTTTGTAGTCAGTTTGCAGAAATTGCGGCCAAGGAATATCGTGCACTTGGGATCTCAACTGCCTTATCTCCTCAGATTGACTTAGCAACCGAGCCAAGATGGATGCGTTATGCGGATACCTTTGGAGCACATATTGATTTGACGATTGATATGACGAAAGCATATTGTGATGGGATGCAGACTACGAAAGGGAAACCAGATGGCTGGGGTAATGACAGTGTGGTTACAATGGCAAAGCATTGGCCAGGCGGAGGCACTGGAGAAAGTGGACGGGATGCCCACTATCCATTTGGAAAATATGCAGTTTATCCTGGTGATAATTTTGATTTGCATATGAAACCCTTTACGAAAGGGGCACTAAGCCTCGACGGTCCTACGAAAAGTACCGCAGCGATTATGCCTTATTACACAGTTTCTTGGAATCAGGATAATAAGAATGGAGATAATGTCGGAAATTCCTACAACGAATATATCATACATGATTTACTTCGAGAAAAGTATGGATATAAAGGCGTTGTCTGTACGGATTGGGGTATTACCGGTGCGATTGATCAATCAATTGATTCCTTTGGTAGTCGCTGCTATGGAGTCGAAAACCTTACTGAGGCGGAACAGCATTTACGGATAATCATAAATGGGATTGACCAATTTGGTGGGAATAATAAGAAAGAACCAATTGTAGAAGCATATAATATTGGTTGTGAAACATATGGACAAGACTTCATGCGCGGACGTATGGAGGAATCGGCTGTTCGTTTGTTACGTAACATCTTCCAACTTGGATTATTTGAAAATCCTTATCTTAATCCAGAGGAAAGTGTAAAGCTAGTGGGTTGTGAGGCTTTTCAGAAAGCCGGTTACAAAGCACAATTAATGTCAATTGTTATGTTAAAGAATACTAACAATTGCCTGCCACTGAAAGAGAAACCAAAGGATTTAGTAAGTTCAACCACTTGTAATAAATTAAAGGTTTATGTACCGGAACGACAAATAAAGGCAAAGAAGAACTTCTTCCGTCGGATGGATGAGGCAAAGACAATTAGTCCCGTATCAAATCAATTACTCAAGGAATATTTTATTCCTGTGGATACACCGGAAGAAGCAGATGTTGCTCTTGTCTTCCTTGAGAGTCCTGATACAGATGGTTATTCCTCACAGGATCTTAGTGATGGCGGAAATGGATATATGCCAATTAGCCTTCAATATCGTCCTTATACCGCTAACACTGCAAGAAAGCAAAGTATCGCTGGTGGTGATGTGCGTGAGGAATTTATTAACCGAAGTTATTATGGTAAAACTACATATGCTTCCAATGAACAAGATTTGGATAATGTAATTACAACTAAAGAACTGATGGGTGATAAGCCTGTGATTGCATGTATAACGATGCATAATCCTGCAGTTTTGGCAGAATTGGAGCCATATGCAGACGCAATTTTAGTTGATTTTGGCGTAAGTAGAAAAGCCATTCTTGATATCATAACCGGTATCGCACAGCCAAATGGACTTCTACCCGTTCAGCTACCATTGAATATGGAGACGGTAGAAAAACATTGTGAAGATCTTGCATTTGACATTGAGCCGTACACAGATAGTGTTGGTGCTACTTATAACTTCGGTTATGGAATGAATTGGAACGGTATTATAAGTGATGCGAGGACGAAAAAATATTCACTTTAACATTAATTTTTAAGTAACACAAATGTTTAAATAATAATTTTAATATTAAAATAGCCAATCTTTAGTTTCAACAAGAGAAAACCGGATAACATAGTTTCTATGCTTCCGGTTTTCTCCCATTTATATTGCTATCCAACTCTTCCGTTTGATTTTCCTTTCAGTTTATCCCCAGATTGCCTGCATTTCGTCGCAGTTTTTTAGCAATTCCTCTAAACTTCCTTTGGCATAAACTCTTCCATCCTTCATAACAATAACTTGATTTGCCTGTTTTAAGGCCTCTCTACGATTAGAAACTACCAGGCAGGTGGCTTGTCGATTTGAAAATAACCGCGTCCAAAGTTTATTCTCTGTCTCAACATCCAAAGCACTAGAGACATCATCAAAGACCATCAATTCGGAATTTCTTGCAAACATTCGTGCTACTGCAACTCTCTGAACCTGACCTCCAGAGAGTTTCACCCCCTTCGGTCCAATCATGGTGTCCATCCCGTTTTCTAATTCCTTAATATCCTGTTCTAAGACAGCAGAATATATAGATGCATCAAGTTTAGCGGAATTCTCTGTTAATCCGAATAAAATGTTATTTTTCACACTGTCACTTACCAAATTAGGGATCTGGGGAGTATAAGCACAATGGGGTGCTACGAAGAAATCCTCCGGTTTATCAATCTTTTGTCCGTTCCATTTGACATCGCCTTTTTGGACAGGTAACAAACCGATGATTGACTTCAAAAGTGTAGATTTACCGGAGCCAATACGTCCGGTGATAACGGTAAACGAACCTTTCTTCATGGAAAAACTCACCGCTTCAATTCCATTACCAGAGGTTGCATAACGATAACTAAGATCTCTTACTTCAATCTCTTCTAAATTTTCCTTATACTCCATGGGTATGGTTAATCCTTCGGTAGTATGCGAATTTCTAGCATATAGAGGCATTGGATTATGTCTCACTGCTTCTTCCGGCTTATTTGTCTGCATTAAATTAGCAATTCTTGAAAAAGATACCTTCGCTTGGCGATTATTTGCAATAAATCCACCAAAAAAACTCGTAAAATCAGAGATAAAATTCAAATAATATAGGAATAAGGATAAATCACCAATTGTTAAACTTCCATTTCGCATTAGACTAGCGGCTAGTAATAGAATAAATCCTGTTCCAATACTTACGGTATTATGAAATATGGAATGTAAGGTCTGCGTAAGGAGGATATCCTTAAGCATCATCTTATGTCTTTTATTATTTAATCCTTCCAGGTAATGAAGGACGTGATCTTCTTCTCCTGCTATCTTAATTGCTTGAACCGCTCCGAAGATTTCACCCATAGCGCCGGTTACAATTCCTGTGGCATCTCTTGCGTCTTGCCTATATTTTTTAAGCTTCGTACTGAGTAACTGAACGATGCCAACAACAAGCACAAGCGGAGTAAATACCAACAGTGTGATTCGTACATTAATGCTTAACATGATAAGGATAGCAACTATAACGAATGCGACATTTCCTATAAAATCCAGAGTCCAGCTGATTGAATTCTCAATTGTTTCTGCATCATCTCGAAAGCAATTCAGTGCTTCGCCGGAAGACCATGGAATAGAGCATGCTCCATGTTTTTTTAGTATCCTTTCAAACATATTTTGTCGCAGTAAAGCACTCATCGTAAATCGATGTCGGATATCAACTCCGGCTCCCCAATAGATGTTGAACATACGTCCTACCGCATATGCTAAGGTCAAAATAATGATACTGGTCATATTTAGTTTAAATTCTTCCCCATGACTAAGTATATTAAAAAATTGCTTGAAGATCAGGCCTAAAATCAGTGGCTCTATGTGTATCAGTGCCCATAAGATACAGTTAATCAAGTATAAACCAGGTTTATACGTCATCATTTTCCAAAAAAGAGAAAGAACATATATTTTTTCCTCCTTATCTCTCTCCTTACCTTCTATTTTAACTTCTTTCATAATTTCTTTCTTAGTTTCTTTTTTAGTTTGTTTATTAGTTTCTTTTTTAGTTCCTTTCCTAGTTTCTTTCTTAATTTCCTTCTTAATTTCTTTCTTAGTTTCTTTCTTAGTTTCTTTCTTAGTTTCTTTCTTAATTTCTTTCTTAGTTTCTTTGCTTTTCAGAGTAGTATCCACTATACAAGTACCTCCTCTATTCCATAACTTAATAACTCATTGAATTTAGATTGTTTATCTTTTATAAGCTTTTCTCTTTCACCATATTCCAGAATAGAACCCTGTTCCATAATTAATATATCATCAGCTTTTTGTACCGTTCCCAACCTATGAGCTATTATAATACAAGAACGTCCTTCCATCAGCTTTACAAATGCACTATCCACCAGCTTTTCAGTGACCGGATCCAGGCGAGAGGATGCTTCATCTAGAATAACCAACTGAGGGTTTTTCAAAAACACTCGAACCAAGGTAAGAAGCTGCGCTTCCCCGGAGGACATGCCACCCCCCGGTTGAATTAATGTATTCAACCCATCGTTAAGATTTTCAAACCAATCTCCAAGTCCCATATCATAAATTGTTTTAATAATTACCGAATCCTCAATCTCATTGTTAAAAAATGTGATATTATCTCTTACACTAGCATTAAATAGTTGAACATCCTGCGTAACATAAGCAATCTTATTTCTCAATTCATTCTGTGGTATCGCTTTCAGGGAAGTATGATTGATATAAATGCCACCTGACAGTGGATCATAAAATCGAACAATCAATCGTGCCAAGGTATCTTACCACAGCCTGTATGTCCAAGTATCCCAAGTTTTTTACCATGCGATAGTTCAAATGAAATATCCTTAAGCACTGGAATATTCTCCTCATATTCAAAGAATACATTCTGCACCCGAAGTGATCCAGCATTATCTTCCATCGTAACCTTCTCTTCCTCAATGAGCTTGGACTTCAATTGTAACATTTCATCAATTCGAATAATACTAGCAGAAGCTTTCTGAATATCTTGAAGCTGCTCTCTTAACTGTTCCAAAGGTCTTTCTAAAAGCTGAATATAATTAATCATAAGGTAGACCGTGCCAATGGTAATCTTATTGGTATACCAAAGATATCCACCTAATGCAAAAATCATCACATTTCCGATGCCAAAGATTCCTTCTAAGGTAATCCAAATTCGATATCCCGAAAGATGAGCTTTTAAATTAATCGGAAGCCATTTTTGTAGTAATGTATAAAAACGATTCATTACATACTGACCGGCTCCATTTGCTCGAATGTCTTCCGTACTTCCAATATGTTCACCCAGAAACCCATAAAACATTGCTGTATTCTCACGATTATTTTGAAAATTGCCCACTGCTTTCCCTTGCGTTCGAAAGATTATAACTAAGGAAACTGCTAAAAATGTTGCAAAAGCCAATCCAACGGTTATATTTTCAACTGCCAGAAGAACAATAATGCCAGCCATAAGAAGAACATTATTAATGAGACTTACCAAAAGCTTAGAAAAGAAGTTGAATAAAGCCGTAACATCTCCATCGATTCTCTCTACAATTTCACCTGACTGATGTTCTTTAAAATATGTCATATCAAGACCAAGGCAATGCTTCACCAAATCAAGTCTTAATTTATTCGTAGCACTCCAACCAATATTTTGACTTAAGTAGGTGGACCCTATAGCTAAAACTTGTTGCCCAAAGGCTGCTAATATAAATATAACAGCCGCCATAACAAGTGCCTTAATCGGCTTCCTCGCCCCGATACCGTCAATGAAATAGCTAACGATTTGAGGATTAATCAATTGAATTATAATGCTTGCTCCCATAATCAGAGCCAATACGAGAATCAGCCCTTTGCTATTGCTTAGATATTTTGATAACAGTTTTATATATTTTTTGATAGGGATTTTCATAATACCTTCCTTTCTTGAATTACAATAAAAAAAGCACAGAATATTTTTACTCTGCGCCTTGTTAATACAATGTGATTCAACAAATCACACGACTATTTAATAAAAGCCACAGGTATAGCATCACCTGCGGCTTAAGTATGTTCATAACTATGATACTTAATTACTACTTATCAAACAACGGCTGGTCATGCTAACATTATTTTGTTTTTGATGATTTTGAAATATGAAAAATCTCATCGCGTGACCTCCTTTTTTAATAATTATGATTTTACTATTTTGTTTTGTTAATTTATGCTTACTTTTTATAAGATACCATGTTTCGTGAGTGATTGCAATAAAAAATGTAAATTATTCCAAATATAATACTGCTACTTGTCATTTATAGTAAATTTATCGATTGCTTTTATTAGACACAATTGAATGTTGGTAATGTTCTCAAGTAAATACAATCAACTACTCGCTTAACATATATTGTAAAATTTTAATAGTATTTTAAAAGCAATTGTCTTATAATACGAGTATAATATGTATAAGAAAATAATAAATAGTTATCATCCTTTATAATAGGAATTGGTTTAGTATTGCTAATCTTGTTAAAGATCCTTTTATGCGAAAAATTAAATGTACTTAAAAACGATGATTAGAAATCTTTGTATAAAGAGTCGCAACAGTTCCAAACAACGAAGTAAATGAATATCAGGAGGAATATTATATGCATAGAAAGATACTTATACTTGTAGCGTTTTTACTGGTTTTATCAGGATGTAAAAATGATAACGAACCGGTTGAACCTTATAAAATGTCAAACAAAACCATTGAAACCATGAATAGTAAAACAGAACAAGGAATATATGAGATCAGTAGTTCAAAAAAACAATTAATCATATATCGTGGTGTTAAAAAAGGAATACAGACAATGTCTTATTCTATTAAAAATAATATATTAACAATCCTTTTTGAGACAGAGCAATTGAATCAACCACAGGATTACGTATATAAGATTAATTCTAATTCCACATTTGACACAATTCAAGTTACAATAGATGGTAAAAATGAAGCATTTAATACTGTCTTTGTACAATAGTATTTGGGCATTTTGAGGACTTTTGGAGCAATGACACAAACATTATCTAAAGTGAATTAGAATGGGAGGGGTATAATGATATCTAAAAATAAATTAGAATTTATCGTACCGGATAAGTATTTTAAGAATTCAACTGAGGATCTGATTATCGGATTAATTAGGTATTTAAGAGAACAAGGGAAAACTTGCAAATTTCTTGGTTTTAATGAGCATCCTAACAAATTACTTGGATTTACAGTGTGGCAAAACAATTATGTTGTATTGATAGATGGTATAAAATATTATGGAGATATAGGCGGTAGCATTGATACTAACTATTATGCAAACTTTTTTATTGTTAATGATGAAGAACATGATTATATTGAAAATCGCCTAAATAAAAGAGTAAGTCAAATATTAGAATCACTTGAAGATGGGAAATAATTTATTATAAAAATCTCATAATTTTGATTCGCATTCTTACAATTGAGAAGTTCTGTCAAATCTTTGAGTAAATACACCGGAAAAGCATACTATGAGTTGGTAAATAATTACATAACAAACGGTAATAATTATACCTTCAATTTACAGGACAAATCTTTAGGCAAAGGGGCAAGTAAATTGCCCCTTTTATATAATTCAATATCAAATCTGTTCCAAGAAAAATTGATGTACTCTCAGATCCTGTGAAAGCTCTGGATGAAATGCTGTGACCAACATATTTTTCTGTCTTGCGGCCACAATATTGCCATCTACTTTTGCTAGGACCTCAACTCCTTCCTGATCTGCAACGCTTTCAATATAGGGTGCTCGGATAAAAGTCATCGGTATTTCACCAATCCCTTTAAACATCCCTTTTGTATGAAAGCTCCCTAGCTGTCTCCCGTATGCGTTTCTCTTCGCCGTTATATCCATTGTCCCAAGATATCTACTGTCATCATTCGATATCTCCTTCGCTAACAGGATCAACCCAGCGCAGGTTCCCATCAACGGTATACCCTCAAGTATCATTCGTTGTAATTTATCGAACATATCAAGTTCTTTTAGTAGCTTACCTATAACCGTACTTTCACCACCGGGAAGTATGATTGCGTCTGCTCCCTGTTCCGTCAAATCAGCTTTCTGTCTAATTTCAAAAGCCTCGGCACCAAGTTGTTCGATTACTATCTTATGTTCGGCAAATGCACCTTGCACAGCCAAAATTCCTACTCGTTTCATATAAACCTTCCAATTCTGAGCAATAAATTACTTATATTCCTCTCTGTGCCATTAAAAGCTCAATCTCCTGCTCATTAATTCCAACCATCGCTTCCCCCAGATCCTCTGATAATTCAGCAAGAACCTTAGGATCATTGTAATTCGTAACCGCCTTAACAATCGCCTGCGCACGTTTGGCTGGATTACCGGACTTAAATATTCCGGAACCAACAAATACACCTTCCGCACCTAATTGCATCAACAATGCTGCATCGGCAGGAGTTGCAACACCACCGGCTGCAAAGTTAACCACAGGCAGCTTTCCATTTGCATGTACGTAGCTAACCAAATCATATGAAACTTCTAGTTCTTTTGCCTCATGGAAAAGTTCATCCTCTCTCATATTCTGAAGTTGTCGAATCTGCTGTGTAATAAGTCTTAAGTGACGTACTGCCTGAACCACATCACCGGTACCAGGTTCACCCTTCGTGCGTATCATGGAAGCGCCTTCCTTTATTCGTCGTAAAGCCTCTCCCAAATCCTTAGCCCCACATACGAAAGGTACATTATATTTCGTTTTATCAATGTGATACGTATCATCAGCAGGTGAGAGCACTTCACTTTCATCGATATAATCAATCTCAATAGCCTCTAAGATCTGTGCCTCTGTAAAATGTCCGATTCGCACTTTCGCCATAACCGGTATGGACACTGCCTCTTGAATACTTTTTATCATCTTCGGATCACTCATTCTCGATACACCACCAGCCGCACGGATATCAGCTGGAATTCGCTCCAATGCCATAACTGCACATGCTCCTGCCGCCTCAGCAATTCTTGCCTGTTCCGGTGTTGTAACGTCCATAATGACACCGCCCTTTAGCATTTGAGCTAGATTCTTATTTAATTCATATCGTTGATTCATCGTAATATCGCTCCCTTAATTTTATTTTAAATATAATAATGATTTAAAAATATTAATGTAATTCATAGAAACTCGAGCAGTTTATTTATTTCACTTGACGTTTTCTAAAACTTGATTTATTATAGTACCGATCTGATATTGTTATAAGTATCAGTAACGACAAACTTAATGGTATCAGTTCTGCAAATAATCCTTTTTTGTTCCTTGGATAAATATAATGACTTAATGTGCAGAATATTGATTATAAAGTGTAGTTCATGAAAGGTGATAGCAAAGAATGGAAATGTTAACCTTCCCGCTACAAACAGATAGCAAAATACCAATTTATCAACAACTATATACCTTTATAAAAACTGAAATTCAAACCGGACGAATTTCCTTTGATACAAAGCTCCCCTCCAAACGGAAGCTTTCTTCCTATCTTGGAATTAGTCAGAATACAATTCAGGCTGCCTATGATCAATTGATCGAAGAAGGCTATATTCTCTCAATTGAGAAAAAGGGGTTCTTTGTATGCAAAATAGACCATCTTCAAAGAATCCAGGTGCAAAAACATAATGACCTTCTACAAAATAAAATAGAACAATCTTCCGTGACTTATGATTTTTCCTATAACGGAGTTGATCTTCCCACTTTCCCTTTTGGTGTTTGGCGTAAGCTTATGAAAGAAGTCATTAACGAATATGATTCAGAGCTTCTTAAGTTAAGTGATGGCTTAGGATATTCACGCTTAAGATCTGCGATTGCAAGGTATCTGCACCAATCCCGTGGTGTGAATTGTAAGGACAGTCAAATAATTATAAGCTCGGGTACCGAGTTCTTATTTCAATCCCTTATTCAGCTTTTTGATAAGGAAAGCATCTATGGTATTGAGAACCCAGGTTATGAGAAGTTAAATCAGTTGTTTATTGGAAACCGAGCTGCCTTTGGTTCAATAAAAATAGACCAGAATGGTATGATCCCCGAGGAGATAAATAAAAGTAATGCCAATGTTCTTTGCATTACTCCTGCTCACCAGTTTCCCTCCGGCGAAATTATGCCGATTAACCGCAGGATGCAATTACTCAATTGGGCAAATGAATCTTCGGGAAGATATCTGATTGAAGATGATTATGACAGTGAATTCAAATACAGTGGTAAGCCCATTCCAGCGCTACAAGGGCTCGATACTAACGATAAGGTAATTTATATGGGTTCTCTTTCCAAGTCCCTCTCACCGACCATTCGTGTAAGTTATATGGTATTACCAACCCAGCTAATGAACAAATATAATGAAAAACTATCTTATATACTCTGCCCTGTACCAATGATCGATCAGAAGGTGTTGTGCCGCTTTATTGAAGAGGGATATTTTGAAAGACACCTAAATAAAATGCGAAATATTTATAAGAAAAAACGAGATACTCTTGTTAAAGCAATTACGGAATTAAATTGTAATATAGAAGTTCTAGGTTCCGATGCAGGTCTACATCTGCTACTTCACGTACCGAATGGAATGTCTGAAAAGGAATTAATTACTTCTGCACTTATACAAGGTATTAAGGTTTATGGAATATCAAAATATTATTTTGATAAAGCTTCGATGAATGATGTACCAACCATTTTGTTAGGCTTTGCTGCAATGCCTGAGTGTGAAATAAATAAGGCAGTTACTCTCCTTTGGAAGGCTTGGTTCTGATATCGATTTATTAATAAAAATATAGCGAAAGCTTATTCATCTAAAATACGAATGCTTTTCTCTCACTTTTGAAATGAGGTTATTATATGAATCCCAAACACGAAAAGATAAGTATGTATTTATTTTACACCTTAATTATGATAGAAATTATTATAGTAGCTTTCATGAGTTTCAAGCGGCATGAAAATCTTTCCTTTAGCAACGAACCTTTATATCTAATGGATAAAGACTGGTCGTACATGAATAAAAGTGGTTCAATACAAATTATCGATCTTCCCATCAAACTAAGTGCTGGAAAGGAGAAAACCGTTATTATCAGTCATCAACTGCCGCAACTCCGCCATCGTTCCACCCTGGGTATCCTTACAACACATCAAAATATTACGGCATATATTGATAATGAGATAATTTATTCAAGAATCAACCAATCCGACAACCATTTATTCAATATTCCGAAAGGACGTACTTGGGACATCATACCACTGCCAACGGATGCAGAGGGTAAGAATATAATACTAAAGTTTAGTTCTGAATATGAGGAATATGCAGGTATAATTAACGACGTTCAATTAGGAACAAAAGCTTCCATTCTGCTCCATAATATACAAACCTTTGGAGTGAGCTTCGTAATTTCCATACTCATTTTAATTAGTGGTTTCTTTTTAGTTATTGTCTATTACTTTTTAAAGAAGTTATTGATTGCCAATAAGTCTATTTTGTATCTTGGTTGGTTTTCTATTCTGGCATCTATTTGGATGATAATGGAAAGTAATTTAACGCAGATTTTTTTAAGTAATGCATTTACTATTTCAGCACTTAACTATCTCTCCTTAATGACATTCCCTATTCCCCTTCTGTTTTTTATCGCATCGATAGACAATTATCATTATAAGCGAGTTATTACAAGCGCTATTTATTTTTTCATCGGTAATGCTTTTCTATTGATATTCTTGCAAACTTTTAATATTGTCGATTTCCATGAAAGCTTACTCTTCCTGCATATAGAATTATTTATTATCCTTAGTATTATTTTTTCCACACTATGTCTGGAGTTGTACCATTATAAGAATACTCGGATTAAGATTCTTACCCTTTCTTTGGGCATATTATTTGCTTTTGGATTTGTAGAATTAATTACCTTTAATTTTCAGACCGAAACGATTTCTGGTGAATTCTTTCAGATAGGATTTTTAATTTTTGACACTTTATTTTTCTGGAGTACTTTAAGAAAGGTCGTAGAGGTAATTAAACTTAGTGAAACAGCTAAATTTTATAAGATGCTTGCAACCAGAGATCCTTTGACGAACTGCAGAAGTCGTGTCTCCTATGAAAAGGATTTAGAACATATCGATCTGGAACGTAATATAGTAATCTTCTTAGCCGATGTAAATTATATGAAGCAAGTTAATGATACTTACGGACATCATGCTGGTGATGAAGTAATTATTCTTTGTAGCCAATGCTTATTAAAGGCCTTTGGTCGCCGGGTTTACCGAATCGGTGGTGATGAATTTGTTTGTATTGATTATGACCTTACGAAAGAGAATATTGAAGCAATACTAAATACTTTCTTACTCGAATGTAAAAAAGCGAATGAGGATACTCCTTATACTTTTGAAGTATCCGTTGGGTATGCTTTTTATGAAAGATCTGTAGATAAGAATATTTATGACACTGTAAAACGAGCTGATAAAGATATGTATGAAAGAAAATCGCAGATGAAGATTTAATTCAGATTAAATGCACTTCAAATGAATGATGATGAAACAGAGCAAAAAGACTGTTGCAATAAAATGCAACAGCCCCTATTTATTATTCCATTCCGTTTAATTCTTTTTTGATTGTTCTCCATTGTGGCAGAAATTGGTCCATATAACCTTTGAATACGCTATTATGGCTCCGTTCCAAAAGATGAACCAGTTCATGTACAACGACATACTCCAGACATTTTGGAGGCTTTTTGGCCAATTGTAGATTTAAGCAAATATTCTTACTTCGGATATTGCAGACTCCCCAACGGGTCTTCATATCTCGAATATTCCAACTGTTTGACATTACACCAATGATGCTCTCCCACTTTGATATTAAGGTAGGAATTTCTTGTTGTAAAGCCTTCTTATACCAACCCTCCATAAATCGGGATTTTTGTTCAGTTGTGCTGCCTTTCTTCACATACAGGATTAAATTTTCACCTTCAAAGCCAATTGTCTGTCGTGTATTTGTTTCAGTTATAATCAAATTGAATTTTATGCCCCAAACATAGATTTCATCCCCTGACACAAATTCCAGTTTCTGATGGGTATGTCTCTCCCCAATCTTTCTTTGTTGTAATTCAATCCAATCAAGCTTTGACGTGACAAATCGCTTTATCTCTTCCTCACTCATCTTTACAGGTGCTGAGATATGAACCCTCCCATCCGGAGGAAGAATTCTAAGATACATATTCTTAATTCTCTTCTTTTCAAGTTCGATTGGAATATTACTGATAATTAGTTGTTTCATGTGTACTCCTAAACAAAATAGATCTATGCTTTTAAGAAAAAAATCTAAGCTTTCAAACGAAAACTAGCCCCTCTTCTTATATATTCGCTTTCTCTTCACTGGTGCTATCGATGTTTCTTGGGCTTTTACGTCTGGTTTTTGCTCAACATTAGGTTTTAAAGAAACCCACATAGAGCTTCCACCTTTCCCGTTCGTATTAATTTCAAGAAAATCGAATTTCTTCAAAAATTTAGATAATTTTGTATCACCATAATTTCTAACGTCGAAATCAGGATATCGTTTTACTAGTCTGCTTCCGAGTTCACCCATGTTCATCTTTTGATCTTCTTCATCCACTTCGTTCATCATCTTTAAGATTGCCGATTTGATAACACTGATATCCGTCATATTCTTTCCACCGTCGATTGTCGTTTCGGATACGCCAGCATTCTTAACAACTTTATTACTATTCTCTATCTCAATGTCTTTCTCTTTCTTCGGTTCAATCTTACCATTTTTATCTGGAATTAAATTATTTTTTATATTATTTTCTTCAAGCTCCATACTCTTCTTTTCGGTTTCAGCTAGTACATCAAGATATTTAAACTGATTGCAGGCTGCAATGAAAGGCTTTGGTGTCTTTCTCTCACCCATTCCTACGATCATCATTCCTGACTCACGAAGTCTGGATGCCAGTTTTGTGAAATCACTATCACTAGATACAATACAGAAACCTTCCACATTTCCTGAATAGAGAATGTCCATCGCATCAATAATCATAGCGGAATCGGTTGCATTTTTACCAACCGTATAGCCGTACTGCTGCACAGGTGTTACAGAGTTTTCTAATAGTACATCCTTCCAAGAACCAGCACTGGGTTTCGTCCAATCACCATAAATACGCTTATAAGTTGCTACTCCATAATTTGATATCTCATCTAAGATATATTTGATATATTTTGCAGATACATTATCCGCATCAATTAATACAGCAAATCGTTTTTCTCCCAGCATCTTCGGCCTCCTAGTTTTTATAATACGAAAAGGTTATTCTTAATTCTACCCCCAATACTTATTTCTGTAAACCTAATTTACCAAAATACAGTAATTTTCTTTTGTGTTGATTTCTCCGAATATTCTACTTTTCTGTATTATTTTTACGAAATATTTCGCTCAGTACACTTTCTAAAACAATCTATTTAAGTCCGCTTATATAATACTCTGGCTAACAATTTTATTGTAAGACAAAGTGTGATATCGTTCCGTAATATACTTAGACATTTAAATATTGATAATAGCAGGTATTTGTATTACTATAAACATAAAATATAAAATTAGCAAGTGATGTAAGTATCTCTACTATACGAATTGATTAAATGGAGGTTTTATGAGTAAAATCAGATTTGCAATTATTGGTAATGGGTACCGCGCCATGGCATATTTAAGGGTTGGACTAGCTTTACCGGAAGATTTTGAAGTTACCTCAGTTCTTTTTCGTAATCAAGAGAAAGCGACTGCCTTCTCGAATACATATTCTATTCCGGTTGCTTTATCTCTAAACGACTGCCTCGCAACCAAACCAGATTTTGTTATCATTGCAATTGGTCGAGAAGCCATTCCTGCAATGATGCACGAATTAATGACTCTGGGGATGCCGATGCTCGTTGAAACCCCTCCTGCGGTTATGTATGAGGATTTATTAACGTTATGGCAGAAATCACAGGAATTTAATGCAAAAATCCAAGTGGCGGAACAATATTTTCTGCACCCTCTCTATCAGGCAAAGCTTAAGGCTTTATCCCAAGGGATTCTAGGAGATCTTACAAACCTCTCAATTTCCTGGGCACACGATTATCATGGGGTAAGTCTTATCCGCAAATTACTTGGAGTGAACTTCGAAACTGCTAAGATTTATGGAAAGAATTATCAGTTTCCGGTAACCGTAACCGATTCCAGAATCGGAATTAAAACAAATGGCGATGTAGTTACTGCAAACAGAGCTCGTTATACTTTTGAATTTGCAAATGGTAAAGTGGCATACTACGATTTTGCCTCGGACATACAGTACCGTTCCAAAATTCGCACACGTCACCTTAATATTCAAGGAATTCGTGGTGAAATGGATGATCTCACGGTCCGTTCCTTAACTTCCGATAATCAACCAATACTTCAAAACTTTCAGGTAACAGAAGATATTAATACACTTACTACCTATTCTGTGAATCTGGGGAATGAATGCCTTTATACAAATCCCCTTGTTCATGCCAGACTAACAGATGATGAGATTGCAATAGCAAACTGCTTAATCGGAATGCAAAATTATATCCTAACCGATAAGGACTTCTACTCCTTTGCGGAGGGTTGTCAAGATACCTATTTCTGGCTTTTAATGCAGGAAGCCTTACAGAAACCAAACATTACTATCCAATCAAAACAACAGCCCTGGAATTCTTAATGCTAAAAAAACTGACTTACTGGAGGTGTATGCACTCCGTATAAGTCAGCTTTAAAATATATTACTACTTTATTTTTCAACGATATAGGGTCTCATCATTTCATTATCTTCATGATCAATGATATGGCAATGCCAAACATATCCCGGCCCACTACTTGGATCAAAGGGATAATAATTTTTTCCTGGAGATACCTGGCAATTTGGAGTGTCTTGTGGCGCAAATCTTACCCAAATACGCGTTACCTGACCTGGATTCATACGAACTGTATCTTTCCATCCCGATTCATTTTCATCTGGGTCTATTGGTTTTCCAAGGAGATATGGGTCAATTGGAAGCACCTCCGTTGGTTGTTCAAGGGGAAGTATACCATTCAATTCCTCCCATTTTTTTTGATACTCTTCCATATCAAAATTCTGACGATTATGCAATTGGAATTGTACCAAATGTAGATGAATAGGGTGCGTATCCATTGTCAGATTGACGATACACCACTCCTCAGTTGAGCCAACTCTAGGTGTTTCTGTAATCGGTGCAGACCACTTTTGTCCATTCAATAATACAATTGTCGGACCATTCGGTCCTGTTACTTCATTCAGTGTCAATATTCTCTTAGGTGTATTCGGTTTTAAATTAGTAATACAATTTAATCGATCGGGAAGCATGCATGGTTTTATCGGTTCCGGTGCGTCAAAGGGTATTGTAAATTGCATTATCTGTCCTACGGTATTCGGATCAGGACTGTCACCGTCAGGGAATGGGGCGTTTGCATTGTTTTGAAGCAGGATGGAGGTTCCAGGCTCTATTTCCGAAAAATCCACTAATATATCTGCACGTTCCGCAGGTGCAAGTAGAAGAGAATTTAGTTCAACCGGTTCAGACAGAAATCCTCCGTCACTCCCTATTTGAATAAAATGCATGCCATTGGACATTTTTAAGTTATAGAAACGTGCATTTGATCCGTTTAATACACGGAAACGGTATTGGCGACGATCTACATTTAGATTTGGCCAAACTTTCCCATTGACCATAATAGTATCTCCGAAGAATTCCGGATCCCAATAGGGATGTAGCTCTGGATTATCGCCGACATTAGTAAATCGTAACGAGCCATCGGTGTTAAACATTCTATCTTGTATTACTATTGGAATTTCATACTTTCCGCATGGTAAATTCATCTGACTTTCTGGATATAAGCAATCATGTTTACATCTGTCACCATCTCGGAGCAAATAAAAACCAGCCAAACCTGCATAAACATTCAATCTGGTAATTCCCAGGGCATGATCATGATACCATAATGTCGTAGGCTGCTGCTTATTTGGATAGGTGTTAATTGATTTTTTATAAGCTGGTCCAAATATATGATTATACGTGAACCAAGCATCCGGATGGCCGTCATTCACGGAGGCCACTTCTCCTCCATGCAGATGCGTCACCGTTGGTACTGGTATTTGAGCCTTTATAAATCCTGGTGGAAATTGTGGCCAGGGCTTTGGCGGATCCATTGGCATATCATTCGGATTTGCCCAGTGCAAGGTAGGATCGACTGCAAATAGATGTTTTCCTTTTAATTTGTTTATCCATTTTACCTTTACTGGTATTCCTCTAATTGCTTCAATAGTACTCCCAGGGGAGCTTCTACTATACTTTACTTGACCAGTCTTAGAATCCTTAATATAGCCTCCATACCCCCATACCTTTGTCTTTGGGAAACCTTCTGGAAGAATTTGTTGTTTAAACTCACTGATATCGATTCGATAACAATGTGTCTCCTTGCAATGCTTTAATTCATTCCCCTTTTTATGGTAATTCATAACTTCAGGTTTATAAACTTCAGGTTTCACTAACTGATTTACGTATTTTGGTATTTTTGCTGGATCTAATTGAGTAGGTCGTCTAAAAAGTATTTTATTTGATTTATTTTTTATTGAATATTTAAAATCACAAATTTTATTCTTCATGTCAGAATATAAACGCTCTGCAGAATAAATCATACAATTACATCCTCCTAATTATCTACATATTTATTATATGTAAATATCACAGGACGGTTCTATATTCGACAATTGCATATATTTCCTATAAGGAATTATAAAAATCTTTCAATTCCTTCTTTATTTCCTTGGAAAGTAAGTTATCTTTTATTCCTACAACCGCTCCTTCTAATCCATATAGCATATGTAGACACGCCGTTGGGTCCTTTTGCCTAATCCATAGAAATGCTTCCTTACTACCTACCTTCCTTAATTCCTCCGGTGTATGGATACCGATTTCATTAAGCAGTGTATCTGTTACCTTGCCGATATTGGGTAACTCCTGTAATTTATTAATAATACTCATCCTCCTTACATCCAATTATACATATCTACTTCGATAGGATACCTAAAATCGTATTAATAACGTCCTTATTAAGTACGGTATTATGTCCTGACACACAGGTATCAAAATCCAAGGTCTGATATTTAAGAAGCGTATTAATATACTGATTGCTCTCTAATTCAAGACTTGGTATTAACTCTTCCATATTATCCCCTATATTGTCCCCAACGTTGATTACACCCTCTTCCTCATCTATTACACTAATAGAATCCTGGGTATGACCCGGTGTATAAATTAATCTGATTTTATCCTCTGGAAAGTATAATTCGTCCTTAAAAGTCAAACTGGGAAGGCAACACTTCGCCTCACCTTGTATGAAACTTGCGTTTTTGTTAATCATTTCCTCCCATTTCTCTGCTATCCTCTCTCTGCAAAGTTGGTGGGAAATAATAATACAATCTGAAAAGGTATCGTTACCCCAGATATGATCCCAATGATAGTGGGTATTGATTAAGATAATTTGCTTATTATCCTTCTTTATAGTTTCAATAATTGGCTCAACTGATTGCGTTCCTAAACCGGAATCAATGACATAATTATATTTGTTCGCTTGAATTAAATGCAGGTTTAGGTCCCAGGTTCCGTTATCAAATGTATAAAGTGTAGATCTATTTTTAATCTTGCTAATTTTCATTTCTTACTCCTATTATCTTTCTGTGTTTAACTTACCTCTGGTAACTGCTTCAATTGTAGTTTAATTTTGGAATAATTTCAATCTTATAATGTTTTAAATAATATGAATTATCTTTCGCTATTCCATATGTTATTTTTCATCATATAATATATTACTTTGATTATTTTCCAATTATCTGGCAATAATGCTATCAAGGAGGTGTATTAATGATAGCGTTTATTAAAAATTCTACTTTAGAAACCGTAAGAAAGAAATTTATTATTTTATATCTATTAAATGTTACGGACATTATATTTACTGTATTATTACTGAGAACCGGCTATTTCACAGAGGTAAACTTTTTTATGATAAAAGCAGTGCAAAGTCCCGTGGCAAGCGTTCTACTTAAAGTCTTATTGCCTGCAATTCTTTTATACTACATGTACAGGCAAATTAAAGATGCAGATACTTCTCAATTGAAGGTTTCCAATATTGCTGTAAATATTTCCTTAACCATCTATTCTCTAGTTAATTTATCACATATTGTATGGGTATCTCTGCTTCCAGTATTTCATAATATGGTATAGTAAAAAGAGTGCTTCAAAGCATATTCCAACTTTGAAACACTCTTTTTTATGCTACTAGCCTTGGTATATTCTTGGCTTCCAATCCATTTACACATTTGGGAGCTGTTTAATCATCTCAAGTAAATCATCAAAATCACCTTGTTGAAACCCTGTGATATCATCCTCATCCGAACAAATCAAGCAGTCCTTTAATAAATATGTATCCATTCCAAGGTTGGCGGCACACATATCCTCTTTCACATCATTTCCAACCATAATACACTCCTGCGGTTCCTTACCGATATTGAATAAAACCTCCTTATAGTATTTTAGGTTTGGTTTACAGAAGGAGCTATTCTCATAGGTAGTAATCCAGTCAAAATCATCCACATCGAGTCCTGCCCATTGCATGCGCGTATGTGTAGCAATTCTAGGGAATAAAGGGTTGGTTGCAAGTGCAATCTGATAACCTTTCTCCTTCAGTAGCTTAACACATTCCTTCGCGTGAGGATGTGTAGATGTTGTATTTTTGGCAGCTACAAACTCATTACTATAAAAGTCAGTGAAAATCGGTTCAAATTGCCTTGCCTCCTGCCCCATCCGCTCACAAAAAGTTTCCCAGAAGCGATCTTCGTTCGTTTTAGTGCCATCATTTCCAATCATGGACATGGTTCCAGTCCAAACAGCCTTCACCAACACCTTCGGGTCCAAACCATGCGGTATCATTTTCATTGATAACGCTTTAAAATAGGTATCAAGAAAAAGCTCCTGATTGGGCATGGGTAAAAGTGTTCCATCTAAGTCAAAAATAAATGTATTCATATCACATTTCCTCTCTATTACTGCTTATCCATTCTGTACGTAGCATTGCATAAGCAAATGTATCATTCCATATCGGATTACCATCTTGATCATGTTTAAAATAAACTGTTTGAAGTGAATGCCCTTCTCTTCTTAGTTTTAATCTTTCTAGAAGCTTCCAGGAATTTGTATTCAAGGGATTACACTTTGCAACAATACGTCTTACCTTCAAACATTCAAATCCATATTTTATTAACCGAGCACATGCTTCTGTTGCATAGCCATTGCCTTGAAAATCGTTATTGAAAACATAGCCTAACTCCCAGGTATGGAATTGACTTGGATTTTGCTCACAAAAATACAAATTACCAATTAATTTATTCGAATCCTTAAGACATACTGCCCAAAATGCAAAATCAGATGATCGCCTAAGCGCCTCTTCTTTGCATTCGTCTTCACTATGTACGCCGTAAGGTTCGAATTTTACTACTTCCTCTTTTGAAAGATATTCATATAAAGCCTTCCAATCCTCTTGTATAAATCTCCTAATAATTAATCGATCCGTTTCTAAAATATCCACTTTTCCAATTTCCTTCCTTTATAATTCCTTATTTTATAACGATATACTTTTTGTAAATTCATCCTTAATATTACGCTATTGGGCTATCCCAAACGGATAAAGCGCCATAGCCGTTAACGATTTTTCAAATCCATATTTTTCATAGAGAGAACGTCCTTTTTCTGTTGTATTGAGTAAGATACGTTCACAATTATTTCTCTTTGCCTCGGTTACTGTTAGGTCAAGTAAGCAGGAGGCAACACCACGTTTACGGTAATCAGGCAAAGTATATAAATTTCCGATATATGCTGTTTTCCCATTTAGGCACCAATCATTTGGTGGTAATACAAAAAAATTCAAACAACACATTGCTACTATCAAGTCATCTTCTAATGCTACATATAATATAACACTATTGTCAACTAATCCGTTATTCAAATATTGACGTGTATTGTTAAATATAGTATCATTTGCGTTCTTAGATTGCAATGTATTCTCATTTAACATTAATACTCTTAATTTTGCAAGTTGCTCAACATCAGAAAAATTCGCTTTTCTATATTCCATCATGGTACCTCAACATTATATAAAATTAATATGCAATTCTTTCTTTATCTTAATACATGTTCAATTGACAATCAATATGAATTGGTAAATTATACGGCTAAATCTTATTACTCATTTTACTCTTTAAGCTCTTACTACTCTTTAAGCTCTTATTACTCTTATAAACTTTTCTTATTTATTAACAATCTCTATATTATAACTTTCATTGTAACAAAAGCGGACTAGCTTTAGCATACATTTATAAATCGGTCCTATGCTAATGTTAGCCTGTTATTAAAATATAGTCTAATATTTCAAAAAATAAATTTCACTATAAATAAAAATACAAGGAATTAACCAGATATTCAAGCTTTCTTCCTTCTGCACATTTCAGAAGATGCTTGCGGACCGTTTGAATCTCACCGGTTCCCTGTATATACGCTTCCATTAACTTCTCGAATCGGTTCTTCTCAGCTTTTGTACTATCTTTACTGATATAACCCCACACTTGTTGCGCTGCATTAATCTGTGCACCTTGATCCTCCGGTAGAACTAACGCGCTCTCTATCCTCTCATAGAATTCTTTTGCCACACTGGAATTCTTATCCTTTAACAATTCGTGGATTTCTTGATACAGCTTTGCGGAACGGCTTAGGACAAAATATTGATATCTTGCCCACTCCACCTCTAATTCTTTGGCTGTAGCATTATGGAATATGGTATTGATACATTTCACAGCAGAAAGGTTTTTATCCTTAACTTCCAGCATAATATCAACATCATTATTTGAAAGCTCATTATAATATTCGATAAACGGTGTAAGGAAAATGGTATCGGAATGGCTTCCAATAACTCCACCTTCTCTTTGCTGTGAATAATGAATCTTTTGTCTGCCATCCTTATTCGTCCATGTTGCATTACATCTTTTTATCCATTCAGAGTCGGGCAGCAGAAGCGTCGGCGGATTTAGTCGATGATGTAGGTTATCAAATACCACCGGAGCTCCGGTTAACTCTGATATCTGTAACACCTCTTGGATATTATAGTTTTTATCATCATTTTCAATTATTAATCTCTGTTTTATTGATTCCGATAACTGATTATAATTATTAATAAAAGTTCTGATAGCAGTTTTTTTGTCTCCATAAACACCGCCAATATGAAGCACTAGCTTACATGTGTTATCCACGCCAAGGGAAGTCAGAAAATGATCGTGAAATTCAAGATCTTCAATTGCTCGTAATACAATACGTGAATCGAAAGAATTTAAGACAGTATATTGCCCCGGATGCATGGATACTCTAATTCCTGCTTTCACTATCTTCTGTCCAAGCTGCCCAAGTATATCCTGATAATCCACGCGCCAGTTCACTTGATTCATAGGGTGTGAGCCAAAGGGAATAATATCTGAGCTAATACGAAAAAGCTTAATCATATTTCTGGTATTATAATCGATCATAACTTCAAGTGCTGATAAATTTGCTAACGTAATCGAACGAATTCTATCTTCTGTTGCATTCTTTAGGATACATCGAGATAAACTGGTATTGGGGACACCAATGGTAAGGCAAGCATAACCAATCACCATTTTACAAACCTCCTTCGTATATTATCGTATTTAGTTAATATTTATCTTTCCCTTTACCCTTCCCCTGGTAAGCCCTGGATTGTAAATAATCCTTAAGGTTATCGCGACAAGCAAATACTAGAATAAGCATATATAGAAAAATAAAACCAATCGTAAGCCAAGAATAATCATCAATAAAAAGCTCCAGCGGCAGTAGCATCAAAGCAAAAAGACTAGTAACCGTATAACGTCGAATAAAGGGTAATAATGCAGCACAAGTAATTAGCAAGAATATTATTAATAATGGATCTAAAACCAAAAATGCACCAACCGCAGTAGATAATCCCTTTCCACCGTGAAATTTTAGTTGTAAAGGGAATATATGACCTAGGATTACCATAAGAATACAAAACATAACCGTAATATCCTTAAGTTGAAGCAGCCGGCATATTATGACTACAAGGGCTCCTTTTAAGGCATCACCCAAAAAAGTTATGACAAATCCCTTTTTCCCCGCAATTCTGCTTACATTCATAGCTCCTGTAACATTAGTACCAACTGCTCTTATATCCTGTTTATAAAAGAAGCTAGTATAGTAATAACCTGTATTAATGCAGCCAAGCAAATAGCTGAATATAATGATTAGAATGTCAACATATTCCATGATAACCCCTCCAAAATCGAATACAGCCCGTTTTTATCGGTACTATTTCATAGTATTGCCTATCATTAGAATAATTTCATTGCATTTGTATATTTTTAGATAATTTAAGCTTTACTTTCATTTTACAACTACCTCCTTGTCTCATACAAATCAACTTCGTAAATTCAATTCCAGTATTTGTAATAAATTCTTAAGAACTCAAATTTACAATTATGATATAATGAAAGTGGAATGAGGAATTGCAGGCTTGCTTACTGATTCCGATTTGAGCAACAAGATCGTGAACATGTTATTTGTTCTTGATCTAATATATTTGTAAATAAGTATTAATCATTTGATAAAATAGGGTTTCGTTTGCTGATTAGTTATATGTATTGTTTTTATCGTTAATATGGAGGGAGGTATATCCTATGTTCCATGCTATGAAGAACTTAGTCATTAAGGGAAATAAAAAGAAAGATGCATTAAGAATTCTAGTAATTCTTTTTTGCATCCTTCTAACTACCATATTGGGTATATGGTTCCTACATAATAATAAATCTGAGGATAAAATGAATCGTGAGTCAATTGATGCCCTTCTTAAAATAATCTTTATCAGTCCGAATAAAGATTTAGTCAAACATATACCATTTACTACTTCTTATACGGGGTCTGATGCACCGGAAGCTACAGTTAGTGAATTAAATCTGCTAACGGACCTATTAATGGAACAGTATCTTCCCTATTGTACAGAAAAAGAAAGTAAAAATTTGATGATGGCAGGTCCTCAAGTACGTTTTCAAATGTTTACAGATACTTATGGATATCAAATATCGGTTGATCATATAGAAATCCAACAGAATAAAACTGACCCACGAAACTATGATTTCAAGGTCTACCTATTGTATGGTCCAGTAGGAAGTGAACAAACCGCTATAATTGATTCCGGAAGTGTACAATGCCTTGAAAATGGTAAAGTATCCTATCTTCGCTTCTATGATAATAGACTTTTCCGTATCCTTATGGAATTGGAAGAAGAATTATCGAAAAGCCAATAATTTTTTCTGCCATTCCTTCTCAGGTTCATACTCTGCGATATCTTCAATTCCTGCTTCTATCTGAATGCTTTTTGTTAGTACCAAACGTTCTGCTTCGCTTAATAACTGAAACACTTCGACATATTCATCTTCATAAAAACACTCCTCCAGAAGCTCGATGAGATCAGCAAGACTATGAACTGTTTCTTTTATCATAGTTACCTTATCAGCTGTATCTAAATCTCTTAGCTTTTCAATCAGTTCTCTTAGTTTCTCATCCTCCATCGAAGTTCCATCCTCAAAGATTTCCTCTTGAATTTTTTGATCTGCAAAGGATATGAACAATTTTTCTAGCGTTTTCGTTTGTAAATTGTTCTTAAGACGGGAAGCAAGCTGTGGAATTGCTCTCTTTGCATAATCAATTAATTCTGCCTCCATATCAATCTCGACAGCGATATGTCCTAGAGCAACCTGTAATTTATTTTTTAGTTCCTCCAACTCAGACTTTTCCAAACTATTTTGAAGCCACTCACGATCACTTTCAAACAGATTTAACTCCAATATCTTCGTACCAATTAGTTCACAACCTAATGCATTGGTTAATACTAGTTCGAACACATTAATTAACATGTGCTCTGCTTCCTTATCAAAACCTCTTAGTAGCTGATTAACAGTTTCTACCTCAAACCTCTTGATAAAATTATGTTCTATAGTAAAACGATGTAGATACTCATGAATATATTCAACTCCCAATAAATTCTCATTCGTTTCACAGAGCTGATAATCAATGCTCCCATTCATCTCGTGCGCACCGAATTCAATGTTATAATCATGAAAGAATTCTGGAATGCCCGTAAAAATAGTGTCTACATACGAAATGTTATTTACCCTCAAACTATTTTTCTGGAGATTTTGCAGTAATAATGCTGCCTTTGACTTAAGAGCCGATACTGTATCCATTCCCTGATAAAATAGAGTTGATATCTTCTCCTTTTTCAAATAATCAATTTTATCCGTCATATCAGAAACTGATTTTAAATAAACCCCTATATTATAAGTAATGGACTGAAGTAATTCCTGAGCTTTTTCCACCAATACCGAACTGCTTTCATCATTGGTATAGCGCTCTACTTCTTTGGCCATTAATTCTACCATTTCAAGTTGAATTCTCTCGATTTGAGTATCTGCCAGTAGGTGCTTACTGCAGGCTTCCTGAAACAAAGATTGAAAATAAAATCTCTGATCGAGAAGCTTTTCATTAATTACATGACTCTTATCTAATTGGTTCATACGACCCCTCCTATTACGTTTCCTCTCTATTGAAGCCTATCTTTAATACGAACTATCTATTTCATATTTTATTAATTATCAATTTCTTTAAACCCACTCATCCCTATCACCTTCCAAGAACTCAACATAATTGTCCTCATATCCATCCGAGGACTGATATTTATTTGTGCCATACCGTATGTCCCTACTATAATTCTCAAGCATTGTAGTCTTCAAGTATTCTAAAGAGCCTTGACAAACGTCGTCAAAGTATTGTTTCATCCTATGAATAAGTTCATCATCGGGTAAAACTTCCAGTGATTCATTTTTAAAATAGTAGAAGCATTCCTGCAACTCCATTAGGGTGCTCATATAAATATCCTGATAGAGATAGGGCGAATCCGCAAATTCTATTATAATCTTTTGAATAACCCCTCCCCCGAATTCAATTCTTCCGCTTTGTTCCAGGGCTTCCTTGCGATTTTCAACTAGCTGAAGGATTTCCGGTTCGGATAATTGTAAACCATGCTTTGCAGTATAATCATTGCATTGTCGGATTGCTGTCGTTGTGTACTGATTTAATAAGGCAACTGGTAAGAACATAAATTGCTCACTCATGATGTACCAATCCTTTCATAAATTATTTTTAAAAAGGGTATTGACATTTTGTTAAATATGTGCTACTATTATTATGGAATATTATGATTAACATATAATAGCCGTTAATTATTAATTATAAGCTAACTTATTAAAATTGTCAAATGTTTTTTTATACAAAATAGGTTCAATAATAGAAGTAGAAGTGTGTAAATTATACATTCTAATATTATTTTATGAAATAAAGCTGTTTAAAGACGAAACGTAGATAAAATTGAGCATATAACTCGATTATCACACACCAGTCTATCCTACAGCTTTTTTGTTTATTAAAGACAGCGCTTATATCATCTTCTTTACTCGTACAATACTCTTTCATCTTCCATTTCCATATTTAAAATTACATAATAGGAAGTAAGTGCTGTGATTCTTATTACAATTCTTCCTTTAATTTTTTCCTTGTACTTTAATTTGAGCTTTTTAAATAAGTCATAAAAGCCTTCATCCAAAGTAATATCCGATGCATCATTATAATCAATCCGGACCATTTGTTCTGCTCGTGTAATCTTCGGTTGTTTACTTCCTTTCACTTCATCAGCACGGAGAATTTTCTTAAGAGAACTATCAGGCAATAATAGCTCTCCTGCAAAAACCTGTTTATTAATTTGTAAATGACCACCTGCGATTACATATTGTAGTGTCATCATGGCTTCACCCCTCAAAATTCAAACAATAGCCAAAGGTTGCTGGCTTCTTTGCGTTCTTCGTAAGAACCCAAAGAGTATTCTGGTTCGCGGAAACCGGAGCCTGACCATCACCATCAGTAAAAATGATTACCAAGGGTATCTTTTGTTGGTCGGCCAGTTCAAAGATAGGTCTAAAATCCGTTCCACCTCGTTTAATTCTTTTCTTATCAGTTACAAAGGTTCCTAGTGGAACGGGTTTACTACATTCAGTATCAAATCTGGTAACCATCATAGAGGTTCCAGTAATCTTATTAATTTCTTGGAGTTCTTGATAAAATGATTTCACTAATGAGTCAGAAATAGATCCACTTTCGTCGATTGCGATTAAGGCGCTAACACCGATGGATCGCTTCGTGCCAGGTAAATCTTCGTATCTTCTGGATTGTCGCTTATAAGATTTACGAATTATCATCTTTCCTCTTCCGGACAGAAAACGCTTTAGGATAACTCTCCAGTCAATCTGAAGTTCCTTATAGACATCATCAATTCTATCGCCGAGTCCTTCAGGAAATTCACCCACCGACCTTGCTTCCGAGATTATCTGCATAAGATTACTTTTCAAAGCATTAACTTCCATGTCAGTGGCAGTTTCTTCGGATATTTTTTGTGCTTTAATACTATTATCACCTTCAAAGATTAAGATCGTATCTCCTTCCCTCGAAGCTAAAGAAATTATCTCGTTTACATCTGTGATAATCTCATAATAATATTCTGCGTTCTTTCCTGGTTCAATTTTTCTTTTTATTTTCCTGGCAATTTTATCAACTGTAACCGCATCAGCTCCGATATTTTTATCGGGGATCATCTCATTTACTGCCATATCACAAGCAATAGACCATAATAAAATCTGACGATTCCCTCTGCGATATTGATGTAATAAAATCACATGAAGAAGTTCGTGTAAAACAATACCTAATTTATATTGATTTGATAGACTCTCAAACCAATTTGGATTGTAGTAAATAATCAACTCCGGAACTGAGGCCATCTTTATAGTTGTTACATTATCTGCCTCAACCAAGGAAACGGAGGAAGCCACAAATCCAAATAACGGTTGTTCGATCAATAACTTCGTGACTATATCATGAATATTCATGTTAATACCCATTCCTTTCTTCAAAACCTGCAAACTTTGGGCTGAAGGCACAAATTTGCGTGTGAAAAATCTTGATTTTTCACACTATCTCCCCCTATTCCTCGCTGAGGACATCTATAATTTTATCACTAATACCTTCAAACACTTTCGACTTCTCTAGAAAGATACCAACCTCCTCTGGTCGATTCATTGAAAGACCTTTGAAAAACAAAACCTGCAGTTCTTGTGGTAGATCTGTTAAGAACTCATTTATATTCGTTACATGTTCATCACATACGATCAATCCTGCAATTATCTTTTTGATTATATAATTTAGAATTTCGATGTGTTTTTTTGCGAGTAATTTCTGTATATCGTCTCTAACTTCACTATAGTTTTCCAGTAATTTTTTAGTTGCAGGAATCCGAATATCTTTATCTCTGCAAAAACCATAGAACGCTGCCGCTGCTTGTGGACCGACTATGCCGGCAACCAATTCACGCATCAGCTTTTCTTCCAGTATACAGTGATTCAATAATTCCTGTACCTTCGTCCAACCTCTTGGAGTAGGATATTTGGATAATGCAGTAGAATCAGCTGCTTTTTTCACAACTAGCAGCATGTCAGGACAAGCCTGAAGGTAAGCTAACACATCATCATTCGGATTATTCTTTAAGGAAAAATTAATATAATCTTCTATATCTGCAGATACTTCGATAGAAATAAATCGATCAATCATGGCATCATCCAATGAGTTTACAAGATAATTCATTGTGTCAGGGTTCATGGTTACACCAATGGTCCAGCCCTCAGCAATATGATGTCCGTTAATCTTCTTCTCCAACAACAAAGGATATAATACAGATACTGTGTCGCTTGGTACTCTATTAATTTCTTCAAGGACAAGAATGCCCTTCTCTGGGTACATCCCCATTAAAATTGCTTGCCTCGTGGGGAGGAATTGAGGAGCTAGGTATACGGTTACCTTATGTTCTCTATCCTTATCCGGTAATCCCATAAAATCAGGTCCTTCCAATGCTGCAGCATATAGATTGATATATCCGATGCCTAACTCGTCCGTACATTGTTTATAGGCTGAAGTTTTACCGACGCCCCGTTCACTGATTAAAGCGGTAACGCTTCTCGTATTTAAATAGAGTTCCTTAATACAATCCTTTGCCTCACTTATTTTCATGGTTAACCTCCCCAAGCACTGACTATTTTTTATTGTTGTTATTTCCTTTTTATTCTAATTCCTTGTTAATATTTAGTCAATGTCTTATTTTCAAATTAATCATATGCATTAAAAACACTAATGCCTACGAAAATACCAGTAATTTTTGGAAAGTTATTGTCCCTATTTCATAATTATGTTAATATTACATGGATTCCTACCGAATATATAGTTTTCGTACTTACCGGGGGATAATTATATATGTTCGCGTTTATATTGAAATCAATTTGATCTAAGCTATCATTTAGCTGGTAATTTCTTAAAATTCATATTTAAAAGAACAGGAGGTGTTGCAATGCCTAGTTGTCAACTAGCTTCCAACATAAGTCAAATGGATGCGTCCATGATTACTGCGCTACTTGAAGATGCCGGAATACCTTCTTTTATAAAAGATCGTGGTATGGGTGGCTATCTGAAGATATACATGGGTTATACTATTTATGGCCAGGATATCTATGTTAATGAAGAGAGTTATGATAAAGCAAAAGAGCTGTTAGACTTTTACTTTAATTCGACTATTGAAGATATTGATGAAGACATGATTACGGAAGATAGTAATATAGAATACGAACCCGAGGAAATAGCAAAATATAAATTCCATAAGGGTAGCATAGTTGCTAGGATTATTATTATCCTATTTATGTTAACCTGTATAGGTACTTATATATTGAATTATTTGTATTAATTTATTATGTTAACTTGATTGCATTCACTTATTTGTATAAATTTATTGCATTGACTTATTTGCATTAACTTATTTGTATTAACTTATTTGTATTAACTTATTTGTATTAACTAATCTATATTAACCTATTTACGTGAATTATTTATATTAAGATTTCGTCGTTTCTTTGTTAGTTATTACGTAACATTACATGTACCATAAGAAGTCAAAATAAAAAAGAGAGTGTTACGAATTTTATCGTAACACTCATTTTTTATAAAGCGCTTATTCCCCGCTCTTTCGTTCTAATTCTAATGCAATCAATCACTTCGCTGATGAAGATTTTTCCGTCACCGAATTCTCCTGTTTCTGCAACCGAGGTAATGACCTCTAAAATTTCTTCTAATCGTTCATCCGGTACTACGATTTTAATCTCTACCTTCGCAAGCGTATTCATAATAATTGTATTACCTCTTACATATTCAGTAAAACCATATTGATTTCCGCAGCCGAACACTTGATTTATTGTAATACCATTAATTTTTCTACTAAGCAAAGCTTCCTTTAATGGTTCTAACTTTTCTGGTCTGATTATCGCCTCAATCTTTTTCAATATAATCACTCTCCTATTCCATGTTTCATTGTGTTTATTAATCCAAACCGGTAAACGAAGGATAAGCCAATTCTCTATGTTCCGCTAAATCAAGTCCAAGAGCTTCTTCATTCTTTGTAACTCTGATTGGCATGAATAATTTTATTACTGATAGAATTACAAAAGTAGCGATTGAGGAAAGTGCGATTGTTATCACGATACTAAGTAGTTGTGCTACAAAGAGTTTCGTATCACCAAACACCAATCCATCCCATTGAGCTGTTGCATTAATTGATTTCTGTGCGAATAGGCCTGTGGCTATTCCACCCCAAATACCTCCGATGCCATGACAACCAAAGGCATCTAACGCATCGTCATATCCAAATTTCGATTTCAGTTTTGTTACACTGAAGTAGCAGATAGGGCTAACGAGTGCACCAATAACCAAGGACGCCCAGATTGGAACAAAACCAGCTCCGGGTGTGATTGCTACTAAACCAACCACTGCTCCTGTCGCAGCACCTAGTACAGTAGGCTTACCATGAAATACTTTCTCAAGTAGCATCCAGGATAACAATCCCATCGCTGCTGAGGTATTCGTAGTTAGAATAGCATGAACAGCCAAACCATCTGCTGCTAATGCACTTCCCCCATTAAATCCAAACCATCCGAACCACAAAAGTCCTGCTCCGATTACAACAAACGGAATATTATGTGGTTTGTAAGTTACAATACCGAACTCTCTTCTTTTTCCTAACAAAATGCAGGCTATAAGTCCAGAAACACCGGAACTGATATGTACAACATTGCCTCCTGCAAAATCAACTGCTCCAAGTTCACGAATGAAACCTCCTTCACCCCATACCATATGTGCCATAGGATAGTATACAATGATGGACCATGCGATGATAAAGAAAAACAATGCAGAGAATTTCATTCTACCAGCGAGTGAGCCACAGATTAAAGCAGGTGTAATGATTGCGAACATCATCTGAAAGGCTGCAAATAAAGTCTCCGGAATTGTTGAAGAATAAGATGCATTTGGCTCTGATCCCACACCATTAAAGAATGCATGGCTTAAACTTCCGATCACACCGCCGTGATCCGTTCCAAAAGAGAGTGAGTAACCAATTACGATCCACAATACGGACCCCACACCACAGATAAAGAAGCATGACATCAGGGTATTTAATGCGTTCTTTCTTCTCTCCATACCCGAATAAAACATAGCCAATCCCGGTGTCATAAGAAAAACAAATGCTGTGCACATAATGATAAATGCGCTGTTTGCTAAACTAATTTCCATGTTAATCCTTCCATTTCCTATGGTATTTTAATACAAAAAAAGCGACTGCTTTTAGATGTGAATCTAATAGCCAATCGCCTTCGACTTGTAAAATTTATCATGAATTATTATAAATGTCAATTCTTTTTTCATTAAATATTATGGGAAATTATGGTGTCTCTAAAATTCCTACAATATTCTTTAAGGACTCTTCATATTCTTGATCTGAAGAATTCTTAAAAATTAATAGGTCATCCACGACCTTAGGATCATCAAGGGAGGTTGGAATATTAAAGTTACAGCTTGCAATATACTCATCCCAATGAGCTAATTTCCAAGTATCCCGATCAACATTACGAGTGATCATACGCTGCTTACAAACTTCAATCGAAGTTTCTACCCAGATTACAACGAGTCTCGCATTTTTTTCTTTCAATTTGCTCTTTAGATTATTAATGTAATTAATATCTCGGATTTCTTCTGTAAATGGGGCATTAATCAATACGATATCATCGTAATCCAATGCTTCAAGAGCTAGTGCTACAACGGCTTCATATTCGTAATCACGAATATGATCCTCAAAGAACTTTGAGCTTCTGTTATAAGGCTCTCCGGCTACTTCAAATATTTGTTTCGACAAAATAATCAGAGTATCTTTATCCAGATACACTACATGCTTTAACGTTTTCGACAACTGCTTTGAAATATATGTCTTACCACAGGCAGGCGGGGATGTTACTAAAATCAGTTTTTTCATTTTACCTCCATAGACTCATTTCGTCTAAATAAAATTGTATTATATTTTTTGTATCATTTTGCCATATAAGTTATTTTTATTATTTATATATTCATTAATTTGCTTTATTATTTTGCTTTATTATTTTGCTTTATTATTTTACCATATTATTATGAAATTTTTTTGTTTTTTCTATATCATCGACTGAATTACTTCCTTACACCTTTTCATTTCGTTTACTATTGCTATTTAGCACTCCTTAATAAGACTCACATAAAATTCTACCGTTTTGACCAACGTAGATAATTTTATTCTTTCGTTATGTCCATGAATCATACCTCTCTCTTCTTTGGTCAATTCCATTGCAGAAAAGCGATATACGTGATCGGTTACTTTACAATAATGTCTGGAATCACTACAGGCCATCATCAAATACGGAGATACGATAGCCTCCGGCCAAGTACTTTGAATTACCTTCTTTAGTATCATCCACTCTTCACAATCAGTATCCGAAAAAATTGAGGGGTTCATACCATTTATGATCTTAATTTTTATTTTATCATTCTTTATTACCTTAGTTAAATAATTTTGCGCCGTTTCCATCGTATCTGAACCGAGAAGACGAAGGTTTGCTCCAACCGTAGCTTTCGGAGGAAGTATGTTGAACGCCTTGCTTCCTTCCATTCGAGTTACAGCGCAGGTCGTCCTCATCATGGCGTTTAGTTCGCCTCCGGAAAGCTTACAGACTAGATCAAGTACCGGTTGAAAACACCACAAATTTGCAAACAAGATTCGATACGCAAAATTTGAATGTCTTCCCAACGTATCAAACATCTCAGCCACCGGCTTTGTAAGCTGCGCTTTAAATGGTTTCTTCTCAATCGCTACAATCGCCTTAGCCAGAGTACCGATTATGGTATGCGTTGGTGGTGTTGAGGCATGACCGCCCTGACTGTCCAGTGTAAATTCCATATTGACGCTACCTTTTTCTGCAATACCAATAAGTGCACAGGGTTTTGTAACTCCCGGAAACACCTTTTCTACTACAGCCCCACCTTCATCTAATACGAAAGCAGGTGTAACTCCTCTTTGTTCTAATTCCTTAACAATATCTGCACAGGAACTACCATCGATTTCTTCCTCTCCTGAGAAAGAGAAATAAATATCTTGTTGTGGGATAAAACCAGTGGTTATTAGGTACTCTGCTGCTTCCATAATTCCACACAAGGTTCCCTTTGTGTCCAGTGTCCCTCTCCCCCAGAGTACTCCATCCTCAACGATACCTTCAAATGCAGGCTTTACCCAGCCGCTCTCTTCGATCGGCACCACATCATAATGTGCCATCAATACCGTTGGCCTCTGGTCATCTCTCCCCTTCCAATGATATAGAATACCGCACTTTCCAACAAAGTCTCGAGTACACGACTTATGTATATTGGGAAATCGTTCTTCTAAAAGTCTTCGAAACTTTTCAAATTCCCCCTGATCCACAAGACTTCCATCCCGGTTAGATATAGTTCTACAGCGAATCATATCTGCCATATCTCTTGTGATCTTGTCACAGTCCAATTGATATTCCACTTGCATTTCTGATGTTACCTGCTCAGGACGAAACATTGCTGCACGTTGTAAGATCAATACAAGAAACGCAAGTAATATAAATAAAATACCGAAACCTAAATAAAGTCCCATCAAGCTACCTTCCTTTCACCGATGTTACAGTTTATTTTTCTTATACAATATCCTTGCTGCTCCTATCGAGATTAATGCTCCCACTGGAACCAGTATACCAACAGAACCAGCAAGAGAAGGTACACACAGAAATAATGCAACCATAAAAAGTAAGGGTGCTAAAGAAATCTTCCAATTTTTGCTTACATACACAACCGCTAAACCGCCAAAAAGTGATGGGAGAATATTTTCAAATGCCGGTTTTAAAGTGGGTGAATTCAATATTGGTGATAACTGAGCCAACAATAAAACTCCAGCTGCAATAATCAGTGTTGTTACGATGGAGGAGGTAGCAATTGCAATGGTCGAGATTACTTCTCCTTCCTCTGTACCTGATTTTACCTTTGCATTTTCCATCGCATTCAGTGCACTCGGCACTTTTAAGTTGGTAAGGTTGCCAGTCACAAACCCGAGATAGGAACCTGCTGTACCTAACATTGGTGTATAGGTGATAACCTCTATCGTACCAACAATCCAGAAAATCGAGGCAACTCCCACCAATCCATTGAACACCGGCGTAATTCCCGGCCAAGCATTATAATATATACAGATTGATATTGGTACACAAAACAGCAGTATGATTGCTGTCCAAATCCATATTTGTCCATAGAAGTGTGTCATATCGTCATATGATTTCTTATTCATCACTCGTCTCCTCCTATACAATCAACGGTGTAATAACAACCGCGAAGGCCATGGCACCAAGCATACTAATGGGCAATGCATAATTTTGCAGCCATTTAATATTACATACTTTGTATAACAGACCACAGCCAGCCATGAGTAACGCAGAAAACAGAAGTACAAAAATCGGTATCCATCCCACCAAGCCATTTCGTACGCCTGCAAAAACCATACCCAAAAATGCAGAAATCATACCTAAAAATATCGCTGTAATAAATAGTTCTCCCCACTTACTATCCTTATTCTTAATCGATAAGATTCCTTTTTGAATCCGTTTTAATAAAATTGGAACCAGTATAATACTTGGCATAATTCCCAAGGTCATAACCCATGCAATTGCAGTGTAAGCTTTCGGATCCGTAATCGTATCTGAAAGTGACACACCGATCGCTTTCGCTGTCGTCGTTGCAGCCGGGAGTTCATATGTAATCGCCCCTATGACACTTAACCGAATCCATGGTAGTGGAAGACCCAAGAACTTTGATAAGGTAACCACGCCTAGCAAAATGGATATTGCTGGAGCTATGGTAAAAATGGTTGTAGACATTATCGTCTTTCTAATTTGTTTCATATCCATACCAATCACTTTTGCTCTACGATATGCCCGTATTAAGAAAAATAGGGACTGCGCTATTACAAACACAATAACAATAACCGCGACTGAATATAAAAAGCCGCTATTGGGGTTGAATTTCATATTATACTCCTCCTATTAATGATAATGAAGCCGTCCAAAATTTGGTCAAACTTACATTAAATATATCATTATGATATTGTGTACGCAAGTTATAAGTAAAATATTATCTTATAAAGCTGATATACACCATTCTAACGTTACATGCCACAATAACAATGGATTAATGGATTAATCATCCACTCTAGGAATCGTTTACTTTTTAATAAAAGATAAGTCGGTTGCTATATAAGTAGTTGCATAGAATTATGATGAACAAAGTGATATAATTGGATTGTTGCAAAGAAAAAATAAAACAGGGGTCTGATCTCTGACCCTTGTTTTTTAATTGATTTATTGATGATTATGATTGTGATGCATATCCGGTGTATGAACATGGTTATGAATTATCCCCTCGTGTTTATGAACATGACTATGTTCACCGACAACACCAGGTACATGCGTATGCTTATGATGCTCCTCTTCGTGATTATGTTTGTGCTCATGTGTTAAGGGTGTATGAGTATGCAGATGTTTATGTACTTCGGAAACGGTAAGATAGGTTCCAATAAGCATAATTACAAGAGCAATTAAGAATTTCCCCGTAATTCCTTCATGAAAAATACTCCAAGAAATCAGAACACCAATAAAAGGAGCCGCAGCATAATAGACGCTTGTTCTGGCTGCTCCTAAGTCTCTTTGTGCTTTAATATAAAAATAGATACTAAGGCCATAAGCAACGAACCCCAATAGCATTGTAAAAAGTATATATTTTATATTGCTACTGCACTGCCGATTAACAAAGGATAATAACAAAGCTCCAAAACCTGATCCAAAGCCTTTTATAACTACAATCTGAAGCGGATTTTTTACTGATAGCATACGTGTACAATTATTCTCAAACCCCCAACATACACATGCCATTAAAACAAAGATAGAACCTGTAGAAAAGGAAAAACTGCTCGTATCTAGCGTAAGAACAAAGCTCGAAATAGTAATAAAGGTTATCGCCAGCCACATTCGTTTTCCTACTGCTTCTTTAAAGACAAATAACGCAATCATTGAGGTTGCTACAATCTCAAAGTTATTTAATAATGAGACATTTGCAGAAGTAGTCATAGCAAGTCCCAACATCAGAAAAACAGGTGCACCAATATCAAGTACAACCATACCTAGAATATATGGTAATTCTTTTTTTGTAATTCGTGCTTCCAGTTGTTCTTTTTGCCCCATCCGCTTGATGATATTCACTGATAACATACCAAACCCCGCACCTAAGTATAGCAGTGCGGCCATCAAAGTCGGCGGAATCTCAACCAACAATAGCTTTGAAACAGGCGCACTTATCCCATAGAGTATCGCTGCTAGGATAGCCATCAACACAGCTCCCTGATTCTTATCCCCGTGCATATCATGAAAAGTATGCATATTGTTCATATAGTACCCCTTTACTTCATAATCTTCTTAATTAGTTCAAGATGATCTTTATATGGCGGATAACGTAATGGAAGATCGAACAAATTTGATTTTTTCAATATACTTTTCTTATGTGAAAAGGTATTGAAACTAGCCTCTCCATGATATCCACCCATACCGCTTTCTCCAACTCCACCAAACGGCAAATGGGAGGTTGCAAGGTGCATAATGGTATCATTAATGCAGCCACCACCATAAGAAATACTACGAATTATTTTGCTTTCATTCTCCTTCTTCGTCGTAAAGAAATATAGTGCTAAGGGCTTCGGTCGACTATTGATCCGCGAAATCACTTCATTTAAATCTTTATATTCCAGCACCGGTAATAAAGGTCCAAATATCTCCTCCACCATAATCGGACTATCCCAGGTAATATGATCAAGAACGGTAGGGGCAATCTGATTGGTATCTCTTGAGATTTCTCCACCAACCACAACGTGCTCCCCTTCCGTCAATTCGCTTAACCTTTGTAAATGTTTTTCATTCACTATCTTAGGAAACTCATCATTCCTCGACGCATTCGTACCATAAAAACGAACGATATACTCTTTGATTTTCTGAACTAATGCTTCCTTTACAGTATAATGAACTAGTAAATAATCTGGAGCAACACAGGTTTGTCCTGCATTCGTAAACTTACCCCAAGTAATACGCCTTGCCGCTAGATCCAAATCAGCTGACTCATCTACAATACAAGGGCTCTTTCCACCAAGTTCCAAGGTAATCGGAGTAATGTGTTTGACCGCAGCTTCCATTACAAGTTTACCAACCGCAACGCTTCCCGTAAAGAAAATATAGTCAAACTTTTGCTCTAATAAGGATTGGTTTGCTTCCCTACCCCCATGAATAACAGTAACATAATCCTTTCGAAACACCTCAGATAGAATGATGTCAATAACCTCTGAGGTATTGGGTGAATAATTAGAAGGCTTTACTACAACACAATTACCCGCAGCGATTGCTCCAATAAGCGGTGCTATCGTCAACATAAAAGGATAATTCCAAGGTGACATAATGAGTACTACCCCATACGGTTCTGAATATATCGTACTTGAGGACAAAAAATTCGTAATCGGTGTTCTTACTCTCTTTGGTACGGCCCAACCCGTCAGGTGTTTCCTCACAAATCGAAGCTCTTCTAGAACCATCCCTACTTCCGTAGCATAAGCCTCAAAGGCTGCTTTATTTAAATCTTTCTTAAGTGCATCTAATATATCCTTCTCATGATCTTTAATTGAACTGCTAAGACGTTTTAAATGTTCTAAACGAAATACAATATCCTTTGTCTTGTCTTCCGCAAAAAACTCTCTTTGCCGTTCTATTATTCCTATAATATCCTGCATGAACTAATTCCCTCCTTGGGGAGCAACTGAATCCGCCCAATCAAACTGTTATTATATATTTTACCATTATGCAAAATGTACTTACTATTTTACGCCTCGTTATGGGATAATACAAGAATTTTATAGTGATATGTTGGGAGAAACCTCCAATTTAAGCATATTTTTATGTTCATACTTCTTGTCTCATTTTATTTAATAATTGCACTATTTTTACTAATCTACTCATATATTGATGTAATAATAGCATTGGAGGTAACTCATACATGTTGAACACTAAGGATTTTCCGCAACCGCCATACAATAAAATGACTTTGACTGGAAAAGGTCAAGTAACTGCCCTTCCTGATCTTGCGATTCTTCGACTTGGGGTTCAGACCACAGGAGATAATTTGACCGACGCTCAATCAGAAAATGCTCGTATCAGCCAAAACGTCATCAATGCACTGAAACAACTTGGAATTACAGATCTTAAGACCTATCAATACACAATTGAGATGCTTTATGATTATCAAAACGGCGCACGAATTGACAAGGGCTATTCGGTTCGAAATGTTTTTGAAATTCGAACAAGCAATTTAGGTTTAGTGGGCACAATTATTGATACTGCTGTTAATTACGGAGCAAATGTAGTAGAGTTTGTTAACTTTGAAGTATCAAATCCAGATTTATATTATCAAGAGGCACTCAATCTTGCTATAAATGATGCTTACCACAAGGCAAAATCCATATCATCAAATCTAAGAATCATGGTAAATCCTATTCCTACAATGATAACAGAGAACAGCACACCTCCTACCCCATTTTCATCTATCTTTTTAGCTAGAGAGGGAGCCTTCACTACACCGATTGAACCAGGAAATAAACAGATAGAGGCAGCAGTTACAGTGGAATTTACCTACTGATCACAGCAAAACTTTATTAATGAAATGATTGAAAATTATTGAAATATATAATTCATATGTAATAAGCCGGATCAAGGAGACATTTAGTTTTCTCCTACGAACCGGCTTATCGTTTATTATTTCTTATATATTAATTAAACATTAATGAATCATATTTTATTTCTGTATAGTAATACTCGACTTGCAATTGCCAATGCTATGCTCTACCTTAGCTTCTTTCCTTCCACAAGCTTAACAATCGCTTTTTCAATCCGATCTAACCTGGTTTCTGCTCTCTTAGCGTCGGTAATCCAGGTAACATATTCTTTCTTTCCCGTAAAGGAAAGTTTCTCATACGTTTTTTGTGCTTCAGAATTATTTTTCATGGCTTCTAAAAAATCTGAAGGAATATCAACTATACGCTCTTCTTCGTCTTTTTCTATTGTTACATCAATTGTATCACCAAAATCCTTACCAATTTTCTTTCGGATTTCCTGGGTCAATCCTAGCATATAGCATCCACCCATGTTAACGAGTGAACCACGGTATTCGAAACCGTCGAAGGTTGCCAAAACCTTCACTCTTTTCGTTCCAAATATCTCTTCGACATCAAAAGGAGGCTCTACATAGGCTGCATTCATGTTTGCATGCTGTTGTATAACCGCTTTGAATTCTTGTTTCATATCGTAAACTCCTTATCAAATCTATATATACAATTAATCACCAATTTGTTTTTGTATTTTTTATAAAATTTTCGCTTTCATTAAATGCCATTTTGGTTGTTTAACAAGTTCATTATAGGGACATTGTAATTAATATCTCTTGTGGTATAATTCTCTTTCTCGTTCTTGTTATCTTCATCCTTATCATCATTCAAAAACAACTCCATAAATTTCATATAATCTTCATAAGAAAATAATGAATTTAAGTCCTCTAACTCAGAAGATGTACCATCCGCGTCATTCGTTAATAAGAATGACAGATTTTTTTGAACAGGAGCGGCAGCAACTGGTGGAATTATTTTATTTGTTCCATTTTTACCGTTAGCAGTACCAGTACTAACATAAGCACCTTCCGTATCAACCCCTTTACCCATATAATTCATTACCTTTTTTACATAGTTTTGGGTTTCTTCAAAAGGAGGAATTCCTCCATACTTTGCAACATTACCGCTACCGGCATTATACGCTGCTAAGGCAAGACGTGAATCTCCATCATATTTTTTAAGCAAACCTGCTATGTATTTGGCACCACCCATGATATTTTGTTCTGCATCAAAGGAATCTGTAACTCCAAGTGATTTGGCTGTGGCTGGCATCAACTGCATAACTCCTTGCGCACCACATCTGGAGACAGCCTTCGCATTGAAATTAGATTCTGCTTTTCCAATTGCTTTTAGAAGATTAACTGGTACGTTATATTTATCTGATGCTTGTTCAAAGATATCGTCCAGTGATTTCGTCTCACCCAAATACGAAGAAAAATCAGAGCTATATTCTGAACTTTTTTTTCCGGAATTTATACTATAAGTATTCTTATTTTCTACATTCGATATTTTGTTTACTTCTGACATAATTTCTCCTTAGCTTCTCAGAACCTTTATCCGACCACTCGATACCAATATCATTTTAAGCTATTTTTCAATATTTTTCAACAATCTATACCATAATTAATAATTTAATTGACGGAAAAAAATGGTGATTAGTTTTTTTCATTCAAATAAGTTATATACTTGTTACCAAATACTTGAAATTGCGTTAAGACAGGGATAAACTCCTTCCCCAAATCACTCAGAGAGTATTCAACTTTCGGTGGAATCTCTGGGTAAACATGTCGAATAATCATACCCTGCTCCTCGAGGCTTCTTAGCTGCTTCGTCAAAGTAGACTGTGTTATCTCTGGAAGCCTTCTTTGCAATTCCCCAAACCGCAATGTTTCCTGATGCAAATAAAAGATAATTAAAATTGCCCATTTCCCTGAAAATACTTTCTGAACAGTAACATAAGGACAGACACCAAACAGATTAATATTTTTCTCCATACGAATTACTCCTTTCCACAGTATCTATTTGGATACTAAGTACAATAAATAATTGTACTTGATATTTTTGTTGTACATGTTAATATTAACGAATGAACAAATTATAACATAAAATTTTGGAGGGAACAATAATATGAATCAAATCGCACAGTTTTTAAATGATTGTGGAACATTTTATTTAGCAACAGTAGAAAACGAACAACCTCGCGTAAGACCTTTTGGTGCTATCATGGAATGGGATGGGAAAACTTATATCTGTACTAATAATACGAAGAAAGTTTATGCTCAAATGCAGGAGAACCCTAGAATCGAAATATCTGCGACTAGTGGGAATAAATGGATACGCCTTGAAGGAAAAATGGTTACTGACCCCAGAATAGAGGCAAAGGAAGCAATGCTTGCAGCGGTTCCCTCACTTAATAAAATGTATAGTATTAATGATGGTGTCTTTGAAGTTCTTTATTTCACAGAAGCCAAAGCTACGATTTTCTCCTTTACAGAAAAGCCGGAGGAATTTACACTCTAGGCTATTTTAAAAACAATGGTGCAATTATTCATTTAATTGCACCATTGTTTTATTTAATAATTAATAGTTCTGCTCATAATTATATACATTAATCTCTCTCATCACTTTTCGGTTGAGGATTATCTTTTAATCCAAATACTGCACGAGCACTCTCTGCCTGTGGATCGTGCTTCACATGTTTCGAATGGAAGGTTCCATCCTCTTTTTTATGGTTTTTTGTACTTTTCATCTTACTATCCTTCATATAAATACCTCCTAAATAAATTTACTCTTTTAGTATGTCTTCTTTTTATTATCCAATACAAACTAAACCTTGGAATGAAAATATATACTTGTTTTTGGAGTAAACTATGTAGTACAATAATTATGTTTCATACAATGAAATTTGAGATTTTAATTTAAGGAGGTATGCTCCATGTATAGTATCCAGGAAATAGCACCTAAAGTATATTGGGTTGGTGGGAACGACAGACGTTTAGAACGTTTTGAAAATATGTTTCCTCTACCAAATGGAGTTGCATATAATTCATATCTTATGCTTGATGAAAAAACTGCATTGATTGATACAGTGGATCAATCAATTAGTGCTTTATACCTTGAAAATGTCACTTATGTTCTAGGTGGAAGAGATCTAGACTACTTAATAATAAACCATATGGAGCCAGACCACTGTGCTAATATTGAAGAAATTGTGCGTAGGTATCCGAATATTCAGCTTGTTGGTAATAAGAAAACCTTTCAATTCTTAGAACAATACTACAGTCTAGATATGTCTTCCAATTATTTGGAGGTTAAGGATGGTCAGGAATTATCCTTAGGAAATCAAACTTTACGATTTTATACTGCTGCTATGGTTCATTGGCCGGAGGTTATGTTCACTTATGAAGTCTCACAGGGAATTCTTTTTTCCGCAGATGCCTTTGGGTCCTTTGGAGCACATGCAGGAAATCTCTATGCTGATGAGGTGGATGATAACATAATGAATGAGGCTAGACGTTATTATGCAAATATCGTCGGACGCTATGGTGCACAGGTACAGGCAGTCTTTCAAAAGCTCTCAGGTTTAGCCATCAACATGATTTGCTCCTTACATGGTCTAATCTGGCGTGGGGAAAGCGTTCCAATCATTTTTGATAAATATGATCTTTGGAGTCGTTATGAACCAGAGAATAAAGGTGTTGTCCTGTTTTATGCATCAATGTATGGCAATACAGAAAATGCTATGAATGCTTTAGCCAATAAGCTTGCTCAGCGAGGAATAAGGGATATGCATATGTATGATGTATCCAAAACACATCCCTCGTATATCATCTCAGATTTGTGGAAATATAGTAACCTGGTAATCGGCTCTCCTACTTATAATGCTCATCTTTATTTTGTAATGGATGCTCTTTTAAGAGAGATCACAGTCCTTGGATTCAAGAATCGCAAGGTTTCCCTCATTGGTAATCACACTTGGGCCAGCTCAGCAGTAAAAGTAATGCAAGAGCTTGTCGGTACAATGACTGATGTTGAAATAATCGGAACTCCCCTCGATGTTCGTTCTACCTTAAAAGCTGAGCGGGAACCAGAGTTGGATGCACTAGCAGATGCAATTAGTGAATCAATTCTCGGTTAGAACAATACCAATGCTGCATAATATGAAATTATTGAATATAAATTTTTTTCTAGAATGAATATTTGAAATAATCTCATCAATTAGAATGAAAAAAGTTCTCACTAAATGAGTATTAAAAATGCTCTTTGCTAAATGAATATATAATAAACTTTTTACAAGTTGGATATTAGAAAACGCACTTTGCTAAATGAAAATATAAAAAAAGCTCTCTTGCCAAGAATGATGTGACCCCAATAAGTTAGATTTTTAGGTCTAACTTTTAGGGGTCGGATCAGAATTGATCAATAAGAGAGCTTTTTTATAATTCATTTATTTTATTTCTAACGATGGCATAATAAAAATTCGATAAAATTGCCTACAGCTATGCTTACCTTATCATTTCAATAACTGCTGATTATTATATAAATTCTTTCATCAACTCTTGAACTGCATCTAGATCAACTTTTTTATCAAGAAGAGGTTCTCCTATAGATAAAACTGCATTCTTCTGATGAAAATTCGGTTTGGCCTCTTGATATAGTACGCCAATCGGTATTTTACTGTCAAATTCCATTGCTTTTTCAAATGCCAGCATCTTATTGGAGAAATCATATTCCTTTTCTAACTGATACACTCTGCTCTTATAATATGCAAAGGTATTCACTTTATTAAAGCTAACACAGGGTTGCAAAATATCGACAATGGCATAACCCTCGTAGGATATTGCCTGCTTCATAATTGTAACTAAGTGCTCAGGATCTCCACTAAAGGCTCTTGCTACAAAGCCAGCTCCGGAAGCGATAGCCATAAGTACCGGATTAAAGGGTGAATTGATATTGCCTTCCGTCTGTACAGCGGTTACCTGCCCTACTGCAGTTGTAGGTGATGCTTGCCCTTTTGTCAACCCATAGATCTGATTGTCATGAACAAAATGAGTAATGTCAACATTTCTTCGAATATTATGAATGAAGTGATTACCACCCTCACCATAAGAATCTCCATCGCCAGTATCCACCACAACCGTTAACTTCTCATTTGCAATTTTAGCTGCAATTGCTGCTGGTAATGATCTACCGTGTAGACCACAAAAACTATTGGCACTGATATATTGCGGTGTTTTGGCTGCTTGACCAATACCGGCAACCATTAATACTTCATAGGGATCTTTCCCCAGCTCTTCCAGTGCTTGCTTTAAACACTTTAATATATTAAAATTTCCACATCCTGGGCACCATGCGGTTTCATATGTATCAAAAGTATTCATATTAATTTTGACCTCCTTTCAAAAGCTTCTGGACAATTTCTTCTCCAGATATTTGACGGCCATCGTACTTTAATATACTGGACGTACATTGAATACCTGTTACTTCACGAATTAATCCGGCTAATTGACCTGTAGCATTTTGTTCAATATTAATAATATTTTTTGCAGTAGCAGCTTTTTTCTCTAACAATTTTCTTGGTAATGGATAGACATCGCCAAAAATTAATGCACCGTATTTACCTTTTTCCTTCGCTTCTAATACTTTAATTGCTTCTGCAATTGGACCATAGGTAGAACCCCATCCCAATATTAAAGTATCACAAGCCTCTGAGCCTAAGAAATCTGGTTCTTGTAATTCTTCTTCTAGCTTCTCAAGCTTCTTCATACGTTTATCCATCATAAGTACACGCACATCGGCTGATTCCGTTATCCAGCCCCGCTCTGTATGTTCATCACTATCTGCTGTTACGAAGTGATTTGATTTACCTGGAATTAATCGAGGCGAGATTCCATCCTCAGTGAGGCGATATCTAAGATACTCACCCTGGGTATCAATATCAGAAGCCTTCGCGGGTTCCATCACCTGAATGTTATTTAAATCATATGGCTCAACACAAGCAGTGGAATCACCTAGATATTGGTCACTTAAAATGATTACCGGTATTTGATATTTTTCCGCCATATGAAATGCTCGAATCGTTTGATAAAATGCATCCTCATGATTTCTCAAAGCGATTACCATTCTTGGGAACTCACCTTGCGCTGCTGAAATGACAAATTTCAAATCACTTTGCTCTGTACGTGTGGGAAGTCCTGTTGCGGGACCTGGTCTTTGCACATCCACAACAACAAGTGGAACTTCAGCAATACCTGCTAACCCTAAGGCTTCTACTTTTAAGCAAAAACCACCACCCGAAGTACCGGTCATTGCTCGGGCTCCTGCATAGGAGGCTCCTATGGCCATATTAATTGCAGCAATTTCATCTTCTGCCTGTTCTACAACAATTTGAACCTCTTTACTCTTTGAAGCCAAATACTCCATCACAGCTGTAGAAGGTGACATTGGATATGCCGAATAGAATTTCAGACCGGCAGCGATAGCACCTAAACCTAATGCTTTACTTCCTGACAACATCATCCAATTCTTAAATGCGCCTTCCTTGTGAACAAATCTTGCTTCAACTAAATCAAAACCAACCTGAATTGCCTTTAGATTCATTTCCAAATACTGTTCTTTAACTGACGTTTTCATAATCTCATTAACAAAGTCTAATTTTTCGCCAAAAAGCTTTAATATCGCGCCAACTGCAATACTTCCTGCAACACGTTGGTTTCCCATTTCCTTTGCCAAAGCATCCATACTAAGCTTTATAATCTGTGTATCTTCAATTTTTAGACTACTATCACAAAGGATAAATCCATCCTTGTTTAATTGATTTTTATGTAACAAAATTGTCTCTTCATTCAGTGCAATAATACCATCCAATTGCTCACTATGAGAAGTAATCCTTTCTGTTCCAAAGCGTAAGATTGAAAAATTATGTCCTCCGCGAACCCGAGACATAAAATCTCTTGTTGTATAGATAAAATATCCGGACCTTTTTAGCAGCTTTTCTAAAATGTCTACTGTAGTATCGATACCTTGACCTGCTGCTCCACCAATTAGTATATTGTACATTAAATCCCTCCTCTTTTTCGTTTATAATTTTCATATTTATAAATAATCACCATCCTACACTAATTCGCTGCAAATTTTAATAAACCCATTGAGCAACGCAAATTATGTGTATAAAGCAATTATATGTACCTACAAGCATCATTACTATATTTTATTTCATTGTTACGCCAATTCAGCCGGTTTAAATTCTTTGGTCAGCTTCTTTATCCAATCATATCGATTTACTTTCACTGCTGCCACAACACACTTAAGAATCTGATCACATTTTAAACACAGGAAGATAACCCAGGTGGGTGCACCTATGATAAATGCCATGGCAAAGGACAGTGGCAACACCACACCCCACACAAAGATAATATCATTCACGAGGACAAAATGGGTTGCTCCTCCCGCTCTGACAATCCCTGTTAACGTGGACATCTGATAAGCCGTCCCTATAACTGTAATTGATAAGATAATCATTAAAGTCCTTGCTATTTCATGCGTTTCCTCGGATATCTGATAGAACGATAATACAAAGTCTTTGATTGAAAAAAGTAGTATTCCGGTACAGATTCCAACCGCAAGAAAAACAATCTGCAGCTTTTTGGTACATTGCTTAATTTGGGGAAGGTCACCTTCCCCTGCAGCATTTCCAATAATGACCGCCGATGCACTAGCGGTACCATAGACACCGACACTCACCACAGAAAAGATGGTATTTACGATGCTTACTGCTGCGATAGAGGTTGCCCCGAGTCTGCCAACGATTCCACCTTGGACCGTCAAATTTATTCCCCAAAGGATATCTCCAAGGATTACTGGTAATCCATATTTAATATAATCCTTTAGTAATACTACATTCGTATGGAAGATATCTTGCAAATGGAACTGTAGCTTTTTATCTACAAAGAAGATATAAATTGCAATAATACTACATTCTACAATTCTGGTGATCAATGTTGCAATAGCCGCACCCTGTACTCCTAGTGCAGGCGCGCCAAGATGTCCAAAGATTAATATCCAATTCAATGTTACATTTAGAATAAATGCAACGATGGATACATATAACCCTATCTTAACTGTTCCTATGCACCTTAAGGATGCAATTAAAACATTACTGATACAAAAGAATAGATAAGTAAAACAGATAACCCTGGCATATTTCACCGCTTCCGCTATTACCTGCTGATCATTTGTGTATAACCCTAAGATCTGCTCTGGGAAGAAGAATACTGCCACAAAGAATACAATGGCACAAAATATTGCAAATTTCAACGCTATACTAATAATACTTTTCACGCTGTTCTTATCACCTTTACCCCAATATTGGGCTGCCAGAACTATTTGAGCTGCGCCTATACCTACGGTCAACATTTGCAGTATCACTTGTATCTGATTACAAATATAGACTCCTGAAATTGACACTTCACCCAAAGACCCAACCATAACATTGTCTGCCAATCCGACCGAAAACGATATCATATTCTGCAAAGCGATTGGAACTGCTAATAAGAACAGACGCTTGTAAAATGCTTTATCCATTATAAATTACCTTCTGATGACTAAGGATGTATAAGGGCGAAGCAATGTTTGTTCTAGTTCGATCCATATTCATAGTTGTCATATAAATTTCCTCCATTCATGTTCACTTATCATATGTGTATAGGAATATTATACTTTTTATAATTACCAATGTCTAGCAGGATATTAAAAAGCTCTGAAACCATCGGTAACAATAGATGGTTTCAGAGCTTCTTATTGTTTTTATTATAATATCTCAAACATAAACTTAATGATTAGGGGGAACTTAGAATTTGTATTTATAGGTTGTTAATTGCTTCTTTCAGTCTTTCTAAAGCCTCTCTGATAATGGATCTGGGGCAAGCGATATTAATTCGTTCAAATCCAACTCCATTCGCTCCAAACATTACTCCGCTATCAAGCCAAAGCTTAGCCTTATTTATAATTAAATCTTTACGTTCTTTCTCCGATAATTTTAATGCTCTACAATCAAGCCAAATCAAATAAGTTCCTTCCGGCTCTATCAACTTTATGTCCGGAATATTCTCCCGCAAATAATCTCTTACAAAGGCTAGGTTCTCTGTCAGGTATAGCTTCAGTTGCTCCAGCCAATCTCGTCCACCTTCATAAGCCGCCTGACATGCTATTAGTCCAAACATATTTAATTGACTGTATCCAGCTTGATCAATCGTAGCTGCGAATTTTAATCTAAGATTCTGATTTGATATTATAATATTGGATACCTGTAATCCGGCCAGATTAAATGTCTTACTAGGTGCGGTACAGGTTATGGAATTATCTGCAAAACGTTCCTCAAGATTTGCAAATATTAAGTGTTGAAACCCGTTATAGATAAAATCACTATGTATCTCATCACTCACAACAAGTACCTGATGTGACAAACATATTTCACCCATCTTGCGAAGTTCCCATTCTTTCCAAACCCGGCCTACTGGATTATGTGGGTTACACAAAACAAAAAGTTTTACCTTATCTGATACTATCTTCTCTTCAAAATCCTCGAAATCTATCTCATAATGCCCGTCAATTAAGACGAGAGGATTATTAACTACGATACGTTCATTATCAGTAATCGCTCTGCGAAAGGGGTAATATACCGGTTCCTGAATTAATACCCTATCACCCGGCTTGGTAAATGCTCGTATCGCGGTTGCTATCGCAAATACTACTCCAGGGGTCTTTACTAACCATTTTTCCTCAAGCTTCCACTGATAATAATTCTGATACCAGTCTGACATTGCTTGAAAATAATCACTTTTCACATCACTATATCCAAATATTCCCAATTCAACATGTTTCTGAAGTCTCTCTAGAATACAGGGTGCCGTGCGAAAATCCATATCAGCAACCCACAACGGTAAAACATCTACCGGTCTCCCTCTTTCCACTGCAAAATCATATTTTAAGGAATTACTATTTTTACGATCAATTACTTCATCAAAATTGTATATCATTTAAACTCCCATCCGTCTGCTTTAGCAAACCTTTAAAAATAGGATTGTGAAACTTCTTATTTTCACATTACTTCTCCTTAATTAATCGCCTGATTTAAATCCGATATTAGGTCATCGATATCTTCAATACCTACGGACATCCTTAACAAAGTCTCATCAATTCCCTGTGCCTTGCGGGTTTCTATCGGTAGATCTGCATGGGTCTGATACATCGGGTAAGTAATCAAACTCTCCACACCACCTAAACTTTCAGCAAAGCGAATAAGTTTCACCTTTTCTAAGATCCTTATTGCAGTCACTTCTGAATCAACTCGAAAGGATATCATTCCTCCATACCCTTTGCTTTGTTTTAAAGTCGTTTCAAAGGAAGGGTGGGTAGGTAAGCCAATGTAGAATACCTCTACTACTTTGCTTTCCTTCGATAACCATTTTGCTACAGTTAACGCATTTTTCTGATGCATTTCCATACGTAAAGCTAACGTTTTAATACCTCTGAGGATAAGCCAACTGTCGAACGGAGATAGTCCTGCTCCGGTTGATTTAATTATATATCGGAGCTGTTCTGAAATACCATAACGATTTGTTACTAAAAAACCGGCTAACGTATCATTATGTCCACCCAAATACTTGGTACCACTATGAATAACAATATCTGCACCCAGCACCAAAGGATTCTGAAAATAAGGTGATAAAAACGTATTATCAACAATTACAATACAAGCATGCTTTTTCGCTATTTCCACTATTTTAGTAATATCTGTTACTTTCATATTTGGATTGGTAGGCGTCTCAATATAAATGGCTTTTGTGTTGGAATTTATTGCCTGCTCCACTAGTTCTTCATTGGATGAATCCACATAAGTAAAATGAAGCCCATTCTTATGGCTTATATTATCAAACACTCGGATTGTTCCGCCATACAAATCATCGGTTGCAACAATATGATCTCCCGGCCTAAATAATTCCATAAGTGCAGCAATCGCAGCCATACCGCTCGTAAATGCTAACGCATCAATTCCCTTCTCTAAATCAGCAACAATTCTCTCCACTTCTTCCCTAGTTGGATTTTGGAGTCTGGAATAATCATATCCTGTGCTCTGCCCCACTGCTGGATGCGCGTATGCTGCAGTCTGATAAATTGGAAAGCTAATACTGCCCGTGTTGTCAACTTCTTTTCTTGCGTTTTCTCCTTGCACACAAATAGTTTGAATTTTATATCCCATATCATCCACCCTTTTCCATTTATATTATACAATTCCTATCATATTAGTATGTAAATGATTGAATGAATTATAATATTAACTCGGATTGCTGTCAATAGTCTCTGTGAGAATAAGAAATAATATTTACTTCATTCCTATAATATAAACTTTAAAGCTAAATAAATCTGCGGAAGAAACATTGGTGATTCATGCTATGCATAATCCCATTTGCTCCTTCCGCAGTGTATTAGTACTTTCTACTTTTCATTAAGCCTTTTGCATCCTTTTGTGTAAATACCTTTTCATCTGTTATAATTCTTAAGGGGAGTTCTTTCCCTGACACTAAATCCTTGACAGCTTTCATAAGCTGAGGCCCAAGTAATGGACTACACTCTACTGAACAATTCAATTTTCCTTCTTTCATGGCCTTAAATGCTTCTTTGGTACCATCAACAGATACGATTTTCACATCTATCCCGGGCATTAATCCATTCTCTTCTAAAGCCTCAATAGCACCTAATGCCATATCATCATTATGGGCAAATATTACATCAATACTCCATTCATTTTCTTGTAAATATTCCTCAATAATTTTCTTTCCTCCCTGATAGGTAAAATCACCTACTTCGGAATATACAATTTGATACTGAGGATATTGACTAAGAATTTCTTCAAAACCCTTCTTTCGGTCAATCGCTGGTGATGCTCCTGTAGTTCCTTGTAATTCAATAATATTAATACTCTCATTGTTACTCTTTACATTATCTGCGATCCAATGCATTGCTCTACGCCCCTCTTCTAGAAATTCGGCGCCAATAAAGGTCACAAACAAATCATCATCTTCTACATTAATTTTGCGATCCGATAACAGAACCGGAATCCCAGCAACTTTTGCTTCCTGTAAAACTGTTTCCCATCCATAGTCTACGACTGGAGAGATTACGATAACATCTACTTTCAACTTAATAAAATTGCGAATTGCTTCTACCTGTTTTTCTTGGGATTGGTTCGCATCCTCGAAGATTAGGTTTATCCCAGCATCCTTTGCGGCTTCTTTAATAGATGCAGTATTGGCAAGTCTCCAAGCGCTTTCCGTTCCAAGCTGGGAGTAACCTACATCAATGATGTGATCCGATACAATTAATGGTTGATCAAGACTTTCTACATATTCATCGACATTATCCTCCGTAATGCTATGACTTCTTAAAATAATCTGTTTGGGAACACCACTTACATTATTTAAGATATCCATTGCGAACTGAATAGCTTCTTTCCCTCCCGTCGGACATGTGATTGTACCAGCTATCCTCTTATTTTGAACCATACTGATTCCATTATTTTCACCCGTAAATCCATCAATTCCTATAATTGGTATCTCCATCCCTAATTGCTGAAGTGCTAGGTAGGCTCCCCTTGCCATATAATCATTATGTGCAAAAATAACATCCACATTATTCAGTTGTTCTCCTATCTCAAGAACCATATCTTCAGTGTCATCCCGAGTTGCTGTCTCAATACGATACTGGAGGATGTCAATTCCGCTCTGTTCGGATATTATGGATTGAAATCCCTTACTTCGGTCAATGCTTGATTTGGAATTTTGACTGCCGCAAAGTTCTAAAACCGTACTTATGCGGTTCGTCAATAAATTTAGCACACTTTCTCCTGCCTGTTTTCCAATTTGCTCATTATCTGGACCAATGTATAAAGTATAATCAAAGCCCTCTACTGCGCGATCCATTACAATCACTGGTATCTTATGGTAGACCTTACGAATAACCGGAGTCATCTCCTTAACATCGCAGGGGGATACAATTAATAAATCAATTCCATAATCCAACAATTTATTAATATCCTTTTTTTGCTTTTCCGGATTGGAAGTTGCATCTGTTATGATCAGCCGGATGTTTGTGTATTTCTCCGCTTCTTCCTTAATCTCCTTCGTGGAAACTAAGCGCCAGGCTTCCAGCATATTCGCTTGAGATACACCAATTACATAATCAATTTTTTTATAATCCTTATTTTCCTTGTAAAATTCACATCCAGTAAAAAAGAGTAATAATATACTAATGATTAATAGTATGATCAACCGAAGTAATATTCGATTCTTAAGGAACATTTTATTCATCATAAGACATCACCTCTTCCTCTTGATTACTTACCTTTGGAATGCGTATGGTGACAATCGTCCCTATCTCTTTCGTGCTTACTACTTGTACGAAAAACCGATTACCATATCGGATACGAAGTCTTTCTTTGATATAAAACAATCCAAAACTCTGGTTTTCATCTATTTTTAATGGCTCATTTAGCATTCGGTTCAATTCTTCAACCTTTTCCTGCGACATTCCTGAACCGTCATCCTCAACCTGGAGCTCCATAAAATTCCCTTCCAGTTCTTTCGTACGAATGTATAAGTGTCCTTCTCCACGTTTTGTTTTAATACCATGATAAATTGCATTTTCAATTAGAGGTTGCAAAACTAATTTCGGCACTTCATAATTTTGCAGATTCTTATCCTCTACAATCTCATAATTTAGTTTAGTTCCATATCGAATTTTCTGTATATATAGATAGTTGGTAACATATTTAATCTCTTCTTCCAGGGTGATATAGTCTTTTCCATGGCTCAAACCAATACGGTACATGCTGGTCAATGCATCAACTACCTTAACAATATCCTCCGCTGCATATTCTCTTGCCATCCAATTAATCGTATCTAGTGTATTATATAAAAAATGCGGTTTAATTTGCTCTTGCAAAACCTTCAATTCAGCTGTTCTTTTATTCTGTTGTTCAATATAAACCATATGTATTAAGTACTCAATTCGATCAAGCATTTGATTAAAATTATTCCCAAGTACACTTACCTCATCTTGATAGTGCACCTCAAACCGCACCGTCAAATCTCCCGCTTCTGCTCGTTTCATCAATCGCTTTAACTGGGTAATCGGATTCGTAATTGTCTGTGAAATTTTAAGTGAGATCACTATGATACAGGCTAATGCAACAAAGACACAACTAATTAAGATATATAGCATCGTATTAACCGATCCCATGATTTCATCCAAGGAGAAGACTCCAACTATTTTCCAACCGGTATAATCGGAGTATTCTTGTCTGATTTGATATTTCTCTCTGCCAATTCTTGTTGTAATCGGTGTATTTTTCTCACTTTCCAGCCAACCTGTATTCACGCGATATGTAATCGTATTCGTTGGCGTATATACGACATGCTGATTATCATCAATGACAAAGATAAATCCCTTTTCTCCTAACGTAATACTTTGAATTGATGTAGAAATAATATCATGTTTGATATCAAATAAGATGACCCCCATAATTTGTCCCGTTTCCGAATTACGGATTGCTTTAGATAAGGAAAATACATTATCGACACTATAGCTTTCATTCGTTACAATATTTCTCCCGGTAATATCGCCGATCATCTGTATCTCATCCGGCTTCTCCACCGCCTGTTGATACCATTCCTCTTGGGTAAATGAATCTCTTGAGATACGTGTCATACCTGTACTGATATAGATATCATTTTCCGTTGCAATTAAAATCCCTGCTATCTCAGGATGTGTATTAGCGATATTCAAAAGCATCTCGGAAATTCTTATTTTTTCTTTCTCCCATTCGATATCCTCTTCTGACTTCATATCAAAAAACAAGCTATCTTCTACCTCTTTCGTTATAAAATTGGAGGTCTTTTCTATTGTACTAATATAAACATCGATTGAGGTCTTGACCTGATTAAGCATCTGATCGGTATGTACAAAGATATTACTCCCTGCTTCCTTTAAAAAGAAGTAAGAACCAATACTGGCGAAAATAATAAACGGTGTGAGTGCAACGAGAAAATAGGACCAAATTATCTTACTGCGAATCGTAATATTTATAAATCTGCTCTTGATCCATCTCATTGAACTCACCCCTGGATTATTTAATAATTCATAAGCTTTTAGTGCATGTTTTAATGCAAGCTATCTATTTATAAATTCTGTAATAATATAACAATATTTTCTTACAGTATAAACTTTCTGTAATCATATAACAATATACCAATTACTGATTATGGTATTTTATCAATTCCCTTTTTTTTCTGACCGGAGGGAAATTACTCTCTGAATTACAATAAAGATACAAAGCAGCGCAGCTATCGTTACCTTTGTCCACCAGGTATTCAAATTCTGATAGGTAACTATCGTCTGGATAACCCCTTGAATTAATACGCCAACCGTTGTTCCAATCACAGAACCGATACCTCCAGTTAATAAAGTACCGCCGATTACTGCAGAAGATATCGCATCCAGTTCAAGACCGATGTTTTGTAGTGAATATCCTGCCAAGGTATAGAAGCTAAAGATAACACCTGCCAAAGCAGCACAAAAACCACTAATTGCATAGACTGCTATTTTCGTTTTCTTAACCGGTAAGCCCATCAATATCGCAGATTGTTCATTACCGCCAATTGCATAGACGCTTCTACCAAACTTGGTATACTTTAGTACATAAACTGCAATTATAACAATTGCCAATGCGATTAATACATAGTAATACAGCTTCCCAGACCCTAGTTTTAATTTACTTAGTGCCATCTTTTTATAAAACTCATTGGAAATCGGAATAGATTCTGTACTAATAACTGAGCATAAGCCTCTCATAAAAAATTGTCCTGCTAAGGTCACAATAAACGGCTGCAGATGAAATGTATGTATGATATATCCCATCGTCATTCCAACCAACAAACCAATTAATAATACGAAAGGTATTACAACATATTCCGGTACTCCAAGCCGTAATAAAAAGGCAGAAAACACACAGGTAAATGCAATTGTTGATGCGATCGAGATATCAATTCCTCCGGTAAGCAGAACAAAGGTTACTCCGATTGCTGCAATTATTAAGTACGCATTATCATTAAACAAATTAAGAAAGGTCGATAAGGAGAAGAAATGTTCATAAGAAATAGAGCCAAAGGTAAACAATGCAAAAAACAGCACCGCAGTAATGAATAATGAAATATTATTGATTTCTATATTAAACTTTTTCTTCATAATTACTGCGCCACCTTTCCGAAACGCACTTTTTTCCACAATGCGGCTTTAAATTCTACCGATTGAAACAGGCAGATAATAATTACTAAAATAGCCTTAATTACCTGCGTTATTTCCGGAGCAATTCCAAGCGCATAGACCGTAGTTGTAATGCTCTGAATAATCAAAGCTCCCGTAATACTTGCTGGAATAGAAAATTTGCCACCGTTTAAGGAGGTGCCTCCAATCGCTACCGCTAATATCGCATCCATTTCGATCATAAGTCCTGCATTATTGCAGTCTGCTCCTTTGATACCAGCACTCTCAATTAACCCTGCGACAGCGGCTAAAACTCCGCTACAGGTATAGACTAACAACTTAATGGTACTTACATGAATACCGGCAAATCTACTGGCGTTTGGATTACAACCGGTAGTTTCAACAAATAAACCCATCGCGGTCTTTTTGGTATATAATAAAGCTAGAACCAAAGCGAAACCAACAATAAATAAAGGGAAAGGAAGCCCTAATATGTACCCTCCGTTAATAAAGTAATATGCATTCGAACTGACAGTAACGATTTTACCGTTCGTTATTAATTGTGCAATCCCACGGCCAGCCACCATTAATATCATAGTTGCCACGATCGGCTGTATCTGTATTCTAGATACTAAAAATCCATTCCAAAAGCCGCACAAAACTCCAGCTAAGATTGCAACTATGATAGCGATTGCAACATTACCACCGGCTCCAGAGAAGAGATTGCCACTGACGATACTGCATGCTACCGCACCGCTTATTGCCATAACTGAACCAACTGAAATATCAGTACCTCCGGTTGCCAGTACAAGCGTTAATCCAATGGAAAGAAGCATTAGCTTACTACCGTTTCGAAGGATGTCAATTAATCTTCCATACAAATGATTGTCAACAATTTTCATCTCGAAAAAACTACCACCGGAGAGAATTCCGTTCAACAATAATATAAATAATAAAATCATAACAGGCCAAAAAGCTTGGCATTTGGTTACTTTATACAATCTTTTCATTCAATTCGCCTCCTGCTATGTAGTGCATTATCGTATCTTCTGATATGTTACTTCCCTTTAATTCTGTAATTTTTTTATGTTCTCTTAGAATTGCGATTCTGCCGCAACAACGAAGCATTTCATCTATTTCGGATGAAATGAAAATTACCGCCATCCCTTGCTTTGCTAAATTAATAACTATTTTTTGTATCTCCGCTTTCGTACCGATATCAATTCCTCTAGTCGGCTCATCCAGCATTAATAATTGCGGATTGGTCACAAGCCAACGAGCTAAAATTACCTTCTGCTGATTTCCTCCGCTTAAATTTTTTACTAACTGATCAGGTGACGGTGTCTTTATTTCAAGTTTATGAATGTAGTCATCCGCAATTTTCTGTGCTTCCTGTCTGGATATTGTCTGAAACATTCCTCGTTTGGCTTGCAACGCTAATATGATATTTTCTCGTACCGATAACTCACCTACAATCCCTTCTGTTTTTCGATTTTCCGGGCAAAAAGCAATACCTTTTCTAATCGCTTCTAATGGATTTTTTAATTTGACTCTTTTTCCCTTCATCGAAAGATTACCCTTCTCAATTTTATCTATCCCAAAAATCAACCTTACGATTTCCGAACGTCCTGATCCTAAAAGCCCGGATAATCCCAATACTTCCCCATATCGTATTGACAAATTCAAATCTTGAACTGATCCAAATCCGGACACCTGCTCTAAGTCAGCGAATTTCTCTTCTATCTTTGTCTCCTTATAATCTACTTCTAATTTACTACTCAGCTCTGCATAATCCTTTCCAATCATCTTTGCAACAAGCTCTACTTTCGGTAGCTTCTCTGTTTCATAGGTACCTACATATTCACCATTTCGAAGCACAGTAATCGAGTCAGTAACTTCATATACCTGATCTAAGAAATGGGTAACAAAGATAATTCCCATTCCTTCATCCCTTAGGCGCCTCATTATCTGAAATAACTTCTCAACCTCTACTCTCGATAAACTTGAGGTTGGTTCATCTAGTATTAAAATTTGTGAAGAAATGTCACAAGCGCGGGCGATGGCAACCATTTGTTGAACTGCGACGGAATAAGTATCTAATTTCCTAGTAACGTTTATATCTAGGTCGAATTTGTCCAGTAATTTCTTGGCGTTACTATTAATTAATCTCCAGTCAATCCTTCCACCCTTTTTTGGTTCTCTTCCAATATATATATTCTCTGCAACCGAAAGATTCGGACAAAGATTTACTTCCTGATAAACAGTGCTAATTCCGATATTTTGAGCTTCTTGCGGGCTTTGCAGATTGATTTCCTGCCCCTCGAATAATACTGTACCTGTATCACGTTTTTCTGCTCCGGTTAAAACCTTGATTAAGGTTGATTTTCCGGCTCCATTTTCCCCTAATAGCGCATGAATTTCACCAGCATTCAATTGAAATTTTACATCATTTAAAGCAATGACGGTTTCGGAATATTTTTTTGTAATATGCTGCATATCCAGCAATTTTTTAACATCACGCACGAAACATTACCTCCTTTCACCCGAACTCACTTTCGTTTAGTGTCCGACGGGTAACAACTTTGAACTTAAAATCCGCTCCAATACTTAATAAAGGAGCGGATTTTAAATTCGTATCATCTTCTAATATCGAATTAATATTTACGAGTCGGTAAATCAGTAGCAGCAGTATCTTGACGATAGATACCTTCATCTGATTTAATCCATTTATCAACGGTTTCACCAGCTTTTAATTTTTCGCAAACTTCAAAAAATTGCGGTCCTAATAACGGATTGCATTCCACTGTTACATTAGCTTCACCGGCTGCCATTGCTTCAAAGATACCTTTTACACCATCTATGGATACAGCTTTAACATCTACACCTGGCTTTAATCCAGCTTCTTTAATTGCTTCAATCGCGCCAAGCATCATATCGTCATTATGTGCATATACACCGTTGATCTGATCGCCATATGTTTTTAGGAAGGATTCCATAACTTCCTTACCCTTTGCTCTTGTGAAATCGCCAGTCTGGGACTCAAGGATTTGAATATCTGGATAACTTGCTGCCATTTCATCATCGAAGCCCTTCTTACGGTCATTGGCTGCAGAAGCACCAACCGTGCCCTCTAATTCTACAATTTTACCTTTTCCACCAAGTAAGGTAGCCATTTCAATTGCTGCATTTTTACCTTCTAAGATAAAATCGGAACCGATAAAGGTAGAATATAATTTTTCATCAACATCAGCCATACGATCAACTAATACGATCGGTATTCCAGCTTCTTTTGCCTCTGTAAACACTGCATCCCAACCAGTTTCTACAACCGGTGCCAAACCAATAACATCTACCCCCATTTCGATAAATGATTTAATGGCTTTAATCTGATTTTCTTGTTTTTGTTGTGCATCAGCAAATTTTAACTCAATTGAATCAATTTTTTGTCCAGCATAGAATTGTATGGATGCTGTCTCGGCATCTCTCCATCCAGATTCTTGACCAATCTGTGCAAATCCCACTACCAGTTTGTCATTATCCCCCGAAGTCTGCGTTGAAGCTTTACTACAGCCTGTTGCCATTGACATTACCATAGCCACACATAGTACGATACTTAATAATTTCTTTTTCATAAAATCCTCCTTTTATAATCGCGCGTCATTCATTATTAGAGAATGGCACTACCCTCAACGTGGTAATCTCATTATAAAAAATTGGTGCCAAATTGTCTTTGCGATAAAAAGGGTAAAAAGTACAAAATTTTAGCATTCAAAATCCATAGATTCCGAATGCTAAAATATTAGCTTATGATAGTCCATAGAAGTTCTCTCTCTGTAGTTCTTTCCGCTGGTTTCGATACTCTATAGGAGAAACACCAATTACTTTTTTAAAGACACTACTAAAATAATGCTGTGAAGAATAACCTATTTTTTCAGCTATTTCATACATTTTTAAAGCATCATCTGAAAATAGTTCAATTGCTTTTCCAATTCGAACATTGGTCAGATAATCGATAAAAGTAATATCCATCTCTTTTTTAAAAATTCGACTTAAATGTTGTGGTGATAAATTCACATATTCTGCAACATCATTTAAGGATAATTCTTCCCGGTAATAGCTCTCTTCGATATATTGCTTAGTCTTCTTCACAATACTTGGATAGCACTTTATATCCTCGAGTTTTTCTAATAAATCCTGATATAATTTCGGTATATGATAGCAATTATTATCCGACTGCTGCGCTAGGATCACCTTCGCTGGTAAGTATCTTTCTACCACACTTTTAAACTCTTGATTTATGAAATCTAACATATCCTTAGACTCAGTTCTGCAAATCAATATTAAATATCCTTTATTATTTTTACATAGATATAAAGGGGCTAAACTTTCATACGATTCCTTCGCAATATTTTCTACAGAGGCATATAAAAGTTTATCATTCCAATGCTTTCTGATATCAGGGTTTTCGATACGTTCGTAATAGATTAAGGTCATCGTATATTTCTCAGGCAAGTCCAGTCCCAGAAAGTCGATTTCCTCTCTTACTTTTTCCTCCGAATATTGCAGTAAGGTACTTCGATCTAAAAATTCACTAATATAATTTGATTTGTTTATACCTAAGATTGCTTTTGCCCAACGTAAATATTTTTCTTCCTCATTTTTCTGCTTCATAGCATTTAATATCTTATCAATTGTTTCATGGAAAGCATTCTCATTTAATGGCTTTAAGATATATTCAAATACCCCGAGACGTAGTGCTTGTCTTACGTATTCAAATTTATCATAACCAGTAATAACATTAACGATGGTATTCGGTTGAAGTTCCTTTATCTTTTCAATGAATTGCAATCCATTCATAAATGGCATATTAATATCTACAAAAAAGATATCTATTTCCTTATCTTTTGCCTGCTCGAATGCCTGCTCTCCATCTTCGGCTTCCGCCACTACCTCTAGGTCACTATATTTACTTAATAATTTGATAATTCCTCTGCGTATTATGTATTCATCATCGGCTACTAAAACCTTATATTTCATACCGCTCCTGTCCGCCTGCAAGCTGCAAGCTTACTAACCAGAAAAATTATTTTCATTTATGATAATTATTTAAATTTCTTAATAATATCATAACATGCTTACCTATCTATTTAAACATATTAATCTTTAAAAATCTTTTCAATATTTTAACACTTCTGTACAATATTTTAGCATTGAAATCTAATTCTAGATTAATTTCAAATAATAACTTCTTACGTGCAAAAGGATAAAAAAATAGCAATCGCCTTTATAAAAAGCAATTGCTATATGGGGATGCGGTTGAAGTACTACTGACTAGTCTATCTGTTTTTACCATGGTTTTTTCTATTTATTTTAATAATCTACTATATACTATTAGTCCTGTCTTTTACTAAGGAATAGAGTTTATTCATTGTTTTCCAATTGCGTGTCGTTGCCGGTACGTCCAATTTCGCAAGATTGATGGCAAGCTTTGAATTTCGAATACTATGGTGTAGCAAAATATACATGTCACGGTTTATGATTTGAAACTCATCACCTTCCGTTCTATATTTATTCAAGTACTCACTTTTTTCTAGTAAAGGAGCTTGGGGCATCAGACAGACGTAAAAGCTTTCACCTTCTGTATTTACCGTCTCTGCATGTGCAATCTCGTCCTGTGAAAATGGGCAATCTTTTATCAACTGTTCTAATTCAGCTCCTGTCCTCAATACAACAGCTACTGATGCACCAAAGGATTTTTCGATTTCATATTCAATCTTATCTCGCAGAACAGCTTCTTTTTCATTTGATTCAAATATTATATTACCCGTTTGAATATAGGTTTCTACCTGGCTAAGGCCTAAGGTTTCAAACATGCGTTTTAATTCCGTCATCTTAATCATGTTCTTTCCACCTACATTTATGCCCCTTAACAGTGCTATATAAATAGTCATTCTATTTACACCCCTCTATATCATTGAGATATCTAATCTTATTTTATTACTTTTTCCGTAAATACTTTAACTAATGCAGGATCAAATTTAATACCTGCATTTTTTATTATCTTCTCTAATGCAACTTCTTTTGGAATCGCAGCTTCATATACCTTATCTCTTGTTAAATCATCATAGGAATTCACTAAGGCTATAATCCTTGAAACATACGGTATCTCTTCCCCTTTTAACCCTTTTGGATATCCTTTGCCATCCCATCTTTCATGGTGATGCAATATGTATTTTGCAATTTCCGACATATTGTTCACCGTATTAAGCATCCGATAACCTATTTCTGAATGTCGTTTTATTTCATCGTGCTCCTCTTGGGTAAGTTTACCCGGCTTATTAAGTATTTCTTCGTCAATCGCTATTTTACCTATATCATGAAGTAATCCAGCCGTCTTAAGTATCTCGATTTCATTGTCCGTCATTCCAAGAGCTTCACCCATTCTTTTACATAACGCTGAAACGCTTAAAGAATGTACTTCTTCTCTTCTGTTTTTTTCATAGAGTGAATTAATGATAACATTAATTGTTTTTCCTCTCATATTTGGTCCTTCAAAGAGTTTCTTCTTATACATATTATCTTCTGCAGTTTTAAATATTTCTTCCATGTTTTCATTCACATTATATTTTGTTCCAAAACCAAAGGAAATAGATATATCAATGGAATCTATTTTCTCACTTAATGAGAGTTCTTTAATTCGTTTGATAATCTGCTTTGCTTCAAAAGCATCTGTTTTGGGCAAAATTATAACATATTCATCCCCCGCAAGTCTGGCTACGATATCCTCTGCTCTACAGCCCTTTACTATAACTTCTGCTACTTTTTTAAGAAGTTTGTCACCGATAACATGTCCAAAGGAATCATTAATAAGCTTTAACCCATTTACATCCCCCATAATAAGAGTCAATGGAAGATTTCTTTCTGTATCAAGCCTTTTTAGCTCTTCTTCATAAAACCTACGGTTATATAAACCCGTAAGCTGATCATGATAACTCAAATGATAAATTTCTTCTTCCCTTTTTCTCCGTTCCGTAATATCAATTGCTATACCGGTAAAATATTGTTTATCCTCCAAAGTTAAGGCACTTGCTGTAAAATACATAGGAATTGTTGTTCCATCTTTTTTTTGCAGATCTGCCTCAGCATCACCAAAGCCCTCTTTTATTGCCCTAGCGATACCTTCCTTTACTGCTTTCTGGCTTATATCATCATTTTTATACCAATCGAGGAGAGTCATTTTAGATAATTCCTCCGCAGAATAGCCGGTTACATCCTCATGCTTTTTATTCCATCTCACTAGTCTGCTTTGATCATCATAAAGATATATCATACCCGGTGTACTATAAAAGATTGAATCTATAAGCGTTTTTTCCTTTAATAAAGCTTCCTCCGCCCGTTTCCTTGTGATAAACATGCCTAGTTGTCTTGCATATACTTCAGCAAGGGTGTATTTATCAAACGTCTTCCCTTTCTCCATAAATAAAGTAATATCACCAAGTATTATTTCCTTCATTGTAATTTTAATTAGTATTACTTCACCAATATTAAAAGATTTTTCTAACAGCATAATTAAAGGTGCTGGAATGGTTTTTCCTGTTAGTTCAATTAATGAATTGAACTTTGTAATTGTTTGAGTTTGTATTTTTTTTGCAAGCTCTTTGTTATACTCCCATTTCTTACCCTCAAACTGATACCCAATGATATCAATTGCTTTTTTTATTATTCCTTTATCCCCTGTTAACGCTTTGGTAGTGAAGCTTTTTCCATCCGCCTCAAACAAATTAAAAACTGCATATTTTGCTCCTGAAATTCTTAAAAAATCATCTGATATCTTTTGATACCCATTTTTTTGCTCGTCATTTAATAATAGCTCCTCCGATATATCAATTAATTTTTCCATCTCAGTTAATTGACTCATCTCTTTCGTTATATCAAGAAAATGTGTTATGAAATATAATTTTTCAGGAGAATATATCGTTATCTTTAACCAACAATGTGAAGGCTCATAAAAATGTACCAGTTCTTTCTTTCCACCAAATAGTGCAATATCTTCACACAAATGAAGCAACTCAGATTGGCTTGTTCTGATATTTGGCAATAATTCAGTAATTCTTTTGTTTACAATCTCTGATTTCCTTCGTCCTAGAAGCTTTTCAAAAGCATTGTTTACTTCGATTATCTCACAATCATAAGGAATACCTTTTTCGTTTAACAGGACCTTATTATAAGCAAATGCAATTGGAAGTTCGTCAATTAAATTTTTATAAAAATTATCATTCATTCATATTATCCTCAATCCTGCAAGAGTTCGTTCGTTTATATCAATTTATGGTAATATTATAACCTATATAACGACAAACTACTAGTAGATTAATTTAGATATTAGTAATTTTTACTGATTTGATTCCTGTATATTTTCCATATTAAAAATTTCTTTCACCTTATACTTTACCAAAATTGACGCAAAAAAATTAAGGCACTGCTATAATGTTGTTTTTGAGGCAGTACCTTAATATTTTATCATATAATTCTACTTATTCTTCGCCTGTTTCATCCTGGGTAGGCGTAGGCCGCTCTCCAAATCCTCGACCCATTCCAGTCTCATGGCGGAAAGGCATTCTTCCATGACGCATCCGCCCCATATCGAAGCGCGGATCTGATTGACCATCAACAGGATAATGTCCAAAACGTTTGTCAAATGGATTACCTCCGTGGTGCTCGTGTGGATCAATACTTTCTTCCTGCTGCTCGTTACCGAGTTTTGTTTCTAGTGATTCGATAATATGGCTGAGGTAACCGCTCAAATTCTTTTGTTCCTCTTCACTCAGACATTCGAATACCATGTCAAAGCTAAATTCCTGTTCCGTCGTCTCAGCTCCTTCTTTTGTGAGTTTAATATTCATAATTCGGCGGTCAGTTTCCGATGGTGTACGAGTAATGTATCCATTTTTCTCAAGTTTTGTAAGAAGTTCTCCTAAGGATTGGGGTCGCATGTCCAGTAGGTATGATAAGTCCTTTTGGCTGATTTCAGGCTGTAGTTTTAGAATTGCTAATACTCTGCCTTGCCCTCTCCTTGGATCTCCCATTGGACCAAAATGTGTATGGTTTTGCTGATGGTACCGATGGAGTAACCACTCTATACGTGTAAATTGTTCGATCAAGTCTAAGTTTTTTTCTTTCATTTTATATTCCTCCTTCATCAGGTATTAAGTTCAAAAGGTACCTTTCAACTACTCTACCGACATCGTTGTGATTTAACAACATTTTTTACAGGTACTTTATAATTGTTTTATTATGGTTACTTCTTTCTATTTGGAGTATTTTGTCTACTCGCTATTCTCTGATCTCTCGTATGCCGATTATTTTCAAATAAGAGGTTTAATAATGATGAACCCACAGGAAAGCCAATAAATAAAATTAAGGAAATACGAGGGAAAGAAAATAAAACAATTATTATCACAATAAGGAACGCAATCATAATAGTAAAATGGAGTACGGAAAATTTACCGTCCGCTTTCATTTGATCTATTTCATTCTTTATGTCCTCATTCCCTTTTTCGTGGATGATGCCACTCCAAATAAATTTATAACTGATATTCACTAGTAAATATAATAAATCATAACCTATGATAGGAACGATTTCGTCCGGATTCTGCATAACCCATTTTGTAAAAATGGGAATCAGTGATAGGAAAAACAAAAAGAGAAAGTTTCGCCAAATTATTTTATTAGATACATCATGTATTATATCAAACAAATTGTGATGTTTGTTCCAATGTGATCCAACAATAAAAAAGCTTACGAAAAATATCAGTATTGAACTAAGTAATCTCATAATTTCTTTAAAGCCAAAAATCTCTGGTAACGGGATATCCAAAACCATAATGGTAATGATGATTGCCATAACACCATCACTGAACGTCTCTAGCCTACTTTTTGAAAATTTAGTCATATCTATCTCCCATCTTAAGTATGATACACACAGATTTCAGTCATCTATAATCGGAGTAATTAATTATACTACTAACTGACGAAAAGGTACCCACTACAATATTTGATATCATTGTACAGGTACCTTTCTTAATTGTCAATTATTATTTTAAGGTACCTTAAAGATCCCCAGTGTTTCTCTGGTAACTACGCTCTCTTACGTTATTTTTCAAACTAAATCAATTTATTTCTTCATGCTAAATCAATCTTTCAATTTTATCAAAATCATTTTTCAATTCTATCAAAATCATTCATTCAATACTTTAATTCATTTTCAATTCTATTATCTTCAATTTTTCAATTCTATCTAAATCATTTTTCAATTCTATCTAAGTTATTTTATTAAATAACTTGTAAACAGCATAATATTTAAAACTGCTAATATAACAGCAATTACCCACAAGCTTATATTATGCGACCAGGAATTCTTATATTTTCCCATAACCTTTTTCGAGGATGTTAAGTAAATCTGAAGAAATACTGTAATTGGAAGCTGGATGCTAAGAAGCATCTGACTATAAATAAGACCTTTAAAAGGATCCGTAACGAGAAATATAACAAAGGTCGCTAAGGATAAAATTCCGACAACACCGATTTTGGTATGACTATCCTTGATATCATAAGGTTCACCGAACATCCCCGCAAATATGGATCCTCCTGCCATTCCTGCTGTCATCGTTGAGGAAATTCCTGAGAATAATAGTGCTATTCCAAATACAAGGGCTGCCAGATTGCCTACAATCGGTACCAGCATCTGTTGTGCTTGCCCCAGTTCTTCAACTTTAACATGATTTATAAAGAAGGTAGTGGCCGCTAAGATTATCATGGAACTATTAATCGCCCATCCGATAATCATGGAAAAAAGCGTATCCATAAACTCAAACTTTAACTGCTTCTTGATCACCACATCATCTTCTAAATTCCATTGCCTGCTCTGAATAACTTCGGAATGAAGAAATAGATTGTGAGGCATTACAACTGCCCCTAAAACCGACATGATAATTGGCATTGACCCAGCAGGAAATTGAATTACAGTCCAACCACTTGCTGCTTCTCCCCAGTTTACATGTACCCTACTTAACTCATAAAGGAAGGAAATACCGATGATTGAAACAAACCCCATAATCCATTTTTCCAATTTTTTATATGTATTGGAAAACAATAGGACTATTATAAGTATTAAAATTAGTACCGCGCCTACTTTAATAGGGAGATGAAATAGAAGGTTTAAGGCTATTGCACCTCCCAAGATCTCCGCCATTGCTGTAGAGATTGCTGCAATTATTCCGGTCGATAGTACTGTCTTTGACAGCCAAGGCTTCAAATACTTCTTCGCTGCCTCAGAAAGGCAGTCACCGGTAACAATACCTAGATGCGCTACATTGTGCTGTAACAAGATGAGCATAATTGTGGACAGTGTCACCATCCACAGAAGTTTATAGCCATATTCCGAACCTGCTGCAATATTCGATGCCCAGTTTCCAGGGTCAATAAAACCAACGGTAACCAATAAACCCGGTCCGATGTATCCCAACACTTCACGAAGACCGAAGCTCGGTTTATGACCTTTTGTATTTAAATAATTCTGCAACTTCATAATTAACTCCAATCAATTATTTTATATACTATTAATGTTCTTTTATATAGTCTTGTAATTGTTCATGCCATTGCACAGTATCATATATCTTAGGCTCAGTAGCCTCACCCATAAGAAGATCCATCAAATGTCTCGGAGTTTTCCCCCCAATATACATTGATTTTATACAGGAGACACAATATACGCAAACCTCCTCACAAGGCATTGAAGCTGCTCGTTCCTTCATTTTTTGATGAATTTGTTCGATTGGAAGCTTCGGATAAAAATCATCTCCGCAGCACACAGAATGTGTACCATTTAACTTTGTTTCCACAACCTCAATGTTCATCTTTTTAAGAAGATTACGCACCGCCTGATGTACCTGTGGCTTATTACGAACAGGACAGGCATCGTGTACTGACAACTTTAATCCTTCATAGTCCGGATAAGGAAATGAATCTAATCCATCAAATACTTCCCAGACAGAAATTGTTGATATACCCTCATATAAACTTCTGAAGCGCCTGTCACAGCCAGCACATACATTAATAATCAAGGCATCTGCTTCAACCTGTGGATCATGGTGACAGCATATTTTGTGTAATATTACCTTCCCATAATTCTCATTTAAAAACTTTAAAATTATATTTTCCATATTAGGCTTATATATGCTTAAAGCACAGCCTGGATTAAAATATGTATTTGTCATTCTTTTTTTCTCCTATTGAAGATTTAATTCCATCCACTCCTCTGTTTCATGAAAGCCGAACTTTTTGTACATAAGTCTACCCATTCGGAACGTTCTGAGCCATATTTTAGGAATACCTATTATTTTGGCTTCCTCCACTAATTTCTTTTTTCTTAAATCTATTAATTAGTCAATTTCTTTATATTCACCAATTGATATTCCATCTTTACCCTCCATAACATGTATAATATTCCATGTTTCATCTGGAACAAGTATATCATCAACAATAAGCAGTTTCAAATTGTTTTTTAACAGATCAAATTCTAGTAATTTCACTTAACCTTGGCCGTGTTATGAAATTAAGGATTTTATCTGTAAGACCTATTCGATAAAATTGGCATTATGATATTTCTGGGGAGGACGAACAGTATATTCGTTTCAGAAAATACATGGAACAATGTGGGTTACTACACTAACCCCTATTTTTTATACCTATTTTTAAATAAGACTTTACTATGACAACGATAACAATGTATAATATTACCAAATAATTAGGTGGTATCGTTTATTAAAGTTGACAAATTTTTGATAAATATGGGGGTTGTCATGGACTTAACTTTTAAAATACCGAGTTTTGAATATATGGTAAATTCTATCTATGAAATAGAATTAGAAGATATGGATAATTTTATTAGAGGTCACTTATTTTACTTTTATCCTAATATTGACAAAGATAAATTTTATTCTTTTCAAGGTAATGCCAGAAAAGAATATCTTACTACTTGCTTAAGAGATATATTTGTGAAGGAGCAAGATTTATTTGCAATAAAAATAGATACATATAATAAACATTGGTTTAAAAATAAAGAAATCATCCTAGAAGCTTTTCAAGATGCATTTAGAACTGATTTACATAACGAATTTATTGATATGGTTGGATATATTGGATTAAACCCAGTATGCCCTAGATTTTTAGCAACGAATACCTTTGACGTTTTCTACCGAAACAGTGAACGAGGGGCTTTAGGTATAGCAATGCATGAAATTGTTCATTTTGTATGGTTTAAATTATGGGGTGAATACTTTCATGATGATATAAAAGAGTATGAAATCCCTAATTTGAAATGGGTATTTAGTGAAATAATTCCTGAACTAATCATGCGTGATGAAAGATTAAAGCTAAGAAATCCATATTCTAATGGGCAAGTTATTTATGAATATTTTTATAAAATGAATATTGATGATAAACCTATATTAGATATTTTATATGAAATGTACTCTACTATGACACTACATGAGTTCATGGAAAAAGGGTTTCAACTGTTACAAAAACATGAGGAAGAAATTAGAAATGCGATGCATTCATAACTTTAACGCTAAGTTACACATTTAAAAACTAAGGAGGGATTTGAAATCCCTCCTTTCATTCTTTATTCTTCATAACTAATAATGGGAATTCCCTCTTCTATATTTTCAAAAATTATCTTAGCCAAATATAATGGGGCATTCACGCAACCATGAGTTCCTCTTCTTTTATATATCTCTCCACCAAATGAATATCTCCATTTCGCATCATGTATTCCCATATTGCCGTAAAAGGGCATCCAATAATTCACCACCACTTCATAACCAGGTCCCTTTAAAATCGCATCTTTTTGCTTATAGTTGAGCATATAAGTCCCTACCACTGTGGAAAATCCTCGGCTGGGATTCCCTGTTACTATAGACCCTTGAGCAATAAGCTTTCCATCTTTATAAAACCATAGATGTTGTTTTGTTATGTTAATTTCCACATAGGTATTCCCTATTTCATCTTTATCTCTGGATAACGCCTTCTGCGTATAAATAGGCTCTTTTTTACTTAATCTACCAATTTTAATATTTTCTAAGATTGCTTTTGCTTCTGCGTCCTGATTAATTTTCCAGCCATAAAGTCCACCCTTAACTTCTACTATTTTACTTGTTGATGTTTTAAAACTTCTTGTTACTCCAACGGTATCGTATTTTCTACTCAATTCTTTTACAAATTTTGTAATCGCCGTGTAATTTATTACCACTTCTAAATTTTCATCAACACTAAGCCATTCATTAATAATATTTCCATCTAAAATTTCGATATGACTACCAAATTTATATGTAATATTTGTTGATACATACTTATTTAATAAATTCAAGGTCTTAAGAGCTTTATCGGAATTCATGGTATACTTTGGATTTTCATAGCAAAGATTTTCATTTAAATCTAATTTCGTTTTTCCTTTTAATATACACATTTTTATAACTTCGTTTAATCTTTCTTTCCTTACTGTATTTCCATATACTTCTTCCTTCATTACATAGGAGCCCCTTAAATACTTAAAATTAACATTACGGGGCGCAATCATAGGATTATTTAAACAGTTTAATTGATTTACTTTATTTGTTAAAGCCTCTTTATTATAAACAAATAAATCCTTTATGTAATATTTATGTGGCTTAAATAAGGAAGTGATCCATTGAAACGATTTTTGCACATGATGGATATTAGGTAAACTATTTATATCATTGTATTTCATTCCGATATCTTGTGCTGTTATTTGTTCTGTTTCTCCATTTCTTTCTATTAACAGCAACTTATAGTCATTAATATAACTTATCATAATATGATCCGCATCATCATGTGCTTTCAATGAGACATTTACCTCATTTATTATTGTTTTAAAAAAGAAATGATGATTAAAGTATAAGGAAATAAGTAAATATATTAATATAATTGAACCGAGTATAATAATTTTATTTCCTATTACTTCACTATGAATGAGCCTTTTTATATTAATTTTTTTCATACTGATTATGCCTTTCACCAAAAATACGCTTTATAAAAGCTTAACAACTTATTTTATCATATGTTGCTATTTTTGATTTTAAAACTTAATCTATATGCAGTAATCATCGAAGGTGATGGGTCCTAAATCAATAGTATCTATCTTAATAAATGTCTTTTTAATTGGTATTATCTTAGTAGTTATTATAATAGATATATTCATCCTTGGGAGCTTCTGCCTCGTTAATTATTGCATCTTTTAGAACAGGGATTTCAGTCCCATCATACTCTGATTTTGTTATAGTAGCAGTGATAGTGATCCATTGATCTTCCTTAAGTTCACTTCTCAATTCGCTTTCGCATATAATTCCATACCCCGTCAAATCAACAGCACAGCAAACCATAAAATATCTTCCTGCCAGAAATTGATTTTCTTCTAGACCCTCCATAGAATATACCTGCGCTAGAAATTGATATCTTTTTCCAACGAAATCATCAAGGTGGTCATATAAATCCATGTACCAGTTGGCAAAACTTGCATCCTCTATGATATAGCTACCATCTATTTCTTTCTTGGAATAAATTTCTGATACATCCGATATATCTTGCTTTTCCTGGGAATTATATATATCTTGAGTGTTCTGTGTTTCTTCTGTATCTTGTGTTTCTTCTGTATCTTGATCTTGTGTATCTTCTGTATCTTGTGTATCCTGTAAATAATCATTTACATCAGTATACTCCGTACCATCGGAGGCTGTCTGTATGTCATTAAGATTTCCGTTATATGGTCTGTCAAATTGACTTTCTCCTTGGGGTGTTTCAGTTTGACTGGTATTTTCTTCTGAACCAGATATTCCTTGTTGCTTGGTACTTGTAGATGAACTTATTGCGTGATTATTATCTGTTAATATCATAGCGGAACTGCTGGTACCCACCGGTGGAAATGTTAGTGCTATAAGCAAAGGGATTGCATAAATAAAATACTGTCTCAAATTCACATTATGCCACCCTTTTTTCCTCTCTGTTAGCACACTTATGGCAAATAGAAGCAATATAAAAGCCGATATCCATAAGCCAACATGAAATCTGGGATGTACGTATTTATTCATTTTCCCACTAATCAGTCCAAACATGATTAAAAAAGAAGTCATTATTAAAATCAGAAATTGAACTATGGATTCTTTGTTTGTTCTTTTTTTCATAAAGCCTCCTTAAAAATAAAGTGCGAAACTATAAAATACAATAAAACCTACGAAGCCAACTAGAAAAGCCAATACTATCAGAAAGCGCTTTTTCAAAATTTCAGAAAGCATAATCATATTTTTAAAATCCAACATTGGACCAAGAACCATGAAGGACATAACCGGTATCATAGAAAACATTCTCAAAAAGCTTCTTCCAATAAATGCATTAGAAGTTGAGCAGGTGGACATAAATATGGCTGCAATAATCATTATCAAAAATTGAATATTTAGATTACTTCCAATAAAACTTTTCATCGTCTGAGGCAGAATAGTCTGGAGGAGTGCTGAAATAAAGGCTCCTACAATCACATATTTAATCACTCTAAAAAATTCAAATTTTGCTCCCTTCACAACAGCTTCTATTTTTCTAATTTTTCCTTCCTGTCTTAATTCCAACATATCAGTTCCAATACTTTGTGTTCTACTTTTCTGTGTTACTTCTTTCTTTGTTTGAATTTTACAGGACATTAAAATTAGTCCAGTAACCAATGCAATCAAAATTCCAGAAATCATTCGAATTAGAATTAGATATGGTTGATCAGGAAATGCATAATAAACTGACAATAAAACAACTGGATTTACTGCGGAAGAAGCTAACCAGAAGGTTATGGTTTGTGGTAGTGGCGCGTCTTTTTTTAACAAGCCCGATACAATCGGTACTGTCCCACAGTCACAAATAGGCATAAATAAACCGGCAAAGGAAGCAATGACAAAGGAACTATAATTATTCTGTGATATCTTTTTCATAATCCATCCGGAAGGAATTAAAATTTGAATCATGGAGGATAAAAAAGCTCCTAATAAAATAAAAGGAATAGCTTCTATAAGAATACTTATAAATATTGTCGCGACAGATTGCGTTACTCCATAAAACATAAGAAGCAATGACTTCGGTAAGAGTGCTATAACTACCAGAATCGAGACTGCAATAATTGTACTCTTACTAATCTTAATATATTTTTCTTTTGGCACAAAATATTTATTTATTTTCTCCTCTTCCTCTAACTCACCCGAATATATTATTTCTGCTTTTTTATTTATGTTCTTTACATCCTGCTGCAATTTTATCTTTTGTTTCTTTTCTAAATCCTCCGCTCTATTGAATATAACAACATCACTATTTAAAATATGTGGCTGTATTACAGCTGCCATATTTATTAAAAAGTTCTTAAATGTATTCGCCTCGCTAATAAAAATAATATTTCTAAACTGATATTCAAAGGGTATTTTCAGATTAAAAAGTAAATTAATATCCCAGGTACCATTAAATTCAATCATAACATGCTCCGGAGAAAACTCATTTTTGATTCGTTGGAAGAACGGATCTGTAAGCTCTGTAGCATCGCCAAGCGTTATTATTTTAAGCCTATTTACTATCATTAGGTTTTCTTCGTATTCTATCTTGCCTTCTTCGCATAGGATTAAAACTGTAGTTTTATATTCTGAGAAACTATTTCTATCAATTAATTCTTTAATAAAGGTTGTTTTACCACTCTCTAAAAATCCGGTTATTACATCAATATATGTAGCCATAGTTACCCCTTACTATTCAAATAATTTGGATAATTCCAACTCATTAATAAGTTCACCTATCACGCAGATTCTGCCTGTAAAATCTGCCTTCGCTTCTATTATAGTACTTTCCCCCGGTACATAATCAAATTGTACCCAACCGTTATTCTCAATTTGAATGATGCCTTTTGCTCGGAGAATAAATCCTTGGACTTTTTCCAATTCGTCTAACATCTCTTCAAGTCTATTTGAGTCATAAATCTTTGTTGTTTCCTTCCCCCATACGGAAAACACCTCATCCGCATGATGAAGCTCTTTTTGTAATTTTCCCTTAAATTTTGCATTTATTTTTCTTGGCAACGCTTTCACAATTAGTTTCGAGGGATATTGTCGTAAATAAAGCTCTTTTAGAATAATATTTTCCAGCTTTACCTCTTCCGCATTTTCAGCTAATTCTACTATTTTATTACCATCAATCTGCCCCCAGTCAGTGGTGACTATCATAACCGATGGGTTATACCTTTTTATATCCTTTCGAATTATTTCAATAGCATCAGAATTCATAAATTGTGTTTTGCTGAGTAGGATTGTTTTTGCATTTATTATCTGATCCTTATAAAATTCAGCAAAATTCTTCATATACATGTTATATTTCATTCCATCAACGACTGTCATACATATATTCAAACTTATGGCTTCATCCTTAATAAACTGTTCGCATCCTTTTATGACATCGGAAAGTTTTCCTACTCCCGACGGTTCAATAATGATTCTATCTGCTTGATACAACTTTAATATTTCTTTCAATGCTAAACTGAAATCTCCTGCTATGGTGCAGCAGATACATCCGGAATTCATTTCCTTAATTTCAATCCCATAATCCTTAAATATGACTCCATCGATTCCTATCTCTCCAAATTCATTTTCAATTAAAACTAACTTTTCTCCAACAAAAGCTTCCTGCAATAATTTTTTAATTAATGTGGTTTTACCTGCTCCTAAAAACCCTGAAATAATATCTACTTTTGTCAATTTTTCGCCTCCATCCTCAAATTCAATAAAACATCTACTTTTATAACCGTTCTGGTCTTAATTTAATAAGTATATTTTGTTCCTTCTTTTGAATTAAGCCCGTCGCCTGGTGCCAAGTGTATAAATGTAACGAATTCTTTTAATAATTATTACAAGGAGTAGTACAAATACGGATACGACCGCGGTGAAACCTCCCGGTGCAACATTCACATAATAGGAAAGAAATAAACCAACCATTATATCAATTATACTAAATATAACAGAAGCGATTAAGGTGATTTTAAACCCTTTTTCCAGTTGAATAGCAGTAGCAACGGGTAGGGCAATCATAGAGCTTAATACTAGAACTCCAACAATTCGTATTGATGCTGCTATTGCTGAGGCCACCAAAATTGCAAATATATAATTTATAAAACGGACCTTAACACCTGCTACCTTTGCAGCTTCCTCATCATATGAGATGTACAACAATTGATGATAAAAAAGGATCAATATCAATACAGAAATAACGCTCAATATAAATATTGTGATTATGTCCGTCTTTGTAACTGTTAATATACTACCAAACATATAGGATTGTGCGTTGGCATTCAACTTACCTGAACTCATAATGGATATCGCAATACCGACACTTAAGGATAATACAATCGATAATATTAAATCGGTATATTTCCTAAAATAATTTCTTAAAAATTCAATCAGCGCACCACAAATTGATGTAAATATAAAAGCTCCGATGATTGGATTTTGTCCAAATAATAAACCCAATGAAATCCCCGCTAAGGATGCATGGGATAAGGTGTCTCCAATCATGGAATAACGCCTTACCACTAAAAACACTCCGATACAGGGACAAAGTATTGATATCATAAATGAGACAATAATCGCATTCTGTATAAAGCTATAATGAAGCATATGAATCCTCCTTCCGTTTATAATGAAGATATTCTGTTGCATACTGATCCGGGCTACATAAATGCCCAAATCCATTTTGTAAATGATATATCTTCGTTGAATTTGTAACAACGGCTTCAAGATTATGTTCAACTGCAAGAATCGTTATCTTCTGCTCAATACTCAAATTCTTTAATAATCCATAGATTTCTTTTTGACTATCGATATCAACCCCTGTGGACGGTTCATCTAATATTAATAATTGAGGATTACCCATCAACGCTCTTGCAATTAATATCTTCTGTGTCTGACCACCTGACAAATTTCCTAATAAGGAGTTTTTGTAATTCTCCATTCCTATCCTTTTTAAGGATTCCATAATTACGTCTTTATCCTTAACTTTTATAAGCTTACGATAGGAATTCAATGCTTCATAAACAGTAATTGGAAAATTTGAATTCGTAAAATCTTTTTTTTGTGGTACATATCCAATGAATTTTGTATCAACTGTAATATTCCCTTTCGTTGGCTTCAAGAATCCGAGTAGGATACGCATCAAAGTGGTCTTTCCACACCCATTCTCTCCAACAATAGAGATATAGTCACCAATCGCAACCTCCAAATTTATATCGTGTAATATAAATGGTGCGGTTCCTGTATAGGAATAATTTAATTGTTCCAGCTTTATCATAATGACTCCTCCTGTTATCGATTGTAATCTAACTTTTTTGTTTTGTAAATAGCTAATGCGAATCATTTGCAATAATATTGACAAATCGAATTATTTGATTTATTATTACTAATGCAAATCATTTGCAATTATCATTTACAATAAGGAGGATTTTCGAACTATGAAAAAAGTATTGGCGGTGTTGTTAATTTTTTGCATGACTCTTTCTTTCGTTTCCTGCAAAAGCAGTTTAAAAGATACTTCTTCGGATAGTACAAAGCTTGCCGTATCCGTTACGTTCAATGCAATGGCTGAATTTGTCGCTGCAGTAGGTCGAGATAGAGTAAACATCTCAACCATTATTCCAACTGGAATGGAACCTCATGATTTTGAACCAAAAGCAGCAGATATCGCAGCACTCAGCAATTCCCAAGTATTCATCTATAATGGGCTCGGGATGGAGGTATGGGCGGAGGAAGCCATTAAAGCTGCTGAAAATGAAAGTCTGGTCATTGTTGTCGCATCCGATAATTCTACTCCCTTTCATAATACCGAGGAAGAGGAAATTGAAGAACATGGGCAGTATGACCCCCATATATGGTTAAGTCTGAAGGGTGCAGAGATTGAAGTGCAAAATATCGCTGACGGACTTTCATCAGCCGATCCCGATAATAGGGAATATTATGAAACGAATGCTACTTCCTATATCGCACAGTTGGAATCCTTATTTAATGAATATGAGGAAAAGTTCTCTTCATTAGAAAACAAGAAATTCGTGACCGGTCATGCAGCCTTTCATTATTTTTGCAGAGATTTTGGGCTAGAGCAAAACAGTGTTGAGGACGTATTTGCCGAAGGTGAACCAAGTACTAGGCAGCTTGCCGAACTTGTAGATTATTGCAGAGAAAATAATGTATCCACTATTTTTGCTGAGGAAATGGCAAGCCCAGAAATCTCCCAAGCCTTAGCCAATGAAGTTGGTGCTGGTATCGAAACCATTCACACAATTGAAAGTTCAGATGACGGCATGACTTATTTAGATCGTATGCGGGAAAATTGTGAAAAGATATATAAAAGCTTATCGAAATAAATTACTAAAATTAAGTACGAAAAAGCGATGGTATTCTGTTTTCAGGATAACATCGCTCTTATTCTAATTACGATCTGTTGCAATCTATTTCTTTTTATTCTTACTTACTAAAAATTTTTGTGTAATTTTCTACTTATCTACGAATATACCTCTGCTCTCACTTATCTTTCATTAACACCTACAAACGATTTACATATAATATTATGAGCTGCTTTTATTGTATACTTATGTACTTTTTATGATTTTAAGCCATACCTAACATCTGCAAAAAGTATCCTTCTTTGCTGGACAAACAAGTCAAATAGACGGTTAAAACCACAAGAAAAAACTTTAGTGCCATACCCATGAAAGCTGCTCAACAATTAATAATAAGGAGGAAAAACATGAGCAATGTAGCTTTACAAATTGAACGCTTAGCCGGGGGAGTACTCCCGGATATAAACAATGTTGTTTTTGATACAATCGTATATGCAGATGGTAATATCAGCTACGATAGTAAAACAGGAATCGTTACTTTAAATGAACCCGGCAGATATGTAATAAATTGGTTGGTGATTACGCAATCTTCCCCTACAACCAACGTAGCTGTGTTTACGCTGTATTCCTCACAGGGAAATGTACTGAAAAGTAATTCACCCACCATAACAGGTGCGGTTGTTGGCTTTGGCATTATAAATACAACCTCTGCATCTGTTACAGTTTCTCTTGTAAATAATAGTGCAGCAATCATCGACTATTCTGACTTTGTACCAGTCAAAGCGTCACTTACTGTTATAAAGGATAATACTTCTGTCATTGGACCTACCGGGCCGACCGGACCTAGTGGGTCACAAGGTCTTCCCGGACCACAAGGACCTCAGGGTGCACAAGGAGCAGAAGGACAACAAGGTCTTCAAGGGTTCGTTGGACCACAAGGTCTTCCTGGACCACAAGGTACACCAGGACCACAGGGTCTTCCGGGACTACAGGGTACTCCTGGACCACAAGGCACCCCAGGGTCACAGGGTACACCCGGACCTCAAGGTGCTTCTGGGCCACAAGGTTCCCCAGGGTCTTTAGGAGATACATCATATTGCTACTCAATTATGCAGCTTTCCAATATCTTAAGTCAACTGATCAAACTATATCCTGTTACAGTATGGACGGTTTATACAACCAGTCTTTACTCAATAACTGGTGTGCCGGATCAGCTCTATTCCTCACCTGATGAATCTGGCGCAGGATTACTAATACTAAAGGATACTACGCAATCTGAGGCGATTCCACTTATAGCCATTACCGCAATTTATATTGGCGATGGTACTGTATACAATGATTCGATTAAATATCTTGATTCACCTTCCCCTCTACCGGTTGGTTGTGATACAGAACTAATTACCACTGTGCATTCTTACCTCCCTCTTTTGACCGATGTAGCACTTTTGATAGGTCCATCCGTTCAAGCCTCGGGGTTGGTTTATAAGAATGAATATGGTCTGTTAGTCTTATCTGACATAGACGGAAATACTCCGATTTTCATTCCCTCCAGCCAGATAGAAACAATTATTACAACTACACCACAGCCATTTAGTAAAGAGATAAGCTCACCTACCAAAACCAAAGTGAGTATCAAGAAGTTGAAAGCAAATAAGAAAACGAAAATAAAAATTTAATATTAAGTAGGACAAAAATAACTAAAAATATTACGTCTTTCTAGGCGTATGAAAATAAAACCGCGCCTGTAAAGCTCAAGCGCGGTTTTTAATACTGTTACCTCATCTTTTTAACACTTCCAGTTCGTTTCGTTCGAAATAAACAAAAGCTTATAACATAATGTATATTCAAAATATTAATCCTCTACGAATTCAACATCCTTCCAAGCAGGAAGTTTTGACAAACTCCGAATCGCCACCTGGCGAGCCGCTTCCATGTCCAGTCCCTGCGTACGGAGTAGAAATTGTGTTGTACCATCGACCTTCTCTGGATAAGACTGCATAGAGCCATCTGGTCTTGCACAATAGTTACAGTAATCCTTACTTTCATCTCCCAATGGATAATCAGAAGATTTTGTCATTGGCATACCGCAAGCAATGCATATTTTCAAAGTAATTCTCCTCCTCTTATTTTAACATTTTTCATAAGCCTCTAATGCCGGGACGAGACATCGCGCAATCCCCTGCACTCCGGAAACGGTTAATGTTAATAATATAGTATCTCTGATTTCATCTCTTTGAGCGCCTTGTGCCTTTGCCATAGATATATGCGCAACGACCGCATTGACATCCCCTTGTGAAGCCTTAATCCCAATATAAATGAGTTGTCGCGTCTTGGCATCAAGTCCGTCAGTCGAAGAAATAGCTTTTATAAGTCCATCAAACGCATCAGCAACCTGCGAGGCTTCTTCTTTAAATACTACAAATGGATTTTGATTCAACATTTATCACCTCTTTTCTTCTCTTTGATACAGTTTAATATAATTTTCCATCAGAGTTTTTCCATAACGCTTGATTACGTCTCCTTCGGGAGCAAATAAATCTCCGTTGGCAAGATAATAATGTACCAATCCCAACCACATATTGAAAAGTAGGTGCGTAGGGATGTTGATGCTCCTGCCTGATTGCATTTCTCGATCAGCAACCTGACTAAAGTGAAAGGATATCGCGGATTGAATGGTAACCCATACATCTCTTGCAGCTAACGGTAAGAATCTGCTTTCAACTACTAGCCTTGTATAAAATGGTTCGAACTCCATAATTCCAGCAAGATGTGCTGATAATACATCTTCAATATGGTCACAGGAATCTGTAAGCTCATGTGTACGTAAAGCAATTCTTGCTCCATAGAGTTCAATCACTTCCGTAATGAGCATCTCCTGCGTCTGGAAATGGGCAAATACTGTTCCATGGGAAACACCAGCTGCCAGAGCGATATCCGACATTCTGGTATTCATGATGCCTCGTTCGGAAAACACCTCAAACGCAGTCTTTAAAAGAGTTTCCTTGGTTTGTTCCTTTTGTAATTGTCGACTTGTTTTATTCATTTGATGACCTCACAATCATTGACTGTATAGTCATTGTAAATCATTCTATTTAATCTGTCAATAAAAAATTTCAGATATTACGAATGCATTGAAACAAAATCAGGGAAGCTTCTCCTATTACGAAGCTCCCCTGACTGAATATAAAATTGCTGATCATTAAGTTTAATCTTACTTATGGGATAAAAACCTTCTTCAAAATCTCTATTCTTCTCGCTACACACTGATTCACAATTTCACTATTTCTGTCATATCAATTCCATGGATAACTCCCAATGTCTTAAATAGTTCAACAGGAATACCTCTTTTCGGTAAGCATCTGAATAATTTCCCCTTCGTCCAGTGAAAATTCAAATTCAGAAATTTTATTTCAGTAATGGATAAATCATTGAAAGAAGTTGTACCGATTTATAATCAACGAAAATTATTACTCATGGGTATTTTCCTCTAATTTCACCTTGCTTTTATAATTAACATTCATATACTTTAATTCTGTTCTTTCCATTCGATTTTGAAGTATACATTGCCATATCTGCGGCTTCAAATAATTGCTCTGATGTCCAGCCCTGCCTCCAAACAGCAATTCCGGTACTAATCGTTATTTTATCCTCCATAAAATTATATTTCTCAGTTTCAAAAGCTTTTCGAAGTTCTTCTAATAATTCAAATCCATGATTAATTTCATTCTCCGAAAAAATAATTGTAAATTCTTCTCCACCATATCTTGCAATAAACTGATTATCATGAAAATACTTCTTCAACATATCAGCCAATTTTATAATAACCTGATCTCCCTTTAAATGGCCATATGTATCATTTACTTTTTTAAAATCATCGATATCAATAACTGCAACTGCAAAAGTTTCAAGGGAAGTATTTGCTATTTCAATCATATGCTCCAATGTATTCATAAAGATTGTCTGACCATAAAGACCAGTTTTTTGGTCTCTATTGAGTAATTCCTGCATTTCAATTTGTTGAAGATAGCCCTCATGAATTATATCTGTTTTTTCCTCCGCAAATCGAATCAAAACTTTGCAGAGGATATAAGTTCCACCCAGAATAGCTATCGTTACGATTGCTTCTGCTAAGAAATATCGATCATTCTTTGGTCTATATAGAGAAAATTTTCTGTACAGTAAAGTGATTATCAAAAATATAAAACATACTATTCCAATTATTCTTGTCATTTTCTTATCGCTAAACATAATAGTTGTGAAAAGAGGTAAACAAAAGAGGCATAACGTAACTGAAAAAATATTATGGGTGCTCGCTATTACCGTACATATTGCAGCCATCTGTAAGACCGGGATATAATTGATATATTTTGAATCTGGCAACATATGCTTCATCATAACATTTCCCAAATACAATATCGAGACATCAATGATTGTTGGCATAATCAAAAAACATCTAAAATATATCAGGACAGGTTGTTCTATTAAATTGAGTTTTTTTAGTATGAAGAACATAAAAAACTCAACAAGAAATACTAGAATTGTCAATAATAAATTAGTATGTAGGAGCTTTTTTCTCCATCTTTCATATATCAGCTCAAATTCTTTCATTTGTTTTCCTCACCCAATTTTATAAGTAATCTGTATTTATAGCAAACTTTATACGGAAGTTATCTCACTCTTTGAATATCATAAAACGAGTGTTATTTTCTATAAAGATAGCCTAATTAAAATTGCTCTTTTTCCATTATAAGCCATATTATGAATAATTACAAAAGAATTGTAAACATTTTATCAACTAAATGTAACTATATAATTTTGTCCTTCCTTAATAGACTCTTTATATATCAATTTGATATACAGCTCACTCATCTTCTCATGCCTTGTGACGTTGCAAATAATTACTCCGAAACGTGCTAGCTTCCATAAGATAAGAAGCTTTAAATCCATTTATTATCCCAATTATCACATAATAGTACTTTATCCTTTCAGGTCTTGAATACAAACTTGTAATATGACATACTGTTGTCATATCATATTGCTTATACTATTATTATAACTAACAACGCAGTTGCAATCCTAGTATATTTCAGCGAAGCTGCAGTGATAATTAACAAAGGGCAGGAAAGTCTTGGTATGTTTATTAAAATGGATAAATGAATATCATTTGGAGCAATTATAAGATTCTCACTTATTCTTTGCTTCAGAATTTAAATCAATATGCTGGAGGTAAATATGAGTAATGCACTAAGAGATATGTATACTATAGAGTTTTTACAGGAATTTGGTAAGAGGGTAAAGACTGTATATAATGACTTTGATGTCGAACAGTTTTCTGCATCAGTCATTGACACAGCTTGGGATGACCTACCGTTGAAAGCTCGTATTTTACAGATTGCCGAGACACTTGGCCATTTTCTTCCTAAAGATTTTACGAAAGCATTGAATATATTATTTGCAATCGATGAAAATTGTATCGGCTTTCCCTATCTCTTCTTTCCAAACTTCGTAGAAGTATATGGGCAGAAAGAAGAATATTGGGAACTATCAATGACCGCGCTTGAACGATTCACACAGCGTTCGTCGTCAGAATTTGCTATTCGACCGTTTTTACTGCGAGACCCGGAACGTGTGATGGAGCGGATGCTGAGTTGGGCACAACACCCGAATGAGCATGTTCGGCGCTTATCCAGTGAAGGTTGTCGTCCACGCCTTCCTTGGGGTATTTCGCTCCCAATATATAAATATAACCCTCAACCCGTACTTGCCGTACTCAATTATTTAAAAGCAGATTCATCACTTTATGTTCGTAAAAGCGTCGCCAACAATCTCAACGATATTGCAAAGGACAATCCTGACATGGTTCTTCGACTTGCACGACAATGGATCGGTACAAATCCGAATACAGACTGGATACTTCGGCAGGGATGTCGTACTCTAATTCGAAAAGCAAATCCTGAAGCGATGGAATTGTTTGGCTATGTGAATTTTTCAGAGAGCAAAACATCGTATGGTAATGCGATCCTATCGATTCAGCCAACTGAATTGAAAATTGGCGAAGTCTGTGAGCTGCAATATTCTATCGACATAATAGGCAAGCAGCCCGCTCATATCCGTTTGGAATATGGCATTGACTTTATAAAATCCAATGGAAAATCTTCTCGCAAACTATTCCTGTTGACTGACAAAATAGTTCAGGGCAGTACCCATCTAGTAGGGACACGCAAACATAGCTTTGCTGATCTTTCTACTCGTCGGCACTATTCTGGTACGCACCGTATCGTACTGCTGATCAATGGGGAAGAAGCTGCACAAACAGAGATTAACATTTTAGGTTGATAATTAATGATTAGAAGCACTTCAGAACTGTTACAGAGCTATCGCAAAAACGGCAACATTTTTTAAATTGCCGCCGTTTTTGCTTAGTTACATAAATTAATTTAATTTATTTTACATACAATTTCATGGTTCTTAGATAAGGATTTCTTTTATAACAACTTATCTGATACTTTCTATCGCATGTTTTGCCCAATCTGAATCGTTTAATACAGCCCTGCCAACTCCAATCAGATCGGCTTTCCCATCATCCAATAGTTGCTCTGCGGCTTCTGCCTGTGTTATTCCACCGGTGAGAAGCACTGGGATGGATACTACCTTTTTAATTGCATCGGTAAGCGGAGCAAAAAAACCTTGCTCGCCTGTTCCACCTGGAATTGTGAATCCACAGAAGCCTCCCGAAATGTCAAGAATATTGACACCTGCTTTTTCAATTTCCTGAGCTGCTATCACACTGTCTTCAATACAGACACCGCCCTCCATATAGTCAGAAGCACCCAGTCTTAAAAGGATAGGAAAATCTTCTCCCACCGTTTCCCGCACTGCCTTGATTACTTCGAGGTGAAGGCGGATACGATTTAAAACAGTTCCACCGTATTCATCCGTGCGTTGGTTGCTCAGAGGGGAGAAGAATTGGGATAAAAGATATCCATGCGCTGCATGAATCTCCACTCCGTCAAATCCAGCCTCTTTCACCCGACGAGCTGCATTCTTGAAGTCAACAACAATATCCGCAATCTCCTCCTTGGTAAGTTCATGGGGAATTGTTACTTCCATGGCTCCACTCATTTTACGCGGGCTTGCAACCGCCGACGGTCCTACTGGTGTCGTGCCGATGACCTCTTTCACGGCAGCAATTCCAGCATGGTTAATCTGCATAACACCCTTAGAACTATTATGATGTATAACCTCTGCTAGCTTCTTCAGATTTTCGACCATATCGTCGTTTGCAACCGACAGTTGCGCCTTGTGTGCTTTCCCTTGTTGGTTAATAAAACTGTGTTCAATAATTATAAGAGAGAGATAACCTCCCTTTGTTTTTTCCTCATAGTAATCAAGCACTGCCTGACTTACCTTACCATCCGGTTCTGCCTTCGAGGTAGCCATCGGTGGCATAACCAAGCGGTTAGACAGCGATAACGAGCCTGCCTGTAAAGTCTCAAGTAATAATGCCATATAATCAGCCTCCACTTTCTTTGTTTATTTTCATTATTTTATCTATTATTTTCTATTAATATTTATATTTATTCTTCAATTCTGCTTTTCTCAGCGAATTTAGCTCCCATTTCAAATGCCTTTTTACAATCCTCTGGAAATACTTCTTTATGCCTCTTCGCCTTCTCCTGAGCATCAAAACCTGATGTATCGTATTTGGAATAATCGTCAAATTGATAAGTATCAGTAACAAATAACGATTCTGATGCTCCAAAATTCCTCGCCATCGCCATTTCTGTGCCTTTGAGATTTTGATCATATCCAATTTTTTCAACAATGTCCTGACTTACATTCATGGTGTAAATAAAGCCTGTGTGAAGTTTTCTAGGAAAAAGAGTAGAATAATCTGCATCATAAACCAAATACTGAAACATCAGTCGTTCTAGAAAGGACCTTGTCTCGCCCGTGGTCATTCCAAAATAAATAGGTGAGCCTACAATGATCGCGTCAGCTTCCTCAATTTTTTGGAAAATCGGCTTTAAATCATCCTTTACGGCACAGCTTCCATAGCTTTTACCATCTTTTAGTTTACAAGCGAAACAACTGATACAACCTTTATAACTGAGATCGTAAAGATGAATCAGTTCCGTTTCGGCTCCCTGCGAAGCAGCACCCTCAAGCGCATGCTTGAGTAGCGTAGCTGTATTCCAGTTTTTTCTTGGACTTCCGTTAAAAGCAAGTACTTTCATAAAATACCCCTCCAAATATCATAATTATCTTCCTTGATTACCTGATGTAATTTACAACATCCAGATTTCTCTTTGGCGCTGCCTGTTCTTTTTCTTTAAAGCCGAAAGCAACTCCATAATAGGGTTCGTAGCCTTCCGGTATCCCTAATTTTTGTACTCCTTCTTCCTTATCAAAGTAAAACTTCAAAAGCCCTAGCCAAACTGATCCGATATTCAGGCTCTCCGCAGCAAGCAACATGTTTTGTATCGCAGCGGCACAATCCGCAGTCCAAGCAATTGCATCCTTTCTCCCTGATACAATAATCAACGTAGGTGCATGATAAGTAAGGTGAAAATTGGGATTTGAACCCATCTTTTTAATCCATTCAATATCAGAATTCGCCATTTCCTCTTTTGTTATAACATTTATTTGCTGTAGCATATCTTGATTTTGAATAATGGTAAAATGCCATGGCTGGTCATTATGGGCAGTGGGGGCATAGATACCGGCCTCAATAATCGCATCTAAGCTTTCCTGGCTTATTTGTTCTTGCTTGTAGCTTCTAACACTTCTCCTACTTTTAATTACTTTTAAAATTTCATTCATTGATAATCTCCCTATCGTATGATATTAATATCTGCGTAGTACTTCCTTTAAATTTTCCTATGTCCAAACTACCAAATTCTGTAAATCAACATTTTTGTTAATTTTGTACTTACTAACATGGTTCAATAGTTCAAATATTATTTAACTATTTTAATATATCATATAATATGGTATACTACAAGAATATAATACTCTATAATTCACTTAGGAGGTAGAACTATGAGGGAATTGTTTCATCCCACAATTGATCAACTGTGTTTATCCATGATATTAAATGCCCTTGGGGATCCCATTCGTCTTAATATTATAAAGAATCTAGCAATTCAGCGCGAAACAACTTGTGCATGTTGCAACATAAATTTAACCAAATCCGCTCTTTCCCATCATTTCAAAGTTCTACGGGAAGCAGGGTTGATAAATGTAAGAATTGACGGAAAACAGCGATTTCTATCCATTCGATACGACGATTTGGAAGGCAGGTTTCCCGGTTTATTGAATACAATCATAAACTGCCTGTAGATGGTAGTACCCTAATTTATTTTCTAAAGTAAATTGACAATCATGAATACACTTCCTGTGTAATGCCAGAGTAACAGATTGCTATAAGAATGCATATGATTTATATAGAAGTAAACAATTGTGGAGAATTATGATGGCAAATTTTCAATCTTATTACGGGATGATTACTATGATTAGTGATTTCTGGACAGGAAATGAACAAACAACAGGATGCTATAAATTTATGTCTGTGGAAAATACAAATGGAGGCGTGGTAAATTTCGTAGTGAGACCAGATACTTACTTTGTAGACCATATAATGATGACCGAAGGTGATATGGTAATCGGATTCTATGATGCAAATCTCCCCGTTCCTTTGATATACCCACCACAATATCAAGCAATTGTTATGGCTAAAACATCACAACAGCAAAATGTGAAAGTAGACTATTTTAATTCTGAATTGTTAAGTAATGATGGTACTCTAAAATTAAATATTTCCCCTACTACCTTAATACTTTTGGAAAACGGTCAACACTTTACTGGAAATCCTGCAAACCGGAATTTAATCGTTGTCTATGGTGCAACCACTAGAAGTATACCCGCCCAAACCACACCATATCAGATTATAGTTATGTGTTAGATATTTAAGAAACTTTAATATTTTTAGATTGGATGCATCAATTAAGTCGCTTCAATATACCGTCTCATCCTAGTAAAGTTTTGTAGGCTGATTATTTATATATTACGATGCTTTTTATACGCTTTATATTAAAAGTTTTAAAGCTGCTATTGCTGTCATGACAATAACCAGATAGCGAAAATATTTCTCATTAATTTTTTTTAATATAAAAAATCCCAAGATAGCACCAATCGTAATTATTGGTATCATCAAAACAGTGATGGTCAATGACTTTATTCCAATATTGTGCCATACAAAAATTTGAAGCGGTATCTTTGTAAAGTTGATAATAAAGAAAAACCAAGCATTTGTTCCCATAAAGTTGTTTTTCTTAAAACCTAGTGCTAATAAATAGACACTAAAAATCGGACCAGCTGCATTTCCAATCATGGAAGCGAAACCACTAAGTATTCCTACAAGGATATAAAACCAAGCATCACTTGGCACAATGAAATTTTTACCCTTCTTTTCTGTATAAACTAAAATACTCAAACAAAATAGGACAATGACTCCAATCAACATTACAAATGTCTTATCACTAATATAATTACCAACAATGACGCCTAACGCCAGTCCAATAAATGCCCATGGCAAAGGCGTTATGACATTTCTCCACTCCACACTCCGGCGATAATATAGTATCGCAAAGATATCTCCCACTAATAGCATGGGTAACATAATTCCTGTAGAATCCCTACCACCGAAGGCACTGGCAAGAATAGGTATAGCCAACATCATAACTCCACCAATTCCTGTCTTTGAAAATCCAATTAAAAAGGCTGTAATAATAACCGTTATCCACTGTATCAAATTTAAATCTAGCATTTGAATAAAAGAACTCATTTTTCTACTCCCATTCTCTTTTGTGATTCAACTTCACTTACAAGTTTAATTAATAATGCTCTTAATTTATATTTTAGTTACTAAAGTATCAATCTCATTATGAAGCTCCTCCAGAATTTGATAAGCTTTTTCTGTATTTCCATCTGCAAGTAGCTTATAGGAAGCATTAACTCTTATTTCCATATCAATTGGCTTTCGTATAAGATTATTAACACCTTTTAGAGCTCCTTTTTCATTCATTAAATAACAGCCGTTTAGAGCAAACACTACCTCAACCCATGAGCAAACTGCTTTAAAAACAGAACCTAAGGCATAGTTAATATCACCTCTAAATGCTGCTTTTCTCCCACAAGAAATAGAAAACCAAGCTTCCCATAAGAATTTCTTTATCACAGCTTCACTCATTTGAGGTGAATACTGACCCTTTGAGTAGAGCAGATCCTTCAGCTTATTAAGCGCCATCGTTTCATCCTGCCATAATAGCTTACAGTAATTTGTTTCAGCTGCGTATATCGTATTGACAAAACCGAAAGGGTGACCTGCCTGATAATCAATTGTTATATTCCCTTCAATGCAATCCAGCACAACTTTTTCAACTTGTTTAATATCTCGGAGAAGAATATCCACTTGTGTACTCTGGACGGTTAACCATGCTCCTCCGTTAATCCACGGCCCCCATTGACCTGGGAGACTTAATAAGTCATCTTTGTGTTCATCATCCAATTCTTTCAAACATTGTGCAAGAGCAACGATATCCAATTTATCTGTATCGTAATAAAGTCCTATATCATAATCGGATTTAGTATCCGCTGTTCCCCTGCTTTGAGAACCGCCAAGAGCAATAGCTTTAACTCCTTGAATTCTAGATAAAGGTATGACAATATTATTTAATTGCATATATTACCTCCTATAATTACATTAACCATTGTATATGACATTAATACTTTATCCATCTCATATGACATAATACTTTACCCACCTCATATGAACATTATTACTTTATCCATCTCATATGACATAATACTTTACCCACCTCATATGACATTATTACTTTATCCATCTCATATAATATTCGTTTACATTATAATATCATCTTTATATCAAAATTTCCAGTTCGAAAGATCAAGTAATTATGTTGTTCCATTATTTACTTAAAAATAAGATCAAATTTATTGAAGGTTTCTTATAACTCATCTCCTTAGAAACAATTAAAAATCTCCCCATTGGACACATCACATAGTGAGAGGTGCGGGGAGACTTTATTTATATAATATTTAATTTCTTGTTTAAATCTAAAATAATTTCTATTATGTCCAAATTATTCCTTCACACCGCCCAATGCAACGCCTGCTATTATATACTTAGACAATGCGAAATATACCACAAATAGTGGTAACACCGTCAGCGATAATCCTAAATACACTGAGCCAAACTCAGTTTTATAGATATCACCTCTCAGTAGACTTACCATTATCGGCATTGTATATTTATCCTTGTCAGTAAGTAAGATCAACGGCATAAACAGATTGTTCCAACTACCTACAAACGAAAAAATCGCCTGCGTCGCGATAGCGGGTTTCATTATTGGTATAATAATCCTATTGAAGATATTAAATTCACCAGCACCGTCAATACGTGCTGAATTTACAATATCAATTTGTAGTGAGGCTAGTAAGTATTGTCGCATAAAGAACACCGTTGCAGGTGCTGCGATCGCAGGCAATATTAGTGGTAAAAAATTATTTGTCATATGAATGCTATACATAAACTGGTAAAATCCGATACTTGTTACCTGTGCTGGTATCATCATTATAGCCAATATAAACGAGAAAAAAGGTTGACGCAACCTCCAGTCATAGACTATTAAGGCATATGCAGTAAGTGACGAGAAATACACCGTAAGGCCTGTTACTCCTCCGGAGATTATCATCGAATTAATGAATCCTTTCACCGGATTAAAGCTCTTACCAATCAGTACTTGTAAATTGCTCAATAAATACTTCGAAGGCAATAGTGATATTGCATGCTGCTGTATCTCGAATGTTCCGCGTGTAGCATTCATAAACATAATCCAAAACGGTAATACGCTTAAAATCACCAAGAAAATGCAGACAACGTAAATAACTATTCTCATTATTAAACGGGAGATGTTTTTTCCATGACTCATGTTGACGACCCCCTTGCTGCCTTCTTAGCTTTTTTAATTGATTTCATATAGGCTTTCTTTTCTTTATTAAGCTGTGCTGCGTATTTGTCACGCATAATATAGAATACGATAGACGATAGTATCGCAATAATAATAAACATAATCATACTTGCTGCTGAAGCGCGGTTATACATGTAGCTTCCACTAAATGCTTGATTATAAATGAATACACTTGTCGTAAGTGTAGCACTGTCTGGACCACCTTGTAAAAACATTTTTGGAATATCGAACATTTGTAAACCGCCGATCATACTCGTAATCAGCGTATAGACCAGTATCGTCCTCACGTTCGGAAGGGTTATACGGAAGAACGTTTGAATACCTGATGCACCGTCTACCTCCGCCGCCTCAAAAAGTTCAGGGTTCATACCTAAAACACCCGATATAAGCACTATCATTGTATACCCGTACCACATCCAGAATTGGATGAAGGCCACGATTCCCCTTGCTGTCCACTTATTGATAAGAAAATTCACCGCTTCATCGGACAAGCCAAGTGTCTTGTAAATGTCGTTGACAGGTCCCATCGGGTAACCAAACAACGAGTTAAACAATATAGCTATCGTTGCAGCCGTTATTATATTCGGCATATAGAACAATACTTTAAATGCACCCTGACCCTTTACCTTGCGCCGATTATTGGTAAACCATGCGGTGAGAAGAAGCGCAAGTAGGATTTGTGGAACGAAGTTGAATATCCAAATGATAGCCGTATTTGATAATGACTTCTGAAAAGATGGGTTTTTTAAAATCAGAACGAAATTCTGAAATGGATTTTCTAAGAAATGAAAATCTGTTCTACCCATGCCTTTGAAATCGGTAAAACCAATAACGATGGTATAAATTGTGGGATATAATGAAAAAATAAGGAACGCAAGCACAAAAGGTATGCAAAAAATATACCCGTATTTAGCGTAGCTAACACTCTTACGTCGCATAAGCGTTCACCTCCAGTAAATTAGTAATTTTTATTTGTAATAATGAAACATAGAGATTATGCAAGCTTGCTTGCATAATCGATTGGAGCAAAAGATCATGATTGCTTCCATTTGCGTTATAAATTTCAGGGGCGGTCGAAAAGTCATCCTCCCACCCCTGATTACAGGTTAAATTATTCTACAACAACGTCAAGATTATCAGATACATCTTGTTTAAAGTCGGCAATAGCCTGTTCACGTGTTTTATTCCCAGCAGTGTACTCTCGTACCTGATTACGCCAGTAGGTGTTGATTGATTCGTCATATTGTGTTAAATTCTTTCCAGTTGCAAATTGACCAGCAGGAACGAATACATCAAACATATTCTGTCCGCCTAAGAATTTAAGTGAACCGTCAGATTTCTTCATAACTGTACCGGAAGCAACAGTATCTTTTGTTCCATCAGGTCCGTTAAGGGTACCATTTGCCCAGAAATACTGGAGTCCAGTTTCAGAGCTATCAAGTGTAATCCACTCAATGATGTCACCAACAGCAGCTTTAACCTTGCTGTCCTTGTTAGCGAGAACATAGGAACCGCCCCAGAAGAAGCCAACTGGTGATTCAGCTACAGCCCAGTCACCGTAGGTACCTTCGCCAGGTTGCGTACCGCCGGAATTGCCAGCCATAACATAGTTAATAAGCCATGCAGGACCGAAGAAACCGAAGATCTTCTGTGCGCCAGCATCTTTCATATCAGCAAACCAAGCATCTTGCCAGTCTGTTGTATCATTGTGATAACCGTTATCCTTGAGTTTTTTGGAAAGGTCTAAGAATGCTTCACGCTTAGGATCGATGAAAAGTTTACCATCAACAATCCAAGGCTTCTCGGAGCTGTTCTCAACAGCGTGCCATATATCACCATCGCCAGAGACAATACCATAGCCTTTTGCTTTCAACTCAGCTGCTGCTGCGAAGAACTTATCCCAACCAGGACCGATTTTGTCTTTGATGGTAGCAGAATCGTCTGTGCCCCAGACATCTTTCGCGATGGATCTACGATAGATATACGCGCCACCTGTCGCCTGATAACCTAGACCAACAAGCTTACCATCCGGATTTGTTCCGATGTCGATTGTATACTGAGCGATGTCAGCTTCTTTAAGTTTAGCCGCTACATCTATGCCGAGGTCTTCATAAGGAGCAGCATACTTGTATGCGTCGCCTTGTGTATACTTCAGTACAAATGCACCTTCTGCAACAAATATGTCAGGTGCATCTGCTCCGCCGGCTGCAAGAGCAGCGTCGAGAGCGGGTTGATAAGCACCCTCTGTAGTAGCAATAATGGTTGTTTTGATTTCATAAGGAAAATCAGGGTGAAGTTCCTTATACTTATCGAGCATTTTAGGAACTTCGTCGGTGAAGCTCCAAAGGTTAATGACTTTGACATCTGGATCGTTGGTAGCTTCCGGCGCAGCTACTGTCGTTGGTGTTTCCTCAGTAGGACTTTTAGTCGGTGAGTCTGTGGTGTTGTCAGCTTTGCCGCATCCTGTTAATGTCATAGACATAACGAATACGCAAGCGAGTAATAAAGCTAAAATACGTTTCATAGTTACCCTCCTCAAATTTTGTAAAATTATAGTTTACTTTAGAATTATATCCGATAACTTTCAGACAGGCTCCTTGGTTTTTGCTATCTTCTTATCAAATATTGCTAATCTCATCATTTTTTGTGTATAATATACAATTTTTAAAATTTCATCCATATTTTTACTGCTGTTTTTCATAAGTAAACTAATTTTAGTACTACAATAATTGGTAATATTTGATAATTATGCAGAACCTATATAAAAATATGTTGTCCAAATAATTAAAAAATATACAATTTTGATATTACACGATATTGTGGTACAGTTCTATATTTCGTAAAGTGATTTATACTCTGAGGGAGTGCAACGATTTTTGGCTTTAAACACACGATTAAACGTCGCTAGGCTGCTAAAGCCTGATTTCATAGCAATTTGCATAATAGATAAATCAGGCTCAATCATTAATTTCTCAGCAAATATGATTCTTTGGTTAATTAAATAATCATAACAGGATATGTTCATTATTTTCTTAAAAAGGCGCGCAAAATGATATTTACTAAAGCCTGCTATTTTTGCAATGTCTTCCATCTTTATATTCTCGGTGCAATGTTCATTAATGTAATTGCATACATTAAAAAACAAATCAACGTATTCATGCTGTTTTTGGTTTTTCATTTTTGAGAACATATCATTTCTATTAATATAATTCCTTCCTAGCGTGGTAAAAAAACGGATGAGCATCGAATAAGCCGAGGCTTCTCTAAAGGGCTGCGTTGAAAAATATTCCTCAGTAATATTCAGAATAAGCGATGAAAGCTCTTTATGTATATCGGGCATTGAAGCAGGAGTAACGGTTACGCATGGACGGAACATATGAAATGCTGAATCGAAACCATACAGGCTATAGAAAAGAGCACTGTCAAACTGCAGTATGATTCGATAACCGATGGGTGGGGCATATAACTGATGCAGTTCACCCGGTGGGATAATGATAATATCTTCCGGATTCAGATTGTATATTGTTTCATTTATGAAGACCTTATAACTATTCTCAATGGGCATAATGATTTCATAGTCCATATGCCAGTGTTGCGGGTAATCTTCATACTCCTTGTTCAGATAGATTCGAATTTTAAAATCCCCGTGGTAATCCACAAATTCATGAATTCCATTTAAAATTTCAATCAATTAAATAACCTCCTTATTTAGGCTTGACATTATTATTTGACCGTGCCTCAAACGATCCGGTGAATGCCAGCAATGTGTTCTTAATTATTTATATCCCTCAACATAAACATATCACAAAGATTATAATATGTAAACTTTTGTTTGTATACTAAATAAATTAATACATCCATTGTGAACCTTTCCCCAAATCAAGTACTGTTACTATTAATTGCTATCGCAAGTAAAATCAAAGTTTATTACAGTTATACCAATTACACCAAAATCAAACAATAAATGCCAACTTATTCTATTGACATGAGCTTGTCTCCTGATACAATAAAATTGTAAATATTTAACATATGCTTAATAGAAAGAACATTATAGTATGAATGCTCTTTCGAAACACTTATCTACTATTTATTATCCATCGACTGAATTGTAGGGCTTGGAATGCCTTTCATTGTAACCTGCAGGAGGTGATCGATTGGCCGTAGCTATTGGTTTCAGGTAAAGATACCATTAACCTTATCGAGATAGTAAAATATGGAAAGGAGTTAAGAGCATGAAAAAGTTTTTTGTTAAATTATCAGCAATTGGTTTGGTAGTAGCTGTTATATTTACACTGTTTTTATTTAACAGCTCTGTTGCTACTGCTTCTGAGAGTAAGAGGTTCATTGCATACTTTCCAAACTGGGGTATGTATAATGCTGCTCACCAATCAATGAATGTCGGTATGATTCCGTGGAACAAAGTCACCTGCATAAATCACGCCTTTTTTACAGTAGATTCAAGCTATAAGCTTGTATCTACTGATGAATGGGCAGATTTTCAAACAACATTTGCACATTCTGACAGTTGGTCTGTACCTGATCGTTTAGCCGGACATTTTGGCGAATATAGATATTATAAGGGAGTGTATCCCAATGTAAAAGTAATGATATCGGTAGGCGGATGGACCAGAGGCGAAAATTTCCATGCTATGGCACTTACCGCTTCAAACAGGGCTATATTCATTCAGAGCTGTATTGATTTACTTAATAAATATAGTTTTATTGACGGTATTGATATTGACTGGGAATACCCGGGAGTTAATAGAGTAAAGGATCCTAATGACCAATTTGATAGAGGCTGTCCCGGAGGACCAGAAGATAAAGAAAATTTCACACTACTGCTGAAAGAAATACGACAAGCATATAATGCGAACGGTATGTCCGGCAAGCTTCTTACCATTGCCGCTCCGGGTGGATATGAAAAAGTGGATCTTACAAAGCCTGATGTCTATTCACAATATCTCGATTGGCTTAATATTATGACCTATGATATTCATGGCGCATGGGATACAACGACAAACCACCAAGCTCTTTTGTATGCTAATCCAAATGATCCTTCCCCTACCTCACCTGTCGATATTAAGAACAAATATAATACTGATTATATAATGAAATATTACAGGGATACCTATCGGGTGCCAGCAAACAAATTGAATGTAGGCTCTCCCTATTATTCACGCGGCTGGAAGAATGTAATCTCAAGCACGGGTACCAATGGTTTATATGCAACTGCAAACGGTGCTCCAGTAGGTAATCTTGATGATCCAAATAGCCCTGGTGGTCAGAACTCCTATACGCAGATGAAGGTTCTGGAAGCAACTTCAGGCTATGTAAAGTACAGGGATTCCTATTCGATGGTGCCATGGCTTTATAATCAGTCCTTGGGTATTATGTATACCTATGAGGACGAGATTTCTGCAAATGCAAGATGTAATTATGTTATTAATAATGGTTTTGGTGGTATCATAGCCTGGGAAATTTCCTGTGATTCTTCAAATTTTGCACTGACAGAAATAATATCCTCAAGCCTTGGGATTAACAATGTCCAGATGGTAGCAACACCCACCTTCAGTCCAGCCGGTGGTACCTATTCCTCCTCACAATCGGTAACCATCTCCTGTTCTACTAACGGAGCTACGATCCGATATACTACGGATGGTAGTGAGCCCACCTCTTCCTCCAGTCAGTATACGGGAGTAATAACTGTATCAAATACAACTACACTAAAGGCAAAGGCCTTTGCATCCGGCTTAAACAATTCAGCTACCTCAAGTGCAACCTATACAATTTCTTCTACTCAAACGGTGGCAACACCAACCTTCAGTCCCGCCGGTGGGACCTACTCCTCCGCACAGTCCGTAATCATTTCCTGTTCTACTAACGGAGCTACGATCCGATATACTACGGATGGTAGCGAGCCTACTTCCTCCTCAACACAGTATACGGGGGCATTAACTGTATCAAATACTACCACCGTAAAAGCCAAAGCCTTTGTATCCGGCATGAATAATTCTGCAACGGCCAGCGCCACCTATACGATTAGCAGTGGTATCCATGCATGGGCTACCTATACCTATTATAACGTAAATGACATAGTGACCTATAACGGCAATTCCTATAAATGCCGTCAGGCTCACACATCGCTGCCAGGCTGGGAACCACCGGTTGTACCAGCATTATGGCTTTTGATATAAAGGGGGGTTTATGAATATGGTTAAATACAATAAGCATCAGAAGGTATTTGCATTAATTCTGGTTTTTGCGTTATTTGTTGTATATTTTCCGTTTACAACAGGAGCATACGCAGCCAATCGAGGCGAATGGGCGCCTAACACGGCCTACACCATAGGTGATACGGTCACATACAATAGCGTTACCTATACCTGTATACAATCACACACCTCGCTGATTACCTGGGAACCTCCGAATGTACCCGCATTATGGCAGGTGAGCACGACCAGTACTGTTGCTACTCCTGTATTCAGTCCTGGCGGAGGGACATACTCCACTGCCCAGTCAGTGACCATAACCTGTAGTACAAGCGGAGCCACTATCAGGTACACAACCGACGGCAGTGCACCGACTTCCGCTTCCGCTCAATATACAGGAGTTATAACGGTAGCTTCAACCTCCACAATAAAAGCCAAAGGATTCAAATCGGGAATGAACGACTCTGCTGTGGTTAGTGCCACTTATACCATATCATCACAACAAACAGTTGCAGCTCCTGTATTCAATCCTGCCGGAGGGACGTATTCCACTACCCAGTCAGTGACCATGACCTGTGCTACAAACGGAGCCACCATCAGGTACACAACCGACGGCAGCAGCCCGACCTCCACTTCGGCTTTATATTCAGGTGCTATTACAGTATCGAGCACCACTACTCTTAAGGCCAAAGCCTTTAAATCAGGGTTAAATGATTCGGCTGTTACCTCCGCCACCTATGTAATTGGAGCCAGTTCCAACAAGCTTCTTATAGGATATTGGCACACCTGGAATAGCGGTACACCTTTTATTAGGCTTAGAGATGTTAATGCGAACTGGGATGTTATAAACATAGCCTTTGCTGAACCGGTTTCTCCAGGTAGTACAGATGGAAATATGAAATTTGTAGTCACTGGATTGACATCAAGCTATACCATCAACGATTTTAAAGCGGATATACAAACCCTGAAAAATAATGGAAAGAAGGTTGTCCTCTCCATAGGGGGCTATGAAGGTTATTTTTCATTGACCTCTTCTGCCGCTGTAGCTGAATTTGTAAGGGATATAAAAGGTTTTATTGATGAATATGGATTTAATGGAATAGATATAGACCTGGAGCAGTACTCGGTAGAATTCAACAGTGGTGCCGACCCGGATTTCAGAAATCCCACATCTCCAAAGATAGTAAATATGATTTCGGCTATCCGATCCATCTGTAATTCCTATTCATCCGATTTCATACTTTCATGGGCGCCTGAAACCTTCTACCTTCAGTTGGGCTATCAATATTATGGTGGTCTTAACTCAGGGTGCGACAGTCGGGCCGGAGTATATATCCCTATGATAAATGCGCTCCGTGATAAAACGACCTATGTACATACACAGCTTTACAATTCCATACAGGTCATGGCACCTGACGGAAATTATTACAGTATGGGAAATTCAGACGCAATAGTAGCCATGTGCAATATGCTGTTAAACGGTTTTAATGTTGGTGGAAGATCGGAATACTTCTTTCAAGCCTTAAGGCCGGATCAGGTAGTAATCGGAGTACCTGCATCTGCAAATGCAGCAGGAAGCGGCCAGATTTCCAATCAGGGATTACAGCAGGCCTTCAATACGCTTTCGGCAAGCTTCCCAGGTCTTAGAGGTATTATGACCTGGTCCATTAATTGGGATGCATATCAAAATAATAACTCCTTTGCTCAGAGTAATGGAGCGTACCTGGATACCAAGTAGACTTGTTCAACTTCGCTGAATATTAAAGTTTTCGAAGGTGTATAGTCTACAGCTGAAGCTCTGATGGCTTGGCTATACACTATATGGAGCATAACCCATTATAAAAAAGGGATATGCTCCATTTTAATTACTCCTATTTACTTGTAAAATATAGGTACCCTGTTAAATTCATAGAAATTCTTTTATATATCCAGATGTCTTACATAGTATTTTCCCTTTGGCACAATTAATGGTGAATCGGAAACCGGATCATTAATCACTGCGCAATCAAGTCCGAAAACCTGTTTTATCAATTCTTCTGTTATTACCTCTGATGGAGCACCTTGAGCAACAAGATTGCCTTTATGTACTGCAAATATATGATCTGCATATCGAGCGGACAAGTTTATATCATGCAGTACCATTACAATCGTAGTCCCACGTCTACGATTTAAATCTGTTAATAAATCCAGAATCTCGATCTGATAAGCAATATCCAGAAATGTAGTGGGTTCGTCTAGAAGAAGAATGTCCGTTTGCTGGGCAAGAGCCATGGCAATCCAAACCCTCTGGCGCTGTCCTCCAGACAATTCATCTACACTTCGATTCGCAAGTTCTGTGATGCCCATGATATCCAACGCTTCTTCCACAGCTTCATAATCCTTTTTGCCCATTCCCTTTAAGAAGGTTTGATACGGAAAACGTCCACGCGCCACTAAATCTGACACAATAATGCCTTCCGGAACAACCGGTGACTGAGGAAGTAATCCCAAAACCTGTGCTAAATGCTTCGAGGGGATGGCGCTGATTTGCTTTCCATCAAGTACAATCTCTCCAGAAGCAGGTTTTATTAATCTGGCAAGAGTTTTCAACAAGGTAGATTTACCACAAGCATTCGCTCCAATGATTACACTGATTTTATTGCTCGGAATTACTACATCAATACCATTAATAATAATTTTTTTATCATATCCTGCTATTACATTACTAGCTGAAAATAATCGTGCTTTACTCATGCTGCTCCTCCTGTTCGATTAATGCGTATCAGTAAAAATAAAAGGTAAGGCGCACCTAAGATTCCTGTAATGATTCCAACTGGAAATCGGATATCAAAAGCAAATTGACCAATAAGGTCCGCACCAAGTACCAAGGCAGCTCCAACCAAACCGGAAGGAATTACATTGGAGGTTCCAACGCCTACAAGTCTACCCGCGATAGGTCCCGCAAGAAACGCAACAAATGCAACCGGCCCTGTGACCGCTGTTGCAAAAGCTATTAAAAACACGGAGCTCAGAACTAATAAAAGACGAGTCTGATCTGTTTTTAATCCAAGTGTAGTGGCTGTCTGCTCTCCTAATTCTAATATCTTAAGATGTCTTCCTAGCATTGTAATTACGAAACCAAAGATTACCACAGCCAGAAAAAGTCCCGGAATATCTTTCATTTGCATTCCATTTAAACTTCCGCTGAGCCACCTAAGTGCAGCAGGAACATCATATTGATTCGCTCTGAGTAATAAGAAGGAAATAATTGCATTCAACATTGCCTGTATCCCTATTCCAATCAGAATAAGTCTTCCGCCTGAAAAGCTTCCGCCCTTAGAGAGCATATAGATCAACGCTGCAACTAAGAGTCCGCAAAGGACAGCTGCCACAGAGACTAGATTCCCACTTATTTTAAGAATAAGGATGCAAAAAACAGCTGCTACACTGGAGCCGGAAGTTACCCCTATAATGTCCGGACTTGCCAAAGGATTACGCAGCATGGTCTGAAACGTATTTCCTGCCATCCCAAACGCAATTCCAACGAATAGTCCGGAAAGCATTCTTGGCAATCGCAACGTCCCTATGGCAAAGGTAGCTCCTTGTATTTGTTCCCCAAAAAGAACCCTGATTACTATGCTGGTAGGATATTTCGTGTTACCCAATATTAGCATCATGCCAGAAAGTAATAAAATAAAAGCAACCAGAAGAATCGTAACTGTGATCCATCGGAATCTTCTGTTAAAGTAACCTTTTTTGATAATACCCATATTATTATTTGTCATATTGACCGCACCTTCGCTCTCTTAGCAATAATAATTAGGATTGGAGCCCCAAAAAATGCAGTGACAATCCCTGCCTCAAGCTCACCCGGGTTACCAATAAGCCTTCCAATTATGTCTGAGCTTGTTAAGAGAATGGCTCCACCAACTGCTGACATCGGGACAATATACCGCAGGTTTGGTCCGCAGATAAGACGTATTGTGTGAGGAATCATTAGACCAACAAATCCAATCGGTCCAGCCAACGCAGTAGTTGCCCCGCATAGCAATACTCCGGCAAAAGCGCTAATTACTCTGATAATCCCTGTTCGTACACCTAATCCTGTTGCAACATCATCTCCCAATGCCAAAGCATTTAATGCCGGCGTTGATAGAATTCCAATTAAGATCCCAAGGATAAGAAAGGGTGACACTGTAGCAATTCCTTCCCAGGTTGCACCGCTGACACTGCCAACCTGCCAGAAACGAAATGCATTCATTACTTCTGTTCTTGGAAGTATAACTGCACTAACCAGAGAAGATAATGCCGCACTGGTAGCTGCACCTGCTAATGCAAGTTTTATCGGTGTTGCTCCTCCTTGACCGAGGGAGCCAATTCCATATACAAAGATGGCTGTGACCGCCGCACCAGCTAAAGCAAATACGATGTAATGACCAGCGGTATTAATATGAAAAAATGCGATCCCACTTACTACAAATAAGGATGCCCCTGTATTGACACCCAAAATACTGGGATCAGCGATTGGATTACGTGTTATGGCCTGCATCAAAGCACCGGAGACTCCAAGAGAAGCTCCGGCGATAATACTGAAAACAGTTCTGGGAACACGTTCACGGACTACCATTGCACTGAAAGATGTATTATCCGGATGAAATAAAGCATTCACCACATCAGGAAAGGCTATATATCGTGCTCCAAAGGCCAACGAGGCTAAAACACATAATGTTATACCAAAAATACTACTAATAAATAATATTACTATTTTTGAAAGCTTCATTCTACTTTATCAGCTGCCTCTCCAATTCGGTTCAGGTATTCATCGATTGTTGCTGGAATAGATAATGCACTGGGAGTACCGGATGCTGCCAGTGGCGTACCATCTTCAATCAGAACGACTGAATCCCTTTGAACAGCAGGGATTGTCCCCACAAGAGCATCTGCCTGTAATGCTTCGAGTAAGGTTGCATCACCATAAGCAATAATAATATCTACATCCTTTAATATATCAACATTTTCAGCACTGAGTTCAAGTGCGAAGCTTGCAGAACCTTCCGCCAGCTTTAATACACTCTCCGGAAACTCCATTCCTAAATCTGTAAGATATGCCGCACGTGGATCGGTCGGCAGATAAATATAAAACTTTCCTAAATCTGACGGATTAAAATAGAAAAAGGCTGCGGTCTTTCCTGCAATTTGTGGATATTCACTGGTTTTATCTGCAATGAGCTGTTCCAGCTGAACAACCTTCAGTTCTCCTTCAGCTTTCATACCCATTCCGGTCGCATCCATAATAATCTGATCACGCCAGTAAGTCTGCCATGCAAGAGTGGGAAATGCTACTACTGGAGCAATAGCGCTTAATAAATCATATTCTTCTTGAGTAATTCCAGAGTACGCAGCTAGAATGACATCAGGCTGTACATCACTAATTGCTTCATAATTCAAACCATCGGTATCATTAAAGATAATCGGTATTTCAACACCTAAGTCTTTAAATCCTTGTGCAGTCCATGGTAATAGACCACTGTCATCAGTTACCCCATAATTTGCTTGTGATACACCGACAGGAACAACACCTAATGCCAATGGAACATCCTGGTTTCCCCAAGAAATGGTAGCGATACGCTCCGGCTTCTTTTCTATCATTGTTTCGCCGAAAGCGTGCTTTATTGTAATTGGATATTCCGTTGTAGTTTCGGTTGTATTACTGGTGGAAGAAGCTTCTTCTGCAACCGGTGTTACTGTTGCAGTTTCTTCGGATGGGGTAACAACATCTTGATTATTGGAAGATGTATTCTCAGCCTTTGAGCAAGCTGTTAACGATAAAATAAGTACTATTACTAAAATAAAACTACTCTTGTTGAATTTCATATGTACGCTCCTTTTTGTCTTAATCATATAAGATTTGCAAACTTATATAATTTATAAGATTCACAATTTTCTTCTACATGATTTGTAATTTTCTACTACATGTTTTATGTTTTTTGCTGTTTTGCTTAAGCAACGGATTTAGTCTATTATAATTTATTTATTTTGTCAAGCATTTTGAGATTGATTATCATTATTATTCCGAATAAACTCTGCACGTTCTCTGAAGTTTCGTAATTTATACCGCTTAATTCAATCATTTTACATATTGTCACCCTATTTCTACAGCAAAAATGCACCCATTCGAAAATGAGTGCACCCATCTTTAACTTATTTAATTTCACTTATATAACAGACATTACTTACTAATAATCACGTTCAGCAATGGACAATTATTGAGTAATCCCTTCAACTGTGTAATATTCCATCAACGACTGGATCCCCTATTTCCCTTCGATGCTTTGTTATTAAGTACTTATATAATAAAATAATCTGGTAAGATTTCTTCTTTTTTATCTATTATTATATCAGCATCTTTCACCTTTTTGTCTCTTAACCGAAGTATGATATCTTTAATAAAAATATCACTTCCAACAACATAATAAATAGCATTTTCTGTTTCTATTACTTGTTGAAGTATTTCATAAAAGCCTTGTCTAGAATTCAACCAATAATTCTTGTAATTATCATCTCCAAGCTTATCTAATTCCTCTTTAAAGATAAATTCACTTGATGAATCTACATTCACATTTATAAGCGATGGAATATTGTATTTATCCTTTATGTAAGCATGAATAATCGGCCTTATTGTAGCAATCCCAACCCCCATAGATAATGCAATGATAGGTCTATTACAACGTTTTAAGCCCATTCTTGATCCTAATTTAAATAGAATAATTTCATCACCTGTTTTTAACTTGGATAACTTGATTTTAAATTCTGAAGAACTACCTGGTACTCTAGTGGTGATACCAATTTTATTTTCGTCAGGTAATGTCATGATAGACATATGCCGAACCCAATTTTTATTGGGTAACTCACCTTCATCAAACCCAACAAGTCCAATATGGGTATGCGCACCTTCTTCCCAAGTTAAATCTACTGGTTTTTCTAAAAAATATGTCTTAGTGCCTTCTGCTTCCTCAATAATATCTTCAATTTTCAATTTGTATTTAATCATATTTGTGTTCCCCCCATTATTACAACCTTCAAATTCACAAAACCATCTTTATCTACTATATACCTATTGTTCGACAACATGTCAATACATTTATATAAATTTGGTTTCAATTATATAAATTTCGTTTCAATTACAATCGAATGGATTAAAATCAAAAGCTTAACCAATCATTTTGCAATGGCCTTATTCACTTAAACGACAATCAAATGGGTTTTTCCATCATCTTTTAGTTTTATCCGATTGCCTTCCACCTTCTCACCGTCAAGTATTAATTTCTCTGTAGTTAACACACCTCTGCTTCTACTCTCCACACTTATATCGTATATAGCAGTCTTATGCTTATACTGAAGAGAAAAATCACCGAAATTAGCAGGTGTTGCGGGATCAATGATCAGATATCCGTCTTCTTTCCTTATTCCCAAAAACCAGTTTACCAACCCCTGATACATCCAACCAGCTGAACCCGTATACCAGCTCCACCCTCCCCTACCAGTGTATGGTGCACTCAGTGATATATCGGCTATCATAACATAAGGTTCTTTTTCATACTTCAAGGCATCTCTCTTATGTAACGTGATGTGAATCGGATTAAGCATGGTAAAAAGAGTATAAGCCATACTATAATCCCCAATCATTGCATTTGCTATCGCAAGCCATACAGCTGCATGCGTATACTGACCACCATTCTCTCGAATTCCAGGATAATAATTTTTAATATATCCCGGATTTTTGTTTGTCTTATCAAAAGGAGGCGCAAGAAGTAATGAAATTCCTTCCTCTTCTTTGACTAAATAACGCCTAGCCGATTGCATTGCTGATAAGGCCCTATCTTTACTGGCACCTTTCGATATGACACTCCAAGACTGACTTATTGAATCAATTCTACACTCATCATTTTCTTTTGAACCTAATTTTGTAGCATCATCATAAAATGCTCTCAAATACCATTCGCCGTCCCAGGTATTTTCTTCGATATTGCTCCTAAGTGTTTCTTTTCTTTGCTCTAGTTCTTTTGCAAATTCTAATTCATCCTCATGATAGCAAAGAGGTATAAAGTCACCCAATAAAGTATACAAAAACCATCCCAACCATACGCTTTCTCCTGTTCCACCTATTCCCACTTCATTCATACCATCATTCCAATCACCACCACCCATGAGTGGAAGTCCATGTTCCCCGAACTGTGTATAAAGGATCGTTTTCTTGCAATGTTCATATACACTCTCCACTATATCAGAACGTACCGGAGTAAACATTGCATCATGTTGATTTTCTTCCAGTAATGGTCCTTTGATGTAAGGAACTTTCTCTTTCAGTATCGCATAATCCCCTGTCCCACGAATATAGGCAGCTGTGGCATAGGGTAGCCATAGTAGATCGTCCGATATTCTTGTTCGAACTCCAATACCCATGGGAGGATGCCACCAATGTTGTACGTCACCTTCCTCAAATTGCCTGCTAGAAGCTATTAAAATCTGTTTTTTCAGAGCACCCGGATCTGTATATAAAAGAGAAAGTGCATCTTGTAGCTGATCTCTATATCCAAAGGCTCCACCACATTGATAAAAGGCTGCTCTCGCATTAATTCGGCAGGATATCGTTTGGTACAAAAGCCAACCATTTGCCATTATGTCTAACGCTTTATCGTTCGTTTTGACCTTGATTGTTCCTAGTGTCTCCTCCCAATAATTCTTTACCCGTTCTAGTTCTATTTCAACTTTTCGAATATGATTATACTTATGTCGAAGTATATTAATCTCCTCAAAATCAGTACTCTGCCCAAGGCCAAATATTACTGTTTTACACTCATTTGGCTTGATTGCTATCGATACCTGTATGACTCCACCTGCATCGTAACACACACCCGTATGATTAGATAATTTGTTATCCAGACCCTGTGGATTTAAAATCCCGCCTTTTAACCCAAAGAATTCTTGTCTATCACCAGTATAACCGGTTATCATCTCACTTGAGAATATAAAAGCATTGTGCCTGTGAAAATTATAATTATATATACTTTTTGCACTTAAGTATTCATGTTCATTGTTATAATCCGATAAGATATATGGATTTGTTTGATCTCTTACCGCACCAAGGACCCACTCCACATAATAGGTAATACTCAAATACTTTTCTCTGCCGGAAGTATTCGTAAGTTTAAGCTCCCAAAGCTTTATCGGCTCATCGAGTGGTGTGAACACTGTAAGTTCTTGCGAAATATTCTCCTCTTCGTGATGAAATACAGAGTACCCGAAGCCATGTCTAACTCGGTAATTTCCCCTGTCCGATCTTCCAAGCGAAATAGGAGTCATTACCTTTCCTGTCACTTCATCTTTTATGTAAATTGCCTCCGATGCCTTATCACTAACAGGGTCATTTGACCATGGAGTTATCTTATTCTCCCTACTATTACCTGCCCAAGTAAATCCCGCCCCAGACTCAGATATAAAAAAGCCAAAGTTCTTATTCGCTATTACATTAATCCATGGCGCAGGGGGCTTATTGTCGTCCTCCAGAAGAATCTCATATTCTCTTCCCTCTTCTACAAAACCACCAAAGCCATTGAAAAATTCATGATTTGCCTCCTGGTTCTGCGAATGGTTGCTTGTATCTTTGTTCTCTATTTTAGATGTATTTACAGAATTCATCTAGTTTCCCTCCTTTGTTAATACTCTTCAATTTTTATTTCTTTCAGATTTTCTTTCACATTTCTAAAAAATATACCTGTCTTTTCAGAGAATACAACCCTAGCAACGGTAAAAAGCAAATCCAGTTCTGCAGGTATCATCTGATAAGAGTGAAGTATGAAAAGACTTGGTCTTTCTCTACTTTCATCATATATCTTAAGAGAACTTGTCATATCATTTAGCAAATCAGTAAGTTCTTGCATATAACCATGCTTCGCCTCACTTAGTATGATGAGGTCAACCTTAACACGGTTGATTCTAAGATATTCGTAAGCCTTTAATACATTTTTTATTATTCCTGCCTCCTCTATCGATTTAACTCTTAGAAGCATAACAGGGTTATCTCCGGATACACCAAATTTCCATAAGAAACTTTGGTTTTTCCAATTACGTCTTATATTCTCAACAGGGCCTCTGTAATAACTTGAGGGATAAAAGATTGGACTAATAAGATCTTGGAACGCATTCAGCTGAGGTCTGGTAATGTCAAGATATTTAAGCTCAATTACGCTTTGTAATCTAAACTTTTCAAATATTTCATCGATACGATAAGCCACGCTTAGTTCTTCACTTATTTTCACTGCTTCCTCTTTGCTATTGCACACACCGGTTATGAAGGAAATCGAAGCAGTTTCCTCTGCCCCTAGTGAAATATTTACTCGCAAGCTCATAATCGGATCATTACAAAATCCTGTGTTATTGGAAAGTGATATACTATTTACTACTGCATACGGATTTTGAAGAGTGTTATTCCTACCTATGAATTTAAGTCTGTCATTCTCATATTCTACGCTCTTTATTAACTTTACTTCAGGTTTAACCATATGCATAATATAAGGGTTTCCACCATCTTTGTTCCCACGTCTCTTAGATAAGAACACCGATTGTTCTTCGATAAACTCACTTTCAATAAAAAGCTTATTAAAAGCAGGATGGCTTATCTCAGCTAGATAATTGTCACCAACAACCTCTAGATAGCTGGTGATTTCAATTTGTTTCGCTTCTTTCCCGTTATTTGTAAGTGACAGTTTACGAATCTCTAAATTATGGTCAGGAGATAAACTAACCACTGTTTTAGAAGATATATCACCATCCACCCTCTTAAACTCAGCCTGATGCGGAGAAAATATTGCTTGATACTCGTCAGGTTCCACTTTTGTAGGATTATAGGTAGCACTCCAAAACTTACCTTCTTTGATGTCCTTAATATAAATATAATTTCCCGTGTTGGCATAGAGATCCGCTCTCCACCGGTATAGCATCATATCCCTAAAATTACTAAATCCATCTCCATCTGATGTGATCATAAGGGCATATTTATTGTTGGAAAGATAACTGGCAACCGGTATTCTAGGCGCTACACTGTTAACATATCTGTTGCTTAATACATCTTCCTTGAAGTGCATCTTTCCCAGCTTAATGGTATATCCTTTTCTAGCAATTGATATGAAATGTGATTGGCGTTTCTCCTCAAGCAATGTCTCTGTCGCTTTTACAATTGGCTCTGTATGAAACCGTCTTCTCATAATACCATCATTCAGAAAATTATTAATTGCAACAAGATTCATTCCTTGATGATGTGCCATATAAGACTTCACGATGCAATATGGTGCCAAAGTCAATGAATCTGGACTATTAAAATCTATCGCTTCATAATATCCATAATCACCGAATGCACCAAGTTCCATTATTTTTTTAAGATTTGATAAGCAATCCTTAGTAGTATATTCCAGCGCTAGAAGGGTAGCATATGGGGCTACCACTAAGGAATTTTTACGTGCCGGTTGTAGGCGAAGTTGCGGAACACCAAAAGCCTTGTACTGGTAATTTGAATCTAGGTCAAAACGATAATACTGTGACTCCGAAATTCCCCAAGGTATTCCCATATGCTTCGCATACTTTATCTGCTGTAATACAGCTGCTTTGGAGGTCTCAGCAAATACTGAACCTTCATACTCTCGCATAACTAGATTTGGCATGAGATATTCAAACATTGTCCCACTCCAAGATACAAAACACGGTATTCCTTTTACCATGGTGAGAGGTCTTCCTAGTTTGTACCAATGTTTTAAAGGAACCTCACCCCTTGCTATCGCCACAAAACTTGTAAGTGATGATTCAGAGGCCATTAAATCATAACAGCCTTTATCAATCGTTCCAGACGATACATGATAACCAATGTGAAATAGCATTCTTTTTTCATTGTATAAAAAATTAAAGTCTACATTTAGTAAGATAGTATTTATTGTATTGATTAGCTCTTCTATTCTCTCAATCATAGCTTTTGCGTCCTTATTGCCATTTAACGCTAGTAACTTTAAGGTAGGGTTCGAGGAAAAACGAATTTCCTTCAATTCGAAACCTTCTGCTTCGTTTATAATTAATTCTATATTTCTTAACAACTCCCTGATCCAGGCTGAATTTTCATGTGGCAGTTCTTCTTTGTTAATTATGTAATCTCTAATATTCGTTATATCCTCAACAAATTCACCTATTTTGTTATAGTCATCTTTTAAAACCATATCACCATTACAAAGTTTGATTGAGTACCTTATCTCAGCAATCAAACTCTCTGAAAATATTGGCGATTCTATTTGTTCTAAAAGTCCATTTTTAAGAGCAATTAAGTGACCCAAGAAGTTTCCGCTGTCAACGGTTGAAATATATTCTGGGTTAAGAACTTTAAGCGTATTAATATTATACCAATTGTATAGATGTCCCTTCCACTTCGGAAGTTCAACCACAGTACCCATTAGGTTTTCTACTAACCCAAGTGTTGCACTTAAAGTCTCATATCCAAAATCCCTTGCAGAAAGAATTGCAAGCAACTGTAGCCCAATATTCGTTGGTGATGTCTTATTACTAATTCTTTCAATATAAGCGAGTTGATAATTATCAGGACACAGCCAGTTATTTCCCTTCGTTGAATGATCCTTAAAAAACCGCCAAGTCCTACGTGCCGTCTCAAGAAGCAATTCTTTATCCTCTACCTGCGTCAATTGGGGCTTTTGTTCCCTTGGCTTGCTGATGTAATAGGCTATGAAAAAGGATAAGCTCCATGCAAATATTACAGCTCCATATAGAACAATCCCCAGCGGGTGAATTTCCTTAACTACTAATAGTCCAAAAAGAATGATAGCGGGAACAAAGGAGCTCCACATATTAAGGAAGTAACCTTTCTTTGAGTTTATAATCGAAGCATCTACCGTTTCGGAAGTATTCCACTTAAGTAAGTTTTTTTCGCTTATTAGCACTCGAAAAAGTGTTCTAATGATTGCATCTGATGCAATATATGCTCTATAGGGGGTTAGCGCAAACTCGATAAAAGCTCTTTCAACGATTAATCTAATCTCATTCAATAACCCTTTAAATACAATGGCAAGCATTGGTCTTTTTATCTTTTGAATGCCGATTGCAACTAATAATATGACTAAATTTAGTATTTCAGAAAAGAATACGAAGGGCAACCATAGATAATATACATTTGGCATTATCACCAAATTTAAAACAATTAAGAATGTCTTGCTTATGGGTACTAGACTACGTCTCAAATTATCAAATATTTTCCACTTTGATATTGCATTTATTGATGTTCCATTTAATGCCTTTGTCTGAAACAACCACGGTAACAGTTGCCAATCACCCCGGATCCATCGATGCTCCCTTTTCATGAAAGAAAGCACACTGCTTGGAAAGGTATCCATTATTTTTACAGTGCTAGAAAAAGCAGTTCTGACATAGCAGCTCTCCATGAGGTCATGACTTAATATACTATTCTCGGGTATTGTATTGTTTAGGATAAGATGGAAGGCTTCGATGTGATAAATACCTTTGCCGGTATATACCCCTTCCTTAAATATATCTTGATAGATATCGGATATCACTGCTGAGTAATGGGCTAATCCTGATTCTCCACCAAAAATCTCGGGGAAACGACTACTTTTCTTATCAATAATATGATTTCTAATCGTTGGCTGAATGATAGCGTAACCTTCCACCACCTTTTTATTTACAGCATCAATCACAGGGTGATTCAGGGGATGATCAATCAGTCCAACAAATTTAGCTGCATTGTCACGAATTAGGTTTGAATCAGCATCTAAGGTAATAACGTATTGAAAAGACTCTAATAGTTGTTCATCGTATAATAGTGTAGAAAAACTCGTATCTTCTTTCCTAGTTCCAAAAACTAAATTGTTAAACTCCACCAGCTTTCCTCTTTTTCGTTCCCAACCCATGAAACACCCTTCCGACTTATTCCATTTGCGACTCCGGATAAATAAAGAAAATCGTTGATGACTGGATGGATATAACTCATTAAGTTCACGAATACGATTTATAAGGACCTCCTTAAGAAGTTCGTCCTTCGGCATGGATAGAACGGATGAATCCTCATAATCTACCAGAAGCGCAAAGTAAAGATTAGCTTGTCGATTAGCCAAATAATGCTTTTCTAATCTACTAAGGTATTGGGTACATTGCTCCTTGGAATTAACTAGTACAGGCATTACTACAAAGGTTCTTGCACTGTCCGGTATCTCCTTCAAATAGTCTAGAGCTGGAATCTTTTTTACAGGTAATCGCCTTGTGAAGATATGATTCGTTATCTCTAGGGCTATTCCAAACAATAGAGGAAGTGCGACTACTAAGATGATGATATGATTTAATAGATTATCAATTTTCCCAAAGACTTTCATGTTATAGATTATAAAAAAAGAAAAGGAAAAAAGTATTAATACTGCACATAGGAAATATAAAAATCCCCTAACATTCATCTTTTTTCTTATTTTTTTGGGTATTGGTTTATTTAGTATTTTTGCTTTCAGAATAGGGAAGCCCTTTTCTATGAGGTAAGCTCCTACGTGATGGGAGCAATTTAAATCCTCTCTTCCTTCCCTCGCAAGTTCTAGACAGTCCTCGGCTATCTTTCCTTCATCAATTTTATACTTTATTGATAGTTTTACTATTTCCCCTCTATAGATACCTTTACTCTCGGAATCCATTTTCGTATAAACTCCATCTGGATCCTTTGATAGGATTCTTTCAAGAGTAGAAAACTCCTCATAAGACTTTTCTTCATCTACTTCGTTAATTTCTCTTAGGCTAACGATGAGAGCATGAATGTTTGACTCAAGATATGACTCAAGCTTTCCTTCTTCTAAGAACACCTTAGATGGTATTATATGCTTCCCTTTTAATTTGAAATGATAGGATAAATATCTTTGTATTGCTTCCTCCTCAAAGGACATACTTTTCAAAAGGTATATCACATGAGCGTGGAATGAGTAATTATGTTTGCAATCGGAATCTATTTCACAAAATAAAGCTGTAATATCCGGAATACCTTGTTGTGCTGATAGCTTGTCCTTTACAAACTTATCTGCTTTAGATTTAATCTTTATAATATGGACGATATCTTCTGATACCTCAATAATACTCTCTAACAGACAAAATCCTATCATTTCGGGAAGAACCCATAGCTCTTTATCAGTTAATGAAATCTCTTTCTGATAGGCATTGATCATAATGGAAATATTTTTCTCGTTTAAATGTCCTCCGGAAAGGGCTACCATCTTCTTTGCCACTATATAGATTCTTGGATATCCTCGGTACTCCTTGGTCCGGAGTATTGGTAGTATCTCGTAACTTGTTCCTGATATTCTGACTTTTTTAATCTCCCGATACATCATTTGGAAGTTATCAAACAACCAACGTGCGGCAGGAATCAAAGCTATAATATCTGCCGATATTTCTGATATGTTGTTTCGAATTCGTTTTAATCTTTTATAGGCGATTTTATTGTAATCACCTAGGACGAAATTATATCGCATTAGCTTGACCTGCTTGTTATTGTTAGCCATTTTAATCATCTGCTGTTCCCACTCTCGCTGTCCAAGAATATCGTTCATTCTTGTGAGCTCAGCTGGTAAATTTACTCTCATCCTAAAATGGATAAATCGATAATATATAAAGATCAGGATCCCAATTAAAGTAATTATTATCATTGAGACTCTAAATCCCATTGACATATTTATCAAAAAATTTATTAATACCTCTCGCATACTCAATAACATTTGTACCACTTCCTTCTTTTAAATAATATTAAAATGTATATTTTTAGATTATACATCTATTTTTATATAATTACCAGTTATTTCTCATTTTTATAGCATAATTTTACACAATTTACATATTTAGCTGTATGTATTCTAACAATTAACGAGTTACGTCTTTGGAATATAAGAACATGTAACTTGATTGACGTAATGCAAATGGATTACGAACTATGCTATAATCATATAAAAAGGGACAGACAAGTCGCAATTTAACTGCGTTTGTCTGTCCCTATCATATTAAATATATATTGTATCCTATCGAAACGTATTTCAGTTCAAGAACTACACAGTGAGTGTTTCCTTCTTCCATGCTTTTTGAAGTGCATCCTGAATAACTTCAATTGGTTGTGCTCCAGAAACTGCATATTTTTCATTAATCAAGAAAAAAGGTACACCTGTAATACCGTATTTCCTTGCCAGTGCTTCGTCACTTCGTACTTCATTAGCATATCGAGAACTGTCTTCTAAAACAGCAATAACAGTATTTCTATCTAATCCTTCTGCAACCGCAATTTCTGTTAGGGTACCATGGTCGCTAATCAGTTTTGCCTCAGTAAAGTAGCTATTAAAGATCTTTTCCGTTAATTGTTTCTCTTTATTAACTGTTTTTGCATATTTTGCTAAACGGTGTGCATCAAAAGTATTGGTGGGCTTCATTTCATCAAAATAAAAGTTTAACCCGACTTTCGTTGCTTGCTTCCCAATACGTTCGTTTGCACTAATTGCTTCTTCGATGCTCATTTTATATTTATCTGCAAGTAATTGATATATGTTTTTACCTGAATATAGAGGTTGGTCTGGATCCAGTTCAAAACTTTTATATTCTATCTCAACCTTATCTTTGTAAGGAAATTGTGCTAACGCTTGCTCTAAATGATGTTTCCCCAAATAACAAAATGGGCAAATAAAATCCATCCAAACATCAATTTTCATTTTATATTACCTCCTTCATTACTATTATTTTAGCTACGAATTCTATAGATCATATATCATTATTCACTATATCTTTATTCGCTATATTTTTATTCACAATATCTTTATTCACTATATCTTTTTCACTATATCTTTTTCACAATGTTTTTAATCAATATATCGACATACTTTCAATCTGACTATCGCATCTTTTTCTTTTATACAATGCTTAACATTTTTAAGATATCTGATTTTGGTTTCACTCCAATCGAAGTATTGGCTAATTTACCCTCTTTAAATACTAAGAGTGTTGGAATAGTCATAACTTTATATTTCTCTGCCAATTCCATCTGCTCATCTATATTGACTTTACAAATTTTCACCTCAGTAAGTTCCTCTGCCAATTCCTCCACTATGGGTGACAACATCTTACATGGCCCACACCAGGATGCCCAAAAATCTACTAATACCGGTTGTTGCTGATTTAATACTTCATCTTCAAAATTTTCTACCGTTAAATGTTTTGCTGCCATAATCAATTCCTCCAATTTTATTTTTTATAAAAGCCACTTTATTAACTTGTCAATTTGACTTAGTTCCGTTATTCGCTCATTTAAATCATTGAGATTATTTTAAAGTAAATTCTTAACATTATTGTTCACTATTCAATTGTATGCAATTTATATTTCTGTCTTAAGGATACACATTTTTCTTAACTATGTCAAGTCTTTATTCTAAACATATAACAAAAACTTTTTTTCATTACAACTACAGTAAAACCACGATGTGGTTCTAAGACCCTGATAGGTATTCCATATAAGAAAAAGTCGAGGCAATCACTATAACTGATTGCCTCGACTTTTTCTTTTTCGATTATATCATTTTATTTTATACCTCATAGCATACGGCTGCACTGGACGCAATCACTTCGGCAATATACTTTGATACCTCCAGATGCACTGGATGAATCAGATATGCCTCCAGATCACTCATAGTGGAAAAATGTGTGATTAACAAAATATCATAGGACGATTCACCACGACGAATATCTGCTTCAATCTGTATGTTGAGTAGAACATTTATTTTCCCTTTCATGCTTAATAAAACTTCCCTGGTTTTATCTATAGAATCCTTATCACTTTCCTTTAGTTTTATAAGCAGATTGTTTATTACCATTTCGTTACCTCCCAACCGTTTTTCGTTATAGAAAGTTATTAATTTATGATCGTAAATTATGACTTTCTATTCGTTTTAAAATATAATAATGAAATGCTAATTATCCACAAGACAGAGAACTTACTTTTTCATCCTCAATTATAAAACAAAAATCCAGATAAGCGGGGCTTCCTTCAAAATTTCCCGTAACCAAAGCAGTAACAACCGTTTTTCCCTCTTTCTCAGCGACGGAAGTAACCTCTAGTTTATGATTATATTTATTACAGGTCGCATTATTCCATTCCTTGATGGCAGCTATACCCTGATATTCATGCCCTTCATCGAAGACAACTGCATCCTCCGCAAAATAGCCTAAAAGTAAACTATCATCATGGGCATTTACTGCACGAAAATATGCTGCAATAGGGTTGTCTAATTTATGATTATCCATATCTTCTTCTCTCCTTTAAATTTCTAAACGGTACGAACAATTCCTCCGTCAATGGTATGCTCGGCTCCGATAATGTAAGAAGCCCGATCGGATACAAGAAAAGCGATAAGTTCGGCTACTTCCTCCGGCCTCGCAGTACGGCCTATAGGAATACCTCCAAGGGAATCCATTAATTCCTGTCTCGCTTCTTCATAGTCGATACCTCTCTCTACAGCCATACGATTAATGAGTGCCTCTGCAGATTTTGTCTCTGTAAATCCAGGTGCTACTGTATTTACACGTATCCCTTTTGGCGCGAGCTCCGTTGCCAAACCCTTGCTATAATTTCTAAGTGCAGCCTTTGCCGCAGAATAAGCCATGGTATTTTCTCCCGGAAAACGGCTTTGAATTGATGTAACGTGAATAATTACACCATAGCCCTGCTTGAGCATTGTCGGTAGTAACCCCCGGTCCAGTCGGACAGCAGCAAACAAATTCGTTTCAAAGGTTTGCTGCCAACCAGCATCACTTTGTTTAAGAACACCGCCGGTTGGTGTAGAAGAACCTCCAACATTGTTAACCAGAATATCAACACCGCCAAATTGTTCAAGAACCCTATCTATAATTTTTGTTGTACCCTCGGCCGTACTAACATCTGCCTGAATAAATAAATTTGAATCCATCAGTACGTCCGTGGTTTTACGTGCTGTTGTTATAACTGTAGCTCCAGACTGAGTAAGGCGTTTCACGATAGCCTCGCCGATTCCTCCTTTCGTACCGCCTGTAACAAGTGCACGTTTACCCTCTAATTCCTTTGGGTTGAATAAGCTATTTGTTATAGTTTCCATAAAACTCACCTCCTGTTTTTTTATAGCATTTCTGCTTTTCAAGTTTTTTCGTGCTTATTAGTTTATAACAGTTATCCATAGCTCGCTTTACAATATCTTCTTTCTATGGATGGTAATGAACCATGTTATGATTATATAAGTTATAACTTGACGACGTTACGTCAAGTTACCATTATCATTATTATATATTCCAAAGATTTTTTCTCCCTGCTCTTTCATTTTATCACATATATGTTGTGGAGCTAAAACCTCGGCATCCTTTCCGAATGATAAAAGATAACTGATAAGCCAGTTATTTTCCGGTAATGTGGTGCTCACAGAAAAGGATCCATCCTTATTTTTTATAATCTCATTTTCATTATACTCATCATATATTCGGTAAGCCATCTGATCTGTAAACTTGATTTGTATATTGATCCAATTTTGTGGGATTTTCGCTTGAGTATCTTCAAACACTACCTCTCTTTCTGGAAAATTTTCTTGTGTAATCCAAACATTTGACATACGTGAAATCTTAAAGCTCCTTCTCGCATTCCTTAACAAGCAAAAACCTTGCAGATACCAGGCATTTACCTTGAAAATAAGTTTTACAGGCTCAACCCTCCGATTTCCTTTTTCTCCAGCAGCATTAAAATAATCAAATTCAATTACATTCCGGTTAAGGATAGCATTCTTAAGGAGCGTAAATTCACATTTTTGATTTTTATTACTCCCCCAAGGAGATAAGTCCACTTCAATCCAATTCGCTATGTTTTTGTTAAACAGGCTACTTAATTTCGAAAGAACCCTTTCGGTTTCTAAATTCTGAGCTATGGATAAACTTTGCAAAGCAAATAATATTTCATTCTGTTCATTTTCTGTAAGCACGGATTTATTCAGTATAAAGTGTTCCATTAACGATATACCTCCACCTTTTCCCTGGCTTGCATAAATGGGTATTCCTGCAGAGGAAAGAATATCAATATCCCTATATATCGTCCTTACTGATACTTCAAAACGTTCCGCCAGCTCCTTTGCCGTGATTGTTTTTTTCTCAATCAAAATATAAACCGTTTCGAACAGTCTGTTTATTTGCATAACATCACCTCATTAATATTATAAAGGACATAACCTGACAATAGTATGTCAAGTTATCAAAACGATTATTCGAATTTGATTAGTGAAAACTTTATTATTTATATCAAATTTTACTGTCTGATGTTATAATATGGTATGAAAATAAGGAGATTAAGAAAATATGAAATATAACTATAATTTTTGTTTTTGTAGAAAAGACTTGTTGATAGATATAAGATCAATGCATTCAGTAACAACGAGCTTGGAAGATGCAATAGAAGAAGCTCGAACTTTACCGGTCAGTCTTACGGTATTTCCGACCGTGATGAAATTAAAAACTGATAATCAAAGAGAAATGGTTTATCCTATAAATTTGGTTGATAATAAAACACCTAATTTTACTTTAAAAAGAATAAAGGAGTCTTCCTGGAAAAGAATTGAAGAATTATATTCGATGCAAGACATATTCAGAATGGTAGATGCAGGAAAACTTGAGAGTCTAATAAAAGTTGCACCATATCTCGCAGATTCGAAAGATTATGTAGAAATAACCTGGTCTGCTGAAAAATTATATACTTATTTAAGCAGTAATCTTACGCCTAATACAGAAACTATAGCTGAACGCGGATTTGATTTTAGATGTTATTCATATAAAGTAAGTGAAGTTGTTCGAACAAATGGATAAAATACGACAAGCTTTCATATGAAATGATTGAAATTAGTCGTAATAAGTGTTATGCTACTAATGGTAAACTCAAAAGAATGTCTTTACTACATCAAAATCAATTGTAAGATAGCGATTGGGAAGATAATAGGATGAAGAGCTTGTTTTTATAGGCTCTTTTTTAGTGATAAAGAAAGGTAATAATATGATAAAAGTTAATAACTTATCCTACTCATATCCGCAAAAGGACCTATATAATAAAGTTTCGTTTACATTAGAAGATGGTCAACATTGTGCTTTTATAGGAACAAGTGGCAGTGGAAAAAGTACACTGATCGATATAATTATGGATCCAGATAAATATATGTTCGATGGAACATTAGAGATTACCCCCAATTGTAGGATCGGGTATGTAAGTCAATTCTCTAGGCTTGACGAAACAAAAGAAATTACCGTATTCGAATATATAGGGGAAGAATTTATTAAACTACAAAATGAAATAACATCTATCTGTATTGAAATGGAAACATCCTCAGATATAGATTCGTTATTGGAGAAGTACCAACAAACTTTGGATACATTTAATGCAATTGGTGGCGATAATTTCGAAAGTAACATTAATAAGAAACTAAGTCTAGCAAACCTTAGTAAGCGTGAAGATCTAATGATTTCTAAACTTAGTGGCGGTGAGTTCAAACTTATTCAAGTGATCAAGGAAATGCTTACAAACCCAGACTTAATGATTATGGATGAACCTGATGTGTTTTTAGATTTTGAAAACCTTAATTCTCTTAAAAACCTAATCAATTCTCACAAGGGAACAATGTTAATTATTACGCATAACAGATATCTATTAAATCATTGCTTTAATAAAATTATTCATCTTGAAAACACGGAGCTTCAAGAGTTTAATGGAAGATATATAGATTACAATTTCTCATTACTTCAAACTAAAATTGAATTACAAGAACTAGCGATTGCTGATACGGAAGAAATTGAGAGAAATGAGATCATTATCGATAAACTTAGATTTATCTCATCTTATCATACGGAAGCGTCAAGAGGGAAATCTCTTTATGCTAGAGTTAAAGTTCTAGAAAGATTAGAAGCGCGTAGAATTAAAGCACCCTTTGTAGATATTAAACAACCGGAAATTCGTTTAATTACTGCAAATGAAATCGATGAAACGATTGCTTTAAGAGTCAAGGATTACAGTGTTGCCTTTGAGGATGTGCTTTTAGAAAATGTTAATTTTGAGATTAAATCTACAGATAAAGTAGCCCTTATCGGTTCAAACGGCACCGGGAAAACAACTTTACTGCGAGAAATCTTTAAAAACAATCATGATGCTATAGATATAAACGAAGCCTCCCAAATGGCTTATTTATCTCAACTTCAAGGTGAAATACTTAATGAGTCTAATACAATATTTGAAGAGTTCTTCGATGCTGGTTTTAAAACCTATGATGAAATTATAGCATATTGTTCGAACTATGGCTTTGATGAAAAAGTCCTGAATCAAAAGATAGGCTTGTTATCCGGGGGAGAAAAAAATATACTTCAATTAGCTAAAATATCTGCTAGTAAAGCAAACCTGTTGCTTCTTGATGAACCGACAAGCCATCTGGATACCTACTCCCAAATCGCATTGGAAAAAGCCATAGAAAACTATAATGGCGCGATTCTAATGATTTCTCATGATTTCTATACAATCGTAAACTGTATGGATTTTGTTCTAATTATAGAAGATAAAACGATTAGAAAAATGAGCATGCGTAAATTCAGGAAGATGATTTATGCAAGTCATTTTGATAGAGACTATTTAGAAATCGAACAAAAGAAAAAAGCAATTGAAGCAAAAATAGCATTAGCTTTACAAGATACTGATTTTGCGCTTGCAAAAGAGTTATCAGAAGAATTAGAAGTGCTGATTAAGTTACTCTAAATTTCAATATAGCAAATTTTATTGTACAAGATTATTTATATAATATCGAGCTAGGGACTATAGCAAAGTTATTATCACCATAAGTTTTTTTCACCATAAGTTATTTTCGTTATAAATTATTTTCGTTATAAATTGTTTTTGTTATAAATTATTTTCGCTTTATTTATATTCCTTATACCAAACTTAAAAATCCGCTGTCCCTCTTTTATGGAGAATAGCGGATTTTATTATAATTCCTAAATTTCATATCCCCTTCTACAAATACCTTGCAGTAATAGATTCCTTACAGTTCTTAAGGTTCGCTGGTGTCCCTTCAAAAAGAATTTGTCCCCCCTTGCTACCTCCCTCAACTCCCACATCAACAATCCAATCGGCGCTACGAATGACATCTAGGTTGTGCTCAATAACAATAACCGTATTTCCCTTATCCACAAGATGATCAATGATTTTCAAAATACTCGTAATATCAGACATATGGAGACCCGTTGTAGGCTCGTCCATTATATAAATATTACCTTTTTTACTCAATTCTCTGGCAAGCTTTAAACGTTGACATTCGCCACCTGATAGTGTATCCAAGGGTTGCCCCAAGGTCATATAGTGAAGACCGACATCTACGATTTGTTTTAGTTTATTAATGATTTCTTTTTGCGTAAAGAAATCAGCAGCTTCTGCTATTGTCATGTCAAGAACCTCGACTATGGATTTGTTCTTATACTTGTATTCTAAAACCTCTCTCTTAAACCTTTCGCCACCACATTCTTCACAAATAGTTTCCACTGAATCCATAAAAGAAAGATCTGTTTCGATAAACCCGCGTCCTTTACATGCCTCACAAGCACCTTCCGAATTATAACTGAACAATCCTATACTAACTTTATTTTCTTCAGCAAATAATTTACGAATCACATCCATAATTCCTGTGAAAGTCGCTGGATTAGAGCGTAGGTTTGCGCTTACTGCTGACTGATCAACTATAATTGCATCTTGATATTCCTTCGCAAAAACACGGTTAACAAGTGTGGATTTACCGGAACCTGCGACACCTGTTACAACAGTGAATATCCCTTTTGGTATCCTTAGACTAACATTTTTTAAATTGTGTAGGTTACTCTTTTTTGTTTCATAAAAATCATTACTAATTCTTGGCTTACTCTTAATTGGTAAGCTTCTTCCAATGCAATCACCGGTTAATGTATTGGAAGTTAAAAGCTCCTTGTAAGAGCCTTCAAACATAACCCTTCCACCGTCATTACCTGCCTTTGGACCAACATCTACAATATGATCTGCTATCCTTATTACGTCTGGATCATGCTCAACGACGATCACTGTATTGTCTTTATCCCTTAACTTTACCAATAATTCATTCAACCTATGGACATCTCTAGGATGTAAACCTATGCTTGGTTCATCAAATATATAGATAACATTGATTAGACTGCTGGTAAGGTGTTTCACCATTTTAACTCGCTGTGACTCACCACCCGATAAAGTGGAGGTTTCTCTGTTCAAGCTTACATAATCCAGTCCAATATGAATTAAATCCTTCAATCGCTCGGACAAGTTATCAATAATTGGCTTTACATTTATATCCTCAATCTTTTGCACCAGTTCTAAAAGTGAATCTACTTGCATTGCAGTTAAATCTGCGATTGTATAACCCATGATCTTTGCTGATAAAACGGTTTCATTATATCTTTTTCCTTGGCAATCAGTGCATAACCCTTCCGTTGTAAAAGGTGCAATTTTCTCTTTGGATGCTTCTGATTTCTCAAATTGTGTTTTAACGTTTTGCCTTATAAATCGCTCAACTAATCCTAAATAGGTAGTATTAATACCCTCCATTAATGGGGATTTAATTTTTTCTTCTTTGCAAAATACGAGCTTATCGTATTCCTCTTCTGTATAATCCTTAATTTTTTTATCACAATCAAAGAAGCCTGTCGCTGCATACGATTTCCAAAGCCAATTTCCTACTTTTAAACCCGGGAGTAAAATCGCACCCTCGTTTAAGGATTTTTCTTTATCCAAAGCCTTGTCAAGATCCAAAGTAACGATTTTCCCAATGCCTTCGCATGTCTTACACATCCCATTTGGATCATTGAAAGAAAAATAACCAGAGGGACCTATATGAGGCAGTCCGATGCGTGAAAATAATAATCGTATTAATGGATCGATATCCGTAATTGTACCCAAGGTTGAACGCGAATTTCCACCAATTCTTTTTTGTTCAACAATAACCGCCAGCGATAAGTTCTTAATTGCATCCACATCCGGATGTCTATACTTTGGCATAAATCCTTGAATAAATTTACTAAAGGTTTCATTTAACTGCCTTCCAGCTTCTTGCGCGATCGTATCAAAAACGATGGAGGATTTGCCGGAACCCGATACCCCGGTAAAAATTGTAATCTGACCTTTTGGAACTTTTAAATTAATATTCTTTAGATTATTTGCCCGTGCCCCTAATATTTCAATATATTCGTATCCCATATTTATCTTCCTCTCTCAATAAAACTTGATTATATTGCTATATTTGCTTCCATGTGCAAAACTAAATGGATTAATTTATTTATATATTTTACTATTGTTTTACATTCAAGGATCAAATTCACTTAAAACTATCTAATAGAAATTTATTTCTTTTCTCAAGCCATCCCCTAAGATATTCTACATTCTGTTTATAGTTTCTTTCAGGAATTCGTTCAAGTATAAAATCCTTTGTTAATGTCCAACCTGCCGTAGTATAGTTACTATCAAAGGATTTTCCAAACTTCTTCAAAAGGAGATCAATTTGATTTATACCTAATGAATTATCTTCATATAGATTTTTAATTACCTCTTGAAGTTCTTTATATCTCACACGTAAAGCATCAGTAAATTCTGGGAATTCATAACAATACTGATAAAAATTCACGTTACACCACAAACCTATATAACTAGAATTTGGGCCAATACCCTCATGATAATTATATGTATAATAAAATTCTCCATCCGCATTTCCAGAGGATAAGTCATAATCCCAAGGCGGACCGGCATATAATATGCCGTTTTTTATATAAAATCTTGTAGATGAATAATCAATGTCTACCACTTTGAACAATTCTGACAATATGTAAAAATCAATATATGATTTCTCATCGACATAGCTAGTAAAAAGTTCCCAATCTCTGGTTTGTATCGCCTTTTCTACTATCCCTAAAAAACTTAATAGTTCCTCTAATTGCTCGTTCGTTATCTCTTCTGGTTCATTCACTCCAAATCGGTATTTAAAAATTGGTGTCGTGAAATAGGTCGTACCCTCTGAAATTCTTTCAACCTCTCTCTCAATCAGAAAATCACCCTTGTCTGTATTAATATTTACTCTAGAAGGGGATGCTTCTATTAATTCTGACAGCAAATAATTGCCGATAAATTTACCATTTAACCATACATCTGCATAAGTGGAATTAGGTGTATTCTCTAACCCAATCGTAGAAGCGAAATCAAATATCAGTTTATTTCTCATTAAACTTTTATCTAAGGCATTTGCATTTAAACACCACTTTTTCGCCTCTCCCATTCCTAGGACATCTTCATTTTTTAGAAATTTAATGGTGTATGACTTCTTCTCTAACTCAGCAGTAGAATTGCCTCGTATTTTAATTTGAGCAGACAAATCAATAATATCTTTGCTTTTACCGCCCTTTGAATCAACAATTGCAATTGATGCAGACGAATATTCCTTATTAATTAATACGTTATTACTGACTTTTATATAAACTTGTGGAACACCCGTTAAAGAATAGGAAGAATTAATGATTTCTTGGATTTCCTTGGCATAAGCATCTACCATTTCCTGCGTCATAGTCTTTTCATTAGCTTTTACATCCTCCAATAGATCATTTAAACGGCTTGATACTGTCGGGTCAAAAAAAGTAGTATAAAATTCAGGTATATCATTCAATACTGCTTCAAGTTTTGTATAATCAATTAACGAATTATTATCATTCGTTTGTATCGCTTCTTTTTGATCAAATTGATCGACACTTTCGATTTTATTATTCCTATCAAGCAGAAAAATTAGTATAAAAGTAAAAATTGCTATAAAAGCTATTAAGAAAATACCCCTAAATAATTTACTTTTCCAATGCAATTGTTTTATCCCTCATTTTTTATATTATTTTGACTAAATTAAGCGATCGCATTTCCTCTATTTCCGCCAAAAAGTTGAACATTCTTCCTTATCCAAAATATTAAACTCGATCATTTTTTCAAGTAATGTTAAATCAAGCTGACTATCCCAGGGAATACGTATCAACTCCTTACTGTGGTCATAGCCTGCCTGCACTATTTCATCCAAAAAATGATTAATCCCTGCCTTTTCAGGGGCAACAGCCATATGATGCTTGGCTACACTAAAGCCGATAATATATGTGCCGTGGTCAGTAAACATAGGCTGATTCCAAGCAATTCTAGGCAATAAATTCGGAAATTTATTAGTTACACAACCAAAAACTTCTTCCATACGAGCCCTATGTTGCGGGTTATCGATATGCTCTAAATATTCTGCAAAAACTTCCATGCTGTTCCCTCCTATAATAAATATATGATTTGTTATACGTATCCTAATTATCCAAAAAGTACAAAACTACTTTCTTACTACATGACCAAACGTATTGTTCGTACAATTGCTACTATTATAAGAAGTGCAACCCCTAGTTCATTGTATTATATCATTCGTGTTCGTATATATATTATAATCATTTAACTCCATAGCTATCGCTAATATGAATTTTTCTTTTAAACATAAAAAGATTTTTTGAACTCCTTTTTACATCTTATGTTAGTATGTGTTATTTCTTGTATTTCCATTATAAAACTTATTAATCTCAAGTTCAAAGAATTTATACAATTTTCAACAATAAAACGCAACCATTTATTTTTTGCGTAATAAGCCTAAATATTATTAATTTTTTAATTTTTTTATTTAATTTTTTATTGAATTTTTCTTCGACTGTTTATTTTAAGGTAATTATAAGAAAGGTCCATTTAAATACCATAAATATAAAGGCTGTGATAACTTTTTAAGGTCTCACAGCCTTTTCTCCGGTGAAAGCTTTACATTTGTCAATTTCTTTTGTAATGAACCTCAATCTAAAGGAACAAAGGAGGTGTGATTTTGGATGGGGAAATGCGATTTATCCGCTCGTTACAAAGAGCAGTCAACTGATCTATTCCTGCTTCGACTCATATTTTTATATTCGGTAAAAGCTGCATATATGAAATATGATAAGAGGCTAGTCCCTGTGATGTACGGATCATAATACTCCGGCCATTTATCGCAAGGATTCCTACTTAACCCTCTTTCCTAGCGGAAAATCTCATTCAAGGACTTACCATCACAGTTATAAAAGTCGATTCCCAAGATACTTGCTATGGTAGGTGCAATATCTACCATATTAACTTCTCCTAATTGATACTCCTTTTTTATACAAGCTCCTGATATAACCAATACGCATTTATATTCCGGTTTATTCGGTGAAAAGCCATGCGTTGCATACTTTATCCCTAGTTCTTCTAAATCAGTGACAACTGGGCCATCCAAACTGTCCTCGAAGCAAAAGCCTGCTTTAGCCTCTAACATATACCCAACAGAGGAAGCCACTTGATAGTTATCAAGTTCCTTTCTGTTATAAAGCCTTTCAATTCCATAGCATTCTTCTGTCATCGCCTTTTTAATAATATCAAGTGCTAGTAGCTCTGCTTCGGTATCGTTATCTTTTACATGCAGATAAGCCGCACCACCAGCATTCTGTATATAAGCTCTCCACTTCATTTCACCTTTTTCTTCATAAATAAGGCCTTCTTCTTTCAATAATTGATTCAGCCTTACCTTGTATCTGACATTAATCTGTCCATGATCTCCCAATACCAGAAAAACCGTGTCCTCCTCAAGACCCGCTTCCCGGACTGCCTCTATGATATCACCCAGTCTTTGATCCATACGAATCAGTACTTTCTCAATTTCCAGGCTGTCCGTACCATGTTCATGCTTTGCGTCGTCCAGGTCGATCAGGTGCATCAGAAGCAGATTTGGTTTTTTTCTTTTTATGGTATCTACTGCAATCCTGGTCGTAAAGTTATCAAGATAAGGCTGTTCGATCCCTCTTCTGAGGTGTCCGAATTTTTTCTCCATCCCAATGCTGAAAAAGGGACTGCCGTTCTTTAAAATTTTCAAAGCCTGATTTTCATTTTTGATGGCCCTTATCTCTGGGATATTATAACGAATAGAAGCTTTTCCTGTTACAGGCCATAGAATTCCGGCTGATTTCATACGATGCTTTTTTAAAGCGTCATAAACAGCAGGTACTTTGATATCTTTTTTAAACCAAAACCAGCTCTGCTCCTTTTCATTGATAAACGGTTGGAGGGGATTGTTATGATAGATTCCATGCTTATCCGGATATACACCTGTTACCATTGTGGTATGTACAACATAGGTAAGGGTTGGATATACACTTTTCAATTTTGTACTATAGGCTCCATTTTTTATTAATTTAGAAAGATTCGGAAGTTTGCTTGCTTTTTCCCAATTGTCCTCCGAAAATGCATCATATGATATAACTACCAAATGTTTTGATTTTCCTGTCCCCATTTTTACTCACCCCATACTTTCAGAACTTCTCTTCTGCTCCTTAGGTAGCGTTGCAAAAATAATAAATCCAATTATAAACAGAGGAATAATCCCCAAAATACTCCATCTGGCTTTCCCGGTAATTGTTGTTGTCAAGGACATTACCAATGGACCTACAATCGCTGAAAATTTACCAAAGATATTATAAAAGCCAAAAAACTCATTCGATTTTTCCTTAGGAACAATCTTTGCATAGTAAGATCTACTGAGTGCCTGGATTCCTCCCTGCGCAGAGCCAATCATCGCACCCAGAATAAAGATATGCCATACGGAATTTATAAAATACGCAGCCACGCAGGAAATGATATATGTAAAAATACCGACACTGATCATAGTTCTGGTGGAAAACCTTTTTGCCAGGTTACCATAGAGAATTGCACAGGGAAATGCAATAATTTGTATAATTAGTAAGATGCCGAGTAACGTGAACGTATCTAAAGAATCACCACCTAAAACTGCTTGAGCATAGGGTACTACCATTTTAATAATCGTATCCACTCCATCGATGTAGAAAAAGTATGCACCCAGAAAGATGAAAACAGTTTTGTGATGTCTAATATTTTTAAAAGTTTCCGCCAACCGTTTAAAGCTATTAATCACCGGTCTGGGTTCCGATTCAATATAATGTCTCTGTTTCACATCCTTAATCATGGGAATTGTAAAGAGCCCCCACCAAAGGGCGGTAATGATAAATCCAATCTGATATCCGATTGCTTTGTCCATACCCAATAGAAATATCAACGCAAGACTGATTCCAAAAGGGATGACACTGGATATATATCCGAAAGCAAAGCCGGTGGAAGAAACCTTATCCATCCTCTCGTCACTTGAAACATCCACTATAAATGCATCATAAAATATGTTAGCACCGGCGAAACCAATGGCTGACAAGACAAAGAAAAGAACCAACAACTGCCACTGGCCACTGGAAGGTGACACAAAAGCAAGCGCAGCCGTCGCAAATACACCTAGGAAAGTAAAGAACATGAAAAAACGTTTCTTCTTGTCTTTGTAATCAGCAATCGTACCTAAAATAGGACTTAAAATTGCCACCAAAATACTTGCAATTGAATTAAAATACCCTAAATCCATGCTACTTTTTACATTTTCAAACATGCCAAATATAATCGGCAGCAACGCAGTTGTAACAGCCATAGAATAAGCTGAATTGCCGCAATCAACTAATATCCATGATCTTTCTTCTCTACTTAACTTCATGAATGAATACTCCTCCTATGTTTTATTATTAATTATATCATATTGTTAATGATGACAAGTAAAAACAATGTAAAGAATAATACATTTTTTAATTATTAATAGGTTAGTTGATGGCTTTTTCCTATCCTCTCATATAAGTTTTGATGTTAATAACTTTGAAGAATCCACTATTCTACTGGCAACAGTTGGTGATACCAAGATAAAACCTTTAAGGTGATAATATTTCATCTAAAAATGCAAAGATTTTATGATAATATTCCTTTCTTATTTCGGAATCACCATTATATATTTCATGCTTTGAAGCTGGTATTACCACCATTCTTGTATTCTTTGACTTTTTGGCAAACCTCTTTTGCCCGCATGGTTTCACTGTTGTATCACTGCCTGCCTGAAAAAGCAGCACCGGTGTTTTAACCAGTTTTGCATCTCTATTCAACTTACGCACTGCTCTTATACTGGCCAAAGTCCATGCACAGGAAGCCCCGTATGTCTGGTAATTCTTATCCTGTAACCGTTTTGTGAAAATATCCTGGTATCTTGCTTCAGACAAACAGCTGCTTGATTCAAATTGTGCAATGCCATCAAAGGCTCCATGCCCTGATACATAATCCTCATCTGAGTGAGTAAGCTTTTTATATAACATCACTAACCGTACCATTGATTCCGGATTTTTACCAAAATCAATTTCCAGCATGGGCGATGATAATATTGCACATAAAAAGACCTCCGGATACTGTTCTAAATAAAGAGCAGCAATCGCTCCGCCCATAGAATGTGCATACAATACCAATTTTCTATGTACAGCATCTTTCAAAATAATATTAATAATGAGGTCATGAAAATCCAAAACATATTCATTATAAGAATGTAGATACACTTTACTTCTATCTTGTACACTCCTTTGTGAATATCCATGCCCCCGATGGTCACAAATATATACAGAATATCCCGCCTGAAAGAAATAATAAATTACTTCTTCGAATTTTTTTGTAAATTCACAAAATCCATGAGACATCACAATGGCTGCCTTTTCCTGGGGATGGTCATAATATTCATAAAAAATCCTCGTCCCGTCAAAGCTTGTAAAATAACCGGTTTTACGATTATTCTCCAATAAAGGACGGACTATATGAACCATCTTATTCATATAATCCTCTTCCCCCAGAAACATCTTTTCATAACCTGTCATATTCATATTTTCTTTCATATTCATCCACAACCTTACGTCCAATATCAGGATAATTGGTAATCATAGCATCAATCTCATTCTCACATAACATTTTCATATCCTCTATCTCATTCACAGTCCATGGGCGTACCTCGAGGTTCCTTGCCTTACAATCCTTTATAAAATTCGGATATTGCAGGTTATAAATAGCCGGATGTAAAGCATCTACTCCATACTTCGATGCATATTCCGGCATATCCAGATAACCATCCTCATATAAAAAGCCTGTCTTCACAGATGGTTCCAGTTTCTTCAGTTCCATCACAGAATAATGGTTGAAGGAGGAATAAACAATGCGTTCCTGCATTCCCAGCTTCTTTGTTAATTTCAATACTTTTTCTTCAATATTTTCATAAAACACAATTCCGTTCTTTATCTCCACATTAATCATCAATTCCGTATCCTTCATCAGGCAATATACCTCCTCCAAGGTAGGTATTTTAACGGTACCGTAATCCGGAAATTTCTTATTTACATTGAACTTCTTTATTTCTTCATAGGTATAATCTTTTACCCATCCCTTTGCATCACTGACACGATTTACGGTTTCATCATGAATAATGACAAGCTGACCATCTTTCGTCATTTGTACATCCAACTCTATGCCATCTGCATTTAAATCGATTGCTTTTTGAAATGCCTCCAATGTATTTTCAGGAGCATATCCAGAGGCTCCTCTGTGTGCCCACACTAGTGTTCTTTTCATTCGTCCGTCCTTTCCAATTAATCCAGCTGCTCTAACATCCTTTATTATACTCTTCTATGATTATAAAAAACAGATTATTAAATTTATTCCTTGTAAAAACCTACCATTTTCCTTATCCAAAGTAGTTTGTCAATTTAAATAGTATCTAATTAATATCTAATATATCTTTTCATAAATTTATTTAGTGTTGATCTACGGGCATCATCAGTTTTATGGTTCAGTACAAGCCCCGCTGCCATAAATGCGATTGCACCTACAGCATAGACAACTCCTAGCGGAAGTGTACCTGTCTTTGGAATGTTAACTGGATTATCGATGCCTAAAAGCATATAATCCGTAATAACCTTAATTGCGTCCTCTGAAAGATCCCTATTTAGGCTGGTATCGGCAAGTATCTGATTTAATTGATCAGGCCAGTCATAAGATACCTCGTTCATCGTCTCCACCAGAAAGGTAACAATAGTAACCGTAAGGCTGTCATTCATATTACTTCGTGCCATTCTCAGATATTCCATGGATTTATCGGTTTCAAAATAAATATCATCCATTGCCAGCAGATAACCAATGCAAAATTGCTGGTCTCCTGACAGGGCTGCAACATCCATGTCCTTAAGTGCTTTACCATAGATTAATTGACAATAAATTTCTGCATTATTCTTTCCTTTAACATCCCAAGATAGTGCATTGATTAATGCGGCTTTCATATCAATTGAATTTTTTTCATCAAACAGATATTCTGCCATGTCAGTTGTAATTGTATTTCGCCCGCTAGCTTCCTTCACTATGGCAATATTATAATAAGCCCTGCTGAAAGGGGTGGATGTAACCGGTGAATCTGCATATGCCTTCTCGGTTACATAGAATAATCCAATCAATACTGTGATTATCACGATTAATTTCTTCATCATTACCTCCCAAATTTCATGTTCAAATAAACTACTATTCTAGTCGCTTAGAGATTATCCAATTTAATAACAATATTATACATTAAATAGAATATAATGGCACTAGTATTTTACTTATTCTGTTATATCTTTCATGAAAAAGTATTATTATTTGCTAAAAGATATAAAGTAAATTTACCCCTACTAAAAGTCGAATACATTACCTTAGATTAGGCTCCTAGACTAACATAACTCTAAGCATTTCCGTAAAGAAGATTTTTGACATCAAAAGCTACTTTATGATATATTAGTAATATAATCAAACTGTTATCATATTAGGAATTTGAAATGGAGAATAAGTATGAAGAAAAAAACTATCGTAGTAGCTTTAGGAAGATGTGCATTCGGATCAAGCTTTTCAGAACAGAAAAAATCAATAATCAATGCGGCAAATGCAATCGCCGATTTGGTAGAGGATAAATACCAGGTTGTTATAACACACAGCAATGGTCCTCAGATTGGTATGCTTCACAAAGCCATGACAGAATTCAGTCGTTTGGATAATTCTTACACTGTTGCACCGATGTCGGTTTGCGGTGCGTTAAGTCAGGGCTATATCGGATATGATTTACAAAATGCGATTCGCACCGTACTTTTAGACCGTGGTATATTTAAGCCAGTATCTACCATCATCACACAGGTTCGTGTGGATACATTCGATCCGGCATTTCAGCACCCTACCAAGGCTATTGGTCGTCTTATGACCAAAGATGAAGCTGATGAAGAGATCAAAAAAAGAAATTATGTAATTGAAGAAAACGGTGGTTATCGACGCATCGTCGCAACACCAAAGCCAATGGATATCTACGAAATCGATGCGATCAAAGCACTCGTTAAAGCAGACCAGCTTGTCATTGCTTGCGGCGGTGGTGGAATACCGGTTTTGGAACAAGGAACCGTCCTTCAAGGAGCAAGTGCGGTAATCGAAAAAGATTTGACAAGCGAAAAACTTGCCGATATGCTGGACGCCGACATATTACTATTCTTAACTGGAGTTAAAAAGGTTTCCTTGAATTATGGAACGGAAACTGAGCAACCTCAAGATATAATAACAGCAGCTGATGCGCAAAAATACAGCACAGAGGGGCAATTTCCTATAACCTCCATGCTTCCAAAAATTGAAGCAAGTGTTAATTTTGTAACTAAGAAAGAAGGTCGCAAAGCCATAATAGGACATCTAGACTATGCACGCCAATGCGTAAATGGTCAAAGTGGCACAATCATTACAGCCTAATTCGTTGATTTTTACTTTTTCAGCCAGAACATATTCATATTATGATTTTTAAAAATTATTAATGAATGTGCTATGAGCCTGCACCCTTATAAGGAGCAGATCCATAGCACATTCAAAGGTTAAAACGTAAGATAAACAACGTGGTCTGTCCGATCCATAAAAAACTTGTTTCCATTTTGATGTTTTATTTGTCATGTCTTTTCTCACCTTACAGTTTCTATCGTTATTTGTATATTGTTTTTGGCAATAAAAAATGCAGGCTAAAATCCGCTATGCGAGCCTTAGTCTACATTTTAAATTTTCTATGCTTCTTTGAAATAATTATCTGGATAACACCTCCAAAAGCTGTGAATATAAGAACTAAGCCAATCCAAATTTCAAAGCCGGGATTACGATGAAATCTATATACCTCTTCCGCCTTCATGCCTTCAGTAATTTTCAATTCATTAAGCTCTTTTATTAACCTTCCAAGTTAATTCCCTAAAAAATTACCAATTAAATTCCGGCTGTCATGAATATCGAAACAATTTGCTTATTCAAGAAAAGAAGCAAAAGTGGAATCAATCCTAAAGTTCTTCCTCATTCCCCTTTGAGCATATCCTTTTTGATTATACTATGCTATAAGGTTCAAAAAGTCTAGAAGAGAGTTTATATTGAATTTCATCAATAAAATAGTCTTTAAAATGGTCGTTTAGTTATGGATTCCCCCCCGTTTGGCTATGTTTTCTCGATATTCTTTGGGTGACACGCCGGTCACCTTTCTGAATTGTGTATAAAATGTGGAAAGACTCTCAAAGCCGCTTTGCAGGGCAATTTGCTGGATATTGTTCTGTGTATCGGCGAGCAGTACTTTGGCGCTGTCGATGCGCAGCTGATTCAAATATTCTGATGGCGTTTTCCCGTATTGTGCATGAAACAGCTGGATTATACGGTTCCGGCTCAAACCAAGCTCCGCGAGTTCTTCTTTCAAGCGGATGTGATCCAAAAAGTACTGTTCACAGACTGCCTTGATTTTTACAGCAGCTTCCTTCAACGGCTGAAATTCCAGTAGGTCAGGACGACAGCGCTTGCAAGGGCGAAGTCCGCTCTCTCGTGCTTGTTCAGCAGTGTCAAAAAAAACGACATTTTCTCGCTTTGGACTTTTGGACTTGCAAGAAGGGCGACAGAAAATTCCCGTTGTTTTCACGCCGTAGAAAAATCTGCCTTCGTAGGCGGGATCACAGGTTAGTAAAGCCCGCCATTTTTCTTCTTCGGTTAAATTCGCATCAAACATTTTGTTCTCCCTTCAGTTTCATATAGCACATCAATCACATACTTCGTTAATATCAATAAAAATCTGTTCTCGAATTTGCTTTACTACAACCGACTTGTCAATATGTTACAAGATGATATCTATCTTATTTTTGTTTCATCGAGCGAAGTATTCTATTTCCATCCAGCAGTAATCTAATAATTTAATTTAACAGTTGAAATGACTTTTTTCCAACTCCAACAATTGTTTCTTGATATCCAGACCAGCCGCATACCCCACTAATTTACTATCCGAACCGAGTACACGGTGACAGGGAGTTAGAATAAGGATCGGATTTTTGTTGTTTGCCATACCTACCGCACGGGAAGCATCCGGTTGACCGATCATCTCAGCAACCTGTTTATAGCTGCGGGTTTCTCCATACGGAATACTTCGCAAAGCTTCCCAAACTGTTTTCTGGAACTTTGTTCCTTCAGCAGCAAATGGCAAGTCAAATGTTTTGCGATTTCCCGCTAGATATCCTAAAAACTGCTTTTGGGCTTCCTTCAAAATAAGCGTTGCCTGGCCGCTGACACTGTCTTGTGTATCCTTTGCAAAGAAAAATTCCGTAATAGCTCCGTCTTGCTCTGATATTCCAACCGCACCCAAGAGGGTCTGGAAAATGACTGTATTTTTCATAAGCTTAACCTCCTTTGCTTTTGTATATTCAGTGTACTCCATTTCATTCAGTATGTCTTCCGATTTTGCTCCATTCAATTATTAGGAAACTCTGCGGCAATATTGTTACACTATATGAATTTAATTCCTCGAAAAATCTTAATGCTATAACGCGCAAAGGAAAGGAAATTATCTACTGATGATAATTTTCTTTCCTCTGTGTGTTATATAAAGGTGAATAATAGTTTATGCTTCACTATTTGAGTTCGAAAGACATTTTACGTCACTTTACTTCTTCTTCCGCGAGCAAATGACACTCTGAAGTACAATAAAGAAGCAGAGCATTGCTGCTCGTGTGATCTGTGGCCACCACGGATCCTGGCTACCAATTGCGGTAACGACCAGTAATACGATTCCGCTTGTCAATACGCCGAATAGCGTACCGAAGATATTACCTACGCCACCGGTAAGCAGTGTTCCACCAATAATGGATGCAGCGATAGCATCCATTTCAAGGCCTGTTGCCTGCTGAACCGAGCCGGAACGCGTGTGGAAAAGGTATAGGAACCCACCGATTCCCGCAAGCAGACCACAAAGTAAATGAGCATTAAACCTGGTTCTCTTGACGTTTATACCTAGCATCATAGCGCTTTGGGGATTCCCGCCCACAGCATAAAAGCTGCGTCCGAGTTTTGTCTTTCTGAGCAACCAGAACATCAAACAGACAATAATAATCGCTACGATAACGCCGTATTCCAGCTTTGATTGAATGAAAACCCCTTTCTTATTGATATCGCCTAAAAAGGGAATCTGTATACGAGCACCTGATAACAGCTCAAAACCTGCGTTATCAACCTGTATCTGATTAACTTCTATCAAGGCTACTAAGCCTCGACCTAAGAACATGCCTGCCAGGGTAACGATAAAGGGCTGCATCTCCAGATACGCGACAAGAAACCCTTGAACCGCACCAAACATGAGGCCAATCGCCAAAGCAAGAATTAGTGTTGTAAAAAAGTTGAAGCCATAATTGTTAAGGCAAACGATACAGGACGTACAAATAAGCGCGGTGGAACCACCGACAGAAATATCAATACTACCTGTTATCATTACAATCGAAAGTCCGCAGGCAATTACGATCAGCGCGGCGTTTTCATTGAAGAGGTTAAAGAACATCTGGATCTTGCTGAACCCTTTATCTCCAAGGAAGACAATGGAGAGTATATAGATAACAATAAAAAGTGATACCGTAATTGTCAGCAAGAAAGCTGTATCCGTCAGAGCCTCTTTGCTTTTTAACTTCTTTTGAAAACTTACGATATGGTCGGTACCCTGCGCTTTATTCAAGAATGACATACTAACCACGCTCCTTTCCATCGCCAGTAGTCAATTTGGAAAATGCGACTTTTTTGACGAAGAAACTTTTGACCATCGGCGTTTGTATGGCTACAAGCACAATAATTATAACGGCCTTGAAGACTGGAACAGCATTTGTATTGACGTTAAGCGTGGTCAACATAGAGGTCAGTGTCTGGATGGTATACGCACCGATAATCGAGCCCGTCATATTAAATTTGCCACCACCGAGTGAATTGCCGCCGAGGGCAACTGCCAATATAACATCCATTTCAATGCTAGGCACTATTGTATACGGATTTACAGTTTGCACTCTGCTTGACTGAACGAAACCTGCAATACCGACGCAAAGACCCAAAATAATAAATGTCAAAAACTTAATCCGTGCAGGACCCAGACCGTTCAAGCTCGAGGATTTATCATTGATACCTACAGCTCGGGTGTACAGACCAAGGTTCGTTTTTTTCAACATAAGGATCGTTACTACAATAACAGCAATTGTAATGAATATTGGTGTCGGAATGGGAAGTCCTGGGATGAAGTTACCATAATACCCGAAGGAGGCTGCAGCTTTTGGCTTAAGTCCACCCATAGCCATAGAACCTATCGACCGACCTGCTGTAAAGAGAATGAGCGTTGCTACCATAGGCTGTATGTTAAATTTTGAAACAAGAATACCGTTAAAGGCTCCGCAAGCCATACCTGCAAGACAGCCAAGTAAGAGTGCAACGATGATCGGCGTTTTCAATTCGGCAGGTTGGGTTTCGCTCCCGCACAGAACTCGCATTATTACGCCGCCGACTATCGCGACTGTAGCACCTACACTGATGTCCTGACCTCTGGAGGAAGCCGTAACGAGGGTCATTCCGATGGCAAGAATAACAAGTTCCGTCGCGTTGTTTAAAATGTTGATTAAATTTCCGATCAAGACCGGATTGCCGGTACTATCACTGCCCAAGCTGATTTTCAAAAAACCCGGATTGATTAACACATTGATTAACAAAAGAAATGTAAGAAAGGCAACGGGGATAAACAATCTGTGCCGGATAAATGCTTTCAGAACCGATGCTTGTCGGTCGGTATCAGGTTTGCTATTATTTTTGGACATTTTGACTTACACCCCCCGCTATGGTATACATTATTTTATCCTGTGTCATATCATCACCCTTTAACTCTCCAACTACATACAGGTCACGCATAACAATCAGTCTAGAGCAGGTACGCAGCATTTCCTCAATCTCAGAGGAAATAAACGTGATACTCATACCCTCAGAAGCAAGCTTTAGCACTAGTTTTTGAATTTCTACCTTCGTTCCTATATCAATTCCTCGTGTCGGTTCGTCGAGAATAAGATAATCCGGGTGAGTGAGCAGCCAACGGGCAAGAATTACCTTTTGCTGATTTCCTCCTGACAATGAGTTAATGGGGGTATCTGCTGAAGCAGTTTTTATGTCTAGCAGTCTTATGTATTCATCGGCAAAGGCTTGTGTTTGTGCATTCGTGAACGGCTTGAAGAAGCCTCTCATAACCTGCAGGGCAAGTATGATATTCTCGCGGACTGATAAATCTCCAATAATCCCGTCCCGCTTCCGGTCCTCAGAAAGATATCCAATTCCTTTCTTCATGGCTTTTATTGGCGATGTTATGTTGACATTCTCGCCTTTGATACTCAACTTTCCTTTCATGACTTTGTCTGCGCCGAAGATTGCACGGACACACTCGCTGCGGCCAGAGCCTAGCAGCCCGGCAAAGCCCGTTACCTCTCCCTTGTATGCAGTGAAATTGAATGGCTTTATTCCAGAAGTGCTTGTAAGCCCTTCCGTATTGATTATTACTTCTCTCTCATCACCGGTACCAGGTTGCGCTTCGTTATGTATCTCTGCTAAATCACCAAGTTCCTTGCCCATCATTTTGGCAACAAGCTCAATCCGGGGCAAGTCCTTAATTAAGTATTCTCCGACTAGCTCGCCATTACGCAAAACCGTAATTTTATCACATAACGCATATACTTGATCAAGGAAATGCGTTACAAATATAATTCCTACTCCTCTACCTTTAAGTTCTCGCATCAATGTAAACAGTTTGGCGACCTCTTGTTCATCAAGCGAGGAGGTAGGCTCGTCAAGGATCAACACCTTGCAATCCATATCAACAGCACGTGCAATTGCCACCATCTGTTGTACTGCTATTGAGCAGTTTGACAATTGCTGCGTTGCCTTTGCCGGTATCCCTAGTCCTTTTAGAATACTTTCAGCTCTATTGTTGCTTGCTTTCCAATTAACGATGAAATCATTGGTTCTTCCAATAAACAGATTTTCGGCAACCGTCAGGTTTGGGCACAAAGTGATTTCTTGATACACCGTGCTTATACCGAGCTTTTGGGATTCCTGAGGTGACTTGATATGAACCGGCTTATTAATTCCTTTAATGCAAATTTCTCCGGCATCCTTCGAGTAGACTCCGGTCAAAACTTTAATTAAGGTGGACTTTCCAGCTCCGTTTTCGCCCATCAAAGCGTGGATTTCACCTTCACATAAAGTGAAATTCACGCTTTGTAAGGCCCGTACGCCTGGAAAACTTTTATAAATATTCCTCATTGTAAGTACTGTATCCTGCATAGTTATAATACTCAAACCTCCGATCAGACACGATAACTAGACATTATCCTGTCATTTCTGTAATAAAACAACGACAGGCGGCCAACCACCTGCTGTTGTTTAACAAATGCGCGGTACCAAGATCTGCGAACAATATCCACATACTCGGCGCCGCGCATTACAATCAATATCTTAACCTGTTTACCTGCAAAAAATCGCCGGATTTTCAACAGAAGATTACTCTATTAAGAAAAAGCAGCTTCGCCTGCTATTCTTAATCCTGTATTCAAAAATATCAGCAAAGCAAACATTTTTAAATCATGTATTAATAACTACGTGCCTCAACAATGTCTTTTGTGATGGAATCACTTTCAAACATTTCTTCATCAACATAAGCATTCTTCTCAACAGTCTCGCCAGCCTCAAGTTTATTAATTAGCTTAACAATACGAGGTCCATGGAGAGGATTACACTCTACGTCAAGGTTGAATTGGCCTGCGAGAACTTTTTCAAGAGCCCACTTATTAGCATCAAAAGCAATAACCTTAACATCGCCATCATTACCGTATGTAATACCGGCAGCGTCCATAGCGTCACAAGCGCCGCGTGCCATATTGTCGTTCTCAGCATAAATAACATTAAATTCCGTACCACCTGCGATAAGATCAGCAACTGCCTGCTTAGCAAGGGTTTCGTCCCAACCTTTCATGTTTTGGTTGAATACGATTTCCCAGTTGTTTGCCTTTGCGCCGTCTTCAATCGCTTTGGAGCGACCGAGCTGAGCAGAAGATCCTGTATCGCCGCCTAGCACTACAATCTTGTTAGTATCGAGTGCTTGCTTCTTCAGCCAATCAACAGCCTTATTGCCTTCGGCTTCGAAATCGGAGCATACCATCGCAGTGTAAAGATCCTCCGTCAAGTCAAGTTTACGATCGGCCATAATAAAGGGGATTCCAGCTTCCTTAGCAGCTTTTGCCACATCTTCCCAGCCAGCCGACTGAAGTCCTAAAACAACAAGATAGTCAACCTCTTCCTGAATGAGTTGCTGTGCCTGTGAAATTTGTTTTGCATGGTCGCCCTCACCGAAAACCATTTTTGTCTCAAAACCTGCTTCCTCAAAAGCCTCGTTGAACGACTTTGTGTTAGCCGTACGCCAGTCTGACTCGTTGGCATTTGTTTGCACTATACCAACCGTTACTTTTCCGTCTGAACTTTTTGAAGTCTCACTATCTTTCGTACCACACGCAACAAGTGAGAACATAAGTAGTAATACCAGAACTAAAGAAATTAATTTTTTCATAAATATCTCCTCCAATCATTTTTAACTCAAAATATTGAGTTTACATATATGCAAGCACAATTATATACAGCTTATATGATTAAAAATACGGAGATTATTACTGTCTTTGTTTTCTTTTTTACTGCGTTTCATTTTCCGTTCGTCTTTAGTTAAGATTCCTATGAATTTTGTTTGTTTTTTTACGACTAATAACTCCGGCCGATACGTTCTATACCGGCATTTTCCGCTTTAAAAACCTTTTCTTCCACATAGGATACCTTATCAACCTTTTTCCCTTTTTCTAAACGTTCTATTAACTCTGCAATCAGTTGTCCCTGTAATGGATTACATTCAATGTCTACATTAATTAATCCGTCTTCCATCCTATCAAAGGCCTCTGATACCGCATCAAAGGAAATGACTTTGATCTTACCGTTTACCCCACAGGTTAATCCGGCTTCTTGTATTGCCTCGATAGCACCAAACGTCATATCATCATTTTGCGAAACCAAAATATCAATATCATCATATTCCTGTAAATACTTCGCCATTACTTCCTTGCCCTTTGCTTTAGTAAAATCACCACTATCCTGTGCAAGAATGTTCCAATTCTCATGTTTTCTGGCTATATCCTCAAATCCCTTTGACCGACCAATCTGAGCCGTTGAATTTGGGGTACCCTCAAGAACAACGATATTTATGACCTCCGTATTTAGTCCATTCTCCTCCTGCGAAGCTGTTTCTTCCGATAAAGATTCATTTTCCTGTGTGACATTCTCCTCGCTTTTTTGTTCCTCCAGATATTTTTCCAGCCATATTCCTGCCTTCTCACCTTCTGCATATTTATCAGTGCCTACGCATGCGACATAAAGACTTTCATCGTCTGTATTAATCATACGATCTACAATTATGACCGGAATACCTGCTTCCCTTGCTTCCTTCAGTACCGTATCCCATCCGGTTTCCGTTACCGGAGCAATTACAATATAGTCTACCTCCTGAAAAATAAAACTTCTAACATCCTTAATCTGATTTTCCTGACTTTGCCTTCCATTCGAAAAAATCAACGAAAATCCATTCTTCTTTGTAAGAGCATTTTGTATAGATTTTGTATTCGCCGTACGCCAATCTGATTCAGAACCGAGCTGGGAGAAACCAACAATGATCAAATCAGAATTAATATCCACTGTATTTTCAACTTCACTATTTTGAATATTTTTCATCGGCCTCAAACTATAGCTGGCAAGCGCTATCAACCCAATAAAGATAATCCATAATATGATTTTAATATTTTTATTCATATCCTACCTCAATTCGTTCAATCTCCACCAGTCTTGCCGGAATTTTGATTATGATATCTGTGCCTACACCCTTTTGGCTTTGTATATCCAATCCATACACATTACCATAGTTTAATTTGATTCGTTTATTGACATTTGCAAGGCCAAAACCGGTGCTCTGCTTGCTACCCGGCAGTTCAACTTCTTTTCTTAAAGCATTTAACTCCTCTTCCTCCATTCCAATACCATTGTCAATCACATGGAAGCAGATGACCTCTTCCAGTATTTCACCTGTTACTGTTATTTTACCTCTTGCTCTTAACATTTTAATTCCATGATATAAAGAATTTTCAATAAGTGGCTGCATAGTCAGCTTCAAAATTTGATATCCGTACAATTCTTCCGGGATATTAATCTCATAATCCAGAATATCTTTATACCGTGACTGTTGTATCTGCAGATAACTTTTAATATGCATTTCCTCTTCCCGAATCGTAATGAAATCTTTTCCCTTACTCACAATAATTCTGAAAAACTCAGAAAGGGAAACAACGATATCAATCGCTTCTTTATTTTTATCTCCTTCTATTAGCCAAATAATTGTATCTAATGTATTATATAAAAAATGAGGATTAATCTGCGCTTGTAAAAGCTTTGATTCCATATACCTTAAATTTTCCTGTTCCAGCCTGATACTTTGAACCTGCTGTTCCAGTTTGAACGCCATATCGTTAAAGCTATCAGATAATATTGACAATTCATCATGATTTTCGCAGGTTGTCCTCGTTGTAAAATCTCCCTTTGCTACCATAGCCGTCTTATCACATAACATCCTGATTGGTTGAGTAATGCTGTCTGTTACAAGGATATTAACCAAAACGGATGCAACAATAATGGAAGATAATGCAACTATCATTGTCACGATTACATTCGTTACTTGCTCATTAAGGCTCTGCCTTATCGCTTCGAAATTCTGAGTTTCATAATAAATATAATATTGGATTTCTTCCTGAAACAGTTCTGTCAGAATGTAGATATCTGATTCTAGCATTTCAATATTTTCTTCATAATGACCTGTCTGCTTCAAATGATCACGTATTTCATTAATTCTATCCTTCAGGGTATCAAGATTAAGCAGAATACGTTTAATCCAATCAAGACTTTCTCTGCTCGATGTTATCTCCTGCAAATTAGTAAAATTGTCTCTTGCGGCCTCTATCAGCTGATACGGATTTTTTAGATCGTTATTTTCATCAATGGATTCGAATGTTTCTGCTTCTACAACAATCTTATACATGCTTTCATCCATTTCCTCTTTAAAATTGAGGTTATAATTATTAGCTGAAGTAATCCTTCGTACAATCGTATCATATGCTGTACTATAATTATGCAACGCTGCAATCTGGTAAACCGAAAGAATAATCATCGGTATAATGATGACAGCGGCTACCAGGAAGAGCTTCAGCCTTAAGGGGTATTTGATTGGTTTTCCATTATTATAGTTTATCATTCTTCCCCCCATTCAGCTGCTTCGCAGCTGCTCAAAATCCGGAAGAATAAGGAGTGAGCACCTCTGTGCGAACTTCGTAATTCTTCCTAAAGCGAATTAATATCTTAATTCGCTTTGTGAATATTGCTATTTAATTCAAACTTCCCCTTTACCCTGTAGCCTATATTCCGACGGTGTACAATTCTGTGTCTTTTTAAATATGTAACTGAAATAATGGGAATCCTGATATCCTACTAAAAATCCGATCTCAGTTATCCTTCTGCTCGAACATCTTAAATAATCTTTCGCCTTCTCCATACGGATATCCGTAAGATATTCGATAAAAGTCATCCCAGTTTCCTGATTGAAAAGGGAACTAAAATAATTGGGGCTGACATTAACCGTAGATGCAACTTTATCTAGCGTAAGATCACTCATCCCAAATTTAAGGTGCATATATTCCTTTGCCTGTTCGATAAGACCGGCATATCTTTTCTGACAGTTCTTATTACGCAGATCGATTGCTTCCTTCAGTATTGATTTATAAAATTCACAGCAGTCCTCCAAGCTGGAGAGCTGATCCGTGACACTGTTCTTGCTTTTAAGGCTGTTGTCAATCTTATCCTTTGGGTACTGAAGTGTTTTAAGGAATTTCATGATAGCAGAATATCCGTCCATTATGATATAGTGCCGAAAAAGAGTTGAACTCATAGCAATGGAACCGAATCCATCAAAATAGCTGTCTACGAATTCATCAACATCATGTATGGTACCCCTCTTCAAGAAATCTTCCAACAAATTTCTGTCAAGCTTCTCAAGATTCAACTCACTAACCTTAATCCGGCTTCCTATCTGCGCCTTAATATTACGCACATCATTATAAGATAAGAACTGATCCCCATTTTCAAAATAACGCAGGGAAAAAGCACTGTTAGCATCGAGATAGGATTTATGTAAGTCACGGATACGATGAACTCCCCGGCCTATTCCGCCAAAATAATGTACCTTGTCATCACAGATACGAATTAATAAATTACATAGTTCCTGGGTTAATGCATTAATTTGCAGTTCATTTTCGCCCATAAGGATAAAAGCCCAACCATCCATGCCACGTTCAAATATTTTTATGCCTGGAAATCTCCTTAGTGCCTCCGTCATTCTAGCTTCACATTGTACTATTTCATTCGAATATTCGTACATGTCCTCCTGTACTTTGAATTGAAACAGCAAAACGCAAAAAACACTAGCCACCATATTGATTCCAAGTTCCTCTTCCTGTTCAATAATCTGTGAAAGAGACATTTTTCCACTGACTAAAGCATTAAAAAAATCCTTTCTTTTTTCGCCCTGTTTCTGATAAACCAAAAGCTGATACTGCTCCAGTATCTGTTTTTCCTTCCGATCCTTTTCAATTGCAGCTGCTGCATTTTTTACTGCAGCCACCAACTTAATCGATGTTACCGGTTTAAGCAGATATTCGCTGATGCCAATATCAATTGCTTGTTGTGCATATCCAAAATCACTATATCCACTAATAATAATTATTTTAAGCTGTGGCATATCTTTTTTTAATAATTTACTTAACTCAAGACCGTCCATGAACGGCATTTTAATATCTGTAATCAGAATATCCGGCTGTTCTCTTATAATCATCGGATATGCCAATTCTCCGTCACTTTCATCTCCGACAATTTTGAAGCCCTCTTCTTCCCAATGAATATTGTTCTTGATACCTTCTCGTATTACAATTTCATCTTCCACTAAAAAAACCTTATACATAATTCACCCCGATAAATTTCATATAATATATTCTTAATAAATTTCATCTCATTATCTGTATTTATAATCAGGTCGGTTGTAGTTAGTTTAACTTAATTTAGCAGGTTAATATTGGTAATAAGTTAATCATACCATAATATTTGATTGTTTTGTAAATTCTTTTTCCAGGATATTGTCAAAACACTCGATGGCAGTCTAAAACGTCTCGGAGTTGATACCGTGGACCTGTATCAATTACATTATCCAGTCGCGCAGTATGCTTGCATTTCAATTTCTTATCTGAATCGCAAACAGACCGCTCATCTTCAAATAGTTTGAAAATAAGCGGTCTCTATGACTTTTATTATTTATTATAAACTGTAGCTTCATGTTTTCCGAGACACCATATCAAGAATCACCGTCACATTCACCCCGTCTGAAAGCGCGGGATGCCATATATGTTTTAATTGAAATAGCTACCACTTTCAAGGTCTTTTAGTAATGAAGGATGCTCTGGTTGCCAGTGCAAAATTTCTCGAGTTTCTTTACTTGGCTCTGGCATGTCATAACTCGCAAGAGCACCTAAAAAACCGAATTGTGCTTGTGCATCATCTTTTGCAATGCTTTGAACAGGAAGGTTAAGTTTTTTGCCTATCATCTCTGCTATGTCTCGGAAAGGGATACCTTCATCGGCAGTTCCGCGTAAATAAGCGCCTGCTGGCGCAGACTCTAGCGCAAGACGGAAAAGCTTGGCTGCATCTAGGCGATGAATAGCCGGCCAACGGTTTGCGCCATTACCGACAAAAGCTGAGAAGCCTTTTTGACGTGCGATTTGAATTAGTTGTGGTACAAAGCCTTTGTCACCGTCTCCATGCACAGAGCGACCCAGTGCGATAATGCTTGCGCGAACACCATTTTTTGCGCTTTCCATTACGATTTCATCAGAGGCGCTGCCACCTGCATGAGCGGTCGACACAAACGGTTTGTCAGTATCTTTAAGAGCTTTTGTCATCGTTTCCACTGCTTTAACATCTGTTGTTAGTGATGAACCAAAATTGGCAAAATCATGAATAAACCCAAGATGGATGACACCGTCTGAGTTTTTTGCGCCACGTTCTAAACTTTCAAGATCTTCTAGTGAACCTTTTAGCGCCTGTGCTCCTGCCTTTTTAAGCTTCTCAGCGCCTTCATCTGAACGACAAAGGCCCACTACCTCGTGACCATTCTTAATTAATTCAGCTACAACAGCTGTTCCGATATATCCTGTTGCACCAGTAACAAATACTTTCATTAGAAATCCTCCTTAAAATAGATAAATCATTTCATTAATATTTAAGTTACAATTATTACACTATGTAACTTGTAACATTATAATATCATGTTCAATATAAAATTACAATATATTAAAAATGTAACTTGTAATATTAAAAGATATATAGTTCAAATAAATAATGCCCTCATCAATCCTAGGGGGAAAGTCAAGGGCAAAAGCTTAATTCGTAATATTTGATTTTTTTAGTCCTTTTATTATAATTACTGGATCATTAACGGCGCTGTGACGTTTTGCTTCCGCAAACTCTTCAAGTAGATGAAAAAAGCTTTTTATTTGCTTGACTATTTTCTTTTAAAATATCATATGAAGAAGCCTGCAACCTTGAAAGCCAGCGTTACGTAATCGCATTCCAAAGGTCAGTTTTCCCATTATAATATCTGTAAAGTTCTGCATGGCTAACATTTAATGATTGTGCTACATCAGAGATATTCGCTTTTTCTGGTCCGTAACGGCGAATCATTTCTTCGGTAGTATTGAGTATTATTTCTTTATTTAGCGAGATTTTCTCCAAATTATCACCTCCTGTACCATACTATATTTGTTTCTATTTATATCAAATTAGTTTTGAGTTTCTAGTTACATAATCTGTAATTATACACGAGACATCAGAACCACTGTCTCGACGTGGCTCGAGTGCTCATTATTGATGTCTGCGTTCTTAGGAACATATCAACCATTTTTCAGCGTTTTCAAGGTTTACTGAGATATATCAATGGTTTTTAGGTTTTAGGGAACATATCAACTACAATATCATGATCTCTATTAAAAATTTATTTCCAATATTCTAACAACTTTTCATCAATAATTGCGATTTCTTCCTTACCTATTATTTTACTATAATATTTTAATTATTTCTTGTAGATTCTCAATCCAACTATTTAAAAGTTTTGTATCGCTTGCCAATTGTGCTGTATTCTTTTCATAACCTTGTAGCAGTTTAATTTGATGTTCATAAAAACACCGCCACTTTATAAACATTTTCTTGCTATCCATAAAGTTGCCCCACTCATTATTGTGAATCTGACCTTGCAGGGCTTCTATTTGTATTTTGAAGCTCTCAGCAGGCAGCCCCATTTGTTTTTTGAAATCGGAAAGTATAAACTGTTTTTGGAACAGTTTTTTCTTCTGCCAATTTTGATATTGGTCAAAAAAAACATCTGCAATATTCTTAAACAAGAATGCCAAATTATCAATATCAACCTGTGTATGCGTACTATCTGATTTTTCCTTGCCACCGCTAATTAAACCACCTTCCACCAACACTTGATAGGACATGATTTCTTTTCCGTTATACTGTTTTGCCTTTACAACAGAAACGGCATAGCCCACCCCTGCAATCTCGGCATCGGTAATTAGTTCTTCAAGTGATTTGTAAAAATCTTCTGTTGTAATTCCCAAGGAAGTTGCCACAATTTCAACTGCTTTGACAGCGGTATCTGTTTTTACAAATCCGGGGGCTATTGAGTATGCAATAATGCCCGTTCCGTCAATTTCTTCACACAAGGTATTACAAAACTCCACCTGCGCGGTTTTGAATATTTCATAAGCCGACATATACGGAGTTGGAGCCGCTGATGGTACAAAGACAATAGTCCCGCCTGTGTCCCTCATGGAAGAAATAAATTTTTTCGTTAAAAGGACAGGTGCTCTCAAGTTCACAGCATAGCTTAAATCCCAATCGGATATTGAAACCGTGTCAATCGCTCCCATCGGAACAACGGCGGCATTATTTATTAGAACATCAAGACGTGTGTATTTTTCCATAATATACTTGTATAATTTATCAATCTGATTTTCATCTGTAATGTCGATCTGAAAAAAATCCACAGTTCCATTAAGGTTTTCCTTATTTATCAGTTTTTGCGCCTGCTTTCCTCTGTCAGCATCTATTTCCGCAATGATTACATGAGCGCCCATGTAGGAAAAAGCCCGTGAAGCCTCAATGCCGATTCCACCGCCACCGCCTGTAATCAACACGATTTTATTTTGAAGTGCGTTTTTGTCATAATTATTTTTCTCCAGAATCATATTGTTCCTCCTTGAAATGTGTACAATTTTTCATAGTTATTACTTGCTCTTAGTATATCAACAAACCAGTTAGTTTCCGGGTAAGGTATATCCGGATTAAGGGCAATCATTTCCACATATGCCTCTATGGAAAGCCAAAATGTCATTGCTAATGCCATAGGATTTCCTTTGCGAATGATTCCTTGACGTTGACCTTCTTCAATAGTAATAATTGATTTAGCAATAATATCGTTATGTTCCAGTTTTTCTTTAATATGGATTGGTAAGTTCTGATTGCGTTGTGCCTGTTTCATCAATACAAAATATTTAGCATAATCATGGTCTGATTTTACTACATCGAAAATATGGCTTGCTGATTTTACAAAGTAATCAATAGGATTGTCATATTGAGGGAAATATTGTCCTGTGCGTCCTGCTAATGCAATGTTAATCAATTCCTCATGTAAAATCTCTACTGATACAAAATAATGATATAGTAAGCCAAGGCTCATTCCTGCTTCCTCTGCAATATCATTTATTTTAGTTGCTTCATAACCTTTGCAAACGAAAAGCTTCAGACCAGCTCGCAAAATATCTTGTCGACGTTTTTCTTTTTGCTCTTCTCTTTTTGTCATTACATGCCCCCTCTTATTGAAATTAATTTCATTGAAATTATTTTTAATATTTTATCAAATTTTCAACTACCAGTCAATATGGAAGCCGAAAAGTTTACATATCACCGTTTATATATGCTCTATTACTGTCAATGGTATGATGTGTGCACTCCTATCCAAAGCAGAAAGATGAACGGTAAAATGGAATAACTTTAACAACAGTTCTCTAGTCTCAACCCGACAATGCTTTTTTATGTTGGGGCTACTTTTGAAAGACAAAATAATAAGGTTCCCAGCTATCGGTTATTGTTACCGAAAGTCTGGAAACCTTTGATTTAAGCCATCACTAGCCTGATTTAATTATCCTTACGTGACATCAATACAACCGTCTCCACATGCCCTGTCCAAGGAAACATATCCACCGGGACAGCCTTTTCTGCTTTATATCCCTTCAACTTAAGGTATTGCAAATCTCTCTCCAGGGTAATTGGATTACAGGAAATATATATAACCTTCTTAGCCTTTAATGCGGCTAAGGCATCCATAAACTGCTCGTTACTACCTGTTCTCGGGGGATCCATAATTACGACATCAACATGTTCCTTCTGCTCTGCCATTTGACTCATAAATTCACCGGCATCGTTTTTATAAAACTCAATATTCTTAACGTCATTTCTCTTGGCGTTGATATTTGCATCATGAACTGCATCCTTATTTATTTCCACACCGATTACCTTGCTCACATGGTCTGAAACGATTAACCCAATCGTCCCGATACCACAATAAGCATCAACTACTGTCTCAGTGCCCGTAAATTCTGCCATTTTAATAGCTTTATTGTAAATAAGCTCTGCCTGTACCGGATTTACCTGGTAAAAAGACTTAGGTGAAATACGAAATACTTTTCCACACAAGGTATCTTCTATAAAGCCTTTTCCGTATATTACTTGTTCCTTATTTCCAAGGACCATGCTGCTTTTTTTATCATTTACATTTACAACGATGGTAGAAATCTCAGGATGTTGATCACGAAGTGCTTTTACAAAATTATTCTTCGAAGGTAGGATTGGTGAAGATAATACAAGAACTACCATAATCTCGCCGCTAGTAAACCCTGTTCTAACCAATACATGTCTCAACAGTCCATAATCAGAATCCTCATCATAAGTTTTGATTTTAAAGGATTTTAACATTCCTCGTATAGATTCTATGATAGCGTCAGCTTTTTGGTTGTGAATAAGGCAATTATCAATCGGAACTACATTATGTGAACCTTCTTCATATACACCTGATACCGGATTGCCCTTTCTATCGTGATCAAATACAACATGAACCTTATTACGATAATATTTCGGATTTTCCATCCCAATAATCTGCTCTACTTTACAGAATGGGTTAATAAGGGCATCTACTGTCTTTTGTTTCTCCTTTAAGTCAGCTTCATAACTTTGCTGCATGATACGGCAACCACCGCAATCCCTAATGAATTGACAGGAGCCTTGTGTTGTTGGTGTTTTACCACCAGCATATGCCGGTCTTCTACTCACTCGCTCTAAAGATTTACTGTCAGACTGCTCTTTTCTACTTCCTTGCTCTGATATTTGCACTCTGTTGTAATTAGGTTTCTGATCTCTACGATAATCCGAATTATGGTTTCCATGAGATGCTGATTTCTGATCTCTACCTATAGGAGATTTATAATCTCTTCTTTGTTCCGGTCTTTGACTTGTATTTGTTCTGTCAGTCTCTTCATTAATTGAATTATCTTCAAATCCCGCAATTTTTGTTTTATCTGCATAAGCTGTTTTACTTGCATATCCGGATTTTCCTGCATAACCGGTCTTACCAGCGTATCCGGTCTTACCTGCATAGGCGGTCTTATTTGCGTATCCGGTCTTACCTGCGTATCCGGTCTTACCTGCGTATCCGGTTTTATCTTTATAACCTGTTTTACCTACAAATCCAGTTTTTTCATTTTGTTCTGATTTTTCAGTTCTTTCAAAAGAACTATCTCTTCTTACATAGCTTGCAGATTCTGATTTGTCTGATCTACCTGCAAAACCAGTCGAATTTGCTTTGCCAGTTCTACCTGAGTATCCACCGGATTCTGGTCTATCAGTTCTTCCTGCATATCCACTAGATTCTGGCCTGCCAGTTCTTCCTGCATATCCACCGGATTCTGGCTTACCAGTTCTACCTGCATATCCACCGGATTCTGGCTTACCTGTTCTTCCTGCATATCCACCGGATTCTGGCTTACCTGTTCTTCCTGCATATCCACCGGATTCTGGCTTA
>JAQSYO010000013.1 GCA_029256105.1 Herbinix sp.
TGATAGTGTGCTTAATGATGAAGCTAATAACGACGTGATTGAAAAGATACTAACTGGTCGCATAAGTCTCGAGAAAAAGTTGAATGGGAAACAGCAAGAATTAAAGAATATAGCAGTTAAGATGGATGATATCAAAAGGACTGTTTCAACGCTGTACATGGATAAGGTTAAGGGTGTCGTCACTGAGACTATGTATATGTCAAACCAACAAAATTTCGAAAATGATTTAAATAAGCTTAAAGCGGAACACGAGAATATAAAAAGTGACATTGAGTCTTTACAAAGAGAGAATGTCACAAGAATTGATGTTGTTGCCATGGCTAAGAAATATGCAAAGTTTGAAGAGCTAATCAATGAAATAGTTGATGATTTTATTGACTATATTGAAATTGGTGAGAAGGACATATATGGAAATAGAGATGTTGAAATACACTGGAATATATAGTTTTTCAGCTACGCAACGTTAAGAATATACTAAAGTAACAAAATGGAAAGAATTATCACTTACTATTTTGTGTATAATGCACTACAAAATGCGTACTGTTTTTTAGCTACGGAACCCATGTGAAGTAGTTGAATACAAAATTTTTGTATTGTGAGGCTTCTCGATATTTTATCAACGGAAGAAGGAGATTTGTAGGTTGCTATAATATTAATTAATCCGATAATATAAAAGAAATGAGCTAATTCGGATTAGGTTACACTGGTATCCGAACAAGCTCAGTAAAACACCTTTACTATATAATAATATTGCATTAATTATATTTCTTTAGAAAATGGTTGGTAAAATTTTTATAATATTATAGTTCGAATTTAGAAATGTCCATAATTGTTGATAGAATACCATGATATTCCATATACCGGAACCTGACAAATTATATTCATCAATTATATGAGTTAAAGCATTAATGCTTCTAATATCAATAAACCATACAATATGTTCGATTGGTGATCCGATATATGAGCTTGTATATTGAAAATAAGGTGTTTCGGAGATTTCATCAAACAGTATTACTGCACCTACTTCATAAGCTAAGGTAACTGCGGCATCGAGAGTGAGGGATTTAGCAATAGTCTTATTTGGTACGTAAGGAAGCTCCCAGTCGTAACCGATTAAGGGCTTTCCTACTATAATTTTCTCAGGGGGGGTTAAGGTCGTAACATAATTTATAAAATTTCTTATTAAATAAGAAGAACTTATTGGTGATGGCGGTCCTGGATTGGTTCCCCAAGCATATTGTAGAAATGTAATTCGATCTACTAACTGACTTATTTTATAATAATCAATTTGTTCAAAGGTTACTTGACCATTTATGAGTTGTATGTTGGGGTTTATTGTAATGATAAAAAAATAACCTTCCGCTCTAAAAAGTTGTGAAGCTTTTTCTAATAAGTTTAAATAGAGATTTTGATTTATAGTATTTAAATTACTAATCATAATATTAACACCGTAATAGGCTGATGAACGAAGTATATTAAGGATATTATTCAACAGTTTGTTATTGTACTCTTCATTCAATAAAATTTGATAAAGTAATTCAACGTCCGATTCGCCAGTTGGTGATAACGATGAAACCATTAATAGAGGTGCGACTCCGTAATCTTTCGATAACTGAATTATATTCGCATCATTACTATAAGTAGTGATTTCGCCTGCTTCTGAAATACCATAGTTGAAAATAGACAGATAGGTCAGGTATGGCAACGTTTTTATAAGCGTTTCATTTTTAATATAAGCATAAGTATACCCGTTTGTTGTTATATCTTCAAACGTTGAATAGCTGATAACTAATATTTCGCCGGGATAGATATACTCTCTGTTAGACAAAAAAGAATTATTTCTTAGTAATTGCATAATTGTAACATTATACATATTAGCGATACTATTTAGGGTATCTCCTTCCTGAACGGTATAGGTCAGTTTGGGATAAGCAATAATAAGAGCTTGGCCGGTTACTAAGTTGTATGGATTATCGAGCCCATTATCAAATATTAATCTATCAACCGAAACGCGATAATTATCAGCTATGGAATTGATAGTATCACCTGATTGAACAACATAGATGTCCATAATTACCTCAAATCGTTTATTTAGTGCATTATATGCTGTGTAATTATTTAAATTCATATTAATTAACGAATATAAAATTAAGGATTTTGAAGGTGATTAAGAAAAATGACTATCGGAAAGATATATTGGAAAGATATATTCTAATAAAGGTTTAGTAAAGTGATTTTTTTGATTTTGGGCAAAATCATCAAAATTATTTCTATTCGAAAAGCTGTTTGGGGCGATACTCGGCTTTTCTTGATTACTTGCATACGCCGGATTAGATGTAAAAGTAATTTATAAAATTACGGTTATAAAAGAAAGGATGAACCGGTACTTCGTTTCATTTAATAATTATATATATTATATTGCAAATGTAAGCTGTTAAGTATTATACTTGGCAGCTTTTTTATGAATAAGACAAGTATTCAAAATAATACATTGGTTATGAGTGATATAACAATAAAGAATTTGGAGGTGCCTGGATGATTATAGTAAAAGAAGTGTTTAAAGAACAGACACAAGAGGAAAGAAAAAAAGCTTTGTCTAATATCATCATACGTATTTGTAAAAGTAAACAGCAAAAAAAGGCGGTTTGATAAATTAGAACTACTTTGTTAATCTCTACATAAGTAATTTTAACTTACACACCTATATCGAGTATGAGAAACCCAGGCATATTAGGAGGTGGTAAGAGTGAACAAGGCTGCAATTTATTGCAGGTTATCAAAAGAGGATCAAGATAAAATAAGCGAAGGAGATGAGAGTGCAAGTATTCATAATCAAAAGATGATGCTTGTAGACTATGCTCTTGAACATGACTTTATCATACATGATATCTATTCCGATGATGATTTCAAAGGATTTGACCAAGAAAGACCGGAATTCAATAGAATGCTCACAGATGCCAAGCTAAAAAAGTTCAATATAATTATTTGTAAGACGCAGTCCAGATTTACTAGAGATATGGAGCTTGTTGAGAGGTATATTCATGGCATGTTTCCCTTATTAGGAATTCGTTTTATCGGAGTGGTAGATCATGTTGATACTAATATAAAAGGCAATAAAAAGGCAAGGCAGATCAACGGTCTAATCAATGAGTGGTATAGTGAAGATCTTTCAGAAAATATTCGCAGTGTATTTCGAGCTAAAATGGAAAAAGGTGAATTTTTAGGAGCATTTGCATGCTATGGATATTTAAAAGATCCTAAAAATAATCATAGACTCATCATTGATGAACCGGCTGCAATAGTTGTAAGAAAGATATTTAACTATTCGATTCAAGGGCTTGGAAATAAGCAGATTTGTATCATGCTTCAAAATGAAAATATTCCAACACCATGTGTCTACAAGACATCGCAAGGCTTTAACTATCAACATCCCAAGAAGGATAATTTCGGTTATAAATATGGTCTCTGGGGTGCTAATTCAGTCAGAAGAATTCTTACAAATCGAATGTATATTGGTGAAATGGTACAAGGGCGAGAGCGAAAAGTAAGCTATAAAAGCAAAAAAGTTGTAGAGCTACCGAAAGAAGAGTGGATTATTGTTCCTGGCTGCCATGAACCTATTATTGAGAAAGAAGTTTTTGAACTGGTACAAAGCCTGATCAAGAGTAGAAGATATGCTAGAACTATAGATGAGGATGGTAATAAAAAAAGTGCACTTCTGGCCGGTAAATTAAGATGCCTTGATTGCGGCAATATACTTACAAGAATTAACGGACAACAAAAATACATATATCTTTATTGCTCCTTATATAAGAGATCAGGTAGGACACAATGTACACCTCATTCGATACATAATTCAAAGCTTGAAGAGCTGCTAAAGGATAAAATAAGGATGATAATTAATAATCATTTAGAGCATCATCAATTAGATGACCTACTCATAAATCATGATGAAAATGAAAAACTTCTATCAAAAAAGAAGCTTCAACTGCAAAAGCTCAACACGAAACAAGTAAGAACGAAAAAAGCACTCGCAATGATTTATATTGATAAGTCCAATGATATTATACCAGAGAATGAGTATTTGGAGTTAAAGGCATCGCTAGATAAGGAACGTGAGGATTTAGAGGGTCAATATACAAAATTGATAATAGAAATAAATGATCTCTCGAGAGAAAATGACCATCAGGAGAAAAAGGAAGGACTTGTTCGCAAATATACGGATTTTGATACGTTGACTCCTGAGATTGTTAATGAGTTCATTGATTTTATTGAAGTTGGAGAGAAGAATAATGAGGATAACCAAGAAATAATAATACATTGGAGGTTTTGATTTATTTAGCATTGAAACACTTCACTCATGTTGCGGGGATAGCAGCCGGTAATGGCAGAGCAAGTAATGGACTATACCGCGGAGTAGCTTCCCAGAGTGAATTGATTGTAGTAAAGCTAGGGATCTCCGTGGGTGATTCCTTCCCCCGCACAACACAATTAATGCAAGGGCTTGACTTTGTGATACGGTATGCAATAATACTTGGAAGACCGGTAGCCATAAATGTAAGCTTTGGTAATAATTATGGCTCGCATACTGGAAGTACACTATTAGAAACCTTTATCAATGATATTGCAAGTGTTTGGAGGACTAACATTGTAATCGGAACAGGGAATGAAGGAGCTTCCGGCAATCATGCACAGGGAATTGTTACAATGGGGAGGAATACTGTCGTCGATTTTGCAGTCAGTGAATTTGAGTTTTCTTTAAATCTGCAGATTTGGAAGAACTATTATGATCATTTTGATATTATTATTACCGCTCCAAATGGTACGCGAGTTGGGCCGATACCAAGAATTTTAGGCACGCAACAGTTTCGAATCGGTCAAACTGAAATTTTATTATATTACGGAGATCCCACACCCTACGAACCGATGCAGGAGATTTATATTGAAATGATTCCAACGGGGAGATATATTAATTCAGGGATATGGCGAATCGAGCTGGTTCCAAGTAAAATTGTAACCGGTAATTATGATATGTGGTTACCGGCAGGTGGAGTTAAAAATCCCGCCACGAGGTTTTTGATACCTTCCGAGTATACAACGCTCACGATTCCTTCTACCGCGTATCGGGCAATTACAGTAGGGGCATATGATGCATATACGGATAGCTATGCACCTTTTTCTGGAAGAGGATATACTAGGAATCTAGAAATAAAGCCGGATATCGTTGCTCCTGGCGTGAATATCAATTCCTGTGCTCCGGGAGGAGGGTATGCGGTTCGGTCCGGCACCTCTATGGCAACACCGTTTGTTACAGGGAGTGCAGCCCTTATGATGCAGTGGGGAATTTTAGAGGGGAATGATCCTTATTTATATGGTGAAAAATTGAAAGCATATTTAATCGATGGTGCCAGGCATTTAAGGGTAGAAAGCAGCTATCCAAATCGTACACTGGGCTATGGAGCACTTTGTCTGCAAGATTCATTGGGTCTATAAAATAATAATTTAATGGTTTGCTTCAATCATCGACATTTCTTATAGGGCTATATTAGTAAAAACCTTGGTGTGAGGCATTACTAATTAAGTCCTATTTTTATTCGCTGGAATTACGATAGAAAGTGCGGCACTTATGATTCAGTGGAAGAATGTAGGAAGGATAATATTGAAATTATCTGAATTGATCATGTTTGGTGCTTAGTGAAAACTGCAGAGAGAGAATTGAACGGATAAAGAAAATGGAGTTGGTATAAATTAATAATATACAAAATGTAATTTACCTCTTGACATAAATGCTAACAAGGTATATTGTTAACAGTGTTAGCTAATTAAAAAATTTACTACTATAATATAATGTTAGCGAGAAGGTGATAGAATGGATTATACAGCTTTAGCCCATGAATTTATGAAGAACATGGGCCAGCTCCATAGACATAATGCTCAGAAGAGGCTTAATGATTCGATGCATGGTGAAGATTTTGTACTAAGCTATATTTCAAAGCATGGTGGCAATGTCATTCCCAGCGAAATTAGTAATGAGATGGGAATTAGCTCCGCACGGATTGCTGCAACTCTTGGCAGTTTAGAGAGCAAAGGTATGATTACCCGTATGATTGATGTTAGTGATCGCCGAAGAATTCTGGTCGAACTTACATCCGCTGGGAAGGAACAGGTAGATCAACATTTCCAAGAGATGATGGAATTCACTACGAATATGCTTTGTTACCTTGGAGAGCATGACGCGAAGGAATATGTTCGTATCATGGGAAGACTGGCTGAGAGAAAGCGTGAAGATTCTAAATAATATGCAGTCACGAGAAGTGACTGCATATATTTGCTACAATGGTTAACAGTATTAGATAATAATGATATTAGATAATAACGATGTTAGTTAAAAGGAGGAAATAACCTATGATTAAGATTTTAAAACGTTTGAAAGCAGCAGAATGGCTGCAGGCTATGGCTAGTTTGGTATTCATTGTCTCCCAGGTATGGTTGGACTTGAAGCTTCCGGAGTATATGTCCGAGATTACGATGTTAACACAAACACCCGGAAGTGAAATGTCAGACATTTGGCTGGCAGGAGGGAAGATGCTTCTCTGTGCACTGGGCAGTCTCGTAGCGGCAGTCATTGTCGGATTTTTTGCAGCAAGGATTGCAGCTTCATTTTCCCAAAGACTACGTAGTCAGTTGTTTGCTAAAGTTGATTCGTTCTCCATGGAAGAAATTAACCAGTTTTCTACAGCAAGCTTGATTACCCGTTCTACCAATGATATTACACAGGTACAGATGTTGATTACGATGGGACTTCAGATGTTGATCAAGGCACCAATTATGGCGGTGTGGGCATTAACCAAAATTACCGGTAAAGGCCGGGAGTGGTCAATTGCAACAGGTGTAGCAGTAGTCATTCTAATCACAATGATAGCACTCATTATGATTTTTGTTATGCCGAAATTCAAGAAAATGCAGACCTTGACGGATAATTTGAACCGTGTGACAAGAGAAAACCTTACAGGATTACGCGTAGTTCGCGCATATAATGCGGAAGGTTATCAGGAAGAGAAATTCGAAGCTGCCAATGAAGAGCTTACAGCAACCCAGTTGTACACCAATCGAGGAATGGCTGTAATGATGCCCATGATGACAGCATTGATGAGTGGAATGACTCTGGCAATCTACTGGATTGGTGCATACTTGATCAATGGAGCAGAGGCTGTGGATCGTCTACCACTGTTCTCCAATATGGTGGTATTCTCCTCTTATTCGGTGCAGGTCATAATGTCCTTCATGATGCTAGTAATGATTTTTGTTCTGTGGCCAAGAGCCTCGGTTTCTGCGAAGCGTATTAATGAAGTGTTAGAAACAAAGCCCACAATTGTTGATGGGCATAGGACGGAAGGTAAAGCTGGGAGGAAAGGCGAGATTGAGTTTCAAGATGTCAGCTTTAAATATCCAGGTGCTGCAGATTATGTCTTAGAGAATATCAGTTTCTCAGCCAAGGTAGGAGAAACCGTTGCTTTCATTGGTTCTACAGGTAGTGGCAAGAGTACCTTGATCAATTTAATACCAAGATTTTATGATACAACAGAGGGTAATATCCTTATCAATGGTATTAATGTCAAAGAATATGAACAAGAATCACTGCATAATAAAATCGGCTATGTTCCGCAAAAAGCGGTGATGTTCCGTGGAACAATCGGTAGTAATGTTGGCTATGGAGATAATGGTAAAGTGAATTCAAACCTAGAAGATATCAAAACAGCAGTTAGGATTGCACAGGGAACTGACTTCGTAGAAAATATGAAGGGTCAATACGGGGCTGAGATAGCACAGGGCGGTACCAATGTTTCCGGTGGTCAGAAACAACGTCTTGCAATTGCACGTGCAGTGAATCGTAAACCAGAAATCTATATTTTTGATGATAGCTTCTCGGCATTGGATTATAAGACGGATCGAATTTTACGCTCAGCCTTAAAAAAGGAAACGGCAGGAGTGACCAGCTTGATTGTTGCCCAACGTATCGGAACAATTATGGATGCAGATCAGATTATTGTCCTTGATGAAGGGCGAATTGTTGGAAAGGGCACACACAAAGAATTGTTAAATACCTGCGATGTTTACTTGGAAATTGCCATGTCACAATTAAATGAGGAGGAACTATTAGCATGAGTGAAGAAAATGTAAAACGAAATACAGCAAGAGGCCCTATGGGCGGTGGTCCCATGGGTGGAGTTGTTGAGAAACCAAAGAATTTCAAAGCAACTATGACTAAATTAATGAGTTATTGTAAAAGTTATCTACCGGTTATTATAATAGCTTTAGTAGCTGCGGCAGCTGCAACGGTTCTTCAGATTATTGGGCCGGATAAGCTTAAGGATTTGACCAACGAAGTTATGAAAGGTCTTCCAGCTCTAGTGAATGGTACTCCGGTAGTAGGTAATATCGCCATGGATGCGGTTGCGAAAATCGCTGGGCTCGTTGTAATCTTCTATGGGATCGCATTTCTGTTGAATTATCTACAGAGCTATATGATGGCCACCGTAACACAGACTATTTCCAAGAAGATGAGAACAGATATTTCGAGGAAGGTGAACCGTCTCCCTTTAAAATACTTTGATTCCACCAGTTACGGGGATGTGCTTAGTCGTGTTACCAATGACGTTGACGCAATCGGACAGACTCTGAATCAGAGTATCGGTACCTTGATTACTTCCATTACGATGTTTGTAGGTGCTCTCATCATGATGTTCTACAACAACTGGATTTTGGCATTGACGGCAGTAGGCTCCAGTATCATTGGTTTCGTACTAATGATGACAATCATGAAGAAGTCACAGAAATATTTCAAGTCACAGCAGATGGAATTGGGGCATATTAATGGCCATATTGAGGAAGTTTATGCCGGACATAATGTTGTGAAGGTTTATAACGGAAGTAAGGAAGCAAAGAAAACCTTTGAAGAAATCAATGGAAATCTGTACAAGAGTGCATGGAAATCGCAGTTTTTATCTGGTTTGATGATGCCACTCATGGGCTTCGTAGGTAATTTTGGATATGTAGCAGTTTGCGTGGTTGGAGCAGCACTTGCTATGAATGGTACCATTTCCTTCGGTGTCATTGTTGCATTCATGATGTACATCCGTTTGTTTACACAGCCCCTTTCACAAATAGCACAAGCTATGAATAATCTGCAAAGAACTGCAGCAGCCAGTGAGCGTGTATTTGAATTCTTAGAGGAAAATGAATTAGAAGACGAAAGTAAGAAGATAATGAGTATGACTGATGTCAAAGGAGATGTTGAGTTCAGAAACGTGAAATTTGGATACTCACCTGAAAAGCCGGTGATTCATCATTTCTCCTCGAAGATCAAAGCAGGACAGAAGGTAGCAATCGTTGGCCCTACTGGTGCAGGCAAGACTACCATGGTTAATCTTCTCATGAGATTTTATGAACTAGACGGCGGTGAAATCTGCATCGATGGAATCCCAATTCAGAAGGTTCCGAGAGAGAACGTACACGAACAATTTAGTATGGTATTACAAGATACTTGGCTCTTCGAAGGCTCCATCAAGGATAATATCATCTATAGCAAGCCGGGTGTCACCGATGAGGAAGTGAAGGCGGCATGTAAGACGGTGGGACTTCATCATTTCATCAAGGCTTTGCCGGATGGTTATGATACGATACTGAATGATAAGGCAAGTCTTTCAGAGGGACAGAAGCAACTGATTACCTTTGCAAGAGCGATGATTCAAAATGCACCTCTGCTGATTCTTGATGAAGCAACAAGCTCCGTTGATACGCGTACAGAACGTATCGTTCAAGCCGCGATGGACCAATTAATGATCGGAAGGACCTCCTTTGTTATCGCACATCGTTTATCCACTATTAAAAATGCGGATCTTATCCTGGTTATGAAGGATGGCGATATCATCGAAAGTGGCAATCATAGCGAATTACTTGCTAAGGGAGGCTTCTATTCAGAGCTTTATAATAGTCAGTTTGAGGCGGCATAAGGCGAAACGGAATCGGAAACGGAAACTATTGCATATAGTTTAAGTAAGTGAGAGTAACGGAGAAAGCAGTTGTTCTTTTTACTATAAAGTGATAAAATTTGTATACTTGAAAATGATATATACTGGTTTTATTATGGATCAGGGCGAAATAAGAAATACAAAAAAGGGGGACAATGTGATGATCTCAGAAAACTATTTACAGATGGTAAAGCAGGCTCAGTATCAGTTGCGTGGTCATAAAACGAAATCTATGAAAGACGAAATGGCCATATTTAACACCTTGAAGGATTGCCAGATGCCTGATGTTTATGGAAAGGGTGAAGTCATTGAGGCTTTTCAGAATACCCTCAGTAAAGAATTCAATAAACAATCGGCTGTCTTTTTTCCGAGTGGAACGATGGCACAACAAATTGCCCTGCGCATCTGGTGTGATCAAAAAGGCCTAATGTGTGTAGCATATCATCCATTGTGTCACTTGGAGATTCACGAGCAAGATGGAATCAAAGAGTTACATCATATTGATACGGTTCTTTTAGGTGAAAAGGATCACTTGTTTACAATAGATGACTTGAAGAATATGAAGGATGTAGCTGCTGTTTTATTTGAATTGCCGCAACGAGAAATCGGTGGGCAACTCCCCTCCTGGAACGAGCTAATTGAGATGACGGCATATTGTAAAGAGAGAGGGATTCGTACGCATCTGGATGGGGCAAGGTTATATGAATGTTTGCCCTATTATCAGAAAACACCGTCCGAGGTAGGTGAACTTTTTGATAGCATTTATATATCGTTCTATAAAGGGTTTGGAAGTATTACAGGGGCCATGCTAATTGGGGATGAAGAAATTATTCGTGAAGCTAAAATCTGGAAAAGACGATTAGGGGGAGACTTATATCACCTTTATCCCTATATTGTGCCTGCCGCTGATTTATTTGCAAAACGAAAGGGGAAAATGGCGGAGTATTATGAATATGCGAAAGCGTATGCTCTTAAACTTTCAAGTATCAAAGGAATCAGTATCCATCCAACGATTCCTGTTAGTAATATGTTTCATGTACATTTCAACGATACAGCAGAAAGAGTCATGACTCAAATGATCGATGTAATGAAAATGGAAGGTGTAGCATTATTTGGCGGAATCAACGCGACCGCAGAAGGTTTTGCTAAGACAGAGATAAGTATTGGAGACAATTACGGGTTAATAGAAGAATCAATTATTGATAAAGCCATTGAGCGGTTAAGAATAATCCGTAGTTAATCGTTATAACTATTGCATAGATACTTTGATTTTAAAGTAAAGAGAGTTTTGTCCGTAGACTTCCTTTAAACGAAAGAATATTTGTATTATGGGCTTGGGTGGAGTGCATCATTGGTGATGCACTCCATTTAAATTTAGACCAACTGAAATCGGGTAAATCAGGTAATGTAAATCAGTAATTACACTGTATTCGTAAATTTAAAGTACAATAAAGTAGGAAAGCTTTATTTATAATTGGGAGAAAGATTTTAATAAAGTGGAAAAATTGTGATTGAGCAGAAATGTGTATATCTATATAATATGTAAGTAATAAGCAGAATTTGATGAGGAGAAAGAGATACTTTAGTAAGAGGCTCTTTCTCCTTTTTTTAGGAGCCATGACGCTCAATGATGTTGTATTTGGGATATCGATGTATGTATTATTTTGCATTTGAATTCATTACTACATAATGCTAACATGGAACAGTAAGATAAATTACGAATCGTAATCATGTATCAAATTTCTTATACGGAAAGAAGGTTCCTCAATGAAACTTTTATTGAATCGTTTGAATCGATTTGACACCATATTTAATCGTTTAATACTGTCTTTTGTTGGTATCGTTGTGATTGTAGTGCTTTCTATCAGCGGTTTTTTAACGGTACAATTTTCTATTAATTATAATCATAAGGTAGAAAATCTGGAGAGATATCGATTAGAACATCTTGGGAATTTGATTAGTGATTATCTTTTTGAAGAACCAAACCGTACGATAAAGGAGATTACCGGTTTAGGTAATAAAGACAAAGGAATACAAAAGTTCTTACACTATCCGATGAAGAATGATTATTACAGGGCAACGGAATTGGACAAGTATTTACAGGTCATAGATGCGCAAAACGTTCCTTATATCGATAGCATTGAGGTTTATGTATTAATTAATGATATATGGATTTCTACGCTAAGTGGTATTCAATATACGGGTGATAATTCGGAGGATTACTTAAAATCCTTAGATACCTTTGAAATAGAAACAAAGTACCAAGATAAATTACGCTGGATGTCGAGCCGTATCATAAAAAATGACAGTATAGAGGTCCCGGTGTTTTCCTTTACTGCCGGATATCCTTTATACACCAAGGAGCAATCGAAGTTTAAAGGTTACGTAATTATTAATGTCCAACAAGAAGTAATTCGAAAGCTTCTAAGAGAATTTTTAATCGGAGATTTGGATGCTATCGCTATCATGAATCTTCAAGGAGATATTATAGCAATAGAAGGAGAGAAAGATGGATTTGAGTCTTTTGTACAAAAGAATAAAGACTTTGTACTAACATCCTTATCAAATAAAGAGTACAAAGAAGGCAGTGAAATCGATGGAAACATCATAACGGTCCAACCGATCGGTATAGAGGAGTGGAAAATTATTAAACTTAGTTCAACGAAAGATTATTATGATGAGACAAGAGCCATACAAAGGAAGGGTGTATATTTTTCAATTATCGTTATGGTAATAGGACTCTTGTTATCCTATTTCTTTGCACGTACATTATATAAGCCTTTTTATCTGATCATTGATAAACTCAAGAAGGCGAAGCTTAATAAAAAAGTAAGAGAAAGTGAGTATTACTACATCGATCGAGCGATTAATGAATTATATGATATAGCGATTCTCAAAGAAGAAGCTTTACTTAAAAACATAAACATTATTAAAAATGACTTTGTAATCAACCTTTTATCAGCGAAGTACATAAACGGGAAGGATATAGAAGATAAACTGCAATTTTTTGGATATTCAGAAAGCTGGCAGTATAACCATTTACTTATGATAAAGCTACATCAAAAAATATATGTGCATTCCGATGAATTAACAAGAAACTTAGTTATTTATAATATGATACAATTTTTTGATGGTTATTCGAATGGGACTCTGCGCTGTTTATCTGCAGATTTGTTTGATGGCAAGATTTGTGTCATCATTTCTACCCTGGGAGAGGGGAAAGAAGAATTAAAAACCTTAAGAAAAAAATTCGTTGATTATATGAAGATAAATTTCTCTGTAAATCCAATTATCCTGCAGAGCGGTATGTTTTCTGAACTTAGGGAATCAAATAAGGCTTATAATGAATTGTTAAAGGTACTAGATTATATTTATTTTATGCCTCATACCTATTTTATCGATTGGGAAATTATAGAGGAGAAGATATCAAAACAAAAGACAGATCTTAACCCTAATTTTGAGGCGTTTAGTGAAGCCTTGGTCACTAGAGATGTAGATCAAATTGAGAGGGTGCTTAAGAGCTTTATAGAAGAAGCAAGTATGCTTACTGCTTCGATAGAGGATTTAAATGGTTATGTTCTTAAATATGTATTCTTATATAATTATTTTTTAAGAGATATTATGAAGGAAAACGAAAGTGAACAGGACCAGCTATTTAAGGATATAAATGATCAGTATAATAGCGAGGATTTCTATTTTTGGTTTCTTCAGTTGATTAAAAATACGTTTACAGAGCTATCAAAAGTAGAAAACAATCCAACGTCAACCGTAGTCGAATTGATTGAAAAGGTTATTATGGAGCATTTACATGAGGATTTATCCCTTGAATTTATTGCAGAGAAGGTTTATTTGAGTCCTAAATATATTAGTAGAATATTTAAGGAAGAGAAAGGAATTAATATTACTCAATTTATTACAGACTGTAAACTGAAAAAAGCAGCCAAATTGCTGATAGAATCAAATATTTCCTTGGAGAAGCTGATTAAGCTGATAGGCTTTAGCAGTACAAACTACTTCATTAAAAAGTTTAAAGAAAAATATTCAATCACACCGGTGCAATATCGACGAAACACAATTAAGTAGTCATCCTGTTGATAAGTAGAATAATTAATATATAGTAGAAAAAATAGTATAGCATTTGTGATGTTCTTTTCTAGGTTGTGAGAAAAATTATAAGAATACGGAATGTTTGTGATTGAGATTTCAAGCCCTGGCCCCTATGCTATGGGAGTAACGTTACAAAAAACTTGAATGGGGGTAAAAAATGTTTTTAAAGAAATGCAGGGCAGAGATGCATTTAAACAAATGGTTATATCTGATGTTTTTACCTGTATTCATATGGTTTATAGTTTTTAATTATTTACCGATGGGTTGGATGGTCATTGCTTTTCAGAAATATGACATAGTAAAAGGTGTTTCAGATAGTATGTTTGTTGGATGGCAAAATTTTGAGGCAGTATTTAAAGATCCGTATTTTTTCAGATTATTAAGAAATACCCTTCTAATGAATGTATATGGCTTGATTTTTGGATTTCCTTTGCCCATTATACTGGCGATTGCATTTAATGAAATACGTCGTAAGCGGTTTAAAAAAGTCACACAAACAATTAGTTACTTACCCTTTTTTATATCCTCGGTGGTGGTAATGTCCATGGTAATTAATTTTTTGTCGCCTTCCGGTTTAGTGAATATGGTTTTAAATAAGTTGGGAATGGATAGTATTTTATTCTTACAATTTCCGAAATATTTCCGAACGATATTTATTAGTACCGGAATATGGCAGGGTACCGGGTTTAGCGCGATTGTTTATATGGCAGCCCTAGCGGGTATACCAAACGATCAATATGAAGCTGCAACAGTTGATGGTGCGGGTAAGTTTCAAAGAATGCTTTACATAACTTTACCGGGTTTGGTGCCGACCATTGTTATCATGTTTTTAATTAGCTTAGGATCAATTCTTAATGTAGGACATGAGCGTATTATACTTTTATACAATCCAGCGATCTATGAAACTGCGGATGTGTTCAATTCCTATGTTTATCGGGAAGGTATTTTAAATCACCGGTATGGTTACACGCAAGCTTTGACCATCTTCCAGAATGTAGTCGGATTTGTATTGGTATCTACAGCAAATAAAATTACTAGAAAATTGGATGGTACAACGCTATGGTAATTAATTGGAAAGAGGTCAGTAATGAAGCATAATAAGAATGTTGGTGAAATCGCATTTGTGGTGTTATGTTATGGTATCGTTCTATTTGTTTGTATTGTAACATTATATCCGTTTATTTATTTACTTTCTGCATCCGTGAGTTCTTCGACAAGTGTCATGAAAAATGATGTAGTTTTATTTCCCAAAGATTTTACGATGAGAGCGTATCAGGTAGTGGTTCAATACAAAGGTATTTGGAGAGCTTATTTTAACACCATATACTACACGGTATTTGGCACAATCATTAGTTTGAGTTTTACCATTCTGGCTGCATATCCGCTTTCAAAAATGCGATGGGCACCTAAAAGAGTAATGGGACTGTTTGTTGTTTTTACCTTGTGGTTTACCAGCGGTATGATTCCGTTCTTTCTGGTCATGCATAATCTGCATTTAACAGATTCCAGATTAGGTATATTGTTATATTCGGCGATCAATGCTTTATATATCATTATATTAAGAACACATTTTCAGGGGCTTCCGATATCACTGGAGGAATCGGCAAAGCTGGAAGGTGCCAATGATTGGCAAATACTAAGAAAAATTATTGTACCATTATCCAAGCCTGTATTAGCCGCAATCGGACTTTATTATGCGATAGCGCGTTGGAATTCGTTCTTTTGGGAAAGTATTCTGCTTACGGATGATAAAAGAGTTCCGGTTCAGGTTTTACTGCGAAGGATTATTATTTCCAGTCAGTTAGGGCAAGATATGGCAGCTGCGCTATCACGAGGTGAAGCGAGCGTGCCGATTACAATTAAATTTGCCACGATTATAATTACTACGCTTCCAATCATTGTACTTTATCCTTTCTTCCAAAGGTATTTTGTAAGCGGTGCACTTGTTGGCGGTGTCAAAGAATAATAGTAAAAGAGGAGGATTTTATGTCAAAGATTATGAGAAAATTGATGGGTGTTTTATTGGTATTAACGATAACAGCTGGTTTATTTACCGGATGTGCAAAAGACAAAGCTTCCGATGTAAGCAACGATGGTACTAATGTGGAAACAACTCCAGGGGGAGAAGCTGCTTCAAACGGACCGGTGAAAGTATCACTCTATGTACCTAGCCGTTTGCCGGATAAAATCTATACAAAGGATACGATGACCTTCAAAACCTTAGCAGAAAAATGTAATATGGATTTTGATATTGAATCTGTATTCAGTGCACAAGCTGCTGAGCGATTTGATGTTATTATCTCTACCGGTCAATTACCGGATATTATGGCTGGTGATAAACGTGATATAAATACATACGGTATGTCAGGGGCGTTCATGCCGCTGGACGATTTAATAAATCAATATGCACCAAATATTAAGAAATATTTAGTGGATAACAAGGAAGTGTTGGCAGAAACCGCTGCTTCCGACGGAAAAATATATGCAATTCCCATGTTATCCGCTGTTCGTACAGCAATGGGTTATTGCATCCGACAGGATTGGTTAGACAAATTAGGGATGGAGGCGCCGGTTACGATAGATGACTGGTACAAGGTCTTGAAAGCCTTCAAAACGACTGATTTAAATGGCAATGGCGCTGGTGATGTTACTCCCTTGGTTCTGGATCGTGCCTGGGAAGCATATTACATGAATTTTGCAGATGCTTATGGCATTGAACTAAATGAGTGGAATGATTATTGGATGATTAAGGATGGAAAAATAGTATTTGCTCCTATTCAGCCAGAGACAAAGGAATTCTTAGCAACAATGGCCAAGTGGTATACAGAAGGTCTCATTGATCCGGAATTCATCACCCGTGAGGACACCAATAATTATCACATTTTAAATAATAAAGCAGGTGCTACGTGCTATTGGACTGGTTACATCGCTGGACAAAATGTGAATGCAGAGGTATTAGCCAATGACCCAAATACCAATTGGCAGGTTGTTCAACCGCCGGTATTAGCAGTAGGGCAAGCACCCAGAACCTTTAGTCAGCAAGCACCTATCGTAAATATAGGAAGTTGGGCAATTTCCAGTTCTTCGGAGAAGGCGGTTGATATCATTAAGATGTTTGACTATGTTTATAGTGAAGAAGGCGCTAAGCTGTTTAACTTTGGTCTTGAAGGGGAAAGTTATGAAATTGTTGATGGCCAACCGGATTACGTTGATGCTGTAAAAAATGCAGAAGGCGGTTTAGTTAATTGGATTCGTGGTAATGGACTTCAGGCATTAATTGGAATGAGACAGATGCCGGAATATGAAGCAGCCTCCTGTGCGAATGAAGATGTAAAAAGACAATTATTCGAATATATCGAAAAGGACTACTTCTATCCGATTAATCCGGAGTTAACCTTAACGCAAGAAGAAAAAGATATCTATGATGTAAAAATGAGTTCAATTAAAACCAATGCTCAGGAAGAATTGCTTAAATTCTTTATTGGTACAAGACCAATTGATGAGTTTGATGCCTTCGTAAGTAGAATCAATGAACTAGGTGTAGAAGAGATGGCAGTATTAGAAAACCAAGCTTATGATAGATACAAATCAATAGCGGAATAGACCTATAATATGAATGGAAGGCTATCAAGCCTTCCATTCATTATTCAAGGACCTGGAAAGCTCAATTGAAAGATAGGAAACGGAGTAAGAGAAGGAGAAGCTTTATGATCAAGTTTGGTACAGGCGGATGGAGAGCTATCATTGGAGATGAATTTACCAGGCAAAATATTATTTTGTTAGCTCAAGCTATGGCGTTGTATATGAAAGAACAATACAAAGAGAAAAAATTGAGTCAACCGATAGAACTTGTGATTGGATATGACAGACGTTTTCTGTCACAAAAGGCGGCTGTGTGGATTAGTGAAGTTATGGCGGCGAACGAGATTGTGGTGTATTTAATTAATGAAGTAGCACCAACACCGTTGATAATGTACGCCATTGATAAGCTTCATTTACAGTATGGTATGGCGGTAACGGCAAGTCATAATTCTTATGATTATAATGGAGTTAAGTTTTTTGCGGATGGAGGTAAAGACGCAACGAAGGAAACTACGGATCGATTAGAACAGTATTGTAAAGGTTTGAAGGAAACAGAGATTGCTATAATCGATTATGAAGAAGCGTTAAGATGTGAAAAAATTAAACTTCTTGATCCTTTTAATGATTATATAGACAATATATTAAAGAACATTGATGTACAGAAAATAAAGGAACGGCGCTTGAAAATTTTAGTGGATCCTATGTATGGTGTCGCAAAGACCTGTCTGCAAACAGTTTTAATCTCTGCAAGATGTGAGACGGATGTGATTAATGATAGGCAGGATCCGTTATTTGGGGGACGATTACCCTCCCCGGCAGCCCATACCTTGAATAAACTAAAGGATATGATATTGGAAAAAAAATACGACTTGGGAATAGCAACCGATGGAGATGCAGATCGGTTGGGCGTAATTGATGAAAAGGGTAGCTTTATTCATCCCAATGATATTTTAGTGCTTTTATATTATTATTTATTAGAATATAAAGGATTAAAAGGCGGAGTGGTAAGAAATGTAGCTACAACGCATCTTTTGGATCGTATTGCTATTGATCATGGCGAAACCTGTTATGAGGTACCGGTAGGATTTAAGCATATCAGTAGTGGAATGGAAGAAAAACAAGCCATAATTGGTGGGGAAAGCAGCGGTGGTTTAACAATTAAAGGTCATATTCGCGGGAAAGACGGAATTTTTGCCGCTAGTTTGATGGTAGAACTTATATGTGTGACGCAAAAAGGGTTATCTGAATTATTAGAGGATATCCATTTACGATATGGAAAGCTGTGGATGGAAGAACGTAATTATTCCTTTAGCGAGGAAAAGAAACAAGATTTATATAACCTACTGTTTCTCGAAAAAAAATTACCAAACTATAAACAAATTATAAAAAGAATTAATTATGAAGATGGACTGAAAATTTATTTTGAAAATGACGGCTGGATCATTGTTCGCTTTTCAGGAACAGAACCGGTGCTACGTATTTATTCCGAGATGGAAACGGATGAAATGGTTCATCAGGTTACACAGCAAATGGAAGATTTCTTGCTTTTAAATTAATTCCATATAAGTGATGGTTTATTTAGAAAGGATGTTTTTTGTGAAGGAATTCATTGAGCATATCAATTTTTATGAAGAGCAGTTTGATAAAATATATAATAATGAAAATAGTAATAAAGATAAAGCAATGCCTGGTAATACATATTTTTTGGACGATGGCAGTATCTTAAGCATACCTCGTAGTGATGGGGATAATCGATTTCCCTATGGAGAGCAGGGCTTCAACTTCTGGACTTATGCATCGGGGTATATGCATGCGAATGAAGGACTTTTTTCCCCTTTCTTGAGAGCGAATGAAGGACAAGAACCTAAGATTGCCTTTTTTGCAGGGTGGAAGGGGCAAGAAAAGTACGAGGTTCTATCCCTTATGGCGGTTCCTAAATTAGAGGAAGATTGTATTGATGAGATAATACGATATACGGTTTTTACGAAAGTCTATACCTATTATATTACAAAAGCCAAGGAAATGCGCTTTACCGTTCGTGTTTTTGTTGATGAGGGGAAGCATATGTATTTTTCTATTATGATACAAAATTTAAGTAATCATAAACAAGAATTATATGTGTCCACTTATCTTAATCCATTTTTATGCAATAAAATTTATGAAACCTCGGAAAGCAGATGGTTTAGAAAAGCGGAATTTATTGAGAGTGCTTCTACAGATACGGGCCATTTCATATTCAGTATCAATGAAGATTTATCTCGTACGGTATCGGTAACGAATTTTGGCGTTATCAATCGAAGTCTTACTTTAGAAGGAGATAGTCTACTGCTCAAACAAGAGGCAACAACCTCAAGATACCAATATGTAGGAGGTGCCTATAGCAGTTTACACACCGCAGCTTCATTAAAACAGGGTTATTTCCAGGGGGTAAAGCATGTTACTTCTTTTAATGACACTGCGATTGCCGGAGAAATAATTCATCTAGAAGTTGCTCCTAAGAAATTAGTACAAATGGATATGGAATTTAGCTATGTGGTTCATTCAGATAATTCAGAGGGGTATCAAGCATTACATAGAAAAGTAGAGCCTGCCTTAATTGAGGATTTAGTAAATAGCTGTATAAATAAAAATAATTCAGAAAATACATCACTGAAGGGTATTTTTGGTGAAGCCGTTCATGACGATTATAATGGAAAGATAATTACTACGTTTTTTGATTATCTTAAGAAGCAGGTAGAGTTTTGCTCCTTAATTAAGGGATATGTTCAATTATCGGAAGGTTCCTTGATTGGTATTCGGGATGTGTTTCAAGCGATTGAAGGTATGCTTTATTTTAAACCGGAGCAGGCGAGAATTAAGATATTGGAGGCTTTGGGTTTTATTGCTCCAAATGGTAGATGTCCTAGACAATATACCTTGCCAATAAATGATAAGACCAATCCAATCATGGATTTAAGACAATTCATTGATCAGGGAGTTTGGGTTATCAATACCATCGTTACTTATCTTAAATTCACTGGGGATTTTACGATACTCGAAGAACTTTGCGGGTATTATGAAATAGTAGATGAAAAGCTGAAAATAGTACATAAAAGTGATTTAAAAGATAATGTTCTATCCCATATGCTACGAATTATGGATTATCTGCTTCAAAGTAAAGACCTGGTGACCGGATGCATTCGAACTCTTTATGGTGATTGGAACGATGCACTGGATGGCTTAGGCGTGAGCAGAGATGGCAAGGAGGAGTTTGGCAGCGGAGTTTCTGTAATGGTTACCTTACAGGTCTATCAAAATCTTCAGGAAATGATAGAACTTCTTGGCTTACTTGAAGGTTATGAGCAAACTAGAATAACCTACACTAAAGCCTTGGAGGATATTGAGAAAGCACTTAAGAAACAGGCTATCATAATCCATGAAAATGGAGAGCAACGTATTGTTCATGGCTGGGGAGATCAACAATCCTATTATGTCGGCGGTTTCACGGATCCGGATGGTAAATCAAGATATGGATTAACCTCTAATGCTTTTTGGGTTATTAGCGGCTTATACCGGACAGATACTAGCATAAAGAATACCATATTGTTAGCCTTTGACCATCTAGATTCAAAATATGGCCTGAAAACGTTTGAGCCATATTTTTCGCAGAATACACCCGGTGTGGGTCGCATTTATAAATTACCGCCGGGAACTGCTGAAAATGGTGCTGCTTATATCCATGCTACAGCGTTTGGGATAATGGCACTTTTTATGATGGGAGAACCAAAAAGGGCTTGGATTCAGCTGAGGAAGATTTTTCCGTTTACGCATCAACAAATATCCTGCTCCCCCTATGTAATGCCAAACTCCTATGGAGATAATACAGCGTTAAATATTAATGGAGAATCCATGCAAGATTGGCAGACAGGGAGTTCAAATGTTGTGCTAAAAATAATAATCAGATTCATTTTTGGATTTCAACCGGAATATGGAGGTTTTCTCCTTCAACCAGCATCGTGGATACCTTTCAATACTTATTTATTGGATATTGTATATCAAGGTACGTTGATACATATCAGTTATAACAATAAGAAGGCAGGAAAACGAAGCTTTATGGTAAATAACAATATGCTTTTAGGTATATATGATGAATATTTAGGTACTGACAAGCTGTGGATTGAAAAACATAATTTAGGAGATGTTTTGGATATAATTATTGAAGATTAAGTAGGGACACTTTGACAGTGTCGACCTCGATAACGTAAGCTATAAATATGTAGTGCTTATTCCAGAAGGAAAGTTCTGTAATAAGCACTATTTTTCGCTTTTTGTAATTCATGAGTTTTGCTTCACGATTGATCCTTTCCAAAGTGTTTTAAGTTTCTTCGAACCTCGTTTTGTATCGTAATATATATAATAATTAGTTCAAGCAATTGAAAATAACAGAAAACATGATATAATTTAATCAAGTAGAGTAATATTATGTCGAAATTTAAATATAAATTATAAAATTTTAAATTTAAAGAGGAGATAAACAAATGACATTTTTAAAAAATTGGAAAGTTTCAATGAAGCTGCAATTATTAATGTTACCAGCAGTATTACTTACATTATTCATCCTATTTCAGTTTGGCTATCAATCTAATCTTATTAGTAAGACAGCAAAGGAGACCTATTATGACAAGGTCTATGTAAACACAGCATTAATACTGAACGCGGACCGAGACTTTTATCAGGCTGAGATAGCGGAGAGAACTTATTTATTATCCGGTGAAACTATGAAGGAAGATAGTAAGGAAAGTTTGCTTGCAGATTATACTGAAAACTATGGACAAGTTTTAGAAAGAGTCGATACGGCTATTGCGAACCTGAAGAAAGATCCGGAGCTTTTTATGGAGTTTAAACATTCTGCAACCCAGTCCACGTTATCAGAGCAGTATGAGCAGTTCAACGATCATTTTAATGAGTGGCTTATTGCTTATGATCTTAAGACCGGAGAGGGAGACCTACAAGCAAAGGACATTTCGTTTGAGGCAGCAAGAGAAGAACTTAATGTAATGACGGAACTACTAGATGAGTATAGTGTTCAAGCAGAAGAGGAGATTCAACATTCTGTCATAGTTAAAATCATCACGCTTTCTGTAATTATCTTGGCAGTAGCAATATTAATTTCCTTGTTAGCGGCATACATAGTGAAATATTTAAGAAAGAATATAGAAAAATTAACTCTTGATATGAATGCTCTTGCAGAAAACAACTTAGCCTTTGAACCGCATATAACCAACAGTAAAGATGAATTAGGTACTTTAGCCACATCCATATCTACTTTGATTTATTCCTTACGTGGTATTGTGATCAAACTATCACAGACTTCAGAGCAATTGGCACAATCCTCCAGTGCCATGAGAAATAACTCTGATGAGGTAACTACTTCAATGAATGAAATAGCTAAAACAGTCGGAGAAATTGCAGAAGGTGCCTCAAGTCAAGCGGAGGATGCACAGCGATTAGTTCTAGAAATAGCTAATCTTGGAGATTGCGTAAATAAAAGTTCGGTCAGTGCAAAGGAACTATCAGCTTCAAGTCAAAAAATAAAGTTCGCAAGTCAGGAAGGGTTGAACTCGGTTAATCAATTAGAAGAAATAACGTTGAAGAATCAAAGTGCATTCCAATCCATATTTAATATTATCGATATTACCAGCGAAAGTGCAGGTAAAATCGGAGAAGCTACAGCAATGATTTCCGATATTGCAAAGCGAACAAAGCTATTGGCATTGAATGCTTCCATTGAAGCTGCAAGTTCAGGGGAAGCCGGTAAGGGATTTGCTGTTGTTGCTGAAGAAATTCGTAAATTATCCGAACAGTCAAAGAATTCAACTATGGTAATTGATCAGATGTTAAGTGAATTAAAGCTTAATATAGTTACAGCCAGTGAGCAAAGTAGCTTGGTAAAGAATGCGGTACAACTTCAGACTACTAGTGTAGGCGACACAAAGGATAAATATATTGCAATCGTAAGTGCATTAGACAATATAAATAGAGAAATTATTACGCTGGATTCTGTTTCAATAGATATGGAACTCAGCCGAGCAAACGTTGCAGATATTGGTTCAAGTGTCTCCGCAATTTCTGAAGAATATGCGGCGAGCACACAGGAAACATCAGCGACTACTGAGGAGGTCTTGGCGGCTATGACCAATATAAATCAAATCGGGCAGGAAGTTGACCTGTTAGTTATAGAATTAAAGGAATTAATTGATAAGTTCAAGATTAATCGGTAGTAATCCGGTAATTGAAAGCGGGCTGTTCCTAGCGAACAGCTCTTTTTTGTGCTGAATCATAATAAAATTTAGGATTTTTTCCAAAAGATACCACATGCATTTTGCGACGATATGGTATATAATAAATACGTAATAAATTTAACATATCCGTAACAAATGGTTGACTTACCTATGGAGGGTTTATGATAACAACACAGAAGATTGCAACGTACTTATTAATAGGAACATTAGCTCTGACGGGAAAGGCTGCTGTGGCACAAGCATCTGAGGCACAGGCATCTGAGGTACCAATAGCCGGTATTACCTTGTCGTTAAATGAATTATATCATAATACAAAAAGCGCTGACAAAGAAATTGCACAAATATTAGCTGAAACAACAGATAGTGGTCTCGCCTTTGCGCAGGTTACAAATTATGTAAACATCAGAAGCAAAGCAAACGAGGATGGCGAAATTCTAGGAAAGCTTTATAATAATTCGGCAGCAACAATTGTTGCGAAGGATGGGGATTGGTATCAAATTAAATCCGGAAGCGTAACAGGATACATAAAAGCAGAATTTCTCAAAACAGGGAAAGATGCAGAAGAAATAGCAAAAACGGTGGGAAGCAGATTGGCAACTGTAACAACTACTACCTTAAAGGTTAGGGAGAAGGCTTCTCAGGAATCAACGATTCTAACCTTAGTACCGGACGGTGATGAGCTTGAGGTATTAAAAGAAACGGATGGATGGATAAAGGTATCCATCGATCAAAACACCAAAGGCTATGTTTCTGCCGATTATGTGAATTTATGGACAGAATATGAAGAAGCGGTATCCATTGAAGAGGAACAAGAAAGATTAGAAGAAGAAGAGGCTGCAGCAAAGGAAGCAGAAAGGGATAGAATTAGTAATTCAAATTCTTCAAGCTCCTCGAATAGTAGTTCTTCAAGTAGTAACTCTTCCAGTAATAGTTCCTCCAGTAATAGCTCTTCCAGTAACAATTCCTCCAGCTCATCCCTTAGGAGCAAAATTGTATCCTATGCATTACAATTTGAAGGAAATCCTTATGTTTGGGGAGGTACAAGCTTATCCAATGGAGCGGACTGTTCTGGCTTTACCCAATCTGTATTAGCACACTTTGGAATATATATTCCGCGAACCTCAAGGACTCAGGCAAATGGTGGAAGTAAAGTATCGCTCGATAATCTGCGACCTGGTGATCTGATCTTTTACGCAAAGAACGGATCCATCAATCATGTGGCGCTTTACATAGGTAATGGTCAAGTTATTAGTGCAAGTAGCCCTAGCACAGGAATTCGGATTGCTAATTATGATTATAGACAACCTGTGAAAGCAAGAAGCTATCTCAATTAATAACATAATTTAATACCAAAAGGTATACGATATCAAGAGCATCGCAAATTACTTATTGTAGTTGGCGATGCTCTTTTTTGAATAATTTATATAATAATACACGAAACACTGGACAAAAGGAATTGTTTTGAATTATGATAAAGGTAAATTATAGGATATTATATCAGGAAATGATAAAATTAATATTATATTTTAGTGTAAAGTCATATGAAACGATTAGAATATACTATAGTTAAGAGCATAACAGTTAGAAGGAGGAATTACTATGGATTGGTTTACATCATTAAATCCAGTATTACAAGCGTTAATGGCAACGCTATTTACTTGGTTTGTAACTGCATTAGGAGCAGCAACTGTATTTGTATTTAAAAGTATCAATAAAAAAGTATTGAACGGAATGCTGGGATTTGCCGCCGGAGTTATGATTGCTGCAAGTTTTTGGTCATTATTAGCACCAGCAATATCTATGGCAGAAGAATCCGGTATGGTTGCTTGGGTACCTGCTGTTATCGGTTTCTTAGCAGGAGGAGCTTTTCTATGGCTTGTAGATGTGCTTATGCCACATCTTCACATAGGACCCCAGGAAGAACCTGAGGGAGTAAAAACTAGTTGGCAAAGAAGCATTCTATTGGTATTAGCAATTACATTACACAATATCCCAGAAGGGCTTGCAGTAGGTGTGGCTTTTGGTGCTGCGGCAGCTAACTTCCCCGCAGCTACCTTAACAGGAGCAATCGCACTTGCCTTAGGTATCGGACTACAGAATTTCCCGGAAGGCGCAGCAGTATCAGTACCGTTACGAAGAGAAGGCCTATCCCGTATGAAAAGCTTTGTTTACGGTCAGGCGTCCGGTTTGGTAGAGCCAATCGCAGGTGTACTTGGTGCATTTGCTGTTATCACAATAAAGCCACTCCTGCCTTATGCTTTATCCTTTGCAGCAGGTGCCATGATCTATGTTGTGGTAGAAGAATTAATACCGGAGGCGCAACAGGGAAACCATCATTCCAACATAGGAACAATCGGGGCAATGATTGGTTTTGCGATTATGATGTTACTGGATGTAGCACTTGGTTAAAGCTTAATACTTGAACTTTGTCAGGCAGAAGATAGATTTACAGAAATAAAAAACATCCTCATCAGTTGAAAATTCAATTGATGAAGATGTTTTTTTATAATAGCTTAAGATATAAATATTTGTATTAAAGGTTAATGGCTATTCTTCCGAGTCTTGTTTTTTCTTACCAGCGGAAAATTTAGCTAGCAGCATTACGATAAAGGTTAGTATAAGGATTACTATAAAAATGGAAAGCATTCCTTTTCCCATTATTTCTAAGGAATAGATAAAATTCTGGTTCATAATATGCTCCTTTCAATTAGCCTGCCATATTCTTCAGAATTTCGCTCACAATCTTTATTACAACACCACCGGCTACTACAGATCCGATTTGTCCAGATACGTTAGCGCTGATTGCATGCATTAAGAGGTGATTGGAAGGATCTTCTTTTAGACCCATCTTCTGAATTACACGTGCTGACATAGGAAATGCAGAGATACCTGCAGCTCCAACCATAGGGTTGATTTTGTTCTTTCGAATAAATAAATTCAAGAACTTTGCAAATAATACGCCACCGATTGTGTCAAACACAAAGGCAACTAGTCCCAATCCCATAATTAAAAGGGTGTTAACATTTACAAAGGCATCTGCCTTCATACTAAAGGCAATTGTGATACCAAGTAATAAAGTAATCAAATTAGATAAATTATTCTGAGCAGTATCAGATAAGGAACCAAGAACGCCACATTCTCTAATTAAGTTACCGAACATCAAAAAGCCAACTAATGCGACTGATTGTGGAGCGATAAGGCCTGCAATAAAAGTAACGATGATAGGGAACAGAATTCTAGTCAGTTTGGTAACTGATTTTGGATTATATTCCATACGGATCAAACGTTCCTTCCTTGTAGTTACTAAGCGAATAGCAAATGGTTGTACGATCGGAACTAAGGCCATATAGGAATAAGCCGCGACTGCGATTGCACCGATATACTTGGAATTCAAAATCTGAGATACTAAAATTGAAGTAGGACCATCAGCAGCACCGATGATACCGATGGAAGCAGCGTCAGGTAAACTAAAATTAAGTAATGTTGCTAATGAGATGGTAAAGAAAATACCAAACTGTGCGGCTGCACCAAATAAGAACATCTTAGGGTTTGATAATAGCGGTCCAAAATCAATCATCGCACCGATACCAATAAATAATAAGATAGGTAATGCTTCTGAAGCGTCAATTCCTGTTTCAAATAGCCACTGGATAATACCTGCTACTTCTTTATCAGCGCCTCCCATCATTGGTACCATTTGGTTTAGAACTCCGGATGCAGGTATGTTTACTAAAATTGCACCAAAGCCCATTGGAAGCAGTAGGGACGGTTCAAAGCCTTTTACAATTGCTAAATAAATAAGTAAAAGACCTACCGCATACATAACACACTGCTGCCAAGTAATTGCCATAATACCTGACAATAAGAAATCCATAAAATAATCCTCCTTAGCATATTTAGTCATTTCTCATTCGTATATCATGATGAAAACGTACACACACAAAATTCATGAATATGCACGTTTTTATATCTGCCACTATATCTTTTGAGAAATGACAAGTAAATGAAATTGGTTTTATTGTAGCTCATTTTTGCCATAAATGTCAATAAATTTCGAAAGTTTTTGATTGAATTCACCAAGTTGCTGTAGATATAATTTAAGCCTATTATGCATAAAGTAATTATAACGAAAACGCAGGAGAAGTATTTGGCAATATGTACAAAAAAACAAATTTAAATTGTGTAAAACATACAAGAAAATGGGTAAATATAGAAGCTCTAATATCTTGCGTATACACAATGACATAAATACCGAAAATAATGGTTTCCTATTGCACAATTCCCATAAACGTGTTACTATCAAAGACAAAGCGAAATTTTGCTCAACAAGATGAATGGAACAACAATTGAATAGTATTAGTTCACTTGTCATAAATTCACTTGTCAAGAATAAATGAAAGGGAGATGAATATTTTGGATTTTGACGTACGATTTTTTCAAATTGCATCAATCATTATTTCAATTCTAGCATTTGGGGCTGCTGTTTGGCTCTACAAATGGGTAGTATCACAACCCTCCTCTAACAAGAAAATAGCTGAGGTAAGTAAGCTGATTCGCAATGGAGCAAACACATTTCTTGCAAAAGAGTACAAAACATTAATACGCTTTTGTACAGTAGCAGCAATTATTATCTTAATCTTTCTTCCGGCACCGATCTGGAAGGGAAATGTAGTAGATAATATATTAATGGCTGTTTCTTACTTATTCGGTACCGTATTTTCCGGAATTGCCGGTAAGATTGGTATCAGTATTGCTACCATAGCTAATGTAAAAGCTGCAGAGGCAGCTACAAAGGGAATTAAACCTTCCTTTATGTCAGGATTTCGTGGTGGTGCAGTTATGGGTATGGCTGTTGTTGGCTCCAGTTTACTTGGTGTAACCTTAGTCCTTCTCATTACAGATAATACAACCGCACTACTTGGCTTCAGCTTTGGTGCAAGTTCCATGGCACTTTTTGCAAAAGCAGGTGGCGGTATATTTACGAAGACAGCAGATATTAGTGCTGACTTATGTGGTAAGGTTGAACTTGGTATTCCGGAAGATGATCCTAGAAATCCCGCAGTTATTGCCGATAATGTAGGTGATAACGTTGGTGATGTAGCCGGAATGGGTGCCGACTTATTTGACTCTAACGTAGCTTCTATGGCAGCAGCGCTTGTAATGGGATCTGCTCTTGATAAAGTGGCTGGTGGAACAGGCAATGCAGCAATGGTATTCTGCTATGCAGCCATCGGATTATTTGCTTCCATGATTGGTGTTTTAACAGCCAAGATGAAGGAAGGCGGAGATCCCACCAGAGCATTAAATAGTAATACATATGTTACAACAATTCTTTTCGGTATTTTAACTGCAGTTGCTACTGTAGTATTTGATTTTGAATGGCGTATCTGGGGAGCCAGTGCAGTTGGTCTTGTTGTAGGTGTTGTTATTGGTATTGCAAGTGATTATTATACCGATGATAAGAAGAAACCGGTTCATGAAGTTGCAAAAGCTTGTGAATCTGGTCCTGCATTCACTATTTTATCAGGTATTTCTTATGGTCTTATGAGCACATTACCTTCTATGGTTGGTATTGGTATCTCGGCTTTAGCAGCTTATAAGATTTGTGAGCCTCTTGGACCTGGATATGCTATGTTTGGTATTTCCATGGCGGCAGTTGGTATGTTATCCATCGTTGGTATGATTATTTCGAATGATGCATATGGCCCGATTGTTGATAATGCTCGTGGACTTGTTGAAATGGGTGATTTGGGTGAAAAAGCTCTTGAAATTACAGACTCACTTGATAGTGCAGGTAATACCGTAAAGGCTGTTACAAAAGGCTTTGCAATCGGTGCTGCCGGACTTACTGTAATTGCGTTATTAGGCGCATTCATGAGTGAAGTTAATACGGCAGCAATTGATTTGGGATTAGTTGAAGATGGAATTAACTATATTCAAGGTTTTGATATCATTAACCCGGTTGTATTCTTCGGATTATTATTTGGTGCTGCTATTCCAGCTGTGTTCTCCGCTATGCTGATGCTTGGTGTAGATCGTAATGCACAACGTATGGTAAAAGAAATTCATCGTCAGTTTAAGGAAATCGTCGGTCTGAAAGAAGGCAAAGAAGGCGTAGTTCCGGAATATGATAAATGTATTGAAATTGCTACAGACGGTGCTATAAAAGAGTTAATTCCTGCTGGTTTAATGGTAATTATCGCTACACTTCTTGTTGGTTTCATCGGAGGAGTTCAAGCGATTGGTGGTTTCATTACCGGTAATATCATCAGTGGTTTATTATTCGCTTTGTTTATGTCTAATTCCGGTGGTCTTTGGGATAACACAAAGAAATACATTGAATCTGGACATAACGGTGGTAAGAATTCAGATGCACATAGAGCTGGTGTTGTTGGTGATACCGTAGGTGATCCTTTTAAGGACACTGCAGGCCCTTCAATTAATACACAGATTACGGTAGTATCCCTAGTTGCATCCTTAACAGCAACCATTTTCTTAACATTCTCAATCTTTTAGTTGATTAGATAATAAATTTAATTAAGAAGATAGCATTATGTAGATGAAAATGCGCAAAAACAAGGTAGAATAAATCATGAAATAAAAGAGCCTATAGTATGGATGTGTTTAAAATCCATCGCTATAGGCTCTTCTTATATATATGCGTAAAACTTGCTATGTGCAAAACTTGCTATGTGCAAAACTTGTTATGCGTAAAACTTGCTAGGTGCAAAACTTGCTATGCGTAAAACTTGCTATGCGTAAAACTTGCTATGCGTAAAACTTGCTATGCGTAAAACTTGCTATGTGCAAAACTTGTTATGCGTAAAACTTGCTAAATGTAGAACTTGCTATGTGTAAAATTTGCTATTTGCAGAACTTACTAAGTGTTAAATTTGCTATGTGTAAAAAAACCTACTATGTGAATTGGTCAAATTGGATCATTAGTAGTATTTTTTTATTTCAGTCCCCGGCTACTTTCACGCCACTTTCCGGGTGAAATTCCAGTTTGCTTTTTAAATGCTTTATATAGGACGGTAGTATCATGATATCCTACCTCAGATGTGATAAAAGAGAGAGTGTGGTCGGTGTTAGATAAAAGCTCTTTTGCTCTTGCAATCCTTATTTGCTGTAGGTATTGTCCAGGAGTTAATCCGTAGTACTGCTTTACTTTGCGGTTTATGTATTCTGTTGAAAAGTGAAATCTGTCTGCTAATAAATCACAATTTAAGTCTTTATTATAATTCTCTGAGATATAACTGGCTATCTGCTCAGCCAATCCATTGCCATGCGCTTTATGAAACGTTTTTGTAATATTATTTAATATAGTAAGGAAAATCGATTGGATACTTAAAATATCATGTGATTTATTCTTATAGCAATAGTCTAATTGATCGAATAAGGGTTTTAATAATCTATGATTAAATAAGCCCTTTTTCTCTAATATTATTGAAGTTTTATCTTCGATAAAGGTATAAATAAGACTATCTTGGTCATCAAAAGCTTCTCCGGTTGCGTAAAAATGAATATAAAAATAGGATGGAGCTGGGCTCCCCATGATTCCTTGTTGAAGCAGGCCAGGTCTTTGTACATACCATTCGCCCTTTTTTATTTCGATCTTGATTCCATCCTCTGTAAAGAACAATTCATTTTCTAACATAAAGATTAAAACATAATGATCACACATTCTTGTAATGTGTTTCTCGTTCTTGATAAAATGCCGATAGCTTGCTGCTGAAAATTCTGGCCAAGGGGGTATATGTAATTTGATAAAATCAGTATCACTATCCAATAAGTCACCACCTTTCACTTTTTGCATCAAGAAGTGCAGTATTTGCAATTTCATAATCAAATTATACCATATAAACTAGTGAATGAATAGATTTAAGATGTTCGGTATTTGACATATAAAATAATATCTTGTCTATATAATATATATACGTGCCAATGCACGTAGAGGGAGGCTAAATGAAAAACTTACAACAACCTGTATTGTCCCAACTACCAATTAAGGAAATAGAACCACAGGGTTGGTTATTAAACCAGCTTCGAATTCAGGCAGATGGACTCTCCGGCAATCTTGATAAATTCTGGCCGGATATCAAAGATAGTAAATGGATTGGCGGAGATAAAGAAGGTTGGGAGAGAGTGCCTTATTGGCTCGATGGATTTATACCATTAGCATGGCTTCTTAACGAGGAAGATATGAAAATACGTGCAAAGAAATACATAGATTTTATTATTGAACATCAGGATAAGGAAGGATGGATTTGTCCTTGTACTAACGCTGACCGTAATCAATATGATATGTGGGCGTTATTTTTGATTCTTAAAGTGCTTGTACAGTACCAGGAGGTGGAAGGCGACCAAAGAATAGAAGGAGTAGTAAAAAAAGCTCTAATAAGTTTGGATAGACATATCGATAGCAATCTTTTATTTTCCTGGGCACAGTCCAGATGGTTTGAAGTACTGATCCCTATATGGTGGCTTTATGAACGTTCCGGCGAAAAGTGGTTACTAAATCTGGCATCTAAGCTTCATAGCCAAGGGTTTGACTGGATTAGCTTTTACAAGCATTGGCCGTATAGAGAACCGGATAAGAAGGGTCGATGGAGCCAGATGAGTCACGCAGTTAACGTTGCGATGGCTTTAAAATCCGGAGCTTTATTTTCTAGGATGACAGGAGAGGAGGAGCAACTTCAAAGTGCAGAAAAAATGATAGAACTTCTGGATGAGTATCATGGTATGGTTACTGGAGTATTCTCCGGAGATGAGTGCTTATCCGGTAACAGCCCAATTCAAGGTACGGAACTATGTGCTGTGGTAGAATATATGTATTCGCTAGAGCATCTGATGGCGCTGACAGGAAAAGTTCATTGGGGGGATAGACTGGAGAAAATAGCATTCAATGCCCTTCCGGCAACCTTTAGCCCCGACATGTGGACACATCAATATGATCAACAAGTGAATCAAGTAGAATGCTCTACTAGGGAGCAAGCGGTTTTTAATACCAATGGAGGAGAAGCGAATTTATTTGGACTGGAGCCTAATTTTGGCTGCTGTACAGCAAATCTCAGCCAAGCTTGGCCTAAGTTTGCAATGAATAATTTTATGAAGACAGAGGATGGAATTGCTGCCGTTGTCTACGCACCTACTTTAATTAACACTGTTATTAATCATGTAAATACGAAAATAAGAATGCAAACAGAATATCCCTTTCAGGACACCATTCATATTGATATTATTACGGAGAAACCAGTTCAATTTACGTTAAGTTTACGAATACCTTCTTGGTGTGAGGAGGCGATCATTATACTTGACGAGGATAAATGGAGGGCAGGTGGAGGAGAATTCTTCAAATTGGACAGAGAGTGGGAGGGAGAATCACATGTTACATTAATTCTGCCAATGAAAGTGCAATTGGAAGCTAGACCGAATAACTTATATGCGATTATTAGAGGGCCACTTGTTTACTCCTTCGCAATTGCAGAGAACTGGGTTCAAATCAATAAAAACCTTGCGGGGAGGGAATATCCACATTGTGATTATGAAGTATATGCAACCTCACAGTGGAATTATGGCTTGAGAATTGATAAGGATAATCTGGAAGAGAGCATTCAATTTGAGAGAAAAGCAGTAGGTGATTTTCCTTTTTCTCCAGCTGAGGCGCCGGTAAGAGCGCAGGTCAGGGGTAGTAAAATTGATTGGTCGCTGGACAATGGATCCGCTACACTCAGCCCGGCAATGACCTGGATTTCTGATGAAGTTGAGCTGCTGACTTTAATTCCTTATGGCTGCACAAATCTACGTTTAACTGAAATGCCTTTATTATAGCAGTAGAAAGCATAGGTCTGCCCTTTATCGATTTGTTTTTCTATAATTTAACGGTGAGATACCAATTTTCTCTTTGAAGAAATTAGAAAAATAATGTTCATCATAAAAATTTAAGTCGAGTGAAATTTCTTTAATGCTTTTATTTGTATTTAATAGAATTAACTTCGCCAATTCTAACTTTTGATTCATCAGATATTGATAAGGAGTAATCCCAAAAGCCTTTTTAAAAATGCGTATCGTTTGAGAGGGGGAGTGGTATATTTGATCACATAAATCCTTCAGCTCAACTTTATTCATATTGTTTTTATCAAGATAATCCTTCAGTATGGCTGCATCTTTTGAGTAGGTTGGGTCATCTTTATGGATGCTTGGATAAATGGAAAGTATTATTTTATAGAAGATTTGTGAGGCTTGCTCTATAAAATTTGCATCATTATTCTTTGCTTGTCTTGCAAGAGAAAGTATTTGATAGAACAAGGAACTTACATTAGTACCTATAATATGATTGGTATAATTTAATTTATATATTTGAATTAAACTGTCAATTAAGGGTCCTGTTGCATTAAACCAGATTTTGGTCCAAGGATTTAAACGATCGGAATAATATTTGTGATTGCTATGGCGATGTAGAATATAAACATCGCCAGCTTTTGCAATGAATTTCTTGCCATCAACAATAACGGTTCCTTCCCCTTCTAATACATATTCAAACACATAGATGGGACTGTTTTTTCTCGCAATACGATACGTATCATCACAATAGGAGATACCGGTCATCTCAATAAAAAATGGAGGTTCAGAATCTACGGCTTCATTTATAAAACTTACAATATCTTCTCTCATGCGCATAATCTCCACTTTTATATCTATTTTCTATATTGTTTCGCATAATTATAGCATTATAATATAAATATGTCTATCATCTAAGGTGATAAAAATTTATCTTGAAAGGAAGAAAAAAATGAAGCTACGAGCACCTGCAGTTCCACTAATTACAATGGATCCATATTTCAATATTTGGTCAATGAATGATCAACTCAATGGAGATGATACAAGGCATTGGACAGGTAAACAACACAGACTTACCGGTATATTAGAACTTGACGGAAATTCCTATTGCTTTATGGGAATGTCCGAATTTACCCCTATGAAGCAGGAAAGTCTCATTATTGATGCACTATCTACCAATTATATTTTTTCGATTAAAGAGGTTGAATTAAGTGTTAGCTTTGTAACACCGTTGCTAATCGAAGATCCCGTTTTATGCGCTCGCCCAATTACTTATATTACGACGAAAATCTGCTCAAAAGACGGGGGCGAACATCGGTTTTCAATTCGACTGATAGCAGATGATGAAATATGCTTGGATGAAAAGGGGCAATGGGATACGGCGTTTGCCTTTGGTGAAAATAATATATTTCAATGGGGTCGTGTAGGAAGCATTCCGCAGAAAATCCTTAATAAATCAGGGGATGATCTTCGCATTGATTGGGGATATCTCTATTTAGCAGTTAAAAATGATAAGTACGCAAAAGCCAGCATCTCACAATTACCTTCAGTAGATGCTACGGCTACTGCAAGCGGACGATTGCAAGTTTTAATCGATTTTCCTCAACAAGCTTCTGCAGAGGCACTGATTTCAATTGCATATGATGATAATAAATCCATAGAATATTTTGGTGAGCCATTAGAATTATTGTGGAAGACCTCAAATACACCGGATATCTTAGCTGCTCTTTCCGAAGCCTTTCAGGAATACCCCTATTTATTAGAGCGTTGCAAGGATTTTTCAGAAACTCTATATCGTGAAGCCAAAGCCTGTGGCGGATTAGAATACGCAGAATTACTTGCTCTTGCATATCGCCAGTCCATCGCAGCACATAAGATATGTGCTGATTCAAAGGGTGAACTTCTTTTTATATCAAAGGAATGTTTCAGCAATGGCTGTGCAGCTACCGTCGATGTTAGCTATCCTTCAGCTCCGCTATTTCTATTGTATAATCCTGAGCTTGTGAAGGGAATGCTACGCCCAATCTTTAAGTATGCATCCTCTCCGGAGTGGCCATTTGATTTCGCTCCACATGATGCTGGACAGTATCCTTTAGTTAATGGACAGGTGTATGGAGAGAATAAATTAGAATATCAGATGCCGATTGAAGAATGTGGCAATGTATTAATCATGATGGCAACTGTTTGTATCGTTCAAAAGGATGTGACCTTTGCTTTGGAAAACTGGGATCTGTTAGAGAAATGGGCGAATTATCTACATAGAACAGGAATGGATCCGGAAAATCAATTATGTACGGATGACTTTGCAGGACACCTTGCGCATAACTGCAATCTTTCCATCAAAGCAATTATGGGAATTACCGGATTTTCAATCCTGTGCAGGATGAAAAATGATCTAAAACAAGCGGATAATCTTCTAGTGGAAGCAAAGAAAATGGCAGACCAATGGATCACTATGGCAACAAAAACTGACGGTACCTTCCGCCTTTCCTTTGATCAAGAGGATAGCTTTAGTATGAAATATAATCTGATCTGGGATAAACTATGGGGTACAGAGATCTTTGACTTATCTAAATTCCAGAAGGAATTTTCCTCCTATTTAGATCGTTCCAATCAATTCGGAATGCCCTTGGATAATCGCGCTGACTATACCAAATCCGATTGGTTGTTATGGTGTGCGACCTTAATGGATTCTGATACGGATTTTGCTCAGATGATTGCTCCGTTATATGCAGCCTATCAAAATTCAGAATCCCGCGTTCCTTTGACCGACTGGTATGATACCAAGACTGCAAAAATGATCGGCTTTCAAAACCGTACCGTACAAGGTGGTCTTTTTATTCGCTTGTTACAGCAAAAAGGCGTTTGCTTCGTTGAGTAGCGGATAATCTTTTTTAGAAATGGAATATTTGGGTTTAAAATTAACAGGTTTGTGTCTGATAGAGATGCAAGCCTGTTTTCTTGTGTACCTATCATAGGTATAATCTCGTGATTATAATTATGAATTATCAACCTTGCTCAGTCTTACTTAATCTTATTTAAAACGCAAGAGGATATCGCGAAGTAGAATGCAATTGACATATCATTAAATGGTATATATAATATATATTTATAATAAAATAATATCAGAAAAGGGCATTGCCCATAGCTTGGGAATAAAATAGAAATGATCTATTGATATAAAATACAAAAGTGGTGGCAATAACAAAGATTAAACTCTATTCGTTCTGAAGTGTCAATCCGAAGCGGAAAGCTAAGGGTAAAAATGTAGAAATAAAGTTTCGCATAAGTAAAAAGTACGAGAGCAGCTTTTCGTACGGTATTTGAGATGTCGTATAACGACATCATGGAGGTAAAATGAAAAAAGAGACCTTATATGAAAAGATTTATAATGATATTGTAGAGGGTATTCGGACAAACCTATATCCGCCGGGAAGCAGACTGCCATCTGAAAAAGAATTGTCCGATCAATATCAGGTCAGTCGTATAACCAGTAAAAAAGCGTTAGAAATGCTTGCTGAGCAGAATGTGATTTCAAGAATGCGCGGTAAGGGTTCTTATGTTATGAAAGCACAAGAGGGTGAAGAGTTTCAACGTATTATACAGAAAAATCAAAAAAATCAGGTAAAGACAATTGGAGTCATTATTGATGCATTTGGAGCAAGTTATGGTTATCAGTTATTACTTGGAATTGAGCGAGAATGTAATAAACAGAAACTTAATTTTATATTGAAATGTACTTATGGAAGTAAGGAAGCGGAAATAGAAGCGATTAATGAACTGCTGAGCATAGGCGTAGCGGGAATTATTATCATGTGTGTACATGATGAAACCTACAATGCGCAAGTGCTTAAACTGGCAGTAGAAAATTTCCCGATTGTACTGATCGACAGACAATTAAAAGGAATACCCATTTCATATGTAGGTACAAACAATTATAGAGCGTCAAAAGAATTAACAGGATGGCTTTTTCAGCATGGATTTAATAAAATATGCTTTGTAACGCATTCTTCCTTGCAGACTCCGACTATTTTAGAGCGCCAGAGCGGTTTTGTAGACTACCATCTGGAGCATAATATTATAACGAATGAAGCAATGTGGATTACAAATCTTCGCTCTATGCTACCTTCCGTTGGGGCTGGTGAAGGTGTTAATGAAGAAGCAGATTTGCGACAAATTAAAGATTTTATTATAAAGAATCCCCAGACAACGGCCTTTTTTGCAGTGGAATATTCCATTGGACTGTTGGTGTACAAGACTCTTCAAAAACTGGGACTTGAAAATGAAAAGAAAGTAGTGTTTTTTGACGGTATCGATGATATTTACGATTCCCATCCTATTTTTACTGGGGTAAAGCAGGGAGAATATCAAATAGGAACGAATAGCGTTGAATTAGTAGTGGAAAAAATGAACGGAAAAACCGGTGTTGAAACTAGACTAATTCCTTATGAGATTATCGAGGGTAGCGCAGAGAACTTAAAAAACTGATATGCTTGAAGGGAATGTTAAGGTGTATCTTCTCCATAATAATAGGACGTATTCAATAATGTTTAGCACAATTAGGTAAATACAGTTGTGCTAAATTTTTTTTGTTCAATTAAAAAAAATAGGTGGAAACACTGAGAAACTCATTGAAGGTTGAGTAATGATATTCATTAAATGATATAAATGGTATAAATAATATAATAAATATAGATTAGTGTTGACAAATGATATATGCGGTGATAATATATGTTTATAATCAACAACAGAGAAGATGAAAAGCAATCATATGTAAACATAATACATAATATAAGAATTGAGTCACCTACATAGTATGTGCAATATGTATGAATTACCCATAAATTCAAATGGTATGAATGATATATAGGATATAATTTGAGGAAGACGATAGTTCAACCGAATAGCTTATTTGTCTTATGAAGGGAGATGGAGTTTTGAAAGTAAAAGGTCATGTAGTTGCAAAACAAAATACAATAGGAAGGATATTTGTTGCGCCTCCGGTAATTCTGTTTTTAGTATTTACCTTTTTTCCGATGCTAATGGCAATCGGTTTAAGCTTTACGGATTACGACATACTTAACCCGCCGAGTTTTGTTGGGTTAAAAAATTTCAAACATATAATCGAGGATCAATTTTTTTGGATATCATTAAAAAATACCTGTTACTATACCGTCTTATACGTGCCCGCTGGTCTCTTTTTATCGTTGGGTGCTGCATTGTTTTTGAATTCAGATAAAAGAATGGTTGGACTCTTTCGAACGTTATTTTATTTGCCGGTGCTTTCTTCTACAGTAGCAACAGCTACCTTATGGTTTTGGATTTTAAACCCACAATTAGGTCTACTGAACGGTATCTTAGGAATTTTTCATATCGACGGCCCAGCTTGGCTTTATGATTCAAAGCTTGCAATGATTGCGATTGTTATGATGAGCTTGTGGGCAGGTTTTGGTGGTAACATGATGATTTTCCTGTCTGGTTTAAAGGGTATTCCTCAGATATATTATGAAGCGGCAAAGGTAGAAGGAGCTGGCAGATGGCAGATGTTTCGACTGATTACCGTGCCTTCCCTTACAAAGACAACATTTCTAGTTTCTACACTATTGATTATAGGTACCTTCCAGGTATTTGACCAAGCCTTCGTGTTAACGAAAGGTGGGCCAGGAAATGCAACCATAACCTTAGTATACTATATTTACAACAATGGTTTCAATAATTTAAAGATGGGATATGCTTCCAGTATTTCTCTTGTTTTATTTTTAATCATTTTAAGTATGACAATTATTAACCAAAGAATTAATAAGGCGGAAATATAGGGGGTAAAATCTGTGAAAGTAAAGAATAAAGTCCATGATATTTTGTGGTACATAGGAGCGGTCTGCATTGCCTTGGTAACGGTCTATCCGTTGTTGTGGATGGTGGCTACATCCCTAAAGCCGGAAGGTGAGATCTATTCGAATTCCCTTTCCTTGTTATCGAAAAATTTTTCCTTAGCAAACTATTTTAAAGTTTTTGATACAATCCCATTTTTTAAATTTTTTATTAACTCCTTAATATTGGCTGTAACAGGAGTAATTACCAATGTGTTTCTTGGAGCATTAGCAGGGTATTCCTTTGCTAAGTTGAAATTTAGAGGAAGAACAGTTTCTTTTTCACTCTTATTATCATCGATGATGATCCCTGGTATTGTAACAATGATTCCACAGTTCTTAGTATTAAAGTATTTCCCGTTTATAGGCGGAAACAATATATTCGGTCAGGGTGGAACCGGTTTTATCAATCACTATTCTGCAATTCTTCTACCAGGTGCTGTGGGTGCCTTTGCGGTATTCTTTATGAAGCAGTTTTTTGAAACCTTGCCGGATGATTTGGCAGAAGCAGCAAGGGTTGATGGATGTAACGAGTTTCGAATTTTCTGGCAAATTTATTTACCATTGATTAAACCGGCAGCTGTTACGCTTGGTATCATGACCTTCCAAGCAGGATGGAATTCATTTTTATGGCCCATGATCGTACTTAACTCAAAGGAAATGATGACAATCCAAGTTGGGTTATCAACCTTCCAATATCAATATAATACGAGTTATGGACCACTTATGGCAGGAACTGTCATTGCAACCTTACCGACGTTATTACTTTTTGTATTTGCACAAAAATACTATATCCAAGGTATTGCTTTTACCGGTAACAAATAATTTTATTATAAAATTCGTGTGTTAAAAGAATAGATCAACTACGATTTGATTTTGACACCGAAAAATAAGGAGGAAGAGATATGAGAAAAGTAGCAAAAAACACGTACAAAAAAGCAGGGGCTTTATTACTCGCTATGATTATGGTAATTGCTTCCCTAGCTGGATGTTCAAACACGGACAAGACTACGACAGATGCAGGTAACACAACAACGGATGCAGGAAGCACGACGGATGCTTCTGGCAGCAGTGATGCAGGCGACGGAAAAGTAACAGAAGTAACAATGTGGGGATCCTGGGGTGGAGATCAGGTTGGACAGCTAGAAGCACAGTTGAAAGCTTACAATGAATCCCAAGATAAAATTCATGTAACCTACACCGTACAAGATAGTATGGAAGAAAAACTTTTAACAGCTATTGTTAGTAATCAAGCTCCCGACGTAGTGCTATGGGATCGCTTTAACACTAGTGTTTATGCTCCAAAGGGTGCCTTTACACAGTTGGATGATTTGGTAGCAAAAGACAGCTTAGATATATCAAAATTTTATCAGCCGGCAGTTGATGAACTTACCTACGATGGTAAACTATACGGAATTCCGTTAACCGTAGATAGCCGAGTAATTTTCTATAACAAAGCTATGTTTGCAGAAGCACAAATTGACCCAGCTACGATTACTGATTGGGAAAGCCTTCGTCAAGCAGCAATTAAGTTGACAAAGAGAGATGGGGATAAGTTAGTACAGTCTGGTTTCTCCTTAAAGGATGTTGGTCTCTTTAATAACTGGATCCAACAGGCTGGTGGAAAAATGATAGATGATGGGGCAAGCCCTGCGAAAACCGCATACAATTCGCAAGCTGGATTGGATGTATTAGCATACTGGAAACAATTAATCAATGTAGATAAGGTTTATGAACTTGGATTTGAGGATGCCTTTGGTGGAGATGGTTTCAAGGCTGGTAAGGTCGCTATGACCTTTAACGGACCTTGGACATTGCAAAGCTATAAGGATGCAGGACTTGATTTTGGAGTTATTGGACAGCCGGTGGGACCTACTGGTGCAAAATCAGCTATGATGGGTGGTTTCGGTTTGATTATCCCGAATAAAGCAAAAAATGTTGATGCTGCATGGGAATTTGTCAAATGGTGGACTACACAACCTGCTAACGGCGTAGAATTTGCAAAAATCAGTGGAAATCTTCCTGCAAATATTGATGCAGCAGCAGATCCATATTTTATGAATGATGAAGTGCTCAAGGTATTTTCTGATACGATGTTATATGCAAGTATTCGTTCCAAGGTTTCGGGATATTCCGATGTGGAAGGTTTAGCATTAATTCCTCAATTACAAAAATATGTAGCAGGTGAAATTACTGCGGAAGAAGCACTTGCGAATGCGCAATCACAAGGTGACAGTATCTTAACAGAAGCAGCACAATAACTTAATTATAAAGTAATAGAATAAGAAATTAATTTATGATATGTTAATCTATGACAATTGAGTTTGCTTAATAATCAGCTTAATAATTCAATTGTAGGTCAATTCAACTAGTTTTATCAAGGAGGATGATGTAAAATTCAAAAGGGTGGCAAATTATTCCATTAACCTTAACGGTAGAATAAAAAACTGTCCCCCATTGAATTTTACAGCATCCTCTTTACACTTTAGATAAATAGAAAGGTTTTAAGATGAATAACTATATTTTAGATAATTGTGATAAGGCTCAGAATAGCTTGATCGAATATTTTTGGAATGAAAAGGAAGGTTTTTTTGCGAACCATTATCCGGAGAGTAAAACGGAGAATTGGGTTTATTGGTGGCACGCTCATACCATTGATAGTCTTTTGGATGGCTATAACCGCTCTAAGAACAACCTTTATATGGAGTATGTTCAAAAAGAATATAACGGAACCTTTGTAGCGAATGGGAATACCTTTTTGCATAATTGGTACGATGATATGGAATGGATGGCGTTGGCGTTACTTCGGCTTTGGGATACAACGAAAAATCCTATTTATCAAGAGCAGGTATTATTATTGTGGGAAGATATTAAAACAGCCTGGAATGATAATATGGGTGGAGGAATGTCCTGGAAAAAGGATCAATTGGATTATAAGAACACCCCAGCAAATGCACCGGCTGCGATATTAGCATTCCGACTTTACCAAAGATTACAGCGGGAAGATGATTTGGCATGGGGAGTAAAGATTCTAAACTGGAATATGGAGAACCTTACGGATCCGGTAACAGGAATCGTATGGGATGGAGTTAACCGTCTGGGTGATAAAAAAATTGATATAGAATGGAATTTTACCTATAATCAAGGTGTTGTAATAGGAGCATTGATTGAGCTTTATAAGATTAATCAGTCACAGGTGTGTTTGGAGCAAGCAGTGAAAATCGCTAGAGCGACGAAAAGGCAGTTCATTGATACCAACGGTGGGATTATACCTTACGAGGGGATTGATGATTGTGGCTTATTTAAAGGAATATTAGTCAGATATCTTTATGACTTGATTGAACTATATCCTGGGTTGGATGATATTAAAGATATGATTTTAATAAATGCAGAATGTGTTATTGAAAAAGGAATGAATGAAAAAGGCTTAATTGGTGGTGATTGGAAGGAAAAAGAAAATGATTGCGTTGATTTGGCCCAGCATTTAAGCGGTATTATGTTGTTGGAAGTGGCAGCTAAACTCGTTAATTGATAGTATTCCTAGCTAGGGAGTAAAGCAGCTACAAGAATGGAGACAAGTATGAATAAACATAGGAATGCGCAACGTGGTAACAAGAAAATAGTTATCTTATTAGGAAGCATTATTCTAATAACAATAATCGGAATTGGCGGTTGGATATTAACAAGGAATAAGGAAAATTCGGGGAGGACACAAGAGAACATGAGCGAGAATGCACAAATCAATACGTCCAAAGAGACGGAGAAAGAGAACGTAGAAACATTACCTTCCATACAAAAGGAACCTACCATTGCTATGGCTAAAAATTCTCTTGATAAATTTCTGGCAAGCTTTTATGTAGTAGAGGATAATGGTGGATATATAGTTGGGGAAGATTTTTGGCAGCAGGCTGAAATTTATGAGATTGTTATCGACGGCTATGAGCAGACAAGGGATGAGAAATACCTTGCTACAATTGATGAGATGTATCAAGGTTTTGTTACAAAGCACGGAGAGGACTGGTCGTATAATGAATTCAACGATGATATTATGTGGATGACAATTGCTTGTGCAAGAGCTTATGCGATTACAAAGGATACAAAGTATTTGGAACAGGCAGAAAAGCACTTTAATCTTGTTTTTGACCGCGCTTGGAGTGATGATTTGGGTGGTGGTTTATTCTGGAAAACTGAAAACAAAACGAAGAATTCCTGTATCAATTGCCCAGCAGTGATAGCTGCATGTTTACTCGGAAATATTACAGGGGAAAAAGAATACATGGATAAGGCCTTGATGATTTACCAATGGGAAAAGGAAAATCTCTTTGGAACAACAGGAGCAGTCTTTGATGCATATGATTTGACAACAGGAGTCAATCAATGGAGTTCTACGTATAATCAAGGAACATTTATTGGAGCGGCTACAATGCTATATCAATATTCTGGGAATGAGGTATATTTAAAGGATGCGGTTTTAGCAGCTGATTATACGGTAAACACTATGTTTTCCGGCCAAGCAATGAATTCGGAAGGGGATGGTAATGATCTCCCTGGATTTAAAGGTATTTTAGCCAGATGGATGGGAAAATTTATAAGGGAGTGCAATCAGGATCAATATATTGAATGGATGCAAAACAATGCAAGGGCAGTATGGAATAATCAAAATAGTAATGGAATTATGTGGACACTGTTCAACACAAAAAGTGAAGATACTTTCTATTCTGCCTGGGGGTGTTCTGCAGCAGTATCCATGTTGATTAATTGTCCTCGCGAGCTTGAATAGATAATATAGTAAGAATGATAAAAGATTTATAATTGAAATATATAGGAAGAAAGGACATCATTTTGGATCAGATAATGAATAAAAAGAATAGAAAGAATGTACATATGGTTGCAAACGCACATCTTGATCCGGTCTGGCTATGGAGATGGCAGGAGGGCTGTTCCGAGGCGCTATCCACCTTTCGGACGGCTTCTGAGTTGACGGAGGAATTTCCGGGATTTGTTTTCAATCATAATGAAGCCATTTTATATCAATGGGTAAAAGAAAATGATAAAAGATTATACGAAGACATTCGAAAGCTTGTAAAAGAAGGAAAATGGAATATCATGGGTGGCTGGTATCTTCAGCCTGACTGTAATATGCCTTCTGGTGAATCAATTATAAGAAATATTCAAGTAGGAAGAAGGTTTTTCCAACAGGAGTTCGATGTATTACCAACGACTGCTATTAATTTTGATTCCTTTGGTCACTCAAAAGGACTGGTTCAAATATTAGAGAAGACAGGTTATTCTTCCTATGTCATATGTAGGCCGGCAGCAGATTGGTATGAATTTACTGATCAGGATTTTATTTGGGAAGGCTTTGCGGGTTCATCCCTTATTGTTCACCGATCGGATGAGAATTATAACTCTGTCTGGGGGCATGCGGCAGTGGAGCTTGAAAACTTTTTGAAAGTAAAGACGCAGGAGGAAGTTACATTATTTCTATGGGGAGTTGGAGATCACGGTGGCGGACCATCCAGAAAAGATCTTGCTGACCTGAAGCAAAAAATAGAGGAAAGCGGGGATTACCACATTTTACATTCCACACCCGAAGCTTATTTTGCTGAGTTAAAGGGAATAAATCCTGCCATGAATAAGGTTTCCTTAGGACTAAATCCAGTTGCTCCAGGATGTTATACATCACAGATTCGTGTGAAACAGAAACACCGTTTGTTCGAAAATGAACTCTATACCACGGAAAAAATGGCTGTTGCAGCAGAGATTCAATATGGCAGAGCTTATCCGAAAGAAATTATTGGGGAAGCAATAAAAGCATTATTATTCAGTGAATTCCATGATGCCTTGCCCGGCTCCGGGAGCCCGCAGGTAGAAGAAGATACGATAAGACTTTTAGATCATGGATTAGAGCTTCTATCCAAAGAAAAGCATTATGCTGGTCTTGCACTTGCAAGTACACAGGAAAGAGTGAAGGCAGGAAGCTCGACAATACTCTATTATAATCCACACCCTTATGACATTACCGGTGTATTCACCTGTGAAGTTGGCCTTCCGACACAAAATTGGTCCACTGACTTCTTCTACCCAGAGGTGGTATTTGAAGGAGTAAAAATACCAACGCAGGCAGAAAAGGAGTGTAGTAACTTTTCCATCGATTGGAGAAAGAAAGTGGTAGTGCATGCAACCTTGAAGGCTTTTTCGATGAATCGCATGGATGTGTATTTCCGGCCAATTGAGAAACGCCCTGTATTTGATGAAATAGTATCAAGACAAAAATATGTGTTTGATAATGGTAGAATGAAAGTTATCATCAATACCTCCACAGGCCTCCTTGAGGAATATATGGTTGATGGAATATCCTACTTAACCAAAGGCAGTTTTAGCCTTGCCTCCTTTGACGATACCAATAGTCCCTGGGGGATTCAAACCAGTGAATCTTCTGTAAGAAGGAATTTTGGTCTTTTAATGCCTCATGAAGGTAGTGAATTTTGTGGACTTAAGAGTAAGGTAATACCCTCAGTAAGAATCATTGAGGATGGAGCAGTAAGAACAACGATTGAAGCAGTATTTGGAATGCATAATTCAAAAGCCTATATTAGGTATCAGCTTCCCAAAATAGGAACTGAATTTGACGTAGATCTAGGAGTCTTGTTCACCGAGAAGGATCAGTATCTGAAGCTAATGCTCAACATACCTCAAATGGAGAATGAATTCAGTGGCCAGATCATGTTTGCAAGAGAAGTATTGAAGCAGGGAGAAGAGACGGTTTCGCAAAAGTGGATAATGGTCCGTAATAAGGAGGATAAAAACGCAATTGCAATACTGAATAAAGGAACCTATGGTGCCAGCTATCAAGCAGGGGAATTAGGGATAACTTTATTACGTTCTGCAGGATATACTGCCGCTGATGCCACCATGGGGAAAGCTTTACAGGAAGAACAATGGGCACCGAGAATGGAGCAGGGGGAACGCTTTTATCAGTTCAGGATAACCGCAGGAGATGAAAAAGAGTTGAGTGATTGCATTGATCAGAGGGCTCAAGCATATAATGAAGAGCCCTATGGTATGGCATATTGCCCACCCGGATATAATGAAAGTTTGTTTTATAAAGAAAAAGGAAACTTTTTTACGATGGATAACCCGAAAGTAATACTATCTGCTTTAAAAAAGAGTGAAGACAAAGAGGGGTACATCGTCAGATTTTATGAAAGTGCGGGAGAACAAACAGAAGTTAATATATCATTATTTGATGATCAAATAAAAAAGAGAATAGCATTTAAGGCTCATGAAATTAAAACCTTTTACCTGTCTGTCATAGAAGGATATTTGGAAGAAACGACACTAATTGAGATGTGAATCGAGATGTGATAACAATAGACTGGAGAAATGAATATGTTGCAACAAATACCAGAGGTATTAAAAACGAAAGGTGAGGAGCTGGAAACCTTTTATAGAAAAGTATATCCGGAATTGGCGCCGCTTGTGAAACAGTGTTTTCTGAATACAATAGAAACTACGGTTAAAAAACTGGAGGATGGAAGTTATTTTGTCATTACGGGAGACATTCCGGCAATGTGGCTTAGAGATTCTACAGCACAGCTTCGTCCATATGTTAAATATGTAAAACAAGATCCTTATTTAAAGGAAATTATCAAAGGTGTCATCCATAAGCAAGCAGAGTTCGTGTGTATCGATCCTTATGCTAATTCGTTCAACGAAAGTGCAAATGGACACGGACATAAAGATCAGACAGAACGAAATGATCATGTTTGGGAACGAAAATATGAAGTGGATTCTCTATGTGCGCCTTTATATCTTGCGTATTATTATTGGAAGGAGTCAGAGGAAACCGATGTATTTCAGGATACCTTCCGTATGATGATCCAGAAGATTCTTCATATTTTCCGTGTGGAACAAAATCATGTCAACTCGTCTTACCGTTTTCAAAGAACTGATTGTGTGGAGACGGATACACTTCCACAGGGAGGATTAGGTAATCCAGTGGTTTCCACTGGTATGACGTGGTCAGGATTTCGACCTTCTGATGATCGGTGCATTTATGGCTACTTGATACCGGCAAATATGATGGCTGTTACTGCACTCAAATATGCGTCAGAAATATCAGTTGAGATTTATAAGGATCCGGTATTGGAGAAGGAATGCTATGAGCTTGCGATGGAAATAGAGACGGGTATTCAAAAACATGCGATAGTTGAGCACCCAGTTTACGGAAAAATGTATGCATATGAAACAGATGGAAGAGGTAACTATACTTTGATGGATGATGCGAATTCTCCAAGTCTGCTTGCAATTCCTTATTTGGAATATCGTGATAATAAGGATGAGATTTATCAGAATACAAGAGCTTTCCTTCTATCCAAGGATAATCCATATTATTATTGCGGACAATACGCAAAGGGAGTAGGAAGTCCCCATACACCGCAGGGTTATGTGTGGCACATTGGCTTAATTATGCAAGCCCTAACCTCGAGTAGCAGAGAAGAAATTCTATCTTGTTTGGAGATGATATCAAAAACCCATGCAGGCTGTAATTATATGCATGAAGCCTTCGATCCAAATAGTCCTCAAGAATATACGAGACCTTGGTTTGCCTGGGCAAATACTCTGTTTGCAGAGCTAATGGAAAAATTGATGTTGAACAAATTCTGGGAGATATAATTTAATGCCATGGAAATATCTGCATTAATTCTGGGAAGAGTCGTTGTAAATAGCGAAACAGGCTATTTACAACGACTCTTTTTCTTTAGTTATCGCCGTTCCATAGATCAGATAAATCAAGTCTACCCGAAACAATATTCATTGTATACGGATAATTTTAGCTGGGTTTGATCAAGTTCTATTATTGTCTTTTGTTGGTTAATGTTGTATAATCAATCTGGTATACAATATATAGTACAAAAGGGAATTATTAACTTACCACGGAGGGCTGGAGATGAAGAAAAAGCTTCTTTCTATGGGATTATTTCTTATAATAGCTACTATGTTAGCTGGCTGTAGTACTGCTGAAAGTTATTATAGGGATGGAAAGAAAAGCTTTGTTAATGGGGATTATGAAGCGGCAGCTGCAAGTTTTGTTGCAGCAATTGGTGAGAACCCCAATCGAGCTGACTACTACATAAATTATGGTATGACACTAATTGCACTGAATAAAGAGGAAGAAGCTCTGGCACAATTTGACCATGCCTATATGGATAAAGATATTCTTATGGTGAAAGAAAACAATAAACGTATTTTTCGCGGAAAAGGAATAGCTTACTATAATATGCTTCAATATGATAACGCTATTAAGGAATTTAAAAAGGCACTTCAAATTGGCGAATTATCAGAGCTGGATATGGATATATTGTATTATATAGGCAATTCGATGATGAATATTGGCTTATATGAAGAGGCAATTGGATCGTATACCTCAATTCTGGATATAGATAAAAGTAATGCAATATCGTTTAGCAACCGGGCCTTATGTTATAAGAGAATCGGAGATTATGATAATAGCCGAAAAGATTATGATATGGCAATTTCTTTACAACCCAACAATTACGATGCTTATTTTGGCAAGTATTATTTACTGGCAGAAAATAATGAAGCTGCGAATGCAGCCGATGTATTGACACTGGCGTCTGAGATTGAGGTTAAGACAAGTGAGGATCGTTATAATCAAGCTAAGGTTCACTTCTATCAGGAAAACTATGAAACAGCGTTATCCGAGTTAAGTGAAGGATTTGCGAATGGTTTTACAGAGGCTTATTACTATATCGGAGAGATATACCGAATACAGAAGGATTACCCCAAAGCAATTTATTATTATGAAACCTTTATCAAAGAGGGGGAGATTTTAACTCCCAATGTATATAATCAAATCGCTTCCTGTCTAATTAAATCAGGAGATTATAATAATGCGATTAAATATTTAGAAAAAGGAATTGCTTACAATCATGCAGATACAATACAGGTTTTGATGAAGAATGAAATCATTGCTTATGAATGTATGGGTATGTTTGATAAAGCCAAGGAAAAAATCGAGGAATACCTTACGAGATATCCGGACGATTTAAAAGCCTTAAGAGAAGAAGAGTTTATAGATACGAGATTAATTGATGGTGCAGCAGAGTAGATAATGAATTCAGCATAGCTGAATTCTTGGTAAATATAAGAATGAATTCCAGTGGAAATTCATCCTTTTATTTACAGTTATTCATCAGCATTAGCGGCCACAGTGTGGCCATGCTGGGTTAGTATGAAAAAAGAATTCAGCATAGCTGAATTCTTGGTAAATATAAGAATGAATTCTAGTGGAAATTCATCCTTATATTTACAGTTGTTCATCAGCATTAGCGGCCACAGTGTGGCCATGCTGGGTTAGTGTGAAAAAAGAATTCAGCATAGCTGAATTCTTGGTAAATAAAAGAATGAATTCCGGTGGAAATTCATCCTTATATTTACGGGTGAAGGCGAATTATAAATTCGCTTAGGAAGAACTAGGAAATGAGGTTGTTATAAATGGCGGATATGTTTGATATAAAAGAAGTGGAAGAACGGTTTGTCTTAGTGGCGGTCGCTGCTTCAGATAGTGATGATACAAAAGAGTCTCTAGATGAATTGGAAGAATTAGCGGCTACAGCGGGAGCCTTAACCGTAGGAAAGATTATTCAAAATAGGGAAAGTATACATCATGGTACTTATATTGGAAAAGGCAAGATAGATGAAGTGAAAGCACTTGCAGTAGAAACCGGTGCTACCGGTGTGGTATGTGACGATGAGCTTACACCAACACAGTTGAGGAATCTTGAGGATGCCTTACAGATGAAGGTTCTTGACCGTACTGTAATCATTCTTGATATTTTTGCAAGCCGTGCCTCCACAAAGGAGGGCAAAATTCAAGTAGAATTGGCCCAGTTAAAATATAGATCTTCCAGATTGATCGGTCTTCGTAATTCACTATCCAGACTAGGCGGTGGTATTGGTACCAAGGGTCCGGGTGAGAAGAAGCTGGAAATGGACCGTCGATTAGTTAAGGATAGAATTAATCAACTAAGACAGGAGCTGGAGGAGGTCAAACAAAACAGAGAGACTGCAAGAAACTTAAGAAGTAGAAATCGCATTCCGGTGATTGCAATTGTTGGATATACCAATGCAGGAAAGTCGACCTTGCTTAATTATTTGACCCATGCTGGAGTATTAGAGGAAAATAAGCTTTTTGCTACACTAGATCCAACAACTAGAAATTTAACACTAGAAAGCGGACAACAGATCTTGGTTACGGATACGGTTGGATTTATTCGAAAACTCCCCCATCATTTGGTGGAATCCTTTCGCAGTACGTTAGAGGAAGCGAAATATTCCGATATTATTCTTCATGTGGTAGATAGCTCTAATCCGGATGTGGATCGTCAGATGCATATTGTATATGAAACCTTAAATAATTTAGGAATTCAAGATAAAATAATCATTACTGCTTTTAATAAACAAGATAAGTTGGAATCGGACCAAGTATTAAAAGATTTTAAAGCAGATTACACCATTAAAATATCTGCAAAAACGGGTATGGAGGTTGACAACTTACTGAATGTAATTGAAAAGGTATTGAATGAACGAAAAGTGTTACTCGAAAAAGTGTTTTCCTACGAGGATGCAGGTAAAATTCAAGTCATTCGAAAATATGGTCAGCTGCTAGAGGAAGAATACCAGCAGGATGGTATTTTTGTAAAGGCATATGTACCAAAGGATGTATTACAGAGTCTGTAAGTCAATAGGCAAAAGTTTCAAAATACCCATAATTTTAAGCTTGTCGGCTATTTATAAAGAATTCTTTATAGGTATTAATTACTAAATTAAAATACTAGATATAGTGTGAAGATGAAAATACTCACATATATCTAGTATTTTTGTGTTGACTATTATGGTGAATTCTGGTACTATTGAAACATAAAGTTAGCGTATAGAATACAACTAAGTGAGAAGCGGGAAGGGAGATATGTTACAGATGATTAACGTTATAAAAAGAGATGGCCAGGTTGCCGGATTCGACCTAAAAAAAATCAGTGAAGCTATAACAAAAGCCTTCAAAGCAACAGAAAAGTTTTACACAGAGGAGATAATTAGTTTATTATCACTTCGTGTGACTTCGGATTTTCAGAAAAAGATTCAGGATGAACTTATACATGTAGAGGACGTTCAGGATAGCGTGGAAAATGTTTTGGAGCAAACCGGATATACTGAGGTGGCAAAAGCATACATTTTATATCGTAAAAATCGAGAAAAAATCCGTAACATGAAATCCACAATTCTAGATTATAAGGAAATCGTAAACAACTACGTGAATGAAGAAGATTGGAGAGTAAAAGAAAACTCAACGGTTACTTATTCCGTAGGCGGTCTTATATTACATAATTCGGGAGCAATTACTGCGAACTATTGGTTATCTGAAGTATATGACGAAGAGATTGCAAATGCTCACCGTAATGCGGACATCCATTTGCACGATTTATCCATGTTAACCGGATACTGCGCCGGGTGGTCTTTAAAGCAATTAATTAAGGACGGATTAGGCGGAATCCCTGGTAAGATTACATCTTCCCCTGCAAGTCACTTATCAACCCTTTGCAACCAAATGGTTAATTTCTTAGGAATTATGCAGAACGAATGGGCTGGAGCACAGGCATTTTCTTCTTTTGATTCCTATTTAGCACCTTTTGTAAAGGTAGATAATTTAACATACAAAGAAGTAAAGCAGTGTATCCAATCGTTCGTATATGGTGTAAATACGCCCAGTCGTTGGGGTACACAAGCGCCATTCTCCAATATTACACTTGATTGGACAGTACCGAACGATCTTGCTGAATTACCATGCGTAATTGGTGGTAAAGAAGTAGATTTTAAATACAAAGACTGTAAGAAAGAAATGGATGTGGTGAATAAAGCGTTTATCGAAATTATGATTGAAGGTGACGCAAACGGTAGAGGCTTCCAATACCCGATTCCGACCTATTCTATTACAAAGGATTTTGATTGGTCCGATACCGAAAATAATCGTTTGTTATTTGAAATGACAGCAAAATACGGAACTCCGTATTTCTCGAATTATATTAACAGTGATATGGAACCGAGCGATGTACGTTCTATGTGCTGCAGACTTCGTCTTGATCTTAGAGAACTCCGCAAGAAGACCGGAGGATTCTTTGGTTCCGGTGAAAGCACAGGCTCGGTTGGCGTTGTAACAATTAATATGCCTAGAATTGCTTATTTATCAGCAGATGAAAATGAGTTCTTCGGACGTTTGAACCGAATGATGGATATTTCTGCACGTTCCTTAAGGGTAAAAAGAGGAGTTATTACAAAACTTCTTGAGGAAGGCTTATATCCCTATACGAAGCATTATTTAGGATCCTTTGAAAGCCATTTCTCCACAATCGGCTTAATTGGTATGAATGAAGTAGGCTTGAATGCAAAATGGCTTGGCGAGGATATGACGCATACTAAGACAAAAGAATTTGCTGAAAAGACTTTGAATTATATGAGAGATCGTCTATCCGATTATCAGGAAGAATATGGCGATTTATATAACTTGGAAGCATCACCAGCGGAATCTACGACATATCGTCTTGCAAAAGCGGATAAAAAGCGTTGGTCTGATATCAAAACAGCAGGAAAAGAAGGAGATACCCCTTATTATACTAATAGCTCTCATTTACCGGTAGGTTATACGGAGGATATCTTTGAAGCTCTGGATATTCAAGATGCTTTGCAGACGCTTTATACCTCAGGTACTGTATTTCATGCATTCCTTGGCGAAAAGCTTCCGGATTGGGAAGCAGCAGCAAAACTGGTAAAGGCAATTGCAAGTAATTATAAGCTGCCTTATTATACGCTTTCACCTACTTATTCCGTATGTAAAACGCACGGATATTTGATTGGAGAGCAGTTTACCTGTCCTCACTGTGGTGAAAAAGCTGAGGTTTATAGCCGTATTACTGGCTATTATCGTCCGGTTCAAAATTGGAATGAAGGCAAGGCACAGGAATATAAGAATAGAAAACTATATAATACGGAACAGTCTGGAGAAAAGCAATCAAATGTTAGCCAAAAGGCGGATAGAGTTGCCGAAGAAACAATTCAAATGGAAGACGGTTTGTATCTCTTTACCACGAAGACTTGCCCGAACTGTCGCGCGGCAAAGGAATATTTAAAGGATATGACTTACGCAATCGTAGATGCGGAAGAAAATCCGGATTTAGCAAGGAACTTCCGTATTATGCAAGCGCCTACGCTCGTAGAGATTAAAGCTGGCACAGCTAAGAAACATGTAAATGCTTCTAACATTAAACTTTTTGCTGAGGAGCAATTGATTTGTTTGTAAATTAAGATATAAATTATAATGATTAATTTATAAAGTCCTTAGGTTTTGAATGATATAGTTCCTTTGTAACAGACGGACGAATAATATCCGTCCATCTACTACAAGGGAAGCATATTATTACAGGCCTGAGGACTTTTTAACGAAGTTTTATTACTCGATATTTTATTGAAATGTAATCTATAAGTAGGAAAAAGATAATAATTTTGTTGCCTTGCCTGTTTATGTGAGGTACAATTAATAATTAATAGAATCTTATTTCATTCATTTTTTTGCTTAGAAAATATCACTGAAATACAATAATATATTGAGATAAGAAAAGCCGGGAGGGAAAATCCTCCAAAGGAGGAATTGATTATGAGTTTAGCAGATAACATTTTTATAACGATGTGCAAAGATGTATTAGAAAACGGTGTCAGTACCGAAGGAGAGAAGGTTAGGCCAAAATGGGAGGATGGCTCCTTTGCCTATACAATCAAGAAATTTGGTGTTGTTAATCGATATGATTTATCGAAGGAATTTCCGGCACTAACCTTGCGAAAAACAGCGATAAAGACTTCAATTGATGAGATTCTTTGGATCTGGCAGAAGAAGTCGAATAATGTGAATGATTTAAATAGCCATATCTGGGACAGTTGGGCAGATGAAACAGGATCCATCGGAAAAGCCTACGGTTATCAGCTCGGAGTAAAGCATAGTTACAAAGAAGGTGAGATGGATCAGGTTGACCGTGTTATTTACGATTTGAAGAATAATCCCTACAGCAGAAGGATTATGACGAATATCTATGTTCATCAGGACTTACAGGAGATGAACCTCTATCCCTGTGCTTATAGCATGACCTTCAATGTTACGAAGAAGAAGGATAGCGATAAACTTGTTTTGAATGCTATTTTGAATCAACGATCCAACGATATTCTTGCTGCAAATAGTATGAATGTATGCCAGTATGCGGTTCTTGTGCATATGCTGGCGCAGGTCTGTGGTTATGAGGTGGGAGAGTTGTTGCATGTGATCGCAGATGCACATATTTATGATAGACATATCCCTATTATTAAGGAATTAATCGAGCGTCCCACCTTTGATGCGCCAACGTTCTGGATGAATCCCGAGGTGAAGGATTTCTATGAATTTACCGTCGATGATTTTGAATTAAGAGATTATAAATTTGGACCGAAGGTGGAGAATATTCCGGTAGCAGTATAATAGTGAAATCAGAAACAGTTGGTTATGAAGTATAAAGAAATAATTTGAGTTGAAATAAACAGAACTAGTTAGAGCTGAAATAAATAGAGCAGAAATAAATAGAGCTGAAATAAACAAAATTAGGAACTGCTGAAAGCAAATAGTTATAGAGAAGTAATGGAATTAATATAACTTGAGGTAGTAAGAAGTAGGAATAGAAGAAAGAAGGAGTAATAAATGAATTTAATCGCTGCTGTAGACAATAATTGGGCTATCGGTTATCAGAATAAACTTTTGGTAAGCATTCCTGCGGATATGCGTTTCTTTCGAGATGTGACAACCAATAATGTTGTTATTATGGGAAGAAGCACGTTAGAGACCTTTCCAAGTGGGCTCCCATTGAAGGATAGAATTAATATCGTTATCTCACGAAATAAAGATTTTAAAGTGAAGGATACCTTAGTAGTTAATAGCATTGAGGAGGTCTTGGAGGCGACGAAGAATTATACCACAGAGGATATCTATGTGATAGGGGGTGCAAGTATTTATAAACAAATGCTTCCTTATTGTGATGTAGCTTATATAACAAAAATTGATTATGCTTACTTAGCTGATACTTATTTTCCGAATTTAGATGAGATGCAGGAGTGGGAATTAGTAGATGAGGCCGAAGAGCAGACTTATTATGATCTTCCATATGTATTTTGTAGGTACGAGAGAAAGAAATAGGAACATAATTTAGTCTTATTGCACTAGCCATGGTAAACTTTTAATTATAATAAATTTGTATCATTCGAAATTTATTAAAACCTTATGAAATGGATAAAATAAGTGAAAAAATACTTGAAAAATCAGTAAAGTAAGACTACTATAGAGGATATACAAAAAAATGGTAGCCTATGCCGTTTATAATGAAGTCATGGGATGAAAGAAAAGGAAGGATGATAAGAATGCTTGATATTAAAATTGAGAAGACGAAAACCCCAAAGGTATTACCAGGAGCAGAGGATCCTTTGAAATTTGGAACCATTTTTACGGATCATATGTTTGTCATGAACTATGAGACAGGAAAAGGTTGGTTTGACCCTCGAGTGATACCGTATCAGCCACTCAATTTGGAACCTTCTGCTATGGTATTCCATTATGGTCAGGAAATGTTTGAAGGCTTAAAAGCATATAAAACGGATGAGGGCAAGATCTTATTATTCCGTCCTGGTAAAAATATTGAAAGAGCGAATAAAACGAATCGCAGAATCTGTATCCCGGAAATACCGGAGGAGGATTTTCTGCAAGCGATAAAAGCAGTAGTAAAAGTAGATGAAGCATGGATACCGACGAAAGAGGGAACTTCTCTTTACATCAGACCCTTCATTATTGCAACCGACCCATTTCTAGGTGTTAGACCCTCCGACAGTTATTCCTTCCTGATCATTCTTTCACCGGTTGGAGCATATTATCCGGAAGGACTAAATCCAGTTAAAATTTGGATTGAGGATGAATTTGTTAGAGCTGTAAAAGGTGGCATTGGTGAAGCTAAGACGGGAGCGAATTATGTGGCTTCAATGAAATCTCAAGTGAAAGCTCATGAAGAAGGATATTCTCAAGTATTATGGTTAGATGGAGTTCATAGAAAATATATTGAAGAGGTTGGTGCTATGAATATCTTCTTCAAAATTGGCGGATCGGTCATAACTCCAGAATTAAATGGTAGTATTTTGCCGGGTGTGACAAGAGATTCCGTACTTGGCCTTTGTAGAGAATGGGGTTTACCGACAGAAGAACGCAAAATATCAATTGATGAAATATACGATGCATATCAAAATGGTACCTTAGAAGAGGTGTGGGGAACCGGAACTGCAGCAGTGGTATCACCGGTAGGCCAGCTTCGTTGGGAAGATAGGATTATGCAGGTACAAGATGGTGGTATCGGAGCAATAAGTCAGAAACTATATGATACTATTACAGGAATTCAATTAGGAAGAATAAATGATAACCATAACTGGACTGTAGAAGTTTAAGGAGGTATAGAATGAATCAGTTGTATGCAGAGGCAGGTGTAAAGAGAAAGGATAACATGACAATATTGGGTCTTCGGACACTTATGATTGTTGGAATTGTTGTGGGAATCTTACTCATGCTTTTAGGGGGAGTATTTGGTATTGGTGGCGTAGTAATTATAGTAGTTCTGGTTTTTCTTTTTCCAAAGTTGAATGTGGAATATGAATATGTATTTGTAGATGGTCAGCTTGATTTTGATAGAATTACCGGGAAAGCAAAACGTAAGACAATTTTACGTGTTGATATGGAACAGATGGAAATTGTTGCACCAGAAGGCTCTCATGCCCTGGATGGTTATACTTATGTTCAATATGAGAAGAAGGACTTCTCTTCAGGAGACAAGACAAGTAAGCCATATATTATAATCGCAAGTGTAGAAGATAAGAAATATCGTATTACTTTTGAACCAACGGAAAAAATGATCACTATGATGAGACAGAAAAGTCCAAGAAAAATTGCTCAATATTAAATAAATAATAATAGGATCAAGTAGAGGGTGTATCAAATGGTGCATATAATATGGCTGTTTGAAACATCCTCTTTGAATACGGGAATAAAATGGAGGACATAGTCAGTTTTTTTATATCCGTATAGAAGTAACTTAATTTGCATTTTTCATGGTTGACAATACAAGGAATATTCGTTATACTTTTAAAAATCTAATTTTATTAATAAGAAAGTGAGGAGATTAAAAAAATGGGACAAATTATCGGTGAAGGAATTACATTTGATGACGTGCTGTTAGTACCTGCTTACTCCGAGGTGACACCCAATCAAGTTGACTTATCAACTTACCTGACCAAAACAATTAAACTAAATATCCCCTTGATGAGTGCCGGAATGGATACTGTTACAGAGAACCGGATGGCAATCGCTATGGCTAGACAGGGGGGTATCGGTGTTATTCATAAAAACATGTCAATAGAGGAACAAGCAGAAGAGGTAGACAAGGTGAAACGTTCAGAGAATGGCGTAATCACCGATCCATTTTATCTATCTCCGGAACATACCTTGCAGGATGCCAATGATTTAATGGGAAAATATCGAATATCAGGCGTTCCGATTACCGTTAATGGTAAGAAGCTGGTGGGTATTATCACAAACCGTGACTTAAAGTTTGAGACTGACTTTTCTAAGAAGATTAGTGAATCAATGACCACGGAAGGGTTAATTACTGCCAAGGAAGGAATTACTCTGGACGAAGCAAAGAAAATCTTAGCGAAGGCTAGAAAAGAAAAACTCCCGATCGTTGATGCAGAAGGAAACTTAAAAGGTTTAATTACAATTAAAGATATTGAAAAACAGATCAAATATCCGTTGTCTGCAAAGGATGCACAGGGACGTCTCTTGTGTGCAGCAGCAGTCGGAATTACGAATAATATATTAGAACGAGTAGATGCACTGGTAAAGGCTAAGGTAGATGCCATTGTTATTGATACAGCTCATGGCCATTCCGCTAATGTACTTAAGGTTGTGAAACAGGTTCGAGACACTTACCCTGAGGTTCAGATTATTGCTGGTAATGTTGCTACTGGCGAAGCAACCGTAGATTTGATCAAAGCTGGTGTAAATGCTGTAAAGGTTGGTATTGGGCCTGGATCTATCTGTACTACAAGAGTTGTTGCAGGTATTGGTGTACCACAGATTACAGCGATTATGAATGCTTATGAAACTGCTAAGAGCTATGGAGTTCCAATCATTGCAGATGGTGGAATTAAATACTCAGGAGATATAACAAAGGCACTGGCTGCAGGCGCAAATGTATGTATGATGGGTAGTATCTTTGCAGGCTGCGATGAGAGCCCGGGAACCTTTGAACTGTTCCAAGGAAGAAAGTACAAAGTATATCGTGGCATGGGATCTATTGCCGCAATGGAAAAAGGAAGCAAAGATCGCTATTTCCAGACCGATGCCAAGAAATTGGTTCCGGAAGGTGTAGAAGGACGAGTAGCTTACAAGGGTACAGTAGAAGATACCGTATTCCAGTTAATCGGTGGATTAAGATCCGGCATGGGCTACTGTGGTGCAAAGGATATTGTTGATCTACAAGACAACAGCAAGTTTGTGAAGATAACTGCCGCTTCTTTAAAGGAAAGTCATCCCCATGACATCCATATCACCAAGGAAGCTCCGAATTATAGTGTTGAAGAATAATTTAATTTGATAGGAATTTCAAATATAATTAATATGCTCTTCTTGTAAATAACAGTGAAAATAGACTGTTTCTATCAGGGGAGCATATTTTATTGACTTAGTATCGTATATAAGTTGATAATATATATGATCGTGTGTATTCTGCGATATGAAATAAAAGACTGTGCTTATATAGTGAAAGCTTTTAAACATAATTTCATTATGGTAAATAGGTCTATATTACCTATTTTATTTCATTTTTAATTGACATTCCCTTCACAAATAAATACAATTATAAAGGTATGAAATTATCAAATAAACATAGGGAGTATATAAAATCAGTGGTGAGTTTTGCTTATTGCCGAAGGGCGGTATAATTGTAAAATGAATAGCAAAAGTCACAGTTATTTTAGTAAATGAAATAACTTTGAGATAGGTGTAAAAATGAGAAAAAGACTAACAAGAGAAGAGTGGCACAGAAGAAAAAGACTCAAAAGAACTGTTTTGATGACGACCGTAATTATACTAATGATAGTTATCATTGTATTTTCAATATATTTCATCAGCAATATTCTATATGGCAATTTTGGTTCCAACAATGTTGGAAAGGAAGAAATTATGGTGACTTTGCCTAATGGGACTGAAATCCAAAATCGATTTCTTACACCAAATCCTTATTCAAGGCCACAGACGCAATTAAAAAGAATTAATGGAGTTGTAATCCACTATACGGCTAATCCCGGATCCACTGCAGATAATAATCGAAGTTATTTTGAGGGCTTGGCTACCAAGAAGACAACCTCTGCCAGCAGTCACTATATCATTGGTTTGGAAGGAGAAATTCTTCAATGCATCCCTTTGAATGAAGTTTCCTATGCCTCGAATGAACGAAATGACGATACGATAGCAATTGAATGCTGTCATATGGATGAAACGGGAATTTTTAATGCTGAGACGTATGCTTCTTTAGTTTCACTTACTGCTGCGCTGTGTGTAGAATTTGATTTGAAGAAAAAGGATATAATCCGGCATTATGATATAACAGGGAAACTCTGCCCACTTTATTTTGTGGAACATGAGGATGCTTGGGAGGCATTTAAAGAGGATGTTATGCTGAAAGTAGGCCTAATAAAGGAGAATGCAAAGGGATAGAGAAGAATTCATATTATAGTTATAATAACCAAATTAATACGAGGCTGTTTTATAAAGTAATGTCTTTACTATGAATGGAAACATAGTAGAGATAGAACCTTATATAACAGCCTCGTTTATCTTTATTAAACTATAAAGAACTTTTTAAAGAGAAATCACGATATCTTTTTCAATCGGAACATACTGCCTGTACTTCACTCCAGAGGCATTCAACATACGCTTCGCTGCAACTACAGAATCTGAGGTAGCATATTTGTCACTTCTGTAGATAATCTCAGAGATACCTTTTTGAATAATAGCCTTGGTGCATTCATTGCAGGGGAACAAGGTAGTATATATTTTTGCACCTTTCATATGAGTTCCGGTGTAATTAAGGATTGCATTGAATTCGGCATGACATACATAAAAATACTTGGTGTCCAGATTATCGCCTTCTCGCTCCCAGGGGAAATCATCATCAGAACAGCCAATTGGCATTCCATTATAACCTACTGAGAGTATTTTGTTGTCCTCGCTTACGATACAGGCACCCACACTGGTGCTGGGATCCTTACTGCGTTCCGTTGAAAGAAGCGCGATACCCATAAAGTATTCATCCCATTTTAAATAGTCCTGCTTTTTCATATGTAGCTTCCTTTCTACTAAAATGTAAATAAAATGCCTCTTTTGAAACTTAATTAAATGGCCATATATTAACAATAATAGTATCTTAACATGAAATGTCAGCACTTGCAACTATCTAGAAAGCGTATACTGCAAAATGCAAGCATTTTGCAGTCATGAATTAATACTTACTTCCTGCTATTTGTACCTTTATAATATTGGTGGTACCTGAGATGCCCAAAGGCACACCTGCGGTCAATACGGCAAGTTCTCCATCTGCTAGATAGCCTGCATCCTCAACAGCCTGTATTGCATGGTCAAATAATTCAAAGGTATCATGTTCTACAGCGATAAGAAGAGGGGTAACACCCCAAGCCATATTTAATTGTCTGCAAACGACAGGATCTGTTGTGCAACCAAGAATTTGGCAAGCCGGACGATAACGTGAAACCATACGGGCTGTTTTTCCTGAGGTTGTAACGGTAAGGATCATTTTTGCATTTAAATCGTGTGCAGTTGTTACGGTTGCACGGGAGATAGCGTCCGTTATATCAGGACATTGGCATACATCCTGCAGACGGAAACGTTTTTTATAATCAATGTCCTCTTCAGCACGTATCGCAATCTTAATCATTGTTTTAAGTGATTCAACAGGATATTTTCCTGCAGCGGTCTCACCAGATAACATAATAGCACTCGTTCCATCGTAGATCGCATTCGCTACGTCTGTAGTCTCCGCTCTGGTTGGTCTCGGATTCTTCATCATGGAATCTAACATTTGCGTTGCAGTGATTACTTGTTTACCGCTATTATATACTTTTTTGATAATCATTTTTTGGATAACAGGTACTTCTTCATAAGGAATCTCAACACCCATATCACCGCGGGCTATCATAATACCATCCGCAGCTTCAATTATTTCATCAATGTGCTCTACACCATGTAAATTCTCGATTTTTGCAATTATTTTTGTTTGGGAATTATGTTTAATTAGCATCTTGCGGATTTCTTTGACGTCTTCTGCAGTTCTAACGAATGATGCAGCAATGAAATCATAATGATGTGTTATTGCAAATAAAATATCATCGCGGTCTTTATCACTAACAAAAGGCATGGACAAATGAACGCCAGGAACATTTACACCCTTGTTATTTGAAATGACACCATTATTTTTTACTTCACAAATGATATCAGTAGCAGTGATTTCCGTTACGGTCATTTCAACTAAGCCGTCGTCAATCAGGATTGTAGTACCTACTTCTATATCATAGATTAAGTTTGGATAGCTGATGGAAACCTGAGTCTCATCGCCTTCCACAGGGCGGGATGTTAAAGTGAAGGTCTGTCCCTCAACCAACTGAACTTTTTGATTATCTTTAAAAGTACAGATGCGGATTTCAGGACCCTTTGTATCCAATAGAGTAGCAATCGGAAGATTAAGTTCTTTCCGATATTGCTCTATTTTGGTCAATCTTCCAAGATGTTCCTCATGATCGGCATGTGAGAAGTTAAAACGGGCAACATCCATTCCCGCAATAATTAACTCTTTTAAAACGTTATCTTTATCGGTGGAAGGTCCTAGGGTACAAATGATTTTAGTTTTTCTCATACTTATTACTCCTTTAATGTAAATGAACAATAGAAAATATAAAAATTTTAATTAGTGGATCTTATAATTTATGATAAGTGAAAGGGTGTTCCTATTCATCTTATATACAAACACATCATAACAATTATCGACGAAAAGATAAAGTAATATTCTTGTAAAATTAGAGTTTCAACCCCTTATTTCTGCGATACTTAATACTTAAACGACGTTTCTTCCAAAAATATACTGAAATAAACAGAATGCTGAACAATAAAACAATAAGGATAATTAACAATGCACAATGTAGGAAAAAAGCATCCGGAAGTATTGTAATAACCGGATCTGTCGATGGATCGAAGAGCCAATAATCATTTTTGAAAAATATCTTATGAAATATAACAAAGGCTCTATCAAAGTCTAAAAACAGGAAAAAACCAAGCAGTGATGGCAAGATAATTGCCGTGATTGCTGATACAAGTAAATAACTGAAATCGTTCTTCTTGCTTTTTTGTATAATTATTATAATTCCTAAGATTAATGTAATGGCACCTAGAACATAGAAACTAGTAAAAATATTCTTAACTTCGATAAAATGCTGAAGACCACTCGCAGAAGCAGCTAAAGTAGGAAATACGAGTGCTTCTTTAAAGAATGGAGAGGAATAATCAATCAACGCATTATAATTTTCCAAAATAACATTTTTTGAAAAACCGGAGTCCGCTTCTATATTTAAAAGATTAATATCCATATAATATAAGGGCCTAAAATTGATGGTAATCACAACAGCCAGTGAGATAAAAAGCAGGGTGAAAATAATCCCTATCAACAAATCTGTAATTTTAAACCGTTTCATATTTACCTCCATTTGCTTACTTTGTAAATGATACATATAAGTTCCTAACGAATTATAGTATAATTTCCATATGATTGCAACATCAATATCATGAAGTAATGTCATTATTATATATTAGAAATAACAATAAGATACATTAGTATATATGAATTGTAATCATTTCTTTATTAGTGTAAAATTTTCTTATAATTTAATAATAAAGATAATCGAATGAAAAGATAACTATAAAAAAAGATAATCGTAATAAAAAGATACAAGAATGAAAAGGAGAGAGAGCATGAGAGCTTTAATCAGCGTATCGGACAAAACAGGGATTGTAGACTTTGCCAGAGAATTGGTTTCCTTAGGAATTGAGATTATTTCCACCGGAGGAACCTACGGTAAATTAAAGGAATCAGGAGTTCCGGCAATTGAGATTTCAGAGCTTACCGGTTTTCCGGAATGCCTGGATGGTCGAGTTAAGACACTTCATCCTACGGTACATGCAGGTTTACTTGCAATGAGAAGCAATCCTTCCCATATGAAACAATTAGCAGACTTAAATATTGAGACAATTGATGTTGTTATCGTTAATTTATATCCTTTTAAGGCAACCATTTTAAAAGATAATGTAACTCGTGGAGAGGCAGTTGAGAATATTGATATCGGCGGTCCGACCATGCTTCGTTCCGCAGCCAAAAATTATCAGGATGTTGCTGTAGTAGTTGACCCGAGGGATTATGAGAAGGTATTATCCGAATTAAAAGAGAACAAAGCGGTATCGCTGGATACGAAGTTTTACCTGATGCAGAAAGTATTTATGCATACCTCTTCCTATGACACGATGATCGCAGATTATTTAAAGAAACAGAGAAATGATAAAGCACTTCCGGAGACTTTAACCATGACATTTGAAAAGGTACAGGATATGAGGTATGGTGAGAATCCCCATCAGTCCGCAGCCTTCTACCGTGAAATTGGTAAGAAGAAGGGATCCATCACCGATGCTGTTCAGTTAAATGGTAAGGAATTATCCTTCAATAATATCAATGATACCAATGGTGCGTTGGAGTTGTTAAAGGAATTCACTGAACCAACCGTTGTAGCTTGTAAACATGGTAATCCTTGCGGTGTTGGTAGTGCAGATAATATATATGATGCCTGGAAGAAGGCCTTTGAGGCAGATAAGACCTCCATCTTCGGTGGTATCGTTGTAATAAACCGTGAAGTAACCTTGGCAATGGCGGACGAAATGAAGAATATCTTTCTGGAGGTTGTGGTTGCGCCTTCTTATGAAAAAGAAGCACTGGAAGTGTTAACAATTAAGAAGAATATCAGAGTGCTGCAGTTAGCGGATATCGAAGTACCTCAGGATGAAAATGCATATGACTTAAAGAAAGTAAACGGTGGTTTGATTGTTCAGACGATTGATAGCAAGATATATAATGAAGAAGAGCTAAAAGTTGTAACCGACCGTGCTCCTTCCGCAAAAGAACTGGAAGATCTTAAGTTTGCGTGGCGTGTTGTGAAGTTCGTAAAGTCCAATGGTATTGCCTTAGCGAAAGATAAGCAATCCATCGGAATTGGACCGGGACAAGTAAACCGTATCTGGCCAACCAAGCAATCCATTGAGCACGCAGTGGAGCTACTCGGTGAGGGAGTAACTGAGGGGGCTGTACTTGCATCCGATGCTTTCTTTCCCTTTGATGATTGCGTAGAGGCTGCACATCAGGCAGGAATAACAGCGATTATCCAACCAGGTGGTGCAGGCAGGGACGAAGACTCCATTCATAAATGTAATGAATATGGGATTGCGATGATCTTTACGGGAATGAGACATTTTAAACATTAATAAGGACTTTAAAGATTAGAATAATTTATCTACAGAAGTAATTTAAAAGGGATGAAAAATTGATAAATCAATTTCTCATCCCTACTTTTTTATGTATGCTACATCCTATGACAACTTCGAATAAAGTTACCTATATATAAAATTTACTTTAAGTCGTTGCTGATTATAATCTGGTTACGTTTGCAGCCTGCGGTCCCTTATCGCCCTTAACAACTTCAAACTGAACCTTCTCGCCTTCTTCAAGAACTTTAAATCCGTCCATCTGAAGTGCTGAAAAATGTACAAATACATCGTTTCCTTCTTCGTCAGAAATAAAACCAAAACCCTTTTTAGCATTAAACCATTTTACTGTTCCCGTTTTCATAAAAAGCCTCCTAAAAACATAATTAAAATTGCATTACCACTATTAGTAATGATAGTATAAATTTAACATAAATCGTTATAATTGTCAAATAAGTTATGCTATATTATGGTACAAACTCGTATACTTATGAACGAGATTCAAGGCGCATAATGTGCCTCTTTTATCGAAAGTTATCCTGTAACCTCCATTAAGTTCTAGGATATGATATTTTCTATAAAAATTTACCCTTGTGTTTAATAAATTTAAGAAATATTATTCACAAGGTAAGAAATGACAAATCAATATTTTTATGTTATTATGAATAAGCACATACTATAAATTACCATACTTATTCATATAATAGCGAAGCGAGGACAAAGTCTGAGTTCGTTGTGTAAGATATAAATGGATGGAGGTTAATATCATGAAATATACTATTCCTTCCTCATATGAATTTATATTTGAGGAAAAATTGGAAGATTTAAATGGACTTGGAACCGTATTAGTTCATAAGAAAACAGGAGCAAGGGTTGCTTTAATTGCAAATGATGATAATAATAAAGTGTTTTCTATTGGGTTTCGAACACCACCTGCAAACAGCACAGGTGTTGCCCATATTATTGAGCATTCCGTGCTATGTGGATCAAAGAATTTCCCGGCAAAGGATCCATTTGTTGAGCTCGCAAAGGGATCACTGAATACATTTTTAAATGCAATGACTTACCCGGATAAAACTGTTTATCCTGTTGCAAGTATCAATGAGCAGGATTTTAAGAATTTGATGCATGTTTATATGGATGCAGTATTATATCCAAATATATATAAGAGAAATGAAATCTTCCGTCAGGAAGGCTGGCATTATGAACTGGAAAGTGAAGATGCCGAGTTAAAATACAACGGTGTAGTATACAATGAGATGAAGGGGGCATTTTCCTCTCCAGAATCGCAATTGTATCGATTAATCCAAAGCTCATTGTTCCCTGAGACCGCCTATGGTGTAGAGTCAGGGGGAGATCCTGAATTTATTCCGGAACTCTCCTATGAAGAGTTTATTGACTTTCATAAAACGTATTACCACCCTTCCAATAGCTATATCTATCTATACGGGGATATGGATTTTACGGAACGTTTGGATTGGTTGGATAAAGAGTACCTTAATCAATATGACCATCTTGAGGTTGCTTCTGAGGTCAAGCTACAGAAAAGCTTTACTACAATGAGGGAAGTGGAAGCCTTCTTTTCCTTAAGCGAAGAAGAGACCTGTGAAGATAATACGTATCTTAGCTTGAATACAGTGATCGGTAATTCTTTGGATAAGGAATTGGCACTCACATTCCAAGTTCTTGATTATGTATTACTGCAGGCACCAGGTGCTCCAATAAAGAAGGCACTGCTTGATGCAGGTATTGGCAAAGATATTCTGGGTGGCTATGAGGACGAAATCCTGCAGCCCACCTTTACAATTATTGCAAAGAATTCCGAAGAGGAGAAAAAAGATCAATTTATCGGTATTATCCGTGATGTACTCTCTAATTTGGTAGCGAATGGACTTGAGGAAAAATCCTTACAAGCAGCAATCAATTTCTATGAGTTCAAATATAGAGAAGCAGATTATGGTCAATTTCCGAAGGGATTATTATACGGATTACGTAGCATGAGCAGTTGGCTTCATGATGATAAGAAACCCTTCCTTCATCTAAAAGATACGGTTGGGTATGAGTTCTTAAAGGACAAAATCGGAACCGGTTATTATGAGAAGACCATAAAGGAATATTTATTAGAGAATTTACATTCTTCTATCGTTATTTTAAAGCCGAAATCGGGACTTAATACAGAAAAAGAGGAAAAGCTGAAGCAAAAACTAGCTGCATATAAAGCTACCCTTTCTAAGGATCAAATCATTAAATTGGTTGCAGAAACCAAGCAGTTGGAGGAATATCAGGAAATACCTTCTACGAAGGAAGAACTGGAAATGATTCCGTTGTTAACCCGCGAGGATATCCAAAGAGAAATTCAACCATTATCCAATGAAGAGCATACAGTTGAAGGAATCAAGGTAATCCATCACAATGGGTATACCAATAAAATTGCCTATCTTCGACTTTTATTTGATGTTAAGGACGTTCCCAAGGAGCTGTTACCCTATGCTTCACTATTATCCTTTGTTCTTGGCTATGTGGATACGAAGAATTACACTTATTTAGATTTATCCAATGAAGTGAATATTCACACCGGTGGAATATCTACTAATATAAGAAGTTTTTCAATTAAAGGAAGTTCAGAGAAATATTATCCGGTATTTGAATTTACAACAAAGGTATTGTATGATAAACTACCAGATGCGTTCCGTCTGATAGAAGAAATGCTGTTCCAGACGAAGTTTGAGGATGCAAAACGGTTAAAGGAAATTGTGGATGAGATGAAATCCAAGCTGCAGATGCATTTTAATTCTTCTGGCCATTCTGTAGCAGTAGATCGCGCAATGTCTTATTATTCCGTACATGGTTTGTATAAAGAAATTACAACTGGTATTTCATTCTATAAATTTGTTGAGGATCTTGCAGAGAATTTTGCGGCAAAGGCAGATACAGCTATAACTAAGATGAAAGAATTAATGCAAATAATATTTACAAAGAATAATCTTATGGTCAGCATCACTGCGGATGAGGAGGGCTTTGGCCGTTTTACTGAAAAACTTCCGGTGTTTGGCAATACGCTAAAGGTAGAAGCTGAGAGTAGTTTGTTCAAACCGTATGATACCTCAGCTCTAAAACCGGAGTGTCTAAACGAAGGCTTTAAGACAGCAATGCAGGTGCAGTATGTAGCGAGAACAGGTAATTTTTTGAAAGCTGGCTTTGAATATACAGGAGCATTGAGGGTATTAAAGACAATCCTTAGCTATGATTATCTGTGGAATAATATCCGAGTGAAGGGCGGAGCTTACGGTTGTATGTGTGGCTTCTCAGGCGTTGACGGTGATGCTTATTTCACCTCCTACCGCGACCCTAACCTAAGAGAAACAAACAATATCTATGAGAAAACAGCAGATTATGTCATGAACTTCACTGCAGAAGAAAGAGATGTAACGAAATATATCATCGGAACCTTCAGCACCCTAGACACTCCGCTCACACCGCAATCCAAAGGAAAGAGATCCTTAAGTATGTACCTTGCAGGAATAACGGAAGCAGACTTACAAAAGGAAAGAGATGAAGTCCTCAATGTTACAATTGAAGATATCCGTGCGCTGCATAAAATCGTGAGAGCAATCTTTGATGCTGGGAACATCTGTGTCATAGGAAATGAAAGTAAGATAACAGAGAATAAGGATTTATTCAAAGAAATAAAGAGTTTGATGAAGTAACACAAGGCATAAGCCCGGTGATTCAATATTTATATTGGATCACCGAAGCTTTCAAATACTAATAAGGATAAGAAGTTAGAAAGGTATAGGTAAAGAATGAAGGATACAAAGTTTAAATCGGGGTTTGTCACATTAATCGGAAGACCAAACGTAGGAAAATCCACCTTGATGAATCAATTAATTGGGCAAAAGATTGCCATTACATCAGATAAACCGCAGACGACAAGAAATAGAATACAGACGGTATATACAGATGAACAAGGGCAGGTTATTTTCCTCGATACCCCTGGAATCCACAAAGCGAAGAATAAGTTGGGTGAATATATGGTCAATGTGGCGGAGAGAACTATTAATGAAGTAGATTTAGTTCTCTGGTTAGTGGAGCCCTCGACCTTTATTGGTGCAGGGGAACAACATATTGCAGAACAGTTACGTAAAGTAAAAACCCCTATTTTCTTAGTTATAAATAAAATGGATTTGGTTAAGAAAGAACAACTTTTGACCTTTATTGCAGCGTATAAGGATATCTGCAACTTTTCAGAGATTATACCAGTATCAGCATTAAAGGGAGAGAATACCAAAGTATTGATGGAGGAAATCTATAAATACATGCCGGAAGGACCTCAGTATTACGATGAAGATACCGTTACAGACCAACCGGAACGCCAGATAGTAGCAGAATTAATCAGAGAGAAAGCACTTAATCTTCTGGAGGATGAAATTCCTCACGGTATAGCGGTTAGCATTGATCAGATGAAAGAACGTCCGGAGAGTAAAAGTGACAAACCCAATCCCAAGGACTATTATGGGAATGGAATGATTGACATCGATGCTACTATTGTTTGCGAACGAGATTCTCATAAGGGAATTATCATTGGTAAAGGTGGAAGCAAATTGAAACAAATCGGTTCACAAGCAAGAAGAGAAATTGAAAATCTACTTGATTGTAAAGTAAATCTTCAATTATGGGTAAAAGTGAAAAAGGACTGGAGAGATAGTGATATCCTTATGAAAAACTTTGGCTATAACCCAAAAGAATAGAGAGAATAAACTCAGATGTAAACTGAACATAGTATTATTTGATACTATTATAAAATGTCAAGTACTAACTTAATAAATGAAGCTGGGATATTCTGACCAGTTTAATCAGCTTCAAAATGGGAAACCTAATGATATAACAAATCATGTTGAAAAGTACCAATTTATTATAGTACAGATTTGTGATAACTTGCATTTTGGGATAGAAACAGAATGTAAATTTAGTCAGACATAATATCATGGTTAGGGGGCTCATTTATGAAGAAGAATTATGATTCTTGGAAGAGTTTTGTCAATACTGGAAAGATTGACGATTACTTACATTACATTGCGTGCACACAGGAAGAGAGCATGGAAGAACTCGTGCAAGGTGTGGAAACTTCCACATCCAGTATGGATATTTCCATGACTAAAATGGATATCCCCATTGCAAACGTGGGCATCCCCATGACAAACATGGGTATCCCCATAACGAGCTAGGGTACCCCCTATGACAAGCATAGGGAGGAGATAAAGAAGGTGGATTTAGTTGCCGGTATCAACTACCGTGACGGGAATGGTTCTGTCAGCCATGCCGTTTGGTGATTATGACAAACGGTTGGTAATTTTAACGAAGGAAATTGGAAAAATATCAGCATTTGCCAAAGGCGCCAGAAGACCGAACAGCGCCTTTTTGGCATGCTGCCAGCCATTTGCCTTTGGTGAATTCACTTTATATGCGGGAAGAGATTCTTATAATATAATGTCGGTAGAGATATCGAATTATTTTGGTGAACTCAGAGACGATTTTGATAATCTTTGTTATGGTTTCTATTTCAGTGAATTTGCAGATTACTTAACGAAGGAAAATAATGATGAAAAAGATATTCTTAAGTTACTTTACCAGACACTACGCGCATTGGCGAAGAAGTCAATTGATGCAACACTGATACGAGCAATTTATGAGTTGAAAATAATGTCCGTAAACGGAGAAACGCCTCAAGTCTTTGGATGTGTTAAATGTGAAAAAAACCCAACAAATCTAAAACAATCGGTAGAAGAGCTGGGCAAGTCGTCCAGATATTTTTTTAGTGCTGAGTGTGGGGGAATATTATGTGAAGCGTGTAGAGGTTATGATAAAAGTGCCATTAGCATTAATACATCAACCTTGTATACGATGCAATACATAATATCAAAAGAGATTGAAAAGCTATATACCTTCAAAGTAACGGATGAGGTTCTAAGAGAGTTGAAACTGTGTATCAAACGCTATTTGGAGCGCTATGTAGACCACGATTTTAAATCTTTAGAAATGCTTAAGAGTTTATAACTAATTAAAAAATACTGTTGAAATTATCAAACTTTAAGGTTACAATGATATGAACCCAAAATGATACGGAGGGAATGCTTTATGAAAAAGTTGGTTCTTTGTACAATTATGTTGCTGCTAGTTCTGGGTACAGCTGGTTGTTCAAAAAAAGAATTATTTATCACTGCCGATGATATCACTGCAGATACACTACTTGCCAAGGCGAATGGACAACTTCAGGTTGCGACAATTGAGGATTTCGATAAATCCTACTATAATCTTACTGAATTAAAAGATTTTGTTACAAATGAGATAAAATCATATAATAAAACCACAGGGGAAGAAAAGATAACCTTTGAAGATGTGCAACTTCGTAGTGGAAAAGCGATCATGTTGCTCTCTTATTCTGGTATGGATCAATATTCCGCATTTAATGAAGTATCAGCTGCATATTTTAACGGTGGAATTAAGGACAACCCACTTGAGTTGCCAGCAACTCTAATTAACACAAAGAATGAATCTCTGGCAAGTACCGAAGAAGTAATTCAAAATGAAAAATATAAGGTGTTAGTTATGAACGAGCCTTATGATATTATCGTAGATGGAAAAGTAAAATATTTTTCTGAAAATGCAAAGCTAATCGATGATAATAAAGTGACATGTGCAGAGGAAGGAATGACGGTTATTGTATTTAAACCTTAATCCAATTTGATTCATATGCTCAGTTAATGGCATGAACTTAAGCTATAGTATGATTGTTTTATATTCCTTGAAAAATTTAAAGATGTGAGGATAAATATATGGAAAAAACGATGGAAAAAATAGTAGCGTTAGCAAAGGCAAGAGGTTTTGTATACCCGGGCTCTGAGATCTATGGAGGACTAGCGAATACTTGGGATTATGGTAATCTTGGTGTAGAATTAAAAAATAACGTTAAAAAAGCTTGGTGGTCAAAATTTATTCAAGAGAACCCTTACAATGTCGGAGTTGACTGTGCGATTTTGATGAATCCACAAACCTGGGTTGCATCAGGACATCTCGGTGGTTTTTCCGATCCGTTGATGGATTGTAGAGAATGTCATGAGCGTTTCCGTGCAGATAAAATTATCGAAGATTATAATATGGAAAAAGGTATTGTAGTCGAGGGTTCGGTGGATGCTTGGTCTCAAGATGATATGAAGAAATATATTGATGAACATAATATTGTATGCCCTACTTGTGGCAAGCATAATTTTACGGATATCCGTCAGTTTAACCTAATGTTTAAAACCTTCCAGGGTGTAACTGAGGATGCGAAGAATGTTGTATACTTAAGACCTGAAACAGCGCAAGGCATTTTTGTTAACTTTAAGAATGTTCAAAGAACATCCCGTAAGAAGATACCCTTCGGTATTGGTCAAATCGGTAAGTCCTTCCGTAATGAGATTACACCCGGTAACTTTACCTTCCGTACCAGAGAATTCGAGCAGATGGAATTAGAATTCTTCTGCGAGCCTGATACAGATCTTGAATGGTTCTCTTATTGGAGATCCTTCTGTATTGACTGGCTTAAGAAACTTGGCATAAAAGAAGAGGAAATGAGAGTCAGAGATCATGATGCTGAAGAGCTTTCCTTTTATAGTAAAGCAACAACCGATATTGAATTTATGTTCCCATTTGGTTGGGGCGAGTTATGGGGAATAGCAGATCGTACGGATTACGATTTGACACAGCATCAAACCGTATCCAAGGAAGATATGAGCTATTTCGATGAAGATAAAAAGGGAAGATATATTCCTTATGTTATTGAGCCTTCGTTAGGGGCAGATCGTGTAACCCTTGCTTTCTTATGTGCAGCTTATGATGAAGAAGAACTGGAAGATGGTGATGTACGTACAGTGCTTCATTTCCATCCTGCGATTGCACCTGTTAAAATTGGTGTCCTTCCTTTATCAAAGAAATTAGTAGAGCCTGCAGAGAAGATTTATACTGAGTTATGTAAATCTTATAATTGCGAATTTGATGATAGAGGGAATATCGGTAAACGTTACAGAAGATTAGATGAGATCGGAACACCTTTCTGTATTACCTATGACTTTGAATCTGAGACAGATGGAGCAGTTACTGTTCGTGATAGAGATACAATGCAGCAAGAAAGAATTAAAATAGAAGATTTAAAGACATATTTTGAGAATAAATTTAAATTTTAGAAAAAACACTTTCCATATTAAGTTATTCTATGATATAATGCTTTCTGGCGATTAGAATTGCCGAAAGAGAGTTATAATTTGATAGGAGCACATCTCTGTTGAGTGATAAAAGTATTACGCAAACAAAATGAATTCTTAAAATTCGTTGTGTTTGCGGAGTACTTTTGACGCTCAATTAGATGTTGCTATAACAAATTGTAAAAATTATAAATTTTAGGAGGGCACTTACAAAATGACAAAATGGGTATATTTGTTCAAAGAAGGCAAAGCAGATATGAAAAACCTTCTTGGTGGTAAAGGCGCTAACTTAGCAGAAATGACTAACTTAGGTCTTCCGATTCCTCAAGGTTTTATCGTAACTACAGAGGCTTGTACTGATTACTACAATAGTGGCAAGAAAATCACAGACGAAATTAAAGAGCAGATTTTTGCATCTTTAAATATTCTGGAAGAAGAACAAGGTAAGAAATTCGGTGATACAGAAAATCCTTTATTAGTTTCTGTACGTTCCGGAGCTAGAGCATCCATGCCTGGTATGATGGATACAATTCTTAACTTGGGTTTAACTGATGCTGCTGTTGAAGGCTTTGCAAAGAAGACAGGTAACGCAAGATTTGCATATGACTCATATAGAAGATTTATTCAAATGTTCTCAGACGTAGTTATGGAAATCAGCAAGTCTAAGTTTGAAAGAGTATTAGATGAAATCAAAGAGAAGAAAGGTGTACATTATGACACCGAGTTATCTGCTGAAGATTTAAAAGATGTTATCGCTCAATACAAGGTATTATATAAGAATGAAAAAGGTACAGATTTCCCTCAGGAGCCGAAAGAGCAATTAATCGAAGCGATTACTGCTGTATTCCGTTCATGGGATAATCCTCGTGCAATTTACTATAGAAGAATGAATGATATCCCTGGTGATTGGGGTACTGCTGTAAATATTCAAGCTATGGTATTTGGTAACATGGGTGATACTTCCGGTACTGGTGTAGCATTTACACGTAACCCTTCTACTGGTGAAGCAGCGATCTATGGTGAATATCTGATCAATGCACAAGGTGAAGACGTAGTTGCTGGTATTAGAACTCCACTTCCGATTACTAGATTAGAGCAGGATATGCCTGAAGTTTATACAGAATTCATGAGAATTGCAACCTTACTTGAAAATCATTACACAGATATGCAAGACATGGAATTCACGATTGAAGATAAGAAGCTTTACTTCTTACAGACACGTAACGGTAAGAGAACAGCACCTGCTGCTCTTCAAATCGCTTGCGATTTAGTAGACGAAGGAAAGATCACAAAGGAAACTGCGATCAAGAGAATTGAAGCGAAATCCTTAGATCAATTATTACATCCTGGTTTTGACGTTAAAGCTCTTAAGGCAGCTCAGGCTGTTGGAAAAGCTCTTCCTGCATCTCCTGGCGCAGCAGCTGGTAAAGTATACTTTACAGCAAATGATGCAAAAGTTAACCATGAAAAAGGCGAAAGAGTTATCCTTGTTCGTCTAGAGACATCACCGGAAGATATCGAAGGTATGCATGCAGCGGAAGGTATCTTAACCGTTCGTGGTGGTATGACCTCTCACGCAGCAGTAGTTGCTCGTGGTATGGGTACTGCTTGTGTATCCGGTTGTGGCGAAATCAGCATCAATGAAGAAGAGAAATTCTTCACAATCGCTGGAAACACCGTTAAAGAAGGAGATTATATCTCACTTGATGGTTCAACTGGTAACATCTATGTTGGAGATATCCCTACTGTTGAAGCTTTAATCAGCGGTAACTTTGATCGAATTATGAAATGGGCTGATGAAATTAGAACATTAAAAGTAAGAACAAATGCAGATACACCTGCTGATGCTGCTAACGCAGTTAAGTTTGGTGCAGAAGGCATCGGCCTTTGCCGTACAGAGCATATGTTCTTCGAAGGTGAAAGAATTCATAAAATTAGAAAGATGATCCTTTCTAAGACTGTTGAAGCTAGAGAAGAAGCTCTTAACGAGTTAATTCCTTTCCAGAAGACTGACTTCAAGGGTATTTACGAAGTAATGGAAGGCAGACCTGTTACCATCCGCTTCCTGGATCCCCCGCTTCATGAATTCGTTCCTACAGAGGAAGATGATATTGCAGCATTGGCTGAAGATATGGGTCTTACTGTTGCAGAAGTTAAAGCAGTTTGTGATTCCTTACATGAATTCAACCCTATGATGGGCCACAGAGGTTGCCGTCTAGCTGTAACTTATCCTGAGATTGCTAAAATGCAAACCAGAGCAGTTATGGAAGCAGCGATTGAAGTGAAGAAGGAAAAAGGCTTTGATATTGTTCCTGAAATCATGATCCCTCTTGTAGGCGAGAAGAGAGAGTTAAAGTTTGTTAAAGATATCGTTGTTGAGACAGCAGAAGCAGTAAAGAAAGAAATGGGCTCTGACATCGAATACCATATCGGTACTATGATTGAAATCCCTCGTGCAGCTTTACTTGCAGATGAAATCGCTGAAGAAGCTGAATTCTTCTCCTTCGGTACCAATGACTTAACACAGATGACTTTCGGTTTCTCCCGTGATGACGCTGGTAAGTTCTTAGATGCATACTACAAGACCAAGATCTACGAGTCAGATCCATTTGCAAGACTTGACGTAGAAGGCGTTGGCCAATTAGTTAAAATGGCATCTGAAAAAGGCCGTGCTACAAGACCAAACATTAAGCTTGGTATCTGTGGCGAGCATGGTGGAGATCCTTCCACAGTTGAATTCTGCCATAAGGTAGGATTAAACTATGTATCTTGTTCTCCTTTCCGTGTGCCGATCGCTAGATTGGCTGCAGCACAGGCAGTGTTAAATAATAAGTAAGATGAGAAATTCTCGGTAAGAAGAACATAGTTTTTCTTACCGAGAATAAGATTGAGACCTTTATATTAACTGAGAAGTTGATATAAGGGTCTTTTTTTGATATAATTTAATAACTTTCATGTAATATGAAGGTGCAAATGGGGGAACCTAATTGAGGAAGAACAATGCTGATAGTAATTGCGAAAAAACTCCAAATAAAGTGTTATCTTGCACAATGAAATGAAAAAGTGTTGTACAACCATTTTCATATGCTATTTTAGGATAAGTTAGTGTATTTACTCAATTTATAAGTTTTAAATGCTGGAGGATCAATGATTAATAATACTCAACAATTACAAGAAGAACTGGCGGAAATAGTTGCTCGAAATGCTGATGCTGAAGGAACGCAGACTACTAAAATCCCTTCCCTTAGTATTTCTTGTCATACTAAGCCACACTATTCGAATGGAATAATTGAACCTTATAAAATAAGTAAGCCATCCATTTATATTGTGGTGCAGGGTATAAAGGATGTAACAGTTGGTGAAGATCATTTTAGATATGGCTCACCATATTATATGGTAGCATCAATGGATTTACCAATCATTGCAGAAGTTCATGAAGCATCCAGATTAAAACCAAACTTGTCTATAAAACTTGAGTTTGCACATATTAGTATATTGGAGTTATTAAGCAGTGATGAACTCATGACGAAGATAAAGAAAAAATCGCAACGTAGCTTAAATGTTGCCAGATTAGATGTATCAATGTTAGATGCGATAGTGCGGTTAGTTCGACTACTAGAAAAACAGAATGACATTCCAATTCTTTCTCAACTATATATGAAAGAAATTTTATATAAAGTTCTTCACGGAGAGCATGGAGAAGCGTTAAGACAAATAGTGACAGATGGAAGCCCTGCGGTTTATATCCAAAAAGCAATTCAATATATAGTGGTGCATTACCAAGATGCATTTAATGTGGAACTAATCGCGGATGTTGCAAAAATGAGTGTTCCTTCATTGTATAGACATTTTAAAGAAATTACTGCAATGAGTCCAATTCAATTTCAAAAACAGTTACGACTTCAGGAGGCGCGAAGATTATTAATTGATGAACCTCTGGATGTTGCCGAAACTGCGTCACTTGTTGGATATGAGAGTACAACACAATTTATACGTGAATATTCGCGTATGTTTGGTTTTTCTCCAAGAAAAGATGTCAAGCGTATAAAGGGTCTGGATCAAATTGTGGAAACATAAATGTTATAAAGCGATATATAGTAATAGCAGAGGACGTAATGATGTATATTGATCATTGCGTTCTTTTTATGTTTATTATTTGATTATACTTAATTAAATAAAAATATTAAGTTCAGACGCACCCATGAAACATAAATTGATAGGATTAGGCAGTTTGTTGATGAGATCGTGCTACCATATATTCCTGTAATTGATTTAAAATAATCTTAGCCTCAGGAGATAATATAGTTGAGGCTGTCACTAAAAAATTAACACATGAAAGAAAATAGGAGGTAGAATATGCAATATATTAAACTTGGCAATTCTGGACTTGAGGTATCACCGATTTGTATTGGATGTATGGGATTTGGAGATCCGTCCCTTGGGCATCCAACATGGGCGCTTGGAGAGGAAGGAAGTAAACCAATTATCAAACATGCACTTGATGCGGGAATAAACTTTTTTGATACAGCAAATTTGTATTCACAAGGAACAAGTGAGGTTGTAATCGGAAAACTTCTTAAGGAATATGCAAAACGAGAAGAAGTCGTCATAGCTACAAAATTAGGTGCGCCTACACGATCAGGTCCCAACTCATTTGGGCTTTCACGTAAAGCAATAATGACGGAGATTGATAATAGTCTGAAACGACTCGGAACTGACTACATTGACTTATACCAAATTCATCGCGCTGATCCATTTACACCATGGGAAGAAACTTTGGAAGCACTCCACGATCTTGTAAAGATGGGGAAAGTTCGCTATTTAGGAGCATCCACAATGAGAGCTTGGCAGTTTGCTAAGGCACTTCATATTCAGAAAACACATGGTTGGACACGCTTTATCTCAATGCAACATAATTACAATTTAGTCGCTCGTGAGGAAGAGAATGAAATGATTCCACTTTGCGCTGATGAGGGAATTCAAACTATGATTTATAGCCCACTGTCCCGTGGAATCCTAGCTCGTTCATGGGGTGAAAAAACAGCTCGTTCTGAGTCCGAAGCGGGTGCTGCAAAATACTTTATGGCAACTGCTGAAGCTGATGAAAAAATTGTTACTGCGATAGGTCAAGTTGCAGAAGAACGAGGTGTAAGCCGAGCTGCAATTTCTCTTGCATGGCTATATCGTAATCCAGTTGTTGCTGCCCCAATTGTAGGAGCATTAAAGACAAGTCATATAGACGAAGCACTCAAGGCGCTAGAGATCAACTTAACAAATGAAGAAGTTATCCAAGTAGAATCCGCATACACTCCTCGAATTGATGTGAATGTAAGAAATTCTGATCCGAAAGCAATAGCTCAAATGGCTGCTACCGTCGGAATCAAAATTGCTTTACCTACAGATTTAAAATAATAATTGTATTTGTTCAAACTAGACGGTGGATATCGATGAGAATGAATTATGCTGCATATTTATAGAAAGATATGGCTAAAATTGCGAGCATAAATAGTATGAATGAAGAACATTGGGAAAAATATTGAATCTCGTATTCAATTGCTCACCACTGAACCGTAGCAGCACAGGCAGTATTAAACAATAAATAATAATTGCGATGGCTATGAGCCTTCGCATAATAAAAGCTCCAGTACATGATTGCATGTACTGGAACTTTTTTGAAGATTAATTTAATAAAATGTTTAGGCGGAAAATTAAAGCTATAGAATTGCAAAAATATTGAATGTGGATGTACACTCAAAAGAGTTTTGGAAAATTCATTGAAACCCTATCATATAAAATTGGTTGGGTGTTTTGTTATATATAGAAATAGTTTTACATAATATGGTTGAGCTATTAAATTTTATGTTGTACAATCTTATTACAAGATTTTGATATAACAAAATAATCTCTCTTTATCAGGCACGAAAAGAGAGGTAGTTTGACATGAAAAAGAGTATATTTTAATTAGGAGATGTATATGTCACTGGCAGCTGTTGATTTGCAAAATGCTGGTAGTAAGGTAATTATTATTTCTGTTAAATATGGATATGATTCTCCCACAGCATTCAATAGAGCTGGAACAATATTAGGATTGTTAGGTGTAAGTTCCTGCAATGAAGCAAGTAATTGGAGATATTATATCGGAGTTGAAAGCAGTAAGACGTTGGAGGGTAAATTAGAAGAGTTAATTGTTCCGAAAGCAACGTGGGCTATATTTGCTGGAGAAGGTATTAATCAGTCTATACAAGAGTTAGAAAAACGAATCGTAACAGAATGGCTTCCAACTTCAAGGTATGAATATGGAAATGCACCAGATATGGAAGTGTACCTAAGTACAGACCCAGATAATGCAAAGTATGAGGTATGGATTCCTGTTCTAAAAAGGAGGACTAAGTATGGTTCATTTAGTGTATTGCGATAATGAAGGAAAAAATGGAGAAAAAGTTCTTGATAAGATTTTGGCAGGAACAAAAACTATGGTAGTGCGGGGTGCATCGGGAAGAAAAATACCACATAGCAGGGTGTTTGAAGGAGAAATACTTTATTTTATGCAAAAGGGGACGAGTAAAATTTCTGCAACAGCTACGGTAAAAAACGTGGAAAATCATATAAAACTTACAGAGGAAGAGATTATAAAAATTCTTGAGGAAAACCAAAGTAAACTTAATCTCTCATTGAAGCAGAAAGAACGCTGGCATAAGAAATGTTTATGCTTGGTTCAATTTAAAGATGTAAAGGAAATTATACCATTGGAATTTGACCATCAAGGAAATATGGATGACTGGCTTATTATAGAAAAGATTGAAGATGTAGTTGTTGGAACAAGTATTCCATATAATTATGAAAAATCAAGGTTCTAAGTGGTATTAATATAGTATTGTGGAATCCGTGGTATGTTTATCACAAGTATAAGGAAGGCTAAATTACTGCTATATTCACAAAAGTGGTAGTAAAAGAGGTTTTGAAAAAATTTTCATAAAGACAGACGATTATTATAGGAAGTACCATACTGAAATTGAAAAAGTGCATGGTTGAAAAGATATAGTCTTAATTATTACTTTTTAGTAATAGAATGTTCAATCGGGAAGCGAAGCTATTCACTTCCCGATTTTTTTAGCGGTTAGCTGACACAGGAAGACAATCCGGTTACCTTCATTAATTAATAAAACGAAAAGAAAAAAATAAACAGATAGGTAAAAATAGGTAAAAATTATGCTTATAAAAGTAAAAATATTATATTTAAGTTCTAGATAGATAACTATATAATGAGAGAGGAAAGAGGTAATTATATGAAAATAACAAAATTTCTGCCAACTTTTTTAGCTATTGTGCTCATACTACTGTTGATGACAGCATGCGGTAAGAATGAGAATGTCACCGCTAAATCAAATGAAGCACTGGGGATATGCGGCAGTTGGGCATATATACACGATAAAGAGACGCCAATAGCAGTATTTCGTGAAGATGGTACCGCACAGTATGAAGGCAAGGACTATTCCTTTGAATGTGAAAGTCAGTTTATTAAACTAAAGGATACAGACGGTGAGACAATACAGCTTCGCTATGTACTTGATGACGAGGGAATGTACCTATATAGCAATAATACATATACCTTTAGTGGTGAGGGTGAGCCGGATGGTCTGGTAGGTGAATGGTCATGCGCAGAAAAAAACTGGTCTTACTCCTTTACTGAAGCAGGAACATTCATGGAGGACGGCTACTTTCCCGGCTACTATACAGTAGATGATGAGAATTCGACCTTTAAGCTTGTTTACAATGATCAGTTTGAAGATACAGTGTGTTATTTTCGGTTAGAAGAGAATAAGCTGCACATTGAATATCCGTGGCGCATGGTTAAAATAAGCGACAAATAACAATGATGGAAATGTGATTTGGATCTAATTGACATACGGCAGAAAGTCGTATGCTTCAAAGATGTACAGGGTCATGTCACATTAACATAAATAAAAAACATTTTTTGAGGAGGAGAATTATGAAAAAAGTTATTGCGTTACTGCTGACTATGGGGATGATCGTATCTCTCGTTGGATGCGGAAAATCTGGTGGTAAAGACGAACCTACCACAAGCGAAACACCTGCCGCAACTGAAGCACCTGCTGCAACCGAAGCACCTGCTGCAACCGAAGCACCTACTGCAACCGTGAGTGAGCCTATCGACCTTACTATGTGGTGTATAGCTACAGAGAGCGATTCAAATCGCCATGCTTATGAAGCTTCCATCGCTGATTTCCAGAAAGCTCATCCGGAAATCAACCTCACTTGGGAAGCTACCCAAAACCAGGAATACAAGACAAAGATTAAGGCAGCTGTTGCTGCAAATGAAATGCCTGATATCTTTTTCACATGGGGATGTGCATTCCTTGGTGATTTTGTTGATGCCGGTCGTGTTTATAGTGTAGATGATGTCTACGCTAAGTATGCTTCTGAATTGCCTGAAGTTATGATGAGCAACGTTAAGTTTGACGGCAAGTATTATGGCGTACCGACGAATATGAACATTGTTGGTATGTTCTCTAACATGGAGCTTCTTAAGCAAGTAGGTTTCGATAAGGTTCCTGCTACATACGAAGAACTGATTGCTTGCTGTGACGCTCTTGTTGCAAAGGGAATCATTCCTTTTGGCTGCTCCGGTAAAGAGACTTGGGCTGTTACCGAGTATCTTGAGTCTATTATCGAGAAGACCGCTGGTGCTTCCGCACTTAATGAAATTTTTGCCGGCAATGCTTCCTGGGGTAACGAAGATGTAAAAAAAGCAGTTGGTATCTTCCAGGAAATGATCGACAAAAAGTATTTTGATCCGGAAGGAATTGCACTTTCTAATGACGAGGTAAAAGCAAACTTTATAGCAGGAAAGTACGCTTTCTATATGAATGGTACATGGAACGCTGCAGATTTTGATAAGGCTGGTCTATCCGATAAGATTCAGGTTGCTGAGTTCCCGGTTATAGATTCTTCGAAGTCTAAGCTGGGCGAGCTCATTGGTGGACCGTCTGATACACTTGCTGTTGCAGCTAGTTCTAAGAATGCTGCAGTTGCTGCAGAGAGCGCATTTGAAATTGCGAAAGGCGTTTGCCACTATGGTTACCTTGATGGAAATGGACTTCCAGCATGGACACCTGATTATGACACATCGTCCCTCAACTCTCTGACAAAGTCTGTTGCTGAAATTGTTGCTAACTCAAGTCAGATGGTTCTGTTCGGTGACACAGCAATGTCTGCTGATACCGCAAACACTTATCTTGACTATGTTAGCCAGATTTATGCTTCTGCTATTGATGGTCAGGCATTTGTTGATGGCCTTGTTAAGGACATAAAATAATTCATGACAAATGAATTGGTTTAACAATTCAGCTTGTTCTTGGATGTACATGATAATTTAAAAGAAATGAATTAGGACCATTAAGTCGTTAGGTTCTAATTCGATTAAGAAAGAAGCGGTTTCCCAACGATTGTTTGGATCAAAATCATCTGGGAACCGCTTCTTATATAATACATGACAAGTGAAACTGCTTGCTGTTTCATCTTATAGGGAAGGAATCAAGATGAGAAAACTATATAGTAATAAACTAACAATTATTCTTTTTGTTCTCCCCGCGCTGCTTCTTTTTCTTACCATTCTTGTTGCACCGATATTTATATCGGGCTATTACAGTTTTTTTGATTGGAACGGCTTTGGAAAAAAGACTTTCATTGGATTAGAAAATTATAAGGAACTGTTTACCAGCAACTCAATAGGCTTTATGAAGGCTCTAGGTAATGCGCTACTTTTGGCAATACTATCGGTAGTAGTTCAGTTGCCTATTGCACTGGGACTTGCACTTCTTCTCGGCAAGGGAAGAAAGGGTGAACGAGGTTTTCTTTCAATTTATTTTTTACCTGTACTTATTTCGACTGTTGTTATCGGTCAGCTCTGGCTTAAGATATACAATCCATCCTACGGCATACTTAATGTAGTGCTGAGATCTCTTGGTTTGGATAGTTTGGCAAAGATTTGGCTAGGAGATTTAAAAACCGCACTCGGTGCTACTTTCGTACCTGTTTTATGGCAGTATGTCGGTTATCATATGCTGCTAATGTTTGCAGCTATCAAGAGTGTTCCAGCCGAGTATCGTGAGGCGGCAATGATTGATGGAGCAAGAGAAGGACAGGTAAATCGTTATATTATTTTACCGTACATAAAGCCTATACTGAAGATAAGCACTATCTTCGCTGTTACAGGCTCCCTTAAGTCGTTTGACTTAATTTATGTTTTAACAAATGGCGGACCGTTACACGCAACGGAGGTGCCTAGTACGCTGATGATAAATATGTTGTTCCTGCGTAATAGATATGGTATGGGCAGTACGATTGCTTTCCTTCTCATCATTTTGTGTTTCGCATTTGCATTGATTATTGGCCGCATATTCAAGGATAAGGAGGATTAACAACGTGAATACTGGTGATATCTTTCTGAATCAAAATAAGAAATCTAGACTCCAGGGTGAGTCCTTCCTGAAGAAAGGAAGCAAGGGTAAAGAGGTTTGGGTATACCTAATATTAGGTATCTGGGCACTGATTAACCTGTTTCCTGTCTATTGGATGTTTACCTTCTCACTAAAGAGTAATGCGGAAATATTTGGCGAAAATGTTGCCGGTCTTCCGAAAGAGTGGTTGTGGTCAAACTATCAAAAGGCAATGGACGTGGGGAATATTGAAATGTATTTCGTAAACAGCGTTATTGTTGCCGTTGTGACCATTGTGATAGTTATGTTCATTTCACTTATGGCGACCTTTGCCCTGACAAGATTTATTTGGAAGGGAAGGAAGCTAATGAACAAATTTTTTATGCTTGGCTTGACGATTCCTATTCATGCGTCAATCGTGCCTATCTTTGTCACCCTTTCAAAACTGCATTTGCTCTATACTTACGCTGCTCTTATTATTCCCTATGCTGCCTTTTCATTGGCGATGGGGATACTCATTTGCACAGGTTTCATGCAAGAATTGCCCATGGATCTTGATGAAGCAGCATGTATCGATGGCTGTGGTACATGGGGTATTTTCTTTCGAATCATAGTACCGCTAATGAAGCCGGCTGTGGCAACGGTATCGATTTACACGTTCCTGCAGTGCTGGAACGAGCTGATGTTTGCGAATATCTTTTTTAGTGATTCTACTCACAAAACACTGCCGGTCGGCATACAGTCACTTTCCGGACAGTATATGACGGATTGGGGACCTGTTGGTGCGGCGTTGGTTTTAGCAACATTCCCGACACTTATATTCTATGCGATCTTAAGCAAGAAGATACAAGCTAGCTTCATTGCCGGAGCAATCAAGGGCTAGTGACAAGTTAATATTTTGCTACAGAAGGGTTTCGGACTCTGTTTAAGTATCTTCATACATAACAGAGTCGGGGACCCTTTGTCGCGAACCTGTTATCAGAGATTTGGCTGATTTTAGATGTGCCATGTTGAAAATAAGGAGCAGATGTGATACGATAATATATGGAAAGTATAGGCAAAATTTGCATTTAAGCTAATATACGTGATTGAGGTGTAGAAATGAGGCATGGCATCAAAAGATTAAAACGCGATATTAGAATGTCGCTGCAGCAAAAGACACTGTTAATGCTTATAATCCTTTTGTTATTTTTCTGTATGATATTTATGATAGCAACCTCTATCATAAGCAAGAGAACTGAGGATGATTTCAAAATAAGAACATCGGAAACAGCGGTCAGCAATGTGGTGTCCACCATCAGAGCAAGTTTGGTGAACTATAATTATTTATCACGTCTGATCATGGTCAATGATAGAGTCGTAAGCTTTTTAAAAGCTGTAGAAACAGATAAAGATAAGATATATGAAGCACGAAGGGGGATATATGAAATACAAAATTTGTATAGCTATATTGATTCAGTATATATCTTCCGCAACGATGGTGAGTATGTAAGTACAGGAATAGGTGAATATTTTATCGATATTAACAGCTTAGAGCGTTCTAATATATTGGATGCACGTGGTACTACAGTTATTTCGATTAATGGCAACGGCACGATTAAAAAAAACAGAGGTAAGCCATTTCTTACTATGTCGCGAGCAATATACGATATTCAATCACAAAAGCTCTTGGGTATACTTATAATGAACATATCAAGCAATGTATTTGATGATACACTTGCGCTGCAGAATTCCAGCGGTATGTGTATACTTGATAGTGATGGTACACTTTTATGTGGGAATAAAGAAATAGGTGCATTGTATGATAGCGACTACAATAGCGACAGCATGGTTTATAAGAATATTCGCTTAGGTGATGAGAGGAAGACGCTGACCGGCAGACTGGCGGTAAAGCCACTGGTGGTTTTGTGTGCGAGCGGCATAGGCGCAGAGGCACTACCGCGGGATACAATATATGCGCTGATGTTGACTCTGACAGCATTTATCCTGTCGGGCATGGTTTGTGCTTGGTTTATTACAGTCAATATTGCACGACCTATCAGAAATCTGAGTGCGGCAATGGAACGTACGAGGTCTTCGGGGTGGCTTAAGAAGATTGATACCGAAATGCCAAACAATGAAATTGGCAGGTTGGCTGAAAGCTACAATAGCATGATAGAGTATCTTAATGAGCTATTCAATCGTCTGCTGGAGAATGAAAAGAACGTGCAGAAGGCGGAGATACGTGTGCTCCAAGAGCAGGTAAAGCCGCATTTCCTCTATAATACCTTAGAAACTATCAGCTATATGGCAGTGCAGGAGAATGCAAGTAAAGCGCATGATGCATTAGAGACACTGGGCAGCTTTTATCGCAATTTTCTTAGCAAGGGTGATCGCGAGATACCACTAAAGCGTGAGCTGCGCATTACGCAGGATTACCTCTCCCTGCAAAAGCTGCGGTATGGAAATATATTTGAGGATGAATATATCCTTGACGATAGCACGCTTGATTACATGATACCTAAGCTGATTCTTCAACCCCTTGTGGAAAACTGCATCTACCATGGAGTGCGCCTTAAGGGAGAAAAGTGCGTTATTCGCATCACTACCTGCATGGAAGAGGACGGTTTGCACATAATTGTGTACGATTCCGGCGTTGGCATGAGCACCGAGCAGATAACGAACGTGCTAGAGGCAAGCGAGGAGGATGACGTAAAGATACTGTCAGGCTTTGGTCTGCGTGGCACCATTAGTCGGATACGCTATTACTATGACTGCGACAACGTAGTACAGATACGCAGTGAGCCGGGCGAATATACGGAAATTGAGATATACATTCCCAAGATGAGGGAGAAGGAATAGAGGGGGAAGAATAATGTACCGAGTTATGATCATTGACGACGAGATGTCAGCTCGTAGGCTGCTGCAGACATCCATAAATTGGCAATCGCTTGATATGGAATTGGTGGGTGAGGCGGCGAGCGGTATAGAAGCTATTAACATCATTGATGAGCTGAGGCCAGACATTGTTTTTGTTGACATTTCCATGCCCTTTATGAATGGGATAGAGTTCACACAGCTTGCAACGAAGCGATATCCAGAATTGATGATTATTATTTTGACAGGCTTTGATGATTTTGAGTATGCACGTCAGTGTATTCGTCTGCAGGTGGTAGAGTATATGCTAAAACCGATTGTTCGGCAAGAGGTGACCGAAGTGTTAACCAAAATAAAGATGAATCTGGATAAACGTAATATTCGTACACAGGAGATAGGACAGGTTATTACTCCGTCTGCAATCGAACAGATCACGCAGTATTTACGTGATAATTTTACGGATTCTAACATTAATCTAACCTCTGTGGCGCAGCATTTTGGATTTAATCCGAGCTATCTTAGCCGGAAATTTAAGCAGGAAACAGGAAAGAGCTTTGTCGAATTCCTTATCAAGTGCCGGATGGAGCGAGCGATTGGGCTAGCCGGAACCAGTAAGAAGATGTTCTGTACTGCCGATGCTGTCGGCATCCCTGACCCGAACTACTTTGGGCGCTGCTTCAAAAAATATATGGGCATCAGCTATTCGGAATATATCAGCTCGCAGACCTCTCGGTAAACTTTTTTCGTATTACGGTATTTTACTATAATTCAAATATCACGCAGAACCGAATTTATGTTCGTAAAATTCTATTTTGCTAAATTAAGTGGAGTAGGTTCCTTGCTCACCACTGAACCGCAGCAGCATAATCTTAATTATTACTTATAGGAATAGAATGTTCAATCAATTGGGAAGCGTAGCTATTCGCTTCCCAATTTTTTCGTACTTCAACAATACAATTTCAGATGATCAATCGGTAAAATTTAAGTTAGATTTTTTATTTTAGGAGGTTTTATTTTAGGAAGAAGAATTAAACTGAGTTAGTTTTCATCTTGGATCTTTATCATCAAAATTGATTCTTGCTATTAGCGATAGAATTATTTTTATGGACTATATATTTCTTTTGTGCTAACATCCTTTTATGTGACAAATCAAAAAAGCCTGTGGCTTCTAATATCGAAAATTAATATCAAATGATGATTCTAATGACCGCCTTTTTATGTATGAGGATGTGTTCTGACTTATATTACAAAATTTGATTGCAAATGGATATTGCATTTTTTGTTCTATGTAAAGGAGTTATCGAAATGAGTAAAAGAAAATTAAACCGATCTGTTTTTCTAATCCTGTTGTGCTTATTTATTGCTGTAATAACGCCAATGTATATCTTGTGTTATGGGATTTATGAATGGGGAAAAAACCTCACAACCAATGAGATTACGCAGTCGCTTAATTCGCATTCGCGTTTTTTTATATCTACACTGGAGGATGAAATTGTCCGGATTAAGCAGCTACAATATGAGTGTCTGAATGATGAAAGTCTTTTTTATTTGGCAAACGCTTGGGGAATTATGAGCAAATTTGAACAGGTGAATTATATGCTTTCTGTGCAAAAAAGGCTGCAGCAGTTGTACAACAGCTCTGCATATATTGCAAACGTCAACCTTTGGATTCCCAACTTGGACAGAACAATCTCAGCCAAGCGCGGCGTTGACACCATTACCTCTGAATGGGAACATATTCTAGCGGCAGAGCCAGATGCTTCGCCGGCAAGGATTGTTTACTTAGATAATGAGCTGTATATTTTGTCGGCATATCCTAGTTTTTCTGTTAGTTTGGATTCTACACCTTTATATATATTGGCTGTGAAATTGTCGTCCGATAACATTCGAGAACAAATGATGTCCTTTAATATGTATGAAAAAGGCGGTGTAGTGCTTTCCGATTCTGACCAGAATTACCAGTCCGTTGTAGGGAATGATATCGGATTGGATATGCAAATTTTTGAGAAAAATATGGATGACAAAACATTCCGTGGCAGTGATGGACAGAAATACATACTGGTTAACAACTATTCGGAATATCTGAATATGGATTTATCATCTTATGTATCTGAGAGACTGATTTATAGTGATTTATATCATTATCGAAATTTGTTTTTGCTATTCACAGGAGTAGCGATTGTCATGGTTACCGCTTATCTTGTATCAGCGAACATGTTTGTCAATCGCCCGATTAAACTGCTTGTCAGATCGCTGGTAAAAGTGGAGCAAGGAGAGCTGGATGTCCGGATTCAGCACAATAGCAATGATGAATTTGGATACTTGTATAGTGCTTTTAACCGAATGCTCGATTCTCTGGAGGAGATGATTGAGCTAAATTACCGCCAAAAGATGCTGACCCAGGATGCAGAGCTTCGGCAGCTCCAATCGCAGATAAATCCGCACTTTTTGTATAACAGCTTCTTCATTCTCTACCGCATGGCAAAGGATGAAGATTATGAAAATATTACCGAATTCCTTACCTATCTTTCGGATTATTATCGGTATATCACTCGCAATGCTCTGAGTGAAGTGCCTCTTACCGACGAGGTGAACCATGCCCAAAAATATGCCCAGATTCAGTTTATACGTTTCAGAAAAAGACTGTCAATTGATTTTGAAGATTTACCCAAGCAATTTAATAATATGATGGTGCCACGGCTTATTTTGCAACCATTATTGGAGAATGCCTTTGATCACGGATTGAAGGATGTTGCATCCGGTGGTTTATTGAAAGTGAGTTTTGAAGAAAAAGAGGACGCACTTGTCATAAAAGTGGAAGACAACGGAGAAGGCTTAGGAGAGGAAGAGTTTTTACATCTTCAGCAAAGGACCCAGCAGACCGGCGATATGGAGGAGACGACAGGACTTGTGAATATCAATAAACGGTTACAGCTGAAATTCGGCAAAGAATATGGATTGAGGCTATTGCAACCGGAAACAGGCGGTATGTGCTCAGAATTGCTATTGCCTTTAAACAAAGACTAGGAGGAAGAAAACGATGTATAGGATTTTGGTGGTGGATGATGAAGAGTTGATTACGGACAGCCTTGCCTATATGCTGGAAACAACAGAAATTTTTGAATTGGATGTATACAAGGCTTATTCAGCGAATGAGGCGCTGGGCTATTTAGATAAATATGCATTTGATATTATTATTTCTGATATCCAGATGCCCGGAATGACAGGAATTGAATTGTTGAAAGAAATCCACCAAAAGTGGCCAAGTAGCCAGGTTGTTTTTTTGACGGGTCATGATTCC
>JAQSYO010000082.1 GCA_029256105.1 Herbinix sp.
CCGTAAAGTAAGGGATTTATGGTAAAATTAATGTATGACCAAACACATTAACTTACATAAAAATTATACTGTTAATCAAAGATTTTATCAATTAAAACTTCCTTTGGAAATCGATTGTATAATTCCAGATAATGATTCGGTTCGCTTGTTAAGTCAATTTGTTGAGGAGATGGATTTAGAAGATTTGTATTCGACTTATTCCCGAATTAGGGAAAAGCAAGCTACACCGCGCCAAATGCTGAAGATTGTACTCTATTCCTACATGAATCACAGCTTCTCGTCACGAGCGATGCAAACATCATGTCAGCGTGACATCAATTTTATGTACCTTCTGGAGAATGCTCCAGTCCCAGATCATGCAACCTTCGCAAGATTCAGAAGTATTCACTTTGCACCATGTGCCGAAAAAATCATGGCAAAAATGTCAGACTTTCTATATGATATTGGTGAAATAAGCGGTAATGCCATATTTATTGATGGTACTAAAATTGAGGCATGTGCCAATAAGTATACCTTTGTTTGGAAAAAAGCAGTTACAAAAAATCAGGCTAAGCTGCTAGAAAAGCTGGCAGACTTTGTTGCTGACTGTGAAGAACAGTACGGCATAGAACTAGTATATCAGAATGTTGTAAAGCTCAAGCACCTCAAAAAACTTCGTAAAAAGCTGTACATTCTGAAAACTGATGGAAAAATTGAATTTGTATATGGCTGCGGTAAGAGGAAATCTCCGTTACAGAGGTCAATTGAAAAATTGGACGAATACCTTGAAAAGCTTAAGGAGTACACTCAAAAAGTACATATCTGCGGTGACAGAAACAGCTTTTCCAAAACCGATCATGATGCAACATTCATGAGGATGAAAGAAGATGCAATGGGTAATGGACAGTTAAAGGCAGGGTACAATGTTCAGCATGGTGTAGATTCCGAGTATATCACATGGCTTACTGTTGGCCCGCAGTCTACAGATACCACAACACTTAAACCATTTTTAAAAAGAATGGAGATGCATCTCAAATTCAAATACGAAAAGGTAGTTGCTGATGCTGGATACGAAAGCGAGGAAAACTATGCTTATCTTGAGAGAAACGGGCAACTGGCATTTATCAAGCCATCAAACTATGAAATATCTAAAACAAGGAAATACAAGACAGACATCGGACGCATAGAAAATATGGAATATCATGAAGATGGAGACTATTACATATGCAGAGACGGGAGACGCCTTGAGGTATGCAAAAATATCACCAGAAAGAGTAAAACAGGCTATAGAAGTGTCAAGACTATATATACCTGCGAAAACTGTAGTAACTGCCCTTACAAAACCTCATGTATTAAAGGTAATAACGCCAAAACTCCCCTTAAAGGAAGAGTTAAAAATCTTGAGGTTGCAAAAATATTCAATCAATATAGAAAAGATACACTAGAACGAATTCAAAGTAAAGAAGGCTGTCAATTAAGGATGAACCGCAGTATTCAGGCAGAAGGCTCATTTGGAGAAATAAAGCAGGATATGGGATTTCGCAGATTTTTGTGCAAAGGAAAACAAAATGTTCTTGCTGAGAGTATTCTCTTGGCGATGGCACATAACATAAACAAACTCCACAATAAAATACAATCAGAGCGAACCCAAACACATTTATATCCATTAAAAGAAGCGGCATAAATTAAATTCCAAAAACAAATGATTAAAAAGCTATTAAAAGAAATGGCTTTATTAAAGTATGGATTTTTTCAGAAAATCAATAAAATTATCCACAAGTGTAACTTGAAACAGGCTATTTTCAAGACGAAAAAGGAGCCGTACACAATTATCTTTCATAACTATTGCGACGGCCCCTATGACTGCTTAAATAATATAATTTGATAAGTTTTTGGCAGGTTTTAATTCTGAGTTTTATATTTCAGTTTTATTTTAAAATTTTCGTTGAGTGAAAAGTTAAATTCCACCGTAATTTTTAATTCCACTATGAAGAGTAAATTCCATTAAATCAAGTGTTCGAGATATATTTTTTTTAGATGAAACATAGTATAATGAACATACAGAAAATGCTCGGAAGAAAAAATTGCACAGCAAATAATCGACTGGAGTATTTTGTGAAAAACAAGATTCCACTCGAGTGAGAGTTAGTATTGAGGTCCTATCCGCAGTTTTAACTCTTGGATTATGCTACTGTTTCAACAGTTTTGGTTTCAAGATGATATCGTCGCAGGATATCTCTCTTAGTCCGAATGCATTGACTGCTTGCTTTTCAAGTAGCAATTGAGCCAGTTTAATAGGGGCTAGACCATTTAAGCTGGCTCTTGCTGTACTGTTAATGTGATTTGCCAGCTTCGTTACATCCCGTTGCGTTAGTTTATCGAAGGATGAGCCCTTTGGAAGAATATTGCGTATGTATTCGTGGTTCTTCTCTATGCCGGGCTTTTGCCAGGAGGCCATTGGGTCGCAAAAAAATATGGATGTGCGTATGGTATTGCCAATTCCGCATTCTAACCCGTCTGGGTTTGAAAACTCAGTACCCCTGTCGGTTAAAATAACCGGAAATGTGTTGTAGAAACCGAGGTTGGACATTTTTTCTTCCAGTTGATCGAATACCTTTTTAACAGATGCTGCGGTTTTATCTGGTAAAAGATAAATCAACATCAATTTGCAGTTTCGGAAGAATAAGGTAAGTAGTACTTTCCGGCTACCTTCACAACCAACTACAGTATCCATTTCCACAACATTCGTTTCAGGATGAGATTCTATGTATTTCATGAAATCATAATAAGTTCGTCCTTCAAAAGTCCCTGTATCTTTTGCCTTTAGTCGTTTCTGTTTGCGAGGTTTGTACTTTACTTTTCTCGGGAGATCAATATTTTTTACAGACAATGCACCAGATGAAATGTAATTATAAATGGTTTTTTCTGAACATTGGAGTTCAGGATGATTTTCAAGAATCTGATACGGTGTCTGCCCCTGTAATATTAATGGCGTAACGATTGTATCCATCTGTTTAAGCCCATCTTCTGATATATTGATTCCATTTCTGGATTCAACAAGGATGGTCTTGTATTGGCGGTTAGCCTGAGCTGCTTTATAAAAGTATTTATCAAGCCTGCATCCAACCTTTTTATAACAACCATTACAAACAAATGGAGCTTTTAATACCTTTTTGCATATATCCTCTTCGAAACGGTCACAACGGGCATTACATGCATTACAACTTCTGCATTGTTTCTTACAAGTGATAGTACGCTTACAGACGTTTGTGAGTGTACATTTGCTACGGTGAACACAATGATTAGGAGATACAAAATTATTTCTGGGTGTAAGAGCTCTATGCTTCTTAACCTCTTTTGAAACAGTAGTAGGATCCTTGCATAAATATTTTGCAATCTCTTTAAAAGGTAAATTGTTGTCCAATGATTTTTCTATAAAAATTCTATTATCAAGAGTAAGATGTTTTTGGTTTCCTGGTATTAAATTTGACATATTAACTCCTTTCACTGCGGATTGGAAACCAATTTTAATTGTATAGAAGTGATGGAATTTATGTAAGATTAAAT
>JAQSYO010000014.1 GCA_029256105.1 Herbinix sp.
TCAATTTCCGGTAATGATTTTCTAAAAGAAGGAGAAAATAAAGTTATCGTTACTGTGTTAGCAGAATCAGGAGACATCATAGAATATACTATAAATGTATTTCGAGAGTCTGCACCCGAAGATGGAACTACATCGGAGGATATTACTGCTGTGCCAGGTTCCTCAAGTGGAGTATTTGAAGTTGTTCTTATTGGTGGCGAGAAGTTCGCTGTTTACAGTGGAAAATACAAATTGGTTGAACCATCAAGCGAGGTTGTAATACCAAGCGGATATATAAAAACAAAAATGATTATATCGGATATTTCCGTACCTGTTTACTCCTTAGAAAAAGATTTGGGAAGTGATTTCCTATTGATTTATGCGATGAATGAAGAAGGTGAGGAAGGCTTTTACCAATACGATAGGATTGAAAAAACCTTGCAACGTTATGTCCCTAGCAAGGAAAGCATTATAGATAATACTTCTGACACGAATCCAGAGGATATCCTGCAGTCGCAGGAATACCGCTCTAATCTGAATAAAGCAGCCATTATAATCGCTCTCTTAAGTGCGCTCTGTGTATTGTTGATTGCAATATTAATTCGTATGTTCTTTAAGTTAAAAGGTTATAAGGATGAGGATATAGATTAGCACTTGACAAATTGTTGAACCTTGTTATACTGAATGTATAACAAGTATAATTCATGAGGAGTACAATCGCAGCAATTGAATTGAATTTTAATTCAATTGTTAGCTAAATCACTTTTTAGTTCTACAATATAAAGTTTCATTTCCAAATTGATGTACAATGGAACAACGAAATCTAAGGTAATAAATGATACACGATAACGATAGTATGTAAAATAACGAGGTGCATGTGAATGTATGTAGAAATTGATTTTAATAGTGAGGAAGCAATTTATATTCAACTAAGGAATCAAATCATTTACGGTATTGCTACTTCGCAATTGCAGGAGGGCGAGAACCTGCCGTCCGTAAGAGATTTGGCAGAACATATCGGAATTAATATGCACACCGTTAATAAAGCGTATACAATCTTAAAGCAGGAAGGTTATTTAAAGCTGGACCGAAGAAAAGGTGCGGTTATTGCGGTGGATATGAACAAGATACAAGCAATCACTGAGATGAGAGATGATTTAAGGGTAGTACTTGCAAAAGCATTTTGTAAAAACATCAGTTGCGAGGAGGCACATGAAATCGTTAATGATATCTTCAACGAATTTGAAAGGGGGTAATTACAATGTTATGCGATAGATGCCAGAAAAGAGATGCCAAAATATTATATACCGAAATAATTAACGGAGTAAAAAAGGAACAGCATCTTTGTGAGGAATGTGCAACCGATTACACATCCTTTCAAATGGAGAAACCTTTAATGAATAGTGAACTTACTTTGGGGGATCTGCTTTCGACCTTATTAGATAATTATACAGCGGCAGATAAAAAAGCTCCTGGTGAAGTTCAACCTGCGGTAACCTGTAGTCATTGTGGAACTTCCTATGATGAATTTATACAGAAAGGACGCTTTGGTTGCGCACAATGCTACCGAAGCTTTAATGGCCAACTAGGAAAGACCCTTAAGGGAATTCAGGGTGCAGATATTCATACCGGAAAACGACCAAGGGGTTATATAACAGTTACAAATGATCGTAATTTAAAGGACTTTACTGAGGCAGAAAAGCTTTCCCTTAAGCTTCAGGAAGCAATCGAGAAAGAAGAATTCGAAGAGGCTGCAAGACTTCGTGATCTCATCAAACAGATGAAGAAGGAGGAGACTAACAATGCTTAAATGGTATGAACAGATTGTTCCTGACAGCGATGTAGTTATCTCCAGCCGCGTAAGACTTGCCAGAAACCTTGATAACTATCCTTTTTCCGCAAAAATAGTTGAGGAACAGGCAGTTGCTTTGGTAAATGAAGTTAAAGGGATAACGAACTCTCTTTCAGAGGAGGATAATAGAAGATTTTATTCCTGCAATATAAGTACGTTAAGTGAAATCGATAAAATCGCCATGGTGGAACGACATATTGTTAGTCCCTTGCTTGCTGAGAAGGAGCAGACCACAGGGCTCATCTTATCGGAGGATGAAACGGTAAGTATAATGGTGAATGAGGAAGACCATGTTAGAATTCAAGCCATCGTCGGTGGTATGAATTTAGAACAGGCATATGGTGTAGCAGATCGCATTGATGATATTGCATATGATAAATTACATTTTGCTTATGATGAGAAATATGGTTATTTAACAGCATGCCCTACCAATGCAGGTACGGGAATGCGTGCCTCCTGTATGGTGTTTCTACCGGCCCTCAGCGCTGCTAGAATGATTCCGAAACTAATTGAAGAGGTAAGCAAATACGGTGTAACGATCCGTGGAATATACGGAGAGGGTACGAAAAGCTTAGGAAATATATACCAGATATCAAATCAAAAGACAATGGGTAATTCAGAAAGTGAAATTATAGAAAATCTAAAACGTGTAGTTCTGCAGGTAGTGAAACAAGAAAGAAAAAGAAGAGAATATATGCTATCCGTCAGTTCTGATGAAATAGAGGATCAGGTATTTCGTTCTTACGGAGTACTAAAGTATGCAAGACAGATATCTGCTGAAGATGCGATGACCCTACTATCACAATTAAAATTTGGTGCGGATTGCGGATTAATAACATTTGATAGGGAATTCAATATTCACAAATTGATGATGGGTGTACAACCGGGAAGCCTTCAATGGACCCTGGGCAAAAATGTTGGAAGTATCACCAGAGATCAATCAAGGGCTGAATATATCAGAAAAGAATTACCTACAATTAAATAAGACAGAACTCAAAAATTGAGGTCATTTGTTATAGAGTAGTTATTTTTGAGAATGACTCAAGTTAAAACAATAGAATACGCTAAGCTAGAATGGAGGATACCACATGATGTATGATAAATTCACCGAAAATGCGAAAAATGCTATTAATTTAGCAAAAGAAGTCGCATACCGCTTATCCCACAATTATATAGGAACCGAGCATTTATTAATCGGATTAATGGAAGTAGAGGGAGTTGCGTCAAAGATATTAGAAGAGAACGGGGTTACCGTGGAAAAAGTATTAGAGCTTGTAAATCAGTTAATCGCACCGAACAACGGTGTGGAAATGATGGATGCAGGCAGCTTTACACCCAGATCGAAACGAATTCTGGATCAAAGCTACAAGGAAGCTGCTAAGTTCAAAGCCCCCCTTGTTGGAACAGAACACATTTTAATCGCTCTTATTAAGGAATCGGACTGTATCGCAGTTCGCCTTTTAAATACATTAGGTGTTAATGTTCAAAAGGTATATATTGATATATTAACTGCTTCCGGAGTGGATGTCAGTTCAGCAAAGAATGAGTATTCTACCGGAAAAGGTACCAGAACGAAGGGGAAAACCTCGGCCACACCAACTTTGGATCAATACAGCCGTGATTTGACGGAGTATGCGAGAGAAGGCAAATTGGATCCAGTCATCGGTAGAGAAGGTGAAATTCAAAGAGTAGTTCAAATTCTTAGCCGAAGAACGAAGAACAATCCTTGTCTGGTGGGCGAACCAGGCGTTGGTAAGACTGCCATTGCAGAAGGTCTTGCTCTCAAAATAGTGGAAGGTAATATACCGGATACAATTAAAGAAAAGCGAGTAGTAACCTTGGATTTATCCGGTATGGTTGCAGGAAGTAAATACCGTGGTGAATTTGAAGAAAGAATTAAGAAAGTAATCAGTGAAGTTATCGGAGATGGTAATGTTCTCTTATTCATCGATGAAATCCATACCATAATCGGTGCAGGTGGAGCAGAAGGAGCAATCGATGCTTCCAATATCTTAAAGCCGTCCTTAGCCCGTGGTGAACTCCAGATCATCGGTGCAACCACTAGGGAGGAATATCGTAAATACATCGAAAAAGATGCTGCACTAGAGAGAAGATTCCAACCGGTTGTTGTTGAAGAACCTTCCGAAGATGAGGCAGTACAGATTTTATTTGGACTAAGGGATAAGTATGAAGCACATCATCAGGTTCGAATAACAGACGGAGCATTAGAAGCAGCGGTTAAATTATCCAGCCGTTACATCAATGACAGATATCTACCGGACAAAGCAATTGACTTGATGGATGAAGCTGCATCAAAGGTACGTCTTAGTACCTACAGCTCCTCACCCGAGATTAAGAGTCTTGAGAAAGAGATCAAACGTCTTGAAGATGAGAAGGAAAAGGCAATCAAACAGGAAGCTTATGAAAAAGCCGGTGAAATAAAGAAGCAACAGGAAGCTGCCCAAGAGAATTTGGAGAAGCAGAAGGTTCTGGATGACAAACAAAGACAAGAGAAACAACTCGTAGTAAGTGAAAATGAAATTGCAGAGATCGTTGCCAGTTGGACGAAGATTCCGGTCAAGAAACTTGCAGAAGAAGAGACCGAGCGATTACAAAATCTAGAGGTTATCCTCCATAAGAGAGTGGTTGGACAGGAAGAAGCAGTAGGCGCTGTAGCAAAGGCGATTCGTCGAGGTAGAGTGGGTCTTAAAGATCCAAACCGTCCGATCGGTTCCTTCTTATTCCTGGGGCCAACCGGTGTAGGTAAGACTGAGTTATCAAAGGCTTTGGCGGAAGCGATGTTTGGTAGTGAAAACTCAACGATACGAGTAGATATGTCCGAATATATGGAGAAGCACAGTGTTAGTAAATTAATTGGTTCCCCTCCGGGTTATGTAGGATATGATGAAGGTGGACAGTTAAGTGAGAAAGTAAGACAGAATCCTTATTCCGTCATCTTATTTGATGAGATTGAAAAAGCACATCCGGATGTATTTAACATTCTGTTACAAGTTTTAGATGACGGACATATTACCGACGCCCAAGGCAGACGTGTAAGCTTTAAAAATACGATTATAATCATGACCTCCAATGCCGGAGCACAAAACATCATTTCACCAAAACGCCTCGGTTTTGCTTCCGTAGTCGATGAAAAAGAGGATTACAAGCGGATGAAGGATGGCGTAATGGATGAAGTGAAGAAGATATTTAAGCCAGAGTTTATCAACCGTATTGACGAAATTATCGTATTCCATTCCTTGACGAGAGAGGATATACAAAGCATCGTAGTCATTATGGTAGCAACGATTGCAAAGAGATGTAAAGCACAGATGGATATTGCACTTGAGACCAGTAACGATGTAATTGGCCATCTTGCTGAAGTTGGATTTGATGCAAAATACGGCGCAAGACCACTTCGTCGTGCAATCCAGACGAATATTGAAGATAAACTGGCAGAGGCTATTTTAGCAGGCACAATAAAAGAAGGGGATACCGTTCAGGTTGAGTACCTTGACAATGAAATGGTAGTACTTGCGAAATAGCAGATATTTCTATTATAAATAATTAATTATCAGATATATTTATCTTTAGTAAAAATTTCTATAGATAAATAGTAGAAATTGATCGATATATCGTTTATAATGGAAGAGTTCCATTTTAAAACGTTATCTGTCACATTAGGCATATAAATACAATTAGGAGGGTCATACGATGGCAGTTGTTGAAGAGTTAATACGCAAGGAAAGCGATGGGACAATTAGCTTTGGTAATTACACATTAAATGTAAAATCAAAGGTTTCTGATTTCGAGCATCAGGGAGATTTATATAAGGTAAAGACTTTTAATGAATTAACTAAGCTTGAAAAGAACGGAATGTTTGTCTACGAATCGGTACCTGGTACTGCCGTATTTCATTTGGATACCAATGACAATACAATCAGCTTCGAAGTAGCCGGTAATGAAATGGCTCAGATTACCTTAGAACTTGAGGCGGAGAAGGAATATGAAATATTAAAGAATGATTCTTATCTTGGCAAAATGAAGACAAATTTAGGTGGAAAACTTGTTCTCAGCTTAGATTTAGACGAAGATGAAATGGATTCTATAAAGGTGGTTAAACTTTAATATGGCAAAAAACAAAACCGTGTTTTTCTGTAAGGAGTGCGGCTTCGAATCAGCAAAATGGCTGGGGCAATGTCCGGGCTGCAAAGAGTGGGATACATTTGCAGAAGAACCGGTTGTGAAAAAGGGCAATAAGCCAGCTGGCGTAAAGAATACCAAGGAACCCGAGCTATTGTCTAATATTAAGACAGAGGCAGACTTAAGATTAAGCTCCGGCATCGAAGAGTTGGATCGTGTCTTAGGTGGGGGAATCGTCCAGGGAAGCCTTGTATTAGTTGGTGGCGACCCGGGAATTGGTAAATCAACGCTGCTATTGCAGATGTGCCGCGAGATAGTGAATAAGAATAAAAAAGTACTTTATATATCGGGCGAAGAATCCTTAAGCCAAATAAAAATGAGAGCAGAACGGCTCGGCGTATTTCACGGCGAGCTTCTGCTCCTTTGTGAAACAGATTTGGATCTTATTGAGGACGCCATTCATAAACATACTCCTGATATTGTAATCATTGATTCAATTCAGACAATGTTTAAAGAGGAAGTTACTTCAGCACCGGGAAGTGTAAGTCAGGTAAGAGAGTCTACAGGAGTACTAATGCGGCTTGCCAAAAGTTCCAATACCTCGATATTTATCATAGGACATGTGACAAAAGAAGGTGTTGTTGCTGGACCTAGAGTATTAGAGCATATGGTGGATACCGTGTTGTATTTTGAAGGTGATAACTATGCGGCTTATCGTGTATTGCGTGCGGTAAAAAATCGGTTTGGATCTACAAATGAAATCGGTGTATTTGAGATGCAGGGCAAAGGACTTGTTGAGGTGAAAAATCCCTCTGAATTTATGCTGAAAGGCAGGCCTGAGGGAGAACCGGGATCCGTTGTTGCGGCCTCCATTGAAGGGACAAGACCAATTTTGGTGGAAGTACAGGCCTTGGTTTGTAAAACCAATTTTAACATGCCAAGAAGGACTTCTGCAGGTACGGATTATAACCGAGTGAATTTATTAATGGCAGTATTGGAAAAACGTGCAGGTATCCAATTATCGGACTGTGATGCTTATGTTAATGTCGCAGGTGGTATGAGGATCACGGAGCCGGCACTGGATCTGGCTGTAATTACAGCAATAATATCAAGCTATAAGAATATTGCTTTGGACAATAGAACGGTTCTATTTGGTGAGGTGGGGCTTACCGGAGAGATTAGAGCTGTGAATATGGCGGAGCAAAGAGTGACCGAGGCTTCTAAGATGGGATTTGAGGTATGCATTTTGCCACAGGCAAATAAAGAGCATATAAAAGTAACTGGAATAAAGCTGATTGGAGTAAAAAACATTCAAGAGGTAATGGGTATTCTTATGCAAAGATAATGGTTATGTGTTAAAATTTATATGGGGGAAAACAAATGATGGATACGTTATACGAAAGATTAATACTTCTCTCGACTGCGCAGGAATGCATGATGGATGTAGCTGATCGGATGGATCAGTGGGATAAATCTCAACTAATCGTAGAAAAAAGTACATTTGAAACAATGAACGTGTCGGATAAAATATTGAATTTATCCATCGAAGGCAATCGGTTAATAGAGAAAATTCAAGAACGTTATCTCTTAACCTTGGCTAGCCTTAACCCAGACGAAGAACAAAAAGTGAATGCCTTTTTGGAGGAAGTCAAAGGATTATTCTATAAGATATTCGAAAATGCATCAAAAGCGAATGACGTGTCACATAATCTTGAAACACAAGTTGCGGTTCAGAGGGAAATTGAGGAAGGTATTAAACAGTCTTTCTGCTATATTTGTGAGAATGTTGATTTGGCAGTTGCTTGTGCGGAATTGGTGATGGCAGAGGAATAAAATAAAGATGAAAACAATATTTTAAAATATTAAAATATTATTGACAATTAAGACAATTCATAGTACTATAAATAAGCGACATAAATAGGGGATTCATACAGCGGTAGTATGACGGTCTCCAAAACCGTTCACGGGAGTTCGAATCTCTCATCCCCTGCTAAGTAAAGAAAAGCCTTTCAATCTAACGATTGTAGGGCTTTTTTTCTTGCATAAAATAAGAGTGAGCCACAGGAAGATACTGGAATTAACGCTTAAAATTTATTTTCTTTACATAATTTGAACTTTACAAACCGAGATCGTTTGTATATAATACCTACTGTCGACAAAATCTAACAGGATTTTTGTTCGAGCTTTTATTAGAAGAGAGTTTGGCCTTATAAAATAGTGATATATGAATAGACCATCTGGATTTTGTTGACTTTATGTTAACAAGTCCAGATGGTTTTTTGCTGTTATTATTTTAACAATAAATATAACATTAATTTTACAGACCAATAGCTGGAAATGTAAACAATCAGAAGAAAGGAGGAAGGTAAAATGAAAGAATCAATAGAATGTATGATAATGGAAGTTGGAAAAGATAGAGTAAAAGCAAGGGCTAAGATGCACAGCGATTGCAGTAGCTGTGGTATGTGCGAAGGTAGTCATGCGGTCTATTATGAAGCTATCAACAAGGCTAATGCGAAATGTGGTCAAAGTGTTATTTTAGAAGTTGAAAAACAAAGTGTTTTAAAAGTTGCATTTATGGTATTCGTTCTTCCAATGCTGACTATTGCTTTTGGCTCAGCATTAGGCATTTATGTTGCGAAATATATGCATATTTCAAGCATTTTAGCGGCTATTTTAATAAGCTTAGTTACACTTATTCCTACAATTATTTATATAAAAAAATATGATGCTAAAGTACAAGATAAATCAAGTACACCAGTCATAACTAAAATACTCAACGAATAGGAGGTACTTATCTTGATTGCAAAAAGAATAAAATGGGGTATTCATCCGGATACCAAGAAAGCCGCTACATCTGGCAAGGCCATTATTACACCGGCCCTGCCGCAGCAAGTCGTTATACCGGTACGACAACATATCGGAGCTCCGGCAATACCCATTGTTAAAAAAGGTGATCTCGTAAAAAAAGGACAATTAATCGCCAAGACAGATGCACCCGTATCAAGCTACATTCACGCATCAATATCGGGAAAAGTAGTTGAAATAGCAGACAAACCACATCCGGTATATGGGGAAGGCTTAGCCATTGTTATTGAAAATGACGGGCTGGATGAATGGGAAGAAGGTCTTCTCACAGAGAGAGACTGGAAGATATTAAGTAATTCTGAGATTATTGATATAATCAGAAATGCAGGAATTGTGGGTATGGGAGGTGCTGCTTTTCCATCACATATTAAGCTCAATCCCCCAAAGGATAAAAAGGTGGACACGCTCATAATCAATGCCGCGGAATGTGAACCTTTTCTTACCGTAGACCATCGCGTTATACTTGAATACACTGATAAAATCGTTACTGGAATACAAATCATCCAAAAGCTGTTAAGTGTTGATAATGTTATAATTGGGATCGAAGACAATAAAATGAATGCAGTCATAAAATTGAAAGAAGCTTTTTCCAAAACCACTATTAGGGTAGAAGCCATTCAAACCAGATACCCACAGGGTGCGGAGAAGATGATCATACAAACCCTCACCGGGAGAGAAATTGAGCCAGGAAAACTGCCGATTGATATCGGTGTTATTGTGCAAAATGTTTCCACTGCGATTGCGATTTGCGACGCGGTTACAAAAGGGCTTCCCTTAATTGAAAGAGTTGTTACCCTCAGCGGAAAAGCCTTAAAGGAACAAAAGAATTTAAGCTTAAGAATCGGAACTACATTTGCGGATGCCATAGAATTATGCGGAGGACTCGGGAAACATCCGGAACGACTCATCATGGGCGGACCTATGATGGGAATGAGTCAGTATACAACCCAAGTACCTGTTATTAAAGGGACTAGTGGTATCCTTGCATTAAGTAAAAAAGATGTGAATGACAGAGTTGAATCGGCATGTCTTCACTGTGGTAAATGTGTAGATGTATGTCCAATGGGACTTAATCCAAGTATATTAAGCATCTTAGGCGAAAAAGAATTAATTGATGAGGCACTGAAAGATCATGGGGTCCTAAATTGCATCGAGTGTGGATGTTGCGGTTATTCCTGCCCATCCAAGAGAAAAATTGTACACTACATAAAGTATACGAAGAAGCTACTTAATGATCAGGCAGCAAATGCAAAAGGAGGCAAATAAATATGAATGCCGATAACATCAAGGAGAACATCGATATTCAAGAGGCGGAATTACAGGAGGATGCACTGCTGAATGTGAATGCATCTCCACATATGCATGCAAAAGATTCCGTATCACGAATCATGTGGACAGTAGTTGCAACGTTGGTACCTGCAACAATTTTTGGAATAATACATTTCGGGCTTCAAGCGTTATTAGTCGTCTTACTGGGTGTTGTATCTGCAATCGGATTTGAAGCGATTATGCAAAAAGCCAGAGGCAGGAAAATAACAATTAATGATGGAAGTGCAGCTCTTACAGGTTTACTCTTAGCAATGTGTCTGCCTCCTACAGTGCCTCCCTTTGTACCGATCGTAGGCTCCTTTATCGCTATTGTGATAGCGAAACATTCGATGGGTGGACTAGGTCACAATATCTTTAACCCTGCACATATTGGTAGAGCGGCATTACTTGTTTCATGGCCGATACTTATGACAAAGTGGTCGACAATAACAACAGCAGTAGATGTTGTTGCTTCTGCAACACCGCTTAACATACTTAAGAACGGCAATTATGATCAATTGATATCTACCTATGGAAGTAAAAGAAATCTTTATGAAGCACTATTCTTCGGTACAAGAAATGGAAGTATCGGTGAAACTTGTACAATTCTTTTACTGCTTGGAGGTGCTTTCCTAATTTATAAAAAATACATTGATTGGATTGTTCCGGTCTGTATGATTAGCACCGTTGGTGTCCTGACTTTCGTGTTTGGGCCAAGCGGTTTTTTTACGGGTGATCCGATCTTTCACATGATGGCAGGTGGAGTAATCCTTGGCGCGTTCTTCATGGCAACAGATATGGTTACGTCTCCAATTACTAGTAAAGGCCGAGTGATTTTTGCAGTAGGAGCCGGCTGTATCACGGTACTTATCCGTTTAATCGGCGGGTATCCGGAAGGCGTATGTTATTCCTTATTGCTGATGAACGCAGTGACACCGCTTATTGACCAATTAGTACGTCCTAAATTATTTGGCAGGAGGATAAAACAACATGTCAGAGCAGCAAGATAACAAAAACAACGGCATATTTAAAATTGCACTTAACTTAACGATAGCCTGTCTCATTTCTGGATGTATTATTGCCGGGACTTACTATATTACAGCAGATACTGCGGTAAAGGCCAACCTCAAAATGCGGGATGAAACGATGAAGACGATGGTTGAAGGCTCCACCAGCATCAAGGAAATTGAAGAAAAAGACGGATGGTACGAAGTATATAAGGACAGTGATTTACTTGGTTACATAATACCATCCGATACAAAAGGTTACGGCGGTACGATGGAGTTATTAGTTGCCGTAGATAAGGATTTGAAGATTATTACTTATAAAATAGCATCCAGTAAAGAAACACCGGGACTTGGTGAAAATGCGTCAAAAGAACCATTTTCAAGACAATTCAAAGGTAAGACGGAAGAGCATTTAACTGTTACAAAAGATCCTGCCGATACGGAAGACATTCAAGCCATCAGTGGTGCGACAATTTCATCAAAAGCTGTGACTTTAGGTGGTAAGAATGCGGTAGATAAATTAAAAGTTTACCTGGAAGGAGGACAATAAGAACATGCGAGAATTGTGGAACATATTTAAAAAAGGGGTTATTGCTGAGAATCCAATTCTTGTACTAGCGCTGAGTCTATGTCCTGCCTTGGCAGTTACGACAACCGTACAAAATGCGCTGACAATGGGTTTGTCAGTAACCTTCGTACTTTCCGCGAACAATGCCGTAGTTTCCTTTACAAGAAAATGGGTCAATCCGAAAGTACGTGTACCTATTTATATTACTTCTATTGCAACGATTGTTACAGTGGTTGAGCTATTATTAAAAGCGTATGCACCTAAGCTGTATTCAGACTTGGGTATTTATCTTCAATTAATTGTAGTATTTGCGATAATTTTGGCAAGAGCCGAGGTATTTGCTTCCAAAAATAAAGTAATTCCTTCTTTCGTAGATGGCTTTGGCATGGGTATCGGTTTTACCGCAGCAATGGTAGCCATCGGTACAATTCGCGAAATTCTTGGAAATGGTACTTTCTTTGGAATGCAAGTTATGGGAAGCTGGTATCATCCTGCGCTGATTATTATCCTACCTCCGGGTGCCTTTATTTTAATCGGTTATCTCGTAGGAATCTCTAAAATGATTAATGAGAAAAAAGACAAGAAAATGCGACTTGAAGGAGAAACAAAATGAAAGAATATATGATACTTTTTATCGGAACAGTAATTGCCAACAATTTCGTTTTGACTCGTTTCCTTGGGCTATGTATCTTCTTTGGTGTATCTAAGAAGCTTGATGCTTCCATTGGTATGGGTATGGCAGTTACTTCAGTTATAACCTTAAGCTCCATGCTTTCCTGGGTGGTCTATAATTTTGTTTTATTACCGCTTAATCTTACATTTTTAACAACGATAGTATTCGTATTAGTTATAGCGAGCTTCGTGCAGTTGCTTGAAATGGTTATTAGAAAGCTGGCACCAACACTTTATAAGATGTGGGGGATATACTTGCTACTGATTGCGACCAACTGCGTAGTGCTTGGTGTACCACTTTTAAATGTTGAATCTCACTTTTCCTTTAGCAAAAGTATTGTGCATGCAGTCGGTTCCGGTGTAGGCTTTGCCTTAGCGATTATCTTGATGGCAAGCCTTAGAGAAAAAATCAGACTTGCAGATCTTCCGAAACCTCTGGAAGGGCTCGGGATTGCATTTATTCTTGCTGGTATGCTGTCCCTTGCCTTCTTTGGATTTTCCGGCATGATTAGCATGTAAATATTATTTTGATGCCATAAGTGGTATCGTGTAGGTTAGTGCGAAAATAAAAATAATTTTCACACATCCTTATTAAAATGCCTGCCTAAGCAGGCGGACGGGAGTTAATATGACAACAAGTATCACAGCAGTCGTTTCCATAATTGCAGTTATGGGATTGGTAGGTTTATTCTTTGGTTCTGTCCTTGCTATTGCCAATAAAAAGTTAGCGGTAGAACTTAACCCGCTTATTCATATCGTTGAAGATGTTCTTCCTAAGGGGCAGTGCGGTGCTTGCGGCTTCGCAGGATGCCAGGCTTATGCGGAGGCCGTTGTTACAGATCCGAATGTTCCACCGAATTTATGTACACCGGGTAAAGAACCGGTTGCCAGAAGAGTTTCCGAGCTCACAAACAAAAAAGCAAAAGAGGTAGAACCTCGAATTGCTTTCGTTAAATGCAATAATCCTATTACGATGGCACCGAAGAAATACGAGTACTCAGGTATTGATGATTGTGTTGCCATGAGTTTGCTACATCTAGGTCCAAAGAGCTGTCAATACGGTTGCATTGGACAAGGTACTTGTGCAAAACATTGTCCGTTTGGTGCGATTGAAATGAGCGAAAACGGTTTGCCTATCATTAACAAGGCAAGATGTACAGGCTGTGGAAAATGCGAAAATGTATGCCCTAAGAAGATTATAGAAATGATCCCGGTTAATACAAAAATCAATGTAGTATGTAATTCAAAAAGTCGTGGCGTAAAAGCAAAACAGGATTGTCCAATTGCCTGTATCGCATGTGGTATTTGTGTGAAGGTTTGTCCTCATGATGCGGTAAAATTAGTAGATAATTTACCTGTTATTGACAAGCAGGTATGTATGGAAGTCTGTTCAGACCCAGTTTGTATGACTAAGTGTCCAACTAAGACAATTGAATTTGTAGGATAACCTATATTTAAAAGCTTTGAAGACGAAATAAAAACCAAAGTCAGCAACTCAGTCTCACAGACTGTGAAACAGGTCAAAGTCTTATATGAAGACTATATTCAAGATCTTGCAGCCAATGAATAAAAGCTAACGTAAATCATGGGTAGCCACGATTTACATTAGCTTTTTATTTTATACTCTGAGTTTATTTAAACTTAAGGTGTAGGTGTATCTTTACCAGAGTACTTAATTTTGCAATAGTATTTTTGCTATAGTAGGAGCGATAAGATGAAATGTTTTAGAAACCCCATCTTTTTCTAAATTAGCTATTACATTTGTTCCAGAACCATAACTCGTAAAAGTAATAAGATAACCGTTATTTGTTGTAACTTTCAGTACATTTCCTGCAATCATTTTAATATATGAATTTTGGTCAATCGTTGCATCATTAAATGACTGCATGATCTGATCTTTTTCATTTCCGGTTATATCTCTTAATTTTACTTGATCAAGGCTATACAACTCCATTTTCGTTACCGTACTTAAGTCCATAGTAACCCAGGTTATTTTTGTATCGAGTACTTCACCAACAACAGTTTTAATCGTATCAGATTTTATTCTGATTAAAGTAGTTGGATAAGTAATCATCATCATAACTCTTACATTATCCCCGGGAGGTGTTACTCTAGCATTAATTGTTACAGTATCATAACTGCTGTAAAATACATCATCTAGGATTATTGAAAAACCTCCGGTTGGTCTTTCGCCTGCACCAATTAGCGCATAAATATAGTTATTGTCTCTGATATAACTAATTCCTTGCTTCTGATTGTTTTTATTATACCAATTCCAAAGGGTACAATTATCTTTGATATCATCATTAGTAATTTCTTCATAAGGTACTTTTGTTGGTAAGGGATCAGTAATAATTTGCTGAATCTCACCACTAACGCTTCTAAGTTTTCTCTGACCTTCAAGCTTGATAAGGACATGAGGAAAAGTTTCCATTTGTATTACCATCATATCAGTGGATGGAGCTTTTAAATAAGCAGACACATAAGCTTTTGAGGATGTTTCATAAGAAATTTTGTTAATTCCTATAACATATCCACCTGTGGGCTTACTTCCTGCACTTACCAGAACGTATATGGCTCCATCTTGTTTTATATAATGAATTCCTGCTTTTGTGTAGTTTTTATTATACCAAGAGTAGACCTCTTTTTTATTAAGAATATCCTCTTTTGATAGTTCAGTATAATTAATAGCCTTGGTGAAGTTTTCACTAGTAATGGATAATACTTTCTTTTTAATGTCCCAAGTAATCTTCATTCCCATGCTTTCAAAAACTTTTTTACCAGGAACAAAGACGCTTCCACGAATACTTTTAATAGGTGTATTTAATTTGATTGTTTGTGGTATGCCAGAAAAGTCTGCATCTCGATGGATATAAAATTCACTTTTCCCTACGATAAGCTCAATATGCATCATATCAAGATTTATCCAGGCCGTATTGCTTTTTTTATCCCATTCAACTTTTCCACCTAACGCTTCGGCGGTTTGTTTTACAGGTATCATAACCTCACCATTCTTTAAATAGGGTGAAGCATCATATTTAACTATTTTGTTATCTACAATTACTTTGATCTTAGATGTAGTAGCTGCTAAAGCAGTCATATTTGTAAATAAAGCCATGATAACAACAAGAATTACAAATGTATATTTCTTTTTCATAAAATACCTCCTTATATTAATTTATATTTAAAATCGTTGTTTCATACATTAGACGGTATGTAATACGATATGGTTCCAAATTACATTATTGCTGTTTTATGGATCAATGTACAAGTAATAATCAAAACGCAATTTTTACACTAAAACATTAGCTGGAATTCAAGACAAAGTTATTCGGTATCTCGATGAGCTACTTGGATAGTATGCAATTAAATCTCCAAGCCATTGACTTGATGTAATAAAGTCATTATATTGATTAATAAAGGCTCACTTGGTATAATGCAATTAAAATATTGACTATAATAGAGAGTGAGTAAATGAATATTGATTAAATGAATATTAAAAAAATTAAAAACTATATGAATTGCAAGGGTTTATAAAATTTTAAAGCAATAACATACTATACAAGAATAAAAAGGAGCTTATGTATGAGCGAAAAAGTAATATTAATTTTAGTAGACGGGATGGCATCCGAGGCTGTAGTATCATGTAACCATACCTTTATTCAAAAAATGTGGAAGGATGGTATAGGAAATCTATATTCCACAACAGTAATGCCATCAGTAACTCTTCCTTGTCATATGTCGCTTTTTCATAGTGTCACACCACAGCGCCATGGCATACTGACTAATACGTATGTTCCGCAAGTTCGACCAGTAGAGGGATTGATGGAACAGTTGAAAAAGCAGGGTAAAAAATCAGCATTTTTCTACAACTGGGAACAATTGAGGGATTTATCGCAGCCTGGATCACTGGCATATAGTTGCTGCATTTCAATGTATCATTATTTAAAATCAGACAATATGTTAACGGATAGAGCTATTCAATACACATCGGAGTTCTCACCGGATTTTATATTTCTGTACTTAGGCGAAACAGATGAAATAGGGCATAAATATGGCTGGGATAGCAAGGAATATCATTCTCAGGTATATGATTCATGGAGTTGTATTGAAAAGGTATATAATACAGTTGGAAATACATATAAAATAATAGTAACAGCAGATCATGGTGGACATGACTGCATGCATGGAACCGATGATCCAAGGGATATGAAGATTCCGCTCATTATAAGTCGTGGGTCAACTATGGTTGCTTCGGATAAAATGGACTCGGCTAATATAATTGATATTGCACCTACAATTACTACTTTAATGGGAATTAAAGAGAACGAAGATTGGCTGGGAACAAGTCTAATAAAAGATGTAGTTGAGAGTTGAGAGATGAGAGTTAGGTGACAGGTGCTATTATGATAACTGTATCTACCTATTTGCTTAATGACGGTTAACGGAAAATATCGGATTTATTAATATAAAATGTAGATTTAAAATTTTTTGAATTTTAAACCTACATTTTTTTATGTATAATAAGGGATATCATTTATTGTATAGTAAATATATACAAACAAAACCCGATACTGCACATTTATACATATATATATAACAAATAACCATTTATCAAGTTGGATTTTAATGTTAATATTTAGATAGTTCCCAAAAGAACAAAAATTGAGGAGGAAAGTAATCAATGAAAAAGAAAATCTTATGTGTTTTATTAAGTGTTTTAATGGTAATGACATTGATGGCAGGATGTGGGAAAAAGAGTGACACAAACGAAGCAGACAGCACTGCTGTTACAGAAGGTGCAAAGGCTACAACAGCACCGGCAGCAACAACAGCACCGACGGATGCGAGTACTAGTGAAGGTGTAACAATTACATATGCAGTATGGGATACAAACCAGGCTAAATTAATTCAGCAGATTGCTGATGCATTCGAGGCTGAGACAGGTATCCATGTTGAAATTCAGGTGAATGGCTGGGGAGATTACTGGACAGCGCTAGAGGCTGCTGCCACAGGTGGTTCCTTACCGGATACTTTCTGGATGCATTCTAACAATATTTATTATTATGCAGCGAATAATCAACTGTTAGATCTTACAAGTTATATTGACAGCAGTGCTGACATTGATTTAGCAAATTATCCGCAAGGCTTGGATCAGATTTATAACTTAAACGGCAAACAATACGGTATCCCTAAGGATTACGATACGATTGGTTTATGGTATAACAAGACCATGTTTGATGCGGCTGGTGTAGCTTATCCGGATGATACCTGGACTTGGGATGATCTGAAAGCTGCAGCGAAGAAGTTAACAAAGAGTGATGGATCTCAGTATGGTATTCTTGCACCTCTTCACAATCAAGAGGGATATTATAACTTTGTATACCAGAATGGCGGAACAATTGTAACAGATGATAAAAAATCAGGATATGATGATCCAAAGACAATTGAAGCTATGGAATACTACTTCAGTTTTGTAAGAGAGGGCCTTTCACCGGCGATTACAGCAGATTCTGAAAGAGCAGAGGCTTTCCAGAATGGCTTAGTAGCAATGGCATTCTTTGGTTCCTGGAACTTATCCGGTTTTGCTGCCAATGATTACATTTCGAAAAACTGTGATGTTGCGGTACTTGCAAAGTCAAATGACGGCGGTCAGGCATCCATCTTTAATGGACTTGGTAATTGTATCGCTGTTAATACAAAGCATCCGGAGGAATCCTGGAAGTGGGTTGAGTACTTAAGTAATGAAGCAGGGCAGAAAAAACAAGCTGAGCTTGGTATTGCAATCTCTGCATTCAATGGAACCGCTGATACATGGACAAAAGCGTATTCACAGTTCAATGTAAAAGCATACATAGATATGGTTAGTTATGCGCAGATCAGACCTTATACAAATCAGACCAGTGTTTGGGAAGACAAGGCATATGAGCTTATTACAGATGTTTATTCAAATGGCGGAGATGTCGGTGCTGCATGTAAAAATGTTGCAAGTATGATGAATGATGCGATAGCTCAGGAACAACAATAATTATACGAAACGCAAAAACTATGAAAGTTACGGCAACCTTAAGGGTTGCCGCGACTTTTCATAAAGTAGAAATTTATTTTTTTTTAGTGATTTGATTTCTGGAAAAGCATACGTATCATGGTGATATAAATACGCAGCGAAAGTCTAAGGAGGTTGATGCAGGTGGCAGATAGTAAGTATATCACAAGGAAGAGAAAGATCCCGAGAAATGTATTAAATGAGTGGAAATGGGCGTACATAATGGTGGCTCCTACCATCATCGGATTATTTTTTTTAAATATCATACCGATTTTTCAGACCATCTATTTGAGTTTTTTTAAGAGTGGAGCCTTTGGAAAGGGTAATATATTTATTGGATTGGATAATTATAAGAGAATGTTTTCAGATGCCCAGACTTGGTATGCGGTAAGAAATACATTAGGTTATACATGTCTGGTAGTTCCTATGACGATGGCAATTGCCTTAGCTATCGCTGTCGTTTTGAATAAAAAACTCCGAGGAAAAGGTATTTATAGAACTTTATATTTTGTACCTATGGTAGCAGCTCCTGCCGCAGTAACTATGGTATGGAGGTGGTTGTATAACTATAATTTTGGTTTCATTAATCACATTCTGGTAAATTTAGGACTGGAAAAGATAAAATGGACAGAAAATCCTAACTTAGCATTATACTCAATTGCTATAATCGGTATCTGGAGCACGATCGGTTACAGTATGGTTATTTTGCTAGCAGGATTACAGGAAATTCCAACAGATTTTTATGAGGCTAGTGATATTGATGGTGCTTCTTTTCTTAGACAGTTTTTTAATATTACACTTCCGCTGGTATCTCCAACCTTATTCTTCGTTGCAGTGACCAGTATCATTACGGCGATGCAGGTATTCGATGTAATTTACATGATGATCGATGTCGCAAATCCAGCTTACAATAGTACCGTATCACTGGTTTATTTATTCTATAATAACTCCTTTAAATACAGTAATAAGGGTTATGGATCAGCGATTGTTGTATTACTTTTGGCAATTATTATGATGATTACGGCAATTCAGATGAAAGCCCAGAAAAAATGGGTCAATTATATGTAATAAATTGCCTGCTTGGCGGAATGGAGTTGACTATGAAAAAAAAGACGTTTCTTTCACATACATTAATACATATTTTACTGATTTTAGGTGCAGTCGTTATGGTATTCCCATTTGTATGGATGGTCCTTACTTCGTTGAAAACTGTAACGGAATCAACCTCAATGAATCCGTATGTTTATTTCCCTAAGGTCTTTCAATGGGAAAATTTTATAACGGTCTGGAAGAATAATCATTTTATTAGGCTATATTTTAATACATTCGCCATGATCGTTTTACGAGTCTTATGTGCGGTGTTTTTTTCTGCTACAGCAGCCTATGCATTTGCCAGATTGAAGTTCCCAGGTAGAGATTTCCTCTTTGGAATCGTGCTTTTTCAAATGATGGTGCCGGTGCAGATATTTATTATTCCCCAATATTTAATGGTAGATTTTTTAAATATGCGAAATACAATATTTGCTTTGGTATTTCCAGGCTTGGTAAGTGCTTTCGGAACCTTCCTTTTAAGACAGTTTTTTATGGGCTTGCCGAAGGAATTGGAGGAGGCCGCAAGACTTGATGGATGTAATATTTGGAGGACCTTCTGGAAGATTATGCTTCCGCTCACGAAATCAGGGCTGGTTGCGTTAGCAATCTTTACAGCATTATTTGCCTTTAAAGACTTAATGTGGCCGTTGATTGTAAATAATCAAGCAGATGCAGACACCCTGTCTTCCGCTTTGTCCAAAATTCAGAGTGCATACACCGTAAACTATCCGGAATTAATGGCAGCATCTGTATTAGCTATATGGCCAATTATGTTAATCTATATTATTTTCCAAAAACAATTTATTGAAGGTATTGCGACTAGTGGAGGTAAGCTGTAGACAAAAATGCTATTACATTAATACATTCAAATCAGGAGGAAAATATATTGGCTATCAAGTATAACGAACAGGATAAACTATTTACACTACTAACCCAAAATACATCATACCAAATAAAAATCGGACCATACAATACATTATTACATCTATATTATGGAAAAAAAGTTGATCATAATTTAGATTATTTAATACAGACAATGGACAGAAGTCATTGTGGTAACCCGAATGAAGCGGAAAAGGACAGAACTTTTTCAATGGATACACAGCTTCAGGAATATTCAACTTTTGGCATGGGAGATTTTCGTATTTCCTGTTTGGACGTGATTAATAAGGATGGCAGTTGCGCTGCTGACTTGAGGTATAAATCTTATAAGATAATGGATGGAAAATATCAGTTGGAGAAGCTTCCATCAGTCTATGAAACAGAGCGTATTACGATGCAGACTCTGATTATCACCTGCATCGATATAGTAACGAATTTAGAAGTAGAGCTGTATTATGGTGTGGTTGAAGAATATGACGTCATCACAAGAGCTGCCAAGATTAGTAATCTAGGTAAGGATAAAATTGAATTGCTAAAGGCTTTTTCAACCTGTTTAGAATTTCCGAATAGCCATTTTGATTTGATTCATTTTTATGGAAAGCATTCCCTTGAACGGGAATTTGACCGGACACCCGTTGGACATGCAAAACTTTCAGTAGAAAGTATGCGTGGTCTAAGTAGTCACCAGCATAATCCCTTTGTGATTTTAGCAGATCGCTCTGCCACAGAAACAAATGGTGAGTGCTATGGCTTCTCGTTCCTATATAGCGGTAATTTTCAGGCGCAGGTAGAAGTGGATCAGATCGGCCAAACCCGCTTTGCAATGGGGATTCACCCAGCCTTCTTCCGGTATGAAGTCAAACCGGGAGAGATATTTACCACGCCGGAAGTTGCCATGAGTTATTCGTCAGAGGGGTTACAAAAGCTTTCACATAATTTTCATAAATTAATTCGCAATAATTTATGTAGAGGAAAGTACAAAGACACCAGAAGGCCTATTTTAATTAATAACTGGGAAGCAACTTATTTTAATTTTAATACGGAGAAGTTGGTGTTGATAGCAAAAGAAGCTGCTGAACTGGGAATTGAGATGCTGGTTATGGATGACGGTTGGTTTGGAAAGAGAGATGACGATTTCTCCAGTCTGGGTGATTGGGTGGTAAATACGAACAAGCTTGGTACAACAATAAAAGAATTGGCGGATCGGGTGAATGCGGTGGGCTGTAAATTAGGAATGTGGTTCGAACCCGAGATGGTGAATGAAGATAGTGATTTATATCGCAAACATCCGGACTGGTGCCTGCATATTCCAAATCGGCCGATGACCAGATGTAGATATCAGATTGTACTTGACCTGACCAGGGAGGAAGTTAGAGCCTATATCTACAATTCCATCGCTGCCATATTAAATAGTGCAAATGTAGAATACATAAAATGGGACTTTAACCGAAGTATTGCTGAAGTCTGGTCCGGGATGAAGGATGAAAATCATCAAGGACAGGTATTCCATGACTATATCCTAGGTCTTTATGAAATTTTGGAACGTTTAAACAACGATTATCCGCAGGTTCTGATAGAAGGTTGTTCTAGTGGCGGTGGACGTTTTGATGCTGGCATGTTATATTATGAGCCACAAATTTGGTGTTCGGATAATACGGATGCCTTTGACCGGCTTAAAATACAATATGGAACCTCTTTCGGATATCCAATCAGCGCAGTAGGTAGTCATGTATCAGCGGTTCCGAATCACCAAACCGGTAGAACAACTCCGTTCCATACGCGAGGCGTTGTGGCGATGGCCGGTACCTTCGGTTATGAACTGGATGTTAATAAGCTTTTAACAAATGAAAAGGAGGAAATCAGAGAACAGGTAGAATTGTATAAACGAAATTATGAACTTATTAACTCAGGTGATTATTATCGTCTGACCAGTCCTTACGAAAATACTGATTTTACTTCCTGGCAGACGGTTTCAACTGATAAAACACAAAGTCTACTCAGCGTTGTTTATCATCAAAGCCATGGAAATTCTAATTTTTATAAGGTCTTATTAAGAGGTCTCGACGAAAATGCACTTTATCAGATTAATGGGGAAGATAAAAAATATTCAGGAGCAGCTTTAATGTATGCTGGATTTGTTCTTCCAAATCCATGGGGTGATTATCAGGCATATCAATATGAGATTAAACTGAGTAAATAGTTCTATTGTAAGCTAGGAGCATTGTCAGGTATATACAGGACCTCCGGATACTTATATTTGGAACAGATGTAGTTCCAATAATCGTATCCGGAGGTCTTTGATATAAATACCGGAGATGCTCCATTCATCAATAACCTATATAATATTAAAATGAGTATGTATTTACAAATATTTATTCTGCGTGTCCTTATCTGAGGTATCTAAGTGTTCAGTTACATTCCGATAATTCGTCGGGTTGATGCCATATAGCTTTTTAAAGGATTTTGAAAAGTTTAGTGCATCATCATAACCTACTCTATTGGCAATATCACTTATCGGTAAGGCCGTGTTCTTTAGAAGGATACTTGCCTGATTCATACGGTGATTAAGAATATATTCTTGGGGCGACATATTCAAAACACTTTTAAAACAATTAGTAAGATAGGAGCGATTTATCCCGATGTAATCTGCAATTCCTTGTACTTTAATATTTTTAGAATAATTATGTTCAATATATTCCAAGGTATGATCAACATATACCTGATAGGAATAATCGTGAACCTCTTCAATATTTTGCTGGTTCTGTTGGTCTTGAATTAAAGATGAGACAAATTGATATAAATAGCCTTCTCTTGCAAGGTCATTGGCATAGGTAAGCTGGCTGGAAGCTAGCATTCCATTTACATAATTAACAAAAGGATCTACATTTTGGATATGGATAATAAGGTTGTCCTTCGAAAAATGAGCATGCTTTAAGGAGGCTTCCGCTTTTATACCATTAAAACCAACCCAAATATAGTTCCAGGGATCGTCTTTACTTGCTTCATAATAGGTAGCAACACCGGGATATATAAGAAATGCCGTATTCGGGCCAACTTCATAGGTTTTGCTTCCTACCGTATAAAAGCCTTTACCACTTAGTACAATATGAACTAAAAATTCCGTTCGGATTTCCGGACCATAGGCATGACCTGAACAACATATCTGTGATCCACAATAACATAAATACAAATCTAAGGATGCCTTTTTAAGATATTCCAAGCATTTATAACGGGCCGAATCGGTGTATTTAACATTAATTGGCATACGAAAACTCCTTTATAGTATCCTTGTTAAGAAAACGCCTAAATCAACTTTAATGTTATCAAATTTATTGCTGGCTGTCTATAAATTATACTAAAGTTCAGTTAAATTCACTAAAATTATGAATTATAATGGGGGATAAAAAGACGCTGAAGTAGTATTATAATTTTTTATGCAATAGCAAAAAACGCATCACAACATAAAAGTTTGTTGTGATACGCTTTTTCTTTTTCTGGCGGGCAACAAATCCACGCACTGCGGTTTCAGGTTTGGTCGATCTTAAGACAAATAAGGGGGTTGATTATTTGCAGTTATTAAATAATGTACTGAACATAGTTGCATGTTCTAATTCATCTACCATAACCATGTAATAGGTATCGATAATTAATTGGTCTGTAGTCGAAAGCTGTACATTACGATAAAATTCTACTACTTCGAGTTCACCTACAAGGGCAATTAAGAGCCCTTCTTTATAGTTAGGGATGCAAATAGGGTCTATAATATATTCAGGTATTGTATCTGTATAATAACAATAAAGCTTGGTGAATATTTGTATATGCTCTAATTCGTCATGATAAGCATGTTCAATAAAATCTTTATGGAGTTTATTGGGAGCGTTTTTTAGTAACCTACAATAAAAATCAGCAGCAGTAGCTTCATCTTTAATAGATTTATGAATGTAACAAAGTATTTGGTCAAAAGGCTTAGGCCCTTTCAGTGGTAAGCTTGGGATTTGAACATTATTGCAAAATTTACCTTCACAAATCGAACTTTTATTAGAGGATTGATATTTGTACATAAAGGTGCCTCCTTATTACATAAATTATAATAAATAAACAAATCAAACTAATATTTCGTTATGCTGTTTCCTTTCATCGTTACAGTTATAACATCAACATTTGCTGTAATACCAGCATCTTGATTACCCTTTATTATGTTATTTAATATAGTTATAACTTTTGCTCGGCCAACCAAGATACCGCTTACTGTTTGTTTCGTAATAGTACTTTTCGTGGTTGATATTGAATTATTATTAATCGTAACAGCTCCTGCTTTTCTTGGTTTTGTACCAAAATCATAGCCTACAAATACAGTTGAAAAATACATATTGTTTGCTACGATATTGTTATTTTTAATTGTGATTTTATTGAAGGGTTCTATTGCGCTTGCCAGCATACTGTCTGAATCTTGAGCAAACATAAGAATTGATGATTTGCTCAGTCCATTAGAAGAGACAGCTTTTATGGTGTTATTATCAAGTAGTGTGTCATTAATGGAATTATAGTTAGCAGCAAACCATAGACATTCATCTCCACCATTTTTCTTAGTGATAGTATTGTTACTAATTATAATACTTTGAATAGGATTACTCGTAGAGCGGGATGCAAATACAACGGATCCACCGTATAAAACGCTTGGGTTGGTATTGTATATCATAGTACTATTTTCAATAATTGTGTTGTTATTGCCGCCTTTAAATACAAAAATACAATGACCTCTATTCGTACTGGAATCTGAATCCATAAATACATTCGTAATTCTTACATTATTCGTATGAAAAAAATTAAAGATATGAATATAGCCACCATCTGCGGGTTCTCCACTTTTCAGAGCATTTCTAAATTTAATAGTTAAATTTTTGAATTCAAAGCTGTCATATTTTCCGGTGCTCTTGTAAGCATAATTCCAAGGTTGTGCATTATGAGATTTATTAAATTCCGTATCTTCAACGCCAAAATTTTCGTTCCTAATAATATCAGAGGATGTGTAAGAGTAGGGGTCTCCACTAATTAAAAGGATACTATCGACTCCAACGCCTAACCAATTTACATTGTTACGTTTGATAATATTACTGCCTATTTTATAAGTACCTTTCGGAAAATATATTGATTTTCCAGCATTCTCAGCTTTCTGTATGATGGGTGCGTCATTCGTAATACCATCGCCTTTTGCCCCTAGAGTTTTAATATTTACATATCCCGCAGGTATAGTTTGTGTGACTGCTGCTGCAATGATATTCGTAAGCTTCTTTTTTATAGATTCCGCCATGATTATTACCTCCATTTAAATTTAATTTAGTCCTATAACCCAAGTATGTAAAGGTAATTACTTATTACATAAATTATAGAATGTAAAAAATATGTCATAATTAAGTATATGAAAAATATAAATTTATGTTCTTGAAATAGCAACATTTATGTTTTTGTGTCGAAGAAAGTTTAAAAGCGTCATTAAATACGAAAATTGAGGGTCTATCATGAAAAGAATAAAACAAATTTTACTTAAGACAATCATTTTAGTAGTCGTTACGTTCGTTGCATTATTGACTATTGGTTGGACTTGGTATTTGGCTAGAATAAATATGCAGATCATACCCATTGGTTATGTAAATATTAAAGATCTTGGTGCTAAGGGCGACGGAGTTACAGACGATGCTCCAATTATCCAATTAGCTGAGAACATGGGAAAATCTATTTACTTCCCGAAAGGTACTTATCGATTATGCAGTAACCTTGTAAAACGCAACAAAGTCAATTGGCTAGGCTGTGGATATGACAGCATAATATTGATCAATGGAGCACCATACTCATATGGTTCATCGAATATCGTACAAAACGAAAATTATGGAATAATTGATGCAGCGCGTGGAATTAGCGAAGAATGGGACTATGGGTATAAGAATACAGGAAAGCTTGATGGATTTGAGTTTAAAAATCTTACGATTAAGTTTCGGAGCTCTCTAAAAAGTGGAGAACAACCAGAGAGTGGTTACATACATGTTTTTAACTTCTCCCATACAAACGGAGTAAAAATCACTAATGTTTTTATGGACTCCGATATAAATACCAATAGAGGAAATTGTATCTTTGTATTTCGAGGTGGAAATTACAACACTACAATAGAAAACTGTAACATGATATATGACACTAATCCATCTGTATTATATGGCGGGTCAGTAGTGTTCGCATCCCGTTCCACCAGCGACCCCATACAGAAAGTTATAATCCGAAATAATACAATTACAAAGAAAAATGGTGGTGATGAGGTTTTATGGTTTGGTGCAAATTTCAATGCAATCAATGACGTTCTAATTGAGAATAACACCATACAGGCAGTGTCCGCAGGATTAACGAAAGCGTCAATAATAATGTTTGCGCAGGATTCTGGTGAGATGTTAAGAGGTGTTAGTGAGCCATGGAATAAGATTGTGATAAAGAATAATAATATTGTCACAAATAAGATAAACTTTTCTACTATATTTGTAGGGTACGACTTTGGCACTAATTCGAGAAAAGGTGGTACAGTTACGATTAGTAACAATTTAATAAATACATTAAAGAGTACATCAACTGGAGAAACCGTGAGTGGAATTCTGGTTGGCAGGACGAAAATTGTATTCATACAAAACAACACAATCATTGGAAACCAAGATGAAGGTGTAACAGCCGAGGTTGAAGTTGGGACGGTAAGTGATATTGCAAATCATATAACTTGGAAGTAGTGCAATCGATAAGAGTACTATTTATTTACAATAAAAAGGACATGCCGCAACTTAATATGTTAATTGCGACAGGTCCTTCTACTTATTACTAAAGATTTTTAATTGGTATTCCAGGCCTGTAGTGCTTACCTATTTTCTTCTCTTGCTGGCATTTCACTTGGGATAGTAGGAGTTGCAGTTGAAGGATTGGGATTCTCAATCTCGAAACTATTTTTATAGTCAACATCATTATCGGAATTGTTGTTTTTAGAACCGGTATCTTTAGAGGGAGTACCTTTACTATTGTTAATATTTTTCATATAATATGCTCCTTTCACGAATGCTATTAGTATGAACAATATGATAAAATGTATTCATTAAATTCGATAAACTTGATCGCGAAGTCATGAAAAAGGCGATCCTATTATTAACAGCTTATAGATTAGGATTTAAATTAATTCGATATTGTGCTTATTTTAAATTTAATAATTAAATATTACGAATGTAACTATATCGTATAATTAATAAAGTAAATTCACATCAGAAAGCCTCAGGAATATAATAAAACAATAGAATGGTAGGGGATAGGAACATGCAAAATTACAATATTCAATACTCAGAAAATAATGAAAATGATGATATATACTATAATCAGCAAAAGTTTTTGGAGCATGCAGCCTTTTCGGAGCATTTTGCAAGGCAAAAGATGGCGAATGCAAGTGATGACAAGGCATATTATCAGTATGCAGAATTAGAGTATTTTCATAAGTCTAGAGCATTGCATTATAAGGGTCTATTTAGTGCTGAATCAACAATAGTAAATTACAACCAATAACGAGAAAGAACTTCCATCACCGGAACGAAATACTACAGTTGTTAAAACTGGAAAATAAAAGGTTCCTGCTTAAATTTTATTGAAAAATTTTATTAAAAAACTTGGCAGAAGACGAGATGTGGTATACAATAAGGATAAAGATGTCAATTTTACTCATATTTTGTTTGTTTATGGGAGAGTTTCATCCTTAATACGAATAGGTTGTCTATGGACAAGGACGGTAATTGTTAATAGTAGTTGTAAATTATAGAAATTAAATACAATATAAAAATTTATTAAACTTTTTTCTTTAAAGAATAACAAATAAATCAGGAGACGGAACAATAACTATACGAAAGATAATATGAGGATTTATATGGCGAAAAAAACATTGGTATTAATTAAAAGAGCAGTATTTGTTGTAATATTGGTCTATCTCGGTGCGTACTTATCACAATATGCATATGCAGAGGAGAATCATAGTGAAATTAAAAATGTTTTGGTTATAAACTCATATCATCAGGGTCTTACCTGGACAAAGGAAGAAACGGAAGGAATTGTTGATACCATATTGGATAGTGACAGTAATATATCCATATTAACGGAATATATGGACTGGAAGAATTATCCGTATAATGAAAACATTATTTATTTCAAAGATTATTTAAAATATAAATATCAGCTCCAGCACATTGACATTATCATAACTACAGATGATGCTGCGTTACAATTTGCATTAGAAAACAGAGAAGATATATTGTCGAATGCTCCGATTGTATTCTGTGGTATTAATACAGAAGGTGCAGAGAAATTAACAAAAGGATATGATAGAGTAAGCGGTGTGATTGAAGAAGTTGATCCTACGGAAACGTTGAAAATGGCTTTTAATATTAATCCTCTCATAAAGAATATTTATCTTATTTACGATAATTCGGAAAGTGGCCTTTCTACAGGAGAGATAGTCAAGGATAAAATTAAGATGTTTGATCCGAGTATCAATATCATATCCTGTAATAATTTGACTTATGAGGACTTGGTTAGTAGGGTACAGGTTCTAGAGGAAAATAGCATCATTCTGATAACAACTTATTACAGTGACGTACTAAATAAAAAAGTAGAAATGGATTTTGTGACGAGGGATATCAGTACGAACAGCAGTGTACCGGTGTATCATTTATATGATTTTGGTATGAATAAAGGTGCATTAGGTGGATCCATGTTAAGTGGAAGGCTGCAGGGAGAAAATGTCGCATCGATGGCATTACGCCTTCTAAACGGGGAAAGACAGGCATACATCCCTGTAATTAAACCGAATACAAACCGAATCGTATTCGATTATCAGCAGATGAAGCGTTTCGGGATAGCATTAAAAGCTATTCCAAAAAACAGTGAAATTATAAATAAGCCATTTTCTTTTTATGAAACATATAAGGCTTTGGTAATAAGTGTATTAGCCGGCTTTATCATTTTGATTACCTTTGTTGGTATCCTATTGTTCTATTTGGCAAAGATACACAGAATGAAGAAAAAAATATCTGACAGTCATGAAGAACTAACGCAGATTTATGAGGAACTGACAGCTTCTGATGAAGAGATGAGGCAGCAATACGACGAGATATTATCAATCAATGAAAAGATTAGGATAGGAGAAGACAAACTTACCTATCTGGCATATCATGATTCCTTAACTGGCTTGCCGAATAAGCTTTCTTTATTCGAAAATTCAAAATTCATTTTTATTCCGGAAAAGGGGATTGTGTCATTACTGTTTCTTGATATTGATAATTTTAAATTTGTAAATGATACCATGGGACATGCTTTTGGAGATCAGCTTATTATCAGCGTGAGTGAGAGGCTTACCTCGCTTTTGGAGCCCACCTATACCCTGTATCGACTTGGTGGGGATGAATTTGTAATTGTATTAGAAGATATTCATAGTGTCAAAGAGGCTGAAAAATTTGTAGCCTTAATTCTTACTAAATTTTCAGAAGAATTTAAAATTTTAGATAGTATTTTACATATCAGTTTGAGCCTTGGAATTGTAATGTACCCAGAACACAGTGACGATTTAGAGCATCTACTGAAATATGCAGATATTGCTATGTATCGAGCAAAAGAGGGCGGAAGAAAAAATTATGTAATATATAATCCTTTGATGAATGAGGCTTTTACTGAAAGAGTTAATATAGAAAAACAGTTACATAATGCACTGGACAACAATGAGTTTGAGGTATATTATCAGCCCCAGTTGGATTTGAAGACACATAAAATTACAGGGTTTGAAGCTTTACTTCGTTGGAAAAATAGCGAGTTGGGTAATGTGTCTCCACTTAAATTCATAAAAGTTGCAGAGGATACACATTTCATAATTCCTTTGGGAACCTGGGTGTTGAACAAAGCGTGCGAATTCTTGAAAAGCTTGAATAAAAAAGGCTTTGAGGATTTAACGGTATCTGTAAATATCTCTATCCTGCAGCTTTTACAAACTGATTTTTGTGATATTGTAGAGGAAACCTTAAATAAATTTCAGATAGATTCAAAATATCTTGAACTGGAAATTACGGAATCTATATTAATGGAGTCCTTTGAGAGCATTGGTACAAAGTTGGAAAAACTATCTGAAAAGAATGTCAGAATTGCGCTGGATGATTTCGGGAAGGGCTATTCCTCATTAAATTATCTAAAACAGCTTCCTATCAACACTTTAAAGGTGGATAAAACTTTTGTGGATAATATTACAGATAAAAGCGGAGATACATTAACCGGACATATTGTTACGATTGGTAAAAGTATGGGAATGTGTGTTGTTGCTGAGGGCGTGGAAAGACAGGAACAGATGGAGTATTTAATTCAACACGAATGCGATAAAATTCAAGGATACCTCTATAGTAGACCTGTTCCGGAAACGGAGTTAATCAAGCTGCTGGAAAAAACAAGGCTGGATGATATTCAGAAAGATTAAAAGAACGAAACAAGTAAATAAATTGATGAAATTGATTAAATTGAATAAAGAAATGCCGAAAGCACTGATGGAAACCTCAGTGCTTTCGATATTTTTTGAATTCTGCTATAATAATTGTGCAAGATAAAAAAACGAAAATAATATTAATAGGACACTAGGTTCATAATAGGAATAAAGAAATTGAATGTACAATAATTTCGTACATTACGGAACCTAAAGGAGATCAATCATGGAAAAGAACGTAAAACTTTACTGGAAGCTATTCCTCTCCACATTCTCACTAAGTGCTTTTACATTTGGGGGTGGTTTTGTTATTGTACCTCTCATGAAGAAGAGATTTGTTGATAAGCTGAAATGGATAGAGGAAGAGGAGATGTTGAACTTAGTTGCAATATCACAATCTTCGCCAGGTCCAATTGCAGTAAACGCTTCTATTTTGGTTGGGTATCGAATGGCAGGAATATCAGGAGCCATTGTATCTACCCTTGGTACTGTATTGCCACCTTTAATAATCTTAACAACAATATCCTTCTTTTATGAAGCGTTCCGCAGTAGTGCTATAATAAGCGCATTATTAAAAGGAATGCAGGCAGGTATTGCTGCAGTCATTGTAGATGTAATCATAAGTCTAGCTGGTGGCATTGTGAAAGAAAAACATATCATATCAATAATCATGATGGCTTTCGCTTTTGTAGCTACGTATTTTTTAAATGTAAATGTTGCATATATTGTTTTAGTTAGTGGAATGATTGGCGCCCTAACGTCTATATATAGAGGAAAGAAAGAAAAAAGGGGAATTAAGCCATGATTTATCTAAAATTGTTCTTAAGCTTTGTTCAGATCGGACTTTTTAGTATTGGAGGAGGCTATGCAGCGCTTCCGCTTATCCAGGAGCAGGTTGTAGATATCAATCATTGGCTTACCATGGCTGAATTTACCGATTTAATTACGATATCTGGGGTGACGCCAGGACCAATTGCGATTAATGCAGCTTCCTTTGTCGGAAATCAGTTGGGTGGGGTGGCTGGTGCATTGGTAGCCACGTTTGGTTGTGTCCTTCCATCCTTCATAATTGTAATAATTCTGGCGTTTTTTTATTTCAAATACAAGAATATATCAATTGTAAAGGGTATTCTAAGTGGTATACGACCTGCTGTAGTAGCGTTAATCGCATCAGCAGGTGTATCCATACTAATCATTGCACTCTGGGGAGAGGGAGGGATTACGGCGAAACTTACGGATGTAAATTATTATGCAGCTGGTATCTTCTTCGCAAGTCTTTTCGTATTAAAAAAATGGAAACCCGATCCACTATTAGTTATGGCCGGATCCGGTATTATTGGAGTGATACTATATTTTTGTATTGGGGTATCGTAACTAAATAAAGATTTATTAATCTGCGATGCGAAAAAGCGATTCGATCTTATTTACATTTAGCACTTTTATAAGAATGAAAAAGCCAAAGCTTAAGAGATCATTTCTTAAGTTTTGGCTTTCGGTTTTATTAAATAAAAACTATTCTTATTACTGATTATAGGGTTATTACTGATTATATGGTTGCTGTTTAAATTAATATTGGTTCTGTCCACCATTGTATAAATTTTGGTTATACCGTTCAGCTAAGATATTCATATTCTTAACAAGAATATACTGTGCTACCAAAGAACCAATCCCACAAATAAGGCTACCAAAGATCATCCATAGTAATACAGTCGTTCCGTTTTCTGAGAAATTCGTGCCATAGCGTGGTGCATTTTCGCTTAAGCGGTTACCAACATTATAGAGCCAGAACCAGTAGAAGATTCCGCAGGTAATGATGGATAATAGAATTACGATAATAAAATTCTGTGTCACTTTCCCGTCACCATTACCTATTGTGTTCAAATCATCAGTATACATGTACCAAAAGATAATTCCGTAAATTCCAAAAGTAATAATGGTTAACAAAATCATAACTACAAAGTTTCTCTGCTGAATCATTTGTACCCTCCCACGCCAAGTTGATGCAATAATTTTACCACTAATCCTGATGAAATGTCAATCTCTACCACTTCACTATTTGTAATAAATAGTCGAAAAAAATAAATGATAATGAAGGTGGGAATTATGATTGACCAAGCTAATTTATTATACTTTGGGTTTATGTAAGGTTCAAATAAAAATAAGAATACGATAATTGGAGAAAGTAAAAATAATGGATGATAATGAAATGCCGCTTCAAAATCGAAGAATAACGCGGACCGTAACGCTCTTGTCATTCCGCAGCCGGGGCAGGAGATTCCCGTCAGATACTTGATTGGGCATCCAACATCAAACAGAGTAAGTAATAAATATAGAATAAAAATAAAAAAGATAAGTATTAGGCGATCATTAATTATCTTTCTCGCGTCGTCTGATTTTAAAGGATGTAATGGATGAAATATTTTATTCATAGGTGTTATCCCCTTGCGTACCTTTCAAAGATATAAATATCATACTATAAGAAACATAATAAAACAATAAGTGGGTTTTATATATAATTTATCATTAAATTTAATAAGATAGGATGGACAAATTATGACATTATTGATATAATAACAACAATGAATGCACACAAAATGCACTATTGATGCGCTATTTTTAGGAGGCCAATATGATTATAGGTGAGAATTTACCGAATATGCCATGGCAAGACCGTCCGGAAGGATGTAAGGACATTGTCTGGCGATATAACAATAACCCGATTATTAAGAGACACCAAATCCCCAGCGCCAACAGTATCTTTAACAGTGCTGTAGTTGCAAAGGACGGCGCCTTTGTCGGAGTATTTAGAAGTGATGACAAGGCCATGGAGCAACGCTTATTTCTTGGCAAAAGCCAGAATGCGATTGATTGGGATATTGAACATGATCCAATGCCTTTATTCAATGATAAAGAAGAACAAGTGGGTGTTGCATCCGGATATGATCCCAGAGTTTGCTGGATTGAAGATCGTTATTACGTTACTTGGTGTAATAGTTATCACGGACCAACAATCGGCGTGGCATATTCCTTTGACTTTAAGAAATTCTATCAATTAGAGAATGCATTTTTACCTTTTAACCGTAATGGAGTTATGTTTCCTAGAAAAATAAATGGTAAATACATGATGTTTTCCCGTCCGAGTGATAATGGACATACACCGTTTGGTGATATGTACTTAAGCCAAAGTCCTGATATGGAGCACTGGGGCTATCATCGTTTTGTTATGCAGGCACAAGGTTGGGCATGGACAAAGGTTGGAGCTGGTCCAATACCAATCGAGACGAAAGAAGGTTGGCTACTCATATTCCACGGTGTTGGAACAACTTGTAACGGTATGATTTACTCCATGGGTGCTGCTATCTTAGATATTGACGAACCCTGGAAGGTGAAGTATAGATGCAAACCATTCATTTTTCATCCAGAAGAAATTTATGAATGTGTCGGAGACGTTCCGAACGTAACCTTTCCTTGTGCAACTTTGCAGGATGCAGCAACCGGAAGAATAGCAATTTATTATGGAGCAGCAGATACTGTAGTTGCTTTGGCATTTACACAGGTAGATGAACTAATCCAATATATTAAAAATAACGCGTTATAATATTATTTATAAAAAGTAAGAGCTTGTTTTAGAGCAAAGTAACAAGATTTGCTCTAAAACAAGCTTTTTAATATATACAATTGAGATATTAAATAAATACATTTTCATGCGATTCTTGACAATTCAACCAACTATAAGTATGATTAAATTGATGTATTAATATGAGGAAGAATACAGAGGAGAAGGTTCATGAGGCTAGTTTCACTTTCAATGTTAAATAACGATATGTTATTGGCAAAATCAATTTATTATAACGATTGTTTGGTGCTAAAGGAAGGTACAATCGACCTAGTGAGGTTTACTGCAAGTCTTAAAAAACTTGGCATTGATTATATATATGTGGAAGATTCCAAAAGTACTGGAATTGTGATACCAGATGCTATTTCTGAGGAGACGAGAATATCCTGTAAAAAGATCCTCCGTCAGACAATCGAAGACTTTTCAAACAAAACGATAATTGATTTAACCGATATGACTGGTACTATTAATAGTATTATTGATGATATTTTAGAGAACCCAGATATTCAGATTAGTTTAAATGATATTGGTGCATCAGATGAATATACTTTTTCACATTCTGTAAGTACAACGGTATATTCTCTTTTGATCGCAAATCGGTTAGGTTATAACAGGAAGATGATGGAAAAGTTAGCTGCGGGTGCTTTACTTCATGATATGGGAAAGATCTTACTGGATAATAAGATTGTTAATAAACAAGGGAAATTGGATCCGGAGGAATATGAACATATTAAGCAGCATACAACCCTAGGATACGAAGCTCTTAAGAAATGTGTCAGTTTAACAGAGTTATCACGAATAATATCCTTGTATCATCATGAAACAATGGATGGTACTGGTTACCCTACACAGGCTATGGCAGGGGAATTACACGAATTCACGAGAATCGTTGCGGTCGCTGACGTATATGATGCGTTAGTATCGGACCGGTGCTATCGTAAAAAATGGAGCTCAAACACGGCTGTTAACTATTTGATTGAACACGCGGGAACACAATTTGATACAAAGCTTGTTTCGGTATTAATTAAGCAAATAGCGATATATCCTAATGGTTCCATGGTTCGTCTATCGAACAATACGATTGGAATTGTGAAGGAACAAAATATTAACTTTCCATTAAGGCCGATTATTCGAGTAATAAAAGATAATGAAGGAAATGATATAGAAATGTATGAAATAGATCTTATGAAGATATTATCGATAACAATAATTGAATCGGAGATTGAAATGAATTGTGATTGGTTGTAACTGTGAGAACTGTTTAAAGACAAAAGGAATGATGTAATCGGAAGCTATTCTCAAGTTCTAAGAGGGAAGCATTTCAATTATATCATTCCTTTTATATATTTAATTCGAGCAAACTCCTCCGACCTTAAACACTATCTTGCCCTGATCTTTGCATTTGCAGGAATACTAATAACATGTTGTAAGGGCTTCCACACTATTACTGCGATTGCGAAATCGATTAAACTATGAATTATTGTACCAACTCCAACTAATCCGATAACAGTAAACAGATACCCTTTTGCATAATATGCGGTGGTCATTCCACCCCAATAATAAAAGCTGACAACCGTAACTTCTGCAATTGCATGTACTACAGAAATAACAAATGCAAAGGTGGCCATACTTTTCATGGAAAGTAAAATGTTATTATTCTTCTTCAGTATATAAGCACCCAAAGTAGCGAATATAATATGAGTTAATGCTCTTAGAACAATAACCAGAGGAAAACCGCCAATAAAGAAGCCAAAACTAGTGACTAACGCAACAGTAACCGCAACCGGTGGGGAGATAAACATTGCAATAAATATTGCTACATGGCTAGCCAGGGTATAAGAGGCAGGCTCCAACATAATTTTAAAAGGCGAGAACATAGGAATAACAATTCCAACAGCACATAGTAATGCTGCAGTACACATGGTCTTAATTTTGTTCGTTTGATTTGTCATAATAATCACATACCTTCCCTTTTTTGTGGATAGACAGAGTATACATGAGACATGATAGCTGTCTTGTCAGTAGTAATTATATCGAACTAAATTAGAAATGTCAACTGATAGTATTAGTAAATTTCTATCTGTTATTCCTATAAAGTTATTCCTTCTGACGAACTTCAAAAGGGAATACAAATGGCAATCCAAACCTGTCACGGATGCCAATGAATTCCTTCTGTACTGCATCTCCAATGGGAACACCTTTGTCTTTGCGGTCTAACCAACATAGGTATTCCTTCTCGCCAGCGGTATAGATCCGTTCCTCTCCAGGAGCTAATTTGGAGGCTCTAAGAGCTCGGAGGATATCACCGGTAGTTTTTTTAAAGCTATCCAGACCTAGAAAGGCTTCCGGATCAATGGCAATAAAGAAATGTCCCAGATGGTACGGTGTCTTCTCACTATTTTCGTTGATACCGGACAAAAGCTTGAGATAATTACCGGCTTGCAATGCGGCAGAAAGAATCTCTACAACGGTTGCATAACCGTAACCCTTATAACCGGCAAGCTCTTCACCGATGCCACCCAGAGGCGCTAACGCAGCAGTGCCTTTTGTAAGGTCGGTTAGAATTTGCTTACTGTCCGTTAATGCGGAGCCGTCTTGCCCTATTACCATACCCTTCGGAGTATCCATCCCATTACGGGCATAATATTCTATTTTTCCACGTTGTGTAATGCTGGTTGCGCAATCAAGTACAAACGGGAATTCTTCATCGGTGGGCATACCAACTGTTAAGGGATTTGTTCCTAGCATATTTTCAACACCGAACGTTGGTGCGATGGAGGGACGTGCATTTGTACCTGTAATTCCAATCATACCTTGCTTAGTAGCCATAGTAGCATAATAACCGGCAATTCCATAATGGGTGGAATTACGCGCAGCCACCATACCCATTCCATATTTTTTGGCTTTCTCAATTGCCATCTGCATTGCTTTGTATCCAACAATCATTCCCATTCCGTCGTGACCGTCAACAACAGCAGTTGTGGGTTTTTCTCTAACAATCTCAAATTCTGTTACCGGATTTTGAATCCCTTCCAGCATCCGATCAATATAAATTGCTTTAAAGCGGTTACAACCGTGACTTTCAATTCCTCTTCGATCACTTTCCATTAATACATCCGAACAGATTACTGCATCTTCATGGGGAACACCCATTTTTTCAAAGGTGGCTGTCATGAAATTACCGATTAATTCCCAAGAAATATAGGGTCTAGTCTCCATAGATAATACCTCCGATCATAATTATGTTTCAGAATATTAAAAAAGTTATTTGCATTTATAATCTAATTATATCTTATCGATAAGTCGTTACGCAATAGTTGTAGAAGCAAATTTACAAAATATAGAAAGAAAAAACAATGTCAAAGCGCTATCGTTAATTACCTACGAAAGCTCTTTAACATTGTTTAATAAATGTTTCATTAGATTAATGACTACTCTTATTAAGAAAATGACAAATATAATATCTATGCTATAATCATGTTACTAAATATTTACCCTGCCATCTTGGCGGTTCGCATCAATCTTTTCTGTCTCAATATGGAATTTAATAAAATATACGGTAAACAAAATAATGAGAAAGCCGGTCAAATTTAATACCTGTTGGGCGTATATCTTATACCCGAATAACTGGAGATTTGCTTTTTGCAGGACACCGAGAATGGAGCCCCCTACGATAGAAATCAGAAATCCGAATACTCCGGAAAGCGAAGAGGTAATGGTCAACCAAGTCATGCGCTTCTCATTCTTGAAGAAGTCCAGCTGTATTCCAAATAATCCGATACCTACGAAAGCCCAAGCGGTGGAGGCAAAAAAGGATCCAAGGATATACATGGGATAAGCATTAAACGGCATAGTGAATGCCATAGAAAGGAAATTAAGTCCTAATGCAAAAAAGCTAAAGCGTAAAATTTTTGCCATTCCATGTTTATCTGCCAATCGGCCTAGCCTAGGGGTAATATAAATACGGTATAAATTAAGAATAAAGCCCACCAACATAATAAAGGTATAAGGCAATTTCAAGTCATTGATCTGATAACTTGCATTGAACGGGATGCAAATATAAAAAGCTAATTGAAACAGGCATTGAATGGAAAATGCCTTACGGAATTTACGATTATGAAAAGCTTCTTTTACCTCAGATAATATACTTTGGCTCTTCTCTGCAATCTCAGTATCCTTTGCTTTTTTTGCAAGTCTTCCATGCATTTCTTTCCCATGCTCATTGACATAGGAGATTTTTGGCTCTTTCATCATAGAGAGAGCAATAACATTAATCAAAGTTAAAATAATTATCAATACACATATAATATTAAAGCCAGTCATAATATTTGTTTTCTTAAAATGATCTAAAATCATACCGCAGATTAACATCATACCGGAAACTACAAATACAGCAACGGAATCCTTAATGGAGAAATATTTACCTCGTAATCTGCTAGGTACCAGACTTGCGATCCAGTCCTGCGAAGCAGGCAAACCGATCTGAACAAATACCTGTCCTACAAAATACAAGACAACAATTAGAACCGCCTTCTCTACATTACCAATTCCCAGAAGAGGAATTAAATACAGCGCAGCGAAAAGAGCACGCTGCAGTGCAGTTGCACAAACTAAAAATTTATATTTTTTAATTCGTTTAAAGAAATTAATTAAAAATAGCTGAGATAATGCAGCTAAACTTACGAGTGAAGTTATGATTCCGATATTGGCATCGGAAATTCCACTATGAGACATTAATGCTGCTAAGAAGGTACCTCCTGCAAGCTGGGCAATGGTTTGTGCAGCACTGTCGGCAGTGGTGTAATATATTCGACTGCTTTTCATATCCTTTTTTGATTCTGGTAAAGCCATAAAGTAAATTCTTCTTATCTGCCCCATCATATATCTGTGTATGTACATTAAGTTGTTTTGCATATTGTGGTGAAACCCTCCATAACCTTTCCCATCCGGTAGTTTTACCGGTTTATCCTTACAACAATATTATATTATGTTTTCATCTAATCGTCTTGCCTGCCTTTGTAAGGCCTCATCCTGAAGACGGTATACGGTCCACTGATCCATAGGTACCCCACCCATTTGTTTATAAAATTTTATCGAAGGTTCATTCCAATTAAGACAAGCCCATTCAAGTCTGCCACAATTACGATCCACTGCGAGTTTCGCAAGATATGAGAGAAGTTTTGTACCGAAGCCTTTTCCGCGAACATTTTCCCTTATATAGAGATCCTCTAAATAAATCCCCGGTCTGCCAAGAAAAGTGGAGTAATTGTGGAAAAACAACGCAAAGGCAACTGGTTGTTGTTGATAATCTCCAAGGATTACTTCAGCCTTTTTCTGTACAAATAATGTTTCCTCTAAAAGCTCCTCGGTTGCAACAACATCCTCGGACATATTTTCATAGGCAGCTAGTTCTTTAATAAATTGAAGGATGATTGGCACATCCTTAAGTGTTGCAAATCGTAGTGTTAAATCGTCTTTATTCAAATTTGATAACATAACTGTTTATCCTCCTGTAAATGATGCAACGTGCAATAATTTAATAGTAATAAATATAACAATATATAAAAGTACGAGGTACTAATTACATCGTTGTTGCGTATGTACTATAACCAGAATCATTATAACATCTATAGGTTTGGAATGTATAGGTATAAATACCGGAAATTATCGGGTTCGAATGGCTTGTGGGAAGATGGTCACTATATTATAATAAATCAAGTAATAGAATTACAGGTATAGAACGTCATTACAGAGTATTAATAAAATTTAGAAACAAACTAAACTACGAAGAGAGAACAGATTTATTGTACAAGACGATATAAAATAAGTTTAGTAAGCTGGCTTTGAGACTGTAACTAAGGCAACATTTACGATTATATGAATAGAGGATATGATATGCTAGTACATAATAAGAATTTTAATATAGAACAAATTGCAGATTCTGGTCAATGTTTTCGCATGAATAAAATTGGCAATCAGAGATTTAGTCTAATTGCTTATGGAAGATATCTTGAACTGTTACAAATATCAGAAGATACTGTGGAACTAAGCTGTACCGAAGAGGAGTATGAGCAGGTATGGAAAGATTATTTTGATTTAGAGTATGACTATAACAGTATTATTGAAAATCTACATAAGGGTTCGGACAACTTCCTAAAAGAGGCAGCAGAGTATGGGAAAGGAATTCGAATATTAAAGCAGGAGCCATTCGAAATGATTATTAGCTATATTATCTCCCAAAATAAAAACATACCTGCAATCAAGAATTGTATAGAAGCTATCTGCAGACGTTATGGCGAGATGAAGCGGAGTGAGGATTGTGGAGATATAGAGTATTATATCTTTCCCTCACCTGAGATACTTGCGTTGGCAAGTAACGAGGATTTGCGTGCACTAAAAACAGGATACCGCGATGCCTATATAATAAAGGCGGCGCAAGCCGTAGCATATGGGGAGGTGGAACTAAATCACCTGAAGGAAAGTAGCTATGAAGAAGCGGTAAAAGCCTTAAAGTCCATTCACGGGATTGGGGAGAAAGTGGCAAATTGTATTTCCTTATATGGACTACACCATATCGAGGTATTTCCGATTGATGTTTGGATAGCAAGGGTCTTGAATGAAATCTACAATAATGACTTTCATCAGGAGTTATACGAGGGGTATGCCGGAATTATTCAGCAATATATGTTCTATTATATGAGATATTTGAAAAGAGCTTAATATAACATTATTTTGCTATATGCAGCTATATTTTACAAAGTATAAAATTCATATTTTTCCATTAAGGTTTCTTCTTAAAGCGATGCAAAATAGAATATCAAGTTATCGTTTCGGAGAAAATACTAAAGAGAAGATTTTCTCAAGAAAGGAAGGAAAATTATGGATAATGATAAAAATGGGAACAAACAAGGCTTAGAGACGGAACGTAGAATTGACCACCTGGAAAATTTGGTAGAAAAAAAGACTCGAACCGAACGACATCTGGAGCAGCATACGGATATATCCTCTTCACCCAAGAATATTGAACATGCAAAGCAGATACAAAAGGAACGGCAGTGGGAAATTGATCATCTGAAGGATAAAATTGCAAATGGAGATAACAGTAGCAATGATTATAAAGAAAATACGGAAAAGCGATTTCTTTATACTGAGGGATATCTAAACCATAATGCGGATCATATGGATAAGCAAACCTTTAATAATGCGATGGAAAAACAAGAGCATAGAAAAGATCAATTAAATTCTTTGAAATAAGATAATGAAAAATAATACTCAAATATATTATGTAAAAATAATATTCAAATATAATATGCAAAAATAATAAAGAAAAACAATAGTGAAAAATAATATAGAAAAACATTAGTGTAAATAAAATTAAAAAATAGTCAAAATAATAAAGAAAAATACTGTTGAAAATAATAAAGAAAAATAATTACAAAAAATAATAATAAAAATATTATTGAAAAATAATAATGAAATACACAAATAGAAATAATGGATGTATGCATTATTATAGCGAGAAATTGTGAGAATAAATTAGACCTATTGAATGCTGTAAACAAAAATGAGAATAAGGTTAATTGACTACCTTAAATAATCGTTAATGTTTACAGCATTCATTTATAGGTATCGATATTTTTATATATTAGATGGTCGCACTATCATTACGGTATTAATCGTTTTAAATCTCTTGGGAACATAGAAGCATATCGTACGTTATTTTTCTCTAATAATCGTGCAGTGTATCGCTCCAAGCCGAGTCCTAAGCCACCATGTGGTGGTATACCATATTTATGAATCATGAGGTAACTTTCAAATTCCTCAGGCTTCATACCTCGGTCCTTCATTTTTTGAAGCTGTAGCTTGTAATCATGGATTCGTTGACCACCGGTTGTGATTTCTAACCCACGGAAAAGTAAGTCAAAACTCAAGGTCACTTCTGAATTCTCGGAATCCTCCATCGCATAAAAGGGACGTTTTTTTGTTGGGTAATGCGTTACAAATACAAATTCACTACCGGTAGTCTTCTTGATTAACTCATATAGAAGCTTTTCCTCTTCAGGTTCAAAGTCCTCCATATCTTTTATTTCTCTTTTAAATTCGGTAGCGATCAATTGCTTTGCCTCATGGAATTTAATCGCTGGGATTGCAGTTGCATCAGGAAGAACTACTTTAAGCAGATTAAGCTCATAAGAATAATTGGCTCTTAAAAAATCTAAGGAATGCTGAAGCATCTTTGCCTCCATCTGCATAATATCTTCGAAACTTTCAATATAACCCATCTCAAAGTCTACACTAATATATTCGTTCAGATGCCTTGAGGTATCATGCTTTTCTGCTCGATATACCGGTGCAATCTCATAGACGCGCTCATAAACTCCAACCATCATCTGCTTATAAAATTGTGGGCTCTGAGCAAGAAATGCTTCTCCTCCGAAGTAGTCCAGTTTAAAGATATTAGCGCCACCTTCTGCACCGGCATACACTAGTTTAGGCGAATGAATTTCAGTGAAATTCTGTGTTGTTAGAAATTCTCGAAATCCTCTACATAAACCTTCTTGGATTTTGAAGATGGCACGCTCCTTTTCGTTACGCAGAGTGATTGGCCTATGGTCTAGTAATGTATCAATTGAAGTATCCATACATTTATTATTAATTACAACGGGTAATCCCTCTGAAGGGCTGGAGAGCACCTCTACCATTTTTAATTGTAGTTCATAGCCAACAGTGGAACGCTCATCAGCAACCACTTCACCTGTTACGATAACACAGGACTCCTCCTTCAGATTCTCCAAAGAAAATTCACTATATTCTGAATTATAGATGCATTGTACCAAACTTCTGCGGGTACGCATAATGACAAAGGCAAACCCACTCATAACTCTAATTTTGTATATGGATCCGGTTAATTTAACAGTCCTGCCAATAAGATTTATTAAATCACTTGGTTCGACAAAAGCTTTATTTATAACACCATTGATATTCTTCATAATATTTACCGATATGATGTATTTAACATCATACATTCCTTTCTTGATTCGATATAAGAATACGAGCAGATACATTTAATAAATAATACTACCATTCTAAAGAAAAATTTATTCTACAATATGTTACTTAAATTAATTATAAAGAACTTGTTATCTTTTCGGACATAATCTGTATGCCGCATCGTATCACAACCTTTCCTTCGAAAAATGGGTATAAAAAAACCACTTCGGTGTTCAGATTCAACTACAATCCTACCGATGTGGTTTACATTTATCATAATAATAGCTCCACATAGGCACAAGACTTTAAGCGCTTGCACCTATGAATAATACATAGCTACAAGCGCCGCCTATCGTCGTCCCTATTCAGATAATTACACGAATATGCTGACATATAAAGACCTGCTTTCTTAATTTTTTAACAGATTAGCACAGTTAATACGCAATGTCAATTAAAATATAAACATAAAAAACGAGATCTGAAATATAAACATAAAAAACGATATTAAAATATAAATACTAAAAGCCAAAATATAAACATTAAAATCGAAGTAATTTATGAATACGGGTAAACAAAACTTGAAGTAAATGTAAACATCTCTGCTTCGTTGTATTATAAAAATTGTAATATTTCCGGCTATGATCTGCTACCGTTTCATACCAAAGATGATCGTAAAAGGATTTGGAAGAGTAATTAATACCACTAGTGTATACAATGGAATAATAAATAAATAAAAAATAAAAAGGCCGCACTTTCATAGGGAAGGACAGCCTTTTTTATTGGGTATTTGTTAATAACCTTCCTTGCGGCGCTTATTACGTAAAGCATGTCGTTTTTTACCGGATTCCCACTCTGCTTGTTCTGATTCTGTTTCAACAATTAATTGGGGGACTTCCGTTGGATTTCCGTTTTCGTCAAGAGCTACCATAACCAGATAGGCACGGTTGACTACCTTACGTACACCAAATAAATCCTCCACATAGGTATCAACCCTAACTTCCATAGAGGTCTTTCCAACGTAGGTGATATGACCAATTAATACTAAAGTATTATTTATAAAAGCTCCCGCTTTAAATTGCAGATTATCGATTGCTGCTGTAGTTACGTTACGACTGGAATGACGACGAGCCACTACTGCTGCCACGACATCAATCCACTCTACTAATTGTCCGCCGAATAGTCGATCTGCTCCATTAATATGGGAAGGCATTAATATTTGAACTTGTTCTGTTATTGAATCTGATACATGCTTTGGTTCCATATGATTTCCTCTCGTAAAAGTTGTAAGTAAAACTAGATAAAATTATAGTTATAGGTATATTCTTAAATCTAAGACCTAATTTCAAACCTAATTTTAAACCTTATTTTAAACCTTCTGAGGGGAATTAGCAAGTGATACCTTATGGCATTTCAAAGCTCCATGGCGGCTGGATTTTGTCAGGCATATAGTGCCGATTTGGTCTATCAGGCCAGTAAGGACGATTATATCTATCGGGCCTCGTATTCTCTAACCAAGGAGGGCTCTGAGGAGATGTGCCCCAAGGAGGTCTACTTGGACCGGGACCCAAGGGTAGATGACCTGGATTCGGATATTGTCCAGCCGGAAAGATAATGGGGCGTCCTGGAAGAGGTATTACAATCGGATACCCAGGAACATTACTCCAGGGTGGTCGATTCGGAGGAGGTCCCAGAGAAGGTCCAAAAGAACCAGGTGGGAGTGATTGAGCTCTAGGAAGGTTTCCCATAAGAGGTCCGGATGGAGTCTGTCGCGGAGGCCAATCAGTTCGTGAAGCACCGGGAGAGCGACTTCTATTGGGATCATTTATCATAGCAATTTCTCCTTACGATTTTATTTATAATCATTTTGTAAGATTATTGGCCAATTCTAAAATAATTACATAAGAAAAGGAATTGGATGATATATTATATGATGTGGCCAAGTATAGTGATAATAGGCGCCTTATTTAGTGAAAAGCTTATTTTAAAAAAAAATACAAAAATTCTTTTCATTGGGTAAATTTATGGTATAATAAATGGAGCATTGAAAAATATTTAACAAAATCGAAAGGAATGAAAAAATATGGCATTAGTGACAACGAAAGAAATGTTTCAAAAAGCATATGCTGGAGGCTATGCAATTGGTGCTTTTAACGTAAATAATATGGAGATTATCCAAGGAATTACAGAAGCAGCAAAGGAAGAAAATTCACCAGTAATTTTACAGGTTTCTGCTGGAGCTAGAAAATATGCAAAACATGTATACCTTACAAAATTAGTGGAGGCTGCTTTATTGGATACAGATCTTCCGATTGCTCTTCACTTAGATCATGGTGATGACTTTGAGATTTGTAAATCATGTATCGACGGTGGCTTTTCCTCCGTTATGATTGACGGTTCAAAGCACACTTTTGAAGATAATATTGCATTAACCAAGAAGGTTGTAGAATATGCGCATGCACATGGTTGTGTTGTAGAAGGTGAGTTAGGAAAGTTAGCTGGAGTAGAAGATGACGTTAATGTATCTGCTGCTGATGCATCTTATACAAGACCGGAAGAGGTTGAGGAATTTGTTACCCGTACTGGTGTTGACTCTTTAGCAATCGCGATCGGTACAAGCCACGGCGCGTTCAAATTCAAACCAGGCCAGAAACCACAGCTTCGTTTTGACATCTTAGAAGAAGTAGCTAAGAGACTTCCTAATTTCCCTATCGTATTACATGGTGCATCCTCTGTATCTCAAGAGTATGTAAAGCTTATTCAACAGTACGGTGGACAGATGGAAGATGCGATTGGTATTCCTGAAGATATGTTAAGACAGGCAGCAGGTATGGCTGTATGTAAGATTAACATCGACTCCGATTTAAGACTTGCATTTACAGCAGGTATCAGAGAATATATTGCAAATAATCCAAGTCATTTTGATCCTAGACAGTACTTAACACCATCCAGAAACAATATTAAAGCATTAGTTAAGCATAAAATTGTTAATGTTCTTGGTAGTTCAGGCGCTGCAAAATAGTATTTGATTATAATTATGAAATAGTTCAATAAAGGGGAAGACATTCGATCGTAAGATCTTGCTGTCTTCCCCTAATATTTTTCTATTTGGATAGTTGTGCATTTAATTTGATACGAATGCTTTTAATTCGATAGTTGTGCATCTAATTAGAACAAAGAACATTGCGTAATTAAATCATCTTCACGGATAATATCTAGAAATTCCCCTGGATGCAGCGGTGGACTGAAGATAAAACCTTGAATAATATCACACCTTTGTGCTTTCAGAAGTACAAGCTGGTCCTCCTGTTCAACACCTTCTGCAACAACTCTGATATCTAGGCTGTGCGCAAGTTGTATAATTGCTTCAGCAATACAGGAATCCTTTTCATTTGTACAGATATTATCGATAAAGGATTTATCGATTTTCAAAGTATCGATTGGAAGATTTGTTAAATAATTTAAGGAAGAATATCCTGTGCCAAAGTCATCTAAAGACACTCTTACCCCTAATTGTTGAAGATTTTTCAATAGCTTCGTAGCATCCATAATAGAGGCAACCAGAGTGCTCTCGGTAATTTCAAGTTCTAAGTACTGAGGGGGTAGCCCGGTCTCCTCCAAAATATCAGATAATAAAGCAACAAATCCGGGACGGTTAATCTGAACAGAAGAAATATTAACTGATACTGGACGTGGTGTAGCTCCACGATCAATAATTTCTTTATTAAATAAGCATGCTTCCTTTAGCAACCAGGAGCTTAACTCAATGATTAAGCCACTCTCTTCTGCAATCGGTATAAATTCGTTCGGAGTTAGGTTACCAAGCCGTTCACTTCGAATTCTCATTAAAGCCTCAAAGCCTATTACATTATTTGATTCCAGTTCCATCAAAGGCTGATATTGTATATACACTTCCTGGTTTTCAATAGCATTTCGCAACACTTCAATAATTAACGTATTACGATTTAATTCTTCTTCCATCTTGCTATCAAACAAAGTAAATTTGTTTTTGCCGGTGTCCTTTGATTTGTACATCGCAATGTCAGCATTTTTAATTAAAGCATTTGGAGAAAGTCCATTCTCCGGATAGATAGAAATTCCGATGCTCATTGAGACATATACGATTTCTCCATCAAGATCCAAGGGGTTACGGAAGCTATCGATGATATGAGAAGCGAAATCAACAGCGCACTCTATTGAAGAGATATCTTCCTTAAATAGCAAAAACTCATCACCGCCAGCTCTTGCAAGCATGCCATTGTTACCTAGGATGGAGGTTAATAATTGGGCTGTTTTTACAAGAAGTGCGTCACCATATTCGTGTCCCAGAGTATCATTTACTGTTTTAAAATTATCCAAATCAACAAAGTATACAGAATGTAGCTTTTTCTCCAAAGGAGAAGATAGCAAGACTGCATTAACATAATCAAGAAAAGCAAGCTTATTGGGAAGATTGGTAAGAGTGTCATGATACGCCAAGAATTCAATATGATCATAATTTGATCGAAGTTGCTCTTCGTTGGAAAGTAACTCATCATGCATGGATTCTAAATCTTCGTAATTAGTCTTAATAATATGTAGCATTTTATTAAAGTTCTTCGATAATTCGCCCAGTTCGTTATTGCTTTTAATATTGGATTGGACAGTTAGATTACCATCCGATGCAGTACGCATCGCATCCCGTAAGGAGATGATTGGTGTTGAAAATTTCTTGGCAAGCGTATTCGCTACCATAATAATTATGATAAGGAGAACCCCGCAGATTAAGGTTAGTAAGGATAACATAATTGTAGTTATGGATTTGATTTCGGAGATATCTTGTTTAACAAACAAAGTCCAATTCGTCTCAGGAAGAACACTATAACCATAGATTTGCTTTGTATTCTCATAAAAATATTCAAATGCGCCGGTAGACATGGCCAGACCCTTGTTATAATTACTGATAATTCCGGATAATTTTTCGGATGCTACTTTCGTACCAATCAATGATGAATTGCTATGATAGATAATGGTACCATCGTTATCAAGCAATATACCAGAGCCTGTTTCTCCTATCTTTGTTGAGTCCATTAAGTGTTCAAAGTAGGAGGTGTTAATGGTGCTAATTACATAACCGATTATGACATCGTTAACGGAATCGAGTATTGGTGCTCCGATATCAATGGTATGTGTGAGTTTGCCTCCGATGGTTAAAGTCTTCAAACCCTCCACACCAATTGCTATATTCTTTGTAGCTAACATATAGATAAGAGTTAAATCGGATTCGGTGTCGACGCCAATGAGAGAGGCATCCGAACTAGCAATGACTTCATTGTGTATATTATAAAGGGATATTCGTTCGCAATTTTTATAGCCCTCAGCTCTTGTTTTTAATAAGGTATTGGCCTCTTCGAAGGAGGATATATTGTTACTGTTACTCAACATAACAGAATCGATCAACTCATCTTGAATTGATAAAAGTGAAACCTCTGTTCGCTGTGTATTTAACATAGCTTCTAGACCACTTTTGTTCGTTATGGCGGTTCGCAATAAATTTTGCGTATTCACTTCAATCAGTCTATCTGTTAATAATCCATGTGCAAGCACAGATACTAAAATAACTGGAATCATGGATGAGATGACAAGAAGAATACGTAATGATTTTTTAATCGACATAACGAAACCTCCATAAACTAATGAGCCATTATTAATTGATAAAATTATACAGTACTATTTTACCAATTAAGTTTATATAATGCAATAATATTCTATAATATGTTATTTCTATTCAAGATACATCATTTTTCTTGTATATAATGCACAAAAAGCGAAATAATGCCCACTGAATTCATACTTTCGAAAATAGTTCTTCCAATTTATGAGGGTCATTTCATGAATTATTTATAAAATACAGATATTTTAGTTGAAAATAAAGGGCTTTAAGGGTATACTTGTAATGTTATAAAACAAGGTACGAGCAATAAAATGCAGTAAATGAAATACAATATTGTTGATATTTTAGTCACTGCAGTTGGAAAGTAGGAACATTACAATTATGTATAGATTAATAGGGCAGGATGGAAGAGCAAAAAGTGGTGAATTTGCTACCGTCCATGGTACAATACAGACTCCGGTATTCATGAATGTTGGAACAGTTGCAGCAATCAAAGGAGCGGTTTCAACGATGGATTTGAACGAGATTGGTACTCAGGTAGAGCTTTCCAATACTTATCATTTACATGTAAGAACCGGAGATAAAATCATAAAACAGATGGGCGGACTCCATAAATTCATGGTTTGGGACAAGCCAATATTAACAGATTCCGGTGGCTTTCAGGTGTTTTCCTTGGCCGGACTTCGAAAGATAAAAGAAGAGGGTGTTTATTTTAGTTCCCACATCGATGGTCGCAAGATTTTCATGGGACCTGAGGAAAGTATGCAGATACAATCCAATCTAGCTTCAACAATAGCAATGGCATTTGATGAATGTCCACCTCATCCCGCAACAAGGGAATATATGCAGAATTCCGTAGATCGAACGACCCGTTGGTTAGAGCGCTGCAGGACCGAGATGAAACGATTAAATGGCCTTGAGGATACAATCAATAACAATCAGATGTTGTTTGGCATTAATCAAGGAGGTACTTATGAAGATATCCGTATAGAGCATGCCAAAAGGATATCAGATATGGACCTGGATGGGTATGCACTCGGTGGCTTGGCAGTGGGTGAAAGTCATGATGAAATGTATCGAATTCTAGATGAGACGGTACCGTATTTACCACTTCATAAGCCGGTTTATCTGATGGGTGTAGGTACACCTGCCAATATCTTAGAGGCAGTTGACCGTGGTGTTGATTTCTTCGATTGTGTATATCCAACCAGAAATGGTAGACATGGAAACGCTTATACTAATTTTGGTAAAATGAATCTATTAAACGCAAAGTATGAGCTTGATGACCGTCCGATTGAAGAAGGATGTGGTTGCCCGGCTTGTAAGCATTACAGTAGATCTTATATCAGACATTTGTTAAAGGCAAAGGAAATGTTGGGCATGCGCTTCTTGGTACTTCATAACCTTTATTTTTACAATCATATGATGGAAGAAATCCGGGAAGCTATACGAAATAAGCGGTATCAAGAGTATAAGAGAGAAAAGTTAGAAGGATTTGTTAGGAGCGAAAGTTAAATGCGAATAACATTGAATTATAGAAATCAAATTAATCAGGAGGTATTTTATTTATGAATAATTTTATATTGTTAACAACTGCAGCTGCAGGCGGATCATCAACAGGTTCATGGCTTATGATTGCTGCACAGATTGGTGTTCTCGGTCTTTTGCTTTACTTCATGCTTATTCGTCCCCAGAAAAAGCAGCAAAAGCAAATGCAAACAATGCTTTCAACAATCGCTGCTGGAGATAGCGTAGTAACTACCGGTGGGTTTTACGGTGTAGTAATTGATGTTATGGATGAGGTTGTTATTGTAGAATTTGGCAATAACAAAAATTGTAGAATTCCTATGAAGAAAAATGCAATTGTAGAACTTGAAAAACCTAGTTCGGAAAAGAATGCATAACTAGGATTAATACAGTGGGGCTGTCCCCAGAGGACTTGGGTACGCAGGGTCGATGTTTTTCGGTACCTCTACATCTGGCCAAAATTGTGCGCATCAGATATGACATTGAATAACGTAATGTCAATCTGCTTCGTACAATTTTGGTCAGATGTAACGGTAGCGAAAAACAGTTTCGACCCTACATACCCAAGCCCTCTGGGGACAGCCTTTTTACGTTTTGTTTAATGATAAACTAATATAAAAACGCATAAAAACGTTATAAAAAGTGTGATAAAAAAATGTGATAAAAAACAGAAAAAGAACGTTATAGAAAAAGCGTAGAAAAACATTATAAAATATTACTATAAAAAATGTTATAGAAAAAGTAAAAAAAGTGGTGGAAAAGGTTGTAGAAAAAGTTTAAAAAAAGTTCTAGAAAAAGTATAGAAAAGTTATAGAAAGAGTATAGAAAAGTTGTAGAAAAATATAGAAAAAAAGTTTTCAAAATATATAAGATTACGTTAACAAACCGTATGGTAAGGAGAAATAATGAATAAGAAGATAAAAAGAATAGTAATGGCTTTGTTTGGAGTTGGTGTGGGAGGTATTAGTGTTGGGATTTTTAATACGGTGTTGCTAGGTGCAGATCCTTTCACGGTATTTGTAACAGGTATTGGTAATTTGTTCGGTTTAGGATATGGTAGTGTCTATGCAGCAGTAACAGGAGTATTTTTAGTGGTTGTCTTTCTATTGGACCGACATTATATCGGCATAGCTACCATTTTTAATTTGTTTGGTATAGGTTATATTGCAGAAATATCAACGAAGCTGATAGCCCAATATTATCAAGAAGGTCATCTATGGTTGCGGGTGACGATGCTGTTATTTGCGCTAGTACTATTGTGCTTTGGAGCATCGCTATATTTCACAGCTAATCTTGGTGTTTCAGCATATGATGCAGTTGCTTTGATGTTATCAAAGAAGACTCCTATTTCCTTTCGACTTTGTAGAATTGGAACCGATTTGATTTGTGTTACAATTGGGTTTGCATTTCATGCTACCATCGGTGTGGGCACCGTACTTACAGCATTTTTCATGGGACCGGTCATTCAATGGTTTGTCGACCATGTTGCGAAACCGATCTTAGACGGAAAAAGACAGTGGTGCAAGAATTGACGCAGGAATAGGTACATATTACATTTGATAAAATATTAAATAATGTATTGGGATATACGGGGTGTGCACGAAAAAACGGAAGGTTGCAGGCAGTAGGGGGCAACAAAACATGAGTCGGCAATCTATTGTACTAAGCATGGCGGTGATAGGCTTTTCAATGAGATGGAAATTATATAATTTTACGGGGCGGTGCATATGGACATCCATGTCCATTGCACCTAAATCCGCCATCCGTGGCGGATTTTCCCTAGGTATTCTATCATTGAAAAGCCTATCACCTCCATGCTAAGTACAAGGACGATTTTGACTAAATGTTTTGTTGCCCCCTACCACCAGCAACCTTCCGTTTTTTCGGGATAGTAGTTTCATTTTAAATTATAGTGATTTATTAAAGGGATTTCTTCTTTTGATTTCTACATTTAAATATCTTCCAAATATAACGTATATTTAAAATCTGTTTAATTATTACGAAAAAAATATAAGTTGGGTTCCAGTAGAGACTGTTTATAGCTTATAAAAAGTATATGTTAAAATCATAATCGAACCTAGTTATTATCCCGAAAAATTATAAGTAGGGTTCCAATTGAGAATGGCTGGTAGCGTGTAAAGGTATATGTAAAAATATAATTGTACTTAGCTATTATTCCGTAAAACTATAAATAGGGTTCCGACTGACAATGGCAAGTAGCGTGTAAAGGTATATGTCAAAATTATAATTGTACTTGTACTTGTACTTAGTTATTATTTCGTAATACTATAAATAGGGCTCCGGCAGGGAGTGGTAGGTGGGTTGGGAAAGTATATGTCAAAATCGTAATTGTACTTAGTCTTGAGACGTCGAAAATAAAAATGCTCATAACCTAAAGGTAAATCCGCCACGGATGGCGGATTTAGGTGTAATGGACACGGATGTCCATTTACACCGACCTGTAAAGTCCCAATAAACTTCATCCCATTTATATTTCCGTCGCCTCAAGACTTAGTACAATCGATTGCAGCCATCCACTTTCCCAACCCACCTACCACTCCCTGCCGGAGCCTGTTCACAGCCTAATTAATTCACACCAATTCAATCTTATATTTCTCCAACCAATAATTAACCTGCAACAGATAAGCAATCAACTGTGGCCCCGCCATCAGCTGTCCATACCAGGGTTTTCCGTAATCGGAGGGGGAGGAGAGGAAGAGTTTTACCTTCTTTTCGTCAATTAAAGGTCGAATCGGGGCGTTCGAGTCGGATAGAATATCCAAAAGTCGGTTACCCAGCAATTTCTCATAATCCGGGTGATAAGTCTTTGGATAAGGACTTTTCCTACGATATAAGATTTCATCCGGAATCAGACCTTTGCCTGCATCTCGGAGTAATCCCTTTACTACACCATTCGGACATTTCATATCCCAAGGAACATTCCAGATGTATTCTACAATCCGATGATCTGCAAAAGGTACGCGTGCCTCCAAACCAGAATACATACTACAGCGGTCCATACGATCCAATAAGGTGACCATAAACCATTTGATATTAAGATATGCGATCTCCCTGCGGCGTGCTTCCGTCTTTCCTTCACCTGCTAGGCGCGGAGTCTCGGCGATAGATTTCTCATAAGCCGACTGAACATAACCATCGAAATCGACGGAGGAAAGCAGATCATCCGATAATAAGAGCTTTCTAGTATCCATATTCTTGGACCAAGGAAAGGTATCGAGTGCCATGATTTCCGGATTATGAAACCAGGGGTAACCACCGAATATTTCATCCGCACACTCACCGGTAAGAGCAACCTTCGTTTTGGCAGATACCTTTTTACAAAAGTATAACAAGGAGGATTCCACATCTGCCATATTTGGAAGATCTCTTGCATCCACTGCATTATATAGATTATCAGCCAAATCAAGATTATCACAATCCAGATAAGTGTGTTTGCTACCAACATGCTTCACCATAATATCGGCATATGGACGGTCCTGAGAAGGTTGAAAGGAATTGGATTTAAAATGTTTTGCATTATCAACAAAATCAAAGGAATAAGTTTCAATTTGTTTTCCGAGTTTCCCGAGTTCCTTTGCACAAATGGCAGTAACAAGACTACTATCTAGACCACCGGAAAGAAAGGTACAGATCGGGATATCGGAAATCATTTGACGTTTGACTGCATCATATAATAGGAAGGAAGTCTTTTCGACCGTAGTTTCATAGGTATCCTCGTGAGGCGCACTAACTAAGCTCCAATAGGGTATTTCCTTGAGACCGTTCCCATTAAAGAGAACAATATTACCTGCAAGAACTTCATAAATATCTTTGAAAACACCAAGACCATAGGATTTTGCCGGACCAAGGCCGAATATCTCACTAAGACCACGGGAATCGATCTGGGGTTTTACATCCGGGTATTCGAAGATGCCTTTTATTTCCGAGGCAAAGATTATAGTATTATCCTTTACGGTATAAAATAAAGGCTTGACGCCTAATCTGTCCCGAACCAGACATAAGGATTTGTTGTTATCATCCCAGATAGCAAAGGAAAAGATACCGTTCATTTCCTTGATAAACTCTATTCCAAAAGCCATATAACCGATTAGGATTACCTCAGTATCGCTGTGAGATTTAAACAAATAGCCCATTCGAATCAAATTATCCCTTAACTCTGATGTATTATAAAGCTCTCCATTATAAACGATAGTGTAAGAAGTGCCTAATTTCTCCCGGGTCATAGGTTGGTGGCCACGACTTAAATCGATAATTGAGAGTCTGGTATGTGCCAGGCCGATTTGCGGAACTAAAAATTCATCTTCTTCATCCGGTCCCCGATGCCTTAGCGCCTTTTTCATTCCACCCAATACCTTATGCCATCTGTCAGCATCTCTTGTATAATCAGCCTTTATATTACAAAATCCGGCTATTCCGCACATAATGCCTCCTTCTACGTTTAGCACGTATGATATGTTGCTTGAAATATCCCTTCGTATATAAACTAATTGTTAATGTGATTCCTCTAAATTTGCTGCAAGAATCTATTTATATGAATTCCTTTCTTATAAAATTATATTAATAAAGGTAGCTTTCAATCCCAAGATTATCACAAAATCAATTATCCTACCTACAGTATGAGGGGAGAAGCTAAAGTAAGGATTATAGATTTTGTGAAAATGTTAGGGAATTGAAAGCTCCCTTGCTTTCGAATTTAGTGATAAAGTTTCTGAATCTACCTATATAATATCTATTTTGGTGCAAGAACGATCGGTTGGATTTGTCTTCCCTCTAAAGCTTCTTCTAACGTTGGTAAGATTAAATCAAAATGGGCAACCATGGAATTTGGTTTGCCCTTATAATTATCCTGGCCGAAGGGAACAAAATACACATTCTTAGCATTGATCAACATTCCAATGTTTTTTAGATTATTACTAAGGGCATCATTGGTTGATATCGCGATAACAACCGGTTTCTGATTCCGAAGCTGGCCTTTTGCAGCCATTAGAACTGGAGAATCGATAATTGCATTCGCCATCTTAGCAAGGGTATTGCCAGTACAGGGAGTGATAATTACGATGTCTAGCAGGTTGTTTGGCCCTAATTTTTCAGCCTCTACAATTGTTGTAATAGGAGCTTTTCCGGTGATGGCTTTCGCCTTTTGAAGAAAGTCCTCTGCTTTACCAAATCTGGAGTCTGTTACTTGTGCTCGGTCAGAAAAGATTGTATATACGTTGGCATTTTCCTGTACCAACCGTTCTATCTGTAAGAAAACGGCATCGAAGGTACAATAGGAACCAGTGAGGGCTACACCCACATTTTTTCCGCTAAGGGTCATTTAATCACTTCTTTCTTTAATTAACGCGTTGATTTCGGATACCAATATGTCAGCAGAAGTGCGTGGTGCTACTTTACCGGGGAGACCAAGACATAATTTGGCGTTTATTTTGTGTTTTTTTGCATATGCAAAATCCACTCCGCCCGGTGCGGAAGCAATATCGATTATGGTAACGTTCTTATCAACAAGCTCTAGACAATCCTGATCAAGAATCAGGAAAGGAATTGTATTAAATATAAATTGGTAAGAAGGTAGAATACATTTGATGTTTGGTAAATGAATGGTTTGGTGACCGGCAGCTTCTGCCTCGGCTAGTGCTACCAAAGACCTTGCTGCAACAGTGACAACACAGTCCATGGCTTTTAATTTCCTAGCCAATACCTTTGCGCAACGTCCGTAACCTAAAACTAAACAATTACTGCCGTGAAGATTTCGGTCACTTCCGGCGATTGCCTCCATTATAGTGCCCTCTGCAGTAGCAATGGCGTTAAGAACTGTAATTTTTTCATCCTCCATAAGATCATAGCAACGAATATTCCTAGAGGCACATAGCTCAGTAATCGGGGCAGGTATCGCACCACCAAAAAGGGTATGATCTTGCGTTAATAGATAAGCGACATGTGCTATCGTAAGGTCGGAGGAGGTATTGTTTGAAGTTATGGATATCAAATCCCTTGACATTGGGATTGGACCAATGAGTACTTTACATTTGTCGAATAATTCATTCAGTGTAGTTTGCGGACTGCAATTTTCATGATTGACAGGCTCGGCAATGCTGTAGGTAGCTACACGGTACCCCTTCGCTAGGAAAGAGGCTGCCATATATACTTGGCGGAGATCGCCGCCAAAGATACCGATATCAAAATGAGAGAACATATTCTTCACTCCTTTATGCCACATTATATGATATTTTATGTAATTTGTGACCGAGGGACAAAGAAGGAAGGAAAAAGCCTCCCCTGTCAGGTATTTGGAATATTTCAGGATTGATTAATACTTGAAATGAGCAGGAATTTGATTGAAAATGAAGAATTGAGGAAAAATTTCAACATAAATTTTATATTTTGTCCATACTTAATAAGTTACTATCTTGACTAATCTAAAGTTTTGTATTATTATGATAATTATCATATATATACTAAGGAAGTGTATAACAATATACTTCCTTTTTATGTATCCTAAAGGAGGAGAAATAATTTATGAAGTTTAAAAAATTACTTGCCGTAACGCTAGTTTTAGCAATGACAGTATCTATGTTTACTGGTTGCGGTACAAAGAAAGACACAGAAAATGGAACTGGAACAGATACTCAGGCAGCTGACGACAGAAGTGCATATCCTGGTACAGCAGAGGCTAATTCAATTACGGTAAACATCGCTTCAGAACCACCGGAAATGTGTTCTATAACAACAACTGATACTACATCATTTTCCGTATTACGCCACGTAGTGGAAAACCTTGTTACTTTGGATGCAAATGACAAAGTACAACCAGGTGTTGCAAAAGATTGGACTGTAAGTGATGATGGTTTAGTTTATACCTTTAACCTACGTGACAATATGAAGTGGTCAAATGGAGAACCTGTTACAGCAAAGGATTTCGTTTTTGCTTGGACTTCACTTCTTACACCTGAGTTTGCTGCAGATTATGCATACTTTGGTTATATCTTTAAGAATGGTCTTGCATATAACAATGGTGAAGTTGGTGCAGATCAACTTGGCTTTAAAGCAGAATCTGATTATAAGCTTGTAGTTACCCTTGAGAACCCTACCTCTTATTTCCTTGATACCTTAGCATTTGGTGTATTTGCACCGGTTAATGAGAAGGCTTACAATGAATTTGGTACTGCTTATGGTACTGATGCTGATAAGATGGCATACAATGGCGCATTCAAGATGACTTCTTGGGAACATGAGAACAAAATCGTTCTTGAGAAAAATGCTGATTATTATGACGCAGCAAATATTAACCTTGATAAAATTAACATGGTAATGATTAACGATACAAACGCAGCATTGAACTCTTTCAAAGCTGGTGAAGTTGATGTTATTGGTGTAAACGGTGAACAAGCTGAATTAATGAAGAGCGAAAAATTCCCTGTATATACCTATGATGATGGTGCAACTTTCTACTTAGAATTCAATACAACAGATCCTATGCTTCAAAACAATAATCTTCGTTTAGCACTTACCTATGCAATTGATAAGCAAGCATTCGTTGATAGCATCGTAAAGAACAGCTCAAAAGCTGCAGTATCCTTTACTGCTCCTGCAATCAATGGTCAAACAAAGAAATTTAATGAAGAAGTTGGTGCATTAATTCCTACCGTTGACCTTGCTAAGGCTAAAGAATACTATGATAAAGCAAAAGCAGAACTTGGTGTAGATACAATTTCTATTACTATGATTTGTGATGATAGTGATACAGCAGTTAAAAATGCAGCATTTGTTCAAGAACAATTAAAGACAGCTCTTGGTGTTGATATCCAAGTAGAGTCCATGCCTTTCAAGAGCAGACTTGAGAGAATGTCCAATAAAGACTTCTCCTTAGTATTTGCTGGTTGGGGTCCTGATTACAATGATCCGATGACTTTCCTTGATATGTTTGAAACTGGCAACGGTAACAACCATACAAGCTATTCCAGCCCTGCTTATGATGAATTATTAGGCAAGGTTCGTAAAGAATTAGATCCTAAAGCACGTTTTGGTTACTTAATGGATCTTGAAAAAATGTTAATGACTGATATGCCGATCGGTCCTATCTACTGGAGATCCAGAGATTACATCCTAAGTGGTAAAATTGCTTCAGGTGTAATCAGAACTGCATTCCAGGATATGAACTATAAATACGTAAAATTAGCGAAATAATAAATCACTCTTAGTGATTAAATATTTTACGGTATTATATGAGGTGGTGCGGGCTATATTCTAACCCGCACTTCCCTTTTGTAAAAATCTATTCCCCAATAATTCCCTAACGAAAAAAAACGAAAAAAAGCACGACATTTGTGTTATTATATAGTATAATAGAACGGTACTTTGTGAATGGACGTAAAATCGGTCTATGATAGAATTGCCATCCTATATTACTTTTTGATGAATACTACTGTTAAATACTTTATTGATTTAAACTATTACATCAATAAGTAGGTGAAAGAAAAGCAATATAGGATCACAATTCTCACGGATTCTAGAGGTTTTACTTGTTCCTCATAATAAAAAATTTTATGAAAAGAAAGGAGGACTGCATGTGATTAAATATATTATAAAGCGATTATTTTATGCCTTTTTAACGGTTATAGTTTTGGTTGTATTAACATTTTTTATGATGCGTATGTTACCAGGCGATCCTTTCATTGGTGCAAAGGCTATACCTGAGACGACAATGAAGGCATTAAATGCAAAATATGGATTAGACAAGCCAATGTTAACACAGCTTTTTATGTACATGGGTAATGTTTTTAGGGGCGACTTAGGACTTTCTATCCACTATAATCGTCCGGTTACTGATATTATTGCACAAGCATTTCCTTATTCATTCGATTTAGGAATGAGATCATTACTTTTTGCTACTATCGCGGGTGTTTTACTCGGTATTGTAGCCGCAGTGAAAAGAGGTACAAAATGGGATACGATAACGATGTTATTTGCTATCATCGGTGTATCAGTTCCTGGATTTATCGTAGGTGCCTTACTTCAATATTTCTTGGGATTAAAGTTGTTCCAATGGACGGGAATTAGATTTTTTCCGATTACCGGCTGGAGTTCCTTCGCAAGTAAGATTTTACCTGCATTTGCTTTAAGCTTTGCATCCCTTGCTACGATTTCAAGATTAATGAGAACCAGTATGCTTGATGTCCTCGGCCAAGATTATATTAAAACTGCAAAATCAAAGGGGCTATCTCAGAAGAAGATTATCTGGAAGCATGCAGTACGTAATGCAATCATGCCGGTTATCACCGTACTCGGTCCAATAGCAGCAGCAGTACTTACAGGAGCATTTGTAGTAGAAAACATATTTGCCATACCTGGTATGGGTAAATTTTTCGTATTAAGTATACAGACACAGGATTATACGATGATTTCAGGAACCACATTGTTTTACGGAGTCTTTTTGGTTATCGCAAATCTAATTGTGGATCTTGCTTATGGTTTCATTGATCCCCGTGTAAAACTTACGGAAGTAAAGGAGTGATGGCATGAGCAAAATAGAGAAGAATCGATTTGAATGGGTCGGAGCCAATGCGGCTGAAAGCGAAACTATTTCCAGACCAAGCACTAGTTATTGGAAGGATGCGATGCATCGTCTTTCCAAGAACAAGGCGGCTATGACATGTCTATTTATTATAATTATTATTACATTATGTGCTATCTTTATACCGATATTTTCACCATATACAATGAGTGAGCAACACTTAACACATACTTATGCTCCAATGGGTTTTAAAGATTCTACAGATGGACATCTGCATCTATTTGGAACGGACACCTTAGGACGTGACATTTTCACAAGAATATGGTATGGTGCGAGAATTTCCTTATTCATATCCTTTACAGCAGTTTTTGTTTGCTTTTTCATCGGTGTCATATATGGTGGAATTTCTGGATATTTAGGTGGAGCAGTTGATAATGTCATGATGAGAATCATTGAGATTATAAATGGTATTCCATATTTAATTATCGTAGTACTTTTAATGATGGTAATCCCTCCGGGTGTCTATACAATGGTAATTGCTTATGCGGCTGTTGGATGGACCGGTATGGCACGACTTGTTCGTGGACAGATTATGAGCCTAAAGCAACAAGATTATGTCGTAGCTGCTAAGGTAATGGGCGCAAAACCATCCAGAATAATTGCAAAGCATTTACTTCCGAATACACTCAGCGTTGTTATTGTTAATATTACGTTAGCAATTCCAAGTGCTATTTTTACAGAGGCCTTTCTAAGTTACATCGGCCTTGGTGTTCCGGTACCGTTGGCAAGCTGGGGAACATTAGCGAACGAAGGCAGTAGAGTGTTCCAGATGTATCCTTCTCAGTTGATAATTCCTGCGATCTGCATTAGTTTGACCATGTTATCCTTTAATTTACTGGGTGATGGTTTACGTGATGCTTTGGATCCTAAGTTAAGGAGATAATGTGATGAATAAAGTATTGCAAGTTAATGATTTACATGTATCCTTCGATACTTATGCCGGTGAAGTAAAGGCAGTTCGCGGTGTCACCTTCGAATTAGTGGAAGGCGAAGTTCTCGCTATCGTTGGAGAGAGTGGTTGCGGAAAGAGCGTAACAGCACAAACGATTATGAAGTTGAATCCTATGCCGCCAGCAAGAATTGTAAAAGGCGAGATTAAGTTATTGAATAAAGATATTGTACATGCAACTGAAAAAGAGATGATGACGATCCGTGGTAAAGATGTAAGTATGATTTTCCAGGATCCGATGACTTGTTTGAACCCGACCATGCAGGTTGGAAAGCAGTTAACCGAAGCAATCCGTCATCATCAAAAGATGACTCAGGAAGAAGCTCATAAGGAAGCACTTCGCTTATTGGATATCGTTAAAATCCCGAATTCCGAACAGCGTTCCAAGCAATATCCTCATGAATTTTCCGGCGGTATGAGACAAAGAGTTATGATTGCGATGGCTCTATCTTCTGCACCTAAGCTTTTGATTGCTGATGAGCCGACCACTGCACTTGACGTAACAATTCAAGCACAGATTATGGATCTGCTTCAAGAGATTAAAGATAAAACAAATACTGCAATCATACTTATTACTCATGATCTTGGTGTAGTTGCAAGTATGGCTGACCGTGTAGCGGTTATGTATGCAGGAAAGATTGTTGAAACCGGAACTGCGGAGGATATCTTCTATCGTCCTTCTCATCCGTATACAAGAGCATTATTAAAGAGCCTTCCTACAACAGATATGGATCGTAGTGTGAGATTGGTATCAATCGCAGGTACACCTCCGGATTTGTTAAACCCGCCTGTAGGCTGTGGTTTTGCAAGTAGATGTGATAATTGCATGAAAATCTGTCAGACTGAGCTTCCGCCTCATTTTGATGTTGATAAAAACCACAAATCCGCTTGTTGGTTACTTCATGAGGATTGTCCGACACAGCAAGGTGGAGGTGCAAAATAATGGAAAATAAAACAATGAATAATCAAGATAGTAATAAATTAGTTGAGATTAAACAAGTTTCAAAACATTTTAGAGTGTCAGAAGGCATCTTAAAAGCGGTTGACACTGTTAATATCGATATCTATAAGGGAGAAACTCTTGGCCTTGTAGGTGAATCTGGCTGTGGCAAATCCACCTTCGGTAAAGTACTGATGGGTATTTATCCTCCCACAATAGGTAAAATTGTTTATCACGGCAAAAAAAATATGGAAATTAATAAGAAAACACTTTTTGAATATTCAAAAGTAGCACAGATTATTTTCCAGGATCCTTATTCCTCACTTGACCCCCGTATGACGGTTGGATCAATCATTGAAGAGGGTATGATTATCCACAAGATGTATGATAATAAGAAACGTCAGGAACGAGTTTATGAACTATTGGAATTAGTAGGCTTAAACCGCGAGCATGCAAACCGTTTCCCTCACGAATTCTCGGGTGGTCAACGTCAACGTATCGGAATTGCAAGAGCACTTGCAATTGAACCTGAGTTTATTGTATGTGATGAGCCAATTTCTGCACTCGATGTTTCGATCCAGTCACAGATTATCAACCTCTTACATGATTTACAAGAAAAGCTAAACTTAACGTACCTCTTTATCGCGCATGATTTAAATATTGTAAAATATATTAGTGACCGTATTGCGGTAATGTACTTAGGTAATATCGTAGAGTTAGCAAACAGTGAGGATCTGTATAACAATACATTACATCCTTATTCTCAAGCTTTATTATCTGCTGTTCCGATCCCGGATCCGGATAAGGAAGCGCAGAAGAAACGTCAAATTTTAACAGGTGATGTACCAAGCCCGATCAATACTCCAAAGGGTTGTCCATTTGCAGGTCGTTGTCCTAGGGCAACCGAGGTCTGTAGACAGGAAAAACCGCCATTGGAAATGAAACAGGGACATATGGTGGCTTGTCATCATGTTGATAAGTAATAGATAGACTGTGATAGGGCTCCGGCAGGGAGCGGTAGGTAGCTTGTGAAAGCAGATGTCTGCAATCGATTGTACTAAGCGCAGAGCAACTGGAAATAAAAATGAGATAATGTTATTGTTAAATTTACAGGTCGGTGCTAATGGACATCCATGTCCATAGCACCTAAATCCGCCATCCATGGCGGATTTACCTTTCGGTAATGATCATTTTTATTTTCAGTTGCTCTGTGCTAAGTACAATTACGATTTTGACATATACTTTCACAAGCTACCTACCACTCCCTGCCGGAGCCCTGTTTTAATTTTATGAAGTAAAAACATGAGTTGTGACTATTTATGCTGGAGAAGTACGATGATAAACTGAAAGATCTTCTACAAGAGGATTATTATAAAAATGTATAAATCAAATTCCAAGGCTGAATATATATATCGTAACTTTTCCAAGAACAAAATTTTATATCGTTATAGTTACTCCAAGAACAAAATTTATATATCGTTATAGTTACTCCAAGAACAAAATTTATATATCGTTATAGTACTCCAAGAACAAAATTTATATTTGGTTATATTTTCTAAAGAACAAAGTTTTATATATCGTTATAGTTACTCCAGGAACGAAATTTATATTTGGTTATATTTTCTAAAGAACAAAATTTATATATCGTTATAGTTATTCAAGAACAAATTTTTATATCGTTACTTTCATCCCGTAAACGCGTGAGGTTGCAGGTGGTAGGGGGAAGTAAAATATATTGTCAAAATCGTCCTTGTACTTAGCTCGGTGGTTATAGGTTTTTCAATGATAGAAGTATAGGGGAAATCCGCCACGGAAGGCGGATTTAGGTGCAATGGACATGGAGGTCCATTTGCACTGACCCGTAAATTTATATTAAATTTATCTCATTGAAAAATCTATAACCGCCGAGCTTAGTACAATAGATTGCCGACTCCTATTTTACTTCCCCCTACCGCCTGTGACCTCACGTGTTTTCGTACACAACGAATAAATGCAAATTAATATTGAGTATTCTATCGATCTTATGTTATATTAGTGCTAAGACAATGATATGAAAAGTTATATGAAATTAATATGGAGGAAGATAACATGATTGATAATATACGGATGGCTAAGTTAGAGGATGTTCCTGCAATTCTATCTATCTATGAGCCATATATTCTTAATACAGCAATAACCTTTGAGTATGAAACTCCATCGGCTGAAGCTTTCCAAAAGCGTATGGAAGCGGTACAAAAGCAGTTTCCTTGGTTAGTATATGAGGAAGAAGGTAAAGTTGTTGGATATGCATATTGTTCTCGATTTAAGGAGAGAGCGGCTTTTGACTGGGATTGCGAGTGTTCCGTATATATTGCGGAACAAGCACATCGAAAAGGAATTGCTACCGCACTTTATAATCAGCTTTTTGAAATGGTTCAGAAGCTGGGTTATTACAATATATACGCTTTAATAACGTATTCCCATGAAAGTAGTGTATCATTACATAGGAAGTTTGGTTTTAACGAGGTAGGTGTATACAAGAATACTGGATATAAGATGGGTCAATGGTGGGACCTTCTGGTTATGGAAAAAAGGATACATTCCTTCGAAGAGACTCCGGTTAAACCACGAACAATACATGAAATTTCAGATTTAGTGTAGTATAATACTATTTTATGTATTTATATAAAAACGGTTTGGTACCTTAGTACCTTGGTATATTATATGTTATAAAGTCACATAGGATAAAATACGAATGAATTGAAAAATATGCTGTATAAAAAGAGGAAAATCTGTAAATTAGATTTTCCTCTTTTTACCATTTACCGATTGAATAAGTAAAAATGCTATTATATAATTCATTTATTCGTAATTTATGGCACATAATTATAGATTTTGAACTTAGGTTTTAAGACAATAAATTCATATTGGTGAAATGTAAAGTTCAATGTTCTGATATAATTGAGCCTCCTTGGTAGAAACGTATTACTGAGTTTGGACTCCAGTCTTTTAGATTAAAGAATTCTCTTCCGTTATCTTTCCTTCAAAAGGATGCCGTATCTGGCTTCCGAAATCCTCCGAACAGAGGCTACGTGTAAAGCCAACACAGTATGCGCCGCCTTTATAAGGGAACATTTATGTTACTATCCATTGTTGTGGTAGGATTCCGTCATTGCAAGTCCAGCCATGTAACCTGATTTCTGTTCATAAGATTGATTATTTTACCAGGCTTCAATTCGATTGAACATAAAAATTATGAAATAATTTTTTGTAAGCAGTAATTTATACAATAGCTCAACCATAAATATACATAGGATGATTTAATTTAGAGAAGATGATTTTATGTCTTCTTCAGGACAAGACCTACAGAGTGAATAAGAGAAAGTAAATGTTTTCATAATATATAAAAAATAGAACATTTAAAACCCTACATGAATGATAATGATCGAAACAAAAGAAAACTCCATTAGAATAAGGTTTATAAAAATTTGATTATATACGAGATGCAGGGGGATTTGGATATGAAGTTTAACATCAGAAAGTATAGAAATGGAATTATATTTCTATTAGATATAATAATAATGTCATTTGTGTGTAGTATTCTTTTTTATTTCATGGGGAAAAGTAGTGAAGTAGTAACTATAAGCTATTTCAAACTACTTCCTCATCTAGCGTTGTTAGTCGCATGCAGTACAATTTTTCAATGCATTTTTAAAACCTATGATAGTTTATGGCGGTATGCGGAAAGTAAGGAGTATTTTATGTTACTTCTTGGAGGGGTATCAGGTTCCATCAGCTTTGTTGTACTGGATCGTCTAGTAATCGATAGCAGTATACCTATCCTGTTTTCTGGATCAGTATATTCAATATCATTACTCCTAATGTTACTTATGAGATTTATTTATCGACTCTATCGGATACGCGAAAAATATAATAATGTACAGGAAAGAATACCACTTGCTATAGTTGGAGCCGGTGATGCAGGAATACGTTTGTCGGAAGAAATCAAAAACGATCCGAACAGCAGATACTTTACCTATTGTTTTCTTGATGATAGCGAGGAGAAGATAGGAAAGTATATCCATAGCATCGAGGTAAAAGGTCCAATACATAATATGTACGAACTGTTGAATAACACACCAGTTCAAGAAATAGTTATGGCAATTCCTTCTATTACAGCAACGATGAGAAGCAGTATCTTGGATATCTGTTCCTCAATCAAGTGCCGTGTTAAGACTTTACCCGATACGCTAACTCTGATGCAAAATGAAGAAATTTCGTTATCAAATACGATACGAGATATTAAAATTGAGGAACTTTTGGGAAGAGAACCAGTTACCTTTGATGAAGACAAAATCGTGAGTCTAATTGCAGGCAAAGTCGTAATGGTGACAGGTGGAGGCGGTTCAATCGGATCTGAACTTTGTAGACAAATTGCAAAAGCACATCCTTTGCAATTAATTATTGTTGACGTTTATGAGAATAATGCGTATGACATTCAACAGGAATTATTGCTCAATTATCAAAATATACTAGATTTAAAGGTTGAGATAGCTTCCGTGCGAGATGATGAGAAAGTAAATCTATTATTCCAACGGTATCAACCGAATATCGTATTTCATGCAGCAGCACATAAGCATGTACCACTAATGGAAGAATGCCCTGAAGAGGCAATTAAGAACAATATATTTGGAACCTATAATGTGGTTCTGGCGGCCGATCGTTGGAAAACGGAGAAGTTCGTTCTTATATCAACAGATAAAGCAGTCAACCCAACGAATATCATGGGTGCCAGTAAGAGATTCTGTGAGATGATTTTACAGAGTATGAAAAGAATAAGCAAGACAGAGTATGTAGCTGTGCGATTTGGTAATGTACTTGGTTCAAATGGTTCGGTAATCCCATTATTTCAACGTCAGATAGAGCAGGGAGGACCAGTTACGATAACCGATAAGAGAATTATACGTTTCTTTATGACAATCCCCGAAGCTGCTCAGCTCGTATTGCAAGCAGGTTCCATGGCGAACAGCTCAGAGGTCTTTGTACTGGATATGGGAAAGCCAATTAAGATATTGGATTTAGCAGAAAAGTTAATCAGGCTTTCTGGATATGAGCCGAATATTGATATACCGATAATAGAAACTGGACTGCGCCCTGGAGAAAAGCTTTATGAAGAACTGTTGATGATAAGCGAAGAACTAATTGCTACCCCCAATCACAAAATATTTGTTGAGCGTCAGAAGGAGATATCACCAATTGAGCTTCATGACAAACTAAACATACTTCAAAGAGCTTTGGATGTCGGAACGGGGTCAGCATTAAAAAGAGCGATGAAGATGGTAGTGCCAACCTATAGAGATCCGGAGGAGGTAAATAGTCGGAAAGCTACTATGGACTATGCTGATGTGATTGTAGAAAACAGAAAAGTTGAAATGGTAAATGTAGGGTAGAGGCGAAAATTTACGTGATTTTTTCATGATTTGGAGGAATAATATGACATTAAGTGAAAATAGTAAAAACTTAAATAGGGAAGCTGTTCAGAATCTGCAGGAATTAAAATCAAAGGATATGAGAAACGAAGAAGAGACAAAATTCTTTGAGAACAAAGGAAATGGCCAAACGATTTATACTTCTGATAAACATCCAAATGATACGGGATATTCATTTGAAATAGGAGTCTAAATCAAGGGGGTATGAGTTTTTGATCTATCTTATAATGAAACGTATTTTAGATATTTTTTTATCCATATTAACGCTTATTGTTTTATCCCCTGTATTTTTATTATTAGCAATCATGATTAAACTGGATTCAAAAGGCCCTTTATTATTTAAGCAGGTTAGGTTTGGCAAAAATAAAACATTATTTAACATAATAAAATTCCGTACGATGAGTATAGAGGCACCAAAAGATACACCGACTCATTTACTAGATAATCCAGAACTGTATATCACAAAGGTGGGTAAGTTTTTAAGAAAAACTAGCTTGGATGAACTACCTCAGGTTTGGAATATTTTAATCGGTCAAATGTCAATCGTCGGTCCACGACCCGCTCTTTGGAATCAATATGATCTTATTGAGCAAAGAGACAAATACGGTGTAAATAAGTATAAGCCAGGTTTAACCGGCTGGGCTCAAGTAAATGGGCGAGATGAGTTGACCATAGAAGTTAAATCAAAGCTCGATGGCGAATATATTGAAAAACTAAGTTTTTGGATGGATGTGAAATGCTTATTAAAAACGTTTGTATCGGTATTCAAGCAAGAAGGTATCCTGGAAGGGGGTACTGGTAAATTGCCAAACAAAGAAGTTGTATCAACAAAGGAGTAAATAGTAAGAAGAATAATATTTATTTAGCCTTGCGTGAGGAACAAAGTGTGTAATTTCTTAGGGAGGAGATAGGGTGGAGTGAAAAAAATTCTTATTACTGGTGCAAACAGTTACATTGGTACTTCTTTTGAAAAATGGCTAGAGCTGCAATATCCGGATCAATATGCTATCGATACGATAGATATGAAAGACGGTACCTGGAAAAGTAAGGACTTTACCGAATACGATACGGTATTTCATGTAGCAGGAATCGCCCATGTTTCACTAGATCCAAAGCTAGAGAATTTATATTATAAAGTAAATTGTAATCTCGCCATAGAAACGGCCGAGCATGCAAAAAATGCTGGCGTTAAACAGTTTGTTTTTATGAGCAGCATTATGGTTTATGGTGATAATCGAAGTGAAAGCAAAGTGATTGATCATAATACGGTACCCGTGCCGAATAATTTTTATGGGGACAGCAAACTGAAAGCAGAAGAGGGAATAAAACCTTTGGAAAGTAGTGAGTTTAAAGTCGTTATCCTTAGAGCACCCATGATCTATGGGAAAGGCTCTAAAGGGAATTATTCAAAGTTAGCAAAGGCAGCTCAAAAGCTACCACTATTTCCTGATATCGAAAATCAGCGAAGTATGTTGCATATTGATAATCTATGTGAGTTTATAAGACTTATTGTTGACAATGAAGAAAGTGGTTTGTATTTCCCACAAAACAGTGAGTATGTTAAAACCTCAGAGCTGGTAAAGTTAGCTGCGGATGCTCATGGTAAGAAAATAATACTAACGAAAGTGTTCAACGGAATTGTTAAATTGATGATCGGGAAGATTGGCATCTTTGATAAGGTGTTTGGCAATTTAGTTTATGAAAAATCAATGAGTTGTTATGTTGTTAATTACCAAGTAAGAGATTTGATAGAGTCAATAAAGTTAACGGAGGGTACCTAAATGGTAGATATGACCGTGTTAATTTTGACAAAAAATGAAAGTAAAAACATTGAGGACTGTATAAAAACTGTACAAGGATTTGTAAAAAGAATCGTAGTAATTGATAGTAATAGCACGGATGATACGGTTACCATAGCGAAAAGATTGGGAGCAGATGTATACATTCATAAATTTGAGAATTATGCACGGCAGTTTAACTGGGGAATTGATAATACGAACATAACCACGAAGTGGACACTTCGGCTTGATGCAGATGAAAGACTAACACCAGAATTGTGTAAGGAATTGGAATTTTTAATGCTCCTTCATGATATGGATGATGTTAATGGTATCACGATGGAAGCCTGGTTTTACTTTCTGGGAAAATGCATTAAACATGGTGGTAGTAAAAAGCGAAAGTTAATGGTATTTAAGACCGGAGTAGGTAGGATTGAAGATAGAAAAATGGATGAGCACACTATACTTTCCGCAGGACGATCTATTTCAACAAAAGAAAAGTTTTTACATTATGACTTTAGAAATTTAGATTATTTTATCGCTAAGATGAATTGGTACGCAACGAGGGAGATGCAAGATTATTATTCTTATCTTGAGTGCAAAGTCAAGGAGGAACTACAAGATAAGCATATTGTGAAAACTCGTAAGAAGAAGTTTGGATTTTATTATAAATTTCCGATTTTTTTCCGAAGCTGGATGCTTTTTATTTATTATTACTTTTTTAAACTAGGTTTCCTGGATGGAAAAGAGGGGTTCGTTTATCACTATATGTATCAAAGGTGGTACCGATGTCTGGTGGATGCAAAGATTTATGAACAAAGACTGACGAATAAGCCTTTTGAAGAGACTGGTGACTTGAAAGCATAATAAGGATAATTTCTACAGATATAGAATAAGAAAAGTTAGATATGAAGAAAAGTTAGATAGGAAAGAAAAGTTAGATATGAAAGAAAAGCTAGATATGAAAGAAAAGTTAGATATGAAAGAGAAGTTAGATATGAAAGAGAAGTTAGATAGGAAAGAGAAGTTAGATAGGAAGAAAAGTTAGATATGAAAAAAGTTAGATATGAAAGAAAAGCTAGATAGGAAAGAAAAGCTAGATAAAAAGAAAAGTTAGATATGAAAGAGAAATTAGATAGGAAAGAAAAGTTAGATATGAAATAAAGTAAGTTAGGAAAGAAAAGTTAGATATATAAGAAACAGATAGAATGGAAGTAACCTTCTATTGGAGAACGGTATGAATAAACATGCGTATTTAATTATGGCACATAACAACTGGGATAATTTGGAGAGATTGATTCAACTTATTGATGATGTTAGAAACGATATCTACCTACATATTGATAAAAAAGCCACTGGCTTTAACATAAATAGATTTTTGCACTTGCCCAAGTACTCCAGAATATATATTTACTCGGAAATAAAGATATATTGGGGTGGGTATAGTGTGGTTGAATGTGAATTACTATTATTAAAAGAGGCAATTGAGTATGGTTACTTATATTATCATCTCCTTTCCGGTGCAGATTTACCGATTAAATCGCAAGACGAGATCCATCGATTTTTTCAAAGAAACCGTGGGTATGAGTTCGTGCATTACCAAACGGAGGAGTACATAAAAAGTAATGCGGAAATAGCAAGACGTGTAACTGTAACTCATTATTTACAAAACTACAGAAAGAGGTTTCGTTATGCCTTTCTTAATAATTGCTTTACCATGATTGATAAGGGATTAATAGCAATTCAATTGTTATTAAGGATTAACAATTGGGAAGATAACTATGAACTTAAGTATGGTTCAAATTGGGTTAGTATAACCAATAATTTAGCCAAATTCCTTGTTCAGAGTGAGGATATTATTAAACAAAAGTTTGGTAAAGCGAATTGTGGAGATGAATTATTTATTCAAACCTTGGTTTTTAACTCCAGGTTTAAAGACAAGTTATATAATCAAAATTTTAATAATGAAGATACTGCGAATATGCGTTTGATTGATTGGAGCAAAGGGAATAAAAAGGGTAATCCCTATGTCTGGCGTAAGAAGGACTTTCAGCAGATTATGGAATCCAGATGCTTATTTGCTAGAAAATTTGATTATAACGTGGACAGAGATATCATTGAGAAGATTTATAGAATATTAATAACGAAGAACAGTAATAATGCTTCGAATCAACGGAGAAAAATGCGAAATACAGCAGAAGGATGTGGAGCTACATGGATCGAATAGTTCGACTTTTGGTTATTGCTACAACGATGTTTGATATAGACGGAATAACGAATGTAATCTTAAACTACTTTCGCGCTATGGACAAATCCGATATGCTCATTGATTTTGTCGTTCCAAACGATATTAGAGATGATATAAAACTGGATATAGAGTTATTTGGGAGCCAAATATATAAAATCACCCATAGAAATAGAAATCCAATCGCCTACATAGAAAAATTATCCCGGTTAATCAGGCAAAATAATTATGATATCATACATGCGCATGGAAACAGTTGTACACTTGCACTCGAAATGTATGCAGCAAAAAAAGCCGGAGCGAAGGTACGAATATCCCATAGCCATAACTCGACCTGCAAATACAAATTAGTTCACAAGCTATTAAGAAAGCCATTTGATTCCTTATATACACAGGCCTACGCCTGCGGTCAAAAGGCTGGTGAATGGCTTTATGCCGGGAAAAAATTCGAGATAATTAAGAATGGTATTGAGATTGATACATTTAGGTTTAATAAGGGGATTCGTGAGGAGTATCGTGAAAAATATAAACTAAATGGAAAAGTAGTGGTTGGACATATTGGTAATTTTAATTATCAAAAAAATCAGGAATATATCATTAATATCTTTGTGGAGTTATTTCAATTGAATAATAATTATCGGTTAGTATTAGTTGGCGATGGTGAGCTAAGACCTAATATGGAAAAGAAGGTAAAGGAGTTAGGATTAGAGGAAGTTGTTTTATTTACCGGGAATATATTATTTGTCCCACAAATAATTCAAGCCATGGACTTGATCGTAATGCCTTCCAGGTTTGAAGGATTACCAATGACGTTAATTGAGGCACAGTCAGCGTGTTTGCCTTGCTTCGTATCGGATTTGGTAGGCAAAGAAGTAGCCATCACTGATTTAGTAACATTCTTATCATTAAAAACACCCCCAAAGGAGTGGGCAGCCCAAATCAATCAATTCGTACCGGAGGATAGAGAACAGATAACAAATAATATTTATCAACAGGTTGTTGATGCGGGATATAGCATAAATGATAATGCAAAAAGAGTAAAAGAGATGTATTTCTCATATATTTGATGATTAACTACGTGCAATTGAAAAGGTGGATTTTAGATTATGAATATTGTATTTGTTACACGAAGTATGCTATCCGGCGGGGCAGAGCGTATCATTGCAGAGTTAACGAAATATATGGTAAAAAAAAGTATAGAGTGCAAGATCATAACTTTAGACAAGGAGAAGGTATTTTATCACCTTCCCGAGCAGGTTGAGATACATGCGATTGGTGAAATGTCACCAAATCGATATCTAGATAAATGGATTAGATATAAAGAATTAAGGCGTTATGTTAAGCAATTAAAACCCGACCTCGTGTTATCGCTTCCGGAAGATATCGGTATATTTGTTATTCCTGCACTTCTTGGAACTAAGATTCCGGTGGTTGTATCCGAACGAAATAATCCGTGGGATATGCCTTGGAAAAAAGGAACTAGACTTATGCGAAGGTTGTTTTATCCCTTTGCCTCCGGATTTATATTTCAGACCGAGCAAGCGGCAAGTTTCTTCTCCACAAGAGTACGAAAGCGAGGGATTGTATTACCTAACCCGCTGGATTTGGAGCGAGTCGGTAAACCTTGGGAAGGAGCAAGACGTAAGGAGATTGTTGGAGCCGGAAGATTGGAGCAACAAAAGAATTTTCCTTTATTAATTAAGGCTTTCGCAAGATTTTATGAAAGTCATCCGGATTATTCCTTGTGTATCTACGGAGAAGGATCCTTGCGGGAGGAATTGAACAATTTAGCTATGTCACTTTTGCCGCCAGAGACATATCATTTACCGGGAAGAACGACAGAATTATTGGAACATATGAGAGGAGCAGCAATGTTTGTATTAAGCTCTGATTATGAAGGGATGCCTAATGTAGTGATAGAAGCAATGGCAATGGGTATGCCGGTAATTTCAACTGATTGCCCATCCGGGGGATCCGCTTTTTTAATTGATAATGAGAAGAATGGATTGTTAGTTCCGGTTGGTGATGAAGTTGCATTGAGCAAAGCTATGGATAGAGTTGCCCAATCTAATGAATTTGCGGTAGAAATTGGGAAGAATGCGCAACAAATCAAGCATAAATTAGACTCTGAAGTCGTTGCAGAAAAATGGAGAGAGTATCTACATGCAGTTAGTAAACGATGACCCAAGTACTCTAGCAAAGCCTAGAATAATTACTAGTAGAAAAACAGCAACAATAGACACTAAATCCATCTGTTGGTTTTTACTTGGTTTACAGCTATTAATGGCCAACATAACAAAACACTCAATTTATTATCAGATATCAGCGTTACTGTTTATATCAGTATGCTTTCTATACTTGTTTGTTCGTAAAGCAATTAGAATTAACAAATATTATTTTATTTCTGCAACTTTTATTCTATATAACTTAGTTCTCATTTTCGCCGGATATGCAACCGATACGGCGCACTCGACGAAAATGCTTATGACAATTGTTATTAATTTTGTGTTATTCGTATTGATTTATTGCTTCCTAACTTATGTAAAAGATACAGAGAAGTTATTGAAAATGTACATCAGTATTATTGCCCTCTGCGATATTATAATTTTATTCGTCTTTCGAGGATCGCTACTAAGCGGAAGATTAGCTTTTTCCTGGGGTGATTATGTCAGTTCTTATAAATTACTTGGTATTGAGGTAATAACAGATGGGTCGAATGGAATAGCATATTTTTCAGCAATTGCCATTTTGTTTTCAACCTATCTGTTTATTAAGAAGCAAAATAAAATAAAATATTTATTATGCGATTTTCTTTTTTTGTTTTCGATACTTGCAACAGGATCGAGAAAAGGAATCATAATACTGGTTATTGGCTTATTATTCTTATTGAATTTACTAGGCAAAAAGAGCCAAAAGATAATTTATATCATGATAGCGATTGCGTTTATCATTTTATTGTTTTATTTAATTCAAACAGTTCCAGCGCTATATAAAATAATGGGTTCCAGGTTAGAGGGATTATATAATTTAGTATTAAGAAGAGATGTGAATGATTCCTCCATAAGCACAAGGCAACGTCTTATCCAACAAGCAATTTCTTTCATAAAAAAACGACCGATGATAGGACATGGTCTTGATGCCTTTCGCATCATGGGTCCTTGGGGGATTGTTTCGGATAATAATTATTTGGATATTTTAGTGTCAAGCGGAATATTTGGTTTTCTGATTTACTATTCCTATATTCCACTCGTCTTACATGATTATTTTAAGTTAAAGAAAAAGAGTGATTTTTGTAAGATATTCTTTTTTGTCTTCCTTTTGAATGTAATTATGGAACTAGGACAAGTAACGTATTTTGAACGAAATTTTGGATTTTTTTACGCTATGCTATTTTATATTTTACATAAGGAGACCTATAAAGTTGATAAAATTAAGTGTAAGACTGCGACGTAGAATATCGTATTTATGGCATTTGCCATGTGTTCAGTTTTTTATACCAGATAAATTATATATAAAATTAGAATACAAGAAAAACATAGGGAAACGATTAGATTTAACCAATCCTCAATCCTTTAATGAAAAGCTGCAGTGGATGAAATTATACAACAGAGATCCACTCTATACCAAGCTTGTAGATAAATATGAGGTCAGACACTATGTTGAGAGTATTATGGGTAAAGAATGCTTAATTCCATTAATCGGAGTATATGATTCCTTTGAAGCAATAAATTTTGATGTGTTACCAAACGAGTTTGTGCTAAAGCCAAATCATACTTCCGGTGATATCTTTCTATGCAGGGATAAATCAAAGATCGATTATGTAGAGCTGAAAAGACAAGTTAATCTGTGGCTAAAGCGAAGATACTATTGGCTTCATAGGGAATGGCCATATAAAAATGTAAAACCAAGAATTCTATGTGAAAAATACATGGTGGATGAGTCTAAGGAAGAACTGAAAGATTATAAATTCATGTGTTTTCATGGGGAAGTGAAATGTCTTTTTGTTTGTTTGAACCGGAATTCTCCGGACGGATTAAATGTAGATTTTTATAATATGGCATGGGAACCGATGCCTTTTCAACGACATTATTCTAATAGTAGGACGATAATTCCGAAACCAAGAAATTTTGATAAAATGGTGGAATATGCGAAAAAGTTATCGAAAGAGATTCCTTTTGTTAGGGTAGATTTTTATGAAGCGGAGGGACAGCTGTATTTTGGCGAACTTACTTTTTACCCAGGTTCAGGTTATGAGGAATTCACTCCGGAGTCCTATGACTATTTACTGGGTGCATGGATTAAACTGCCCAATCTATACATAGAGGAGAAGGATAAAAATGAGAAGCAATCAAGTGTATATACATGAATTAATAAACAGTAAATATCCGGACAAGAAGGATAGCTTTAGTCCCTCTATAGCCTTCCCGGAATATAAGTTTCCCAACGATATCTCAAATTCGGAGAATGTAGTTTATGAAATGATAAGAGAATGCTTGTATCATATGGGATTTGATACAGAACATTATGGTTTGGAGGATTGGAATCCTCTGAAGGGAACAATTAAACCGGGAGATACTGTAGTATTAAAGGCCAATATGGTTATGCACAGGAATGAAAAGCCGGAGAAGGGGGTGGAATGTCTAATCACACATCCATCTCTGGTTCGCGCTATGATTGATTATGTTGTTATAGCTCTAAAGGGAACCGGAGCAATCATTGTAGGGGATGCTCCGATGCAATCCTGTGATTTTGAAAGACTTGTTGAAGAACAAGGATATCAGAAAATAATTGATTTTTATCATAGTAAGGGTATCAAGGTTGAACTTGTGGATTTTAGAAATTATAAAACAATTTCGAAGAACGGATTGCTACAAAGAGTTAAAAATGAATCAAATAATAAAGCAATCGCTGTCGACTTGGGTAAAAAATCTGAGTTTTTATCGATTGATAAAAATAGATATAAAAAATTAAGAATAACTAATTATGACCACTCTATCATTTACAATCATCATAATAGTGAAAAGAATGAATACTTAATTGCTAAGAAAATATTAGATGCAGATGTCATTATTAATATGCCAAAGCCTAAGACCCACCGAAAAGCAGGAGTGACAATATCCTTAAAGAACTTAGTAGGAATAAATACGAATAAGGAGTGGTTACCACATCACACAGAAGGCTCTGTGAAAGAGGGCGGGGACGAATATCTGTCAAAGAGCTATCTGAAAAAGAAAAGAACTTATTATCTGGAAAAAAGAGATACCTACATGGTAACAGGCAGGGAAGGTATGGCAAAAGTATCGGGATATATTGCACGTGGATATTCGATACTAATTCGGATTTTTAGGAAAGAGAGAAATTCGGAAGGTAGTTGGTATGGGAATGATACAATCTGGAGAACAATTCTAGATCTTAATAAAATTGTGTATTTTGCAGATAAACATGGGATGATGAGAGATACAAGGCAACGAAAGATGCTGATAGTTGCAGATATGATTGTATCCGGGGAAGGTGAAGGTCCGTTATTACCTGATCCTAAGGCGGTTGGTATGATAGCAATGGGCACGAATCCAGTTTGCTTTGACGAAGCGATTTCTTCCATAATGGGATTTCAACCATCGTTCATTCCAACGATAAAGAATGCTCGAAAGGTGAAAGATTATGACTTTACAGATAGGAAGGAAACCAAAATCGTATCGAATAACACTACCTATCATAATAAAAGACCCAAAGAGGTATTATACAAAGACTCATTGCAGTTTCGGCCGCCTGCTGGTTGGCAAGGGCATTTCCACAAGTAAACAAGAACAATACAAGTCATAAGCAGTACATAAAAGGAGTAATCGAGATTGAAGGAGAATAGTCTTACAAGTAAAGCGCTAAATGCGACGAAATGGACAACAATCACTGAAGTTTCATCAAAAATAATTACCCCATTAACCAATATGATATTAGCAAGAATACTTGTTCCCGAGGCTTTTGGGGTAGTTGCTACGGTAACCATGATTATGAGCTTTGCAGATATGTTTACGGATGCAGGGTTTCAAAAGTACCTAATTCAGCATGATTTTAAGACCAATGGCGAAAAACATCTAAATGCAAATGTTGCCTTTTGGACAAACCTCACCATATCAACTGTATTATGTGTGATTATTATTATATTTCGTAATCAAATCGCGGTACTTACCGGAAACAAAGAGTTAAATAATGTTATTGGGGTATCAAGTATTGTATTAATCCTTACCTCCTTTTCGAGTATTCAAATAGCCTTGTACCGACGTGATTTTGACTTCAAAACACTTTTTCTGGTTCGGATGGTATCAGTTTGTATTCCTTTTGTCATAACAATTCCATTAGCGCTATTGGGATTTAGCTATTGGGCACTCATTATTGGCCAAATTGCGATGCAGATATCAAATACCGTTCTGTTGACCGTGAAATCAAAGTGGAAACCAAGGATTTATTATGACGTTGGAATACTGAAGGAGATGTTTTCCTTTAGTATGTGGTCTCTATTTGAAGCGATATCAATCTGGTTCTCATTTTGGATTGATATCTTCATAATCGGTAATGTGTTTAACCAATATTATGTTGGACTCTATCAAACCTCAATCGTTATGGTTAATTCAATTATGAATATAATTGCAGTATCTACTGTGCCGGTTTTATTTTCAACGTTATCACGTTTGAAAAATGATCATAGTCAATTTATGAAGGTGTTTTTTAAAACACAACGATTTGTTTCTGTATTAATATTTCCATTAGGTGTTGGTATCTATTTATTTAGCGATTTAGCTACCCAAGTACTTTTGGGAAGTCAGTGGAGTGAAGCTAGTACAATCATTGGAATATATGCTCTAATCCAATCCGTATTAATTGTATTTGGACACTATTGCAGTGAAGTATATCGTTCAATGGGAAGACCTAAGCTATCGCTTATTGTACAATTATTATTTTTGACAGTATTGATACCAACCTGTGTCATAAGTGCGGGGTTTGGATTTTTAACCTTTGTGTATGCGCGCGCCTGGATCATATTGGCGTTTGTATTAATCCATTTAATTGTAATGAAGGTTGCAGTGGGAGTTACGATAGCCGCTTCCATTAAAAATGTATTTCCAACCTTCTTTTCCGCCTTGGCCATGGGGGCTTTCGGGTTTTTTCTGGGGAATATAGGCCAAGGTATCATATGGAGCATAATATCAATCCTACTATGTACCTTGTATTATTTTGGAGCGTTATCCTTATTCCCAAGTATGCGAAAAGAGCTATTCGATATTATCAATAAGATAAAGGATAAATTATTCGTAAGGAAATTTGAAACCATTAATTATAAGGAGAAGGAAAGTTAATTATGGTAGTTATTTATATGAATAAAATAATGTGGCAATGAATCAAATAAATGAAGTAATTAAGTTAGATTAAAGGATGAAAGCAAAGGATGAAATGATAAAAGCAAAGGATGAAAGTAAAGGATAAAAGCATAGGATGAAAGTAATAGAAGAAAGCAATAGAAGAAAGCAATAGATTATATCAAAAGATTATTTCAAAAGATTATTTCAAAAGGAGAGGGTACATTTATGAGTGAGATGTCTGGACAGTATTACAAGAAAAGACAACCATCGTTTTGTATTGTGGATGATGATTGCAGACTAGAAGCCTACACAATTTTAAAACCAATACTAGAATCTAGAGGTGCAAAAGGAACATTTGCTGCAATAACCGGTGAGATCGGTAGTGTAACAAGAATGACGTTAGCGCAAATGCTAGATTTGCAAGCAAATGGACACGAATTTATATCGCATACACAAACACATCGACAACTAACCTCTTTGACGGAAGCAGAAATAATCACTGAATTTGAAGAAAGCACAACTGTACTAAAGGAATATGGAATGACGAGTGATGTATTAGCTTATCCCAATGGACTTTATAACAAACAAATTGTCGAAATAGCGAAAAAGTATTTTAAATGTGCAATGGACACAGGAGATTGGTTGAATACAAGTCCTCTGCATACCTATTCTCTCTCAAGGTTAGGATTAGGAGCCTGGGGCATTAGTGACCTAGCGTCCATTGAAGCCAAGATTGATACGATAATTGCTAATAAAAGTCTATGTATTTTAATGACACATGTTGGCGATAATACCGCGGAGCAGAATACGCTGATCAGTCAAGTTCTTGATTATATTATTGGCTTAGGGTACGAGATTAAAATCTTCAGTGATGCTTATGAAGAGCATACTAATTTATTGGATTGTGGGGAATATAATGAGGCAACGGACCAATCTGAGTTGGTCATTGGGTGCGATGGAATCATGGGTGGGGTTGGAGCTAATCCAATCGTAACGAATGTAATTCTAGCGGGTACCGTGTTATCAACAACTCCAGCAACCGATTTTGAAGATGGTAAGATAACCTATAGCGGAATATCAAATGAAGTTGCAAGTGGATTTCCTCAATCCATAGGCGGTACGCTAATGACCAATCGAGTGGTCCGCGATTCAATCTATATTTACCAAGAGTATACTCCCTATATGAGTACGGACAGGTATATACGTTATTGGAATCCATATACACCGGTATGGAGTGCCTGGAAAACGATAACGAATTATAAAAATTCGTTGGTGAAAGTACCGACGTTTGATACTGGTTGCAGTGGTTTTGATCCAACAATAACGATAACATCTTTTACCAATGGAGAGGCAGGCAATGCTCCGACGCCTAATGTTGGAGGCATACTTATCACGAATAATTTCGTAGGTTATTATGGTTATGCATTTCAAGAATATCATCCGGTATCACAAGCGGCAATCTATAAAAGATGCGCAATAAGTGAGAATAACTGGAGTGTCTGGTCCCTGATTACAGCTGCCTCCGGTAGTTCACGGCCTGTGAGTGTATACATAGGGAATTCGTTTTTTGATACCTCTTTAAATAAACCAATTTGGTGTAAAACAATAGGAGCAAAAGAAGTTGAGGTATTAACCATAACGAGAGAAGCTACGAATGCAGGAGCTATTACAATAACGCTCAATGGGGTCGCAATTAATGTGACGGTTTCAGCAGGAGATACGATTGGCACAATCGGTAATAAAATCCTTGGAACCTCTTTCCCCGGATGGGTAGTAACTGGCACAACGGATTCCGGAGTAATCACCTTTACACGTAGGTATTCCGGCGTGTGCTCGGCTGCAGTATTCACGGATACGGCGTCCACCGGGACGACTGCTACGATAGCCAAAACTACCAGTGGGACTGCAACGATATGGGTTGATGCGAATGGAACAGTAGTATAAATGATAATGGAAGGGAACCAATATGAGAAATAAATGGAACTCCTTAATACATTTAAATGCTTTCAAAAGCGTATATCAAACGATAAAAAATAAGAGGTTAATATTAATATATCAAAAAACAAAATTCACAATTGGAAAAAACAGCAAGATCGTAGGAAACGGTTATTTAATTGTAGGGGCGAATTATAAGGGGTATGGATATGCTCCCTCCACGTTCTATATGGATTCCAATGCTACCTTTAAGGTGAATAATACAAAATTATGTAATGGCTGTAAAGTAAAGATAGGAAAAGGTGCGAACCTAGAAATAGGAAATACCTACATAAATTCAAACATTAATATCTGCTGTAACGATAAGATTATAATTGGTGATGGCGGTGGAATTGCCGAAGATGTAATCATCAGGGATTCGGATGAACACGATATTAAATATGATGGTTATAAAAAGAATAACAGCATAGTAATCGGCGATCATATCTGGGTTGGAATGAGAGCGATTATTCTAAAGGGAGTTACCATTGGGAACGGAGCCATCATTGCAGCAGGCTCCGTAGTAACGAAAGATATTCCACCCAAAGTGTTAGCAGGTGGAGTACCAGCCAAAATTATAAAAGAGAATGTTGAATGGAACGCGTAAAAAGCTCGGGAAACGTTCTCAGAAAAGTATAAGGGAGATGTACTTAAATGAAAATTTCAGTTGCAGGAACTGGTTACGTAGGATTAGTCGCAGGGGTATGCTTTGCAGAGGTAGGGCATAACGTTACTTGTGTCGACATTGATGAAAAAAAGGTTGAATTAATGAGATCCGGTGAATCACCGATTTATGAAGTTGATTTAGAAAGGCTGATGAGGAAGAATTATGAAGCCGGAAGAATAGACTACACCACCGATTACCGATCAGCCTATAAGGATGCAGATGCGATCTTTATCGGTGTAGGAACTCCCGAGAAGCCGGATGGATCAGCAAATTTATCCTACATAGCAACTGTGGCGAGGCAAATAGCAGAAACAATTGAGAAGGACTGCCTGATTGTAGTAAAATCTACCGTGCCCGTTGGAACTAACGACAAGGTGGAACAATTTATTAATGACTTCTTGATACATAAAGTAAAAGTGGAGGTAGCCTCCAATCCGGAATTCCTGGCGCAAGGTTCAGCAGTGCATGATACCTTGAAGGCTGCCAGAGTTATCATTGGAACGGAAAGCAAGTGGGCAGAAGAAATTCTAAAAAAGATCTATGAACCGTTCCATTTGCCTATCGTATCAGTGAACAGAAGATCAGCAGAGATGATTAAATATGCGTCAAACGACTTTCTTGCGCTTAAAATATCCTACATTAACGAAATAGCAAACCTATGTGAGCTTGTTGGTGCCAATATCGAAGATGTTACCAACGGCATGTCTTATGACGAACGTATTGGCAGGAAATTCTTGAACGCAGGAATCGGATACGGTGGATCTTGCTTTCCGAAAGACACGAAGGCCTTAGAATATCTTGCCAAGCAGAATGGCTATGAACTCAGAACCGTAAAGGCTGCGATAGATGTAAATAAAGATCAGAAGCTGGTATTGTTTAAAAAAGCATGTAAACGACTGATTACCTTTAGTGGTCTGAAAGTGGCAGTTCTAGGCTTGACCTTCAAGCCGGGGACGGATGATTTGAGAGAGGCCCCCTCCCTTGATAATATACCGCTTCTGCTAGAGAATGGTGCAGATATTTATGCCTATGATCCGGTTGGTGCGGATAATTTTAAGAAGCTCTACCCGGAAGGTAGTAACGGTAAGGGAAGAATCACCTATGTTGATAATGTAATCGAGGCTTTGGATGAAGCAAATATCTGCTTTATATTAACCGAATGGGGGACAATCAAAATCATATCTCCGGATATGTATCGTAAGTTTATGAAGACTCCATTGGTATTTGACGGTAGAAATATCTATGATGTGAAGGAAATGAGGAATGCAGGAGTGGAATACCACTCCATCGGAAGAAAACAGTCTCTGCTTCCTAGCAATTCTATACCAAAGGAGGAAGCGAGTAATGAGATTAGAATCATCCGATACCAGAATAAATTATCTAATCACAGGAGCAGCAGGATTCATCGGGTTCTTCCTGTCCAAGAAACTACTTGAACAGGGATATTGGGTAATTGGAATAGATAATTTGAATGATTATTATGATGTTGAATTAAAAAATACCCGCTTGGAGCTATTGAAAGCTTATGAGAGTTTTAAGTTCGTGAAAGGAGATATAGCGGACAAGGATATGGTTATGGGTTTGCTCGAGGAATACAAACCGGACGTTGTAATCAATCTGGCTGCGCAAGCGGGTGTCAGGTATTCAATCGAGAATCCGGATGTATACATTCAAAGCAATATCATTGGATTTTATAATATATTAGAGGCTTGTAGGTCCCATGCAGTCAGACATCTCGTATATGCTTCCTCCAGTTCCGTCTATGGTGCGAATAAAAAGGTACCCTTTGAGGAAATTGATTGTGTTGATCATCCGGTATCATTATATGCTGCAACCAAGAAATCCAATGAACTTATGGCAGATACCTATAGTCATCTTTATAAAATCCCAGCAACCGGACTGAGGTTTTTTACCGTGTATGGGCCTATGGGACGCCCGGATATGGCTTATTATAACTTCGCACAGAAGTACTTCGCCGGAGAACCAATCCAGATCTTTAATGATGGGGATTTTGAACATGATCTATATAGGGATTTTACCTATATCGATGATATCGTAGAGGGAATCGAACGTATTATACATCATCCACCAGAAGGAACCGCATTACACAAAGTATATAATATTGGTAACAATAAACCGGTTAAATTAATGACCTTTATTGATACCCTGGAAAAATGTTTGATGAAAGCCACGGCGGGAGTAGCTCAATTTATAAAGTTATATGAACCGATGAAACCAGGAGACGTTCCAGCCACTTATGCCTCCACGGATTTACTTCAGGAAGCAGTCGGATTTAAGCCGGAAACTCCAATTGAAGAAGGTCTGCAAAGGTTCTCTGATTGGTATGTCAATTATTATAAGGTGAAAAGCCAACCATAGTCCTTGGTGATATTAGATATGCTCCGAATATTGCGATTGGTGCGTATGCAGTGGTGAATAAATTGCTTGAGGAAGAAAATATTGCGATAGTAGGCGTGACAGCGAAAAAAATAAGTAATAATGTTAGATTAGAATGGATGAAAAAAGTGGTTTGAATTAAAAGCCACATGAAATATCAGGTTTTGAGTAATATAATATTAATTTATGTAATATATTAAATACTGATGGACACGTTATAATGTTAAGTTATTTTGTGAGATAAAGTCGCTTTAAATAATATGCTAAAGAATTAAACTGTACGCTGTATAAAAAGAGGAAAATCTGTAAATGGGATTTTCCTCTTATTTCCAATATGCGGTTGTATTTGCAATAATGCTATTATATAATTCATTTATTGGAAAAAACTGGAGACAAGTTAGCCGAATTGTCAAGTTAAATTCAAGAAATTGGAGCAAATTGCTCACATCGTTAGGCGGAGGCAAACCTATGCAGGGCTATTTTGATATCCATTGCCATATCCTCCCTGGAGTGGATGATGGAGCAAAAGATATGGATGAGACTCGGCGAATGCTTTTAATCGCTTATGAAGAGGGAATTCGTATTATGGTAGCTACTCCACACTTTATAGTCGGTAATAACAATACGGAAGTAGAAAGCTTAAAAGCAATTTATGAAGAGGTTAACCAGATAGCGGAAAGTTCGCTGAAGGGTTTTCATATCATACTAGGAAATGAATTATTCTATAGCGCAGGTATCATAGAGGCACTTAGGACAGGAGAGGCGTTAACCATTGATGGCACTAGATATATATTGGTGGAGTTTGAACCTGGCGCCACATTTCGCGAAATCCGAGATGGCTTAAATCATTGTATCTATTCTGGTTATATTCCGATTTTGGCACATGTTGAACGATATCAATGTCTTAAGAAAGATTATGAACTGGTGGGTAATCTTGTAAAGCTAGGAGTTTATATCCAGGTTAATATTTATAGTATATTGAGTAGACATAATACGACAAGAAAATTGTGTAGGAAATTGTTGAAAAAGGATTGGGTTCATTTCCTTGGTACGGATTCACATGGAATGTATGGAAGAGCACCTAGAGCAGAAGAGGCAACTACATATTTGACGCGAAGATACGGTCAAAATAAATTAAGACAGTTACTATGGGAGAACCCGATGACTATGTTAGAGAACAAACATCTATAATTAGAAAACAGAAATAAGGAGCAGGATGATGGAGCAAAGGAATCAGGAAGTAATTGAAATTGATATCAAGGAATTACTAAATGCACTACTTCGAAAGTGGTGGGTAATAGCTTTAATTGGTATTCTGGGAGCAGCAAGTGTAGGGGCATATACGAAGTATATGATTACTCCTATGTATAGCTCGACAAGTAAGGTATATGTAATCAACAGACAATATGAGGATGTAACTACCTGGCAAGACTTGCAAAGTGGTGAGTATATTGCAAAGGATTTAATGATCCTTGTAAAAAGCCGCCCAGTAACCGAAGCGGTTATACATAATTTGAATTTAAATTTATCCTCTAAACAATTGGCAAACATGATCTCCGTAAATACACCGGCGGAGACTCGAATAATGGAGATAACAGTATCTAATCCAGATCCACAGATTGCGAAGCAATTAACTGATGCAGTTGCAGAGGTATCCTCAGAACGTATGGTCAGTGTAATGCAGATGGAGAAGGTAAATGTAGTTGAGGAAGGGAATCTTCCGGAGGGTCCATCCAGCCCTAACCTAACGAAAAATATTATTCTGGGGGGATTACTGGGAGTGGTTGCTACCTCCATGATTATTATAGTAATAAATTTATTAAACGATACCATCAAAACCGCAGAGGAGATTGAGAAATATCTAGGTATCACAACCCTTGGAATTATCCCCTTGGAAGAGGTGCCCTACAAAAAAGATCGCAGGCATAAACTGACTAAAAGAAAAGCTAAAGCAGCTTTAGCAAGTTAAGGAGAAGAAGGATGCTACAAGTGAATTTGGAAAAAGTGCAAAAATTAGATTTCAATAGTAATGAAGCATATAAACGGCTTCGAACCAATATTATGTTTTGCAGAAGCAATGTGAAGGTGATATGCGTCACCAGTTGCTTGCCGAATGAAGGTAAATCCAATGTCTCCTTTAATCTAGCCGTTTCCTTCGCTGAGAGTGGGAAAAAGGTCTTATTTATTGATGCTGATCTACGAAGATCAGCAATTATAGGACGTTATAAGCCGGATCAAGCGGTACTTGGACTTACCCATTATCTATCAGGGCAGAACAGTTTAGCTGAGATTTTATATGATGCTGGTATCGAAAATCTAGATATGATCTTCACAGGTCCGGTTCCTCCAAATCCGGCAGAACTATTAGGAAGTATGGATTTTATCGATTTATTAGATGTACTGCGTAAGGAATACGATTACATCATTATTGACACTCCACCAATTGGTAGTGTAGTTGACAGCGTTATTGTAGCGGAACAATCGGATGGCTTAGTATTTGTCATAGAAGCGAAAATGATCAGCTATAAATTTGCACAGAAAATATTGAAGCAATTAGAGAATGAGAAGTGCAAAATTCTTGGCGCAGTACTGAATAAAGTAGATATGAACGACATGGGATATAAATATTACGGTAAGAAGTATAAGAAATATAAGGCATACAACAATCAATATAGTGTTAACGGATAAACAAAACATTGTAATGTAAAATCTACATAGATTAAAGTTTAATGAATACCCTGCCTATGATAATTAAATAAATACATCAGATAAATAATGAAATACAAATGAAAAGAATTTGATGGTTTATAGTTGTAGGGGGAGAAAAATGTATTCGAATGTCAGTCTACACCAGAAGGATAATACATTCTCTAAGAGACGAATGATGCCGCCAGTGCTTACCTATTGCATATTAATGTTTATTGTTAGCTTCGTAGTAATTGCGAGGGGGGCCTTCAAAACGAATAATGAAGAGATCAGTATTCCTGTCATGTCAGATAATTTAATAGTATCCGGTGATACTGAGTTAAATACTTCTGAACGCGAGATATTAACCTTGCTTTCCAGTGTGGTTAAATTACCTAGTCAAAAGGATCAGGGAAATACAACAAATTACATATATTATAATACCTTACAAGAATACTTAGGAAGTTCAGGTATATACTTAACCACACATCAAGCAGAACTTATAAAAGATGAAATCGCTACGATGCATGTAATTATGAGTTCGGAAGAGGTGACAGATTTTACTAAGTTATCCGTGGATGGAAAAGAAGTATTCCTCTACATCTCGGAACAGATATATGAACTTTGTGGCCTAAAGTTAGTGTCCAACATGGACGGAGATATTGAGAAGATATCTGACAGTTCCGGTAATATTATCTATACTATGAAGGTTCCTGCAAGTCAGGTTGGATTTCAGATTGATGTATTGATTGTTACAGTGGCAGCGATGGTAACTTTACTTTGTATCTGCTTCACCATTGCCAAGAAGAACCAATTATTTATTAAGGAAGTGATCTACGATGGATTTGACGAGGAAAGATTTGCCTAATCGATATCTTTTAATACTGGATGTAGGCTGCATTATCATATCCTTTATCTTAACAACCTGGATACGATTTGGCGAGATAACAAATAGGTTATTCAGTGAGGATGTATATGGAGTAGCATTTGTAATTATCCTCTCCTTATATGTTGCTATCTATTACTTATATAATACCTATAGTAAATTCTTCAAAAGAGGTTTCCTAGAAGAGATGGTTGTTGTAATGAAGTTAAACGTCCTATTGGCTGTGACGATGACAACAGTTATGTTTATATTCCAAGAAGGAGCTACTTATTCAAGACTATTCTACTTCTGCTTCTTCCTATTAAATATTATGATTACCTATATTGCAAGGCAATATTACAAAGTCCTTCTATTAGCAGTATATAAGAAGAGCACTTCCAGCTCTAAGATTATGATAATGACAATGTCGGACCAGGCTAAGAAGCTTCTAACCCGTATCCGAAGTGAGAATGATTGGGAGTACCAGATTACTTATCTAACGATTCTGGATACCGATATGATAGGAGAGAAGATTGATGGTATTGACGTAAAAGCGGATATCAATAACATGTTTGAAATTGCGAAACTAGAAGCCTTAGATGGAGTATTTATACATATACCGAATGATAATCCTTTGGGTTTTAACTTAGAGGAAATCGTTCTTAAATTTCAAAATATGGGAGTTACAGTGGACTTAAGTATTAACACCTTTGGACTTAAAATCCATGAAAAAGTTGTAGGTGAGATGAGTGGGTATCATGTATTAACCTTCAGTACACGTTTATTCGATGAAGGGCAGATGGTACTGAAACGTATTACGGATCTCATTGGGGGTCTCGTTGGTAGCGTACTGGCAGTATTGTTATTGATATTTATCGCACCTGCAATCTTAATTGAATCACCGGGACCGATATTTTTCTCACAGGTGAGAATAGGAAAGAATGGCAGACGCTTTAAAATATATAAATTCAGATCCATGTATATGGATGCAGAGAAACGTAAGAAAGAACTTATGGCACAGAACGAGATGAACGGGTTCATGTTTAAGATGAAGAACGATCCGAGAGTTACCAAAGTGGGTAAATTTCTTAGAAAAACTAGTTTAGATGAATTTCCTCAGTTCTTTAACGTCTTAAAAGGTGATATGAGCCTTGTCGG
>JAQSYO010000083.1 GCA_029256105.1 Herbinix sp.
AATCTGCTAAAAGAATTCTTCCTGGGAAATGGTTTTCCTATGGTTGATTTTCAACTTGGTATGGGGTTTGATACCATTACTACACTGCATTATTACGTATTGGGAGACCCAATTTCCCTGCTGTCCGTATTCATGACACCGGAAAATGCAGTTTTTCTTTATAACGGATTAATACTACTTCGTTTTTATCTTATTGGCATTAGTTATCTCCTCTTATGCAAATATTGGGGGAAGGATGGTCTCGGAATCGTTCTTGGGGCCTTGATCTATGTATTTTGTGGTTATACCTTTTTTTCCGGTGTTCGGCATCCATACTTTTTAAACCCCATGATTTACTTACCATTGATTATCATAGGCCTGGAGCAGGTGCTTCGTCGTAAAAAGCCTTATTTATTAATCATTATGGCCTTTGTTAGTGCGATAAGCAATTTCTATTTTTTTTATATCTTAACTATGATTGCCGTAATTTATGTAGTCTTTCGATACTTCAGCACATACCGTAATAATTATTCGAATAAATTCAAGGGTTTTCTTCTGACCGGAGTTCAGACCGGTGGTTATTATCTGATTGGAACAGCAATGTCAGCCTTTATCTTCTTACCGGTGATCAATGCCTTTATGCAAAATGGCAGATTGGAAAGTAAACCGACGCTGTTAATCAGCTTTCTACATTATAATAAAGCCTATTATCTTAAACTTATGCAAGCTGTCTTTGCACCGGGGGTGGCACCAAATTACTATGTACAGTTATCCTTCTCCTCCATCACTGCAATCGGCGTTGTTATTGTTCTCTGCAATAAAAAATATAACCAGCTACGAATCGTGCTATTATTATCTTTCTGCGCATTATCCTTACCTGCTTTTGGTTATTTTATGAATGGATTTTCTTATATTACAAATCGCTGGAATTTTTTAGTCGCCTTAATTGTAGCATTGATAGTTACGATGTCCTACGACAAGATATTTGAAATACAAAGGCTGGAAAAGGTTCTTCTCATTCTTGGCGTACTTGGTTATGGTGTGTTGGCCTTTGTATTGCCGGCGAAGAGGATTGTCAAATTAGAGTTTTTTGTTCTATTACTGACGATTGTTGTGATCTTAATTTTACAAACAGATCGGTTGAAGAAGCAGAAAACATTGCAGCAAGTAAGCTTGTTCCTTTTGGTTTTTTTAACACTGGGTTTTAACGGTTATGCCTATTATTCATCACAGAATACTAACTATGTGGATGAATTTTTAACGAAAGACGAAGTGGAAAACAGGACGAGCAAAGGAGTATTGTCTCTCATTTCAGAACTTGACGATGATACCTTTTACCGTATTGAAACATATGGTGATGTAGTACGAAATGAAGCGTTATGTGTAGGCTATAATGATGTATCCGGGTATTTTAGTTTAATGGAGGGTAACATTACAACTTACTTTAAGCAACTGGAATTATTAGATCAACGATCTGCTTATCGCTTTGATAACCAGGATAACCGAACGATATTGGATGCCTTGGCGAGCGTAAAATATTTTGTAACTACAGATAAGACAGCCGCACCCTATGCTTATCAATTAATTAAGGAAGAAACAGTTGGTTCAAAGCATTATTACCTGTTTGAGAATTTATTTGCATTACCCCTTGGATATACCTATGAAAGCTATATATTGGAGGAGGATTATGACAAATTAAGTAGTTTAGAAAAACAGAATGCGCTGATGAATTGTGTCATACTTGCTGAGGAAAGTGACTTTGCAGACAAAACAAATCAGGACATGAGTACCGGTATTGCTAAATTGCCTGTTACTATCCTTCCGGACCAGAATGTTGTATTGGGGGAAAATTCAATTAAAGTGCTAAAAGCGGGTGGTACAATTACCTTAGTATTTGACTCCAAACCCAAATCGGAAACATACGTCCGATTTGAGAATTTAAATATCAACCGAAGGTCAATGGTGATGACATCCTTTCGAACAAAAGGGGAAAATGAAGTAACAAAGTATGTTAATATTCGAAACATTTATCATAATTCATATTTTGGTAAAACGAATTATCTTGTTAATACCGGATATAGCAAGCAAAGGAAAATATGGGCTACGATAACCTTCCCTACAAAACAAAAATATAGCTATGACAGTATCGCTGTTTATAATGTCCAAATGGAATATTACAAGAAGCAAGTCGCAGCATTAAAACAATCACCCTTACAGAATATAAAACAGAGCAATAATACTATCGAGGGGAATATTACCTTAGATGAGAAGAGGATTATGGTATTCAGTATCCCTTACAGTAAGGGTTGGAGTGGTTATGTGGACGGGGAAAAGGTGGAACTTCTAAAAGGTAATATTATGTACACGGCACTGCAATTAGAGGCTGGGGAACATCAAATAGTATTAAGATATGAGACTCCATTTATAAAAACCGGCTGTTTTATTACAATTATAGCATTCCTGATCGTCATTGGAATTATCATATTTAATAAAGCATCCAAAAGAAAACTTTAGATTATCCGAGTATTTTGGAAAGAAAGGGATCATAATGCAGGAAAAATTATCTGTTGTAGTTCCTTGTTATAATGAGCAGGAAGCGTTACCAATTTTTTATGAGGAAATAGCAAAGGTTGCGGCTTCAATGAATGAGCTGGAATGGGAATTTGTATTTGTGAATGATGGTTCCAAAGATAATACCCTGGATATCGTTCAAACGCTAAGAAAGCATGATAACCGAGTACACTATATCTCATTCTCCAGAAATTTTGGTAAGGAGGCAGCTATTTATGCGGGATTGAAGAAGGCGAAAGGTGAGTATGTCGTATTAATGGATGCTGATCTTCAAGACCCACCCAGTTTACTCGGGGAAATGTATTATACAATTCGTAAGGAAGGCTATGATTGTGTTGCTACCCGCAGAGTAACAAGAGAAGGCGAACCCCTCATTCGATCCTTTTTTGCTAAATGTTTTTATCATTTAATAAATCAAATATCAAAAACGGAGTTTGTGGATGGTGCAAGAGATTTTCGACTCATGAAGCGCCAGATGGTTGATGCAATTCTGGAGTTAACCGAATATAATCGCTTTACGAAAGGGATTTTCAGTTGGGTTGGATTTAAAGTAAAGTGGTTGGAATATGTTAATGTTCAGCGTGTTGCGGGAGAAACAAAATGGTCCTTCTGGAAATTACTATTGTATTCCTTCGAAGGTATCGTCGCCTTTACAACCGCTCCACTCGCTTTAGCTTCAGTATTTGGCTTTGTGTTCTGTTTTATTGCATTGTTATTGATTATCTTGATCATACTGCGAACTATCCTCTTCGGAGATCCTACAACAGGCTGGCCATCCCTTGTTTGTATTATTAGCTTAATCGGTGGAGTTCAGCTTTTTTGTATTGGAATTCTTGGTCAATATCTCGCAAGAACATATCTGGAAACAAAGAACAGACCGATTTTTATTGTAAAGGAAGAAGAATAATTGTTATTCTTCTTCCTTATTATTTAT
>JAQSYO010000084.1 GCA_029256105.1 Herbinix sp.
GAGCAAGCTCGCATATACTCACTACGCTTTCTTATATCATAACATTGAACTATGACGGAATTGTGAAATCATTTACTCGGATTCTAATTTTTCTTCCAGTAATTGTTCTCTTGCGTTTAGATCTTCTTCCCAAGCTGCATATTTATTAATAATTTTATTCTCATAATTAGAAAATATATTGCGGTCACTCCAAATGGATATTGCAATCATGACGATAATGATACCTACTAGAAATGCACTAATGATTCGAGAGTTTCTGAGCTTAATCTTATAGTCTCCAATCACCGCTAAATGTTTTTGTTCCTGTTCATGTTCCAGGGAATTGGCATATGTCCTCAGCTGCTTTTCATCCTTATCAATTTGAATGCAGGGCATATTCTCTTTACTAACAATCCCCTCTTTCACTATTCTTTCCTGTAATTCTTTTAAAAATGTGAAACCCACAACTGTTTTTAAAGTCTTACGTTCCACCAATTTATGATATAGCTTTATCGCTTTGTTCAAATCGTTTAAATCCGTATTTGCTTTGATATATTCTATCGTCTCTGCCTCACGTTTTGCTTCTTTGTAATCGTGGGCATCTGAAAAGCTATAACCAGCTACCTTATATTCATTTTCCTTCATGCCCCATCCTCCTTTTCGGACTCGTTATCTTCTAACATAGTATTAATATATCGAAGATACCTTACCGCACATCAATTTAATTTTAAATATAAGTATATCAATATGATAAGCCTTGATTTAATCAGTATTTTAAATAAGATAAACACTTCATCTTAACGTTCCTTCGGATATGCAAGCCCCCAGTTCGAACGAATATCATCTAGGATTTTCAATATATCCAAGGTGGCTTTCAGCGGATTGATATTACTTTCTAATTTTCCTTCTCGGATACAACGGTTAATCTCTTCCGCTTCATATACATACCCATTTGCAGTAAAAGGCTGTAAAAATGCATCAAGTAATTTACCATTTGCATCATACAGTTCAGCGCTTTCTGCTGTCCAGAAATTAGGAACTACTATTCTTCCTTTTTCACCTATGATAACTGCATCATTACCGGTATTGGCAGTAACGATTGGATATACTCCCACATCCAATAAAGCACCGCCTGCAATGTCAGGATTAAAGATACGGCTATTGGGATCATATTCCATGAAGTATCCAAAGGAAAGATGAAAGTTATATGTAGTTGTTTTGGCAATGTTACAATTGTCTTATTTCCATTTTACTATTGAGAAAGAACAAAAGCAAGCATCTTGACAATCAATGATGGAAAAAAAGAGGAGGACTTACCGAACAGATTCTAGCGCAAGCCTGAATCTGGCTGTAACCCTCCTAAGGACAAACATTTTAATATATTATAATTATCGAATACTTTTTGGGAATATGTATCGTTATACTCTACCCAAACTCTTCTCCTATGCTTCTGCTTGAATAACCTTATACTCATAATTGTCTTCCAGTATTTTATATCCTACTTTTTCATAAGCACGATTCGAAAGCGGATTTTTCTTATCCACAAATAAGGTACAGAATTCGTAACCACGATCTAATAAATTTTTACTCAAGTAGTACATATTAGCCGCAGCATACCCCATACCCCGATTTTCCTCCGGAGTAAAAACATAGGTGATTGCCATACCATTTACCAGCTTTCTTGAGGCAATTGCCATTGTAACTACTTTTTGTTCACTATTTTCATAAAGATAAATCTTATTTTCTTCTATTAATTTCGTTGCTTTATTTAGCGCAGCTTCATAATCCAACTCACTGGTCAACGCTTCGATTTGAAATTGAATCATCCAATCAGCAACCAGCTTGGCCTCCTCCGGCAGCGCAAGTCTTTGAAAACCCTCTACGGGTTTAATGTCATTTATCTTGCGGATTTCCATAACATCCATTCCAAGTTTCATTGCAAAAGTACAGTTAATATGCTTTTTGTATTGCTCCATAAAACTTTGGCATGCCTCAAGTCTTGCATTAATTCCCGTAATAGAAATATGTCTAGCAACAAGAAAATCAGCCAATGCTACACAAGCTAACGATACATCTTCTTGCGTCACTACATGAATGATTAGATTATGTGGTAATACATTACAAAAAAGCAGAATCGTTTGCTCTTCCTCCAATACTGCACCAAACAACCCCTTCTCACTTTCCGAGGATTTCATTGCTTGATATGCAGTATATAGAATTAATTGACTGACTGCTTCCTTCTCCAGCAGTAACTTCTCATAATCAGATAAGAACGTCTGAGCATTTTCGTATTCCTTAACTAACATCTAAAATCCTTCTTTCTTTCATAACATAAACGATTACTCTTTTATTAATTTTCCCTTAATCATCCATTTTAAACTTATATTCTCCAATGAAGTGAAACATTTTTCAGTTATAATTTATTAATGAATAAAAGCTGAGTTTCGTAGGAACTTCAAATTGGTTTTGATTCTAATTACATAAGGACTGACGATCGCCATATATTGTTATTACATAGATGATTATTTTTCTATTATAATCCTACTATCCATATATTGGCAACGTTGACTTTCTGGTAATGTTATCCTCTTTGTATTAATTGTAAAAAAAAGGAAGTCGTCCAAAGACAACCTCCCTTGATTAACTTCTACTTACTTTGTTGTTTTTTTCTTACTTGATACAACGACTGCTCCGCCAATCAATGCAGCTCCGCCAGCAATTGCTAAGATCATCATTGGTGCAGATACACCAGTTGCATCCTCTTCTCCACCTCTTTTTACTGCATCAGTATCTTCCGCAGCAGAAACGGTTTTAACATTCTCACCTTCTATATCAGCAGCGGTTGTTTGGTATATAAGTTCCGGATCCACCTCAGCAGTTTCATCCGTACTTTCAATCTGGATGTTAACCTCATCATCACTGCCTTTGTAAACCTTACCATCCCCAGTTGCATCTAATGTGCCAGCATCTTCTAAAGTTTCTTGCATATCATCTTTTACAGTATCTCCATCTACGACAGCATCATCTGTTCCTGCATCCGCTACTCCTGAAGCATAGATGACACTTTGATCAAATTCTACAACTTTTATACTGTCTTTACCGAAAGCTCCATAAAGATAATCTGCATTTTCATCACTAAAAGGAGATATTCCTATCTCTATCACATCGCCTACTACACCTGTATAATTAACCATAAAGCCCATGTCTTCAATTTCTTTTGCATGATCTTCAAATAAATATTGATCAATATCCTTTTGCTTTGCATATAATGCATCCAACTCATCCGATTGTACTTCACTGCCTGAAGAGGGAGCAGATCCTGATCCAACATTTGCCTGTGCAAATGCTGCACCTGTTGTTAATGCTGACATACATAACCCTAACATAAGAGCCTTCATTAATTTTGATTTTATCATACAATTACCTCCAAATTTTTATA
>JAQSYO010000043.1 GCA_029256105.1 Herbinix sp.
AGGTGAGGAAAGTCCGGGCTTCACAGGGCAGGGTGCCGGATAACGTCCGGTGGAGGCGACTCCAAGGCTAGTGCAACAGAAATATACCGCCAGCAAACTGTGATTTGACTTGTCAAGTCATGTGTGTTGGTAAGGATGGAAAGGTGGTTTAAGAGACCACCGCCCTACTGGTAACAGCAGGGGCAGATGTAAACCCCACCCGAAGCAAGACCGAACATAAAGCGATACGGCTGCCCGCCGTGCTTTAGGGTAGGTCGCGTAGTATCTCCGAAAGGGATACTTGAGCCATATGGTAACATATGGTCAAGATAGATGACCATTCAAGACAGAACCCGGCTTATCGTGCTACTCATACTTTAAAACAACTACCACCTAAAAATTCTTTTAATATGGAGTTCTTGGGAACCGCCTCACTTGGCGTTCCTATGAAGTAATCCAAGAACTTCAATAATCTTTTTGCTTCCACATATTCTTCGCAATTTCGATCAATCCCAAAAAGAATCGGTTCTGCATATTGCTTTAATACTGCTAACTCATAGATTAACGCCGAATTGAACATAGCATCTGCGTCTTCTTGGAAAGGGAAAATGTTTTCATCTTCCCCCCTGCGTACGGAAGGCCACATGGAAATTGTTTTTTGAGCAGAAGCTCCTCTTGTTCTTGCATCTCGAACCATTCTACGAAGTAATCGACCATCCGTAGTAGGAATTCGATTATGTTCGTCAATATTAAGTTGAGTCAGTGCACTGATATAAATCTTAAATTTACTTTCTCTCGGCAAGGAATAGGACAGAGCATCATTGAGCCCATGAATTCCTTCGATTACAAGAATATCTTCCGGCCCCAAAGTCAAAAAGTTTCCTTTATATTCTCTTCTACCCGAAACGAAATTAAAATTTGGAATATCTACAGGCTTACCATTCAGCAAATCCGTCATATCTTTATTAAATTGCACTAAATCAATTGCATGAAGACTTTCAAAATTAAAGTTTCCTTGTTCATCAATCGGTGTTTTCTCCCTATCAACAAAGTAATTATCAACCGCAATTGGATGCGGCTTCAAGCCATGTGCTTTCAACTGGATACTCAAGCGATAAGAAAATGTGGTTTTTCCAGAGGAGGAAGGTCCTGCAATCATGATAAATTTCTTACCACTGGACTTCTTAATCGTTTCTGCTATATCGCTGATTTTCTTCTCTTGAAGTGCTTCCTGCACTAATATGAGTTCATTGATATCACCCCGTGATATCACATCATTTAGTGCACCAACATTCGGAATATCAAGCATTTGTGCCCACGAATTAGCTTCCTTTAACGTAACATAAAGCTTCTGTTGCGGAACAAAAGGCTCCACAACGGTAGGATTTTTCTTATTTGGCAAAAGTAATAAAAATCCATCATCATATTCCATTAAATCAAAGTATTTTACAAACCGAGTGCTGGCAGGCATATAACCATAATAATAGTCCTCGAAACCATCCAAACTATAAATATTAGCTTTAGATACTCTACGGTAGCGGAATAACCTCTCCTTGTCAAACATCCGATATCTACGAAAAAGCTCAATCGCATCATCGGTGCCGATACTGCGTTTCATAAACGGTACATCCCTCGCAATGATATCTTGCATCCGTTTTTTTACGGCCTGTATCCGTTCTTTCGTAATCGGTATCTTTCCTTCATAATCACAAAATAGGCCATTTCCAATGGTATATTCCACGGTAACCTTCTCTACATTGTCAGCACCAAACTCCGCATAGAACGCCTTTAACATAACTAGAATCATTCCGCGGGTATAAGTTTTGTGCCCTGCATCCTCTGCAATAGTTACAAATCGTATTTTACAATTATCTGTTACATGCTTAAATAACTCACGTAATTTATTATTCACAAAAGCTAAAATAATCTCATCCTTATAATCCTTTTGAAAATCCCTACTAATCTCTAGAAGTGTCGTATTGCTAGGATATTCATATACATTTTGGTTAATCTCAACCTTTATACCTGTATTCATTTAATTACCTCTCCTTTATTCATAACAATTGAATAGAATGAACTCACGTATTAATTCACTTAGCAAATTCATCTTGTTTATAATATCCCAGTCCACAATTAATCAACTCGATTTTGTCTATCAGCTCTTTTTGTCGGAGCAATGAATTTTCCGTCTGTTCTTCTGTTAGGCTTTGAATTATATTTTCACATATTCCTTTATCCCATATTAAAAATTCGTAAAGCATTATATTTTGTTGTTCCAGTAGAAGTCTGCCAAAGTTAAAATGCTCTTTCTCAGAAAGTATATAAGCTTTATCCTCCCTGACAAGATATCTAGGTTCAGCCTTCATTATGACATAATATTTACCGTCTTCTTTTAACATATTCTCTTCTGTTATCAGGAAGTCATTCTCTGTTAACATGTAGCGAACTCGATGAAGCTCTGATTGGGGTTGCAGAATTAATTCTCGCATTGAATTCACTATCTCCATCCGCTCTGTCAGAATTTGAATTGTCAATAATCCTCCCATACCTGCGATTATTATAGTATCTGCTTCTCCAGGTTCAAGCTTCTCCAAACCATTCGATTTTCTCGCATCAATCAACTTATCTAATCCATATTTCGTTATATTTTTTTTTGCTCGATCAATCGGGCCTTGATTCACATCCATTGCAATAATTTTGGGCGCTATTTTATTTTCTGCAAGATAAATTGAAGTGTAGGCATGGTCACAGCCCACATCAGCAACCCGATTACCCTTTGTTACAAGACTTGCCACAGCATGTAAGCGATTTGAAAGCTGCATATTATTTTCTCCAAGTACCGAGTTGAGTATATGTATTCATCTCTGAGCGCATATCTCTGTGTGAAAGAGTTTTAAAGATTTTTTACTGTTTTTTAAAGTACTTTTGCTATTACAAAGTGTTTTTGCTATTTATATAGTACTTTTGCTGTTTATATAGTACTTTTGCTATTTTTATAGTACTTTTGCTATTTTTATAGAATCTTAAATTTTACAATATTTCTACCACACTTCCAGGCATGATGCTGGGGAACAGCATCACAGACAATATCTGAAAGAGGTTTAATATAAATTTCTCAAGTGTAAGCCGATCTTTCTTAACACTTTTGGATTTTAATTTTTAGTTCTTTCCACAAATTTTGGTTTTTCAAAATTCTTTCCACACTTTACTCTGTATCCTTCTTTTTATTTGTATAAATTATAATCTTCTTTTTATCTTATCATCCTTTTGATATATTTTCCATAGAATTTATTCTTTATGACATTATCTACACAATTCATTAACCTTTCTTTTTATATAATATCAATAATATCAGCATTAAATACAAAAATTGCTGCAATAAATCGTTCCTGCATGGGGCAAAAAATAATTACCTATGTTCCCATGTATGATCAATTTACTGCAGCTTATAATTAATGTTATAACACTTCACTTGTTAATTCCTTTATTTTTGGTTAAACATATATTCCGACTTATCGACTTATCCTATTCCAGATAGTCCTTCAGCTTGCGGCTTCGGCTCGGATGTCTAAGTTTACGCAGTGCTTTCGCCTCAATCTGGCGAATACGCTCTCTGGTAACATTAAACTCCTTACCAACCTCTTCTAGTGTACGGGCACGTCCATCATCTAATCCGAAGCGAAGACGCAACACCTTCTGCTCCCTTTCTGTCAAGGTTCCTAATACCTCTACCAACTGCTCCTTTAATAAAGTAAATGCAGCAGCATCCGCCGGTACGGGCACATTATCATCTTGAATAAAATCACCAAGATGACTGTCCTCTTCTTCACCAATTGGTGTTTCTAAAGAAACCGGCTCCTGTGAGATTTTCTGGATTTCTCTAACTCTTTCCACTGGCATGTTCATAACCTCGGAGATTTCCTCTGGTAAAGGTTCTCTTCCTAATTCCTGTAGAAGCTGACGTTGAACACGAGTTAATTTATTTATGGTTTCCACCATATGAACCGGAATACGAATAGTTCTTGCCTGGTCTGCAATCGCTCTTGTTATTGCTTGTCTGATCCACCAGGTAGCATAAGTACTAAACTTGTAACCCTTGCGATAGTCAAACTTTTCAACTGCTTTGATAAGTCCAAGATTACCTTCTTGAATTAAATCAAGAAAGAGCATTCCACGCCCAACATAACGCTTTGCTATACTGACAACGAGACGGAGGTTCGCTTCAGCCAGACGTTTTTTCGCATAATCATCTCCATCCTCCATCTTTCTAGCAAGCTCAATTTCTTCATCTGCATTTAAAAGAGGCACTTTTCCAATCTCCTTTAAATACATACGAACGGGGTCTTCAATATTAATGCCCTCCGGAATCGTTAAATCTATGGGCTCAATTTCTTCATCGTCATCAAGAATGATATCCTCTTCATCCTCTTCTGAAATTCTTAGTACGTCGACATTATGCTTGTCCAGGAAATCATAAATTTTCTCAATACGTTGTGGATCCAATTCCATATCAGCAAAAAAATCATTTACTTCTTGAAACTCCAGAACATTTTTCTTTTTTTCGGCAAAAACCAATAATTCCTTCAGTCTTTCCGTAAATTTTATTATAATTTCGTCCATAGCTAATCCTTCCTTCTTTAACTCTTTTTATATTTTAACCATCATTTGATGAAATATGCAATTTCTGCTATTGTAAGAACTAACTGCCGAATGTAAAATTGCGTTTTTTCAGTTCCGTTTTCTCAGTGATAACCTTCATTAGAAGAGCTGTATCATTAACCTCTATCGCTTTTTGGCTCTGCTTGTCCAAACTGTTCTCTTTTAATTTCATCACAGTATCGGATAAGGCCTTCTGCCAACCTGCTTCATCCATCTCTCCTCGAATTCCTGCCGAAAAGAGAGCTGCTACCTCCGATTGTTCTTCTTTACTTTGAAAGCAATTAATAATTTTAGCAGGATTAACTGAACGCTCCTTCTCATACTGCTCGAAAACCAATACCGCTACTTGGTTATAGATGCCCTCAGTAAAATCTTCCGCTCCAATGATTCCCTTGATTTTATCAAATATAGAATTATTCTCAATCAACCAAGTGAGCATTAGCTTTTGAGATTTTGTGATCCCATCTTCCGGAGTCTTCTTTCCTTTTCCCGCTTCATTTTTAAATTCTTTCGGTTCGTTCATTCCCACAACGATTTGATTACCAAATTTGTTTACCAACTTACGAAGCTGTTCTACATCAATTTGATATTCTTTCGCCACCGCATCAATATAGAAATTACGCTCCAGTTCTTCACTAAATCCGATTAGCTTTCTCGCAGTCTCATGAAAAAATTTTGTCTTCTGTTCCGGATCTCCCAAGTCATGCTCTTTCTCTAGAATATCAATTTCAAAAAAGAAGCTACTTCTTGCTTCGTTAATCCTTTTTTGGAATTCCTCTGCTCCCATTGCTTTAAGGAATTCATCCGGGTCTTTATAGGGCTTCATGTTGATAACCTTAATCGTAAGTCCCGTCTCCTTTAAAATTGGGATTGCTCTTAACGCTGCCTGCGTACCTGCTGTATCACTATCAAAGGTGAGTAGCACCTCATTCGTGTATCGTTTTAATAGGTTCGCATGGAATACAGTAAAAGCTGTTCCAAGCGCTGCGACTGCATTCGTAAATCCTGCTTGGTGCAGTGCAATTACATCCATATATCCTTCACAAATTAATAAAGTTGATTTTCTTGATGCTCTTGCAAAATTTAAACCATATAAATTCCTACTTTTATCAAATAGCATGGTTTCCGGTGAATTTAAATACTTAGGAGAACCTTCTCCCATGACACGTCCACCGAAACCGATGACACGGTGGTTGATGTCCATAATTGGAAACATAACTCGATTCCAAAACTTATCAGAACCGCCTCGTTGTTCATCTATCGTAACTAAACCGGAAAGTTTCAGAAAATCATCTTGATAATTTAGTCCTTTTAAATACTTATAGAGATCATCACTGTATTTATTAGAATAGCCAATACCGAACTGTTTTATCATCTCCTCCGTTAAACCACGGTTTACGAGATATTCATGGGCAGTCTGTCCTCTGGGTGATACTAACTGATAATAGAAATACTTTGCTGCTTGCTTATTTACTTCGAGCAATCTTCCTTTTAAATCAGATTGCTTTTTCGCCTCCTCAGAATATTCCTGCTCCGGCAAATTAACACCGGCGCGTTCTGCTAAGAACTTTAACGCTTCTATAAAGGAATAATTTTCATATTCCATGATAAATGTAAATACATTACCTCCCACCCCGCATCCAAAACAGTGGTACATCTGTTTTGAGGAACTTACGGAAAATGAAGGGGTTTTTTCATTATGAAAAGGGCATAGGCCCATGTGATTGCTTCCTTTTTTCTGTAATCTTATGTAGGAGCCTATGATGCTTACGATGTCATTTCTACTTCTTATTTCTTCTACAAGCTCTTCCGAATAAAGCATAGCAACCTCCAAACGTGATTAAATTGATGTGAAATACCACCAATTTATTAATCTTAATATACACTCCAAGCAGATGGGATCATTAATTCCTTGAATTTAGAAACCGCATAGCGGTCCGTCATACCAGCAATATAATCACACACAACCCGGTAAGAGGGTTCGTTCATCTGTTTCATCCGAAGAAGATACTCCTCCGGCAAACGCTCCAAGTGTTTTTCATAATATTCAAATAATGTTTCTAAAAGACGCTCTGCCTGTTCTTCCTGACCCTTTGCCTTCTTGTTCATATAAACGCTTTCAAACATATATTCCCGCAAATGGTGCATGGCAGCTTCAATATCAGGCGACATAATAATATCATTTCGTTTCTCGCTATTGTTAACTATATCATGAATAAGAGTATTCAAACGTTCTCCCAAACTACGTCCAAGGATGTCTGTGTATTCCTTTGGTATCTCGTCCTCCATAATGATTTGCCCGCGAATGGCATCATCGATATCATGATTAATATATGCAATCTTATCACAGAGCCTTACGACTTTCCCCTCCAGGGTGGACGGTTTTCCTTCCGTCTGATGATTTCTAATTCCATCCCTTACTTCCTTGGCAAGGTTCAATCCTTTTCCGTGTTTTTCTAAAAATTCAACTACCCGTATACTTTGCATGTGATGTTCGAACCCAATAGGGCAAATGCGATTCAATGCCCGCTCCCCTGCATGTCCAAAGGGAGTATGTCCCAAATCGTGACCAAGTGCAATTGCTTCTGTCAGATCTTCATTTAAAAGCAGTGCCTTTGCAATGGTTCTGGCAATCTGTGAAACCTCCAAGGTATGCGTAAGTCTTGTACGATAATGATCACCCTCCGGAGCCAAAAATACCTGGGTTTTATGCTTCAGTCTTCGAAAGGATTTGGAATGTAATATTCGGTCCCTATCTCTTTGGTAAATTGGTCGAATATCACAGGGTTCTTCCTCTACATCCCTTCCAAGAGATTGATCGGAAAATGCGGCATACGGACTTAAAATTTCATGTTCTCTAAGTTCTAGTTTTTGTCTAATATTTAATTTATGTTCCATGCCTATTCCTCCTTCTCATGAATTTACAGATGTAAACGCCAATAATTACAAGTCATTATCTCCAATATTGTCTTATAATTATTCATAAGTAGATTTCGTACCTATACTACTAATATTCTACAAGCACTTCCCATTTCCTTTTTTATTATATGAAAATATTCAATTTAAATATGATATAGAAAAGAAGAGCCCCTGCAAATATTATCAATCGATCCTTTTCTGATAAAACAGCTCTTTAAAGCCAAATATATCATTCAATGAAGGACTTTTCCGAAGAAAAGTTGTGATTAATCTATTCTACAAGAACCCTTATGAAACAATCTGCAATTACTTCTAATATAAACATTAACATCATCAAACAATTTATAAGCTAATAGTTAACTATCAACTGTCTATCCGTTAATCATTAGAACTACATTTACCTTTAGAAGAACAAGAGGAACATCCCCCACAGCAGCTCTTCCCCGCCTTCATATCCTTGACCTTCTTATAAATAACATACCCAGTATAACCAAGTATCAAAGCACCAATAATAATTCCCGGCATAATATTTCTCCTTCCAGTCGAAAACAACCATACTTTTGCTTCATTGCTTAATAAAGCACTACCGTTTTCTTTATGTCATAACTATTACATTTATTAATCGATTCAATTTTGAATATAAACCTAATCTCATATAATCTCTTCCTATTGATTATTATATGTCTACCTTCTCATACTGTATTATATTTTCATTTTATTTACTAAATATTTATTCATTACGACTTTTAACAACTAAATCTGTATATATTACGAGTTTTTTCGATATAATATATCCCATGTTTGTGAATTCGTGTAGTGAATTTATGCTGCTCCGGCTGAGTGCCGCCCGTGAAGCGGAGCGCTCTGAACGCACGAAGGTATAGGCTGCATAAATTTGCTACACGAATTCATAAACATGTACATCCCTCTAGAATAAACTCCCAATCTGATAAATCAGTGTAGACACCAGCAGCGCTACGCCTAATTGAAACATGATGGTAAATAAAGTCCACTTTGCTGAGCGCATCTCCCTTTGAATTACCCCGATGGTCGCGGCACAGGGAATATATAAGAGACTAAACACCATCAGAGCATATGCGTTGAGGGCTCCGAAGCCATATTGCCCCAAGAGTTCAGATAAGCTTGACATTCCCTGGGGGGAGGTAATATTGTTAATTTGAAAGAGTACGCTAAAACTGGACACAACAACTTCCTTTGCTGCGATACCCGAAATCAAGGCAACAACTACCTGCCACATGCCAAGACCTGCGGGAGCAAGTACTGGAGCAATCCCTTTTCCAATGATGGCTCCAAAGCTAAGTGACATATCGCTTACCATACCACTCGGTCCAAAATTAAGGATAAACCATATAACAACAGAAGCTGCAAATATAGTAGTTCCTGCCTTTGTTAGATATTCCTTTACCTTCTCCCATACATAAATAAAAATGGTCCGTACATTTGGTGATTTATATTCTGGTAATTCAATAAGTAACGTATTACCGATGTTCTTATCTGATTTATTGTTCATTGCAAAGGCTACCAGGATAGCTACAATTATACCAATTAAGTACATAGAATATGCTACAATCATTGCCATCTTACCAAAAAACATCTCCGAAAAGAGTACATAGATGGGAAGTCTGGCACTACAAGACATAAAGGGCGTAATCAGAATTGTTTTCCTACGGTCTCGCATATTCTCCAAAGATCTTGAAGCCATGATGGCAGGTACGGTACAGCCAAAACCCAACAGCATTGGAATGAAGGCTCTTCCCGAAAGTCCAAGCTTACCCATAATTCCATCCATAACATATGCCACTCTTGCCATATATCCACTGTCTTCCAGATAAGCCAACGCCAGAAATAATATAAAGATATTCGGTAAAAAGGTTAAAATACCCCCCACTCCGGCGATAATTCCGTCAACAATAAGTGATGTTACAAACCTACCTGCATCAATGTTTTGGAGCAGCTGAAGTGCCCCAGAGGAAAATGCTCCTAATAACACTTCAAGTAAACTCTTTATCATGTCACCGATTTGAAAGGTGAGGAAAAATACAAATGCCATAATTGCTAAAAATATCGGAAGGCCTAAGAATCGGTGGGTGAGAATTCGATCCACCCTATCTGTGGATTCTGCTATACTATTCTTGTTCACTAATACTTCTTCGATAATTTCTTCGATGAAGTCATATTTTTGATTAATGATATCTCCTTCATAGCTTCGGTCTACAATACCTTTTAAATCAATAGGGTATTTTGCTTGAATTGCTTTATCCACTTCCAATAATTTAATCGCATGCCATCTGAGGTTCTTAATATCTTCATATTTATTATGAAGGAGTTCACTTACTTCATCAATTTTATCTTCTATTTCATCACTATAAACCACAGCAAACTCATTATGATGTTCATGTATGTGTTTATGTGTATGGTCTTTGTGGGTTTGCTTATCGTGATGATGTTCTAAATTACGATCGAGATATTTATTCTTATGATGTGCAACTGTATGCATGAGGATGTCAAGTCCCGTCTTTTTTCTAGCGGATACTGGGATAACAGGTATACCAAGCATTTCCGGCAGCCTATGCAGATCGATTTCCATTCCTCTCTCTTCAACAATATCCATCATATTTAATGCAAGTATTACTGGCTTTCCAAGCTCAATCAGCTGTAACGTCAGATATAAGTTTCGCTCCAAGCTCGAGGCATCGACAATATTTATTATAACATCAACATTGGAATCTAAGATGAACTCCCTTGTAAGCCTCTCCTCCATCGTGTAAGAGGTAAGACTATAAATACCCGGTAAATCTACCAGTTTGAAGCGATGATCATGATATTTAAAGGCTCCTTCTTTCTTCTCAACTGTTACTCCCGGCCAATTTGCAACTTTTAAATTTGCTCCGGTATATGCATTAAATAAAGTGGTTTTACCGCAGTTCGGATTACCAACAAAACCTACCTGTAATTCCTCCTTCATTAGGATGCCTCCTTCATATGTATTGTTTCTGCTATTTTGTCACCCAGAGCCAGTCTGCTTCCTCTTACCATTATAATAACCGAACCACCTCGATTACGGTTAAGAATTCTTACCTTGGTACCTTGGGTAAGTCCTAAGGCTTGCAATCTACGCATTGTAATCATATCCAGTTCCAGTGATTTTACTGTATAGGTAATTCCAATTTTTGCATTCTGTAATGTCATCATGTACATCCTCTCTATCCCACAGTAACCAGCATCCTATGTAAAAATTTGCATCTAAATGATAATAATTATCATTTGCTATTTTATTATAGTCGGGCTGCTGTCTTTTGTCAACCACTGTTTCATTTTTAAAAATAAAAAAGCCGAAGGATTTCTGCTTTTGCAGTTATCCTTCGGCTTTTACTAATTATCTTATGATTTTAACGTCTCTTTCAACCTTTAATTACAGCACTTTAATTGTGAAATTTATGCCTAGCTAAGCGCATAGCTATTTGCCTTAGAACAAATAATTGTATTAACATAATACCATAGCCACCCAGTATTCCGGTAATCAGCCTTCTACTGTTTGATGATTTTTTAATCTTCATCGTCTGGAGAAGCCAATCTATCAATAACGTAAGACTACCTCCAAAGGCAGCGAACTTTGAAAATCCAAACATTAGAAAGCCAGGGATTGCGATCAAATATCCAAAAATAACACCAGTACATCTGGCACAGACTGGCATTTGATACCCTTTTATAAAGAAACTTCGTTCGGGCATTTGATGACATCCTGTTTTTTCACCAAGCTCCATACATTTGAGCCAGCATTGATCTGCATTTCTTCTCTTCATCTGGTCCGTCCTATTATACTCTGAATTTTCTGCCACAACGATCACAAACCCAAAATGCCTTACGAAAGGTACGACCTTTCCCCATTCCACATAAACCGCATAGCCATCCAATCGGCCCTAGGATGATATATCCACAGCAACCTTTGAATATACCATAACCCTTCATCGTTGTTTCTGTTTCTTCTATAATATGACAATACTCACTTCCACAGGATGGACATCTCATAGTAACCTCCATTTTACGTGCTTCTTTCCGCTCCATACTCATTCGATTTAATCATTCTTCCAAAGAGTTAGATTTCTTTCTTGTCAGTCTCTTGGTTTCGCATTGAATAAATGCAGCCACAATAATCCTGACGATATAAATCATATTCTTTGGATAGCTCGATGGATCGTTTGTATCCGTTTTTCTTTTTAAAGTCGGACAGCAGATAATGAACCCCATACTCACTCGCTAATTTTTCGCCTATTTCGTTCAACCTCTCAGCATTTTTATGAGGGCTAATGGTTAGAGTGGTTGTAAAGTAATCATATCCGTCCTGCTTTGCCAATGCTGCAGCCTCTCTTAGACGCATTTCATAGCATGCAAAGCATCGATTACCGCCCTCAGGTTCAGACTCGAGTCCTTTCACAATACGGTAGAAATCAAGTGGCTGATACTCTCCTTGCTTGAAATAGACCCTTGAGTGTAATGGCATGGCCTCAATTAAGTTTTGCTGTTCCTCTACTCTTCTAATATATTCTTTCTCCGGATAGATATTCGGATTAAAATAAAAGATTGTTATCTCAAAGAAGTTAGATAGATATTCTAAAACATAGCTGCTGCAAGGTGCGCAACAGCTATGAATCAATAACTTTGGTCGATGCTTCTCGTTAACCAGCTTCTCTATAATATTATCCAGTTCCTTTTGATAATTCATTAATTGTTGCTCCTGATTAAATCTAATTTTCTTAAAACATTCTCAAACTTATCTTGATCAATCGGTTTTCCAGCATAGGCAGTACAGCCTAAGTCAAAAGCTTTGGTAACATTTTTCCCTTCACTTAATGCTGTCGTCATAATTATTTTCACTGACTTGTCTTCGGGAATTTTCATTTCTTTTTCAATTATTCTGATTTCCTTCAGAGCTTGGTACCCATCCATTAGTGGCATCATTATATCAAGGCAAATCAGGTCATAACCTTCGTCCGTTTCCAATGCCATCTTAAAAGCTTCTACTGCTTCCGTTCCATCTACTGTAATATCGCATTCACCATATTTCGATAAGAATCTCATCATAAACTTTCTGCTGGCAAAGTCATCTTCCGCGATTAAAATTCTCATTCCTTTATTCCCTCCCGACCGGATACTTGTTCAATAATATAATAAAACAAAAATCTGCTGATAGATAGGGGTAATTTTCATTAAATTACTTTATTCTGTATATTTCCTAATAAAATTTACTAAAAAATCAAAAAGCTGATTCATTTCATTATCCGTCCCTATTGTAATTCTTAAATAATTATCAATCCTTGGAGCATTAAAATATCGAACATAGATGTTATTTTGACGTAGTGCATCAAATATTTCTTTCGCTGGAATCTTATCATGCGATGCAAAAATAAAATTTGCTCCCGATTTGGGGAATGAAAAACCCAATTCTTTTAATTTGCTCTCCGCTTTCTTTCTCGTTACTATGATTTTTTGGATACTCTTCCCAAAATAGTCGATATCCTTCACCGCTTCAACACCAGCTAGGATTGCTGTTTGGTTCATTGTATAGGAGTTGAACGAATATTTCACATCATTCAATGCTTTTATCAAGGAGGCATTACCCATCGCATACCCGATGCGCATTCCAGCCATGGATCGTGATTTTGAAAAGGTTTGTACGACTAACAAATTCTCATATTTATTAATCAGCTCAAGTGCAGAGTCCCCTGCAAAATCTATATAAGCTTCATCAACGATGACAATCACATCCTGATTATGCTGGATAATATCTTCAATTATAGATAGCTCTTCATATACAGAGGTTGGTGCGTTCGGATTCGCTAGCACTACACCACCGTTTCCTGGGTAATAATCCTCCTTCACTATACAGAAATCCTCACCCAGAGCAGGTCTATTATATGGAATCCGAAGTAAATCACACCATACCGGATAAAAGGAATATGAAATATCGGGGAAAAGTATTGGTTTTTCGGAATTAAAGAAGGTCATAAATGCCATGGCAAGTACATCATCAGATCCTACGCCAACAAATACCTGATCGTTGTTTAAATGATAAAAATGAGCCAGTTCTTCCCCCAATCGTTTAATTGTAGGGTCCGGATACAAGCGAAGTATATCCGTATCCATTCCCTGAAGAACCTGTTTTACTCCTGGAGCTGGTGGGTAGGGATTTTCATTTGTATTTAACTTTACCATCCCCTCCTTGTTCGGTTGTTCACCTGGAACGTAGGGAATGACTTTTCGAATATTTTGTTCCCAAGGCTTCATATATTAATCCTTGCATCATTGGATCTTCGGACCATATGATACATTTTCCTTTCCATATTTGGATCAAGACAATAGTACTGTAATTATCTTCAGTTACAATTAATTATAAGCCGTACTCCTTTGCTACCTTCTGAAAGGCCGGTAGTGCTCGCTCAATCATTGCATAATCAACGCAATAGGCAATTCTGCAATATCCGGGACAACCAAAAGCGGAGCCGGAAACAATCAAAAGATTATGTTTCTTCGCAGCCTCGGCAAATGCTTTATCATCTTCTTCCAAAGCTTTAATAAATAAATAGAAAGCACCTTGAGGCTTCACACACTGATATCCGTAGGAAACCAAACTGTTATATAATAATTCTCTATTGCGATTGTAAATCTCCAAATCTACTTTAGAATCTAAGCATTTTGCTACCGCCCTTTGCATCAGAGACGGTGCATTCACATACCCGAGAATTCGGTTTGCTACATTAGCAGCTGCGATCATATTCTCGTAATCTTCTACTTCCTTTGGAATTACAAGGTATCCTATTCTTTCTCCCGGGAGGGATAGGGACTTACTGAAGGAATATCCCACAATCGTGTTATTATAATATTTTGTGAGATATGGAACTTCTACCCCATCATATGCAAGTTCACGGTAAGGTTCATCGGCGATCAGATAAATTGTACTTTCATATTCTTTTTGCTTTCTATTTAAGATGTTCGCTAACTCCATAATTGTATTCTCGGAATATATGACACCCGTCGGATTATTCGGGGTATTAATGATGACCGCCTTCGTCTTTCTTGTAATTTTTTGTTCAAATTCGGACAAATTTGGCTGAAAATCTATGGTATTAGGGGATATGATAACCAATTGCCCATCAAAATTACTGACATAGTTACGATATTCACCGAAAAAAGGAGCAAAAACAATTACCTCATCACCAGGGTTTAGTATCGTCTTTAATATAACATTTAAACCGCCTGCGGCACCTACTGTCATGATGATGTTGTCTGAATGAAAGGAAGTTCCAAAATTATGATTAATGGATTCCGATATCTTTTCTCTGACATCCTCGTAACCTGAGTTATTCATATATCCATGAACTAAATTCGGCTTTTCCTCTTTGATTACAGCAAGCAAAGCATCCTTAATCTCAATCGGTGGTTCCACACTTGGGTTTCCCAAGCTGAAATCATATACATTTTCTGCACCATAGATACCTGCCAGACGCTTTCCCTCTTCAAACATAGCCCTGATTACAGAACTATTCTTAACCAACCCACTCATTTTTTCTGATATCATCGTACACCTCTTTCCAAGCATAACCATTGTTAAATTTTGCTGTAAAGTATAACATACAATCGTATGCATATCAATACCTCTATAATATTTTCACTTAGCCTTTCACTCAACCTTTCACTCGCCTTCATTCAACCTTCCATCAAGCCTATGAATCTATTCGCATTTAAATATACTTAGGACTCGAGAACGGTATAAAACAAATAAGCAAAAGGGCTACAACAAGATTTGGAACATGTGGGATCGAAATGGGTTTCGACCTACATGAACTTACATATTGTTGCAGCCTTTATTTTAATTGTCCTAATATAATTTTTGTGAATTAACGGAAGCGAATATCCATATAGGACTTTACGATTTCGACACATTTTTGGAAACCCAGTCTACTGCTATTAAGGCAGAGATCGTAATTTTTGGCGTCTTCCCAGTCTCTTCCGGTGTAGTATTTGTAGTATCCTGCTCTGTGTTTATCTATTGTCGCAATTTGTTTCTCAATTTCTTTTTCTGCTTTACCGGTCATTTCTTTTAAAGTGTTGATGCAATCCTCTAAGGGTGCATGAACAAACACCTTAACTACATTTTCATAATCTTTTAGTACAAAGTCTGCACAACGGCCGATAATTACACATGATTCTGTATTAGCGAGTTCCTTAATTATCTTTGCTTGATAGTTAAATAGATTATCATTGGAGACAAAGTCATCGCTATCCGGAGGGATTAGTTCTCCTTTATATATATTGCTTGCGATGTTAAACAACCGACTTTTCTTGATTTTCTCGTCTGCTTTCGCAAATAAATCTTGATTAATTCCGCTGTCATCGGATGCTAAACGAAGTAAATCCCTATCATAAAAGGGGATACTTAATTCTTCTGCCAACATTTTACCGATGGTTCTTCCACCACTACCGTACCCTCTTGCAATTGTGATCACATATTTACTCATATGAATAACCTCCTACCAACCTTCTTATATTGAAGAAACTCTACTCTATTAGAATAACAAATATATTAAAGAATCACCTTTTACTCGAAGAATCTCTTTTTATATTGAAGAATCTCTTTTACATTGAAGAATCTCTTTTATATTGAAGAATCTCTTTTATATTGAAGAATCTCTTTTATATTGAAGAATCTCTTTTATATTGAAGAATCTCTTTTATATTG
>JAQSYO010000044.1 GCA_029256105.1 Herbinix sp.
ATTCTTGTTGCAATCAGGGATTGGTGAGCATCACGTAATATAGTTTCGGTTATTTTAACCGGTCTTTTTACTTGTTCTGCCATTACTCTACCTCCTGTTAAATATAAATTCTACAGACTTTATCTTGAATTAATTTAAAGTAGCCAATAAATTACCGGCTTCAACGGTTTGACCTGCAGAAACGTTAATGCTTGCAACTGTACCATCTTGTGGAGCTACAATTTCATTTTCCATCTTCATAGCCTCTAAAACCAAGATAACGTCACCTTTTTTTACTGCTTGGCCTACAGCTGCTTTTACAGCAACAATTTTACCAGGCATAGGTGAACTTACTTTAAAGCTTCCAGTACTACCGGTAGCAGGTGCTGCAGCCGGTTTAGCAGGAGTAGCTGCAGGTGCAACTGATGCTGCGGAAACTGGTGCAACAGGCTTTGGAGCAGGAGCTGAAGTATTTACCGGAGTAGCTGCATGGGAAGTGCTTACTCCTTCTTCTACAGATACATCATAAGTATTTCCGTTAACTGTTATTGTATAATATTTCATTATTAAATCCTCCTTGTTCATTGACATCATACGATGTCTTGTTAAATACAGGATGAATTGGTCACCAATTCATTTATCATGAAAAACCAAGTAATTGCGTTCTTCTATCTTCTGCCCGTTTTACGAATGGAACGAACAACGAACCCGTCAGCCGGAACAGCGTCTCCCATGGAGGCATAAATTGCAGCTGTTATAACGGCTACCAACTCATAATTATCACTCAGCTCTTCTTCTTCATTTTCAACAATCTGAGCAATGACACTATCGACAGAACTGTTATTATATGTTGTTTTCCCTGAATCACTATCATTCAGAAAAGGTTTAATTTTAACAAAATATACCAGTAAAATAATCAAAACTATTACTGCTAAAGCAATTACTAAGCCAAACAAAGTATTTATATTTATTATGCTGCTCACAGAATCACCTGAGAGGATAACTGCTTGGCAGATTACTTTGTACTGAACTGTACCCATAATCTCACCTCATTCTATATGGTACCATGCTTTTTAGCAGGGCGGGTCTCTCTCTTTGTGAAAAGCATCTCAAAGGAATAGATTGCATGCTTACGAACGGTTTCCGGTTCAATAATGCTATCTACATAGCCACGTCTTGCTGCTGACTCTGCACTAGATTGCTGCGCAGCGTATTCTTCTGATTTTTCCTTTATTACATTTAAAGCTTCTCCATCGTACATGATTTTAGCAGCTAATTCTGCCTCCATCATCCCAATCTGGGAAGTAGGTAACGCAAATACCATATCTGCTCCAATGTGTTTGGAGTTCATAGTAAGGTAAGCTGATCCAAACGCTTTGCCTATTATGAAATTCACCTTTGGAACGGTTGCATTGGCAAAAGCATAGGTTAATTTAGCACTGGCCTGTGCAATTGTCTTTTCTTCATCCATAGTTGCTTTATAACCAGTAACGTTCGTAAGTGTTAATACGGGAATTTCAAATGCATCACAGAAGTTTACAAAGCTTGCTGCTTTGTTACAGCCTGCGGTGGTTAAAGAACCATCAAAACGCTCCGTAACCTTTCCTGCATTATCTATAACTTCCGTACGATTAGCTACAGCACCTACAGTCATTCCATTCAAACGAATAAAGCCAGTTACCATTTCTTTTGCATAATCCGGCTTTATTTCAAAGAAATAATTATTGTCGGAAATATCAATCAAAGCTCTTTTGGAATCATTCGCTTCCGATGCCATCAAAGGAAGTAACCGATTTAAATCATCGGTGCATTCATCAAAAGAAGCATCATCTTCATTGTTGGATGGTAAAATAGTGATTAAATCGCGGATTTTGCTGATTACATCTTCTTCGGTTGTACCTACATAATCAACCATACCAGCTTTCGCTTGGAAAGAAGCCTGTGCGGTATCACACTTGTCTTTGTAATTTCCTTCCAAAGCATTGGGGGAATTAACGAATAATCTCGCTTGTTTTCCCTCCATAAAAGAAAAGTCACTTAAAGAAGCCATAACTGCCAATCCACCACCGGAGTTACCAAAGACAGCGGAAATCTGAGGGATTATACCGGAAGCTAAGGTTTGCTTCAAATAAATCTCTCCTAAGGCATTAAGGGCATCGGTAGCTTCTTGTAGTCTCATTCCTGTAGAATCAATAAGACCTACGATAGGAGCCCCCATTTTAAGTGCCAAATCATAAAGATGTGTTATTTTCTTTGCATGCATTTCACCGATTGAACCGCCCATTGAAGATGCATCCTGACTATATACATAAACAAGATTACCATCAATAACACCATAACCGGTAATTACGCCGTCAGCAGGTGTTTCCTTCTGCTGTAAATTAAAGTCTGTACTTCTTTTTGTAACGAAAGCGCCGACTTCAACAAAACTATTGTCGTCAAGCAAAGATGTAATTCTTTCTCTTGCTGACAATTGTGCTGTACTGCTCATTTTCAGCCCTCCATTTTTTCTATTGTTAATTATTAATCAATTCTCTGCCGATTTTAATTGTATTATATTTACCTGAAAAAGGCAAGGATAAATTCATAAATTATGGTGCATTATGGTACATAAATTAACGTTCTTCAAATAATATTTGTTTTATTTTACTTAAATCAAATCCTTTTCGATACAACGATGCCAATAGTTTCTGCTTTTTCTCGGGTGTTAAATCCTCAAGAGATTTTGTCTTCTTAGCAATTGCTCTTTTGATCGCAAGTAACTCCGGATCCTCTTTGTCATCGTCACTATATTCTGCCATAAATATATTATTAATTATTTCTTTATTAATTCCTTTTTGAATTAAAAGTGTTTTGATTACAAGTTTGCTTTTTGTATTCATTTTTGATCTGACAAATGCAGCTGCATATCGTTCGTCATCTATATACCCATATTCATAGAGATAGGCAATGGTTCTATCAATAATGGAATCGGTATATTCTGCTTCGGAAAGCTTCTTACGTAGTTCCTGTTCCGTACGATTCATAAATTTTAAGATAGCTACAGCCTTCTGTTTCGCTCTACGAAATACAGTATCTTCTATAATCTTTACATAATTTTCAGATGTTATTACGGCACCTTCTTCAAGCTTATACTGTTTTATATCTTTTTGATATAGGAGAAAAGCATATTCTTCGTCGATATAGACCTTTACCTTTGATTGCTCTAATTCTTCGAAACGGGTAACAACCATTATAATAACCATACCTTTCATCAAAGCCTGCAAACTTTGGGTCGCAGGCACAAATTTGTGTGTGGAAAATCTCTGATTTTCCACACTAACCCAGCATGGCCACCCAGTGGCCGCAAATGCTGATGAACACCAAGAATTCAGCTATGCTGAATTCTTTTTCCACACTAAGCACTCCTTAGATTACAAACTTAATATGTACACTGATTAAGATTAAATAAAATGGCTGTCCAAAGGAAAGAGCTGACAGATAGGTAACCGATTATTAAGAAACCTATAGATCGACCATGCCTTTTTGGACAGCCTAAAAATATTTTTATTTAATTTTTCTACTATTGAAATGGAACTTTACTTTATCGATACATCCTATTCTAGGACATCATTATAATTTTTAGCAGGAACTAAGGTGTATTTATCTCTAACCTTTAGTTCTATCTCAGCAAAGATTTCAGGATTATCAATTAAGTACTGCTTCGCATTCTCTCTGCCTTGGCCAATCTTCGCATCATTGTAAGCATACCAAGCACCACTCTTAATTACAATCGCAGAATCTGCTGCTAAATCAAGTACATCGCCTTCTTTAGAGATGCCTTTTCCGAACATAATATCAAATTCAGCTTCTTTGAAGGGAGGTGCAATCTTATTCTTAACTATCTTGATACGGGTTCTATTACCTACAACTTCCCCGCCTTGCTTTAAGGATTCGATCCTTCTTACATCCAAACGAATGGAAGCATAAAATTTAAGCGCTCGTCCACCGGTTGTTGTCTCTGGACTACCAAACATTACACCGACTTTATCACGAAGCTGATTGATAAAAACAACAATACAGTTTGATTTACTGATTACAGCAGTCAATTTTCTAAGTGCCTGCGACATCAATCTTGCCTGAAGTCCCATATGAGAATCACCCATCTCGCCGTCTATCTCGGCCTTCGGTACTAACGCTGCAACAGAGTCAATGATAATAATATCTACTGCATTAGAACGTACCATTGTCTCAGTAATCTCAAGTGCCTGCTCGCCGTTATCCGGCTGTGAAATATATAAATTATCAATGTCAACACCGATATTTTTTGCATATGCTGGATCTAGGGCATGCTCTGCATCAATAAAGCCTGCTATTCCGCCTCTTTTTTGTACTTCAGCAACCATATGTAAGGCTACGGTAGTCTTACCACTGGATTCTGGACCATATACTTCCAAAATTCTTCCCTTTGGTACTCCGCCTAGTCCCAACGCAATATCCAAACTTATGGATCCGGTAGGAACAGTTTCAATGCTCATATTTGCAGTATTATCACCAAGCTTCATAATTGAGCCTTTTCCATATTGCTTTTCAATCTGCGCTAAGGCAGATTCCAATGCTCTTGCTTTATCATCCTTTGCCATATCTAATCTCCCTTTTTATGAAGGATCGCCCCTCCAAAATACGAACTAATGTTCTTGTACTCATATTAACTTATTTCAGAAACAATGTCAATACATAAATACCGAATTATTACTGTAACGTTTTCAGTATCCTGATTTTCGCTCCTAGAATAATGTCATTCTATCATAGGATAAAGACATAGTGTGTCACATAAAATATTATTTTTTTATTTTCAAAACCTTAATCGGAAAGTATTGAAATATAATAATCTCTACCTGTGACGATTTCTTAATTCGGAATAAAGTTAGAATACAAGATTTGTTTTAAACATCCACATTTGATAAAAGTTAATTATAACAATTAACTACGCTATGAATAACAGAATATAAAGATATTCGTATTATATCAATATCGGGAATGTTTGTAAACAAATGTAACCATGGCATTTTTCACGAATTTATTAGCATTTTCTATGTAAAAATACTAGTTTAATTAATATAATTTATTTGGTTGGCAGATTTTTGGATTGTAACCATGATCGATTAGTGCTTGTACAATCTCCTGCTTATGTTCATGTCCGAAGGTTTCCATTGTAATCGTTAATTCCACTGCAGAATTACGATTAATACTGACAAACTGGTTATGATCAAGACGAATTACATTTCCTTGTGCTTTCGCAATAATAGATGCAACATTCACCAACTCACCAGGTCTGTCCGGAAGTTGTACCGATACGGTAAAAACACGTCCTCTTTGAATTAAACCATGTTGCACGATGGATGCGACTGTAATGATGTCCATATTACCACCACTTAAGATGGATACTACTTTTTTATCTTTGCAATTTAAATGCTTTAATGCAGCAACGGTTAATAAACCGGAATTTTCAACAACCATTTTATGATTCTCAATAATATCCAAGAAATTAACGATTAATTCATGATCCTCAACGGTGATGATGTCGTCTACGTATTTTTGTATATATGGGAACACAACATCTCCCGGTGTCTTAACGGCTGTACCATCAGCTATCGTATCTACATGAGGAAGCGTTACAACATGTCCAGCCTTTAAGGATTCTTTCATACAGGCTGCACCGGCAGGTTCTACACCAATTACCTTTACATTTGGATTAAGCATTTTTGCAAGTGTTGCAACTCCAGCAAGCAACCCCCCTCCGCCTACTGGAGCTAGTATGATATCCACGGTAGGAAGATCCTTGAATATTTCCATCGCTATGGTACCTTGACCGGTAGCAACTCCTTCATCATTAAATGGGTGAATAAAGGTATAACCATGTTCCTCAGCTAATTGATAAGCATATTGGCAAGCTTCGTCATATACATTACCATAAAGAATTACCTCAGCACCGTAGCTCTTGGTTCGGTTTACTTTAATCAAAGGCGTTGTAGAGGGCATAACAATAATAGCCTTTGCATTATAGAGCTTCGCTGCGTAGGCAACACCCTGTGCGTGGTTACCAGCAGAGGCAGTAATTAAACCGCGATCTCTTTCTTCTTTTGTTAATGTACTAATCTTGTAATAGGCACCACGCACCTTGTATGCACCTGTAAATTGCATATTCTCCGGTTTTAAATAAACTTTATTACCAGTGGTTGCTGTAAAATAATCACTGTAAACTAGTTCTGTACGTAGTATTACTTTTTTGACGGCTTCCGTAGCTTCTTCAAACTTATCTAAGGTCATCATGTTATTCTCCTCCTATTCGTTTTTTTGAAATAATGCATTCACAAAGTCATCTGCATTAAATTTTTGTAAATCATCAATCTTTTCTCCTATACCGATATATTTTACGGGAATACCAAGCTCTGATTGAATTGCAATCGCAATTCCACCTTTTGCGGTTCCATCTAATTTCGTCAGAACAATTCCTGTTATATCTGCTACTTCATTAAATTCCTTTGCCTGAGCAAGTGCATTCTGACCAGTAGTTCCATCTAAAACAACAAGTGTCTCCCGGTATGCATCTGGATATTCACGCTCTATAACACGGTCAATTTTTTTCAGTTCTTCCATTAAGTTTTTCTTATTGTGAAGCCGTCCTGCGGTATCACAAAGCAGTACATCTACATTTCTTGCTTTTGCTGCTGTTACAGCATCATAAATGACTGCTGCAGGATCTGAGCCTTCCTTCTGTGCAATGATATCGACGTTAGCTCTATGTGCCCATTCTGTTAATTGCTCAATTGCTGCGGCACGGAAGGTATCTGCAGCTGCAACCATTACTTTCTTTCCCTGATCCTTCAACTGCCCAGCAAGTTTGCCTACTGAAGTTGTCTTACCTACACCGTTAACACCAATTAATAATACCACAGATTTACGATTTTCAAACTCGTAGGCAGTCTCTTCTAGCTGCATCTGTTCCTTCATACTATTAATCAATAGTTGTCTGCACTCAGCCGGATCTTTGATTTTGTTTTCTTTAACTTTCTTTCTTAAATTCTCAACAATCGCAGTTGTTGTGTTAATTCCTAAGTCAGCCATGATAAGAATTTCTTCTAATTCTTCATAAAAATCATCATCAATGCTCGAAAATCCACTGAAAATCGCGTCAATTCCATGTGCGATGCTATTTCTTGTTTTTGATAACCCCTGTACCAATCGTCCAAAAAACCCTGTTTTACTCTCACTCATATAGCCTCCATCTACTCGCATAGCGAATATTTATATCTTATCCATATTATATACATTCTTTATAAAAGATCGTCGTAACTTGATAATCAAAAAATAAATTTACTATAACATACCTTCTTAACTATACTCAGCTTTTATTTTTCTAGTTCATTTTCTATTAAACTAACGGATACTAAAGTGGATACCCCTTTTTCCTGCATGGTAATACCATATAAAATATCTGCTGCAGCCATCGTTCCCCTACGGTGGGTAATAATAATAAACTGCGTATCCTGAGTTAATTTATGAAGATATTTTGCAAAGCGTTTTACGTTAGAATCATCCAGTGCTGCTTCAATCTCATCTAGTAAACAGAAGGGAGACGGCTTCAGATTCTGAATTGCAAATAATAAAGAAATTGCAGTTAGTGCCTTCTCACCACCAGAAAGCTGCATCATATTCTGAAGTTTTTTACCCGGAGGCTGTGCATTAATCCGTATTCCCGCTTCTAAGATATCTTCACTCTCCGTCAGTTCAAGGTCCGCTTTACCACCGCCAAATAATTCTTTAAATACGACATCAAATTGTTCATTAATGGCTTTAAACTTCTCCTCAAACTGCTTTCGCATCTCGGTGTCTAGTTCATTAATGATTTGTAGAAGAGCCTCTTCTGCTTTTATCAAATCTTCTCTCTGCGTCGTTAAAAATTCGTAACGTTCAGATAAATTTTTATAATCTTCAATGGAATTAACATTTACATCACCAAGCTCTTTAATCTTGCTTTTATTTTCAACAATTAATTTCTTTGCTTGCGTTAAGCTAATCTCCTCATCAATCGGGTAATCCAAGGCAGTGGTATAGGTTAGCTCATATTCTTCCCACATATAACTCATTTGCAGGTCAGATTGTTCGATCAGTTTATCTCGCTGACCGTTCAAGCGATAACACTCCTTATCAAGTTCATTCATTCGACTTGATAGTTCTTCTCGCTTCTGAAAGAAATTCTTATGAATACTTGTAATATGCTCTTTTTCTGCAATTCTGTTTTTAATCTGTTCCTCCAAAGATGTAATTGTTTGCTGATCAGCCTCCATTAATAACTCTGATTGCCGAATGATCTCTTTCTTTTCTTCTACCACCACAGAAGCTTTAATTATATCGGCTTTTAGGGATGAAGCTTCTTCATAAAGCTTAGTAATATCACGTTTCACACGTTTTACGTTTTCCAATAAGAATTGATTGTTTTGTTCCAAGGTGGATAATTCTAACTTGAGTTCGGAAGACTTTACATTCGAGTCTTGCTCTTTCACTCGTTCCTCCTCAAGTTTCTTGGTTAACTGATCAATTTGTACTTCCTTCTCTTTATTCAACTGTGAATTTTGAGTAAGAGAGTCATTTAATTTGTTTAAATTATCCTTTAAATCCCTTGCTTGTAATTCGATTTCTTGCAATTCTCTGACATATTCCTGATAGATTGCCTCTGATTCTGCTTTTTTTGTAAGTTCTCTATCAAGATTCATCTTGGCAGTATTTTGTTCCAGGAATTTATCTTGAAGGAGAAGCTTTAAGCTTTCCAAATCACCACGAAGTTTCGTTCTGGTTTCTCTTGTTTCCTCTTTCTTTCGAAGCAATTCTTTGGTCTGAACTTCAAGAGATGCTACTAATTCCTCCATCTCTTCAATTTCACGACGTCGTCCTAATAAATTACTGGCATTTTTATATGCACCACCTGAAATAGAACCGCCAGGAGTAAGCAATTCACCCTCTAAGGTTACTATTCGAAGACTATAATGATATTTTTTGGCGATTGCGGTTGCGTGATCGATATGATCAACTACAATAATTTTGCCTAGAAGATAATCAATTAATGCATTGAATTTTGAATCAGCTTCAACAAGAGAACTAGCGATTCCTAGAACACCGGGTTCTTTTAATACCTTGTCATTTTGTACCCCAGATCCGGAGGATATATTCGTAAGAGGTAAAAAGGTAGCTCTACCAAATTTATTCTGTTTTAGATAATTAATAAGATTTTTAGCAGTAGCCTCATCATCGGTTACCACATTCTGAATTGCGCCACCGAGCGTAGTTTCAATAGCAGTTTCATAGGTTTTATCAACCTTAATAATATCTGCAACTACACCAATAATTCCGGGCATCTGCGGCTTGCGTTCCATTATCTTTTTGATACTGGTACCATAACCCTCATAACGTTCAGTTAGATTCATTAATGAATCTAAACGTGATTTTTCGCCTAAATAGCGAGCCTGAACATCGTTAAATTCAGAATTCACCATATCGATTATTGTTTGCGTTTCTGTTATAGCCTGTTCCAAAGTATTGCTTTCCTGCGTCTTATTAATTATAATCTCAGATGCCTGTTGTAAATCAGCTCTATAAGACCCAATTGTCTCAGTATAGAGACTTTCTTCACTTTTATTCTTTAAAATCCGTTGATTTAGATCTGCCTTCCGAAGGATATTCTGCTCCAACATCGTTTCATAACGCTGCATATTGCTTTTGATTCCGGAATTAATGTTTAAATGCTCGAAAATGCCATTATTGCATTCCTCGATTTCCTTCGTATATCGTAGGATATTCTCCTTTATTTGATTTAATTCAGATAAAGCAGTACTTAGAAGATCATCCATTCCAGAAATTTTATCATCAATCGTGGCCTTCTCCGTCAAATAACCGTCTTCTTCTGTTTTTTTCAACTGTATATCACGGTCATTGGATTGTATACGATTTTGAATATATTCATCATTTTGTTGTAATGAACTAATTTGCTCCTGAAGTACCTTTATTTCACCCTCAGATTTTTCCTTCTTTATTTTTAATTCATTATATGTGTTCTTATCCTCTTCAATTACTTGGTCGCATTCCTCTAATTGTTGCTCCAGGCGTATGTATTCTTCTTTTGTATTTTCATATTCAACTTTTGACTGCTCAAAATCCGAGGTTGCAATATTTAACTTTTCATCAATCTGATCTTTTGAAGTGTGTAGCTTCTCGTATTCCTTTAAAAATTGATTTACTTCGTGATTTTTTAATTCTTCCTTTAATTTCAAATAAACCTTAGCAACAGCAGACTGTTTTTCTAAGGGCGATAATTGCTTTTCAATTTCCTTTATAATATCCGTAATACGAGACAAATTTAGTTTCTCTTCTTCTAAATTCTTCTCCGCAGCATATTTTCTTCTTTTAAATTTAACGATACCGGCGGCTTCATCAAAAAGTTCACGACGATCCTCCGGTTTACCACTTAAAATTCGGTCAATCTGACCCTGTCCGATGATGGAATAACCTTCTTTGCCAATACCGGTATCCATAAAAAGTTCATTTACATCCTTGAGGCGACAGGAAGTTCCATTGATTAAATATTCACTTTCACCGGATCGGTATACTCTTCTGGCTATGGTAACTTCATCATATTCAATTGGAAGCTTATGATCGGAATTATCAAGCGTAATAGCAACAAAAGCGTAACCCAAAGGTTTACGCGTCTGTGTTCCGGCAAAAATAATATCCTCCATCTTAGCACCCCTAAGCTGTTTTGCGCTTTGTTCCCCCAAAACCCAACGCACAGCATCGGCAACATTACTCTTACCACTACCGTTCGGTCCAACGATACCAGTAATGCCATCATGAAATTCTAATACAATTTTATTGGCAAAAGACTTAAAGCCGTGAATTTCAATATTTTTTAAATACATTCATAGTCTCCCATCTGTTAACTAAGTACTATTTCTTTCGTAATTTCTGGATTGCTTGGTAAGCAGCCTCTTGTTCTGCAGCTTTTTTTGTACGCCCGGTACCGGTTCCAATTTCATCATTACCAACACATACGGCGATTGTAAAGGTTTTGTTGTGATCCGGGCCTTCCTCGGAGATTAATTTATAACGAAGTTTTTGTTTATTATTATCGTTCTGTATAATTTCCTGTAAGATAGTCTTGCTATCGAAAAAGAGGTCTTTGTTCTTTACATCAGCTAAAATGAAGCTTTTTATAAACTCTTTTGCATTAGTAAAACCACCGTCTAAATAGATTGCTCCGATTACTGCTTCCAAAGCATCTGATAAAATGGAATCGCGTTCTCTTCCACCTGAGATGTCCTCGCCTTTACCAAGATATAGAAATTCACCAATATTTAAATCTCTAGCACACGTAGACAAGGTCTGTTCACATACAATACTGGCTCTAAGCTTTGTTAAATCGCCCTCGGTTAAGTTCGCGTATTCCTTATATACATATTCACTTGTAACAAGCTCTAAAACCGCATCACCTAAGAACTCGAGGCGTTCGTTATTCTTTTCCTTATTCATCCTCATCTCATTCGCATAGGAACTGTGAGATAAAGCATGAAATAAAATTGAAGAATCTGAAAAATGATACCTTATCTTACTCTCCAATGCTTGTTGTATTACATCCGATTTCTTGCGTACCTTCATATGAATTTGTAATTACCTCCCTTCGACTAAAAATAGAACTAATATCATAATCCCCCAATTTTATATGAAAAGCCCATAAATAAGGCTAGCCTTATTCACAGGGCTTTTTCATACCACTGATAAAACTTTGTATACGAGGTAAAATAACAACCCAATCCCCTTGTCACAAACAAGATGATTTGAATCTGATTCAACTTGGTATAACAAGGTGATTGGATTCCTACATCAATTAAACAAGTTAACTTGATGTATTCAAAGTTAATCCATTTGTCATGAATTAATTTAATGCGTTCTTTATTTGCTCTAGTGCATCTGCTACTGTAACAATATTCTCTGCTTCTTCATTCGCTATCTCAATATCAAATTCCTCTTCGATTCCCATAATAATTTGGAATACATCAAGAGAGTCTGCGCCAAGATCATCTACAAAGGTGGTCTCCATTGTTATTTCGTCTTCTCCAACATTCAATACTTCGCTAATAATTTTTTGTAATTTTTCAAATTCCATGATCATTCACCCTTCTTTAAATTTATTCGTTATTACTAAGATTTTTTTTGATTTTATCATTAATATTCTGTTCCGTAAAAGTAACACACTGTAGGATAGAGTTACGTACCTCTGTACTTTTTGCATTACCGTGTGTCTTCACTACAAGGCCATTTAAGCCTAATAACGGAGCACCGCCATATTTGGAGGCATCAAAGTCTTTTAAAGTCTCTTTTAATGCCGGTTTACAAAGCAGAGCACCAATTTTACTTCTCGTAGTACTCATCAGTCCAGTTTTAATCTTTTTCACCAATGCAGATCCGAGTCCCTCGTAAAGCTTTAATATTACATTACCTACAAAGGCCTCACATACAATAACATCAGCTCCGCCGTTTGGAATTTCTCTGGCTTCAATACTGCCGATAAAATTAATGTCATTACAATTCTTTAAAAGTGGGAAGGTTTCCTTTACCAAGAGATTTCCCTTTTCTTCTTCAGCCCCAATATTAACTATTGCAACTCTGGGGTTTTTAATACCTAGGACATTTTCCATATAGATGGATCCCATCTTTGCAAACTGGACTAAATGGGTAGCTCTTGCATCTACATTAGCACCACAATCTACTAATAAGGAAACGCCATTCATGGTGGGGATTAAAGGTGCCAACGGAGGTCTTTCTACTCCACTTATTCTGCCTACGATCAATTGTCCGCCTGCAAGTACTGCTCCAGTACTTCCGGCTGATACAAAGGCATCCGCTTCACCATTCTTTACCATGTTTAATGCTACTACGATAGAGGAGTTTTTCTTGCGACGGATTGCCAAAACAGGAGCTTCACAATTCGTAATGATTTCCGGTGCATGTACGACTTGAATACGTTCTTTGTCATAATTATACGTACTAAGACTCTTATGAATGACATTTTCATCACCCGTTAAAACCACTTTGATATTTTTCTTTTCCTGAATTGCAAGAACTGCTCCATGAATGATCTCGCCAGGTGCATTATCTCCACCCATAGCATCTACAGCGATCGTAATCGTATTCTGCATATTTTCCTCCATTCCAGTACCTATTAAGTTATCTCAATAATATCAGTCGAGATACCTGCTATCCTATAATAGTGAATCATAGTGGAAATTCATTATTATATTCTAAGAATTTAGTATGTGAATTCATAATTCGGCAAAAACCAAATTCTTTCTTCAGGTTTTACTAAATTCTTTTTACACAGAATAATGTACTGTTAGTCTTATCATCTTACTATACGTAGTATACATATGTATTAGTAAGCTAATCTATTAAACAATATACTCGATATTATTCTAAAAATCAACCACATTTTTTTAATAAATGAATTGATAAGCCAATTCATTTATAATGAATAAAAATTGGAGGAAACTCTAAGATATGGAAATGATAAGACCCCCGCATTTGAGCGGAGGTCTATTGATTTTGAAATTATTGAATTACAAGCTAATTCAATTTTTATGCTTTTTTGTAGAAGAACGATTTAAAATTATGAAAGCCAATCTGCTGGGCTTGAATAATCTGCTCCGTACTGCCAACAAATAGAAGTCCGTCTTTTTTTAATGCCTTATGAAAATCTGTATAGATTTTATTTTTAGCCTCATCCGTAAAGTAGATTAATACATTACGACAGACAATCAAATCACAATTTGGAGGATAAACATCCTTCAACAAATCATGTTGCTTAAATTCTACACAAGCTTTAATCGTATCGGAAATCTGATATGTTCGGTCGTTAATCTTTACAAAATATTTGTTAAGAAATTCTTCCGGTAAAGCCTTTAAGCTTTTCACATGGTATATACCCATTTGTGCTTTCGCCATAACCGTCTTGTCTATATCTGTGGCGATAATCTTAATTTTGTTTAAGGGAAGAAACCTCGATAATAACATTACTAAAGAATAGGGTTCGTCACCGGTTGAGCATGCCGCACTCCATATCTTTAGATCTTTACCGAAATGCTCCATCAAATAAGGAAACACTTCCTTCTCAAGTAATGCCCACTGCTCCGGATTACGAAAGAATTCCGATACATTAATAGTGATGTAATTAATGAATTCATCAAAGATAATTTTATCCGTCTTGAGTTTAATTACATAGTCGGAAAAGGAATTAATATCATGCTTAGAAATCAAAGCTTCAATACGTCGTTTCATTTGACGTTCTTTGTAGGAATTCAAATCAATTTTGGTCATATCATAAATTGATTGTTTGAATGTTTCATAACTGCCCTGCAAGAATTATCTCCTTTATCATCCGTGTGAGGTCAATAGTTATTCAGCAATCTCTTCGGAGGATGCTTCTGCGCTATTTTCTGTAACTTCAAGTGCCTTCACGCTTAAGCTGATCTTCTTCTCATCTTTATTGAATTCAACAACTCTCGCTGTGATTTCTTGTCCAATTTTTAAAGCATCAGAAGGTTTTTCAACATGCTCTTTGGAAATCTGGGAAACATGAAGAAGTGCATCAATACCAGGCTCAAGTTCAATAAATGCACCAAAGTCTGTCATACGTGCTACAGTACCAACCACAATGTTACCTACTGCAAATTTTTCTTCTGCATTAATCCAAGGATTAGCACCTTCAAATTTAAGGCTAAGAGCAATCTTCTCGCCCTGAATGTCTTTAACAAAGGCTTTTACCGTCTCGCCAACTTTAAATACCTTCTTCGGATTCTCAACTCTGCCCCAAGACATCTCAGAAATATGAAGAAGTCCATCAGCTCCGCCAAGATCAATGAATGCACCAAAGTCAGTAATGTTCTTAACGGTACCTTCCACTGTCATTCCAACTTTAATTTTCTCAAACAATTCTTTCTTTAATCCTTCTTTTTTAGCAACGATTAATTGCTTACGATCTCCGATAATTCTTCTCTTCTTCGGATTGAATTCAGTGATTACAAAATCAATCTTCTCACCTGCATACTTCGCAAGGTCTTTCTCATAGCTGTCGGAGATAAGACTTGCAGGTATAAATACTCTTGCTTCGTCTATAATAACACTTAAACCACCGTTTAATACTGCAGCAACTTTTGCAGACAATACTTCATGGTTTTCAAATGCTTCTTCTAATTTCTTATTACCCTTTTCTGCTGCTAATCTCTTATAGGTTAAGGCAACTTGTCCTTCGCCGTCATTTACCTTAAGAACCTTAGCTGACATCTTCTCGCCGATCGTTACGGCTGTTCTCAAATCGAGATTAGGTGTATTCGTATATTCATTTCTTGTAATGATACCTTCCGACTTGTAGCCTATATTTAAGATGATTTCATCTTCTTTAACACCTAAGACAATTCCTTCTACAACATCGCCGTTGCTTATTTTAACTACCTTTTCTTCTTCCAATAATTGTTCAAAACTCTTCTCTGACATAACGGTGTGAACCTCCTTGATAATATTGTTTGGGGTCGATGCCCCTGCTGTAATACCTACGTTCCGATAAGATTTAAACAAATTTAAATCCAGGTCATCAAGTTTCTGTATATAGTAAGTATTTTCACATTCATTTTTACAAATTTCATAAAGCTTTCTCGT
>JAQSYO010000085.1 GCA_029256105.1 Herbinix sp.
CCATCTAAAATTGCAAATTTCTGATCCGGATATTCTTCTGCCACGATAGCAAGTGCATCCACCTGTTCATAACCAACACATACAATAACTACATATTGTCCCTCGCTTGCCATCTCTCTTAAGTGTACTTCAAAGTCAGCCATTGCTTTCGGTTCAGCATAATCAAACTCCACACCTAATTTACTTTCCGCATCCTTCATTCCCTGATAAGCTAAGTCATTGTAGGATTGGTCTCCTAAACCCCCCACACCTAATACGATTGCCGCTCTTTGCGACTCCTTAGTCCCCTCTGTTTTTGTGGTCTGTTCCGTTGTTGAATTTTCCTTCTTCGCTTCGTTGGAGCATCCAGTCAAAAGTGTTGACATGAGGAGTGTTAAAGTTAAAAATCCGATAAAGATACGTTTCATCTGTTTCCTCCTTAAAATTATATTTATTTTTTATGCCGGTATCTTTTGTTACTTAGTTCCATAGCAAAAATTTTACTAATAAAATAAATCTGTCGTCGAAACTTATGTAACCACTATATTTATGCAACCATTGTCACGTGAGATCTGCACTAATTCCTTCATCATATTATCGGAAGGTATTTGGCTTATCATCAATTCTTTTCTAACTCCAAAAGGTCTGTACTTAATGAGTTTATATCTGATATCTGGGTTTAAAGCAGCAATGAGCTTTGATATAGCATCTACATTAAAATAATTATCCAGTATGTCAGGTACTATTACCGTTCTTAGTTCGTAAAGCTTATCGATACTAGCAAGGTATTCTATATTTTTTAATACATTTTTGTTATCCATTCCGGTTAATCCTATATGTTCTTCAGGAAGGAACGCTTTCATATCAACCATTGCCTTATCCATAAGCGCAGTAAGCTCACTATTTTCCCAAAAAGGAACGGATCCGTTCGTATCTACAAAAATGGACAACTCCATATTTTTGATTTCAACGAATAGCTCTTTCAGAAACTCGGCTTGAAGCATGCATTCACCACCGGATACGGTGATACCGGAAATGAAGGATTTTACCCTTTTTACCTCTTTAACAATCTCATCAACATCCATGAATAAAGCTTTTGGGGAACTTAGATTAGGGCAGGACTTTATGCATCTATCAAAGCAGTGATCGCATCGTTTTATCGTCTCCGGATTGTGGCAATATAAGCAGTTGAAGTTACAACCCTGAAGAAAAACAGCCATTCTATTACCAGGTCCATCCACAGAGCTAAAGGGTATTATCTTGTTAACAAGTCCCTTATTCATTACCTCTGACCTTCCGTTCAAGAACTCTTTGATTTTTAACTGCTCCCAGACCTAATACGACATTATCAATTAGTACAGCTTTCCCTTTATCCAGCTTTTCCATATCCGATCTTTTTACCAAATAGCCTGTAATTCTTACCACATCACTATCGTTGGCATAGAAAGGAAAATATCTCATGTTTTCTCTGAATGCACCTTTTATGATATCAAGTATGTATTCCGGATTTTGCTTTGTCGTATGGTCGAAGCTGAATACGTCACTGATACCGGATGGGAAATATGGATGAAATACGGCTGATTGCAGAATATGGTCCCATAATTCCGGTTCCTCGCCAATAGGTATTCTGCATCCGGGGCTAACACCTTTATCTGAATCGATGCCTACCTGAGCGTGTAAGAGGAATTTGCCACCCATTACTTCACAGTATTGATTATGATGCTGTCCTACTTCTTCATGAAGTTTCTTAATAATTACATGCCCTAAATGACTGGCTTCAGAACCCTTGCCGAACCTATCTTGCTTATTTTCTGCTTTAAGAAGATAATTTACACATTCGGCAAGTCCAAAAACTCCAAACATTCCTGTAAATCTATCTCTTGAAATTAACCCCTCCTGTACTAGAAAGTTGGTTTCAAAAAAGCCACTCTCTTCCACAAGAAATCTTATTTTCTCATCCATGAAGGAAGCCAATCTTAATACTGCATCCGGTAATATACAATTCAGAAAATGATCTTTGTCCTTCGCTCTTTGAGCTAAGGACGCCAAGTTTAGTCTCGCTAAAGTATAGCTTCCTCCGCCAATCTTAAGTCCGTTATAGCAGCTTGCAATACCATAGTCTTCACCAAATTCTCTTACAAACATATCGTGATTAGCAAAACTTGGTTTTGCAGTTATCAGCGCAGTATTTACCGCATCAATAGCAAAATCATTTGAAGTTTCTTTATTATATTTCAGCGTAATACTCGGAGTAGCACATTGTAGCTCTCTCTCTGCTTTTAAAATCAACCTTCCTGCTTTCGTAGGAGTGGGTCCGATATTAGCATGGCAGAAGGAACTTCTTAATGTTCTGTCCATATGCATTAGAAAAAGCTTAATAGCATGATACGCTTCTACCTCATCCTCCACAAAAGGCTCCAGTAAAGTATCGATGTTACCGGCATAGACAGGAAAGGAGGTTACCGAGGGTACATGTTTATATAAAATAAGTAGATTATTGGTAGCATCCCAAATATCCTTCGCTGGTTTCAAGTTTAAGAAATTACTTCCATTTTTCATAAATCTTTCATAATCAGGCAGAATATACCTTGCTTTATACGGTGCATTTCCTTCATTCAAATCGCATATGATACCGGCATCTCTATATTCCTGTGTCTCCCGGCTAATTGCTAATACATTGATACTATCCTCTGCTGTTTGTGCTAGATTTAATACTTTTTGATCATAGGTTAGTTTCTTATCTTTGATAATGTTTAAAACCTTATCCATACATTCGCCTCCATTAAATCTATAGTTGTATACAAATAAATTATATTGTATTACATATGTATCAACTTGTCTGACAAGTAAAGATTATCATAAGGATCATTTTTTGTCAATACATAATAAATTTTTTAAAATATTATTCAATTACTGTACAAAATAACAACTAACGATTAAATTACTATTGGAAACTGATGTAAATTTTTCTAAACTTTTTGGTGAAATTACAGTTGAAATAATGAGTTCGAAACTGCTCTCGAGTATAAGATTGCGCCCATGCCGCGCGCACAAAAAAAAGCTACCCAAGATTAAATTTAGGTAGCTTTGCTCTAATTGCACTTATAGAAAACTTCTTATTTCGTTGGAGCCTCACTATTATTCTCCGCTTTTGTTTCATCGCAACAGCTTGTTTTTTTTCGCCCTAACATCATCAATAGCATTCCACCCATCATAACCGGGCAGATAAATGGTGCTATAAATCCCAAAATACTGGCTGCTCCAACGCTATACCTTGCGACA
>JAQSYO010000015.1 GCA_029256105.1 Herbinix sp.
GTTTGATGTTTATAATGATATTCAGGCTAGGACAGGCGGTGAAATATACATAGGTGTGGTAGGGCCGGTCAGAACAGGAAAGTCTACCTTTATTAAGAGGTTCATGGATCTCTTGGTAATTCCGGGTATTGAAGATGTCCATAGCAGAGAACGGGCAATTGATGAATTGCCTCAGGCTGCGGCAGGTAGGACAATTATGACTACCGAACCGAAGTTTATACCAAAGGAAGCTGCCGTGATTACGTTTGATGATGAAACGAAGGTAAAAATTCGTTTGATTGACTGCGTAGGATATATGGTTGACGGAGCATCCGGCCATGTTGAAAACCAACATGAACGGATGGTAAAGACACCTTGGTTTGACCACGAAATTCCGTTTACCCAAGCAGCTGAAATCGGAACTAAGAAAGTTATTAATGACCATTCCACCATCGGAATCGTTGTTACCACAGATGGCAGCTTTGGTGAGCTTCCCAGGGCTAGCTACAAGGCTCCGGAAGAAAAGACGATACTGGAATTGAAGAACCTTGGAAAGCCATTTATTGTACTTTTAAATTCCAATAAGCCATATTCAAATGATACAATAAGAATTGCCGAGGAAATCTCACAAGATTACGATGTACCGGTTATGCCTGTCAATGCAGAGCAGTTAAAGAAGGATGACATCACAAAGATCATGGAAAATATTTTATCCGTATTTCCAATCACCGAGGTGGATTTCTTTATGCCAAAATGGGCAGAGATGTTACCCGCGGACCATTGGCTGAAACTGGATTTGATTGCAGCTGTAAAGGATTTATTCCAAAATGTCACACAAATCAAGGATGCAAAATCAACAAATTTCAATACCGACAGCAAGTATGTCAAACGTTTTAAAGTTGACAAAGTAGATATGCAGGAAGGAACCGTTCAGGTTAATGTTGAATTTGATGATCTGTATTACTATAAAATCCTTAGTGATCTCATTGGCGTCCCGATTTCCGGTGAATATCAGTTGATTTCTACATTAAAAGAATTAGCTGCTAAAAAATCAGAATATGAGAAAGTATCTTATGCAACAGATCAGGTAAAAGCAAAAGGCTATGGAGTCGTTACTCCACTTAGAAATGAAATAACGATTGAGGAACCCGAGGTAATGAAGCATGGCAATAAATACGGAGTAAAAATTAAAGCTACCGCACCTTCGATTCATATGATCAAAGCTGACATTCTTACAGAAGTGGCACCAATCGTTGGAACAGAAGCGCAAGCCAGAGATCTAATTGGTTATATCAATGCAAATGCGAAGGAAAATCCGGAAGGCATTTGGGACACTAATATTTTTGGAAAATCGATTCGTCAATTAGTAGATGATGGAATTAATTTAAAAATCAATAAATTGACGGACGATAGTCAAATAAAACTTCAGGAAACGATGCAGAAAATTATTAATGATAGTAATGGTGGTCTCATCTGCATAATTATTTAATATTTGTTCATAGAAAGCTGCCCAAGTTACGAGCTTTTTCGTACAGTGGTAGCTTTTTTTTGTATAAATTGTTAATTCTGACTAATTTTTAAAATAAAGCTGACATATAGTTGACAAAAACTATAGCGTTTGGTATAATACTCACGTAACATATTTAACAATTATGTAATAAATGATTTAACAATTTGACTTACGTTTTGATTACATAAGGGATGACTTGGTATTTCGTGTGATAAAACAAGAAAATATTTGGAGGATATACCATGAATAAGAAGCTTCTAAAGTTTTCCTTGGTTTGTGCAACTGGAGCAATCGTCCTCACAGCCAATCCAAAGATAGCCTTGGCTTATGAGGAACCTGTAGCCGGTTATACATTTGATAAGATTTCTTATAATACGAAAGATAATTCTGATGGCTCTGTTATATCATCGTTAGCTTTATATGATATACCGATACCCGGATTTAACAATATTGGAATTGCAGATGTAACTACGAACCTTTTAATACGTTCTGGTCCTGGAGAAGATAAAAAGATTATTGGAAAGCTTCCGAAAAATGGCGGCTGTGAAATCCTTGAGTCCAGTAAAGACGGTTGGACTAAGATTAATTCTGGTAAAGTTACTGGTTATGTTAAAAGTGAATTTTTAATCATAGGTGTTGAAGCAACTCGTCTTGCGAAAGAAGTTGGTAACTATGTTGCAACCGCTAATACAAATGGCCTTCACCTTAGAGGAAAAGCTTCCACTGATTCAGAAATTATTGATTCCGTTGCTAAGGGTGAGGAATTACTTGTTTTAGATTCTAGAGTAATTACTGACGATAAGGAACATGGCCAATGGGTTCAGGTTCGTCTTGATAGTGATGAAGATGAAAACGGTACGATTGCTTTCGTAGCAAAAGAATATGTTAATTTGTCTTTCGAATTAATAAAAGCAGTCTCAATGGAAGAATTAGAGTATGGTTCAGGTGTTTCCTCAACTCGTGTTAATCTAATTAATTTTGCAAAGAAATATTTAGGTGAATCTTATGTATGGGGTGGCACCACCTTAGGAGTTGGTGTTGACTGTTCTGGTTTTACCATGAGAGTTTACGAACATTTTGGCTACTCCATTCCTCGTACATCAAGAAGTCAGGGAAGTAGCGGATCAAGAGTGAATGCCTCCAGTTTAAAGCCTGGTGATTTAGTATTCTATGGTAGCTCCAGTTATATTAGCCATGTAGCTATTTATATCGGTAACGGCAAAGTAATACATGCAAGTAATCGAAGAGATGGAATTAAGATCTCGAATATGTACTATAGACAGCCTATTAAATTTGTAAGATACATTAATGATTAGTAATTAAAAATTATGTAATATATTAAAAATATGTATATATTAAAGAATGGTTGAATCGATATGGTTCAACCATTTTTATATGTATATCAACATTTTATATGTATACCAAATTGATTTGAAGGAATAATTTCGAATTTATTTAAACTCAATTATTAGGTTATGATTAATTATATACATTAAGCATTGACAGTTCTTGGATAGAATTTTATAATAGCCGTTATATAAACGAATATAACAAAGCCAAGCACAGGGCAGACAGGAGCGAATAACCGTGGAAATAGTCTTTTTTATATTGATAGGAATTTTTGCTATTGTTATTTGGAGCATTTTTAATGAGAGGGCAAATATTCAAAAGTTAAAGATTCAACTAAGGGAACAATGGGGAAAGACGCCGGAAGAGGAATACACATCCGAAAAATTTGAATATATGAAGGCTTTTTATAAGTCCATAAAAGATGATCATTTGGATGTTGATGATATTACCTGGAATGATTTAGACATGGATGAAATATTTATGGAGATGAATAATACACAATGCTCCATTGGTGAAGAATACCTTTATGCACTCCTTCGCAAACCGTGCTTTTCTCAAGAGGAATTACAAGAACGAAACCGTTTAATGAGATTTTTTGAAGAAAATGAAGAGAAACGAATTTTATTACAGACAAAATTATATCAGATTGGAAAGCTCAGTAATATCTCCATCTATGAATATATTAATCGCCTTGATGAGCTGGAGACAAAAAACAATCTGAGCCATTATTTATTAGATCTTGGTTTGCTTCTATCCATTGTTTTGATCTTTATTAGTCCTGGGTTTGGTGGTGTCTGTACGATTGGATTTGTAATATATAATATTTTTAATTACTATTCTGAAAAAGCAAAAATCGAAAAATATTTTATGGTATTTTCCTATATTTTTCGTCTTCTCGATAGCACCAAATCCATTAACCATTTAGAGATACCCGAGATCAAAACATACACGGATCGTTTACAAGAGGATATTCATCATTTTAAAAAGCTGGAAAGAGGCTCCTTTCTCTTGGCACCCAAAAGCCCAAATGGGACTATTCTTGATGCACTCTTAGATTATTTTCGCATGTTATTTCATATTGATTTAATAAAATTTAATTCCATGCTGAGCTTTTTTAAGAAAAACCGTAAAACACTTAATCGTATCTTTGTCAATGTTGGTTTTTTAGACAGTATGATTGCGACAGCCTCCTTTCGTAAATTGATCTATTATTACTGTGAACCGGAGCTTATAAAAACCGGACATCCTAGAGTTGCAGTAACGGATTTATATCATCCACTCCTTGACACTCCAGTACCAAATTCAATATCTGAAAACATATCAGTATTGCTTACTGGTTCAAACGCCTCGGGTAAATCTACTTTCATTAAAACCCTTGCGATTAATGCAATTTTGTCACAAACAATCTATACTTCTACAAGTAAAAGTTATAAAGCTAGTTATTTTATGATTTATTCCTCCATGGCACTGCGAGATAATATTTTCAGTAATGAAAGCTATTACATCGTAGAAATTAAATCCCTAAAGCGCATTCTAGATCGGGTAAATAATGATGTGCCTGTATTATGCTTTATTGATGAAGTATTACGTGGCACTAACACCCTGGAGCGTATTGCAGCTTCCTCGCGTATTCTATCCTCCTTGGCGAAGAAGAATACCCTAGTATTTGCTGCAACACATGACATTGAACTTACTCATATCCTTGAAAATAACTTTTCAAATTATCATTTTCAAGAGCGTATAGAAGATAATCAAATTCTATTTGACTATAAATTATATAAAGGAAAAGCAATATCAAAAAATGCAATTAAACTACTCGACATGCTTGGTTATCCCAAAGATATTATCTCCTCTGCAGAAGACGCAGCAGAAGAGTTCCTGTCGAAGGGCGAATGGAGTAAGAAGGAGTAAAATTATAAACTGTGGAGGAAAATATGGACGTTACAATATATACCGATGGATCAGCAAGAGGAAACCCGGATGGCCCCGGTGGATACGGCGCAATAGTTGTATACGTCGATTCAAAAGGAATGGAACACGAGAGGGAATATAGTGCTGGTTTTAAAAAAACTACAAACAACCGTATGGAACTTATGGCAGCCATTGTTGGCTTAGAGGCTTTAACGAAGCCTTGCAAGGTCCTTGTATACTCTGATTCTCAGTATGTCGTAAAAGCCTTTAATGATCATTGGTTGGATAGCTGGATTATGAAGGGATGGAAAAGAGGTAAGAACGAACCTGTCAAGAACATAGATCTCTGGAAACGTCTACTCAAAGCCAAAGAGCCTCACAATGTAACCTTTGCCTGGGTAAAAGGACACAACGGTCACCCCATGAACGAACGCTGTGACGTCCTAGCCACCACCGCCGCCGACGGCACCGATTTATCCGACGACATACAAACCGAATAAGAATAACCATCAAAACCATTGCAATCGAGTGTCATTATGCTATAATTGTAATGGTTTATTTTATAATATTTATTCGGTGACAGAGACGAAATATGTTGAAAACTGATTAATACAAATTAATAAATTATGTTTTAACGTAAAGTATATCCCATGTTTGAGGATTGGTATATTAAATTTGTGCAGCTCCGGCTGAGTGCCGCCCGTGAAGCGGAGCGCCCTGAACGCACGAAGGTATAGGCGCACAAATTTAATATACCAATCCTCAAACATGTACACAACATTACTAAGGAAAGGAAATTCAAAATGACTCAACTAACTCCCATGATGCAGCAATACGTGCAAATCAAGGAGCAATATAAAGACTGTATATTGTTTTATCGTTTAGGCGATTTTTATGAAATGTTTTTCGAAGATGCCCATGTCTGCTCAAAGGAACTGGAGATCGCGCTGACTGGAAAAAGCGTCGGTCAGGAGGAGCGTGCCCCTATGTGTGGGGTTCCATACCATGCGGTGGAAGGCTACCTCAGTAAATTAGTCAGTCGTGGTTATCGTGTTGCAATTTGCGAACAGGTAGAAGATCCGAAGATGGCAAAGGGAATTGTCAAGAGGGAAGTTGTTCGAATTGTCACACCTGGTACCAATTTAAATACGCAGGTATTAGATGAAACCAAAAACAATTATCTGATGGCTGTAGTACATACAACAAATGCTTATGGTATCTCCATAGTAGATGTTACAACAGGCGATTACTATGTTACAGAGGTAGATACAGAACGTAAGTTAATGGATGAAATTTATAAATGGTCTCCTTCAGAGATCATTTGCAATGATACATTTTTCGTGTCAGGAATTAATATTGAAGCCTTAAAAAGCTATAATAATCTTGTGTTGTCGCCACTAGAACCTTGGTATTTTGACGACGAACTTTGTGTTCGTGCTTTGAAGGAGCATTTTAATGTTGGCACTCTGGATGGTCTAGGATTAAAGGATTATACCATTGGAGTAATCGCTTCTGGTTGTGTCATGCAGTTTCTGCAGGAGACGCAGAAGAGCTCCTTATCCCACATCACCAAATTATCACCCTATACTTATGAAAAATTTATACTCTTAGACAGCTCCACTGTCCGCAATTTGGAGCTTACTGAAACAATAAGGGAAAAGCAGAAGAAGGGTTCTCTTCTTTGGGTACTGGATAAGACGAAGACGGCAATGGGAGCAAGACTACTTCGAAGCTATATGGAACAGCCCCTTATTGATTATGATTTAATTAACCAAAGACTTGAGGCTGTCAGTCAGCTAAAGGACAATATGATTACAAGAGAGGAAATACGAGAATATCTTAATCCTATCTATGATCTGGAACGTCTGATGAGTAAAGTCAGTTATAAAAGTGCAAATCCCAGGGATTTAATTGCCTTCAGTTCTTCTCTTTCCATGCTGCCTCATATTAAATATTTATTGAAGAGTTTTGAAGATGGACTTTTGAAGGATATCTATGAAGAACTGGATCCTTTACAGGATATTTTTGATTTAATCAGAGGTTCTATTGCTGAGGAACCGCCACTGAATGTGAAGGAAGGCGGTATTATTAAGGAAGGCTTCCATGAAGAGGTAGACCGTTTAAGAAGAGCTAAGACAGAAGGTAAAGATTGGCTTATGGATCTCGAGACAAAGGAACGTGAAGCCACTGGAATTAAGAATCTCAAGATTCGTTATAACCGTGTATTCGGTTATTATCTGGAGGTAACCAATTCATATCAGAATCTCGCTCCTGCTAATTGGATTAGAAAGCAAACCTTAGCCAATGCAGAACGCTATACTACTCCGGAACTAAAGGATTTGGAAGATATTATCCTTGGGGCAGAGGACAAGCTTTTCTCCTTGGAATACAACCTATTTAGCGAAATACGAGATCAAATTTCGCTTGAAGTAAAACGAATTCAACAAACAGCGAAAGCCATTGCTAAAATAGATGTATTTGCTTCCCTTGCTTTAGTTGCTGAACATAATAATTATACGAGACCGATCATGAATACCAGTGGTTCCCTCGTTATCAAAAACGGAAGACATCCCGTCGTAGAACGGATGATTTCCCATGACATGTTTGTTGCTAATGATACTTTGTTGGATAATAAGAATAACCGCGTATCCATTATAACAGGACCGAATATGGCAGGAAAATCTACCTATATGCGACAGACCGCATTAATTGTGTTAATGTCGCAAATCGGAAGCTTTGTGCCAGCAGCTTCTGCTGATATTAGTATTGTAGACCGTATTTTTACCCGTGTAGGTGCATCCGATGACCTTGCTAGCGGCCAGAGTACCTTTATGGTTGAAATGACGGAGGTTGCTAACATATTACGAAATGCAACGAAAAACAGCCTACTAATTCTCGATGAAATCGGTAGAGGTACTAGTACCTTCGATGGACTTAGTATTGCCTGGGCTGTGGTAGAGCATATCAGTAATACCTCTATATTAGGAGCAAAGACGTTATTTGCAACGCATTATCATGAATTGACCGAATTAGAAGGTCGCCTTGAGGGTGTGAATAACTATTGCATCGCAGTAAAAGAGCAGGGTGAGGATATCGTATTCCTTCGTAAAATCGTCAAAGGTGGGGCCGATAAGAGCTATGGTATTCAAGTTGCCAAGTTAGCCGGAGTGCCTGCAAGTGTCCTCAAGCGTGCGACAGATATAGTGGCTGAGCTATCTGGGAATGATCTAGCATTAAAAGCAAAGAATCTTACTTCGCCAGAAGCTGTATCCTCAGAGGATGCTTTTATTCAGGAAGAATTATTTCTTAATAATTTTGCTGTGGGGGGTAATACTGGTTCGAACAAGAAAGATAAGAAGCCAAAAGATAGCAGTCAGTTCTCCTTATTTTCCTTAGAGGGTAATGAAGATATTATTGCAGAACTACGCGATCTAGATGTAGCCAGATTAACACCGATTGATGCAATGAATAAGATTTATCAATTGCAGAAAAAGATTAAAGATAGAATTTAGCATTTGGAGGAAACTATGTCATACATTCATGTGTTGGACGAACCCACCATTAATCAAATAGCAGCCGGTGAGGTTGTAGAACGCCCTAGTGCTGTTGTAAAAGAGCTCATTGAAAATGCAATGGATGCCGGAGCAACTGCCATCACTGCAGAAATCAAGGAGGGCGGGTTAAGCTTTATCCGTATTACCGATAACGGTGCAGGAATCGCAAAGGAGGATATTCCCTTGGCGTTTCTTCGTCATGCCACAAGTAAAATCCGTTCTGCAGAAGACCTTCTATCTGTGACAAGTCTAGGTTTCCGTGGAGAAGCATTATCCAGCATCGCAGCGGTTGCACAAGTGGAACTTATCACAAAGACACCCTCCGCATTAAATGGGTTCCGCTATTTAATAGACGGAGGTGAAGAAAAATCCATAGAGGAAATCGGATGCCCCGGTGGCACTACGATATTAGTCCGTAACTTATTCTTCAACACTCCGGCTCGCAGGAAATTCTTAAAGTCTGCAACGACAGAGGCGGGATATATTAGTGATTTGATGGAACGTTTGATGGTTTCCCATCCGAATGTTTCCTTTAAATTTATTATGAATAATCAAGTTAAGTTGCAATCCTCCGGCAATAATAATAGTAAAGATATCCTATACCATGTGTATGGGCGAGATATTTCGAAAGAACTGCTACCTCTGGACTTTAGCTCTGAGGAAATAAAAATTACCGGTTTTATCGGTAAACCACTAATTACTCGTGGTAATCGTAATTTTGAAAATTACTTTATTAATGGAAGATATATTAAGAGCTCCATAATATCAAAAGCGATTGAAGAGGCCTATAAACCGTTTCTAATGCAACACAAATATCCCTTCACCTCCATTTATTTTGAGATTAATCCGGCTCTGATTGACGTTAACGTACATCCACAAAAGCTGGAAATCCGTTTAAAGAATGGAGAAGATGTCTATCAGAATACTTTTAACGCAATCCGTAATGCGCTTTCAGGAAAAGAAATGATTCCTCAGATTGCTTTAACAAAGCAGGAGGAATTGAAACCGGCAACGGTAAGGATGCCGGAGCCCTTTGAACAAAACCGTAGAAAACAATTTGAGAATTTGGGAATAAACTCAGGTTTAAACGTCAGAACGAACGCTGGGGTAAACCAAGGAATGAATACTGGGATTATCCCAGGAATGAATTCTAGAATTAATGTTGGAACAAACTCTGAAACTAATGCTAGAACAAACTCTGAAACTAATGCTGGAACTAATTCCGAATTATCCTCAATTGGTACAACTGACAGTAAAAACACTTCAAACAGTGTGTTTATTCCAAGTAAAGTTAATTCCTTATTCGATAGCAATTCAGTAGTAATACAAGCGAATAACAATATTGTTTACGGAGAAAATTCTACAGAACTCTTAATAAATAAAGTAGCTGAACAAAGTTCCATATACCCGAATGCAAGCGAAACTCCGGGCAGTAAGAACATTTCAAACCTTGTACCAAATGACAATTCTGATTTACCTGAGCAAGTTTTGCAAAGTCCTGAAAGTATAAATCAACCTCAATCGATAGTTGATAATGGGAATAATTTAAACAGTACAACCTTAGATCAAATGAATTTATTTACATCCTCAGAAGCTGAAACGCAAGCTCCCTTCTTATCAAAGAAAGCGCTTGAGGAGCATCGAATTATCGGTCAAATTTTCTCTACCTATTGGCTGGTAGAATATAAGAAAGAGTTATATATCATTGATCAACATGCAGCTCATGAAAAGGTATTATATGAAAGAATCATGAACGCAGCATTCGAAAAAACCTTTGAATCCCAACAGCTGCTTCCGCCAATCGTATTAACCTTAACACTACGTGAGCAGGAAGTTCTTCACAAACATGAGGAAATATTAAATAGTATTGGCTATGAATTTGAACATTTTGGTGGTAATGAGTATTCGGTACGAGCTGTACCGGCCGATTTATATAGTATCTCTGAGAAAGAGTTATTGTTAGAATTCATTGACGATTTGACCGAGGATTTTGTGGGTGTTACTCCGAATGCTACCTCCATTTTAGAGCGAGTGGCTTCCCTTTCCTGCAAAGCAGCCGTAAAAGCAAATCATAACTTTTCAAATGAGGAAGCATATGCATTAATCAAAGAGTTGTTAACCCTGGAAAACCCTTATCATTGCCCACATGGAAGACCAGTAATCGTTTCCATGAGCCAATATGAGTTAGAGCGTAAATTCAAACGAATTCTGTAACAGAAAGGAACATCATGAACAAAAAACCATTAATCATCTTAACGGGTCCTACCTCTGTTGGCAAGACAGCGCTTTCTATCGCTTTGGCAAAGGCCGTGAATGGTGAGATTATCTCCGCTGATTCAATGCAGGTATATAAGCATATGGATATCGGTACCGCGAAGATTACCTCCGAGCAAATGGACGGTGTTCCTCATTACCTAATTGATGAGTTGGAGCCGGAGGAGGAGTTTAACGTTGTTCGGTTTCAGCAATTAACAAAAAAATATATGGAACAGATTTATGCGAAGCATAAGATACCAATTCTTGTAGGAGGTACCGGCTTCTATATCCAAGCTGTTCTTTATGATATTGATTTTACTGAGAATGATACGGACACTACTTACCGTAGGGAACTTGAACAGATTTTACAAGAGCAGGGAGGAGCGTATCTTCATGACATGTTGTCGAAGATAGATCCTTCTAGTGCAGAAGCAATTCATCCGAACAACAGTAAGAAGGTCATCCGTGCTCTGGAATTTGCTAAACTAACCGGTGAGAAGATATCTGTTCATAATCAGGAACAAAGAGAGAAAAAATCACCTTATCAGTTCTGTTATTTTGTATTAAATAAAGATCGTGCTTCGCTATATGACACAATTAATAAACGAGTAGATCAGATGCTAGAAGCTGGATTACTAGATGAAGTAAAGAGTCTTGCCGCTCAAGGTTATACGAGGGAACTGGTCTCAATGCAGGGGTTGGGATATAAAGAACTACTTGCTTACCTCGACGGTGAATTTTCTTTAGAGGAAGCAATTGATATTCTGAAACGAGATACCAGACATTTTGCAAAACGGCAGATTACCTGGTTTAAGAGAGAAAAGATTGTAACCTGGGTTAATAAAGATGAATTCGCATCTGATGAAGACGTGTTAACTTATTTATTAATCCAATTAAATACTAATAATATAACATAAGATTATTATGTAAACCAAAATGTTTGCTAAGTAATATATGAGTAATGACTTATGAAAATTAAACATTATATAAGAACTTAACAGCTCTTAACATATGGATAGAAGTAAGAGCACAAGGAGGATAACACTTTGCAAATAAATGAATTAAACGCTGCATATCAATCTCTAGGAATTGATCCAAAGGTACTAGATTATTGTGTCGACATTGAGAAGGGATTAATCGAGCGCTTTTATACCATCGATAAGATAGCAGAATTCAACCAGTTAAAGGTATTAAAAGCCATGCAGGATAATCGATTAAGCGATGTACATTTTGCAGCAACTACTGGTTATGGATATAACGATATCGGCAGAGATACCTTAGAAAAAGTATATGCGGATGTCTTTCACGCAGAAGATGCTCTGGTTAGACCCCAGTTAATCAGCGGTACACATGCCTTAACAGTAGCATTATCCGGTAACTTAAGACCGGGTGATGAGATCTTATCGCCAGTAGGGAAGCCCTACGATACTTTGGAAGGTGTAATTGGAATCACAGAGACAAAAGGTTCCTTAGCTGAATTTGGTATTACTTACTCCCAGGTGGATTTGCTCTCGGAGGGTGGCTTTGACTGGGAAGGTATTAAAGCAGCCGTTAAAAAGAATACAAAACTTGCCACGATACAACGATCCAAGGGTTACGCCAGCCGCCCAACCCTTTCTGTTGAGAAGATAGGAGAATTAATACGTTTTTTAAAAGAATTAAAACCGGATATCATCTGTATGGTAGATAATTGCTATGGTGAATTTGTGGAAACTCTCGAGCCTACTCAGGTGGGTGCAGACCTATGTGTCGGCTCTTTAATAAAAAACCCAGGTGGCGGTTTAGCCCCGATTGGTGGCTATATTGTAGGTAAGAAAGAATATGTAGAAAATGCCGCATATCGCCTGACAGCACCCGGTCTCGGCAAGGAAGTAGGTGCTACCTTAGGTTTAAACGCTTCATTATTCCAAGGCCTATTCTTAGCACCGCAGGTAGTATCCGGCGCATTAAAGGGAGCAATTTATGCTGCAAATATCTATGAGAAGTTAGGATATCTTGTATTACCAAATGGATCGGAAGACCGATTTGATATCATTCAGGCAGTTACTTTAAATTCTGCTGAAGCTGTCATCGCCTTCTGTAAGGGAATTCAAGCTGCTGCACCGGTTGATAGTTATGTGACTCCTGAACCTTGGGCAATGCCAGGCTATCAGTGTGATGTCATCATGGCCGCAGGTTCCTTTGTTCAAGGTTCCTCAATTGAGCTTTCCGCAGATGCCCCAATTAAACCTCCCTATACGGTCTTCTTTCAAGGTGGTTTAACCTGGTATCATGCCAAATTTGGTATTCTAATGTCTCTTCAGAAGCTTTACGAAAAGGGCCTTTTGAAGATTTAAACATCTATTATTACTTATGTGGTATTTACAAATTATGAGTTTCAAGTATACAAATATCCATTCTTGTGATAAAATGTTATTTAATTATGAAACAAGCTAATTGAAAAATTAAGTAACTTGTTATAAGTAATATTATTGCCGGATTATTCCGGAGGGGGGCAGTAGTTTATGGCAAAAACATCTCGAAACTTTAGTAAAAATAACTGGGCATTATTTCTTCTCATACTTGTAGGTATTGTACTCGGTAGTTTTCTCGGACATCTGGCAAAGGGTGTGAATTTCTTGTCCTGGTTAGATTCTGGAATTGATTTTGCCATTGGAGATGCGAAAGAAAATAATGTAGTAACCTTGAATTTGGGAGTGCTCATTTTTTATTTCGGAATTAGCATTAAAATTACTGTCGCAAGTGTCATCGGCGCAGCAGCAGCTGTTTTTATTTATAAGAAGTTATAAATAATTGCAAATATTGCTTGTATTTGTGATCATTGTTTGTAATGATAAGTGATATTTTTAATTGATGTACCGTTTGTAAAGATAAGTATTTTTTATTATTGCTGTATTGTTTATAGTCGTAACTATTGTTAGTAATTGCAAATAATAATTGATAATATAAATATAGTTTGTAAATACAAGCATAGTTTGAAATTGTAAGTAATTAAGTACTTTTGATTAATTATCATAATCCTATTGATTTCTTGGAGAGAGAACCTTAGGAGGCAAAATATTATGATAATGAATAAGGCAAAATCCTCCTTACAAATCAAGGAGGCAAAATCCTCCTTACAAATCAAGGAGGCAAAATCCTCCTTACAAATCAAGGAGGTTTTCAACATGAAAGAAAATTATTTAACAGTAAAAGAATTACCCACGTCCGAACGTCCTTATGAAAAATGTGAACAATATGGAGCAAGTGCATTATCTGACGCTGAGCTACTCGCAGTAATCATACGAACGGGGACCAAACAACAAAGAGTAATTGATTTGGCGGTGAATATACTGAATTATTCGACTGCTTACCCTGGTTTAAAGGGACTAAATTACCTCACTATGAAGGAGCTAACAAGAATTAATGGGGTTGGTCGAGTGAAGGCAATCGAGCTTCTCTGTCTAACCGAGATTACCAAACGTATGGCAAAAGAGATACATCGTGATAACTTGAAATTGATAACTCCGCAGAGCGTTGCTGATTATTATATGCAGGACATGCGTCACCTTACAAGAGAACAAGTAACTTTAGTTATGTTAGACTCCAAGAATAAAGTTATTAAGGATATGATTATCTCAGAGGGAACGGTGAATACTTCCATTATGCCAACGAGGGAAGTATTTGTACATGCCTTAAAGTATGAGGCTGTCAACATCATTCTTCTTCATAATCACCCCAGTGGTGATCCAACACCAAGCGCAGAAGACATCCGAGTTACGAAAAGACTGATAGAAGCAGGTAATTTAATTGGAATTACGCTTATGGATCATATAATTATTGGCGATAATAGATATATCAGTTTAAAGGAACAGGGGTTATTATGAAGTACTATAATACTTACCTGACAGAATACATTGACTACTTAAGTGAAATATATAGGAGGTTACAAATATTATGGCTTCAAAAACATTTGGAATAGATTTTGGTACCAGTACAATTAAAATATATAAAAAGGGACAAGGTATTGTCTTAGACGAACGTAATATTATTGCGATATCAGACCGGAAGAATATCATTGCCACCGGTAATGACGCTTTTGATATGTATGAAAAAGCGCCTTCCAATATTGCGGTTACCTATCCGGTTAGAAATGGAGTGATTGCGGATGTTGCGAATATGCTAGCCCTACTAAATCATTTTATGATTCGTATCGGAGGTTCAAAGAGAATTGGTGCTGCAGATTATATTGTGGCAACGCCAACTGACATTACTGAAGTGGAACGTCGTTCCTTTTATGATTTGATTGCAAGTTCTAATTTAAAGGTTGGTCGTATTAAAATAGTTGAAAAGCCGATTGCAGATGCTGTAGGAGCCGGACTTGATATTACGACTGCGAAAGGCGTTATGATTGTTGATATTGGTGCTGATACGACAGAGGTTTCCATACTATCTTTGGGTGGTATCGTATTAAGTAAATTAATCCCGGTTGGAGGTAACCGTCTTGATGAAGCCATTAAAAACATGGTGAAAAGGAAATACAACCTTTATATCGGCGATAAAACAGCGGAGAACATCAAGAAAAAACTTGCAAGTGCATTTACAACCGTATCCGCTTCCGTAAAGGTATATGGTCGTGATGTTGTAACTGGATTACCTACCGAAATGGAAGTAAGTTCTTCCGATGTATATGAGGCAATTTCAGAATATATGTATTCCATTATTGATGCTATAAAAATAATATTGGAGCGTACACCACCAGAGATTTCCTCTGATATTATTGACAGCGGTATCTATATAACCGGTGGTTCTGCGAAAATATTTGCACTCGATGAGCTGATGCATAAAGAAACTGATTTAAAAATAAATATTTGCCCTGATTCAGCAAATACGGTAGTCAATGGCCTTGGTAAAATCATGGAAGATCCTAAGCTTTCTTCCTTGGCTGATGTCTTAAGACCGAAGACAATAGTAAATTAGGAGACATATCATGAGACGAAGGACAAAAATCAATATCAATCCGAAACATGTTCTTATCGTGTGTGTTGTTCTTTGTATCGGTCTGATTATCTTTTCCTTTCGGTTTGGTGAGAAGTTATCACCAGTAAAAGAGGCGGTTGGGACAGTCATCACTCCGATGCAGGTAGGAATTAATTCGGTTGGAACCTTTCTGTCTGATAAGCTTGATAATTTTAAAAGTATCAATGATTTATTAGAGGAAAATGCTACGCTTAAGGACCAAGTCAGCGTGTTATCTTATCAGAATAAACTTCTAACGCAGGATAAATACGAATTGGATGGACTTCGTGAACTTTTTGATCTGGATCAGAAATATCTCGATTATCCTAAAGTTGCAGCACGCGTTATTAGTAAGGATACGAATAACTGGTATAACGTATTTACCATCGACAAAGGTACTCGAGACGGTTTGGCTAAGAATATGAATGTACTTGCCGGCAATGGGTTAGCAGGTATCATTACGGAAGCCCATTATAATTATTCCGTTGTAAGATCCATCATTGATGATAACAGTAGTGTCTATGGAATGTTTTTAAAAACCTCGGATACTTGTGTTGTTAAAGGTGATCTGCAGTTGATGGACGACGGTAAAATTCGCGTTGAGTTGATTAACAAAGATGCCGACATCAAAGATGGATATGAGATTGTTACCTCACATATCAGCCCTAATTTTTTGCAGGGAATATTGATTGGATATGTTAGTGATATTAAATTAGACGCAAGTAACATGACAAAAACTGCATATTTAACTCCAGTAGTAGATTTTGAACGTTTGGAAGAAGTTTTAATCATTACTGAGCTAAAAGAGCCTTTGATAGACTAAGATAAAGCAGGTACAGTCTCGCAAAATCGAGCGAGTCGTTCGAAATTAATAATGAAATCCGTAGGAAATTCATTATTTAATTCTTGATGATTTTATAATACTATGCCTGCGAACAAATAGGCAGGTGTGGAGGTTAGTGTGAAACGGTTGATCGTATATATCATAGAAATTATATTATGTTTTTTACTCCAAAGTGCCATGTTTCATTATATTCAATTGGCCGATATTATGCCAAATCTGTTATTAATTCTTGTTGTTTCCACTGCTTATATGCGTGGTCGGATGGCAGGACTTGGGCTAGGATTTTTTAGCGGACTATTAGTGGATTTAATGTTTGGCAGTTATATCATAGGATTATATGCTTTATTGTATATGTTGATTGGTTATGTAGTTGGTTATACAAATAAGGTGTATTCTAACGATGACTATACCTTACCACTTATCATAATTGCAGTAAGCGATTTAATTTATGGATTTTTCTATTATGTATTTGAATTTTTACTAAGGGGTAGATTGAATTTTCTATATTATCTTAGAAGGTTTATTCTCCCTGAAATAGTTTATACGGTTGCGGTCTCAATCTTTTTATATAAACTGTTACATATGATTAACAGCCGTTTAGATCGTAAGTCAGATGAGGAGGCATAATTTTGTTTGACGTTTTTTTAGATTATTTTAAGAAAATATTGAAATCAAGGCTATTTCCGATTACATTAATCTATCTAGCCTTGTTTTCTGTTGTCATACACCGATTATTTGTATTACAAATAGTAGAAGGTCCTACCAAAGAGATAGAAAAGTATTTAAAAGATACGAAAACTAGAGAGATTAAGAGCACCCGTGGTAATATTTACGATCGTAACGGTAAGCTCTTAGCTTCTAATATATTGACTTATTCTGTGATGATGGAAGACAGTACAAAAATTGAGAGTAATGAACAACGGAATAAGATTATATACAACCTTATTCAAATTATTGAACATAATGGTGATACTCTTGATAATGAGTTTTACATCCAGAAAAATGAAAATGGAGAATTTGAATTTACCGTTGAAGATAGTGCCCTTACGCGCTTTAAAAAGAATGCCTATGCTTATGTTCTAGGTGAGAACAAAGAATTAAGTGAAGAACAGCAGAAGGCGACTGCGCAGGAGGTATTTGAATTCTTACGAAATGGTACCGGCAATGCTTATACCCGTATGTTCGAAATTTCCGATGATTATTCCGATGAGGATGCTTTAAAGATTATGGGTGTTCGTTATGCATTATTCTGTAACTATCCAAAATATTATCAGATTCCGGTTTCTTCTCATGTAACTGATGCTACCGTAGCAGCTGTAATGGAAAATGGTGCTGATTTACCCGGTGTAGAGGTACAACAGCAGACACACCGAGTATATAATGATAGTCTCTATTTTGCCCATATCATGGGATACACCGGATTAATCAGTGAAAAAGAGTTGGATGAATATGATTCTGAATCAGATTATTATAATTCCACAGATGTAATTGGGAAGTCTGGTTTAGAGAAAAAATATGAAAAAGAGCTTGGTGGAACAAAAGGCAGTGAGAGCTTAAGTGTCGGATCGTCCGGTAAAGTTGTCGAAGTGTTAGACCGCACTGAGCCGATTGCCGGTAATGATATTTACTTAACGATAGATAGTGATTTGCAACGCGCGTCCTATCATATTTTGGAAAAGGAACTAGCAGGTATCTTACTTTCGAAGATAAAACCGGATCTTGATTATGGTAGTAAGGGTGAAAGCGCCAGTGAGATCAATATACCAATTTATGAGGTTTACTTTGCACTCATTAATAATAATATTATTGATATTAGGACACTTAATGATACGGATTCCACTGATTTGGAGAAACAAACCTATGGGAAATATCAATCTACTTTAAGTAGTGTATTCACTAAATTAGATAATCTATTGAGTATTGATAATACAATTACGAATAATAATGCAGGAGATATGGAGGATTATCTGGATTATTTCTATTCTGTATTAGTATCAAATCATGTATTACTAAAAGATAACATCCCGAAGGGTGATGCAACTTTTGAATCCTATAATGATGACAAAGTCACCTTAAGTAATTTTTTACAATATGCAATTGCTAATAATTGGGTTGATTTGTCGAAATTAAAAGTTGGTAATGAGTATTACAGTGCTGAGGAGCTATATCAAAAATTAATCACTTACACAAAGGAAATCCTTGAGAAGGATGATAAATTCAACAAAAAAATATATCGAAGTTTAATATTTTCATATAATTTATCGGGAATTGAAATTAGTCTTTTATTATTCGACCAAGGTGTGTTAGAATATAAGGATAAGGAAGAAGATATTAACAGCTTGAAAAATGGCGGTATATCGGCATATGAATTTATTCGAAATAAGCTTACTTCACTTGAGATAACGCCTGCAATGCTTGCGTTAGAGCCCTGTAGCGGTTCTTTAATCATTACAGATGTTCATAATGGCGATGTATTAGCTTTAGTTACGTATCCGAGCTATGATAATAACCGTTTTGCGAATAAAGTCGATTCTGAATATTATGCGCAGTTATTAAACGATAAATCATTTCCTTTAATTAACCGCCCTGTTATGCAGAGAACGGCACCTGGATCTACCTTTAAGATGGTAACCTCCTTTGCAGCTCTCGAAGAAGGTGTTGTAACTCCAACAGAGAAAATCTTGGATTTAGGCTTGTTTGATAAAATAAATCCTCCTGCAAAATGCCATATCTATCCTGGATCCCACGGTTCGGTGGATATTGTTGATGCCTTAAAGGTTTCCTGTAACTATTTCTTTTATGAAATGGGATGGCGCCTCAGCATAGACAATTCGGGTAAATTTATACCGAATCTTGGACTGGAACGTTTAGCAAAATATGCTACTATGTTTGGTTTTGATAAGACTACTGGATTAGAATTATCGGAAGCAATTCCAGAGATATCAAATGACGATTCTGTAAGATCTGCAATTGGTCAGGGAACAAATGATTATACCCCAATACAATTGGCGAGATATATAACCACTCTAGCAAACCGTGGTACAAGCTATGATTTGACATTATTGGATAAGATTGTAGCTAAGGATGGTGCCGTTACCGAAAATAAGGCCAAAGTTAATAAAGACTTGACAAATGCAAAATCTACTACATGGGACGCTGTTCTGGATGGTATGTATTCTGTTGTTAACGTTAACGGCGGATCAGTTTTCCCTTTATATAATGGTTTTGATATCACAGTAGCCGGTAAGACAGGTACCTCCCAGATTAGTAAGGTAAATCCGAACAATGCATTATTCGTTTCCTTTGCTCCGTATGAGTCTCCTGAAATATCAGTAACTGCAGTAATTCCAAATGGTTACACTTCTTATAATGCTGCTGAGCTTTCTAAGGATATTTATAAATTGTATTTTAAATTGGAAGAAACAGACGAATTATTAGAAGGTGATGTTTCGATTCCGGAAACAAATAACAATGCTGCATTAGAATAAAAATCCGGAAGCAATACCGGAAAGGAGTTTTCCAATGAATAACTCAGTAATAATTAAAGGTAATAAATATGGTATTATTGTGGTTCTAAGTCCAGAGGTTCCTTTTGAAGAATTAAAGCTTCTGGTAGCCGAAAAGTTTAAGGAATCAAGTAAATTTTTTGAGAATGCAAAAATGGCTATCAGCTTTGAAGGACGAAAGTTAACAAATGAGGAACAGCGGGATATACTAGATATCATTGGCGAGAATGCAGAAATGCATATCGTCTGTGTCATGGAGAATGATCCTGATACGGAAGAGAATTTTCGTAAAACTCTAGAGCAAAAACTGCTGGAATTGTCCAACAATTCCGGACAATTCTATAAAGGTATTTTGCGTTCCGGAGCCTCCTTAGAGTTTGAAACCAGTGTAATTATCATTGGAGATGTAAACCACGGTGCAAGAGTAGTTTCAAAAGGAAATATCATTGTATTGGGTTCCTTGAAGGGTAATGCCTTTGCAGGCGCAACTGGTAATACCAATGCTTTTGTCGTAGCACTCGATATGAGTCCAACACAGATACGAATTGCTGATACAATTGCAAGAGCTCCGGATAAACCGGTTAAAACAGAAGTGAAGGAAGCAAAAATTGCTTTTCTTGAAGAAGGTAATATTTATATTGAACCGCTTAATAAAAACATCTTAAATGATATTAATTTATAAGCGGAATAATTCATATATAACTTATTTTAAATTTAGGGAGAAATTCTCATTAAACAAAGATGGAACAATCCATCTAAAAACCAGGAGGAACATAATCAATGGGAGAAGTAATCGTAGTTACATCCGGCAAGGGTGGTGTTGGTAAGACAACAACAACCGCAAATGTCGGTACGGGATTAGCAATGCTTGAAAAGAAAGTTGTATTAATTGATACCGATATCGGTTTAAGAAATTTGGATGTTGTAATGGGATTGGAAAATCGTATCGTTTATAACTTAGTGGATGTTATTGAAGGAACATGTCGAATTCGAAATGCCCTTATCAAAGATAAACGTTATCCAAATCTTTATTTATTACCTTCTGCGCAAACGAGAGATAAAAATGCAGTAACTCCCGAACAGATGAAAAAGCTTGCAGATGAACTTAGAGACGAATTTGATTACATATTAATGGACTGTCCAGCTGGTATAGAGCAAGGCTTTAAGAATGCAATCGCCGGAGCAGATAGAGCATTAGTTGTTACTACCCCAGAGGTTTCCGCAGTACGAGATGCTGACCGTATTATCGGGTTATTGGAAGCCAATGAAATGAAACAAACACACCTAATTGTTAACCGAATTCGTATGGATATGGTAAAACGCGGCGATATGATGTCAAGTGATGATGTATGTGAAATCCTAGCTGTTGATTTAATCGGTATCGTACCGGATGACGAAAATATTGTTATATCCACAAACCAAGGCGAACCCTTAGTTGGTTCTGATTCACTTGCAGGTAGAGCATATATGAATATCTGCAGAAGAATAGTAGGCGAGGAAGTGCCTTTCTTGGATTTAGATGAAAAACAAGGTATTTTCGGGAAACTGTTTGGCAGACGAAGGAAAAATTAGGGAGGTAGCATAATGGGCTTTTCAGATTTTTTTAAGAAAAAAGGAACCGGCAGTATAGCAAAAGACAGATTAAAGTTAGTGTTAGTATCTGACCGAGCTGGATGCTCTCCTGAGATAATGGAACAAATTAAGAATGATATAATTGCTGTTATCTCAAAATATATAGAAATCGACTTAGACGGACTGGATATCAAGATTACTCAGATGGAATCGGAAGCAAATAATGGTTCAGTACCTGCATTATTTGCAAATATTCCTATCAAGGATATGAAGTCCCAAAAGAAATAAGGGTGTTGATCAGATGTTTAAATTTAAGCAATATGATTTCAAACGATATAATTTTGTCTTAATTATAATAGTCATTCTACTTGGAGTGATTGGTGCCTTTTTAATCAAACAGGTACAAGCTGACGATGAGAATTTATTCCTACGACATCTGATGGGATTAGCAGGTGGAATTTTCTTGGCAGTATTTGTCTCTCTGTTTGATTATCATTTTATATGCGAATTTTATATCGTTCTCTATGTAATCAATTTGGTATTATTAATCTTGGTTAAAACGATAGGTATCAGTATTAATAATGCACAACGATGGCTCGACCTAAAAGTAATCACGTTTCAGCCTTCCGAGTTGACTAAGATCATTCTTATTTTATTTGTTGCAAAGTTATTCGCCTTGCTTCGTCAGAAAATAAATAATATATATGTATTATTATTAACAACCGTAGCAGTGGCAATTCCGACCTATTTAATTCTAATTCAGACAAACCTATCTACTAGCATGGTTATCATGTTTATATTTGTTATGATGATATTTGCAGCAGGTCTAAGCTGGAAGATAATACTTCCGATTTTATTAATCGGGATTCCCTGTATCTTCGGATTATTCTGGTATGTACAGCAGGATTATCAAGTATTGTTAAAGCCATACCAACAGGAAAGAGTTTTGTCTATTTTGAATCCAGAGGAATATCAAGAAACGATGTATCAGCAGGAGAATTCTGAACTTGCAATCGGGTCTGGTCAATTATATGGTAAATTATTAAATAACACTTCTACAGACAAACGTCTTTATGATATTATACCAATTTCGGAAAGTGATTTTATCTTTTCTGTTGCCGGTGAGGAGTTTGGGTTTATAGGTAGTTGTCTTATTATTGGTCTATTTGCTATAATCATATATATCTGTTTGATGACTTCAAGAATGGCCCCTGACTATATGGGGATGTTAATTGCAATCGGTATTGCCTCAATGTTTATGTTCCAAGTATTCGTAAACATTGGCGTAGCAACTAAAATATTACCGAACACAGGCATTCCATTACCCTTCTTAAGTTCAGGACTCAGTTCTATGATTAGTGGTATGCTGGCGATTGGAATAATACTTAACATAAGATTACAACCCCACAAAACTAGGGGATAAAGTGAATATAGTCACGCAAGAACAGCGGACCATTCATATTTTCACTTGGAAAACGTCACATATGTGCCTTTTTCTACCTTTATTAGTATCGTTAAATACGATAAATTATTTGTAACGCCGATATCGGCAGAAGGGAGGTTTACATGAATATTGGTATGATAGCTCATGATGCGAAAAAGAAGCTCATGCAAAATTTTTGTATCGCTTACCGTGGTATATTAAGCAAGCACGTTCTTTATGCTACCGGTACTACCGGTCGTTTGATTGAAGAGGTAACCAATTTGAATGTTCATAAGTATTTAGCTGGTCACCTTGGTGGTGAACAGCAACTAGGTTCGCAAATAGAACATAATCAAATGGATTTGGTTATCTTCTTAAGAGATCCTTTAACACCAAAGTCTCACGAACCAGATGTAAATAACATTTTTCAACTATGTGACAAGCATAATATTCCTTTGGCAACTAATCTTGCAACGGCTGAGCTGTTGATTAAAGCACTTGACCGTGGGGATTTGGACTGGAGAGAGCTTTTTAAAAACTAATTAGAGTATTGTACATGCTTGAGATTAAGTATATTAAATTTTCGTAGCCACGGATGCATTGGCTTCCGTACCTACAGGGCGTTCCAGGCGCTCTTTTCACGGACGGCACTCAGCCGGAGCAACGAAAATTCAATATACGTATTCTCAAACATGGGATATCGATACGAATAAATACAATAAAAAACGATAATAAACGAATGAGAATTTATTATGAATTATATTCTTGATGGTCTTTTGTACTTGAATTAGTAATTTTACATAACTTTTTTACAAGTTATGTATATTTGTATGAATTATAGTTAATTTTATAGTATACCTAATCTACGTGAGCGGGAGATGGTTGTTCTTATGAGGAAGAGGTTGTTGGGTTGTGTTTTAGTTATGGTTATTACTTTAGGGGGATGCCAGGTATCCTCTGATCGTTTTTTATCATTTGAAGATACCGCTGCTGTTGCTGGGTATTCTACCGATAACCGCTTAACGCAGGCCAATTTTTTTGCCAATGATTTGGCCATTGTTCCGAAGGAAGAAGTAATCGGTGAGGATGTTAAATTAACTGCCGGTGCTGTTTTACTTGTTAACAACTCGGATAAAGAGATTTTATACGCTGATAATATATATGATAAATTATATCCTGCCAGCCTTACCAAATTGTTAACCGCACTTATTGTTTTACGGTATGGAGAAATAACTGATTCCGTTACAATTAGCTATAATGCTTCTCATATCACTGAAGCAGGTGCAAAAGTCTGCGGCTACGAAGAAGGGGATATAATTTCAATGGAGGCATTGCTCAATAGCCTTCTGATTTATTCCGGAAATGACGCTGCAATTGCAATTGCAGACCATATTGGTGGAAGTGAAGAAACCTTTGTAAAAAAAATGAATGAGGAAGCGGTTAAAATCGGGGCAGTTCATTCTAATTTTGTTAATTCAAACGGCTTACATGATGACAATCAATACACTACGGCTTATGACATATATTTAGTCTTTCATGAACTTCTTAAGTTTGACACCTTTCGGTCCATCATCAGCACTGACACTTATACAGCCCTTTATACTGATAAGAATGGTAATGAGAAGCAAAAGATAATGGATGCCACAAATCAATATGTAAGTGGTACTGCAGAAGCTCCTGCAGGCATTGTGGTGGTCGGAGGTAAGACAGGAACAACCTCTAAAGCAGGTAATTGCTTGGTTTTATTGAGTAAGGATGCTTCAGATATAGAATATATCTCTGTAATATTAAATGCATCTGGTAGTAATCAGCTTTATTCACAAATGTCTCATTTACTGTCTTTAGCAAAAGCAGAATAGGGATTTTATTTAATAATTAAATTACTTCATATAAGAATTTTGTAGTTGTTTTTCCATGATAATTGTACTATAATTAATTTATAAATTATGGTTTTTAAGTAAAAAGTGTACAATTTAATATTTGGCACCGCACATCTTTCGTTGCGCCCACCATAAGGAGGAGATTACAATGATACAGATAATTTCAGGTGAAAAGGGTAAAGGTAAGACAAAAATTCTTATCGAAAAAGCAAACACCGAAGTGAGAGCTGCAAAAGGAAGCATTGTTTATCTTGACAAAAGCAACAAGCATATGTACGAACTTAGTAATAAGATAAGACTAGATAATGTTCTAGACTATTATATCGAAACTCAAAGTGAGTTTATCGGTTTTATCTGCGGTATCATATCCTGTGATCATGATCTACAGGCGGTTTATCTGGATAGTTTCCTAAAAATAGCATATGTAAATGAAGCTAATTTTGAAGCGGTTTTTGCTAAATTGGAGAAAATATCAGAACAGTTTCATGTTGACTTAATAATGAGTGTATCCTTGAATATCAATCATCTTCCTGAGAGTGTAAAGAAAAATGTAATTGTCACTTTATAAAATAATTCACTAGTCAAGGAATTCGAGCCATTTATTCTATAGTAAAGCGCGAGTTCTTTAATCCAAATCCACTTTAATATGGATTTGTGTACATCAACATGCTATGCATGTCATAGGATTGAGCAGTTTTTAATTAATAACGAAAATAAAGGAGCGTCGTCTAACGAACGCTCCTATTTTTTAATTTCTTATTCATTACGAAGTCTTCCGAAGAAGCTTAAAGCGTATAATCCTGATACACCAACAAGTGCGTAAACAATTCTGGAGATTACGGTCATATCTCCAAAAATCGCTCTTACTAAATCAAAACTGAAAAATCCAATCAGTCCCCAATTAAGTGCACCAATCACTACTAAAATAAGTGCAATATAGTCCAACGTTTTCATAATAAACCTCCTTCATGGCATTAAATTCAATAAAATTGCTCTTTATATCGACCTTTAAACTTTACACATAAAGAGATAACTCTCTTTATATATAGTTACCTTTTATTTTGTTTTTATTCACATGTACTGGTAAATGAAACGATCTTTAACCGATTTTCTGTAAAAAATGTAATTGATTTCATGAAATAATAAATAAGGGGTTTAAAAATTTATGAAAAGTAAGTATAATGTAAAGGTATATAACAATGGGAGGCGAACGCTTGAGGGATCAAAAAAAGGTAGTCAAATTTAAAAGGCGCAGAAGTATTAATATCGGAATTATTGTTTTTTTGATATTATTCTTATATATCGCGATTAACGTCTTTATTTATTTTACAAAAGAACCGCTTTCTATTTATGAAGTGCATGAGGGTACAACTGCAATCGATAACCGTATTACTGGACTAATACTACGACAAGAAAAGGTTATTACTTCAGAAAAAGCCGGCTTTATTACTTATTATCAAAAAGATGGTGCACGAGTTGCAAAGAATTCCTCCATCTATTCCATCGATGATAGTGGTCAAATGCTTAGCGTTATTACAAGCGGAGAAATTCCCGTTACACTATCTGATAAAAATAATTCTGAGATTAGACATGAAATAAAAAGCTTCCAAAATTCATTTTCAGATGATAATTATACCGAAGTTTATGATTTTAAGGAGAATGCACAGAGCACTGTCTTAGATATTTTAAATAGCGCGATGATTTCGAATGGACAAGCTTTGATGGAGGAAGAGGGAATTTCATTTTCTTATGAAATGGTACCTAGTCTCGAAAGTGGCATTATTACATACTATACTGATTCCTTTGAAACGGTAACTCCGGAAAGTGTTACTCCTGAGATGTTCGAATTAGAGAAATACAAAAGGACCGGTCTTCGAACGACAGAAGCATTGCAACTAAATAGTCCGATTTATAAATTAATTACTTCAGAGGATTGGAATCTTGTTCTTCCCCTTACCGAAGAGCAGTATGGAAAGTTAACTGGGAAAGATCATGTTTCCTTTACTATCTTGGAAGATGAATTTGAAATGACAGCAAAACTAGAACTTACACAACGAGGATCTGATTATTATGCAGTACTTACAATGGATAAACATTTAGAAAATTATATAAGTGAACGTTATCTTGACGTTGAATTGGATTTTGACTCGGTGAATGGACTTAAAATACCGCTTTCCTCGATTGTTGAGAAGGACTTCTTTTTGGTTCCGCTTGAATATTTTTCTTTGGGAGCAGAAAGTAAGGAGAATGGTTTAATTAAAGAAACCTATAGTAAAACAGGAGAGGTTACCTTCACCTTTGTCCCAACTGAGATATATTACCAGGATGATTCCTACGCTTATGTCGATGCACTGGAATTCGAAGCGGGTACATGGATCCAATCCGCTACGAATTCGGATCGTTACCAGATATCACAGATGAATAAATTAACTGGAGTTTATAATGTAAATTTAGGGTATGCGGTATTTAAACGTATTGATATTCTTTTTCAGAATGAGGAATATTGCATCGTAGATAAAAAAACAGCAAATGGTCTATCTGCATATGATCACATCGCCCTTGATGGGAAAACAGCCGTAGACCAGGGAATTATATATTAATTACATCAAATAATTACATAAACCATATATCACGAATGGACAGGGAAAGGAGAACAAAGTAGGATGAAGGATAATATAATTGACATCGAGCAGAGAATACAAGCCGCCTGCGACCGAGTAGGACGAAAGCGCTCCGAGGTTACCTTAATCGCAGTCAGTAAGACAAAACCAAATGAGATGTTAAAAGAAGCATATGTCTTAGGAATGCGACACTTCGGTGAGAATAAGGTTCAGGAATTGGTACAAAAATTCGAAGATTTGCAGAACGAATTCGAGGAAAAGGTGTACTGGCACTTAATCGGACATCTTCAGCGTAACAAGGTAAAATATATCGTAGAGAAGACTGTATTAATCCATTCTGTTGATTCCCTACGGCTTGCGGAGCAGATTGCAGAGGAGTCAGTGAAAAAAGCTCTTATTTGTGATATCTTAATAGAAGTAAATATTGCAGGGGAAGATACGAAATTCGGTGTAACTCCTTCGGAGGTATTCCCACTAATACTTGAGATCAATCAGCTATCGCATGTGCGGGTCAGAGGTCTTATGACAATAGCCCCATATGTAGAAAATCCCGAAAAAAATAGGGAGTATTTTAAGAAATTGCGAGAATTATATGTTGACATAAAAACAAAAAACATTGATAATATTGGTGATGGAAAGATTTCCAATGCGAAAGCTTCCCAACTTAAACCTATGTTAGAGCATTTCGATATACTTTCAATGGGTATGACTGGTGATTTTGAAGTTGCTATTGAAGAAGGTGCCACCATGGTTCGCGTTGGGACAGGCATTTTCGGTGAACGTGATTATTCTAAAACAGTTTAGAAAATATAGATAGGAGAATAGATAAATGCCTAATATTTTTAAGAATTTTTTAAATTCAATGAAACTTACCGAAGATGACGATGAATATGAGGATTATCTTGACGAAGAAGCTGAAAAAGAAGAAAAAAGAGCAAAGCGTCAGGAGAAAAAAGAATCAAAGCACGAAAGATATGAAGAGATACCAAGGAGTCAGCCAATGTCATCAGGGTCTTTACCGGTTGCTGGTGATTTCAAAAAAGAAAGGGCGCCTAAAATGGAACGAAGTGCAGCTAGCAAAGTTGTACCTATCCGTACAACTCCTAAGGGACTTGAGGTTTGTATATGTAAACCTACCTCCTTTGAAGACTCACAGGAAATATGCGACATGCTTTTGACCGGACGTGCGACAGTAATTAATTTAGAAGGCTTTGACGACAAATTAGCCCAACGTACAATGGATTTCATCTCAGGTTCCGTATATGCAATCAATGGTAAGTTACATCGCATTTCTAGCTGTATCTTTATTGTATCACCTGATACGGTTGATATCTCCGGAGATTATCTTGATTTGATTCAGGCAAGCGGTTTTGAACCACCGACCTTCCATTCGAAATTCTAGGCTTATGATGAATCATGATAAGGATGAACAAATTTTACGAAGACGACTACTTGATTTAGCGAATACTGCATATACACGGGGTATCTGTCTCTTTTCCGATTTTTTGAATTTAAATGAACAGAACATAGTAACAAGCCTCAAAAATGAGTTACCAAGGATAAAGTATTTTGCTTACGGAGGATTTAATGATGCCGAGAGAAAAATACTTTGTTTTTGTGGAAACGAACAGGTTACCAATCAGGAAGAGATCAATTTCCCAATTGCCTGTATCCAGGTAGTTCCGATCAGCCAAAAGTTTAGTGATGCTTTAAATCACCGTGATTTCTTAGGTGCGGTACTTAATCTTGGTCTTGATCGAAGTAAGGTAGGAGATATCCTGATCAATGAAAATGAAGGCTTTCTGTTTGCACATACAGGAATTAGCAGCTTTATCGTAGATCAACTGCTGAAAGTAAAGCACACGATGGTAAATACCTCAATTATTGACCAAAGAAATTTTGATTATAAACCCCAATTTCAAGAGATTGTTGGTACTGTTTCCTCCGTACGACTGGATAGTATCTTATCAGTTGCATTTCATACTTCAAGAAGCAGCTTAACCGGGCTAATCGAAGGCGGCAAAGTATTTGTAGGAGGTAAAGTTGTAATAACGAATAGTTATAATCTAAAAGAAAATGACATTGTCTCAGTACGTGGGTTAGGTAAATTCGTCTATGTCGGTACCTCGTATCAAACAAAAAAAGGAAGGTATTCTGTTAAAATATTATTATATTCGACTTAATGGAAATAAGATATTTCATATCGCAGAATTCACTCCACATAGAAAAATGAGTTCTAGGTAAATTCCTTTGGTAATATAAGTTGCATTCTTAACGTTTAGGAGGATAGAACATGTTTACACCATCAGAAATAAAAGAAAAAGCTTTTAAAACTGGTATTGGATATGATAAGAAGGATGTAGAACAATTTATAAATGAACTTTCTTCCGACTTCGAAGCGCTTGTACAAGATAATAATAATTTAAAAAAGAATCTAAAGGATGCAAATGAAAGCTTAGGCTATTATAAATCCATAGAGAAAACGTTACAAAGAGCTTTAATTCTGGCAGAGAAGACTGCGCAGGATACAAAGGCAACCGCTTTTAGAGAAGCTGAAGCCATACAAATGGAAGCGAAGGCAAAAGCAAATCTTATGCTTGCTGATTCGATAAAACAAATCGAAGTATTAGAACATAAAACCTTGAACTTGATGCAGCAATACGATATGTTTAAGATTCATTTTGAAAATCTGTTGCATGCACAAATCGAGCTTTTGAACAGTAAAAGTTTTTCTGTTAATACGGATGATTTTTTATATAAAAACACCCCAGAAAATAGTAACATCGATATAACAAATCTAAAATATTCTATTTCAGAACATAATTCAAATTCGAATATGGACAACTCTAACACAAAAGATTTTTCAGGGGAGGATCAGAATCAAATTCATTTTAATTTTCTTCCGGAACCCCCAGAGGATAAAAGCTACCATACGGAAGATGGTTTTGAATTCTTTACGATGAAGGACGAATAGATAAGGAGGATGGCATAACCTCGTCTTAGGCATTTTATACGGTTATGCATTTTTTATGGAAAATATACTTACTATTAATTATGAGGATAAACCCGCATACAATATTCATTTTGAACCTAACTATGGTAAATTAGCGGAAGCAATTCATACGATTGATATGACAAATCGTAGATTTATGATAATCACCGATAGTAATGTAGGTAATTATTACTTAAAGCAAATGAAGGAAGTACTTCTTCCTATAGCAAAATCCGTAGAAAGCTATATCTTTCCCGCAGGAGAGACTAGTAAGAACCTTGATACCGTTAGTTTATGCTATGAGAAGTTAATCGTAGCAGGCTTTGACCGTAATGATGTTCTCGTGGCTTTAGGCGGTGGTGTGGTAGGCGACTTAACAGGTTTCGTCGCAGCTACTTATTTGAGAGGTGTTCGCTTTATCCAGGTTCCGACCTCGCTCCTGTCAATGGTTGATTCTAGCATCGGAGGTAAAACCGGTGTTGATTTTAAAGCGTATAAGAACATGGTGGGAGCCTTTCACCAGCCGAAATTGGTGTATATGAATTTAGCAACGTTATTTTCGCTTCCAGATCGTGAATATTATTCTGGTTTTGGTGAATTAATTAAGCATGGATTAATCAAGGATACCACTTATTATAAGTGGTTAAAAGACCATACTGAAGAAATTAAGAATAAGACTCATGAAGTGATTAAGGAAATGGTTCATAGAAGCTGTCTCATCAAAAAAGTAGTAGTAGAAAAGGATCCTAAGGAGCAGGGAGAACGTGCCCTTTTAAATTATGGTCATACCATCGGACATTCCGTGGAGAAGTTAAAGGATTTAACTCTGTTGCATGGTGAATGTGTCAGCATCGGAATGGCTGCAGCATCCTTTCTATCCATGAAACGTGGATATATATCTTTATCGTCCTATGAAGATATTCTGATGACCATACAACTCTTTAAACAACCTATTCGCGTCTCTGGATTATCACCTGAAGAAGTATATGAAGTAACAAAGCTTGATAAGAAAATGGATTCTGATAAAATCAAATTTATCCTACTGCAGGATATCGGTTGTGCAGTCATCGATCCGACGGTATCAAAAGATGAAATGCTTGAAGCAATTCATTCTATTATGGAATAAGTAAGATAAAATACAAGCGAAAACGCACACATGGAGGTCATATGAAGCAACGGATTAAGCATTTGATTTTATTTCTTGTTTTAATAGGTATTGATCAGGCAGTGAAATTCTGGGTAAAGGCCACAATAATGGACAATGATCCGATTGTTATAATTCCTAAGATATTAAATCTTGATTATCACCAAAATAGCGGTGCCGTATGGGGCATTATGAGCGGTAAAGTTTCATTTTTAAAAATATTAACCTTCTTTATACTATTATTTATTGTATACCTTTATTTTAAAATACCGAAGGATAAGAAATATAATCCTTTAAAAATAATTAGTGTATTTATTCTGGCTGGAGCAGTAGGTAATTTGATTGACCGTATTTATCTAGGTTATGTAGTTGACTTTATCTATTTTGAAATAATTAATTTTCCATTATTTAATATTGCTGACAGCTACCTGACAGTATCCTCCGTCTTATTATTCCTTTTTGCGATATTCTATTACAAGGAGGAGGATTTTGCCTTCCTTGATCAGGTTTTCAAGTTTAAAAAGAAGGATAAAGAGAAGAAATAAAATAAAACTTCTTAGAAATAATTGATTATATCATTTATTAAATAGTGATTTAGGAAAGGACATAAAAATCCATGGATGAAGAAATAGTGGAATTGCCAGAATCAGAGCAGATATTAGAGTTTACTGTTATGGATGAGAATAACGGTACTCGTGTTGATAAGTATCTTTCTGAGATTCAAGATGAGATTTCCCGTAATTATATTCAAAGACTCATTGATGATGGCAGGATTTTCATGGATGACAAGCTCGTAAAAGCCAATTCTAAGGTTAAAACCGGCTCCAATGTCAGTATTATCCTTCCTGAACCCAAAGTGGCTGAAATCGTACCAGAGAACCTCCCTATCGATATCATATATGAAGATAAGGACATCATAATCATCAATAAGCAGAAAGGGCTGGTCGTTCACCCTGCAGCGGGTCATGCAACCGGAACTCTTGTTAATGCTTTATTATTTCATTGCAGTGGTGAGTTGTCCGGGATTAACGGGGTTATGCGTCCCGGCATCGTACACCGAATTGATCGGGATACCACTGGTGTTATGATCGCTTGTAAGAATGATAAGGCCCATCAATTCATTGCGGAGCAGTTAAAGATTCATTCGATTAACCGGCGTTATCAGGCCATCGTATATCAAGCACTTAAAACAGATAGTGGAAGAGTGGACGCGCCCATTGGTAGAGACTACAAAGACCGTAAGAAAATGGCCATCAACTATAAGAATGGGAAAGAAGCTGTCACTAATTACAAAGTAATAGAAAATTTTGGTAATCAATATGCGCACATAGAGTGTTCATTAGAAACAGGACGTACACATCAAATCAGAGTTCATATGGCAAGTATCCATCATCCGCTTCTTGGAGATATCGTCTATGGCCCCAATAAGGATCCCTTTCATCTCGAGGGACAAGCTTTGCATGCTGGGGTATTAGGTTTTATCCATCCGACAACAAAGGAGTATATTGAATTTCAAGCACCACTTCCAGATTATTTTACTGAATTGTTAGGGAAATTAAGACGTAAGGGGTAACTTTCATTGAAAAGAAAATTAATAGACGAGCTAATTGAATGGAAAACATTAAATACAGGAAAGCCAATTTTACTTACAGGAGCAAAAGGCGTGGGCAAAACTTATCTTGCATATGATTTTGCTAAGGCCTTTTTTGAACAAATTTTTTATTTAAATTTCGAACGAGAACCTATTGCTTCTAGACTTTTTCTATCCTCCGATCCGGAGAAGGCGAAAGAACAGTTAATTGAATATTATAAACTGGACTTAGAGTTGCCTTCGGATAACAGAATACTAATTCTTGATGAAATTAGTTATTGTGAAGAAGTAATGCAGGTATTAAAATCCATTCAATTACCTGGTATTTTCAACTATATAATAGCTATTTCAAGTTATCCGATTCCTGAGGAGTATAAGGAATTTATTCCTCAGTTACCAATATATCCACTTGAATTTGATGAGTTTTTAAGAGCAACCAGTAATGAATGGTATATTGAAACAGTTATAAACCATTTTAATTTGAATAAAGAAATACCTGATATCGTACATAAAGAACTTCTGGCACTTCACCAACTTTATTTGCAAATTGGTGGGATGCCCAGTTTGGTGAATGAATATCTGAATTTGTCCTCTACTGTAAATGTAGCTGAGCGTCACAACTTTCTAATTGGTTCCTATCATGACTATATACTGAAAGATAATCCGGATAGTGATGCATTAAAAATGAACCAAGTATTTGACAGTCTAGTACTTCAATTGCAGAAGGATAATAAGAAGTTCCAGTATAAATTGATTAGAAAAGGTACAACCCATGCCATGTACAAAGATGCAATTCGGAAGCTGACCGAAATTAATTACGTTATTAAATGCAATCGAATTAATAATGAGCAGCTTTTAAATCCTACGACAACTTTTAAGTCAGAAAATTGGGTAAAGGATGAAGAAGCTAATACAAATTTTAAATTGTATTTACCTGATATCGGTATGCTTTATACGAAGATAGCAGAAGAGCAGGGCAATTCCTTTGATCATAATCATAAAAAAGCATTGTTGGAGAATTATGTGGCACAGTCCCTCCAGGCTAAAAATTATCCCTTTGCCTTCTGGGAATCTGATTCAATGGCGAAAATAGATTTTCTTTTTGTAAAAGATAAAGAATTAATTCCAATAGAAATTCATGACAGTGATAATACAAGATCAAAAAGTCTTAGTGTATTAAAGCAAAAATGCGACTTTCCATATGCAATAAAAATATCCTCTAGAAACTTCGACTTTTCTAATCAAATTAAATATGTTCCTTACTATGCCGTATTTTGCCTTTAATGCCATATTTTAACTATTTACTTACGAAATTGTTAAGAAAATGGTTGACAAATTTTTTCTATTAATATAGTATAGAAATACAGATTACGGTCTACGTGTGTAGATACATTTTCATTATAATTATATAAACGTTCTACAACGGTAGGTACCTTATTTTACAGCATATATCGACATGTTATAATTTTACATATTTTATGGGTTGGACAAGTTGGGCTACTAAATTGCAATGTTTAATTTGATACAATATATAGTGTATGAAGGAGAAGTCAAACACTATATATGTTATTCTACAGTGGTAGAACAAGAATTAATGTTAAAAGGGGTGTGTGATATCATGTCGTTACCAGAAATTCGGCTTCACGAAGGAGAACTTAATATCATGGAATTGTTGTGGTCTAACAAAGCATTGGCTGCAAAAGATATTTCGAAGATAATTAAGGAATATATCGGTTGGGAAAAAAATACCACCTATACAGTAATCAAGCGATTAATAGAAAAAGGTGCAATTAAACGTGAAGATCCAGGATTTTTATGTAAGGCTTCAATATCCAAACGAACCGTTCAAACAATTGAAACAAAAGTATTATTAAATAAATTATATAATGGTTCCTTAAGTACATTTTTAGCAGAGTACTTAAAAAACCAAGAGTTATCAAAAGCAGAGATAATGGAGTTACAAAGGATAGTTGGAGAACAGAGATTTTAATTAAATCTCTGTTTTATCTATATTTCCTACTATTCGCAAAACCATTGTTTAACGAAGAGTTAAACAGGTTTTGCGATTTTTTTATGCTTCTACACTTGTAGCATGATAAATATTAACTATTTTTTAGCCAAAAAGGCAGAGAGGAAATGTATAATTATGAAAGTTAATGGCTTATTTGTATTCATGGGTGCTGAACGTTCCATGTCACGTGATGGTAAAGAGGAATATTTAAAAATTGGTCTTATGCAAGGTTTATCAAGTCAGGTATTTTATCCTGATAAAGTAATGTTTGCAAAACTGGAAAATGTACCAGTTGCAACAACTGTTGCAGTAGAATTAACAATCAAAACGGTCAAGGAAAAGACTTATTATGAACTGAATGATGTTCGTGTTATTACGGACGTAAAACAGGGCATGAAAGCAAGTTAAAAGCCGTAAAGTTGACTACTCCCTCTTCTATCGGTGCCCGTCATTATAAATGGAGAATGAGTAAATCGAATGCTTGCTGTGCCGATGGTTTGGAAGTCGGACAGCATTCGCCACTAAGACCCTAGATGTTTGAACGAAGTGAGTTGCTCATGGGTGCATAAACAGGTTTCAAGGCTTAATGCCTAAACATATCAAAAATCAAGAAAGGGAAAAATGTATGAAAAATGTATTCAAGAAATTCAGTAAAAGTAAGTTAGGATTAATGTTAACAATGGCCATGATATTCGCTATGACATTGTGTAGTACTGCATTTGCTGCTGTTACGCCTGCTCCGTTAGATTTAGATCCTATTCAAGATGCAATAATGGGTTCAATATCCGTTTCACAAATTGCATTAATAATTGCTGCTTGTATCGGTGCTGGTATGGGATTTGTATTGTTGTGGTTCGGTGCTCGTAAACTTGTTCGTAGTATTATGTCGGCATTCAAAAAAGGCAAGTTACAATTTTAATAATAAGAATGCATTGATGGCACTATAGAAAATATAGTGCCATTTCTCAATCAGAGGTGATTATATGGCAATGATAAATGAGTGCGGAAAAGAAAGTATGAACCCTGTTAATATTATTAGGTACATAAAATATAGATTTAAATTCCATATGGAACACCCAGATTATATGGAAGCCGATGGACTTCTTATTTTTGTAGGTCCACAGGGTTCTGGAAAAACTCTTAGTGGAGTTAATTACGTATATAAATTAATGGAAATGTACCCTAAGGCAATACTTGTCACTAATCTTCTACTAACTAAATATCCTGTTGTAACAATAGACGATTATAAAGAAAACAAAATCAATGAAATAAACGATTTAATAGATTTGGGTCATGAGAAAACAGAAATTGACTACATTATGTACACTGAATACATGACGAAAAACAGAGTATTTCCATTTAATGATAACGATGATTTTAAGAAATATGAAAATGGAGAATTCGGTGTAATATATTTTGTTGATGAAATACAACTTTATCTTAATAGCTTAGAAAGTAAGAATATTAATATGGAAGTTGTCACGGAAATATCACAGCAACGTAAACAAAGAAAACACATTGTTTCTACTAGTCAAGTATTCGGCAGAATGGCAAAACCTTTAAGAGAACAATTTTCGAATGTGGTAATGTGTCGGAAATACTTCGGTTGTGTACAAAGAAACAGTTTAATAGATAGAGATAGTATTGAGACTGACAGTTCTGCAGACACACAAATTAAAGGTAAGGTAAGAAGAAATTTCTTTTGGTTTCATAATCCAGAGGAAATGTATAATAGATATGACACTTATTATAAGATAATTAAAGGAAAATTTGTTGCCGGAGAAAAGCAACAGAAAGAGGGAATGTACAATGATGGAATTAAACTATCAATATCTAATTAATCTAGTTATAATGTTCCTCATGTTGGCTATGCCTATCGGATTTATTTTTGGATTTGCAGAAAAAATACTTAATATGTTTTTAAGTATGGTATTTGGTGACAAGTACATCAAGTTGTGAGGTAGTTATGAAAAAAATATATGTATGTATTTTCATGATTTTATTATATTCTACCCTCTTCTGCTGTAAAGCATATGCAGCAGAAACTACAGATTTAAGTCAAGTAATTATATATTTGGATGATATAAGTTATTCATTAAAGGCATTATGTATTATAGTAGGGGCACTATTCTTCTATTTAATATTCAGACAAATAAGGAAGGGGCGTTAATGTATGATTAGAACAAAGAGTAGTTTGTTTTCTATGATGTTAACTTTAATGACATTATTTTTAGTATTACAAAACGATTATTCTCAGTCAGAAGCATTAGCCTCTGACTTAGCAATGAATTTACAAGAGGTAGCTGCTGTAGGTTCTGGTGCTGCTGTAGTAGGTGGTGCAGCATTAGGAATTGTTATACCTGTATTAGTATGTGTTGCTGTTGCTTATGCTGGTTATGAAATATATCAGAATAAAGAAACAATATGGGGTGCATTCAAAAATTGGTATGAGGGTGCTAGTTCTGCTGTTGAAACATGGTGTAATGATATAGCTGAGAAGATAGATAATGGTGATATTACTGATGGAGATAGTATTATTATACCTGAAAGTATTTTAGAAGCATCCAAGGCATGGGCTGCTGATTATGCTGTTACATATGGTCTTGATGATATGCATCAAATAACTGGTTCTACAGTTCAAATGTCAAATGTGTATGAATTAGCTAGTTCAAGTAATCAAATTATTTTAGATAATCATCCTACTGCTACATTAAATACATATGCACCCGTTATTAGATTGAACAATTTAACTACAGGGATACAAAATTTTATTTATGGTTCAAATACAGATCATTTATCTACTGATAAAATGGATGATACATTAATTATTAATTTTATAGACCATACTACATATAAAACTATGGATATTATGACAGGTACTTGGTCGTCTATACTGGCTGGAACGCAAGCTCATACTGGAACAAGAAACACATTTTATGCTTTGGGATATAGTTGGAATCAAACGACAAGTAAATTATTAAATAATTTTCAAGGAATTAATGTAAAAAATGTCATTTTTAATGGAAATACTATGACTGCTATTGACTCTCAATATAGTGAATTATATGAATGGACATTTATTGTTCCTAAAATGTCTGGGGTCGTTGTAACTAATAATTTAGGTTATAGTCCTACGGCTTTACTGAATTCGTCTAATATGACAACGTTGGTAGAACCAGATCAAGTTTTTGTTGGAAATCCAGTACAAGTAACAGATAGAATATATATTCCTACTTACGGAATAACAGATATTGTTACGGGTAATCGTGGGGTTACTATTCCATTAACTCCAGAAGTAGTTTCATCCTTGGAAGGTTATTTGGTGCATGATACAACTGCAGATATAGAATTGATATCGACATTAGACCCTACTGGTGCTGGTGTAATAGATGATACGCCAGGTTGGTTGGATGGTTTATTGGATGGATTAATGAACGGATTGAAAGAATTGTTTGAATGGCTTTTTGTTCCTAGTAGCGTTGCTGTAGATGAATTTATAACGCATTGTAAAAATACTATGGAAGAACAGGCAGGAATATTAACTTATCCATTAACATTGGTAATACAATTTTTAATGGCTGTAATGACTTTAGATGTTACTGATTGTGTATTGCATATACCTAGGATGGAAGTGTTTGGATATGAAATATATGGTGGATTGAATTATAATATAACACAGGAATTAAAGCAATCGACATATTCTCAAATGTATTCTATATATCTATTAATTACGGATTTTATAATGATAATTGCCTTTTTAGATTTAGCAATCAAAAAGGGTGATGAAATCATACGAGGTAACTAATATGATAATTGAATGGATGCTTAATTTGGGATTAGTTATATTTGATGCAATATTTGCATTGTTAGGTGTATTACCGGATTTGTCACCACAAATTGTAACAGTGGTAGATTATGTATTCGATTTCATGTTTGATGGTGTCTCTCTCGCTGCTGTATTTGTAGATTTTAGCTTAGTCAAGATAATGATACCTCTTGTCATTGGAGTTCTGAATTTGGACAGAATAATAAAGACAGCAATGTTCATCATAAAAAAGATACCAATCGTAGACATAAAATAATTCATATAAAGGGAAGCTTCTCAACGGCACGTGAGACGCTTCCCTTTTACTAGACTATAGCTACACTTAAGGGGCATTCCTTAAAAAGGGGGTTCTAATCATTGAAAATTATTATAATGTAAAGCGTCGAATGTTCGGTAATAACGAACAAATAGTTGTTTATAGTAAACCTGTAGTAGTTGGATTTGATAGTCCACTGAAAGGTAGAAAAATGAAAGATATAGTTAAACAATGTAAGTCGATTGAGGAATACAAAAATAGAGTTTACAGAAGTTTTAAAAACAGTTCAAGGCGGTCAAAAAATAAAATATATGATTATGCTAGGGCAAATGATTGGGAATGGTTTGTAACAGTTACATTTGACCCACAGAAAGTTGATAGTTTTGATTACGATGTTTGTACTAAGAAGTTATCACAGTGGCTTAAGGATGCAAGGAAACGTTATTGTAAGGATATGAAATATTTGTTTGTACCAGAGTTACATAAATCTGGTAGGTATCACTTTCATGGTATCATGTCAAATTGTGAGGGGTTAGAGTTTACCGATAGTGGTCATGTGACTGAAAATGGAGAGGAAAAAATTTATAACATCGGTAAATACAAATATGGTTTTACTACTGCTACTAAGGTGGTGGATACCCAAAGAGTTAGCATGTATATAGCAAAGTATGTAACAAAGGATTTGACAAGTACCATAAAGGGTAAAAGGCGATATTGGCAGTCAAAGAATTGTAATACCTCAGAAAATGATTTTCATTATAATGAGAAGTCAACTCATATGGATTTACATTATGATTTAATCAATCAAGAGGGCTTTACAATGATGACAGAAAAGGAATATATAGACAGTAAAAACAATCCACAGTATGTAAGGTACTATGAGTATCAGAGGGTGGTGTAATGGAGAGAAATACAATTATAAGACATATGAATAATGCCATTGAAATGAAAGAAGAGATAAACAAAAGTCATATGATGTATTTAGTTTATAAGGACTTTGATTTTGATAAATTTATAGACCAGTGTAGAGAGTTATTAAGTGATTGTTGGGATGATGCAACATACATGGAAATTCCTTTTGATTGGGAGGTTTGATATGGAATTTATAAAATGTACATATGCAGATTTAGGATATACGCTTAAGCAATTAGAAAGTCATGATATTAAATTTATAACTGAAACATCACTATCATATAAGGACGCTTGTGAATGCAATCATAGGGGTCTTTACTCATATACAATATTTTATATAGAGAAGGGGAAAAAATGAAATTAATTTCAGATAGTTTATTTATAGTAATTGTACTTGGAATTCTAGTGTGTTTGTATTTGATAATCGAAATTATAATTCATTGGGAAGAAATAGATAGATTTATAGGGAATTTAATAATAGAAAATTTTAATAGGAAATAAAGAAATGAGGATTGAACAAATAAACAGTTCAGTCCTCTTCTCTTTAATTTGGGGAATAAATTAATTTCATTATAAAGGAAATGTATAATAATGTCAATTAAATGTATTCCATCTTATAGAAATATATGGTATAATATGGGTAAAATTATCATATTGGGGTGGAGTATGAACAAAAGAAAAAAGAAGTGGGAAAAGGAACTAAATGAGGGTATTAAGATTTATGAAAACAAAAGTAATCAAACGTATGATTATTACGGTAAAATCAATCGTAGGCATCATATAAAACAAACAAAGGGGTTGGGCCATTGGAGTACATTATTTGTGAGAATTTTATTGGCATCCATTCTTATATTTTATCAATTAAGAGGTTGTGGAATAGGAATTTAAAGAAATGAGGATTGAACTTATAAAGGTTCAGTCCTCTTCTATTATGTAAATAATGGTAATAAAAAAGCATATGGATTATTAATGATCCTTATGCTCTTCTATCCACTTTTTAAATTGGATGATACGACCTTTGAATTAGGTTTATTAATAGTTATGCTGCCGTCCTCTTCGATTATAATCTTACCATTATTTATTTCATAATCATTTATGCATTCTTTTAATAGATGTTCAATTTGTTGATTTCTATTTCTAGTATTTAAATCAGCAATGTAATCTATCTTTTTTATGATCATATCATCAGTTCTAAATGGATACTGTTTTTGCAAGTTTTTGCCCATAGTTCACCTCTAAAATATTATTAAAAAAGCAGATAACTGCTTGACAACTGCTACAAAATTTGGTAAAATATACATATAGCAGATAGCTGTTAGATAACTGCTTGTTGGAACGGTTTGTTAGTTGGTATTCTATCGAGAAATCCATCGTTGTCGAGTATGTAAGTAAGCGGTTTAAGCTTTACATAACCCTAGTAAAATACGTTGCTAGTGGTCGCATATTGAAAATTGAATAAATACTAGATATTGCCGTATCTAGTTAAATATTTAGGATAAATATATTATATCGTTGACTAAAGTCAATGTCAACGGCTAAAGATTGGAAATTGGTTAAAAATGTAAGAAGAGAGTAAAAATCATGAATTAAGGAATATGAGTTCGGACAAATAAAAGGGGTGATAGTCCTATAAGATGCCCCTCTCACTCTCTCCAATAAATCTAATACTATATAATAATATTGGAGGATTAAGAATGAACAAAATACAGTGTAAAAAAGAATTAGAAAGAATGGATGTAAAAAGAGAACAAATATGTATAGAATTAGGGCATGGATATGATTGGCAATTACAACTAAGCTTAAATGCTATTACAGATAAAATAAATCAATATGAAGAAATATATAAAGGATATGACAAAGAAATATATGAATAGAACTAAGAATTTATATAGTGGGTTCTAGCACATAAAAGAGGATAACGGTCAAGGGTCTGTAGCTAAAGAGTAATATACCTCTCCCACTTTTTTAAGGATACATATTGTATAAAATGTTACATTCAAACTAAGGTGGTAATATGAAACGTGCAGAAAGAATGATTAGGTATAAAATTGATGAACTATCAATTGACCGAATTGCTCCAAAAAAACAATACATAGAACAGGCAATAGAATTTATGTACTTGCAAGGTGCCATATCAAAACGAAAGCAGGTCAAATTATCACTTGAGTTAGATAATAAATATACACAAGTATTGAATAAATATTACGATGAACAAAAAATTAAAAGTGATATCGCATTCGAGCAATATTTAAAGAGTTTCGATAGGTGACTATTTCATTTTATCCATTGTTTAACGAAGAGTTAAACAGGTTTTGCGATTTTTTTTTGCTTCTACACTTGTAGCATTTTCAATACATGTTTTCATCAATACACAATAACAAAGTGGTAAGAAACTTGATTTACTGAGCTTCTTCCACTTTTATTTTTATACTAGTAATATTATTAAGATTGTTTCATTCTTTTTTGTGTGATTGTTGACTCAAAACTTCAAATAACCTATTTTCATCTGCATTTGCTATTAAATTCTGCGGAAAATCAATTGTTTCCAACATAGTTATAGTATCATTAAATTCACCAACTGAAAAAGCACTATGAGCATCACTCCCAACTGAGATGTATACACCTTTTTGAGCACATTTTTCTGCAATTAGTTTACATCTTTGAAAAGCATCTTCACCAAAACTTAAGGAATGATTATTAATTTCGATAATCTTTCCTCCTTTTTTTGCAACATACAAAATCTCATTAAGATCAAATTGAATATTATCACGGTCACAATGTCCAATAATGTTTACATATGGATTAAGCAAAGCATTTATATACATTTGCGTATTTTGATTAATTGTCCCAAATTTTCTACCAAAAGCATGAACACTAGCAATAACAAGTTCACGGCTATTCATTAATCTATCACAAATACTTACATTGGGGGAAAAGTCGGGCATTGTATTGTAAAATGCTAAGTGCCCCTCAATATCGACAATATCAATTTCTACTCCTCGCAATACTCTTACCCCATTAATATAAGATGGAAGACATTTCATATTAGATAATGAACTATATGATTGGAAAAGCGAAGGATAAGAAAAAACTGGTCCAAAATGATCTGTTATAGCAATACAACTTAAGTTTTTTTTGGATGCCTGTTTAGCACACTCTTCAATAGTGCTATATGAATGTATACTAGCGATAGAATGAACATGCGAATCAACTTTTATTGAATACATAGATACCTCCTTGGATTCGCCTAAACTTCAATTATAAATTACGAGTTGCAGATAATAAGATGTCTATTCCTTTATTTCGATATTCTTTATATTTTTCTCGATCAGTAGCTGGTTGTTTATCAACCCACTGTATGGCTCCAGCGCCTTGAACTGCTAGGTAAAGTTGTAACCTCTCTTGTGGTATCTCCATATGCGTTTGAGATTGCCATCCTAAGAAAAAACTGTTTCTTAGCTCAATATCATCGTTATAACTTATATCATTAAAAATTAACTTAGATAGATCGAATATTGGATCTCCTGCTATCATATATTCAAAATCAATAGCTCCTATAAGTTTACCGTCTTTAATCATAAGATTACGTAGACCATAATCTCTATGTATTACTCCAATTCTACACGCTTCATCTAATTCCGCGATTTTAGCCATAGTCTTATAGAGTGCTTCTTTTATACTTTGACCATTATCTTGAAACTTAAGATCTATTATATCTAACCATTTTGGAAATTGATTAACATAGATGTTTTTCCAAGAATAGCTATTATAATTCGAAATTCCTTCATATGCATATTTCCAAAGTTCTGAACTTTTTATTTCATCTTCTGTCATGCAAAAATTTAATTTACCAAGCAACTGACCAGCTTGAAATAAAGTGTCTTTTTTTTCTGCAAAATCCATTTGTGAAAAAATGCTAAGCAATGTATCCCCTTCCCACCATTCTTGAATAAAGAAATATGAACCACTAAATGTACCGACTTCGACTAAATTTGGTACTTGAAACATTTTTTTGGATAATTGCTTTATTGCTTCAACTTCTCTAATAAAATTATTATGTTGATTATGTATTTTAAGAAAAAATGGCTGTTCGTTTTTATATACTTTATAAACTTCTACATCCATGCGTGAATTTATTATATCAATTGATGTTAATTGTAATCTATTTTTTAATTCATTCAGATTGTACATATTTTCCTTGTATGGTTAATTCAGAAGTAATAATCATACTTTCCTATCTTTTTTGATTTATTTTGTGAATATAATACGTTCAGGCACTGTAGACTTCTGATTTTTCGCTGTAGTCTTAATTACTTGATGTATCAGCTGGATGTGCCTGGCTCTCTGCCATAAGTACTTATTTCAATCAAGTCTACGATGATTTTCCATTGGTGGACGTATTCGCTTCAGTCATATCTTCTGATGGTGAAATACTCATTGAGCCTTTTAAATTTACAAATGACAATGTCTAGACATCTGAACCAAATGAATAAGTTATATACCCGAACCGATATCCGGAACTTTGACATTTTCAGTCATACTGTAGGTGCTCATGGCATTAATGTAGAAGAAATACAATAACTAAGCGGTATAGAGTACCGTAAAACTTATTTAGATTAATAATTTTGGAAAATTATAGTAAATCTATTAAGTACAAATATTTGTTTCTGAAGCTATTTTAATAGCTTCTATCAACTGCTCCCTAGCATGTGATGCTGCATTTAATGACCATTCTAATTGCCAATTTAACAAATGTGGTGCTTTTTTATCTAATTCAACTAAATATTCACTTCTGGGTAATAATCTCAATTGTAGTAAAGGAATCATAGCATGATATTCTAAATGGGATAGCTTATGGCACTCATTATATATCTCTAAATATTTTAATATTATATTTTTATCTAAAACAAAAGAACCTCGTTGCTTTCTTGCCATCAAATAAACACTTTGCGCAACATCAATAATTCGTGCATTAACACTTATAAAATCAAAATCTAACAATCCGCTAATACTATTATTTACAAAAACCAAATTGTTTCCATGGAAGTCTCCATGAATAATCGATCTATTTAGTATATTATATCGCTCTATATCTATATATTTTAAAGCATCCTTTACTAGTAATTTATATTTCTTGATAACTTCATCTTTGTCTTTCCTATTGGTCTTAAGAAAATATTCTAAATTTTCTATTTCTTTATCAGGGTTAAGTAACCAGTAATATGGATCATGAATAAAATGTATTGTTTCTATATTTGATACTGGAATAGTATGTAACTTACATAGTAATTTTGCAGTTTCTAAAGCATCACTTATATCAGATGTTTTATATGGTCTACCATCAATATATAATCTAAGTTGCCACCAATTACCTTCACAATATACTTCCTTTTGTCCATCCTTAGCCATGATTAGTTGCGGCACCGGTATCCCATATGAATTCAATAAATCAATAATTTGTTCTAGATAATTAAAATAATCCTGATTATTATTTATCATGCATTTTCTAAGGACAAAAGCATAATCATTATTTTGGACTAACCAATTAATATTTGGACTCGCACTTTCTAAACGCGTAAAATTAATATTATCACAAGAATAACCATAACATGTTTTAAAAACTATTGTAGCTAGTTGTTTCTCATCATATATATTATTTGTCATTTTTTCACCCTATTCAAATACATTCATATCATTTTTAATCATTTCTTGTATTTTCAATGATCCTTCCTTTAAGTTTGAAAATGATTGCTCCAAACTATAACATGGAATAGCACTTACAATCTTTCTTGTAATATCCTTTAATGTAAGTAAATTTGGTAAATTAAAATATGGTAATAGATGATCAATATATTTTTCTGGATTCAATAGTATGTTATTATTAAGTACATTCAGTGCGTTGTCCAGACTAAGCCTTGTTAATTTAGCAGATGATTCATTTCTAGGTGAAAAGCATGGAAATATCAAATAGTTTAAAGAACACTTATCCATAGTTGACTTTGAAAAAATATTCGAAAATTCATCTGGATAAAAACATATTGTATTGTTATTTGCATTTTCATTATTGTACTTATTTAAAGGATGTTTGAGCATCTCCAAATCAAGTTCTATTTGATCACACAACACTTCAAGAGTGTCTTGCCTAACAACAATTGAACGCGGCCATCCCTCGGCTATCCATTCATCATTTTGAATAGAGAAAGATATATCATCGTTAGAAACAAACGATGTCTGGTCAAACGATAATAGTGATAAAATCGAAGAAGTTTTCCCTGATTTTTTATGCCCGATAAAAGCTATTCCCTTATCTAGGTAATTAACAAGTCCGCCATGTACAAATAAGGCTCCTGATTCGTAGCACTGTAAACGCAATAAAGCTCTAACCATCCTGGTAATATTTTGCACTATCCATTGTTCTGACAGTTGATGTTCAAAAATAATAGTTTTAATATTAACATTTAAAAGCATAGTATTTTCAGGTTCTCCTAGTGGCTGTACTGAGATTTTTTTGTAACCATTAGTATTAAAATTATTATCACAACATATAATAGTCCAATTATTGTATTCATTATTATTTATAGGACTGGTTTCAAAGTAACCAAAAGACAAACTTTTTACCTTCTCAATTATTCGATCATTAGCGATGACCAACACCATATAACCATCTTTCATAAATAATGTTTTCAAGAGTAGCACCCCTATCTAAGTATAGCTTTACTATTATCACATTTATATTTTTATTAAGATTAATCGATTTGTGTAAAATACCAATTTCTTTAATGCCAACATTATTACATCAGCATAAATAAACATAAAAATAACATATAATGGGATAATTATTTCAATTATCCCATTAACATCTCTAACACATAACTACTCCATCAAAAATCAATATATTAGTTATTTGATGAACCTCTGATAGCATATGCTGTATTTTTTGTTTAACCGTCTGTTTATTCTCTTCTGATATTGTCTGACAATAAAAATCAACATTAATTACATCAGGTTCTTGCAATTTAGACTCCTTTGCAGTAAATATATGAACTTCAACCGGTGTTTTATATTCTTCATAAAGCTCAGCTGCAATTTTTTTAGCTAATACTCCATAAATTTTACCAGTGTGATCAATCGGATTTTTTCCATTTGGTGCTTCAATACTCATCGTTCTCATAGGAGTAATTAGGCCATTAATTCTGTTTCCACGTCCTACTACTCCTACATCACCGGTATCTGCAGCGCTTCCTAGAACTGTCAAATATATGTGCCCACTATCATCCTGTGGATTCAAATTAAGTTCAACTTTTATAGGAAAATGTTCTTCCAGTTTTTTGTTAATAGCCTCAACAATCATCTCTTTTCGCTGAAAGTAATGATTCAATGATGTAATTTTACTGGCCAAAAGCGGCATATTAACAAGAAGTGAATACGCATTTCCTTCACGTACACCAACAACCTTTACATCCCAACCCGTATCATTATAATTATTTTTAAATTCATTCCCATTTAGGTATCCTTCAATAAACAGTACTATTTGTTCCATTACGCTTAAAGGTGCGTATGCAGACAGTAGGTTACAATCATTTGATACCTGATCAGTCTCACCAATTTTTATCAAATCTTCATTCCTTTGTGGCCTATATCTTGCATTCAGTCTTCCCGCACCACTATAGTCAACTAATTCATCAATAATAGTTATATGCTCTTCAGCGATAAAACCAGTTAGTACGTTAGATAATATTTCAACACATGCCTGCTTCAATATACTGTATAGAGGAATAGCCTTATTATTATAGCTTTTAGCACATTTACCAGCAAAAATAATTTTATATGGTTTCACTATTTTGCCATATCCAAATTCTATTACAGATTCACCGCCAATCAACATTACTTTATCAAACCAATGATGTGCGATCCGTCCATAATTCTCATTCCAATATTGTGAATACAGCATGGAAGCACGTTCTGCAATCATGTCACAAATTGTATCCGGATGCCCCACTCCTTTTCGCTCAACAAATTCATAAGGTGCAATATCCCCTAGTTTTTGATTATTTACATTGATATTTATCATTTATCCTCCTCTTTAGACACACTTGTCTTACTACTATTTACCCAATAAAGTTAACAAAATCCCTAAGTCCTTCTTGCTCTGTTTTGCCAAATCTTGGGCTTTTAAATAGATAAGGGCTAACAGAATCTATAGAACCAGCCATGTTTCTATCTCGTGCGACCATCGCCAATCTAATTGCATTTACTATAACACCTGCTGCATTGGGGCTATCTTGTACCTCAAGTCTCAGCTCAATAGTTATATTTGAATTTAGTACAGAATCGCCCTCTAAATGCAAATAGCATATTTTTGTGTCACCTAAGTATTCTACATAACCGTTTGGCCCTGCCGATACCTTACTTGCATCAATACCTGCTGCAAAAAGAGCATTCTTCTTGGAGTTTTGTTTACTTAATGAGCGTCCTGGACTAGCAAGGTTATAAAAATCCATATTACCACCAAAATTTAATTGATACGTATTAGTTACATTAATACCTCTTGATTTCATCAATTCAATTAAAGCCATATGTAAAGTAGTCGCACCTAAGTGACTCCTCAAATCATCTCCCAATAGAGGCACATTATAAGCTTTGAACTTTGCTTCAATTTCAGGATCCCTTGCAACAATCTCAGGAGTAGCATTAACAAAGGCAACACCTGCCATAACCGACGCCAGCGCATATGCTCTAACCGCATTACGAGATCCTGTTGGCAGATTACATACTAATACATCTGTATTTGTTTCCTTAAGTATCCTTACGACATCATCAGTATCATTCTCATAACACTTTTTATGTGCTTTTACTTTCTCTCCTAAGTCTCCATCCAAGCCGTCAAATAATGGTCCTGGAACAACAGATACATTTTGAAGAGGTACTTCACAAAATTTATTGCATGAAGTGGGCTGGGTAAATATTGCAGAAGCAACATCTATGCCAATCTTATTTTCATCGACATCAAATGCGCATGAAATGTCGATGTTTTTTAATTCATAGCCACAAATACTCATATAACTAATTCCTGGTAATTGTGTTTCTTCATTACACTCTTTCGCCTGAGTGATAGTCTGTACTGTTGAAGACGTATTTGACCCTACACCTGCAAAGGCAACTCTTATCTTTTTTACATTCTCCATTTTATCCTCCGTATATTTTTGTGTTTTGGCATTTCTGTTTATATGTTTACTTCATATTACACTATTTACTCAATGTCTAATTATGTAAATTACCTGATAAATTATCTTATAGTTTATTTTTTGTATTACCTATATTGGATAAGCATTCCTACTATCTTCTATTAAAACCTTTTTATAACATACTAACCCTACCTAAATATGCTTTTCTTTTCATAACAGATTACCCTTATTATAGGCAACCTTCATATTCACACATTTTTATCCTCATCTAAATGTAAAATTCATATGTAAAGTAAAATGTTCAAAATAAAAATCATATCGATAGTTATTATTTAACATTTAATTACATTATATTACATATAGTACATTATATGGATTTAAATGTCAAATTTATTTACAAATTTTATAAAATATATTATTTTATGGGGATTTTAGGTTCTTGGTATGATAAAACAATAAAAACTTTTTCACAAAGGGGTATTAAATCATGTCAAGAGCATCCAGTAGAAGAATAAAAAGCATTTCAAAAAGATTTTTTAGAATTTCTGAAAGTTCAGAAGCATTTCCTGCCTGATTTTATTCAGAAGTTAGGCGAGGTAAAAGATCCAGCATACTTCTTACTCTGATTATGATATCAAAGAGATCCAATATGCTGTAAGAATGAAAAATGTCTGTACCATTACTCCTATTCAGGAGATGGAACAGCTGCTGTCTATAGATAATTCATAAGACCTACTTTTGTTATATGGGACATTTAAAGTTATCCTACAACTTATATTTTGAAGATAGGCACTGCAGTCTGAGCAATAATCTCAGTGTGCAAAAAATAAAGTCATTTGTTGTGGGTCGCGGTTGGCTTTTCTGTGATACTCCTGCGGAGCAGAGGCATGTACCATAGTCTACAGTGTTGTTTTATGTCAAATGCCAATCGCTTAAATGTATTCAACTATTTTAAATATCTATTTGAATATCGCCCGAGTGAAACCATGGAGGATGACCAGTTATCAAAGCTACTTCCCTGAATGAAGAAGTAGCTGCGATGTTCGAACTTAAATAATAGAGAAAACGTATTGATGATTTCAACCTACCGGTTGATTGTTAAGCGCTTACGGTGTATCAGCAAGTGCAGCAGTAATCATCATAGTTGAAACAGCCAAGGCTAATAATCTTTATATATCTCACCTTAGAATCTTCTTCTATGCTATTTACAGCATCACTTTCAAGTCAAATAAGTTTGTCTTATCACTTCTATGTGAAGTGATTAAAATAATTTTATTCCTTTTTTCCTTCTTAAGAACATCAGAAAGGAATTCCTCATTTTTAGAATCTAAGGCAGAAAAAGGTTCATCCAATATTACTACTGGCTTATGGCATAATAATGCTCTTGCAGTTGATATCGCCTGCTTCTGGCCACCTGACATATCTTCATTTTTCACAATAGTTTCTATTCCATCCGGCAAAGAGGATATCCAACGTTCGAACCCTAATTCAAATAATAAATTTTTAACTTCTTCAGGATTAACATTATCATCTCCTAATGCTATATTTTCATAAATAGTCATCGGAAATATACTTTTTTCCAAAGATGTATATGTTATGTAAGGTCTTAGTGTGTCAATTCTATTGCCATTTATTTTATATATTGCTTTGGAGCTAATATATAAGCCGGAAATTATTTTTAGTAATGTCGTTTTTCCTGTTCCGCTCGTACCAAATAAACCCGTGATTTTTCCTTTCTCTAGATATAAACTTAGATTATTAATAATTGGCGGTGAATTGTCATATGAAAATGTCAAATCCTCTATTTTAACATTCTCGACTTCCAACGGTAAATTATAATTTTGAGAATCTATAGCCTCACTTTTTATATTAAGCTTGTTAAGTATACGCTCCCAGCAGGCGGACGACGTAACTAACGTAGACATCCAACGGAATATCACCTCAATAGGCATTATAATTTGCTTGATCAGATAAATAAACATTACAACTTCACCAACAGACATCCTGTCACTGATGCCCATATAGCCAAGATATGCAACACTGCCGTATAGGCAAAGGTTTTCTATGAACGTATACCATACTACACGAATCGCATTAATTTGGGCTGATTTTAATTTATTTGTGCAATATTCCTGTTGTTTATATAAGTAACTAGTCTTTACAAAGTCCTTTGCCCAATAAGTTTTAACCGTCTCCATTCCTTTAAACGTACATTCTAAAGATTGCGTCATTGCTCCTAAGGAATGCTGCGCTGCTTTTTCGTAATCTTTCATTTTCCTTAGTATTATTTGGTTAATTATTATTGCACCTATTACGATTGTAACTGTTATAAAAGTAGCTTGCTTATCTGTTTTCAACATCGCCCATACAGAGAAAATAAATACGAATAGGTTGTTCAATATTCTTGATAGTACGGTATAAAAGATTTGAGCCGCCTTAATAGAATCATTTTGTATTAATGATTGTAACTCGCCTATCGGTATCCCTTCATAAGTTAGAAACGGTATCTTTTGTAAGTGCTTGAAGAGAGATATCCGAGTTTCATATGCTAACTTCTCCATCAAATATCGTGGTACAACAGCTCCCAGCCATTTGATAATATAGGCAGAAAACGTTAGAATTCCGCCTATTAATATGTATTTCGTTAGTTGATTAATATAGTTACTTTCCAATGCATCCGTTATTCGTTGAATGTAAATTGCTCCTACACTTTTACATAGTCCTGAGACTATATTTAATAAAAAGCATAAGAATATGAGAAAAAGATTATTATTAGCAAATTGGATAAAGCGTTTATATTGCTTCATTTCGCACCTCTTCAACTACTTTTCCATCAGTTACGGTTAATACACGGTCAAATTTATAACCAATTTGTTCGTGTGTTATTAACATAATCGTTGCATCTTTATATACATTATGAAACTGCTCAATTATATTATTTCGATTACCCTCATCAATATTGGCGAATATCTCATCACCCATGATAAATGCCGGATTAATACGGTAAAATAGTCTTCCTATATTCAATCGTTGCTGTTCCCCTTGTGAAAAACTTCTTGGGTCATTCTTTTGAATATGTGACAGATTTAAACTCCTCAGAATCTCATCGGCATGATTCTCTTCTACGTTATTATTTAATGCAATATTTGTTACCGCATCTCCTTCCATCATATTGCTATGTTGCGATATGTAACCATAGGTCTTCGCTAAACCGCTAATATGTATATTATTAATGTTTTCATTTCCATAAAATATTTCACCCGAATCGGGTCGATACAGGCCGGCCAGTAATTTTAGAATTGTTGACTTACCTGTCCCATTTGCACCTTGCAGAAGAACCTTTTCTCCTGGGTTAATTGTAAAATTGGCTTTTTTTAAAGTTTGTTTACCGCCATAGCTAAAAGAAACATCTACAAATCGAATCTGAAATTGATGATCCAAAGATATGTTGCACGAACCTTGCTCCAGTTCGGTTTCTATTAAAATTTCTTCTAAAGATTCTTGATACGCCTCTGCTTCCGCTCGAAAAGAGGAGTAATTAGATATATTATTAATTCCAATTGTAAAAAGATCGTTAGCAAAAACATAAGTCAATAAAATGCTTACATCTGCTATATTTCTTAAAATAAGCCAAACACCCACCCCATAAACAATAAAAAACTCAGCAGCTTTAGAAAATGCCCAAATAAAATCCTGATATCCATTACTCCAAACGAAACTTTTCAGATTAGCCCGCATAACTTGATTTTCTTTTTTCTTGAAACGATTATATAAGAAATCACGGTTGGAATAGATACGTACTGTAAACATATTAGTTAAAAGGGTTACCAGATAGTTTCCGCTATCTTTCATGGCCTCCGTCATATCTATGCTATTCTTCTTAATTTTTCTTTCAACAAAAATGGCAAAGGAACGAATCACAATATTATAAACCAACACACATAATGCTAATCTCCAATTTAGTAACAACATATATATCATTGTTAATGTAAGTGATAATACACCCGTGCTAAATTCAGAAACAGCTGAAACTGCTGATGCAACGTAGCTTTCTACATTTCTGATTAATACCGTGCTAATATCTCCAAACTGCTTTTTATTTATTTTACTCATTTTAATCGTAATCAATTTGTCCAATAACAACGAACTAAGCGTTTTTTCATATTTATTCTTAGTAATCACGGTATGGATATCTTTTCCATACGTTATAATCATGTTTAAAATAGTAGCAACCGCAGTTAGTATGATAGTATTGATTAGTAGCTGCGTATTCTTATTAATAATAGCGTTAGTAGCTCTTTTTAATACTTCTGGTTGAGCCAATGATAATATCGCAATACAAAAATTGAGAAAAACTAATAAAAACATATTTTTTCTAGTTAATTTATTATTATTAAAGAATTTAACTATTTTTACCATTATAATCCCCACTAGTTTTAAATATTGTTGTGTAAAGTTTTTTATTTACATGATACATTTTATAGTACCATTAGGATCAATAGCCATTGTGGATATCTTTTGCCAAATGAAAACGAAAGTATGTATTGGGATAAATTGAGAGAAATGGAATGAAAAAAATAATGCAGCATGTAATAGAAAAGTTCACATTTAACTTGTATTTTTCTTGACATAGCACTAACACCACTGAAAAAGAAAGGCGTACTTCCCTTATGCAGTCAAAAAAGGATGAACTTGTACAATTTAAAAAGAGACAAATGGATATCTCAGACTTCAGAACGAACAACAGCGGCGGCAAATCGATCAGCTTTCCCAAACAGTTGCAAACATCGACGAGACCATCGAATATATGAAAAAGAGGTCTTGCATACTGCTATTAAAGATTTTACCTTTTTGTAATTTTCCTACCTTTCCAGTCAAATGCTCTGGACAAATGTGTCTGGCTTGCATTATCAATTCCTACGAGCAATGTTGTTTTATTTGTTCAATTTTTGGATTCTAAGTATAATCCACTATCTGAAACCACCGGTTCATTAAGATTTTCTCATTTATCCAAGATGATTATCTTAATTGTACTGAGAGGTTTCTTTTTCGTCTATTGACGAGTTTTATGAATTACAGGAATGCTCCAACTATTTAGGTAAAACTTCTTCCACAACGTATTCCCAATAATTATGGCTTTCTACTGATAATGGCTCTGCACCCCAATTCTGAAACTCTTGTTTTACTTTATCTGGTAACTTAAGATTTTCCAAAACGAAAGGTAATGTTTTTTCATATTCATCAAGCAATTTTTGCATACGTTGAATCTCTTCAGGAAAGGATTTTGAAGTCTCTGTATACAAAAAACGAAGTAATGTAAGATATCGAAAGCTAATGCGGCTCACCTGTTCTGGCATATTATGTTCTTGATAAAACACAATTGAATTTTGTACTGCAGGCAATACTTCATACTGGAACAAATCAAAGCTTCTGCGCATGATACTGCCCGGATTATTATAATAAGCATACAACTTTTGGCGAACTGTAACAAAAGTGGTACAGTTGTTTATTAATAAAAATGCAACATATTCATCCTCCTGAGTTTGCACATTATTTGGAAAGGTAATCCCATTAAATACATTTCTTTTACAAAGTTTGGCTATCATCATGCATTTCGGTCCCTCACTAGTACGATTATACGCCCGAAGAGCTTCTTCTTTTGTGTAAATAATTCTTCCCTTATCTGTCATATCAAATAGAGTATCTTCTGAAGTAAATTCCATTTCACATTGAACAATATCTGCCTCGTGTTCCTTTGACACTTGATACAGTACTTGTAAAGCATTTTTTGCAATAAAATCATCTGAATCCAGAAAGAAAAGATAGTCACCTGTACTTTCCGCTATTAAGATATTACGTACAATTGAAACGCCACTTTTCTTTACCGATTTGTAGTGGATGTTCGAATAACAGCAAGCGTATTCTCTTATAATATCTAGAGTCCTATCTGTTGATCCATCATCCACAATAACTATTTCTACATTAGGATATGTTTGAATTAAAATAGATTCCAAACAGCGACATAGATAATTTTCCGATTGATAGGCTGGAATAAGAACTGAAATTTTATGCTGCATTTATTAACCTCCTCTTTACTATAATACTTTCTCTGAATCTTCAGCCCTTATTCCATAAGGGTTTTAGACCCTATATATAAAATCACCCAATTTTTTGCCTAAAACCCTTGACAAATGGCCAAAAACTTGCAGCGAAGTCAGTTGAATATATTTAATTTTTCGACTGGAGGTGATTTTATTGTTACCTGTTATTTACTGTTTGGGCCTCCATATTCAAATAATGTCATCTTTATGCAATTCTCGGTGGTTTCCCTTTTAATGAAACTCTAGGCATTGGTTACGATTTTTTTGACCGGTTATGGATATCCGCTTCTAATCATCTTTTACTCAAGGAACTATTTGTTAAGAAAAAGGTGAAAAGCCTGGTGATAAAATTCCCACAGACACAAATAATAGATAAATTTACAAGGATTACAAACATATCTCCATACCATCATAAGCAACACTCATACCATATTTATGGGCTTCTCTTGCTATTTCGGAATAAGGTTTTAAAGAGTCATGAGAAAAGTGTGTTAAAATATATAATGATTTATTAGAAAACAAACCCATTGTTTCCATTTCTTGTTTTACTCGAATATTGTCGGGTAACCCCATATGACGCCCTTTAGAATTAATATAATTACCGTATGTACAATCACTTATAATTGCATCAAGTATAGTATCTGAGTAACTCCGAAACAACTCTTGCACAGCGTATGGTCGTGTATCAGTACCATAGAAAACAGTCTTTTTTCCATCCGAAATAAGATAAAGTAAACACGGTTCATCTACGCTATGATTTGAAGGTAATATATCTATAATATATTTATTTAATTGTATTTTATCATAGGCATGAACTACTTTATATTCAAAAACGGACCAAAACATTTCACTATTTTCATTTGCTATCGCAAGTTGTTTTAACAAATGATTGTATACGTAATCAGAACCTATAATCATAATTTTTTGAGGAAATACAGTTTCCGTAGCCCTATACTTTGATAAAGCTAACAAAAAAGTATGCAAACTAGTATGGTCAAAATGAGAATGCGATAATAGAATATACGAAATCTGGCTATAACTAATATTAAAACTAACAGAATTCCAAAGTGCATCTGGCCCTAAATCAATTACTAAATTCTCATTAATTAATACAGAGCAACGTCGTCGAACTTCTTTTCCTTGATGAGTTCGAGCGTATATACAAAATGCACAATTGCAAAACAATGCTGGAACACCTTCTGCAGCAGCTGTACCCAAAATTTTAATTATCATGTATTAAGAAATCACACCCCTTCTCGATTATTTTATTTTATGCGCTGGAAAGGATCACCTAACGTAAAGAGATACTCATCATGTTTATAATAATCATTTAACAATCTTAAATCAGCAAAAACATTAAAATATATATGTTTGCTTAACCAATGTTCTGGAATATAAAACTCAAAAGATAAATTAATGTTTTCTTTGGAATATATACCCGATTCAATGTTTTTTCCTGATAACCTATTATTATTAGTACTAGAATTAGGTACTTTAAAAAGTGTCACTGTGTCTTGATAGTAATAAAACATATCATTACATGAATAAATCACTATCGTCTGATTATCCATGTAATAGCTATCTACATTTACAGTATCGGATATAGGTGTATTTTCTAATCCTTTCACAAAACATAAATACATCCTACGTTCGTGTAATAATTGAAGGTTGCTTTTGCTAACGCACAAAGAAATATCGATTTTTGAACTACAAGACAAGCAATTGGTCAATGTAATATTCGAACCTTTAAAGAAATAAGTATAGCACTCAGATAAAGGTAATTTTTGCTGATCAAAAAGAATTTGCTCAGATTGGTATTTCTTCAAAAAAAATTCTTTTTTCTTCCCTTGCAGTATAATCTCCATAGATGGAAACTTAGTGAAATCAATATCATCACTGTTTTTCCCGTGAAAAACACTTATCGCAAATAGCTCTTGCATCATAGCTTGACAAAATTCAAGACAATATCCCATATTATATTGTCTTGCTAACTGATTTAATCTATCGTAATCAAACATAACATTTTTGCAGAAAAAATATAAATCAACAAAGTCTCTGAGTTTACCTGCATTTGAGAACACACCTTCATATTCGTAGTGATCCACATAAATATTTGAGCACAAATGTAAAAGAAGATATTCTGGGCTAAAAGTTTGATAACAGATGTTATCATCAAGTGAAATAGAAACAAGATTATTGTAAAATTCTGTTATTAATCTATATGGAATAGCATCCGTTGCTTTTTTTAATTCAACGTCTATTCTTATCGGATCTCTTAGAAATCGAAAAAATTTAATTTCATAAACAAGACTATTCAAATTATATTGCATTACATCACATATTTCTGCTATTGGCCCATTATGCCTATGGAAAAAACCCATCTCCACTAATAGATTACCAAGTTTTTTCAGTTCTCTAATTGGCACTAAAAAATCGAGATCTGCAAATTGTCTATGATTAATATCTCCATATATTGTTAATGCAAGTGCAATTCCCTTAGGATCAATAATTTGGATATTTTCTTTTGCAGCCGCCTTTACAATTTCTTTTGCAGCACTCAGTAAACAACGATTTTTATTAAGAAAATGTTGATACTCATCAAGTATGCAATGCTGTGCATATCCATCAAACAAATCAATATATTCAATTACAATCGGAATACACTTATTATGTCTTACTACATCCAAAAAGACATCCATATTAATCTGATTTATCAAATTATTAGGGACAATATGTTCCGACCTTGATGAGTCAATCTTTTTGCAGACCATCCAATAAAGCAATTTCATTTCTTGAAACATACGTTGACACTCCTTTGTTCAGTATATTTAACTTACTTCTTAAAACCTATTGAAACCCTTTTATTACTCTTACACACTTAAAATTCATACTATTTTTATAATGAAATACGCTATTAAGGCACAACTGTCTGTCAGTGAGTACGATGGTGTGGCACTGGTTGATTAAATCCAGCCAGTACTAGTCATTATGACTTGCACTCATTTGATTCAACTCCATAAGATCGACTTTGAAGTGAATTAGGGTAAAAAGTTGGTAAATCAGATTTTCGAAGAATCGATCAAAAGAAGAATCAAAGAAGAATCAAATATTAATGCGGTAATTAATTTTATCCCAATAAAATGATAAATATGTATTAATAATACATATTTATCATATAAATGTCAACAAACTAATGCTTATGCATCTCTGAAAAGTCGTATCTTGGTCAGAGGATTCAGGTTGATGTGAATTTTGTACCTTCTTCATGCTTAGTAAATGAGGTTAAAGGACAAAACTTCTATCAATATACTGCTATCGACGAATATTCCAGATGGAGGTATCGGTATAAGGGGACAGAGGTACAGAATTCAGCAAACCGGATGCTCTTGAAACTGGAAAGGATGGCATAGTCCGAACGTGTATTTATTATTGTTATCCAAAAGCTTCTTGGCAGAAGCCAGGAATTGAGAAGAACCACGAATCATAACTAGGGTTTAAAGATGGTACGCTCCTATTTATCTTACTTACTTTTTAGTTAAAGAAATTCCAAGTTAGTCGATTAAATATGTCAATTTTAATTATCTTATCATCAAGGTTTAATCAGTTCATAGCTCCCTGACTTCAATCCTGCAATAAAACCGATGATATCTTCTATATTATGTTGGAAGGCTAATCCACTGTGCATATTTTCCAAACCGTGTGCATCGGTTCCAGCTGTTACAGGCAGTTTATGCTTTTTTGCATATTCCAGGGCTTGTCTGTCGAACTTATCACTGCGGTTTCCGATATTAATTACCTCTACTGCATCGATGTATTCTGGGAACAGACGTATTTCTTTGATATACGGCCGGTCGCGGAAGGGATGTGCATGAACGATATATCCTCCGGCTTCATGGACCTTTTTATACTGTTCTTCAATAGACCAGGAAAGTATATCCAGATGATTCTTTAACCATGCTTTGTCAAGTCCATATACTAAAAAATCAGTACCCAAGAATCCCGCTTCCCAGCCAAAAAACACGGAAAGTCCGATCCGGTCTCCTTCTGCTTTTGCATTCTCATATCCTTTGCAAAATAAATCGATCCGTTCTTCCCAGGGAAGATCCCATGGAACGTTACTGTTACCATTGAAAAAATGATCAGTTACTATAATTCCGTCATATCCTAATGCTTTATAAAATCTCACATGGTCCACCGCGCTAAAAGTTGCACAGGCACTTGCTTCTGTTGTGTGAAGATGTGTTTCATACCGAAACAAACTCATACTTTACCATAGCCTTTCCTATTAGAATAAACTTTTTATATTACATATATTTTCACCATGATTTCACACTCTTTTTCCTCAGCAATTACCATGGTCTAAAGAATTCCCCATTTCGCTTCGCGTCTAGTGGGGATAAATTTAACTGTAAATAATTGTTATCATTATACATCATTCTACGTTTTTTACAATATTTATTTTATAAATTTAAAAATATGCGTTGAATGTATTCGGCATAAGGGGGATAACGGGACAGAGATCCAGGATACAGACAGACTGGAGTGTGACTGCAACAGAGAAATCCGGACGAGGATTTCCAACAAAACTATGAGCAATCAGGTTTTCATTAGCAATACTTTCTATGCTCATGTGTTCTGCATCCAAATCTTTTCAAATGATCCAGTGATCTATGCTATTTTTACTTCGTACTTTGGTTATACTTCGAGGTTATGGCTTTCTTGCCAAGTATAAAACTATTGTATCATAAAGCTTTATATTATTACCAAAACTTAAAATAACATCCTTGATACCTGCGTAAAATTTTGATTTATACGGCTCCTGCAAAGTTAAATGAGGAGCATGTGTACTTATCCATGAGATATACTCATCAGCATTAAGTTCTCTTGTATCGTAATAATGATGGCATTCCATATCAGTTAAGCCATATTTTTCAGTATTGTCGTATTTAAAATCACATGTATATTCTGTTCCCGGATGAAAAAATTCAGAGTATACTTCCTGTATCTTCAAATATAAGGGTTCATTTGCACTTTTTTCATCTGTCCGAGTTAACATCATTGCAAATGTTCCATTGCTTTTTAATATATCATAAACTTTTGGCATACCGATTTCCTCCGGTATCCACTGGATTGTCGCGGCCGAATAAACCAAGTCGAATTGATTTTGCCCAAAATCATATGTTTCAAAATCAGCATTTACAATTTGAAAATTCTCATATGAACTAAATTTATTCTTTGTATACTCTGCAAGATTTTCGCCAAGTTCAATCGCCAAATACGAACAGCCTGTTTTCAATATCGGTTCGGTAGCCTGACCTGTTCCTGGACCAATTTCAAGAACTGTTTTGCCGGATTCGAGCTTTGCGTATTCTATAACATCGGCGAATAGTTCATCACAATAACGGGTTCTCCATTTGTCAAATTCTTCGGGAATGCTGTTAAAAACTTTCCTAAAATCCATTATAATACCCCCCACTAATATAAATACTTGTTAGTTCACATTTGTAAATAATTGTGACAAACATATAAAAATTATACCTCAATTTTACAATTATTCAAGTTAAATAAATAACCGCATATGTGAAGGAGGCTGTTTGCAAATTATGTCTTTAGAATTAATAAAGTTATCAATATAAAATAGAAAATGCACACGTAAATGGTAAATTATTCATACCTTGACAAACATACCGCCATTGCTGGCGGTATGTATTAATTATTTATTTACGATTGGTTTCCGTCAATCTGCAGTAGGGGATTCTGATCATGGAAGTAAATCCTTCATAAACTCCTACTTTTGTTCTCCTGGTTCTTCGGTATTTTTAGACAATATTTTCTGTTAGACAAATTCAATAAATATTAGTTATATTAAGATTTTTCATTATCACAGTTAAAATGCAGTTACCGCTTCTGTTGAAAAGCCTATACCTGTATATACCCTAGCGACATGATATTTTTCTTATTAAGCATTGTTCTGTCTGATAGTACTTATCATTCTATCTGTTTTCTTCAATATAAGAACTACGATACAGCCTATCACTGAAATGATAGATAAAACTCTATATAACAAGAATATACTTGCGTTCTCCAGAATTATGCCACCTGTTATATTACCGATAAATCCACCCACTCCATAGGCAGCTGTGTAGAAAGTCATGGAGGTGGTTTTAACTTTACTCGGTGTTATCTTATTCAAATATTCTAACGCTCCCAATAAAACCAAGGGATAGGAAACGCTTTCAAGTAATTGAATAATAATAATGATATGAAATGAATCAAACACGGAGACCAGGAAAAATCGTAGTGCATAAAACATAATTCCCAACAGATAGATATTTAGTTTATTAAATTTTGTGATTAATCTCTTTCCATAATATAAAACCGGTAAGGCACTCAGTGCGATAAGGAACCAAACAAATCCTAAATTTCCTGTATTTCCTCCGGTCCTTTGAATTAATATTGCAAGATAACTTACATTACCACCAATAGCAATGTTACAAATAATGGCGGAAATAATTAAAATCAAATACCTCTTATCCTTAATTAACTTAAATCCATCATTGATATTAATCTTCTCTCTGGTGTGTTTATAAGAGAATTTTACCTTTGCAATCATCACGCTTCCAATAATCATAACATAGGAATAAATGAAGTAAGACATTCTTAAGCCATAATACTGGATGATCTGACCCAACAATAATGCACCTATAGCGTATCCTATATTACCCATAAGGCGTATTCTTCCATACTGTATTCGAGGGTTATGTTCAATAATCTCATAGCAGTAGGCATCCGCTATAGGATACACCGAGCTTTGAAAGACAGCCAAAAGAATTAAAGCGAATATAACCGAATAAACATTGTTAACCACAAGAAAACTGTATATTATGAATGAGCAGAATATACCCAGCATAATTAAGGTTATTTTTTTATTAAGGTACTTATCCGTGATAAATCCTCAATTGAGTAAATACTCCTACAATGGAAAATGCTGCACTGGCAATCCCTATTTGAGCAAAGGTCAATCCCTTTTGTTGGTAGAATAAAATTAAAAAAGGATTAATACTAGCCATTGCAATGTATATTGCCATATAGAATATACTTAATTCGAACGTTGTTTTATCAATTTTCTTCCACATTTTTATATTCCCATACTTTTCGAAAAGTCAGCCATTACTTCTGATATTTTGATCTGCTGAGGACATACTTTTTCACAACTTTGACATCCTATGCAAGCTCCCGGCTTTTTATCCTCATCATATGTCATTAGCGCCATTGGTGCAATAAAACCACCTCCGGTAAAAATATGTTCATTATACAAAGCCAAAAGGTCAGGAATGTTCAGTTCCTTAGGACAGTGGCTTGTACAGTATCTGCATTCAGTACATGGGAGTATATTATTATTCAGTATCTCATCCGCAATACCAAGTATCGTTCTCATCTCAAGTGAATTTAATGGTTTAGCTTCCTCAAAGGTTTTGATGTTTTCTACCATCTGTTCATAATTTGACATTCCCGACAGAATCATTGTCACACCCGGAATGGACTGTAAAAACCGAAATGCCCATGCGGGTATATTTTCATCTGGACGTAATTTTTTCAAATTTGCTTCATTTTCTTCCGATAATGTGACAAGACGTCCGCCACGCAAAGGCTCCATAACCCATACAGGGATATTATATTGCTGTAACAGCTCCGTCTTTTCATTTGAATTTTGGAATTTCCAGTCCAGATAATTCAACTGAAGCTGACCAAATTCCATGGCTTCTGCATAGGCTTCTAGAAAGCGTTTTATCACTTTATAACTTCCATGCGCAGAAAAGCCGAGATGACGAATGCGGCCACTTTCCTTTTGTTTCATCAAATAGTTAAAAATACCATACTTTGGATTCAGATAAGCATCAATATTCATCTCACATACATTGTGGAATAAATAGAAATCAAAATACTCTACATCGCACTTTTTCAGCTGTTTTTCAAAAATCTCTTCCACCTTATACATATTACTAAGATCATATCCCGGGAATTTTGTAGTAAGTTAATAACTTTCACGCGGATATTTGCTTAATACTTTTCCCAGAACAATTTCCGATTGCCCATCATGATAGCCCCAAGCAGTGTCGTAATAGTTCACTCTGTGTCCCATGGCATAATCAACCATTTTCTGTGTTTCCGCCTCATTAATATTTGCGTAAACTCCATCTTTAATTGGCAGACGCATAGCCCCAAATCCTAATAACAAAATCTTTCTATTCTGATAATCCTTATATAACATTTTCATATCACTCCTTCTCTTGGACTCTTGAAAAATAGCTTCAGTTCATGTATGATGAGTGTATTATATAACCTAAACCTAACTCTAGGTCAATGGTTGATATAAAATTTACATTTAAAATTTACATATAATTTATTGATTTACGGAAAAACATAAAATTTATTATTATATGGAGGTTATCAAAATGACTTATTCAATAGGGCAAATTTCCGAAATACTAAATATATCAATTTCTTCTTTACGATATTATGATAAAGAAGGCCTTCTCCCTTTAGTAAACAGAACACCAGGTAATATTCGTGTTTTTGATGAAGCAGACGTGGAATGTCTTAAAATGATTGAATGCTTAAAAACAACCGGAATGCAATTGAAGGACATTAAAACTTTTTTAAATGGTGTGAAGAAGGTGACGCTACTATTGACAAACGTTATGTGCTTTTTCTTCAACAAAAAGAAAAGACGGTAAAACAGATTGCAGAATTGCAAAAAGCACTCGATCGTGTGAATTACAAATGTGAATACTACAGAATAGCCAAAGAAAAAGGGACTACTGATGTTCCCGGAATACGTGAAGAGTTATCCATGAAATATTTATATAATGAAAACAATCCAAAATAGTGTAAAACAATTTATAATAATGCGAGTGATAATGGAAGTATATAAATAATCGCCCATCCCTTAGGAGTCCGTAAATAATTCTGTGTAAACTATAGGAAAAATCCTCTTGGATTAATATTAACATATTAATCTAGGAGGATTTATTGTATAGCAATATTAAGGAAGCTCTCACCCGAACGCAAGGCGTTGGTTAGAGGCAATGAAAGTTCGAAGTAATTAGACGATCTAATATATAAGATAGATTTCTATATGCATTGACATTTAAAACTTTCTTACTAAGCTTGTTAATCGCTCCACTTGCTCCGGGTCAGAATGTGAAAAAAACAAACTCTCTGCTTTATCTAAAGAAGCAATCACGTCCATATCCTCTTCCGTTAATTCAAAATCAAAAACATTAATATTCTGTATCATCCGCTCTTTATTAACTGTCTTAGGAATCACTGATACCCCTCTTTGAATAAGATATCGCAAAGCAACTTGAGCATTCGTTTTATTGTATTTATCTCCAACCGCTTTTAATATTTCATTACCAAATAGGTTGTTTTTTCCTTCAGCAAAAGGAGCCCAGGCTTGAATTTGTACTCCATATTTCTTCATTATTTCGTGAGCCTTTACCTGTTGGTTAAATGGGTGTGTTTCGACCTGATTGACAGCGGGAACAATTTCATTATACTTAATTAGGTCAATTAATCTGTCCGGATAGAAGTTACTTACACCGATTTCTCTGAGTTTTCCTTCTTTATTCAGTTCTTCCATTGCTCTATAAGTTCCATAATAATCATTGAATGGCTGATGAATTAATAATAAATCTATATAATCCAACTGAAGTCTATCTAAAGACCCTTCGATAGATTTCTTTGCATTTTCATATCCGTAATTAGAAATCCATATTTTTGTAGTAATAAATAATTCTTCTCTTGGTACACCACATTTTTTAATAGCATTTCCTACTGCTACTTCATTGCCGTAGCCCTGAGCAGTGTCGATTAATCGATAACCTACTTCTATTGCATCCAGTACACATCTTTCACATTCATCTTGATCTGCAATTTGGAATACTCCGTAACCCAAAATTGGCATTTTGTCGCCATTGTTTAATTCTACATAATTCATATTAATTCCTTGTATAATGAAAACATAGGGAAATTCACTATACATTTTCCTTTCTTGATATTTTCTATTTAATCTAAATTGGACTTCTATTCACTCCTCGTGCAATTAATAAACTTTATTCTTAGCGGATAAAATTTGTCATTATTTTCTCTTCCTTTTCTGGTAAACCAAATTTTTCTTTTCCCAATTGAATACTCTTAATAAGGAAAGCCATATTTCTGCCTAACGTACGCATTATCTGACATCCTTCTTCATCAGCATATACATCTTCGGGTGTAAAACCATGAACACTATTCCAATATTGACTAGATGCGATTGGCATATTAGATATCGTGAAGTATTTATTAATTTCATCAAAGGTTGTGGAACTTCCGCCTCTTCTTGCCGAAATAACTGCTGCGCCAACCTTCATTGTTTTATCAAAGGGAACGCTATAAAATAACCGATCAATAAATGAAACAAGAGTCCCGTTTGCCGAGGCATAATATACTGGTGACCCAATAATGATGCCGTCACACTCTTCGAATATAGGCGCAACCTCATTCACCATATCGTTAAATACACATTTCCCATTCTTTTTACAATGACGACATCCAATACATCCACGAAGGTTTTTATTTCCAACATGAATGATTTCCGTATCGACACCTGCTTCATTTAACGTTTTTTCTACTTCTGTTAATGCTGTATAGGTACATCCTTTCGCATTTGGACTGCCATTAATTAATAGTACTTTCATTTCATATTCCCCCTTGCTTTATTCAATATACTAAATTACAATGTTATTGTAGCACCCTGTAGTAACTACAGGTCAATAGCAATTATGAAAATGGAGAATAATTTATGTATACGATGAAATACATCTGTGATACGCTTCATATTCCTTATGAAACTCTTCGATATTATTGTAATGAAGGCTTAGTACCTAACGTGAAAAGAGATCAGAATAACTACCGAATCTTTGATGATAAAGATTTAAATTGGCTTACTAGCTTACAATGTTTAAGAAGGTGTGGTCTGAGTATCAATGAAATAAAAGAATATCTAAATTTGTGTCTCGAAGGACCTGCTTCCATTGAAATAAGAAAAAAGATCTTAGCAGTAAAAAAAGAGAATCTTTTAAACGAAATTGAAAGCATTCAAGAAAGTATTGCTTTTATTGATCACAAACAGGACTTCTATGATGGAGTTTTAGCCGGAAAAGTCAAATACACCAGTAACCTAATTCGTATTGATTGAAATAGCATCTGAAGATAGTAAGACAGTAAAACAGCATCTGAATTTAATTTATCCAGATGCTGTTCTTATGTGAACAAAATAGCTATTATGTTCATAACCTGTATGTTTATCGAGTTATTTCAACAATAAATTTATTCCGTTCTCCCGGGTATATGCTTTCAGAGTACTCAATAATTGAACCATCTTCCCCATATCCATAAGAGGATATAAAATGGATTGGAGAACCTTCATTAATTTCTAATAATTTGCTGGTTTCTTTGTTCGATAGTTTTGCTTCTATTTCCCTTAATGCTTTCTTAATATAAACATTATTTTCTTCAAACACCTCATAAAGAGAACGTTTTTCAAAATCATACATGATAAGATTAGGAAACTTTTTATAAGGGATATAAACCGTAGTCAAGAGAATTGGTTTGTTATCTTGCTCCTCCTCACCATAAGCATACCTGAGTCTTCTAAGCTGAATAATTTTATCCCCTTCTTCAACTCCAAGCTTATCTACCAAGATATCCGGACAAATTTTAATTGATATTTCTAGCACCTTGGTTTCAGGAATCAATCCTTTTTTGTTCATTTCCCTATTGTAACTTTCTATAAAACGGGTATTTTCCTGAAGAATTTTGGGTTTGGTGACAAAAGTCCCTTTACCCTTAATTCTTTTTAAGTATCCTTTTGAAACCAAGGTATTTAACCCCTGTCTTACCGTAGGACGGCTTATATGAAACATAATGCTAAGCTCCATTTCTGTGGGGATTAAATCTCCTTCTTTTAGCGTATTATTTTTTATTAGATCTAATATATAGTTTTGCACCTTGTAGTATAAAGGCATATTTGACTCAGACTTAATATCTTCAACCATATCTTTATCCATTTATTTCTCCTTCCTACATAAGAAAAACCATATATCTTAAACTAAAATCTTACTCAGGTAAATGAAAATAACATCTATTTCTTTACTATTCATTGATCATAAAAGTTACAACACCATAGCCTTCGTCCTTCATTTTTTGAAAGCTTTGCTCTGCATTCGTTGTTTTAATAAGGTCAAGCGTATAACAAAACTCTGTGATACCGGATAAGTCCATTTTGAAGTTTGTCTCCCAAGTATTGTTCATAATCCAGGAGTACACATCTCTTCTATTGTTTTCTTCTTTGTTGTCACATAGTAATATTGGATGATGTTTTAATTCTCCCATATAGATAAGCGGTGCATCCTTTGTTTGAATTAAGATAGTATTTTCTTTGGTTTCATAAACCAAACCGTTATCAACAAGATAATATTCCATACAAGTACCTGGTATTTGATCAATACCTGGCCTCATTACCGAATCACTCTTATCAATATATAAGGTTGCATCAAGATTATTTAAGGTTAGTGGTAGATAAATACTTTCAATCTCAGTAGATAAATTCTTCGCTATTTTATATTTGAAATCCATTTTCGGAATTGTATTATAAAGTTTAATAACTACTGAGCTGAAATAAGTACCTTTCAGTTCATAGACTAGTTCTACCGTTGTAAATATTTCTCCTTTTTCTATGATCTTAACTTCTACTAGATCACCGATGCATTTGTTCGCATGGAGGCCTCTTATATTTCTTCCTAATCGTCTTCTTTCTTCATAGACATCTGTTCTGATTTTTGTATTTTCATAGATTGGAGTAAAGAACTTGGCATCACCTTGCTTTAGCATTTCAATATCATCAACTTTATTGTAGAATGAAGTAACGCCTTTCCCTATTTCATAAGCTATTGTGAAATAGGCGTTCTCTATTTGGTAGGGGAGTTTATAACTATTGGGATCGTAGTTATTTACTATGTCTTTTACTCTTTCCGATCCAACATAAGCCACTCTAGTATTAGTTACATCAATTTTTCCAGCTGCTTCTTCAAAACGGTAGATTTTTTCTTCCTTAGCTTCAAAGGAATCAATAAAGCTGATAAGAACACCTCTTGGATGGGAAGATAATTGGGTAATCATTTCGCGTTCTGATGTTTCACAAATTACCTTTACCCCGGAGTATTTCCATACTTCTATATAGAATTCAACTACTTTTTCACCTTTACTCTCTGCTACGTTGATTGCCTTTATTTTACCATTCAAATCATAGTATCTGAGTTTGTCACCTCTACTGTGTGCGATACGGTTCAAATTTTTTGCTGTGGCTTCATGTGCTTTTGAAGCATAGCTTGTTTTTCTGATATCTAGATTTTGCACCATGGTATCATAAGGATTTGTTATGGTTGCTGAATGTCCCCAGGTATGCTCCGCATATAATAGTAAGTTATCTTCGGCTTCTCTGATTAATTCTTTTTTACTTACATTGCCTTGACTATCTAATCTTTCACATAAATGATACATTCTTTGTGCCTCTTTATAGTGCTTAACTGCATAAGGCGTACTTCCTACACCATTGGCCCACCAGTCATTCAGGTCACCCTTATAAACCGGTGCATCTTTTACCTGGTCCTTAATTTTCTCATAAAATTCCTGTATTGTTACCATTTCTAACTGTATCTCATCTCCGTAAACCTCATTAAAGGCTGTAATCGTTCTTATAATATCTGTATTAGGTGGAGCATTATCACTAAATACCCCCGATATACAGGAAGGAATAAAGTTGTAGCTATAGCCATTTTCCTCACACGATTCCAAATATTTATCAATATTATCTTTCAATGTTTCAAGATGAGTTTTCGGTTTCGTATCTCCGCCTAAATAGTTTTCGGTCATAAAGTTTACATTTTTATTATAAATTAAACCTAGGGCATTGCCAAGATTATAATGTTCTCCGTTGAAAACTAAAAGTTTTTTGCCTTCTTTATTTTCCCAATAGTAAGGTTTCTGGTTCTGATAGAGAGGATACATTCCATGATGTGTGTGAATGTTTGTAAATAGGAATTCTATTCCGTTATCTAAAAGCACGTCAAGTGATCCTAACGATATACCATTAACATCTGCATTCATAGCCACCTTTACATCAATTCCTTGCGATTTAAAGTGTTCTACCATTTCCTTGGTTCTTTTATTAAGTACCTTTTTATCAACTAAATCGTTAAAGTTAAGATAGGTTGCTGATAACCCTATATTGTTTGATTTAATCATTGCATATAAATCTTGTTTTTCTTCTTCTGTTGCTTCTTCTAAAAACTTTTCTACACAATAGTAGGTCTCACAGTTCCACTTGAAATTCCGATCAATTGACCCGGTCTTGTGTCCTTCTTTCGTGGTATTTACTGCTGTTCTTATATAATCTATGTGGTTGTAAATTATTCTTTCTTGTAAATCCGTATAACCAATATCTGTATGTGAATGATGTATGATATACATGGTCCATTTTCTATTTCGCATAATCAATTCCTCCGGGATTAAGTTTATATTTTTTTGATTTGGCTGTAACTTCATTGATTATATTATTTTGCTAGCAGTATACTTCACCTCCAATATCATAGCTAACGAACTTATTCAAGTGGTTATGGATATGTCGTTTGAGATATACAAATTGACTATTAAATCTAATTTGCTTCGTTGTTACTAGGCATTATCAGCTTCCCACCTAAATCAAATATATTTCGTTAGAAATATCAACTTCATATAAATTTCCTAAATCAAATTAACTTATACAAAGATATGTATTTACATTTATATCTTAAGCAATTATATACGCATTTCATTTTAATGTAAATATGTTTTTATATATTAAAAACCAAATAGTTCAATGATTGTAATTACATTATATAAATATATGCTAATTATGTAATTACATATATATATTATGAGAATTTAATTAATTACCTTTGATAAACACTTGAAAATTTTTGTTACGTAATATTGTTCTACTAAATACCATATTCATAGCTACATATATTGAGATACAATTAGTTCCAATTTATACGTTAGTCCATTCTTGCTCAAATTTCTTTTAAATATCTTTCCTTCAGTTTACATGAAAAAATCGGCATCCGGAATTAGAAACCGTCTGCCGATAATATATTTCAGTATTTTTATTATAGCTTTGAAACCTATAATAACTAATTAATATGTTGAATTAAGTATCATATCATACCTTATATACGCGAATTCTCTGTACATCTATGATCCTATGATCCGTTTGGTAGCATTATCCCCTCCGACAACTGCTGGTAAACCATCTCCTTCTAGTTAAGGGCAGAAAATTCATTATTTAATATCTAGCTTCAAAAGTTATTTCCATACCTCTTTGGCAATTTCTTTTACCAGTTTCAATTTTGCCCACTGTTCCTCTTCAGTAAGTATATTACCCTCTTCTGTAGATGCAAATCCGCATTGAGGACTAAGGCATAAGCGCTCTAATGGTATGTATTTTGCAGCTTCAAGGATACGTTTTATGATATCATCCTTGCTTTCCAGAACAGAAGATTTCGTCGTGATGAGACCTAATACCACTTTCTTGTCATTACTTACATATTGAAGTGGTTCAAAGTCACCGGAACGTTCATCATCGAATTCCAGATAAAAGGCACTTACATTTTCCTTTGTGAAGAGATCCTTTGCTACTCGGTCATAGCCTCCTTGACAAGCCCAGGTGGAATGGAAATTTCCACGACAGATATGAGTATTAATTACCAAATCTTCCGGTTTATCTTCAATGGCAAGATTATTAATTCGGATTAGCTTTTCAATGTTTTTCTGTAACCCTTCTTCATCCGTTCCTAAGATAAAACAGGCATTAGGATCAACACACACACCCCAGGTACAATCATCAAACTGGATATTTTTACATCCCGCTGCGTATAAATCCCTGATTACTTTTTTGTATCCCTCTGCAATATCTTGAATTAAATCTTCCTCATTTGGATAAATTGCTTTCGTACTTTCCAAATTATCAGGGATAATCATCTGAAATAGAAACTGTGCCGGTGCAGGTATTGTCTGACGCGCCACTGTGTTCTCATCTGTGAATTGGCTAATAAACTTAAAGTGCTCAACAAATGGATGACTGTCAACAGACACTTTTCCTGTTAGAAATGTGTCATCAATCAATGCCGGTTCTCCATGAAATGGAATTCCATTCTTTGTCTTTTTGTGTCCTACACCATGAAAGGCCCACATAAAATCAAGATGCCAAGAGCTCCTTCTATATTCTCCATCTGTAATAACCGTGAGTCCAACTGCTTTCTGTTTGGCTATTAAATCTGTAATTGCCTTATCCTCAACCGCCTTAAGTTCTTCACTGCTTATTTTCCCATTCGCATATTCACTTCTTGCCTGCTTTAAATAATCAGGTCTTAAAAAACTTCCTACAATATCATATTTAAAAGGTGCATTTATACTCATATTAGTTATCTCCTATCTTTAATCAAATTTAAAAGTTTCAACAAATACCTTATAACTGTCATTTTTTTTATATTTTCGCCAAAATATTATTCTTATATAAATTTCATCAGTTTCTAATAATTGTCATATTAAATTTATTAACTTTCCTTGATAATCCTACTCTGATATAAACTTGAATACTCTCTGTCATATTACTCTGGGAAAGTCAATTACTATACTTTTCATTGTCATTCTCCCTTCTCATTCGTTCTTGAATGTATTCTTGATATTAGTATAAATTATTTTGATAAAATATAAAAATACTAAAAAATGTGTGTTTGATATAGCTTTGAGCTATATCAAGCGCACATTCATGATTTAATATTTTATCATTCAATTCGTAGCACATTCTTATATTTATCTAACAAATTCGGATATATGCTTTTTTAATGCCTCCATATATGCTTGTCCATACCTGCTTAACGTCATATTCTTTTGCTTTATTGTTCCCACCCGCATAAACTCTTGTACCATTAGAGGTCTGGCTATAATATTCTCTCCATTTAGCTCTTTGCTGATCACTCCGGTACTAACGGTATATCCATTCAATCCAACCGCAAGATTAAAAAGTGTTGCTCTGTCCCTTACCTTAATGTTCTTGTTACGGTCAACCGTACTGAGAATCTCTTCTGAAAAATAGAAAGAGTTATAATCACCCTGTTCAAAAGAAAGATAGGGATACTCCTCCAAGTCCTCCAAAGTAATTACTAATTGTTCTGCAAGAGGATGCTGTGAACTTAAGAATACATGTGGTTTTGCCACAAAAAGCTCTTCAAATTCTAAATCATTTTGCTTAATGAGTTTTAATATAACTTCCTCATTTTTGGATGAAGTATACAAAATTCCAATTTCACTCTTCAGTCTGCTTACATCCTCAATAATCTCATAGGTTTGAGTTTCCCTAAGAGTAAAATCATATTGGCTTCCACCGAACTCGCGAATCACATCCACAAAGGCATTTACGGCAAAGGAATAATGTTGGGCTGAAACAGAAAATCTCGGACTTTGTTTCTTCACATTCAAAAATTTTTCTTCTAAGAGATTAGTCTGTTCAAGGACCTGCCTTGCATAAGCAAGAAATTCATCACCTACATTTGATACCACAATTCCCTTATTTGTTCTATTAAATATAGTAATCTTCATTTCATTTTCCAGATCTTTGATGGCATTGGTAAGGCTTGGCTGGGAAATGAATAATTCCTTCGCAGCATCACTAATTGTCCCTTTTTCCGCAACTGTTACCACATACTTTAACTGCTGTAAAGTCATAAATTTTATTTATCTCCTTTGTACATACCCTTATCTTATATACCTACTGATTGATCTTTATATATGTTATCGTTTATATCTCATTTACGTAAAAAATAGAAGCTTTCTACCTGAAACGATTACATCTATTTTATTTTATGTCACATTGAAATCCTACCTTCTCATACTGAGCTTTCACTGGACTGTAATCAGTAATCTTGTTTCCGGCAAGATACAGTACCTTCAAATTTTTCAAATTCTTCAAAGAAGCAATTGTGGTAATTTTATTATTCATAAGGTACAACTTTTGCAAGGAAGTCAGTTTAGTCAAAGCCTTCAGGCTGGTTATGCTATTTCGGTTCAGTGAGAGAACTTTTAGCTTCGTAAGTTTTATGAGCGGTGTAATGCTCGTAATCTCATTTTCAGGAAGATATAGTTCCTGAAGCTTAGTAAGCTTCGCCAAAGGTTGTAAATCACTCACCTTATTCACATCTACTATCAGCACTTCCAGATTAATTAAGTTTGCCAGCGGTGATAGATCTGAGATTTGATTGTTCTTCAAGCTGAGAACCTTTAGGTTGGGTAAATATTTTAGTTCATTGATTTTTTTTAATCCCTGATTTTGTATATTCAAATATTCTAAATTGACTAATTTCTTAAGGTCCACCAGACTTTTCACACCATCAGCTAGTTTCAACCGATAAATTGATTTGATGTCAAAGAGAGTGAGGTTTCCTGAGGTCTTCCCCAATTTGCTCCTGACCGACTGTTCCACTGCAGCATCGGTAAACAATACATTTGTATCAGCACCATTAGGCAAAGAAGTAAAAGTTGCCATATTGGATAGTATGGTATCCCAGTCATTTAGAGAATAGATTATTCCCGATTCATCGTTGTAATTCGAGATATTACCAAGACTCCATACAGAAATACCGCCAAGATTATAGTAACTTGCCAAATCCATTTTTGCAGTTATACTATTGCTGTCTTCATATAAAATTAAATTCCAAGTTTGATCCTTCGTATTATAATACTTTATATAGGGACTTTGTAATTCCTTATTATAACCATATGTAATATTTTCACCATAACCATCGGTATTATCTACCCTTGCTTTGATTTTAGTGTAAGTAGGAATGGAACGATTACTTTTACTCAGGGTTGCTTCCTCCAGGCTATCCCACTCTTTTGCACTCTTCAAATCAAATTGCCATTGCGCACTGTCAAAGCATAACTGCAGTATAACCTTCTTCAGATCAGAAGTGCTGTCTGCCGCACTTTGCATATCATTTAATGCCATCCTGATCTTATTGATTGGAGCCAGACTGTCAATAGGATTAAGATAATCATAGCTGGTAAAATGAAGCACCTGACTTTTGGTTATCGGGGAGTTTGTTTCATAATCATGGGCCATTAGGATGACCTTATCTGCTATTTTGAGAATTTCCTTATAATCATAACCATCATAATCTATTCTGGGACTCACTGCCACATACAAGTTCTTTCCTATGGTTGCTAATTGTGGTTGTAGCTGCTTCAGAAATTGAATAAAATAGGTACTGATTTGCTCTCCTTCGTAATACAACGGAGTTTTATTGCTGCTAGTATCTCGAAGCCCTTCAAAATCAATAACCACTCCATCAAAATAGATTCCTTTTCCTTGATCAATATCTGTCTGAATTGCAGTTATAATTGACTGTATCATTTTCTCCTGCAATTCATTATAGGGTAAAAGCTTAATCGTATCTTTATTATCCATATAAATGCTTAAATTAACCTTAACGCCTTGCTCCTTGGCATATTCAACTACCTCAGGATAATCAGTTGGATAGTAAAAACCAAAGTTATTATTCTTCCCTTTTACTGTATTCAACGCTCCCAAATCCAGAGTATCAAATCTGCTCCATGCCACACTCATGGAATCCAATTCATCTATGTATGTTTTCATTATATCGGAAAAAGAAACCATTGCCGGATAAAATGCATGCAATTCTCCGGGCTGATTATTCACATCATTTTCTGTTGCACTTAAATCCGTGGTATTTGATGTCGCATTTGATGTGGTTTCTGCCTTTGTTATATGTAATTCACCGGGACTAATTATCATCCATATAGTCACGGCCAGGAAAAGAAGTCCTTTAATTTTATTTACTGTTTGCATATGAATCAACCTTTCTCTTATATTAATCTAATCGTTGTTATTTTTTTCTATGTTTATACCATTCGACTTATTATTGCTTCCGATATTATATCTGCATAATCATCAACATTTTTTCGAACTTCAACAGATTCAAAATCAGCAGGAGATCCTATGTAGCCTTGGGAGGAAAGATCTTTTATATGACCACCAAACAACCACTCTTCAACACTTTCGTCATCTAAGGTAATCGGAGGTAAAGACTTCGCTTTTTCAACATCAACCAAGTTTGGATAGAACTCATATATCATGGCTGTTTCAACATCTCCACCATGTACATCAGAGACTTCTGCTTTGCTTACCTTAATTGTTTGTGGTTTTATTGGACATAAATAAGGTTCCTCCAACTTTAGTCCAAAAAGCGGAATCCTACCCTCATCAAAAGCATAACAAGCATTGATATGTAATTGTTCACGGGCTTCTCTAAATGCTTCAATGATTGCAATGTTGTGTTCAATATCTCCATGCGCATTAACACCAAATATATTATTAAAACCAAACTCTGACAACGATAATAAAATGTCTGATATTAAAGCTTTCGCAGTCTCTTTACGTATATGAAAAGAACCTATAAAACCAGCTGTTGATTGGCATACCCCCCAATAAAAAGGTGGAGCTATAATAACTATATGTCCCTTTTCTTCAAGTTTTTCTTTTATGGCGAGGCAGTATATATGAGCAGTGTAGATATCTGTTCCTAAGCATAATTGTGGGCCGTGCTCTTCAATAACTCCCATCGGCAACAAGACAAGTGCATTTTTATCTACGAAGTTTTGTATTTCGGTCCACTTCATATTCGCCATTGTGTCTTTGAAAATTCCATTTATCATAAAATTCTCTCCTTTACAGTTTGTAAATATTATTTAGTTCATACTTATTTACATTTGTTTACTATAATATACCTTATTATATACTATTTGTACTATGAACATCAAGTATAGCGAATTAAATTACCGTATGCTTTATTTCTGTATCTCGTGTCCTCAACCTACTTAACCATTACCTTCATACTAACCACTGATTTGCCTGGTCTTGCATTCATATAAGTCGTTCCATTTTGCCTTAGCAGCTGCTTATCCGGTTCCACTTTCAATTTCTCGGAAGGATTTTCACAATATAAGTCTCATATGCTGGCGTATCCTTCATCGGACTAGTGAATACAACCTCGCCAAGACTCTTCAGTAATGCATGATTAATTAATGCATATTTATCTTGTTCCAGCTTACCAACGTAGATATATGACACGCTATATTTCTCTATATATTGTCTTACCACCGTCTCATCCGTCCCTGTATAGATACGTTCAATATCAGCCTCACGTTCCTCCAAGATTGTGGTATCTGATTTCCATAACCATTCATGGTCATGCCATCCAAGAACGGTTGGAAGACCCGTCATAACAGATACTCTCTCGTAATCTGTATAACTTTTACCCGGCGCCTCGAGAACAACCGGATTGTCAGTAATATTTTCATTCAGCCAATTTATTGCCAATTCATCATCCGACATCGTAGTTTCCATAAATGTGGTTGCATCAAGTCCTTTGTAACCATCGATTTTGAAGATATTTCCGTACCATGCATTGACTGCATTCTGGATATAACCTAAGGAAAATGCGAATAAGATAAGACCTATAACTGCAACCTTCTTCTGTCTGATTGTCCTGCCAAAGCATAGAAGTCTGATAAAGATATAGCCTAAGCATAATCCGAACATAATAAATGCTTGATAAGTCAGCTTAAACATAGTGTTTGCTCTTTTATAATCTCCATCATAAATATCTTTAATATATATAATCTCTGGTAATAGAATAAGTCCAATAGCACAAAGTCCAATTGTTACGATAAATAAATCAGAGAACGTGAACGTTCTAAATAAATTAAGCATTTTTGGCTCACTCTTACGTTGTTCTAGACTTAGTAACTGTTTTCTACTCTGATCATAATCAGATATTTTAAAGCATAAAAAAGCAATTACCATAAAAATTGGTAATCCCCAGAGGATAATCAATTGGTTTAGCGGCGTGTGTGCAACCGTTAAGTAAGGAGTTGTAGCGATTGGATCAAAGTTCAGATGAAACGGTAGACTGAAAATAAAGGATGCAAGCATTATAAAGATACCTTGCAACGCAGTGACTAATACTATCCTCTTACCTTTAAAATCATATATTACTATGTTTGTAAATAGAATAACTGCACCAGAAACTACATAATAAATTGGAAAGTCCCAAAAGTTCGTTGTATGGAATACACCAATAAAGAATGCAATTAAGATAATTGTCGGATCCAGTATATCCTTCCAAATGTTTCTATTACCCTCTTTGCGGATATTTCGTGTACATTGCCATGCAAATAATAAGGCTAAGACGGTAAGTACAAACATAATATTAATCACATGAGCATGTAAATCACCAAGTACAAAGGAATACGCAGGAAATTCGTGAATCGTCTTATCTGTTGTCTCCGGATGATAGCCAATAAATCTGGTTGCATTAGGGAACCAATACTTTTCTGTGCTCGCTTCTATTCCAAAAAATTTGCGAACTAATGGTTCAAACCATTGAAACGTTGGATAATGCATATTTCCTGCAAGTAATACTGCTGCTCCAGCAACTATACCACTAATTGTTGGAATAAACTCTCCCTTCTTCTCTTTCTCCTTCCTATAATGAAGAGTAACATTATAGACAAGTGAATAAGAAAGTACAAAGGTAAAAGCTCCAACCATCATAAGCATCAAATTATATCCGTTCGATACCTTTACTCCAGTCAATTTTGTGAGGAACGTTGCTAGAAACTGACCGACATAATAATAATTTAACTTTGTTCCTGAAAACCAGAAGTCCTGAGGTGGCATATAATCACTACGCATCATGCTGGTCATGAAGCCATAATCCATGAACTTTTCCGTACCGTATGCTTCTGGTTTAAAACCTCTGACATAAGTAAACAATAGAAATAACGTAAAAAACAGTAATTCCTCAGTTATCATAGAGTCTAAGGCTTTATCGGTTAAGAGATACTTCGTTCTATTGAATTGGTTATTACTTGATCGATTCGTATTGTTCTTTTTACGTAGAACAACAATAATACAATTAAAGATTAAACTGATTATTACACAAATCAAACAGGATACCACTGTAAACTTCATAAGGTGCAGAGAGGATAAAAACCACATCAGATAACCAACAACCGCCACACCTATCGATTTTGAAAACAGATAACCCTTGTCATGGAAACTGCGAAATACCAAAGTAGTCAGTGGCATGAATATAATTCCGAGGTAGACTATTGTTATCCACCATTGCAAAAACGTGGTATAGTCTCCTTGAAGAAGTATTTTTCCTACGATAAACAATAATATTGCAATAATAATATTACTAATATGTTTCAATGTGATTTCACCTCTTATGATAAGTTTGTAACGAAGAAAATATAGATACAGACTTATTCTTTTTGTATTTTAGATGGAGGGAATTCTATTATTTATAATGAACGCTCCTAGTCCATCGCTGGTACATGCTTCAAAATATTTTGTTACTATATTATATACAGATATTTCCTTACTTTGCAATTATAATAATTTAATAGTGCTTCTATTTTTATGAATTAATAAACTATTCCAAACTTCATTTATAATAAATGACTGTAAGTACGGAAATGGGCTTGTATCCATATCACTGATACAAGCCCATTTCCGTACTTTATTTATCAATATTTTGTATCTATAATATTTTTTGTCAGAGAAGCTTTGGCTTTTGCTTTAAAATTAGTAAATAAATTTTTTAGAATTAACTTAATATCTTATTTCTATTATTCCTATACCTCAGTGCCTACCGGAAGTAAAGGTTTACTAAGCTGTATCAGATTACTTCTATTAAATATAGCGCCTGTTATCTCTTGAAATGAATCATTTCTTCCATATAGTGTTACTAGTATTTCATCACTTGGTATCTCTATTACTGGTATCGTATGCTCACTGAGAGGCAGTACGAGAAGATTCAGGAAGGTATACACTCCAGGTTCAAGAGTTGTCGATGTTGTTCCCAGAGGTATCGGCTGTTGCATAGGACTTAATGCATATAAAGAGAAATATATATTAACCGTGTTTTCTGAATTATTTAGAGCCTCAAGATGCCAATTTGTCAGTTCTCCGTCTGTATAATCCTTATTAATTGGACCAGGTGTAAGCAACATAATATTACCACCTTTCATATAATATTTTTCGTGAAAGTTCATCCGGAATATTCATGTTCCGGTATTTTATTATATGTCGAAACATGACTATTTGTGTCTGATTTGATAAGCTCATCTGGTCTGTAACCTAATCAGAGATTGGCATTATAAATATTCAACGTGATAACAGTATGCACAGTCTTAGGTTCTATTGTATTTGTCAAATTCTTTGCATTAGTGTAAAAAATAACCCGGTCACAGACCGGGTTAGATTAATTACTATTCTTTTTGATTTATAGCCTTCTGCAGCAGCTCTTTTAACCAAGGATAATACTCTACTCCACACTCTTTAATGCTTCTACCATGGAAACACGGACATTGAAAGCAGTATTTGCAATGCTTACATTAGCCAGAATGGCATAGGTGATGCCATAACCTGCAGGCATACCTAAAAGAATGCCAAGTAGAGTAAGAATAAAGGTCTCCTTATTTACATAGGAATTTACCTCTTTGGGTTTGAAACCTAGTACCTTCATGGTTGCAAGTTCTCGTTCTCGCTCACTGACATTGATATTGGAAAGGGTGAACAGAACGGTCAATGCCAATACTGCTGACATGCTAATCAGAAGATAGACTACCATGTTTACGATTTTTTTCACATCCTCAAAAGTATCTCTCGCATCTTGGCTACTGCTGACTGTGAGAATTCTGTCGTCCTCACCTAGATTATCCAGCCATTTCTGTACATTTATATTATCCGTCATATTCATTAGAAAAGAAGTACCGGTATAGTCTCCAAATGCCTCCTGATAACAGCTTTCGCTGATATACACATAATTGCCTGCATTATTTGTTGTCACGAAAGCCACTGGGAAATCATACTCCAAATTATCTTCATTTTGCAGGGAAGCGGTATCACCAATTTTCAATTTAAGTTTTTTTGCTGCATTTTGAGTGACCACGATGCCGTCTGAGGGAAGAGACATTTTCTTATGGGTCACAGAATCAGATAGATGAACATAAGGTTGCAAATCGGTACCATCCGGAATCACCATCACGGTAATATCCACATTAGCACTGCTACTCCATAAGGTTAAAGTGGTAATCTGTAATTGCACAGCATCGTTCACCATTCCAGATGCTTTCATTTCATTATCAAGTAGGTCCATTTCCTCAGGATTCAAGTTATCTGTCACTACGATGGCATCATATACCGTTACTTTATCGAACTGGTCAGACATCAAACCTCCGACCGTATCACTCATACCGAAGCCCAGTACTATGAGCATCATACAGCCTAAAATCCCAACGATGGTCATGAGCGCACGCTTTTTATAACGGAATAAGTTACGGCAAGTTACTTTGTTTAGAAAATTCAGCCGTTTCCAAATGAATGGAATTCGTTCCAGCAAAATCCGGCTTCCTTCTTTTGGTGCTTTTGGTCGCATCAGTTCTGCTGGACGTTTGTGTAGTAACTCAGCACAGGATATAACTGTTGCACCTACTATGCCCAGTAGAAACAGGCCAAATCCACCTAAGCCATAGATGGGATAGAAAGATAGCTTAAACGTTGGCAATACATACAGACTACTTACGATGATACTTATCACTTTGGGAAGCACAAAAAAGCCTATCCCATTTCCAAGGATACCTCCAGCAATACATGCCAGTACTGCATATAGAATATATTTCAAACTAATCTGGATTTTTGAATAACCTAGCGATTTATAAGTACCAATTAATGCCCGATCCTCTTCCACCATTCGAGTCATAGTGGTTAGACAAATGAGTATCGCAACTAGAAAGAAAATAATTGGGAACGCTTTTGTAACAGCCTGAATAAAGCTGATATCATTGTCAAGTCCAGCAAAGCTATCATTATCATAACGATCCCATACATACCACTTTGTCATGCTAATATTTGCGACCTCTTCTTTAGCATTGTCTAGCTTCTGCCTTGCTGTTGTAATGGAGTTCTCATAATCAGACTTGTTATCATCCAGCTCAGACTGCCCATCAATAAGCTCAGCCTCAGCCTCCTTCAAATCCTTTTGAGCATCCGCAAGCTTTTGCTTACCCTCCTTAAGATCTACTTGCTTGTCAGTAAATTGCTTCTTTGCTATAGCCATGTTTTTATCTAATTTCTTCTGTCCACTGGTAAGCTGTGCTTTGCCATCCTCAATTTTCTGACGAGATTCAGTTATTTGATCTAATGCATCTGCTTTTTGCGTTGCCAATACAGTTGAATTTTCATCCAACAGAGTTTGACTGTAATTCAATGTGCCGGAGGTGACAGCAAGGGTAGAAAATGTAGTTATCTGCTCCTCTGTCAAAGGATGTCCTTCTGTAGCAAAGCACACCGCCAGAGCTTGGGTGTCTGTTTGCAACATGGCCATTGCTTTGTTATAAGAAGCTGTTTGCTCCTCCGTAGGTTTCTTCCCCTGTTTTACTGCTAGTAAATAGGGAGCTGCTTTCTTACCATCTGAAATCATATCTACCCATACAAGCTTTGTGGCTTCGCTATTCCAGATTTTCTGTCCCTCTGCTGATAGTGCATTTACTGTGCCGTTTAACTGAAGCTCAGCTTCAGACTTTTGTGTATCCAGTTCATTCTGGTTATTGGTAAGCTGCTGCTCATAGGCTGCAAACTCTTTTAATGCAGATTTTTCCTGAATGTTCAGCTTCTTTTCTCCAGCATTAATTTCTGACAGATTATCATCAATTTCTTTCTGGGCTGCTCTGAACTCTTCATCAGTGGACTTTTGTGCATTCTTCAAGGCTTGTTCCCCATCGGCAAGTTTCGCTTTATTTGTCTGAAGTTCAACCCAGCCGTCATTGACACTTCTCCAGCCGTCATCAATTTCTTTCTGAGCATCCGATAGCTTTTGTTCTGCTTCGGTAATTTTAACCGCTAACAGCTCTTCTGACTCGGCAATCTTTGAATTGGAACTACCTACAATTTCATCATATCTTGCTTGTTGTCGATCTTCAAGTATCGTTGCTTTGATAATGGCGGATGTATTATCCACAAGAGATTGGTATTCAGTAGAATAGCAGTCCAGCTCCTCGGTACCGTTTATCGTAATATAAACAGAGGAATAAATATCACTGTCAATACACTCTTTCGTGGCATACATCATATAGTCAGTACTACTTGTTGAGAAGGAAATAGATGCCATACTCGCCTCAGCATTTGAAATGTCCAGAGGACTGAGGATAATAGCTGTGATTACGTATTCAGTGACTGCTAACGAGGGAGTGTTTACTTCCGTAGACTCTTCGATATCAGTTTCTTCTATAGTAATTGAAGTTTCTGCCTTATTTGCTTCTTCTTTCTTATTTTCTTCATCGGTTGTATCTACTTCTTCTGCTTTGTCTGCTTCTTCAGTTGTATCTGCTTCTTCAGTTTTAATTGCTTCATCAGTTTTATCTGCTTCTTCTGCCTTATTTGCTTTTTTTACTGTATTTGAAGTATTTGATTCTTCTTCAGTATTTACTTTTTCTAGAGTAATACTATCGCCAATCTGTAAACCGGTATCGTCAACGAACTTGGAGTTCACCGCAATTTGCCCCGAACTAGTGGGTAACGTACCTTCGAGTACATACGGATTGTTAATTCCATCTTTGTCCAGCGTGGTCAAGTTTGCCAATAATAGATTTCCATCGGTTTGCGTCATCATTACATCCATGCTGTTATTGCCGAATACAGATTTGACCTTCTCCACTCCGGATACTGCCGAAAGATCCTCTTCCGTCAGTCCAAGTGTGGATGCTATTTTAATGTCGTAGGTGTTTTGTTTATCATAGAAACGATCCGCAGATTCAAATACATCCATACACCCAGCAGCAAATCCGGTAAATACTCCAGTACCAAGAGCGGTCATTACGACAATCGCTATGAATCTCGACAGGTTATTTTTTAAGGTTTTCCTAATATCTTTATAAAATGCCCTTTTCCTCATAGTCTCACCATTCAATTTCCGAAATACTTTGTGGTTCAGCATTGACAGTCATATCCACTACTTTACCACTTCTGAAGCGAAGCACTTTATCTGCCATTGGCGCTAAGGCGCTGTTATGAGTTATAATAATAACGGTAATTCCATCTCTACGACAGGTTTCCTGCAAGATTTCTAAAATCTGCTTACCAGTCACATAGTCCAGTGCTCCTGTTGGTTCATCACATAGCAAAAGTTTTGGTCTTTTCGCTAGTGCACGAGCGATGGAAACACGTTGCTGTTCTCCGCCAGAAAGCTGAGCGGGAAAATTGTCTAAGCGATTACCAAGACCAACCTTTTGTAAAACGATAGAAGCATCCAAACTGTCCTTGCAGATCTGTGCTGCTAATTCTACATTTTCCAATGCCGTCAGATTAGGAACTAGATTATAAAACTGAAATACGAATCCAACATCATTTCTTCGATATTGGCATAACTGTTCTTCATTCCAGTGAGTAATATCGTTTCCATCAAATAATACCCTGCCACGTGTAGCGGTATCCATGCCACCTAAGATATTAAGTGCTGTAGTTTTTCCTGCACCAGAGGAACCAAGAATTACTGTAAGTTCGCCCTGCTCTACTGAAAATTTTGCATCATTCAAAGCTTGCACTAGACTTTCACCCATGCCATATTCTTTATATACATTTTCAAACGAAATAAATGCCATTATATTTCCTCCAATTATCAAATCTAACGTCCCATGATAATACATTTCCTTACTATATTTTAAACTTTACAGCTTTATCGTTAACTTATGAGAACGAAAATAAATTCCTCCGACAAGTTACATTATAAAAAGTAATCTATAAGCTATCAACCAACACTGGGTCAGTATGTGTTGGATTTATCCAACACCATGTTGTCTCATTGTAATTCTTGTGATAAAATTGAATTAATATATGTATAGGAGGTGCAACATTATGAAGAAATATCCGAAACAGACCGAAATGACACAGAAAAATTTTAAGGAAGCTTTTTGGACCTTATATTCAAAGCAGAATATTGACAAAATCACGGTCAAAGATATCTGCAATTTGGCTGGATATAATCGTAGCACCTTTTATCAGTATTATACGGATGTCTATGATTTACTACACAAGTTTGAAAATCAGCTTTTAGATGAAATGTACGAATTCGTCGTCCAACTTGTGAAACAAGCCAATAACTTGAATGCCTCACAGGTAATACAAGCAATCTTTGAACTTTTTGAACAAAATAATAAGTTTATTTCTGTCCTGTTCGGTTCTCATGGTGATACGGACTTTACACATAAGGTTATAGAAAACCTAAAACCATTATGGATAAAATACTTTTTTATTTCGGACAACAATACTCCCGCTGAGGTTGATTTGCTCATGGAGTTTTACATTTCAGGCATAATTTCCATGTACCAAAAATGGTTTTATAATCATAATGGTGTTTCCTTCGCGCGAATCATTCAGCTGAGTTACCAAACACTCCCGGATACCAGTTGCTTTGAAAAATTTGATAAAGAATTACGGCAATAAGCTAAGTTAAAATATATTGAAAATTGGTTAAACTGTACCAGTACATTCCATAATATACTACAAGATTCTTATATTAAATTTCATATTAATTTATTTCATACAAAATTAGGTTCTGCAAATATTCTTGATATGAAAGAATATTTGCAGAACCTAAAGTCAATTCATTTTAATTACTAGCAATGTCCAGTCTTCTGTAACCAAACCAATCCGGTGATCGATCATAAGTTTCATGACTCTCACTCAATTCAACATAGTATGTCTCACCATCTGAACTCAACATGCAATCCTTAACACATACTATATTGTCCACGTGATTTTCAATATCCGCCACTATAGTTTCATTTAAAACCCTTTCCTTGACTTCCTGTACGGCCTCACCAACAAATAACCCAACTTCATGTAACTCCTGGGTCGAATCTTTCTTATATCCCCCAAGATGGACAAAATATAATTGTTTGTTGTTCTCAGGTTTCTCCTGTGTAAGCCGAACCGTATATCCATCAGCTCCGGTAATCACCTTATAACTATCCATATGTAACTTATCCGCCAGACCATACCAATGTCTTTTCAGTAATTCCACTGATTCGTCAATATGATCCGTAGCCACAAACTGAACATCATGAACTTCTAAATTACAACCCTTGACTTTGCCACCTAAACTGATCATGTATAAATCCTTCATTTTTGCTCCTTTATATTGGCAATATTGCTTATTTTGTCACAAGCGGTAAGCCTTGTCTAAGTTAATTATATCATATACGATGAAAAAGAACCATAAAGAATGAATGGATGAACACTTCCGAGTTTTGAATTAACTCAATTCCAGAGCTACGGTAGCCGTATCATTATATATAAACAATCTGAGGCTAAACTTTCCACTAAGTGAGTACTAACAAATTATGAACTCGTAAAAAAGCAGAATGTACTCTATGCTGAGATGTTTGCCAGGTAAGCGATGTATTATGTAAGTTCATATTGCTTATTTACTTACTACGACAAACACGAAAACCTTGATCAGAACCCTTGCCATTTGCTTCGAAGTTACCGCGGTAAGACGATTCGCAGGCGTGGGTATCGCCGATCCATCCGCCGCCTCTCCAAACCCGGACTGATCCACTTTTACTGTCCAAGGCTTCTCCGTACCAATCCCAGCACCATTCCCTTACATTTCCTGACATGTCATATAGTCCTAACTCATTGGCTTTCTTAACTCCGATAGATTTTGTTTTATTATTGTTGTTTTCTATCGTAGACCAGAACCATTCTCCTGATAAGTATTCATCTCCGGAATTGACCCAATACCACGCTACATCATCTGCATTATCACTACCACTATAGGTATAGCTATTGCTCTTTTGACCTCCACCTGCAGCATATTCCCACTCGGCTTCCGTAGGCAAACGGTAACCATTCGCTCCTGAATTAATCGTTACCGTCCATTTTATATCATCATTATTACTTTCATTATTAGGGTCTTTTTTATCCTTGTCTATATTATAATACGGTTTTAATTTCTCTTTTATACTTCTTTTATTACAGTACTCAACACTGTCATACCAGCTTACCATTTCTATCGGCAAATTGTCACCTTTGAATTCTGAGGGATTATTCTCCATTACGTCAATCCACTCTTTTTGAGATACCTCATATATGCCGATATAAAAGTCCGATATTGTTACATTTTTTCCGTAGAGATTGGACTTTGAATTTATAAAAGTCCCTCCTTTGACTAATACAAAATTATCAAGTTTTTCTTGAGAACAAGCGCTAGCCACTAACATTATTGGTATTAAAAGGATTATTAATAGTTTTTTCATCGATATATCTCCTAAACTTATAAAAGTTATAGGCCGTCCGTCTACCAGATAAACGGCCCGCAACGTATCCGAACAGATGGATAAAATGGAACGACAATCAGCCTATGTCTAATTGATAGGAAACAATTCTCCCATATCTAAATTTTATTATACTATATTCTGAAAAGCTCATAACTCGCTTACTTCGCCTCTTCATCTTTTGAATGATAATATTCAAATAGTATGTAGGTAAGTATCATTTTTGATATAGATAAGACCGTTAGCTGTAAAGCTGCCCAGCTTTAGTAATATCAAATTGTTAATTTAAAAGATTTTTACGGTCAGGCGGCCGTTAGATACCCTTCTTGCACAGGTAAAATGTTACCACACCGTAACGTTTGCGCTTCCACTACTTTGATATCCCTCTACGCATAATGCCTGGTAAGCCCAACTACTTCCCAGATTCATTCCCTTACTCCTCCATGCGTTAACGTGGTTGCTAAAATTGATCGCAACGTTACTTCCGGTTCCTCTCTTCGACTGTCTAACACTCCAGAACTGGGTGAAATTTTGAGTGCCGTCAATGGAGGGAGCGTTATATCGTTGAGTTGTATATATGTCATATGTTCCCCCATCACTGCTCACAGAACCCTTATAAGTTCCAGTAGGTCTATAGGTTCCCCAGGAATCAACTACATAATATTCTATGAGAGCATTTCTCGTCCATCCATAGAAAGTCAAATACCCATTACCAGATGGTGAAAAGACGCCTGCATTGTAGTTTGCTACCCTAGATGCGTTTCCGCTATTCCAGCCTTTACCAACAACGAAGTTTCCACAATTTGTCCAGTTAACGCTGTAATTGCCACCGGATCCATTCGTTACGTTTACTGTCCCACCACCATCGGTCCAATTTTGCCAATAGTCTGTAGCTGCATTTGCAGTTCCTGCAAACAGACTGGTAAAGCTCAAAGAAATCGCAAAAAATAACGCTAAAAATTTTTTATTTAACTTTCTCATATTATTATTTCCTCCTAAAATATAGTATTAATGGTTACCACTTACCTACATACTATTTGAATATTACCTTTTATAAATCACTCCTTTCTAATTTTAGGTGGTTGTTATTTTTTCAGTACTTAACTTGTCCTATTACGTATAAACAAAAGCCATGAAGTTTATTAATGTGAGTTTTGTGAGTTTTAGTTCATGAAGTGTTGGATTATTAGAAGTTGTAATTTAGTAGATTTATTTGCATTAATTAAATCAACTAAATCAGATAATAAACTCTTAAGTTACTTACTTAATACCTAATTTTATTCAAAATACTTAAGTCGTATCTATTTAATTCATTATCTAAATTTAGTTACTAAACTATATATAACACATTAATTATCAACTGAACATGTCGTATTTGGAAAATATATACATTTTATATTTCTATAATGTATCTGCTTCCATTCCATGCAAAAGAAAAAGGATAGTAAGCAAAAGCTCACCATCCCATATAAGATTTAAATTCAATTCATTAAAGTATCCCAAGTCATATTATCTATAATTCTAGCCCCATGATTATTTGTTATTCATACAAATACTTTATAAAATAATTATACTTTGATCAGTCTCACAAACCTTCGTAATAGTCCCATCCTTAATCCAATATGCTTCACCATATAAAATTGATTTATTCTCTTCTACAAAAATAAAAGCACCATCTACCAACGCATAAAAAGGTCTTATTTTGCTGTCAGGTATTGAAATGTCTTCCAAAACTCTTAGCCCGTCTACCGAAAAATCCCTTACCTCTTGAAAATGTGGTAAAATATTTACATTCGTCAAATGTAAGCCATCCAAATATCTTTGATATTGTGTATCAATTGCCTCACCATCTAATTCAGGCTGTGCATAGACAACGTCGGCGCAATTCATGGTACCAGCGCTAATACCTATTATGATACCTTCGTATCTTTTCATCAATTCTTTCAAATGTATTCTATTGAAAAATTGATTCTGAGTAGGGACATGTCCTCCAGCGAATATTAACACATTATAATTATATATCATATCAGCAAGACTATTTTCATTTCTTCTATCACAAATATCCATTTTTAAGATTAAAAAATTACTGATTTTAAATGCTTCTTCAAATACTGTTTTGAAGCTGTCGTTCATTTCTTTATTATCCGGATCAGAACTAAGTATAAGACATTTTGCATCTTGGGGCCAATATTCCCTAATAAGCTCCACGAGATGATTTGCTCCATCCAAGGCGCAGGGAATTCTAATTCCATTCTCCACATAACTTCCACCAATACTACTTGTCAGAAATAATTTCATATAATTCTCTCCTTGCAATATAGTAATTACCTTCCGTTCACCGCTTTCAATACCTTCCGCCTTTATCTATTCAAAATCTAATGCGATTACGAGTAATTTCCTTTTAGCCATATTTATTCTTTGAAAGACGTTGTAAGCAGCTCTAAAGGCTCCTTTTTCACATTATTAGATATCATAATTAACGATATTGTTATACCTATCAATATAACAATACTTTCCATACCAATGGACACTTTAATCATGGAGGAGAGGTCATATTCTATATCCTTTTTGTTCTCCATTTCTGCATCTACAGGAAAATTACCATACTTGTAATCATAGTAAGACTTATTTGTAGTCTCTTTCGAAATCTTATTCGTTAATATGGCACCTGTAGTACAGCCTATCACACTCCCGACTAAAATTAAAAGAATAATACCCGAAAGTAATGACCCAATACATTGTCTTTTGCTAAACCCTATAGACCTCTCTATGGCAGTACGTTTCTGCTGCTTTGCTATGAATAAATTGCAGAAAAAGATAATCACTAATACCACCAAGATAAAGCCTGCGACGAAAAAAATCCTTGACAGATTCTTCATGTTATTTATGCCTGCCTCCATTAGCGAGTATCCTTTATCGAAAAATGTAATTTCCAGCTCATCTATCCCAACCTTTTTCCATGCAGATAAGTATTCGTCAATATAACCGTTAGGGATTTGAAAGGACGTATTATATCCCATCATCGGTATAAAGGCCAAAATATTATTCTCATCACTATGTTTAATGGAAGCCTTCGGAATAATCACTTCATTTTTTCCTATCCCATATTCACCAACCGTCGCTCCGGGAGATATATCATAGATTCCGGTAATGATATAATTGTTGTCTTCAAAAACCGGATATACTTCTCCTTTTGCATTCAACAAATTATAACCAATATAGGTATAACCTGCTCCTGCCGTATTCTCATAGTCGGCATAAAAGAGAGGCAGATGTACGCTATCCCCAACCTCCAGCAGATTATTCCTCGCAAAATCCTTCGATATAAGACAGACCTTTGTGCCATCCAGATATTCTTTCTCGCTGATATCTCGTCCTATGTAGATATAGGCATCCCCTGTATAAAAGGGCATTAACAGATTTGTATTATGTGTTGCATTTACCGGAATTATATGATGCCACAAGGTCTTCGCTTTCGCCATCTCCAGCCAACGCTTTCCACGCTCCGTATCGTAAAATCCATCCGTCACTTCTTCATAGAAATAGTCTTCTGCAATGCCATCCTCCACACTATCTCCCTTAGATGATACCTGAGAGGATTTGATTAAATAATATGGCCTACCCTCAAAACCGAGATCTTCCAGTCCTTTATGTGGGACCCCATATTTGAAAGATAAAACATAAGTTTTACCTTCATATAACTTCTCCGGGTTTGGGTCATAATGATTGCAGAACCATATATCTGCACCTTCATAAGCTTTTTCTCCATATAGTACCTTTTTAATTCGAAGCTTAATCGGCTTGTCCGGAATACAATCCTTTATTGGTGATGCTTCAACAGCAAAAACACCCTCAAAAATATCATCACTGTTATTTTCATACTCCGGACAATATGCCCCATAATAGCAACGCCATTCCGGGTCTGCAATGTAATTTGCTCCTTCAAAATCCAAGACTGACAAAGGAATCGGTTTGTTATACTCCTTACTACTATAGATACGATACTCTTTTAATTCAGCATCCCATATATTATCCTGCCTTATGGCGGTTTCTCTCTGTTCTACCGTTCCAATTGTAGTGAATGTATCCTCATATAACTTTATATTTCTATTATTCAGTAACCATAGGTTCCCTCCTAAAGAAAAAAAAGCAGACGCAGCTATTAATAATAGGAGAAATAATACTGTTTTTATAGGTGTTCGCTTCAACTGACGAAAGCTATTTTTAATGATCATCATTTCTCCTCCTTAAGCCTTCACTTCTGACAAGTAACCATCGCACATACGAAAGACAAGATCTGCTTCCATTGCCACCTGAGTGTTATGAGTAATAACAATGACAGTATATCCTTCCTCATGGGCCAGCCTTTTTAAATGTTCGACAATAAGCTTCTCATTTTCGGTATCCAGATTGCCGGTAGGTTCGTCCGCTAGAATAATCTTCCCTCCCGATGCCATCGCCCTGGCAATCGCTACTCTCTGCTGCTCCCCTCCACTCATCATCTGCGGATACTGGGAATAGATTTTATCACTAAGTCCAACCTTTTTAAGAAGTAATTGTGCCTGTTCTTTTGCTTCTTTTTTGGGAACCTTTTTAAACTCCATAGGAAACATAACATTTTCCATTGCTGTTAAAAGAGGAAATAGATGAAAGGCCTGATAGACTACCGATGACATGTTAAGACGGTACTCATCCCTATTCATAATTGAGATATCCTTATCCTCAATGTAAATCTTCCCTTGGGTAGGTAGATCCAACCCTGCTAGCAGGGAAAGGAGTGTACTTTTCCCGCTTCCTGATTCCCCGACAAGAGCATAGAACTTCCTTTCTTCAAAATTACAGGAGACATTTTTTAAGGCTTCGATTTTCTGATACTTCGTCTTATATACATAGCTAACTTCTTCAACTTTTATCATGCTCATACGTGTTACTCCTCTTAATCTATACGGGTTAATGCATCCATTACACTAATCTTACCTAATTGGGCTAAAGCAGCACAGGTACCGGCCATATAGCATCCTAATGCTAATGTCGCTCCTATTGTAATCAATCCGATTTCAGCAGAAAGGCTTAAAAATGCTACCATGCTTCCTACTATGATACCGGTTGCTACCAGGATAATATTTTCGATCATCATAATAAGAAAGCAGGTCCTGTTACTTAATCCCAGGGAACGCATAATCGCTATTTCTTCTTTTCGCCCCTGCAAAAGTAGAAAAGAGGCAATATATCCAATCCCAATGACGATTACAAGAATTAATACAGAAAATCCTTTTAAGATATCCAAGCCCTGACGCAGCTTACTTGCTGCAGTAATAAAGGTTGAATCTCTCACAGATAAGGAATTTCCATCATGAGAGGGCTTTGCTGTTCGTATTACTGCTAGTAAATTAATATTATCCATTTCCTCCTTAAACTCATTTAACTTCAACGGATCCGTCAAAAAGAAAGAGGCGGAATCAGCATAAAATGGAATTTCATTCTCACAGAAGATATTATGCTCTGCTTGAAAGGGTAACAGAATATCTGTGACATCAGTAGAGTTATGCGGAAATTGTGTAAATCCTACTATTTCAAAAGAAGTCGTATCCAAAGGATCCATAAATATCTCATCACCTCTTCCATAGGAATAATAATATTGGTACAAAGGAAGGATATCACCTAAGCTCCAATGCATGTCCTTCATCAATTCCTGGCTAACAATGCACTTAGTCTCTTCTCCCTGCAAAATTCCAGAATCATATCCTTCTTTCCAAGTAATATTCTCTTCCTTTAAATCCACAACGGCTTCGAGAGTGTTAGAGGAAAGTACCCAAAGCTTCAGATGCTCCTGCCAATCTTCCGGTTCAAATTCACCTATCGATCCCTTTGAATGGACTGTATAGACTTCTCTATCAATATATTGAGAAGTCTGAAGTTTTTGAATAATTTCATCCTTAATAGCCAGATTGACCTCTTGACTACCATTTAAATTTACGATTTTAGCCGATACTGGCATTATTTCAGCTAGCTCCGTCAGTTGCCTTTGATTACTGTTTATGTTTGCCAGATACAAATGAAACAACATAACCATTAACATGCAGATAATACTAGTCAATATGCTCTTAGATTTATGTACTTTTATATTCGTTATCGCTTTTACTAAATATATCATTTTCTTCTCACTTTCTTATATGTCTCTGGTATCTTATTTTTCAACTTTGAATTAGCCTGTTTTCATTTGCTGGATTGTTTTATTATACAATGAGATTTGACACAGTTGCTCCTTTGAGATAATTTCCTGATTCACCTTATCCTCCTGTTATTTTTTAATATTCATCCTGTCAATTTTATTGTCATTTCGTTAGTTCAATTTCTGATATTTCTGATGCAGTAACTAACATATATTTGTTCAAATGATTGCTGGAATAAAATGCTTCTATATTGTTATCAAAGGTATGCTTAAACTTTACTTTCCCATTCAATTTTACTATCATAAGGGTTAAGTTATTATACATGACGATTTCATTTCCAGATAATAAGATTTTGTCATATTCAAAGTCAAGTATCTGGTCAAGAATTTTCCTTCCTTTTAGATCATATAACAGTAACTGCTTCGGTGTATCCTTCTCTTTCTTCAGTATAATCCCAATATATTTTTCATCATAGAAGACACTTTGAATTTTGCGTTCCAACGTTATCTCATCTATCAGCTTAGGCTGTTCCGGTATAGCGTATATCGTAAATCCATTATCTTTAAAGGCGCAAACCACCTCATTACTTAAGAAAGTAATCGTTGGAATAACAATATCATCGTAAGGAAATCCACCCATAAAATTATCTACTTCATTTTGACCTATTTCTCCATAATTATAAAATCCAATGTTAGTATGAAGCTTTCCTGTAGTAATCGATAAGAAATCTACCGCTAGTTTTTTACCATTCTTCGATAAAGCGATATCCATCAGATAACCATAATCCACAATGTTCTTTTTCATATCTACCAATATCGAGTCCTGTATACTATCAGAGACAACCGTACCATCTTCGTAAAATAATTGGATATAATTATTATCATTATCATACATTTGCACTGCTACTACCCCTTGGGATGCAATCTCCACATCGTTTATGTTATACAGAGTTGTAACGCTCCCTACACGTCCGTTTATATTAAATATATCGAAACGTTTGCCCTCTTTATCTGAAATAACTGCATATTCGCCGCATACATCTACTATTGGATCACTCATTTCATAGGAGCAATTCCATAATATCTTGCTGTCCTTTCCATAAGCAATTGATCCATTATTATTGAATTTGATTACGCCATTTTCATAATCTATGTATTTGGAGGCTTCTCCCTTATTTGATATGGAGTTCACAACTTTATATGAAACGTAATTTATATTAGATATTTTATTAAAATAAGCTAATATTATCGCTACAACTGTTAGGATGCTTAATCCAATGATTATACTTCTTTTCCTATAGTTTCGTTGAATAATATCATCTCCCCTTATATAAATATCATTGATTTTCTTTCGCCATTGCTTACTCCCATACGATACAAATTATATACATATAAATTATATAATTTGTATGTATTATCTTGGGTTACATCATTTGTATTATTATACCATATAATTCCATTTTGCATATATTTTTTGAGTATATAATGTATATATAAAGTGTGTAAAAGTGTATCTATGTTCTATGGTCCATGTTCTATGTTCACATGGTCTAAGTTCACATGGTCTATGTTCACATGGTCGATGTTCACATATATATGTTCACGTATATAAGTCCACGTGTACATGTTAACGTGAATATATGTTCTGTTTCTCGGTTCTATTTCAATGCTCTTTATCCGTTCACTCTGGTCAAATGGGTCTTATATTCCTTTTACTTCTGGTTTACTTCATAATCAAGTTACATTTCGGGTTCCTCGCCTATTTCACTACTGAGTCATGGATACCATAAAACGTCAGTTATTTACACTACTTTACATTATTCTTATAATTTTATAAAGAACGGTAGAACTCTTGAATTATAATTTATGAATATTTATACTTTGTATTGTGTATTACTCAAGGAAATTGAACTGTTTTGAACTGTTGAGTTTAAATTATTCGTAGGCAATAACCCTTGGTGATACCGTGGCGTCAACACACGAATGATAAATCCATAAAAAAGGCTATCGATTTTAGTAATCGAAATAAAAGTCAACTTAAGGAGATCTATCATGTATAATATAGATGTAGATGAAGCCAACAAAATAATTAAGATTGTACTCTCAGGGCATATGTTATTAGATGAAATAGAAGCTTATGCAAAAGAATTAGATATTTTCTTAAATCAATACGAAGACAATATATATTCTCTATTTGCATCAGCGGAAAGATTAGACCCAATATCTCAAAATGGTTTACCGATTTTCATCGACATAATGAAAGTTGTCCTAACACGTTTTAACAAAATAGCAACTGTACATAAGCGAACGATTACCAGGATGCAGATGAGTAGAATCGAAGCAATGGTTACATCTAATGGTGATTTAAAGAAAAAGATAATGAGATTCAATACAACGAAAGAGGCTTTCTCTTATTTAAGAAAATAAAATAATAAAATATCATTCCGTGTGTTGATTGCCTAAAATTATCTAATAAGAACCAACACTATCCTTGATTACTTTTTCCTAACCACATTATTAATTTCTTTAAATTATCTTTATTATTTTTGATAACTCTTTGATAAAAAAAGAGATGGAATCAGTAATTCACCTGATTCCACCTCTAATTATTTTTGAGATATACTTGATACTTTTAAAATCGATAAAAAACTCTTTCCTTATCGATTAATTTAATCTCATGTTAATATCTCAATGTCTTTATATATTCTATCTAATTCATTCATTGATTTATAAGTTTATTACGTGATTTACAATGTATGGTATCATCTTTGATTTATTATTTGTATAACTCAAGGTATACCTTTTAAATAATCAATGATACCAAGGTTTCTGTGTTGTTCCGGTAATTTCCAATGATATGGGTTTATCCCACACTTCTAGTATTAGGGTTATTCTCTTTACAGAAGCTTCAAGTTCAATAGGCAGAAAAATTAATCCTAATCAAATTTAAATTCCTTATTGCGAAGCTAAAGCAGCAATTGCTTCTTTCTCCGTATCATGAAAAATAAATTTATACAATTCTATTCTATTAGCATCCCAGTCTAATACGATGGGATATCCGATTCCGTTATATTTTTTAGGAGCATCAAAAGCGCCATCAACCGGGATACGGAAGGTGTCTAATGTTTTTATTTTATTCTCAATGATATCACTTATCGCTTTTTCAATCTGGCTTTGGGTTAAATTCGTTGTAACATAACCCAGTCCTTCTTTTGTAACCGAAAGAATTTTAAATAAGTTCTTGGGTGATTTATAACTATCAAATATTGCTTTTAATGCTCTTTGCTGACGAATGATACGTCCATAATCGTTATTTGCTCCACCAAGTGTCTTTACTTTTCGTACACGGCAATATCCCATTACCTGATTACCGTTTAGTAAATTAACGCCTGCTTTTACATTACGATTTGATTTTTTCGATATGTAATTGGTTGTATTCAAATATTTTGCTTCTTCTTTACCTAGTTCTATCGTTACACCACCGAGCAAATCAACTATTTTTTCAAAGGATTTGAAATCAACAGATACATAACCGTCTATTTGAATTTTATAATTCAGCTCTACCGTGTCAACCAGCATTCTAGCTCCACCTTTTGAATACGCAGAATTTAATTTATTTGCTTTATGATCCGGGATTTCAACATAACTATCTCGAAGTAGTGAGGTAAGTTTCAGCGTATCATCTTTTGTATTAATAGAGGCAATCATGATAGAATCGGTATTTCTTGCTCCTCCGAACTCTTCAATACCAAAAATAAGATAATTCGTAATATAATCTTCCTGCCTTATATCCTTTTCATAATTATTATTACTCTCCTCCTGATATTCCTTTATAATATCTTCATTATCTACATTATTAAATATGAATTTGCTTGCAGAACCATATAATAGGCTACGTCCACCTTTTGTTCCTAATATCAAACCAACAATTATCAGAAATGCAACAATAAATAAACCAGCTGCTTTTCCAAATCGATGCTTTTTCTTTTTTACAGGTTTCAATTGTCTAGACCTTAGAGGAAGCACCTGCTCATTCTCTGAATTATCTTCGTTCATAATATCAAGTACTTGCTGCTTTAATATCTCTTCTTCTCTTCTATCTTGCATATTATCTCCTTTTCCGATCGTACTGTTTCTCGTTATTCTATAATTACATATTAATCCAGGCAGATGCACTAATTATTTAAAATTTCGATTAATTTTTTAAACTCTATAATCCATTTATTCCTACATTACTTCTTAGTGTTAATTTCGACTTAATGTTGATTTCGAGACTTAATGTTGATTTCGACTTAATGATGATTTCGATACTTAATGTTGATTTCGACTTAATGTTGTTTTAGACTTAATGTCAATCTAGATTTATTATCAATTAAGATTTCTTGTTAACAAACATTCAAAATATTGAAATCTATCCTACTTATTATTGACCAAATTAATATTTCTGTCAACTATCCAGATCGCAGGATGAACATTTCTAATTTCATAATGTACCATCATTATTACTTATGTCTATTTGATAAGACCTCAATAAACGTAGTAAAAGGCTTAATCTGCGTTTTCTTACCACCAAGAGCAATTCTACGACATAGCGAAATTATATATTTTTTTTACCATTATTTTACGAAAGAATTTAAACAAAAACCGGAATAGACATATCGAGAAGCACGATTCTCTTTTAATAATTTATACAATTTTTCTATTTGAACGTTATAAAAGACCAGAGTAATATTAGCCCTGATCTTTCTATAATTAGATTCACATAATAGTTAATATCATTACCATTTTCTAAGATCCAAACGATGTAAATCTAGAAGTTAATCAGCAGTTCGCAATGCTGTCGCTAATTTTTGATGACTGTTTAAGCTATTATCAAGATATAATTGATAATTTTTATCTGCTTTTTTCATAAGAGCTGCAACATCCGCATTTTCATCTGTAATAACAGTTTGTATTACAGTGGCTAACTCATCATACATAGCTCCAGTTCCTTCCATACGAAGATTGCCCTCTTGTTTAATAATATCGAAGTAATCTTGATATAATCTCATATCAACATTAGAATATTTATCTATAAGTTCTGTTTCCTGAATTATAATAGACGGGTCGGTCCAGTTAGGGAATCGATAGATTACAGGAATACCACTTTCCACGCTATTCTGGCAATCTACTTCATAACTATCCTTATCAAGAACAGGGCCTTTACCCATGATTGCAATATAATCCAAGGCTGCGTTAATCTGTGCCACAGTAGCCTCCTTAGCGAATAAGTAATGTGTACCACCGAATAAGGAATATTGTTCTCCGCTAGGACCTGCAGGTAACGGAGCAATACCGAAATCTTCTACCGGAAGTCCGCTAGTTGATGTAGGTTGAGCAATGACATCACTGGCACCAATGTACATTGCACACGCACCAGTTCCTAACTGTGTTAATCCTGTGTTAAAGTCTTCCACTGATGGATCTGCTGTAAGAATATCATATTTCCACTTCAAAGATTTCACATATTCCATTGCTGCGATAGCTTCTGCTGAATCAAGATTACAAATAATTGATCCATCCGTATTTTCAGTAGTAAGTGTAGCACCGAATGCCCATGCAATATTTGTGAAATGCCATCCGGCTACAATATCCGTTGATAAAAGACATAACCCTGCTGCTCCAGTAGCATCCTTTATTTTCTTACCGGTTTCTGCTAGTTCTGCCCAGGTTTTAGGATAAATCGGTAATCCATCTGCATCAACTACACCTGCTTTTTTAAACAAAGCTACGTTAACCATTAAACCTAACGCATAACCATCATTGGGAACACCATAGGTTCTTCCATCTTTTGACATAAGTTCCTTGATTGATGGGTTAATTACATCTAGCCAACCACGTGCTTTCAAGATATCAGTTATATCGGCTACAGAACCGCCCTCAATTATTTTTTGTGTATCTGTGTAGTATGTCTCAAAGATTACAGGGAGAGTACCTGATTTAGCCAACGGTATAAACGTATCAGCTGTATAGGAATAAAATGCAGGAACTACTGTAACATCCGGATGCGTCGTGGTGAATTCTGCAACATAACCTTCATGTAATGCAATTTTATCGGGATTAGATACATCTGGCCAAATACCAAGAGTTAATTCTAATGGTTCATTTGATGAAGTTTCTGTTGGTTCTACTACTTTCGCCTCGTTTACAGCAGCTTCTGTAACTGTTGGTGCTACATTAGCTACTGGTGCATTTGTACCCGCATTAACGTCATTTTTATTACAAGCTGCGAACATACATATATTAAATATAAGAAATAATATTATAGTAATAGATTTTTTTTCTCTTTTCATAAACGGTTCTCCCTCCCAAAATGAATAATTATTAGTCTTTCTTAAATTCAAATACGATTCAATTTTATATATCTCTTATTAGTTAAACGTTAAACTTATTTTACCATTTCTCCTACAACAATGTCAATATTTACCTATTATTTTTTACTTAATTGCCATTCTTTTTTAATAACCTGTAAAATTCAAGAGATACACTAATCACAAGCAAAACTTAATCATGAATTATTTAGCAAATTAACTTCTCAATGTAACTAATTCAAGACATTATTTTGCAGCACAACGTTACAGACTAAACGAATTCAAATTCATGACCAATTTTACTGACCATAAAAAACTAAAAAAATCTATTAAAATAAAATTCCTTTGTATCTCAATATGAACTTCTATATAGATTTTTTTCCAAGAATTTATGTTATTAAAATACTTTACTTATACTCTACCAGAGAATGCATCTGCTATATTGTTTCAGCTTTGTGTAAAATTCCAATATTTACATAAAAATAATTCTATGATATCATCTTTACATTAAGGAGGATTTATTATGGACGAATTTAGAAAGCCCTATGAGTATGAAGAAGAAAAAAGAGGCGTTATTCTTTTATTTGTAATTATGCTCATATCAGTCGATATTTTTCTGACGCTCTCCTACACTGTGCAGGTGTATGGTATTTTAAAGCATATCCCTACCCTTGGTATTGGATTCATGGTTATAGGTATCCTATTCATTCTCTTTATCCTGTTTACCGCGATAACCTGTTATAAGCTGAAAAAGAATATGGTCACCATAGCAAAAACCTATCTAATAGTAAGAGCAGTCTTTACGATCTGCAGCCTTCTAATCGTATTTTTTAATTCATTTAGCAATGAAAGCATGATTGGAAATGGTACCAAACAGTACAGAACCGTTAACGAATTAATTTTCACGGTATTGTTAGCACCTTTGGCATATGATTTGGTGTTCAGTATCGCCTGGTACCTGTACTTTTTGAAATCGAAAAGATGTAAGGAGTTAGTTAACAGACCGACGAATATATAATTCTGTTACACTTTAACACTTAACTCCCTTAATAATTTCCAATAAAAAGGATGACTATATGTTCTTTAAATAGTCATCCTTTATTGATGTTTGAATCGAATTAGAAATGTCCAACAATTTTATATGTTATTTAAGGTTCTTCCATAATCTGAATTTCCTCAAGTATTAAGTTTACTGACAGATATTCTATCACTGTTTCAAATGTGAAATTGTAGTTGCTCCGATGATTGGTGCAACTACAATTTCACTCTGTAATAACCAAGCTAGTGCTACCTATGTACGAGGTATACCGGCTCTCTACAATTTTGTTCAAGGCATTCTTCTACTAGTTTATCTGCCACCGTTGTCGCATCAAAGCTGCAGCATCTCGCGCTCGTTTCACTTATCAATTACTTTAACTCATAACTTACAAATGCAAATTTACTACTATCTGGTGACCAAGAATTAACATTGAATGTTCCTTGACCTCCAAATAATTTTACTAATACACTATTCTCGCTTCCATCATAATTCATTATATTAAGTTCCACATTTTTATTCGCCGGATGATCACCTGGATTAACATCATTCTTATTATAAGAAATGTAGGCTACCCTTTTGTTATCCGGTGAAACATGGGGAAACCAATTATTCCGTTCATCCTCTGTTATTCTTTGCTGATTACTTCCATCACAGTCCATACGCCAAATTTGCATCAATCCTGATTTAACAGAGTTAAACCATATATGTTTTCCATCCGGTGAATACTCAGGTCCGTCACTAAGACCGTCGGTGTATGTAAGTCTAGTCTCTTCCCCACCTTCAACAGGAATAGTATAGATATCTCCATTTTCATTCTGGCGCATTGCGCAATATGCTAAGGTTTTACCATCCGGTGACCATCCGTGAAGAAAACTTGGTGAAAGTGGAGTAACCTTTCGAGGAGTTCCTCCAGATAAGGGTAGAATATAGATATAAGAGTTATATCCATTTACATTTATATCGGTTCCAGGTGCCATACTACTTATCGCAATTTCCTTACCATCTGTTGAAAGAACATGGTCATTATTACAAGCCACGATATCACCGGTATCAATTTTTTTATGTTCACCCGTGGCCAGTATATACTGCCATATAATCCCGTCTGAATTGTATATGATAGCGTTTCCATCTGTAGTCCAGTTCGGGGCTTCCAAATGTTTATTAAGCCGAAAGATAGTGGAACGTTCCTTTTTTATTACATCATAAACTTCTAAAGTTGAATATAGATTCATCGTTAGGTCTCCTTATATTTATATGTACTTATTATACTTGTCAACATGAAAATAGTTACTGAAACGCCTCATATAATACCTGATATGATTTTCTCATATCTTCCATAATATCTCCATCACTGGCATCTTGATCAATTAAGACCGTAATGTCTGAATTTAGTGGTACACATTCCAGGATCTCCTTTACCTTCAAAGCGCCATCGCCTAAACAGGCGAATATGTCGCCATCACTACGGATTGCAAAGTCCTTTTTCAAGTCTTTGAAGTGTATCGAGCGAACATATTCTTTCACTTCATTCAAATATTTAACAGGGTCGATTCCGCCATACAGCACCCAGCCTACATCAATTTGAGCTCCTACTTTGGCATTTTTACATAAATCCAAAATAGCAGATAAAATTGGTACTTGTTTTCCATTATGCTCCACCCTAGTCTTTATCTCAACTCCATTGTTATGAATCCAAAGATCGATTCCATAATCTCTTAGAGTAGCAGACAGGTTACAACAATCACTAGCAAACGCGTCATAATCTGTTACAATCGTCTGCTGGTTGCAGTTTACAATATAAGAACTAATTTTGTTCTTCTTGGCTGTCTCAATCATTTTGTCCGCGACTTGATTCATATTATTTGCAAATACATGGACGGATGAGAGCTTCAAACCATACTTCTCCATTAATTGAATATATTCCGGCACCTCCTCTGGCTTCCATATATTATCTGCCAATCTCTCCATGAATTCATTTCCGGTGACTCTTGCATTCTCCACCATTTTCACTGGGTCATCAAATAATATACAAGGCTCAATCTGCTTATATCCTGCTTCTGCTAATGCTTTAAAAAATAAGTCTGGATTTTTCTTACATTCTGCTAAACACCCAAAAATCTGTACTCCAAATTGCATAATAATCTCTAATCCTTTCATAACATGAATTTTAATTTACTTTGTGAATCTTCTATGATTTTTACATTTTTTACTCCTCGTAATGAGTCTGTTTTAATTTAAAATACCATATCTTCTCTTATTTGCCAATAATGCTGTAGTCCACCTTCTCCCATTCTCCCGTATCGGCTGATTTTAGTCCTGCAACAATTACAGCAAGGGTATTATGTCCATCATTTCCAGTGATAAGAGGAGTACGATTCTTTAGGATCGCATCAATAAATTCATCTATGATCCCAGAGCGGAGCTGATTGGAATTCGTCGCAATCCCACCAACTTGGTATCGAATCTTGCTACCATCCTTCATTTCTAAGACCATATCTTCAGGAAAATCACCATAGATCTTCATCACACCATTTTCACAGTAAATGACGGTACTGTTATCTTCAGAGCCATAGTTACACCAGCTGACATTCATATATCCGGTTAACCCATTTCTCATACGGAACAAACTTATTGCCGTATCCTCAATATCAATAAATTCCCCATTATCATATCGCTTATCTACGGTCAATGCTGTTGTAAATATCTCCTCCACTTCGGAAGTTATCAAATAGCGGATGATGTCTAATTTATGGGATCCAAGATCACCTAATACGCCAAATTGCGCTTTTGCTTTGTTAAAAAACCAGGTACTGTTACTATGATTAACACCCCAATTTTCCGGACCGGAATGTTTAAAATTGCTTTGAAAGAATAGAATTCTGCCAAGTTGCCCGGATTCCAACACTTCCTTTGCTTTTCTATGGGCGGGAAGAAGTCTTTGGTTGTGTCCGATCATAAGGATTTTACCAGTTGCCTCCGCGGCTAGGATCATTTCACTGGATTCTTGTAAGGATAATGCCATTGGCTTCTCGCATAGTACATGCTTTCCAGCTTTAAGAGCTGCAATCGTAAGATCCGAGTGCATATGATTTGGTGTACAGATACTGATTGCATCGATATTCGAATCATCAAACATTTCCTTAGTATCGTGATATATTTTTCCACCATACTGCTTCACAAGCTCGAATGCTCTTTCTTCATTATTATCAAAGAAGCCATAGATTTCAACATTTTTATTCTCAGCATATTCTGGTGCATGCCTCTTTTGTGTAATCATACCGCAGCCAACCATTCCAACTCTTAGCTTCATACTGTACTCCTCCATTTTTAAATGTAAATGTGTTATCGTTAACATATAGTTTATTCAATACTGATATATTAAATCCCATATCCCTATCGTATCACTCCTTATATTCACAAACCGTTTTCCTGTCGATAAATCTTGTGCTAATCATTACTGTCTGTGCAGGTGCTTTCTCATTTTCCATACGTGCTAGTAACAGTTTAATAGCCCAGTCTCCAATCTCCTGATATGGTAAGCCGACTGAGTTAATCGCCGGCGCCAACATGGTGGCTAACGTATTATCATAGCCAATAATGGATATATCCTTCGGTACTCTAATATTTTTCTCATACAAACATTGCATCACTCCACATGCATAGATATCAGAAGTAGTAAAAATTGCCGTAGGAGGATTTGCTTCTTCCATAAGCGCTTTCGTTGCCTGATATCCAGACAGAATGGAATAGTCCGGTTTTAACTGTATGAACTCCGGTAAAATTGGTAATCCATAATCGTTAATAGCCTTACAATAACCATTATACCGGTTAATCTCGACTTCATGCTCCGGGTATCTTCCTATGAAACCGATTCTTCGATGCCCTTTCTCCAAAATATGTGTAACTGCAACATAGACACCCCCCAGGTCATCTACGAGAATACGATCAACATAAGGTATGTTTAGAGCTCTCTCAATCATTACAACCGGTATTTTGATATCCACTAACTTTGTAATCAGCTCTCGATCGATCATTGCGTTAGATGTTATAATAATGCCTTCTACTCTCTGCGCAATAAGCTCATCAATCTGCTTTGCTTCTTCTCCATGATCATAATGAGATGCTAGTGTCATAACATGATAATCATGACTTAAAGCCGCTTTGTCAACAGCTGCACTGATTTGTTCATATAGCATATTCTGACTAAAGAGGGTCATATGACCTAAAAGCTTGCTATGACTATACTTTAATGCCTGCGCCATCTTATTTGGTACATATCCCATATCCTTGATGATCTGCTCGATTTCTTTTCTTTTGTCCTCAGCTACATAACCATTATTGTGAATGACTCGTCCAACTGTTGCTAAAGAAACGTTTGCTGCTTTCGCTATATCTATCATTTTAACATTTGCCATAATTTTGCTCCAACATGAATGTGTTATCGTTAACATAATTGTAAATCAATATATTATATTTGTCAATCACGGTGGTGTACCATAATTAAATTTATGACTATTATGATTCATCCTTTTCCTTTTTCAATCCATTCTTAGAGCTTGATACCGGAATTCTTAATATTACTAATTGTTTCACAAATAATTCTGTAATGGTAATCTGCCCATGTGTAGTATCAAGCATTTCTTCTGCTAATTGGTTGCTCTTGTGAGGTACAGGATTATAGCCCTTCTGTTTGGAGGTAATGTCATCCCTAACTTTCATAAATAGATTTGGTATTAATCAATTAAGAATAATATGTATATCTATGTGTCCTAATCCTATGTGACTTCATCACATAGATACATGTAAATATATTTTAATGCTGCATAAGATATAGTATAAAAAATATTTAGGAGGCTCATTTATGAGTATTTTATCATCAACATCATGCGGCAGAGATAACACATGCGATAACGGTATTAACCCGATTATGATTCTTATTTTACTTTCCTTATGCGGAGGTGGTAACGGTATATTAGGCGGTTGCAATGGAAATAGCGATTGTGGTTGCAATAACGGATTAGACGGAATATTACCTATCATTTTATTACTATCCTTATGTGGTGGTTCCTTCTAGAAGATAACATAATTTGGGCTGTTGTATTCGTAATCTCATACAACAGCTCCTTTTTATAACTTAATATTAATTCAAAATGTCCTAAACATTAGTGATTGAAAATAATATATTGATAACTGTAAATATAACAAGGCTCTATGCATAACATAGAATATAAACGTTTAATTGGAGGTTACAATATGAGTGATTTAACAACTGCATCCTGCGGCTGCGGAAATAACAAGAATCAAGGAAGTAATGGTATTGATTCTATGTTCCTTATCATAATATTACTTTGCTGCAGTGGCGGCGGTAGCAACGGTTTACTGGGTGGACTCTGTGGAAATAATGAATGCGGTAGTGATAACGGATTAGGTGGTATCCTTCCAATTATCTTACTCCTTTGCTTATGTGGTGGTGGCGGTGGTATCTTTTAAATATATAAAGCGTAGAAAAGCTTTGTATAAAGTTTATTAATAATTTTATATTTTTTGAGATATCCTCATGGATTAATATTAAAATAAATATAAATCCATGAGGATTATTTTATGGCTGATCAATTTTCAAAAAACAGTCCCCATAATCTATAAATAAAACTCCTCCTTGCCAAGATGATAAGGGGGAGTTAACTTTATAATTTAGGGGACTATATTATCATCTCATTTTAACACTCGCTGATTTTTTCGAATACTTAAAATTAAAATTATAAAAGAAATTGCTCCAAAAAACAGAAACGATTGTACAAACGGAGCAAAATTATATTTGCCTCCCTGCCAGAAATTCACGAAATCACTACTGATATAGGACATCGGAAATACCTTTGCGATAACCTTTAATCCCTTCGGAAGTTGATCTACCGTAACACCCATCATCCCGCATAATATCATGAAGCCAAAATAAAGGAGCATGGAGACTGCATAAGTCGGCCCAAATTTTTTGAAGATTGTTGCTATCCCATGAGCCAAAACAAATAAAATCACTGACAACGCATATAACGATATGATTAGGTATATTGCTGAGCTTAGTTTCGGAACTTGAATATCAAGCAGGATAACATCGGATATCATATAAAGCAGGAACGCGGCTGTAGTAAAGATCAGATAGGCAATCATCTTGGCAGCAAGCATAGTTCTCTCTCGATAACCAAACAGATTTAATCTCAGTGGAATATCTTTCTCCAATTCTTGAGAGTAATTTGCTGCATAACCAATCAGAAGAACTGCCATAGGTATAATCATACTCATCGTAATGAAGATTGATGTAACAGCCTTGGGATACATTTCTTCCGGTAACTGTTTCTTAAATACTATCGAAAATAAAATAGACATCATAATCGGAAAGAATACTCCAAAAATTATAACGAATATATTCCCAGTAATATTACGTAACTCATACTGAACTAAACGCCAATTAAGCAGTTTTTTCTTCATTCTTCTTACCTCCTGCCTGATTTTCAAAGAAATTCGCTTTTGCATTGATTGACATAATTTCGATATCATTATTACTTCGTTTGTAATTAATGTCTTCCCTGATTAACAGCTCCGTGATCTCTTTTTCCAGCTCATTATTGGGGCAAGAAAGAGCAATCAGATGATTTGGTGCTTTTAACTTAATTAATTTCTTTGTTAATTTTTCATTTCTCTCATTATTTTCAATCGTAATCACAGTTTTCCCACAGTAATTCCGAAACAATTCATCTTTGTTCCCATAATCTACAACCTGACCCTCTTCTAGAATTAATATTTTATTTACCAAGTGTTCCAATTCCTCGTAGTAATGGGATACCACACAAAGCGTTGTATTTTTATCTTTATACCATTCAGACATTTTAGACATCAGTCTCTGCCGTGTCTCAAAATCCAAACCGGAGGTGACTTCATCAAAAAATACCAGTGGAGAATCTTGAATTAATACAAGGATAATTGTTAATCTCTGCTTCTGTCCACCTGATAATGCGGAATACTTCTTCTTTAGACATTCTTCAAAATCAAAAAACGTAATAAGTTCCTGTAACATCCTATTTTTCTTAATACTTGTATTTAATATTGTTTCCATGATGTGTTTTACTGCCATGGTATTAGAATAATGGTTATGCTGCAGATGAACCGCGATTTCTTCCGGTTTTAAATCAGTGACAATACTTCCCTGATAATTTGTTAATCCCAGAATTGTTTTTACTAGAGTAGACTTTCCGGCACCGTTCGATCCAATAATTCCAATTCGATCTCCATCTCCAAAAGTAATCGATTCATTTATTGATAAGGCCAACTGACTCCCATACTTGACCTGTATATTATTAATAATTACCATATTGTATCTCCCATCCTTTCACTAATTCATATCTATAGAATTATTTTATTTCAATTGTATATTTACCTTGATAACAATTTTATTATAGTATAAGCATATGAATTTTGGATGAAGATTCCATGCACATATCATGTAACTATGAGAAACAAAGTGCGGATTCACTTGTTTACATAATATAAAGGAATCAGAAATTGAAACGAAGTTGCTATATTTAATTACATGATTAAGAAAAGTCTGCAGAGCTGACTTTTATAAATACATGATTAAGAAAAGTCTGCAGAGCTGACTTTTCTTAATATAAGCTCAGCCATAACACCATGATCAATATTATGAAGCTTCACCTGATAGTGTAAAAACTTAGCATAATAGGATACAACATAAAGCCCTAATCCATGAGCTTTATTCATTTTATTGTCGGAAGTCATATTCTGCCTTCTCGCATTTGCACTTGTAACAAATGGTTCAAAAACATGTGGTAGCAATTCTTCATCAATGGTTACACCATAATTTATGATACTTAGCTTATGTTTTTCATACGAAATATTTATATTGCCACCTTCCGGTGTATAATAAATTGCATTGGACAGTAAATTATCTAGAATTTTTTTCAATAGCTCCCGGTCTGACTCTAGCGGCGGAATCTGACCTTCTGTTGTTATATGAAGCCTTTTCTCTTCAATTTGAATATGATAAGAATTTATACATTCTTCCATCAGTTCCGGAAGGGAAAGGAGTTCCATCTCAAGATTCTCGGAACAGTGATTAAGATACAAAATATCCTCAACAATCTTCTGCATTGACTGTATCTGCTGCTTTACCTGAGGCAGATACACTTTGACATCCTTATATTTTCCTACTTCACTTATCATACCCTGCACTAATAACAGAGCAGCGGTAATCGGAGTCTTTAATTGATGCGAAGATGCCCGAAGAAAAACCTCCTGCCTTTTATTCTCCTCAGCCAAATAACTATTCTTAATTTCGAGTTCCTGGTAACTTTCCTGAATCTTCTGATAGAGACCATTCAAACTTTCCCCCAAACTGCTGATTTCATCATGTCCGGTAATCGTTATGGGTTCCAACTTAAGGCTTTTCGCCTCTTTCATATATTCAGCATGATTAGCAAGCTTAATGATAGGATGGATAATCAGCCTTGAAAATACCTGGGAGGATACCAATACGAGTAGTAAAGCAACTGCAACAATCATGGGTAAGCTTTGAAAAACTACTGGCCTTATTTCTTCCATCCTTGGAGTCATAATAGGCAAAAACGAAATGTCAATTGCTTCATTCGTCAACCCCATAGCAATGTAGCTGGTATAATAATTATGGCCGTCCGTTACATTAGTTTCATATATCATTAAATCTTCGGTTTCAATATGAATTTTTGAGGATATTTCCTGAAACACACTTCCATTTTTATACAATTCAAACTCAAATTTCAAGGGATAATTGTCTGATAACTGTTTATTTATTAATAATTCATCCTTGATTTCATTTAGTTTAAAATCATCTTCTTTGATGTCTTTTATTTTATCTTTATGCTTTGCGTAATATCTTAATTTCTCAAGCATATCACGCAAATTCTGATCCTGAACATCAACTGTTATTTGAAAAAATTTATTAACAACATAGAAAGAATTCCCTGATAAAGGTATTTCTATAGTTAAGGTTCCAGTAGGATTTTTCACTTCAAGATTTTCATAACTTCCAGCTTTCATAAATCCTTCTTGTAATTCTACAATAGAATCATAATTTCTATCCTGCATATGAGCTACATAAAGGGATGGTAGCATAAGGATGAAGTATCCCACAATTAAGGATACTATAATTACAGAAATTATTGAACTATATAGCAATGTTTTCCTGGATAAATTCATCAATAATCCCTACCTTTCTACCACTAATTTTCCTCATTAAACTGATACCCTACACCAATCACTGTTTTCACATAATTTCGAGGCAATTTTTTACGTAGATTTTTTACATGAGCATCAATAATACGGTCATTTCCAATATAATCTTCATTAAATATTCGGAGTATCAGTTGTTCTCTCGTAAAAGCTCTCCCTGCTTCCTTTTTCAGTACCTGTAAAAGCAAAAATTCACTTAACGTCAACTGCAAAGATATATTATCATAGAAAGCCTGGTAGGAATCGTCATTTAAAAATAATCCGTCTATCTTTTCAGATTTTTTATCTAAGTATTTGGTTCTGCGTAAAATCGTTTCCATGCGTTTTAATAGAATAAGAGGAGAGACTGGTTTTATCACATAATCATCTGCATAAAGATTAAATGCTTTCACTTGAGTCTGTTCATCATTAATAGCTGTCAGCATAATTGCTGCCATATTCGGTTTTGATTTCCTGATAAATTCTAAAACTTCCAAGCCACTCCTATTTGGAACCATAATGTCTAATACTGCCAGATCAAATGTCTTGTCCTCTAATAATTTAATTGCGGCTTCCCCGTCATCTACAGGCGTAACATCATACTGCTGTAACTTCATATATTCCATCAAAACCTCTTGAATGGTTGGTTCATCTTCTAAAAATAATACCTTTACCATAAAAAAGCTCCACCCTCTCTTTTAAAGCCAATCTACCCATAGTTTTGTCTATATCCTTTATGATTTGCCAATATCTATCTCTGATCTTAGTCATACCTATTTATGGTTTTCCCTATAGACAGGTAAATTATAACATATTTTCTAAAAATAGTATAACATATGTACTCATAAATAATTGTTCGATTTTTAATTGATAAAGTCCTTGGATACACTTGAAATCCAAGGACTTTGTCTATATTCTAAACTTATTTTTTTGTAATATAGAATTATATTACACTGCTGTGAACTACATCGTTACTCAAAACCAATCACCGAATGTGGTACATACGGCTCCTCTATAAAATGCAATTTTCTCCAGTGTCAATGGTATTCAAAGAGTAGCTACCGCATCATCGAGATGTATTTTCATAGCACTATTGATTGGAGAGGTAATTGGCTCTTTATGAAGCAACCAAGCTTAGTTATCAGTTTTCCTTAATTCCTGTTCCTTCTTAACTACCGTCTGTTCATATCTTTCTATTTTACCATTTAAGCGTTCAATCGTTTTCTTCATTTCATCCATTTTATCTACTAAGTAATTGCGTTGTTCAATTAATAACTCTTTTCTAGCCTCTAGGGTGTCATCCCCTTGTTGGAATAAGCTTACATACTCAATTAATATTTCAATCGGAAGACCTGCATTTCTCATGCATTTGATAAATTCTACCCATCTACAGTCTTCTTCGGTATAATCTCTTAATCCACTTTTATTGCGATTTACACATGGGAGTAATCCCGTGCGTTCATAGTAACGTAAGGTATCCTGTGAAAGATCATATTTTTTACTTACTTCTGCTATTTTCATAAATTTATCTCCTCATTACTAATTAACACTCTTTATTGCAAAATTCATCCCGCTGAAACAATAGGCTTTTGACGATTTAATTTACGCCCTTCAAGTGAGTACCTTACCAACAAACCCTAACATAACCTTATTAAATTGGTCTGGTCTTTGCAGTGGTGCGAAATGGCTCACATCCATTAGAATACTTAATTCGGCATTAGGTATAATTTTGGCTAGATATTCGGCATGCTCTCGCTTAATAAATTCATCATGTTCACTCTGAACAATCAGAACCGGGACCTTTATACGCGCCAAATCTAGTGCCGTATAATTGGGCTGTGTGCGTTGCATAATTCCAACTGCATCTACCAATGTTTCAAATTGGTTCGGCGTTGTTGATAACCTTGCATAGTCTCTTGAATGGCACTTAAAACAGGTCGTAAGAGTCGGCCCATACTCCGTAATCTGCTTTGTTCCATTATCGTCCATATTACACCCAAAGAATAATACGCCTGCAACACGGTCTGGCCATAAATCTGCAAAAATGAGCGCAGTGTCAGCACCATCACTCCAACCTACCAGCCCCACCTTCTCAAGTTGTAAATAATCCAAAACTGCCAAAAGATCAGATGCCATGAGTTGGTAAGTAAACGGCCGATCATCCCTGGTACTTCGACCATGCCCTCTACTATCTATCAAAACAACTTGATATCCACTACCCAGTAGTGCTGAAACTTGATAACCCCAATTCCCACTATGTCCAAGACCACCGTGCAGCAAAACCACTGGCAAGCCAGTTCCATAGGTTGAATACCAAATCCTTGCTCCTTGGGTTTCTATATACCCTTGTTCAAGCGCAACTGGTAGTGTTTCTGCACCTTTTTCTTCGAATATTTTCAGTTCATCATCATAATTTTCCATAATCTTCTCCTTCTGTAATTTATTTTTTTAATCCTATGTTTTAGTCTAACATTTGAAGTAGACTCCAAGTCAAGTTTTTTTTAAGTTTCTGATGTAAGTTTCTGATCTTAATATTTTTGACCATAGTCTTTCTGACCTTAGTCCTTATGTAACATTATGTCAAATAATACATAAAATATAGAGAATAAGGAAGTTAAGGAGGAAAATTATTTATGTTTATTCCAAATGGTTCAGAAGATTTTTTCATGGATGATGACTTTGAAGTAGAAGAAAAATACAAAGAGGACAAATACAAAGATGACATATTTAAAGAATACAAATGTAAAAGTGACAAATGTAAAGATGACAAGTACAAAGATGACATATACAAAGATGATATATACAAAGAATACAAATGCAAAGAAGACAAGTGCAAAGAAGACAAATGCAAAGATGATAAATGCAAAGATGGAAAACACAAAGACGATGAATGTTGTGTAAGTATAAATATTTTTTGCGATGGTCATAATAAGGAAATCAAGTTCAAAGAGAACGATTACAAAGAGGATTACAAAAAAGAATGTGAGCACAAGAAAGAAAAATGTTGTGTTAATATAAATATCTTTTGTGATAAAAATAAAAAGGAATCTAAGTCCAGAGAAGACGATTATAAAGAGGATTTCAAAAAAGAATATTATCGTAAAGAAGATGAAAAATGCTGTGTTTCGGTAAATATCTTTTGTGATGATGTTAAAAAGGAATCCAAGTACGAAAAAGAGGAATATTAAGAAGTATTAAAGTAATAGGTACGTAGGATGGTATTACGTATGGATAATATCCTTTTTGATAAATTACGTAAAATTATTTTATATTTATTATTAATTTTTCCAATATTATACAAATTAGCCTGCGCGGGTTTATTGCCTTAGCGTGGGCTTAATAAATTATCTATTTTATAACATCTGGTATGCTTAAGAGTAAATCGATTGTTTACATATATTCAATCGCTCCATTGAAAAAGTTAGTATGTAAGAAGATTATTTTTATCATTAGAGTAAACCAGTAGCGAGCTGTTTATGGCCGCTCGCTACTGTACTAACTTAGTTATTCATTTAATTATCAGCATTACAGGAATACTTAAACTCCGGCTGTGTCTGAATATAATAGCCTGATCTTACTTGGCTGATCCAGTTTTGAAAGATTGATTTCCAATCATTCTTATCAAAGAATGCTTCGATTGGATTAGCGGCCGTTGAATCCCACTCTAAAATTAGAAATGGACCGATACCAAAGGACCAAATGCCATTCTGCTCCACTCCGGTTTCCCTGATTAGTAGAATCGGTTGCCCAAACTGATATGCCATTCCTGGTTCAATCTGTGCGAATGGGCTTCCCTCCCATGTAGTTCCTGACAACGGTTGCCCTAAGTTATTCTCCTGAAGTTCCACAAGTCTCTGTCTTAAATTAAGTGAAACCATCCCATAACTAGAGGTAATCATACGACGAATATTGGTTAATGGTGTTTCTGGATATTGTTCTGTGATTGGTAGTGTTCTAGGAAAAAGTATTGCCTTTTTTATTTGTCTTATCATCGTATCAACGAATTGCTGCTGTACTGCATTTAATCTACTCGGATGACTTAAAAACACAGGTATCCGAAATATCAGATTCGATGATTCTTTCATTTGTTCAGTTGGTTCTAAAAATAGGCTTTTATCTGTGTTATCTCTATCCTTATATTCTTGAATTTTTATAGTTCTATCTATTTCAGGATAACTCTTAAAGTAATTTATATTCATAATAATCCCCCCTCCTTATATATTATGAAGTCAAAGATTAAAAGTTCGTATTTTCAACATAATTCTAGCTTTTACGACATTATACAAATAATATAGATTAACCAAACTACACTGTAACCCTAAGGGACGCATGTATCGACAGCTTGATTATTTAGTCAAAATTAAAAAAGACGAATTGCTCCTAAAATGTAACCTATATTAATAGCACTTATATTATGTGTCTATTCTATAGGTTACATTTTTATTAAACAATACATCTTTCTTAATATTTAGTATGATTATAATAGTTTCCATTCTTTTTATAATGTAACTGAACCATCTTCTAATGGGTGTCTTTATTATCACAACGCATCATCAAGATAGGAGTACCACGTTCATCAAGCCATTTCCTTTACATTTGAGCATTAAATAAACTCTTTATCTTATAAATTACATCATCCGAATCTGCATTGATACTGGAAGCTTCATTGATGTTGGATATGGCCTGCAAAGCATCAATATTCGCATTATACCCGATCGTATAGATAGGAATACCACTTTCCCCAATAACGGGCTCTACATATTCCAACGAATGTCCTTCATTCGTTTCACCATCACTCAATAAGAATAGCATTAATTTAGCGTTTGGATTGCTTTCCTTTGCTTCGAGTAACATTTTTATCCCAACTGTGATACCATCATAGGTTGCGGTACCACCGGAAGCTTGTAAATCTTCGACTGCACCTTGAAAATACGCTCTTTGATTCAGATCAAATTTCGCAATCGGTACTTCTATTGTTACATCAGAGCTATAACTTACTAATCCGACTAAATTGTTATCGTTAATGTACTGTGCGCCATTAATCAAACTCTTTTTAAGCTGCCCGATAGGATCTCCATCCATACTTCCACTTATATCAGCAACAAATATTGCTATGATATCTTTACCGCCGTCTTTATTCTCTTTCCACAGCTGTTGCGCCTGTAATATGGTACCACCATTCTTATCATATTTCTCACTCGTGTAACTGTCTAAACCATTAAATCCATACTCCTTAGCCAATGCTTGGGAGCTTCCATTTAAGCAGTACTCTGAAAACTTGTCTAAAACTGCTTTCTTTTCAACCGGGAGAGTTCCTACTTCATATAATGGATTATCATGCCGAATACCAAAAGGAATAAACTCATACTTCGATAATTCCTCGTCATTTACATAAGTCTGGTACTCCATAACCATTCCATCCAATTTACCGGACGCCGCACTTTCTCTCATCTGCATTGTGGTATAAGCTACATATGGAACATTATTCTGAAATGAGGTGAAGCCTTCTTTTGCTTTGTCACTCAATAAATCATTGGGATCATTGTTGTAAAGCGTACTGAGTAGGAAATTCAAACCCGTGGAACTCGCTTGAGGATTGGTGTAACCCATGATCATTTCATTGCTCACGACTGCTTTCAAGACTGATTGCATATCCGCTTTACCGTAATTGTTCTCCAATTTTTCCTTAGTACTCTTGCTAACAAGGATTCCTGCTATGTTGCCTACCAGTCTATCCGCTTCTATTGTTACTTCCCCTCCTTGGGTATTAATAAGATTCCCCCATAATTCTGAGGAGGGTGTGAATGCATCCGGTATATATTTATTCGATATGATATAATCCGCGCCTAAACCGGAGGCAATATTTCTAATTGATACTGAAATAGATTTCCCATCCACTTCATATCCTTGTGAATTGAACTCCTCCGCTACTTCTAAAATCCAACCATCCTTATTCTTGCCTGATTTTTCCGGACTTGCGAAAATTTCAATGTTAATATCTCCAGTTCCTTCTACTACGAAGGGATACTTACTGATGTCCGGTAATTCGTCATATAAGGATGGTGGTGTTAATTCTATGGATGCTTTTCTTGGATTGTTTGTATTGACCTGAATCCCTTTGGTCAAATAATCCATCTTCTCATTTAAGCCTTTCGTATTATAAGCCTCCAATTCCTTTTGATTCCTATCGTTTCCATCGGAACCTCTGCTAACTAACGATACCACGATTAGCACAACTACAAAAATCATTGCTATTCCCGCAACAAACTTTACTAAATTTCCTCTATTCATCCTTCTATTCCCTCCCATTGTTATATTTTTTAGTTAATTCATCTATTACATCTTCATGATCTACACGTAGACTTTGCATTGCATTCACTACATCTCTCAGTTTACTAATATCCTTTTCTGCTTTCACTTCTCCCATTCGTGATGTTTCCGTAATCAACGATTCAAATTCCATCAGAATTTCATTATTCTTATGTACCTGTTCCTCAATATATCCTATATTCTGTCTTATAACATCCGCTATTCCTTCATCATCAAATATTTCCAACCGGTTTACTAATCTTTCTATATTAATCACGATTGCATCTTCAACAGTTTGTACCAATTCACCTATAGCACCACTGTCTTTTGAATTTAGTTCTACATCTGCAACTTGAAACATGACATTTTTACGTCTTTTAAATCTCAATATTTGTTCATTCACCAAGTCAATGCATCTTCTTATCTGTGGATTCGTATATTTTTTATGGTAATCTGCCAACAGGTAATTCAATCGATCTAACTCAGTGACTTTATCCTCTTGGGTTATCTCATGTACTGTAACACCGAAGGTATACTTATATAAAATCGTTATCGAAATTAACAATACTAAGAATATACCCATAATCATAACTGTTTTCGCCACATCCCCAGCTTGTACTCTGCTAACAATAATAGCGGCAATCGGGATAGTTAATACAGCACTTATTGCTACTATCCAGTACAATGTATAATTTTTGTTACTATTCTTCCTCATATTACCTCCATATTATCGCTTATTGAAATCACTCTTAGGTTAAGATGATAATTACTATTAAATGGCTCGCCACAGTTATACAATTAATCTTAAATTTCTATATGAGTAAAGTAAAATTAAAATGTTTGATGCTATTATATAATGAATACATTAAAATTTCTACCATATATTTCTTATATTTTCCTTAGAATTTACAGCGTTACAGTCCCAATCCATGGATCTCATTAATACTCATTCCTGCAACCGATATAATCTCCTACTAAAGCCCATGTTAAAATAATATATTTACGCAAAAGAAGACCAACAAACAACCTTAGTCTGTTGGTCTTTTGGTTCGTTACTTATAATATTCATTTTAAAGCTAGCTTTACTTCCATCCATCATACACGATATCTGTATCTATATCAGCGGATATAGGAATACTTGTTTGATTAATAAGAAAGGACTAAAAAAGCCTTCAAACAAAATTGAAGGCTTTTTAATACTACATTTCATAACAAATTAATATGTAAGCACAAGTAAAAGTGAACACTAACTAATCTTAAATATTTTTATTGAATCTTCCAAAATCTTAGCATTATTAGCAAGTTCTAATGCAGCAAATCTCATACGCTCCACGGAATCGATCTGATTCAGTGCTGTAGCACTCATTTCTTCAGAAGCTGCTGCGGTTTCTTCCGAAACAGCAGATATATCTTGGATAGCATCCATTGTACTATCCTTTGTAGCTTCAATTTTCTTAATACCGCTAGAAATATTATTTAAGTTATTTGCTAAGTCATTAACATGATCATTAATGAAATCAAATACTTGAATTGTTTTATTCAGTGACACTGTCTGAGATGCAACGATACCTTCTGCTTGCTTCGCAGTATCAATGGTATCCTTTGTTTTTGTATTAATTTCCTTTACGATATTTTGAATTTGATTAGCAGCTTGTACTGACTGGTCTGCTAATTTACGAATTTCATCTGCTACAACTGCAAATCCTCGGCCTGCATCTCCTGCTCTTGCTGCTTCGATAGAAGCATTTAAGGATAGTAAATTAGTTTGGGATGCAATGTCATTTATCGTCGACACAAATCCTGCAATATTTTTGGATTGTATCTCAAACTCTTGAATTTTAGATATTACATTATGAGTAATATCTGCTGTAGCTTTTGATTTTTCATTCAGCTCATTGACAATAACAATACCTTCTCCAGCTATAAGCTTTGTGTTGTCGGCAATCATTTCAATTTCATTGGTATTATTATATACATGATTAATCTGTTCGGATAGTCCAGCCATTTGAACTAAGCACTGTTCTGTATCACTGGCTTGTTGCACTACACCTCTCTCAATATCATCAATCGTTTGTGAAATGCCCTTCGCTGCTACTAAAAGCTCCTCAGAGGTATCGGACATGCCATCAGCAGAACTACTTACTTTGGTACCGACTTCTTGAACCTCACCAATCAACTTTCTCATATTACCCATCATATTTGCGATACCATCTGACAGAACTAAAAACTCATCATTGCTTTTCGTGAAGAATTTAGTAGTTAAGTCTCCCTTTGAAGCTTGGGATATCGATTTCATTAAGGAACTGATAGCAATACTAACTCCTCCTGCAATAAATATTATCATAAAAACTGCAAAAATAATGGCAACAGTTACAAATGTTATATTTAATTTTTTTAAATCATCTACTTGATTTAATATCGTTGCTTTGGGTATTAATGCACATAAGGTGACATTCGCATCCGTAAGCTTACAATAAAGAAATAAATATTCCTTATCATTATATGTCTCATAATAAGAACCACTAGTCTCAACGCTAGCGCCTACTTTATCAAAATGCTTTAGATTGGAAAATATCGTTTCCTCCGTTGTACTAGTTAACACTTCTCTCCCATCGTTGTTAATAAGTCCAACTATACTACCTTTGCCTAAATCATACTTGGCAAACATGTCCAAAACCTGTTGTTTTGAAATATCAATAACTACAAACCCCTTGTTTGTAGTCATTTTCTTGATGATAGAGATAGCATAATTATCTGTATTATATTTGTTATCACCATCAACGAGTTTTTGATCCAAACCATTATGACTTCCGACCCAGACATACTGAACGGTTTTATCTTCAAAATACTTTGCTTCAGGGGCCTCCATAAATGCGGTATAAAGGCTGTCACTTAATGGTGCTGCAGTTGATATCCCTTTACCGGTTGCTCCAAATAAATGAATACCTGATATAAATGAATTGGTTTCCTTGGCAAGTGCGATACTACTCTGAATTGTAGACTGTTGATTAAACGTACTTAACATATCTGCAGCATCGCTCTTTTTGTTGTAATATACCCTGACATCCGGAAGCGAGATTAATTCCTGGGTCTTTTCCTCAATCGTATTAAAACCGAAACCCAAATAATCCCCTACTGCATTCAATGTTCCTGCTGAAGTTTTTTCATAATTGCTGATAATCGCTTTTTCTGACATTTGATAAGATTTCAAACCATAAATGCCCAATAAAATAACCGGAATAAGTAATCCAATAAATAATTTAACCCGAATGCTCAAGATCTTTTTAAATACATTTGCTAAGAAACCTAAAAATACATTCAATTTCAAAAGCTGTAACACATTTTTCATATCCCCGCCCCTTTTCTGTAGTAATGTCCCTCAACATTGTTTTTTGTCATTATCATTGTTAATTATAACTAATTATATACCATTTTTTGCTTTTTGACTAGATAATTTGACATATATATTATAAATATATGTAATCATCTCTAATTACTTCATAAATTTACACTTTCTTTCATGATTCACTCTAGTATTTATAAACTAAGTTATTACTTCTGATGATATACATTAAAGCCTTATGTCTATTTTTCATATAAATCATTATTTATTTAGTGTAGTGCGGTCGAGAATTAATTATATAGCTTTTCGTTTCCTTATCAAAGTAGCATTTTACAGAAAGTAGAATATAATGTCTATAGTATAAATTGAAAGGAAGTGTTCCTTTGGCTATCAAGATTTTTATTGATCAAGGTCACAATCCTAGTGGATATTTTAATAGTGGTGCAGAAGGGAATGGCCTGACTGAATCGGAAATAAATTATCAGGTGGGTATTAATTTACAAAGACTATTAAATGATGATCCCAGATTTGACGCGCGTGTATCAAGACCAACCCCTACCACTGTTCTAGGTACTAATAATGCAACCAGTCTACAGGAAAGAGTTCGTATGGCGAATGAATGGCCTGCGGATTATTTCATTAGTATACATTGTAATTCAAACCCAAATCCAGCAATTAATGGTACTGAGGTTTATATCTATCAATACAAAACTCAGGCAAACTGGTTGGCAGTGCAAGTTATGAACGGGGTTACCCAGACTGTTGGAACAAGAAATAATGGAATTCGATTAAATCCATCTCTGTATGTATTGAGACGAACTCAAATGCCATCCATATTAGTTGAATTAGGGTACTTAAGTAATACTTCCGACGCACAAAAACTAAGAGATAATCAAAGCGGCTTCGCATATGGAATTTATCTGGGAATTATGAGATATTTCGGGTTCATGTAGAATTTTTTCTCAAAATCATAGAAAACATTTTGGTAGGAGTATTGATTGATACTGGCCGTTACGTCATTAACGTTCTCGTTAAGGAAGCAAAATCCCGAAACTTTATAACATAGTTTCGGGATTTCAATGTATACCATATATTTCCTACCTTATATTATAAGCTTTTACGAACAATTACCTCTCCACCCAAATCCTTAAACACTGTAAATCCGTATTTCTCATAGATTGAATATGGTCCATGATAACTATGAGTATTTACTTCACCGGTTCCCGGATATGCTTCTACGTATGTAAATCCCTCTTCGAAAGCATCCATACAGACTCTATTTAATAATAAAGATGCAATACCTTTCCGACGCATATGAGGTGCAATTGAAAAACATACAATTGATTTAACTTTTTCATAAGAACTAATATTCTCCCATAGCTCAGGACATTTTTCTTTACTTAGACTTTCATAATTTTCTTTATCATTCGTATTACACCAACCAACAACATTACCGTCTTCATAAGCTAGATAACCTTTTAAAATTCCATTTTGAATATATTTCAGCGCTAGATTCCGTTTAAAGCAATTTCCACCAACTGCAGTATATTTCTTACTTTCATCTTCTAATGTATCATTCCAGTGATACCAGACACAATAGCAGCCGCTCCATTCTATATTGTCAGTAAAAGCAATATTATCAAAGTATTCTAGATAGTCATTTGCCAATTCCGGTGATAGTTTCTTGATTTCAATCGTCATTTTCATCCTCCACACTAATAAAGCTTCATTTGAATCTCTTTAACTTAATTATTTAAACATGTTAAATACAACGGTATCAATAATAAAAACGGTATTATCGTTGCTGGAAAACCTTTATACCAAGATTTTTTATAAATAAAGCAGACAATAATCCAATTAATTACACAACCAAGAAAAACAGTTGTGCAACCCCATATTAAAATAGTAGTATCTTTTGTGTATTGATACAAAGTCGATAACAAAATAGCATAATAAACAAAATCCCCCAACCCCTTCGTTGGAACGGGTGATTTGTCCTTAAACGAAATGCCATAAACAATAAGTTTATACATGAGCGGTTTATTATTCATAACCTTAGCATTCATAGTATTTTTACCTTTTTTCGTAAAGCTTACGACATCCATTATTCCAACACATAATCCAATTGTAATTGCACTAGTTATTGGTATGTATCTTCCAATCATAACGCCCCATAGCAACGCTGCTATCATACCAATAGCACTATTAATAATAAGATATTTTTTATTATACGGTTTTTTTACATATATAAATACATAAACCATTCCTATAATTGCTGTAATTATTAGGAGCAAATTATTCTTTATTTCCAATATAAATACTGAGAGAATAGTCAAAGCTATAATTACAATGATAACTGAATGTAAGATAGATTCTTTGAGCTTTTCTTTTCGATCTTCCATATTCTTTTCCTCCATTAACAAAAGCAAATATTTTGAACTAATTCCTTTTAAGCATTCTATATATTTATTTTCTCATTATCAAAATTGCTCTTGGATTACTCCTATAGCTTCTTCTCTTTTTTTGTGCATCCATTTAATATTAATGTCTTCATAATTTTCCTTCTCTATAATAGTTCATACTTATCAATAAGTGTAACTTATTTGATAAGAGAATTTGAATACTGATAATAATTTCGACTACATAGGCTTGAGATTTTGGTTTAACCTCTCAATAATTTTATGAAGTCTATTTAACCGTGCTTGATCTGTCTTTGTATCAAAATAAAGACTGGTATAAATACGTTTTACAGATGGAGACATGACTAAAAAGTTCGAATAAGCTGGCTCTATATCCTTAATTTCATTGATCAATTGATTAATGTGATTATCTGTAATCTCTAAGCGTTCCTTGGCTTGAAAGCAATTATTTTGTTTGGCTTCCTCAATTTTAGCTCTACCATAATTGGTCATTTTGCCGGTTGCCTCCAGCAATTCCACTAATTTAATATTTTTATCCGACCATTCGGTCTTTTTACGTCTCTGAGCAAAATACTTTAGATAGGTATTTTCATCTATACTTTTGATTTGACTATCGATCCAACCATAACATAAAGCTTCTTCCAGTGCATCGTTTGCCGATACGGTTTTTGGCCCGCCTTCTTTGCCAAATACAAGCCAGATTCCATCACTAGATTGGCAATTCGCCTCTAACCATGTTCTAAACTCTTCTCTTGTTGTAAATTGTATTTGTTTCGTCATATCAACGTCTCCTATCGTTCATCTTTTCATTTTGCTCGAGTTACAAGGTTACTAGATTATGTAAACCATGAGAATATTTTATTTTCCAATTATTAGTGTTTAATTCTTCCTTAAGATAATAATTGTGAATAAATGTATGTTGATATTATATCTTGAACGAATGAAAATGGCTACCATAATTTTCATATTCACATCTAATGAAAATAGGTAGCCTCTCTCTTTTCTGTTTATTTTTCAATTCCAACTCTAGCTTTTATGCCCTTGTCATATGGATGTTTTATTTTATCTATCCTCGAAATATAATCCGCAAGCTCCAATAGCTCCTCAGATGGATTTCTTCCTGTCATTACTACCTCCAGATTACTTGGCTTGTTCTTTAAGAAGGTAAGTAGTATACTCTGATCTATAAGATTAAAGTTATACGCAGCAATAATTTCATCCAATACAAGCATTTGATAATCCCCATTTGATGCCTTATTCATAACAGTTTCGAGCAAATTACTATATACTTCTTTTGCTCTCACCTTTGTTTCTTCTGACATCTTGGAGTAAAATCCAAAGAATTCACCACCCGAAACGACTTCAATAGGGATAATCGTTTTTAATATATTCAATTCACTTGATTTATTGTCTTTTAAAAATTGAGTAAAGATTACCTTTCCTCCGTTACCAGCACATCGAATGCTAAGACCTACTGCAGCAGTTGTTTTCCCTTTTCCTTCGCCTTCATAGATATGGATTAATCCATTCATATTCCCATCTCCAAGATTTCATATATTTTTTTCATATCTAAATGCTTTCGTAATGTATCGGCTAAAATGTCATATTGCCTGTCTTTATATTTTTGATAATTTGATACATTAATATGATCCATTGAAATACCTTTTTCTTTCGCTAAAGAAAGTATTAGTTGCTTTGCCACCTGTTCGCTATCAAAGACTCCATGAATATAAGTACCATATACATTTCCGGAATAAGCACCGTCGTACTTTGATTTTTCGTCAATAAGCTCCGTTATGGAAGCCATTGGTGACAAAGTAACCTGTGGCTTTGATGTTCCCATATGAATTTCGTACCCTTCCACTTCTAAATCAGATAGTTGCTTCAGGATTCCTTCCAATTTACATAAGCTACCACTTACTCTTGTTCTTGTCTTTGTACTCTGAAATACGGTGTCGATGGGTAGAAGACCCATTCCTTTGATGGTTCCCCCCTCTTCTACTTGGCCCAGGTCACTTATGGTTTCCCCTAACATTTGATATCCACCACAGACTCCAAAAATTACTTTACCAAAATTAGCTGCTTTTAGTATAGAGGCTTCCAAACCGTTTTGTCGCATCCATAATAAGTCTTTCATCGTATTCTTAGTACCCGGAATAATGATCATATCCGGATTTTTCAATTCGGCTACAGACTTTACATAACGAAGGGATACTCCCTCCAAGCTCTCTAATATATTAAAATCAGTAAAATTAGATATCCTAGGTAAACGGATTACTGCAATATCAATTAAATCCACTTCTTTTTTTGATGTAAAGCGTTTGGTTAGGCTGTCTTCATCGTCCACATCAATATTCATATAAGGAATTACCCCAACTACATTAACCTTCGCTCTTTCTTCCAGCATAACGACACCAGGATCTAAGATAGTTTTATCTCCTCGGAATTTATTGATGATCAAGCCTTTCACCATTGCTTTTTCATCTTCCTCAAGAAGTATCATGGTGCCAATCAATTGAGCAAACACGCCACCACAATCAATATCACCTACAATTAGAACAGGAGCTTTGGCAATTTTTGCCATCCCCATATTAACGATATCCTCAGATTTCAAATTGATTTCTGCTGGGCTTCCAGCTCCTTCAATTACGATGATATCATAATCCTCTTCTAATTGATGATACGCTTTCATAATCTCCGGAACTAATTGCTTTTTATAACGAAAATAATCTTTTGTGCTCATATTCCCAAGTACTTCACCATTCACAATTACTTGGGAACCAACATCATTCGTTGGTTTGAGTAATATGGGATTCATTAAAATCGAGGGTTTCACACCTGCTGCTTCTGCCTGCATAACCTGGGCTCTTCCCATTTCGAGACCATCTTCTGTTATAAAGGAATTCAATGCCATGTTCTGTGATTTAAATGGTGCTGCTTTATAACCATCCTGCTTAAATATTCGGCAAAGCCCGGCTACGATCAGACTTTTCCCTGCATTCGACATCGTTCCCTGTATCATAATAGATTTTGCCATGAATGACTCCTTTCCGAAGCCTTGCGCCAACTTTCATTCTCAAGTGTTAAGACGATCATTCTTAACATTTAGGGCTTCACATTTTATATTTCTTCCAACAAATTTGTATTTTTTAAATTCTTTTCATTCTCCCATCAATGCATTTATGAGTTGTCTATTTTCATGCCGTGTTTTTATTACAATCCGGTAATAACCTTCTTCAAGTCCTTTGTAGTTACTACAATCACGAATTAAAATCCCTTTATTCAAACATTTTTCATATAGTCCCTTTTCTGCTTTGAAGAATATATAATTCGCCATAGATTCATATAATCTAAACCTTAAATTAGTCAATTCGTTAATCAAATATGCTCTTTCTTCTTTCAGTACTTCCATAGATTGCTTCACATATTCCGTTTCTTTTAAGGCAGCAATTCCTGCCATCTGCGCAGGTATTGATACATTCCATGGTTGAGAAGAAAGCTTCATCCGATTAATCAGCTCTTTATCACTGCATATTCCATACCCTAGACGCAAACCGGGCATCGCATATAATTTAGTAAATGCCTTTAGGATAAATAAATTCTTTGATCTATTACATAAATCCTTCATAGTGTAAGCCTTTGGGTCCTGAACAAAATCCATAAAACATTCATCTACTACTAATAAAACATTATTTTTCTCACATTGCTTCAGTATCTCCTCCATCAATTTTCTGCCAATCAAATTACCTGTCGGATTATTAGGACTACATAAGAATATTATGTCAACTTTATCGGTAATGAACTGTAAAAAATCTTCTTGCAATGTAAAATTTGTATTTTCCTTTGTCTGATAATAATTCATCTCGCAATCCATCATTTGTAGGGCTTGTTCATATTCATTAAAAGTGGGGATAGCGATCAAGGCTTTCTTCGGTTTTTTACTCAATACAATAGAAAATATGAGATCGGCTGCTCCATTACCGCATATGATCTGTTCCATCGGTATTTGCTCAGCTGTGGAAATTGCTTCTCTTAATTGGTGGCATTGCGTATCCGGATAACAATTTGATAGGGTAACCCCTTCGCAGGCTGCCTGAATGACACCTTGAGGAATACCTAATAAGTTTACATTTGAGGAAAAATCCAACTTGATATTATGATTATAAATATCTCCACCATGCTGATACATAATTATTCTTCCTTTCTATCTTACAAAGTAATTATTCAGTACAATCAATAATAGAAGTTTCATTCCTCCAAACATAATCATTCCTAAAACTGCAGTTATATAAAGGAGTTTGTTTGCTTTTTTAATATCATCCACTTCAACCGGTCTTATATTATCTCCTATGGTCTTTTTCGGATAAAGCTTTCCAAAATAATATGCATCACCCGCTAATTGAACTTCCAAGGCTCCGGCAACCACTGCCTCCGTATGTGCTGAATTCGGACTTGCATGATTATATCGATCTCTGCGATAGATCTTCCATGCATTCTTTGTATTGTTCTTTGTGAACATGGTACCAAGAATCATAAGATAAGCAGACAATCTGGCCGGTATATAATTAAGCAGGTCATCCATCCTTGCCGCAACCTTCCCAAAATAAAGATATCGGTCATTTTTATAACCTACCATGGAATCCATCGTATTTACTGCTTTATAGAGAAAACCTAATCCTGCACCGCCGATTAACATATATATCATAGGTGCAATACTACCATCTGAGGTGTTTTCTGCAACGGTTTCTATAGTTGCTTTGATAATCCCTGCTTCACTTAAGCTTTGCGTATCTCTCCCTACAATCATTGACACAGCAGTTCTTCCAGCCTCAATATCCTTATATTTTAGTGCTTTATATACCTTCCAACTTTCTACACTTAAGGCTTTTGTTGCAAGTAATTGATAGCACATAATACTTTCTAGTGCAATCCCCACATACCTATTCCAATGATATAGTGTAGAAAGAAGAAATAACGGAATGGAAGTAGATATTCCTATTACGATACACACCAAAAATACTCCAGCCACAAGCTCACCCTGTTTCGTCTTAGGAAATCGCTTGCGAAGTAACTTTTCCATAACTGCTATTAATTTTCCTATCAAACGTATCGGATGCCAAGAATAATTAGGGTCTCCAAGCATCAAATCCATAATAAATCCGATACAGAAAGCTATCAAAGAATATCGCATAAGTTGATTAACCTCCCATCATCATCTAGCTCCATACGGTAACCATTTCCATTCTCCACTTGCCAATGATAATACCCCTTCTGCGGCTTGGAATACTTTTCTAAAATGCTCATCATTGTACCTCCATGAACCACCATCGCAATCCGAAGATACCCCTCCTGAAGACTTAGTTTTACGGCACTATGAAATCCTTCGATACATCGTGACTTAAAAGCTTCCAGCTTTTCCCCTTTCGGAAATGGCAAGGTTCCCCCACTATCGATCCACGCTTGATAATCAATATTATTCTTTAACTCCATGTAGTTTTTATTTTCAAAATCTCCGAAATCACATTCTGCTAAATTATTCAACACCATCGGAACAAGATTTGGATAAATTAATCGAGCTGTATCTACACATCGTTTCAAAGGACTGGAAAATACTGCCTCTACGACTGGATAATCCGTTTCCTTCAATTTGTGTTTACCGAATTCAGACAAGGGTTCATCCGTCACTCCGATGTATCTTTTACTCAAATTTCCTTCGGTGGCAAAATGTCGTATCATTATAATACTAAGCATGCTTAATTACCATTCCCATTCCACAGATAACCCGATGTACTTCCTTTGCATTTTCTGCAAGCATACAACATACCCGTCCGACAATTTCGCGATAATTGCGATCAAATGCCTCCATTGGTATAATTCCACACCCCAATTCATCTACGACAATCACAATATTCGGATTCTTCTGTAGCATTTGATTTAGCACTTCAATCATGTCTTTTTCCTCTTGCAGCATTCTATAAATCCACAAATGAAAATGATTTACCAATGGTTTTTCCATTAGTTCACAAGCCTCACAAGTAGCACCGTCAATGACATTCTCTGCCTGTATTCCAGTCTGATTTAAGGCATAATTCAATTTACCTTGAAATGCCCCTCCTGTAATTAACCACATAATTACCTCCTTATATCATAGAAGCCTTTATCTCAACTATTAAAAATAACATGAAAAATAAATTCTAATAGATCTCATTGAACAATATCACAAACAATGCCTGAATGAAGTTCAAGATGAAATTCTACTGGATTTCATTTTAAATTTCTTATGGGCAATTTGTGATTATTTATAATTCTTTTTATACTTTATCTGCTATGATTACTGCTATGGCCATAACTAACTCGCATATTTGCAAGAAATAGCCTGCCAGATCACCTGTAATTCCTCCGAACTTCTTTAAAGACATCTTCCTATAATAGATAAATACACAGAAGGCACTGATAAAACAGATTAACCCAAGCTTCCAATTGATAAAAAGTATAAAGGTTGTGCATACGAAAATATAAACAATCATCACAATTCTAGTAACCTTTCGCCTTGCTTCATTGGAAAACATAGTAGCCAACCCGCTACTTTTCGCTAAGGGAAAAGTTACAACGGATAGTCCGCTGAAGGCCCTCGATAAAATGAATCCGACCGCCAATATGATAATCGCCGAAGGAGTCACATCATACCATATTCCAAAAGCAAGAAGGTAATATCCCACGCAGGATATCAATGCAAAAGCCCCTGTATGAGGATCTTTTAGTATCTCTAATTTCTTATCTTGAGGTTGATATGAGCTTAATGCATCCGTTGTATCAATAAAACCATCCATATGTATTCCTCCGGTAATTAAAAGAGGAATCAAAATGAAAATAACCGTAGAAAAAGTACGACTCATCGGAATTCCCTCTGCAAAGTAACTCCATAGGTATACTGCTCCTCCTATCATTAACCCTACCAATGGAAAGAAGCACATAACATATCTCATGTTTTCTTTATTCCAATCAGTCTTAGGCATTGGAAGCTTGGAATACATGGAAAATGCTATGATTAAGCTGTTTAATAATGATTTCATCTAGATACCTATGCCTTTCAGTTAATGATATCCTTTAATATACACTGGAATCCCATGGATTACTTCGATCATCTGATCTGCAATTAAACAAATCTGTTGATTGATTTGTCCAAGTTCTTTCATATACAACATGGTGGTATCATCATAACGGAACCCGTCTTCAAATACATTATTAGTAACAATAATTAGATTATCTGCTTGGCGGATGATACTCCTGATACCCTGTGTAACTTTTTCTACGTAATTCCCTTGATCATTTAATGTAATTCTTTTTTTGTCCAAGGTATTCTCTTGCTTGTCCAAGATATTTCCTTGTTTATCTAAGGTATTCTCTTGTCTGTCCAAGGTATTTTCGTGCCTATTCAAAGTATTTTCTTGTCTGTCCAAAGTATTTTCTTGCTTGTCCAAGGTATTTCCTTGCTTGTCCAAGGTATTTTCTTGCCTGTCCAAAGTATTTTCTTGCTTGTCCAAGGTATTTCCTTGCCTGTCCAAAGTATTTTCTTGCTTGTCCAAGGTATTTCCTTGCCTGTCCAACTTATTCTCCAGCGAATTGTCATTGGAAAACATCTCGTTGGCTACTAGGTTTGACACGCATTCTAATAATACGGTTGATTCCTGAGGTATGGATATTGTACTTAAATTTGTATAACACTCGATTGTTTGGAAGTTCTTGTCTTGACGCAACTGTTGATGTCGTTCGATCCTTTTTTTGCCTTCCTCACCAAAGGGTTGCATCGTTGCAATATAAATTAATTTATCTCGGTTTAGTTTGACTGCCAAGTTTTCAGCAAATTCTGATTTCCCGCTTCCACTACCGCCGATTACTACAATATTCATATTCATACTCCCCTTCAACTGACGATTATTTTAGAATTTTATCTTCATTTATCGATATTTAACGCTCTAACTTTTTTTATTTATAATGACTGATAAGCCTCCATATCAATCTGCTCAAAGGTACTCATTTGATTGTATACCGCTAATCCCATGGTAAGGAGCGGAAATATCGCAACTGCTCCGGTTCCTTCCCCCAAACACATATCACAGGTGATGTAAGGTTCTACACCGACGGCATCAAGTAGCATTTTACCTGCAACTTCCTTTGATACATGGGAAGGCAATAGATAATGAACGATGTTAGGCTCCATTCGAATCGCTAATAAAGCAGCAACGGATGATATAAATCCATCCATAACAATCGGAATCTTCGCGGCGGCTCCACCGATATATAGTCCAACCATACCGGCGATATCATATCCTCCAACCTTTGATAATACGTCGATGGGATCCTCTTTTTTTGGCTTATGAAGATCAATTGACCTCTTAATTACATTCATTTTGTGTTCCAATCCAGCTACTGATAAGCCGGCTCCTTTTCCAGTCACTGCTTCAACCGGTAAATCTAATAAGACTGACGCTATCGCACTACTTGTAGTTGTATTGCCGATCCCCATTTCACCTGTTGCAATTATTTGATAACCTCTTTCTTTTAGTTCAAAAGCCAAGTTAATTCCTACCTCGATAGCACTTATTGCCTGATCTTTGGTCATTGCCGTTTCATATAACATATTTTTTGTACCATACGCAATTTTTCTACTAGGAACTTTCGTATCCTTATTCATACCAATATCAATCGGGAATACCTCTACCCCTATTTCCTTTGACATAATACACACACAGGAATTCATAGTAAGAAAATTCTCCGCAACAAGCGCTGTTATTTCACTTCCCGCTTGCGATATTCCTTCGGCCACTACCCCATTATCGGCACAGAGGATGACTAGCGCTTTTTTATCAAGTTGTACGTGATGTGTACCTATGATGCCTGCTATTTGGGCTAATCCATCTTCCAATTTACCTAGACTATGCAATGGTTTTGCGATGGAATCCCAACGGCTAATACACTTTGTTCTTGCAGCTTCATCTATCATTTCAATTTGTTTTAATGCTTCGTTTAATTTCATAAGATCCTCCACATATGTAGAATCAATTTAATCTCTAACACTTTACTGCTTATTACTATCCAAATCAAATCACTTTTCCATCTCCTTGACTTTAAGACTCGATGCACCTTTTAAGAAATCGATATGGAATATTCAGATTCGAGTAATAAAACAAATGCGGAAATCCCATCGCTAGCTGGCCATCTCCATGAATACAATTCCATTGCTTATTTTTTGAAGACTTCAATGCAGTAAAAGCTTCTCCACAAGAAGAGCTTTCATAGTAGTGAAATTCGTGTGCCTTAATGCTTTCATCCTTCTCAGCAATCATTTGATTCTTGTTAGCTGATAAAGTAACATAGCCAAAGCGATTCAGATGTTCTGTTCTGTATGTCTCTCCATCAATAAAACCTACCATTGGATACGGATGCCCCTCCATGTCCTCCATACTACGATGTAGATACATGAACCCTCCACATTCCGCCATACATGGCATGCCATTTTGCAAGGCAACTAAGATACTGTTTCGCATGCTTTCATTTTTACTTAAATGTTCTGCATAAAGTTCCGGATAACCTCCTCCTAAGAGTAATCCCTGGATATGATCTGGTAACTTTTCATCTCGTAACGGGGAGAACTCAATTAACCTAGCACCCATCCTTTTCAGAAGTTCCAAATTATCTTCATAATAAAAACAAAAAGCTTCATCTTTGGCTACCGCAATATAGGGTTCGCCCATTACCTTTGGTATATTTATTTCCTCATAAGTCAGTTCCGACGTATTATCAGCTAACTGTAATAAGGATGCAAAATCTATAGTTTCTTCTAAAATCTGTGCAAGTTTATTAAGTTTATTATGATAATCTTCGATTTCGTACGGTGTAACCAACCCCAAATGACGACTCTCAATCACTACTTCCTTCACATATGGAACATATCCAAGCACTTTAACGGATAGTTCCAGTTCGATTTGCTCCTTTATTTCGGGATAAATGCTCTTGGCTATTTGATTTAATACAACTCCTACGATCTGACTATCCTTTTTATATTCTAAAAAGCCTTGAAGGATCGGTAATATGGATAGACTCATTCCTTTACAATTTATAATCAATATCACCGGAGTATCTGTAATTTTAGCTAACTCATAGGAGGATGCTTTAGTGGATCTTGCACTCAAACCGTCATAAAATCCCATCACACCTTCAAATATTGAGATATCCACCTCTTTCGCCGTTTTCCCAAATAAATATCTTGTCGTATTTTCATCTGTGAAAAAGGTATCCAGATTTATCGACTTTGCTCCAATAATTCTAGAATGAAACATAGGATCAATGTAATCCGGCCCACATTTAAAGGAAGCTACCCTTTGGCCTCTGTTTACCAATGCCTTTAATATTCCGCAAGTTATCATTGTTTTACCACTTCCACTTGCGGTTGCAGCAAACATAATTCTTGGTAATTTCATTTATTATACCTTTCACTTTCCGAATGTAATTCATGTTACCTTCATAAAAGACAACTTACCTAATTCAATTGCCATAGTGAGAATACAATTCGAATAAATTACAATCCACTTCAAATCCAATTAAGAACCGCACGGAATATAATATATTTTCCCTGTCTTGGATGCTTCTAATAATTCAAACTGAATGCCATAAACCTCATACAGATTTTCTTTTGTTAGGACTTCCTCTGTATTACCGTGACTATGAATTTTACCATCCTTCATCATGATTATTTTATTGCAATATCGTGCAGCTATATTAATATCATGAAGTACTGCGATAATGGTTTTTGATTTCCTTTCTTTTAATTTAACCAGTGCTTCCATAAGTTCAATCTGATGCTTTACATCCAGACTAGAGGTTGGTTCATCCAGAATTAGCCATTTTGTATCCTGTGCAATTGCCCTGGCTGTAATGACTCGCTGTGCTTCACCGCCACTTAATAAGGAAACCTCTTTCTCTTTCATATCATAACAATCGGTCAATTTCATTGCTTCCATTACTAGCTTTTGATCGGCTTCACTAGCATCTGCAAAGCGTTTTTGATATGGTGATCTCCCCATCATTACAATGTCATAGGCTTGAAAAGCAAAATCCATCATTGTATTTTGCGGTACAAGTGCTATTTTCTTCGCTAATTCCTGTCTGTTGTAATCTTTTAGATTTGTTTCATCCAGCTCAATCTTTCCGGATTTAACCTCTCGGAATCGTAGCAGGTGTTTTACGAGAGAGGTCTTACCAGATCCATTGGGGCCGATAATACCATAAAAATTTTCATCTTCAAAACAAAAATTAATATGATCCAGAATGTTCTTTTTCTCCTTTGACGGTTGCCAGGTGAGCTCCTCTATCACAATTTCATGTTTTATTTTTCTATTTGAATTATTAATCATGAGCCCCACTTTCTCTTATTTCGCTGTAATAAGAAAATAAAAAATGGTGTGCCTATCGCTGCTGTTATTACTCCTACCGGTATTTCGGTAGGTGCTGCTACATTTCTGCCAATGGTGTCACAAATAATCATAAAGCTTGCTCCTGCAATAGAGGCTAAGGGTAATAATTGTCTGTGCTTCGGTCCATTGATTAAACGAATGCAGTGAGGAATGACTAACCCTACAAAACCTATAATTCCACTTATCGATACGCACGCAGCAACAAGTATGGAAGCCAAAATGATCAAAACTTTTTTAATTCTTGCGGTATCAATCCCAAGACTTTCTGCTGATTCCTGACCTGTCGTGATGATATCAAGTTCCTTCGCAAATATAAAAATCGCTCCAGTGCAGATGACAACAAAAATTGCTAAAAATAATACCTTAGGCCAAGTAGCCGCTGAAAAGCTTCCCAATGTCCAAAGATATACTTTTTCAATCTGCTCGTGATGAAAAGCCATTAATAAAGATATAATTGCAGAAAGCATTGTACTGACCGCTGTACCGGTCAGAATAATATTTACCGTAGACAATTTATTACCTACACATGCAATTTGATATACAAGAAATACGGTGACTAAAGCCCCTAAAAAGGCAAATATCCCAATGACACCAAGTCCGAACACATCCATTCCAATTCCTGTCAGCATGGCGATTGTCGCACCTACCGCCGCTCCAGAGGATACACCTAATATATGCGGGTCGGCTAAAGGGTTTTTAAATAATCCTTGGAACGTTGCCCCAACCACCGATAAGCCGCAGCCGGTAAGTCCGGCCAGTATAATCCGTGGCATTCTTACCTTCCATACTATCGTTATATATACTTCCTTTATCTCGGAAATGTTGATATTATCTCCAAACACGGGGAATCTGGAAGCAATTATTTTCAAACTATCCACCACCGATAAATCCGCAGAACCAAAAGATGCCGAACTAATTACAACGATTAACAATATAAAAAGAAGTAAAATACCATATCGATATCCATACTTTCTTACTATCTTATGATCCTTCATATTTCCATCCTACCTTTTCTTGAATGCCCTACCATATAAATTGACATACGAAAAAAGACCTTAGAAGCAAAAGAGCTGTCTTCTCTCTTACTTCCAAAGCCTAATCTATATTATTTAAATGCTTCCGGATGGATTATCTCTGCTAAAGTTCTTAATCCTTCTGCATTACGGTATCCTTGACGCTCAATTGTATTTTTATCAATTCCATACACGTGATTATTCTTAACAGCGGTTAAATCTTTATAATTCTCCGCAATAACAAAGCTATCCTTCATCCAACCATCAATAATGATAATATCAGGATCAGCTTCCATTAAACTTTCTAAAGTATAGGACCAACCGGATACTTCCTTCGCAATGTTATTGCCACCTGCGAGCGTAATAAGTTGTCCTATAAAGGTATCTCCACCGGCGGTGTAATCTCCATATTCTCCAAAGCTCACTACATAGTATACACTAGGTGTTTCTAACGTGGCTACAGCTGCTTTCGTAGCCTCAACCGATGTCTTCATCTCGTCAGCTACTACTGTTGCATTATCATTTATATTAAAAATAGTACCAAGTGTTTCAAGGATGGAGTAAATTCCTTCTACTTCATGTTCTTCATATAATACAATAACCTTTACTCCAAGGTCAGTTAATTGTTTTTCTGATTCTTCACTAAAATGTGTAGAAGCAATTACGAGATCCGGCGCTAAACTGATAATTTTTTCGATATCCGGTTCTCTTAGCGTACCAACCGATTCAATACTTGCTACCGCTTCCGGGTAATCACAGTAATCCGTACGACCGATTAACTTGCTCTCTAATCCCAATTTATAAATCATTTCAGTAATATTGGGAGCCATAGAGACGATTTTCATTGGTTCTGAAGTAAAAGTTACCTCACTCCCGTCTGAACCAGTTACAGTAATTGGATATTGTGTCTCAACGGCGGTTGCTTGTGTAGGGATTGCTGTTACTTCAGCTACAGTCTCTGCGTTATCTGTTGTTTCTGTCGAAACTTCAGAAGTGTTACCGGTTCCTTCTGAGGTACCTTCTGTTTGGTTTGCTGTTGTTTCATTTGAATTATTTGCTACTTTTGAGCATGCCGCTAATCCTAAGGTTGCTGTCACAAGGCATAGTACTAGCATGATTTTTCTTAAATATTTCATTTGATCTCCTTCTGTTCCTACTTCCCTCCGAAGCGAACGAAAAAATTCAACATGGCAGGTCTCCTGACTTATGATCACTTTACTTGCTGCAGTCTTCTCAAATACCTATCTTATTTTCAACCGAAACAATAGTTTCTGACAGAAGATTGAAAATCGAATAGGAATCCAATGACTAAATCTTACAGCTTTCATCACAATTACAGTAGCGGGGGCTGTTGTGGATTAATACCACATTCCCTTTTAACTTCGTTTAAGAAGCACCATATTGTAAAACACTTGGACATTATATAAGTATCCTCAAGAATTTGCAAGAGAATATTTATGTATTAAAATCCCAAATGGTTTATTGATTTATTGATTTTATGATTTTATTTATTGATTTTGATTTATGATTGATTTTGATTTATGATTGATTTTGACTAATAATTTGCTGATTTATATGTGTATTAAAATCCCATGGCCTGTTTCACTGCTTCCATCTTTTCCTTGGAGGTTAGTAGCTCCAATAGCTTAAATGCAACTCCTGCAGCTGTTGCCGGACAATAGGATGTAATAATATTCTTATCAATTACAATCGGTTCATTCACTACCTCAACCGAAAAATCCGCTAATTCCTTTTGACGTTTACCTCCTAAATGATATGTCGTAGCCTTCCGATTCTTTAACACCCCACTTTTCCCCAACGGTAGGGCCGCAACACAAATCGAAGCGATAATTTTTCCCTTGATATCAAACTCTCGAATAAGGTTTAAGAACTTTTCATCATAAGCTTCATCGTAAAATCCATATTCTTCAAATCCCCCCGGAATTGCTAACGCATCATAATCATCAACATTTATATCATCGATTATTTTATCCACTAATATCGGGATATTGAAAGTGCTCATAACTTCTTTTTGAAAGCCACAAGTTTCAACGGGTACATCATATCCATAATCATCTCTTGCCCATCCTAGTACATCTATAAATACACTAAACTCCATTGTTTCAAATCCTTTAGCCAAAAATAATAAGGTTTTCATATTAATTAGTCTCCTTTTTTAATGTAGAAAGCAAATTCATTAAGATTTTATTGTTATCCTTCTAGAATTTGCAATTTCTTCACTACTTTTATGATAATATTTTTCTAATTTAGTTTTTCCAAACGCATTTATATTTAATTAAATTCATTAATCCTCATTCTTACTCAAAAGTTTAAGAGGTTCTGCTTTCAAATTATTCTTGATAAATAACAATGCTATTCCTAACGAAATCAGAATCACGATTATGGCTAGTAGAACCGAGGTAAGTAAGCTTGTTGCTCCATCGGTAGCATTCACTTTCGTCAATTTATTTGCACTATTAACCCAGTTACTGAAAGCCGTATTGTAAAGTTCTTGATCAAATTTTGAAGCTATAGATAAAATGAATCTATTTATCAACAAACCTGCAATACTTCCAATGACTGCAGTTACCGACGTTACTATAAGGATGCCATGAAGCATAGACTCAGTACAATGCTTTTTCGTCATACCGAGTGAACGTTCAATTGCAGTACGTTTTTTCTGCTTCCCTATAAATAAGTATACGAAAAAAATCAAGATTGCGAAGGTTGTTATTCCACTTGCTAGCACTAAAATCATCGATACCATTTTAAGATTTCGCATTCCGGAGGCTAACTCCTCGTACCCTCCATCATAAAAAGTAATTTCAAGATTATTAATTTTCAAGGCTTCGAACTTCTCCGCATATGCTTTCGTAGTTCCATTTGGTATCTGGAAGTAGGTAGTGTACCCCTTCATAGGCCCATAGTCAACGATATTATACTCATCACTGTTTTTTACCGATTTTGCTGGGATAATTACAACATTGTTTCCTATCTCATAGCCTGTTGGTTTAATCGTCTGACTGTTTCCGCTATAAATGCCTACAATCTCGTATTCATTATCCTCGAATATAGGGTATGCTTCCCCTTTCGAATTCAAGAATGTGAAATCAATACCACCCATATAGCCAAAATTCAGAGAGGTAGAATCCATATAATTAGCAAAATACAATTGAAGGTTGATCTTATCTCCCAATTTTAATTCATTTCTAACAGCGAGTCTTTGAGGAATAATACATACCATAGCTCCAGTCCGATACTCTTCCTCTGTAATGTCACGCCCTTTCGAGATGGTCGCCATTTTCTGGTGAAATTCCGTAAGGAGATCTGTTTTGTCGGCAGGAATAACCGGTATCGTATATCTTCTAAATCTATCAATTGCTTTTACTTCTTCCTCCCATCTTCTCCCTTCTGCACTTTCATAAAATTCTGAATTGACTTCTTCCCAATTTTCTTTACTCTTATATTCAGGCGCTATTGCTTCCCCGCTTTTATTTATCTGTGTTGAAATTGTGGGTATATAGGGCACCGTATAGGGTAATGATTTGTAGCGCGAGTCACTAAAAGGATTATATATTGAAGTAATTAACGTTATATATGTTTTTCCTGCCTTCAGTACTCCTGGATTATCATTAAATTGGTCACAAAACCATACGTTCTCTCCTTCTTTTCTATACCCCCAAAGAGATCTAACTATTTTTACTTTCACCGGTTCTGTTGGGATACAGTCTTCATATGGAATGAACTCCACTATCGAACCAACATTAGCAAAATAGGTTTCTTCATCATCAGCAGAATAAATTTTCATATTAGGACAATATGCTCCGAAATATGGTCTCCGCTCCGGTGGCACAATATAATTTGCACCTTCAAAATCAAGTAGAGAGACCGGTAATATGGAATCATAAACCGGTTCATCCCAATAGGTATATTCCTTATAAGCAGCATTCCATAACTTTGTTACCTTGACTGTATTTTCCTTCTGGTTTACCATACCAATTGTTGTGAATACCTTCTCATATTCCTCCAGGTTCCGATTACATGATTGCCAAAGGTTAATCCCAAGGGATAGAAATGTCACTGCAAGTGTCAGCAACAACAGGAAAGTGATTGTCCTTGCTTTTGTTCTACCCATTTGTTTTAAACTGATTTTTAAAAACATATATTTCACCTTCCACTTTTATATCGTCAGTTTCCCATCCTTCATCGTATAAATAACATCTGTCTTGCCAGCAACACCCATATCATGTGTAATGATAATCACCACGTACCCTCGCTCATGAGCCAATCGCTCCAACAAATCTACTACAAGCTCTCCGTTTTCTGTATCAAGATTTCCTGTTGGTTCATCTGCTAGAAGGATTTTACCACCTGCTGCAAGAGCTCTTGCAACCGCAACCCTCTGTTGCTGTCCGCCACTCATCATCAAAGGGAACTGTTTCCCTATTCTCTCCTCAAGTCCTACCTCTGCTATAAGCTCTTTTGCCTTTTTTTCTGCTTCTTTTGTAGAAACCCCATTGAGTTCCATCGGATATGCCACATTTTCGAGGGCTGTCAGAAGAGGAAACAGATTAAAGGATTGATATACAACCGATGCCGCTTCCCTCCTGTATTTATCTCGGTCAAGTGTGCTCATTGGCTTATCCTCTAGATAGATTTCTCCTATAGTCGGTAGATCAAGACCCGCTAATAATGAGAGTAAGGTACTCTTTCCGCTGCCAGAATGTCCGATGATAGCATACATCTTACCAGCATCAAAGGTACAAGAAACCTTAGATACCGCCTCGACTGTTTGATATTTGCTTTTATATACATAGCTTACATCTTTTACTGTTAATATACTCATGATATCCCCCTTAATCAGTTTTCGAAAGAATTGCCATTACACTAAATCTGTTCAATATAGTTAACGTAATTACGGTTCCTAATAAATAGAACGTTAAAAACTCCGCCAAAATAAGTAGCATTGTCATTGGCTCCATCTTTGTAATAAAGGTACCTACGAAAGTACCTACGCTACTACCGAAAAATGATAGTACTGCACTTTCCAAAAGAAGAATTAGAAAACTTCTCCTCCTACCGGTACCCAACGAGCGCATAATAGCAAATTCATATTGCCTGCTCTGCATTAATAAATAGGAAGCGATAAACCCGATTACAGTAACAAGGATAAATATCATCGGTGCGAGTCCTTGCAGCAGGTTCAAGCTTTTCTTCAACTGCGTAGCAGACATAATAAAGGTCTCATCATTCATTGTTATGGCTTTTCCAACACGTGAAAAGCCTTTCAACATATCGACGGATTTAAATCCAATCTCCAGCATTTTAGTTTTAAATTCGTTCATTTTCAACGGATCTTTCAGTGTAAATCTTGCTGAGCTTGCATAGCACGTAACATCGGTTCCTTGATAGATATCCGTAATAAACTCAAGTGGGCTAATAATGCTTGGTAAGTTATCTGCAGGACCTCTGTAACTATTATAATAACTCCCAATAACCTTTAATGTTACATTTCCCAAGCTTATGTATTTAAAGGTCTCTGCTCCACTACCATCATATTCCGGTGCGTATACCGCAATCGTAAGTTCATCACCAAGCTCTAGCTTCTGATCCTCCATAAACCTATCTCTCAGGATACATACGGCATCTTTACCTCCTAAGAAGCTCTCATTATAATTTTCGATATATGTAACATCCTTAGATGAAAATGCCGTAAGAAATGAAAATGCATTGATGCCAATATAAGAAAACTCTGGTCTGTGCGATTTTCCTTCCTGTGATATATTAGCCAGATCAACATAGGTTTGCGTAGTAATTACATCATCGGTTATTAGACCAGTATCTTTAATTTTTAGTAAATCCTCAAATTCAATCTGTAAGCCTACTTCTCTGCTGCCATCAATGTTACAGACCCTTCCTGTTACTGGAGTTATTTCTCCTAGTCTTTGTAACTGAGTTTTATTACTTACCATATTCTGAATATAAAGCGACAAGAATAAGACAAGCATCGCTGAGATAACAATAGAAAGAAGGCTCTTTTTCCAATGTTTGATTATATTTTTTCGAATCATTTTAAAGATAAACATAGTTAACATATACCCCTTAGTAATATTTTGAATAAACATTGTTTACTTCTTTAATCATATCTACTTATATATTTTTTATATAAATACTATAATTACCATATTTGTATACTATTGCCATTTCTATCTAGTGTCAACTTTTATTTCAATTTTTCCATATTTGTTTTCAAACTATAAAAATTTTTAATAAATTTAAAATAAAGAGTAAATTATAAGGATACCTGCCTATATCTCAATTTTGATACTGGCAATATTCTATTTAGGATGTTATATTAAAGATAAAGTCGATAGGAATCGTTCAACCATAGCAATGTCATATACTGAAGAAGTTTTTTAGCTTGTTCAGATTATATTAATAAAATACGTAAAGGAGATATTATATGTCCATTATTTATAATGATTTATACCAATTTAGCAGTTATATTCCACCTATTAACCTTTCCTTTCATCAATATCTTTTATTAACAGAGGAACCGGTCTTAGTTCATACCGGTACCATAACTCAAGCAGAAAAGCTTGTACCACAATTAAAGGAAGTCTTGGGTGACAAGCAATTAAAATATATCTTTGTTTCACATTTTGAATCCGACGAATGCGGTGGTTTATCATTACTCTTAAGAAATTTTCCTGATGTTAAGACAGTTTGTTCAGAAATCACGGCAAGACAGCTCATTGGATTTGGGATTACCGAGGAAATAATAATAAAAAAGCCAGGTGAGAAATTAATCAGTAAGGACTATGAATTTGAAATCATCAACTACCCTTCCGAAATGCATCTATGGGAAGGTATTCTTTTTATGGAGAATAAGCGTGGTATATTCTTCAGTGGAGATTTAATATTTAGTTTAGGAGATATGTATGGTCAAGTGATAGAGGGTGATTGGCAGAAGGAAATCGATAATATCGCCGTAATTCAGATACCAAATACAGAACAAAGATTTAAGGTTCAGCAGGATTTATCTAAGTTTAATCCCAAATTTGCGGCAGTAGGTCACGGTTCATGTCTTAAGTTCTAACAGAAATTATATTTTTTCTAAATTATGTATCTAGATAAGGTAATGTGAGCTAAAGTTAGTAATCAGATATAACTTTTAGGCCTTCTATGATAAAAAATCGTAGAAGGCCTATTATTATAGTCAGATAAATATGCTTAATTGAAGCATATAGAAAGAGTTATGATTTTTTAAAGGAGCAAATTTTATCTAATACTTCCTTGGCATCTATTATTTTCTGTTCGTCAGTCTGCCATATTTCATATTCACTCAAGGATGGTAATCCCATATTCACATTCTCTTTTCGATAAACCATATTGCTTTCTTTTATTACTTTTCCGGACATATGATAAGAGGTCACGTGGGTTAATTGATAAATTTCTTTAATTACCTCAGAACATACACCACCAGATACCAATATATCAATCTCTCCAACAGCTCTTTGATGTAGTTCTGCGATTAATTCTTTTCCTTTCAGGCAACTATTCTCCTGTCCAGAGGTAAGAATTGTATGGATACCCAATTCTTTTGCTTGTAGCATTGTATCAAATGGGTTGGCGCATACATCAAAAGCCCTACTTAAGGTAATCGACATATTATTTGCTAAAGCTATTATCTGGGCCATGCGATCCTTATCCAGAGTACCGTCTGCTTTCAAGATACCCAATACAATTCCTTCCGCCCCTAACTCCCGATACCTTTTTACTTCTTCTTTCATTATATTAAATTCATATTCCGAATAACAAAAGTCACCGTATCTAGGACGTATTAGAACATGAAGCTTTATATTGCAATACTTTTTTACCTCCTGAAATAACCATTCACTTGGTGTGGTTCCTCCGATAATCAAGTTGCTACATAATTCCAACCGATTGGCACCGCCTCTACAGGCTAAAATTGCAGATTCTACGGAATCCACGCATCCTTCTAATATATATTGTTTCATTGCGATACATCCTCTCTTACTCATCAATTCTATAAAATCATAGTTCGATCGTATTCCCGATATTTTTTCTTAATATTTCGGCTATATCAACTGCCTTAGCGTTGATTCTAAATCGTGAATATATTAATCGGTTTACGTTAAAATACCGTTGATGTACTTAATCTTAAACTCTTTTAATAAATAATTCAATCTATTATATTAATTGCTTCTAAACAGCGATAACATTTTATATGTATTTAACAAATTCAGTTGAAAAACCTTGCCTAACACTTTTGTAATCTCAGAATCACCATAGACCTACTTTATAAGAAATTTACGATAATAATTATTTAAATTTGATTTTATATTAGCTTTAACTTCATTTATAGTTATAAAAAGGTAGTTATTATCCCATTAATTAAATAATGAAACCTTTTGCGTTATAACCTATACTTAATACGTTAGTGCAATCAAAGGAAGGCGTTTATGTCCTTCTCTATTGTATTCTATGTTACTCGTTCACATCTAGTGTTAATCACAACAGCATAAGGAGGAAACCCGTATATGAAAAAAATTAAATTATTTTTTTCTTTTATACTAATCTTTAGTATTGCTACAATCTCACCTATTCTTTTTACAAAAGATATAACAACAGCACAAGCCGCTAGTTCAATCTATATAAACGATAAGTCGTTTACCTTGGATATTGATCATTATAAAACAATCCGGATTAAAGGAACAACAAAAAAAGCTACCTGGAAATCCAGTAATAGTAAAGTTGCTTCTGTGTCCAGCGGAGGAAAAGTTGTTGCAAAGACCCCAGGAACCACTACGATTACCGCTAACGTGTCTGGTCAAAAAATTACATGTAAGGTTACTGTTATTGGGATTAGTAAAAAATACTTAACAACAACTCCTGGTAAAACTATTTCACTTACCATTGTTGGAACGAAAAGTAAGGGAAAATGGAGTTCCAGTAATGAGTCGATTGTTTCGGTAGATAGTAAAGGTAAAATTACTACAAAAGCTCCAGGTAATGCTACAATTACGGCTTACGTGGATGGTAAAGAAATAACTAGTAAGGTTACTGTAGTTGGAATTAACTATAACGCATATACTCTGGAATTAGGCGGGTGGACTGGATATGTAAAAACACTTGCAATTAGCAATCCCACAAGTAAGATTACTTGGTCCTCTAGTAATAAATCAATTGCTACCGTAACAAGTAGTGGTAAAGTGACCGCAAAAGGTACCGGTACTGCTACAATCACTGCTTCCGTTAGCGGACTAAAATTAACCAGTAAGATTACTGTTCTTAAGATGAGCACCAAAGAATTCACTCTGAAGAAAAGCAATACAAAAAAGCTTAAAATTAATGGAACAACAAGCAAAATAACCTGGTCTTCCAATAAAAATTCGGTAGCCACAGTATCCAGTGATGGTACAGTTACTCCGAAGGCAGCAGGTAAAGCGATAATAATAGGATATGTTAATGGTATCGAAGTTACAAGTACGGTTACTGTTGTAGACTAATATTTATTGAGAATTTTTTATTGCAGATGAATTGAAGTTCTTTCTTCAAAAATATTAATCTTTCGTAGTTTGATATGTAATCTTTCTCCGAAAATATTGATCTTTAGTAGTTTAATAAAAGTAGAATTACTACGACAATTCATTGGCCACGAATTAATAAGGGAGTGTCAAAGCTACAAATAAGTAGCTTTGGCACTCCCTTATCTTTTTAAAACTAATGTAATATAAAATTACCTATTTCAATAAAAAATCCCATTCCACTTTTTTATGCCTCTTTTAAGACTTTATAGATATTTTATAAAATATAATAGATCATATTTCAATTCCTAAGACATGCTTGCGAACAGAGGTAAGGCCTGCTTATTCCAAATCTTGTTACCTACTTATAATTTACTACTTTATTACACCTTGATACAAAGCATAGTCCTGTAATTCTCGTGAAAAACCGACTCCAGAAAGCGCATCGACAGCTTCCTGAGGATAATCCTTCACTATCAGTCGATTTTGCATCGGATATATACGACGCCTTGCATAATCTTGCACAAAAACACGTATCACATCTTGCAACATGTCCCCTTCAAAAGTACGAAGTACCTTCCCTTGCCGCTCGAATACAGCAACCGGTACGCCTGCACGCAGTGCAACCACCGTACCGGGTACATTCAGAAATGACCGGTCTACCATGTGTGATAGGCTTTTACCCCAAGGCTGCGCGGGATCGACCGCAGATAGCCATAGAATATGTTCATTCGGTTGTTCTAATTCCAACATAGTTGCGGCAAAATCCTTTTCTCGAATGAACTGAACTCCCGATAATCCTTCAATAAAATAGCCACGTCTCACTCGTCCGGTGTATTCCCATATACGTAAGGTCTCCAGCGCTTTCCCCCACGGCAAACCCTGCGCTGTTTCTCGACATAATATTATGACGCGGTCAAACGTTCGCTCCAACTGCTGTTCTATTGATACCTCAATAAGAGGATGTGTTATTTCCCATCGGCCGGTTGTCATCGCTTTGGCACGTGCACTAACACGTTGTTTTACTGTGCTTTTTTTCAGCTTTTCTCTACCCAACCATTGACGAACCGGCATAAAGTTGTCCGCACATACAAGTCCTTTTTCAGCAAGTTCTAATAAGGTATCATAAGGCGAACTTCCTTCCAATAATCCAGAAAGCCTCTGCATAAAGCTCGCACCTCGTTTTAGTAACGTATCATACACTATTTTTTCGTTACCCTCCAAACCTTCACTAACTGCTGTTAAGTCAGCCTCCCAATCGATATCCTCATATCGATGAAAACAGAGGCCGGCACCTGGCATAAATTGCCAAAACAGATTACCCTGTGCAAGTAGTGTATCCAATAATTCCGGGCGATACCTTCCCACCCGTGCCGGCAGAAGAACACTTTCCCACCATACCGGTGAATATGACTGGTCACAGAATACGTTTAGCGTCATATCTAATTGTTCATTCGGTGTTGCCATTATACTCATGCGACTTGCCAACAGAGCTGCATACCGTTCCGGTGGTAAGGTCTTGATTTGTCTACGTCGGTTTTTTACTGTTTCTCTACGTGCACGGTTATATAGGTCAGCATGATAATAAAGTCCATCATTTTCTACTACACTGCCCTGCTGATATAATAAAGTAAGCACCTCAAGTGCAATTTCCTCTTTCCAGAAGTAACGCTCTGCCAATTGTTCCGGCGACACAGCTCCCCGATAACGTAATGCCCTTAGAACAATTTGCATTCTTGCCTCTATATCCTCATCAATAAGGGCAGCAGAATATTTATCAGCATGCTCCGCTGCAATCCATAAGCCTGGCTCAATATAGTTGGCTTGTTCCTGTCTAGCCAACAACTCCAGCCATTCTATTGGAACATCACCTAACTCACCTGCAATCAGATCCCCTTCAATCATCAAAAGCGAGTGTAATTGTTTTTCATCTTCGGGTAAACGCAACCGCTGTGATACTTGCACCAACTGCTCCGGTGCTGGTTCGATCATCTGCGATTCTTTTAATGCTTCCTCGGTAGCATGGTGAATACCCATCGGAGTAGGCGCATAGTCATACATCATGGCCGCTTCCGTCTGCTGCCGAAGTGGAAGCGACATGGGTGATGGTGTATCTAGGAATAATTCATATACTTGAATCGCACCTGAACTAATCCGATTTAGTACATACTCCAACCCTGGTAAATCCCAGTAATCTTCAAGGCATTCACGCTTTGTCTCACGAATCAGTGGATGGTTACCATATTTCATTAGTGAATCAAGCATATCCGCACTACGCATACGTTGTACCCAGAGGGGTTGTCGTCCTGCCTTTCGCACACCCATCATTAGTGCATGAGCAGCATTGTACCGAAATGTCATATTAAAGAGCGGTGTCGCAGGCAGTACTGCTTCCAATATTCCTCTTGCTGATTTAGGCGATATTCGCTGTAATAAGCCCTCTGGTAATTGACCTCCACCATAGGGAAACAGCAGAAATCCATCATCATCGTCAACATAGCTGATATTCGTTTTTGTATGCTGTTTCGCTGCCTCCAGCGTTAGGATTGCAAGTGGTGCGTTGACTTGACGCCCGAACACAGAGTGTACCATCATCTGATAATTACCCGTCTCGTCACGAAAGTGTTCTATTAAAATAGTCCGGTCATTCGGTAATATACCGGTTGCGGCCAATTGCCGTTTTAAAAATTCTCCTGCGCTTAGCGCCGCTGATTCGTCAAGCCCAAGTTCGCCTAATTCCTTAATTAGCATATCCGATTCCTGTGCTATGTTCAGTCTACGAAGTATCGAGCCAAAGGCTAGTCCAGTTTGTAGCCTCCGTCCCTTCATGTCACCCTTCCAGAAAGGAAGTCGCGCACCATATATATTCGTTTGTGTAACAAAAACAGTGTCTTTTTGTATTTTACTTATCTGCCAAGCAAAGGTACCCAGTAAAAATCTATCGCCAACACGTGACTCAAAGATAAACTCCTCATCCAATTCACCCAGTTTCACACCATTTTCTGTTTTGACGGCATACAGTCCTTTGTCAGGGATCGTTCCGCTCGCCGATATAGCCAACATACGGCTATAAGGGTCTCCTTCAACACGATCATGGATGCGATCGTAAAGAATTCTCGGGCGCACGGGTATATTGCGCTCGTGTTCGTAGTCACCAGCCAACATACATAAAACATCCCGTACATCTTCTCTTGTCACATCACGGAAGGGGTAAGCACGTGTTACAAGCTCCATCACTTCTTTTAATTCATAGCCATCCCCTGTGGCCATTGATACAAGGTGCTGAGCTAGCACATCCAGGCACAATCTCGGTGGATTAGAATACTCCACACCACCGTTTCGCGCTACTTCTGCTGTCATGCCACTATAAAGTCCCTCCGATGGTGTACGGGGAAATATATGCATGACACTAGTTCGATTTGGATTATGCCCGGCACGTCCTAACCTCTGCATGGTGCTGGATATGGAACGCGGACAGCCAATCTGAAAAACCTGGTCAATATCTCCAACATCAATACCCAACTCCATTGACGATGTGGCACACAACAATCGTAGACTACCGCTACGTAAAGCATTCTCTACCTCAAAACGCTGTTCCTTGGATAAACTTCCGTGGTGCGTTCTTGCAAAGCTCTCGCCAGCTAGCTGATTGACGAAGTACGCTAGCTTTTCGGCATAAGCGCGTCCCTCGACAAAGGCTATGACACTGCGGGTCTCTTTGCAGTGTTCATATACGGTATTGGCGATCTCCTGCCATATCGTATCCTTTCTTAACATATTTGTGTCGGCCAATGGACTTGTTATAACCAACTTGATTTCCTTATACATCTTGGGTGCAACAATCGTCACTGGCTCAGGTGATAGGTACTCAGCAGCTTTGCATAAGGGTTCGATAGTGGCAGATAGACCAATCCGTTGAAGAGGTTCCGTGCATAGTTTGTCCAACCGAGCTATGGAAAGCATTAAATGAGCACCACGTTTAGAGTCAATGATCGCATGTAACTCGTCGATGATAATAGCTCTGGCGGTATGCAAAATTGATTGACCTGTTTTACTAGTCAACATTAAATATAATGATTCCGGTGTTGTAATTAGTATATGAGGTGGAGTTTTAATCATCCTACGACGCTCATTTTGTGGTGTATCGCCTGTACGAATTGCGATGTTCAGTTCAGGTGGCGCACTCTTATCATAAGCTCCCGTATTGCATTCTTCTTCATAAATTCCATCCAACGGTCGTCTCAGATTTTCACGGATATCACCTGCAAGTGACTTGAGAGGTGAGATATAAATCAGCTGTAGTTCTTGCTTTAGTGTATCTTCCCTCGCTTGTGCCTTAAGCCTGTCGATAAACACTAAAAAAGCAGATAGTGTCTTACCAGTGCCGGTAGGCGCAGACACAAGGGTATGCTTCCCGGCGGCAATTGCCGGCCACGCTTCCTCTTGTACCGCTGTCGGTGTACCAAGTGAACGTGCGAACCAACGTGCTGTAAGTTGATTGAAAATATCAAGTGAATTCGATGACATAAGGCTTCCTTCCATCATTAAATGAGAAAAATCTTATAAGTATATTAATCTCTTTGCAGGATTATTTGTTATACGCTACAATTCCAATTGTTAATATGTAATTTTGCTTCCAATTGAACTTCTTTTTGAGGAATTGTTATTGCATTAGTTGCCTTGTAACCAAATGGTATTATTGCAACCACCTCAAGCTCCTGTGGTCTTTTGAGAAATCTCTTACTGTTCCTCTTTGATTTATAGCTTCTGAGACATTCATTTCATATCCTCAACAAAATTATGTGATTTATACCTTATTTTCATATTAAATAATTATACCGAATGCTTGTTCGGTTGTCAAACATTGGTTTTGTTCAAAGCAGGTAACAAATTAATCAGGGTAACTACAATCTTTAATTACTGTTTGAAAATATAACATAATTATATTATGTCATATTATTTTTTTATCATGTTTCATTTATTTAATTTTTATAACAAAAGGAGGTCTTAGCCTCCTTTTGTTATGTTGTAAGGAAATGTAAGATTTCTTATATAAATAGTTAGTTACATAATTTAAAACTGCATATATACTTAAATATGCTATTCGTTTTCACTGGCTCACTAAGAACCAAAGTGATAAGAAACCGATTTTCCTCCTCGACATGTATACCTCGTTATGTCGATATAAACTAATCCCACTTCTCACCAATTATATATTATCACTCAATATTACCATAAGATCGTCTAGGCTTATCGCTCCCTTATCACCATTCTCCCTGTCTCTAACCGAAATCATATGACTTTCAGCCTCTTTTTGTCCGACAATAACCATATAAGGTACTTTTTCAAGTTGTGCTTCTCTAATTTTATACCCAATCTTTTCATCGCGTTTATCAATTTCACATCGAATACCTTGCTGTTTCAACGCTTTCCATACTTCCTCTGCATACAATATAAATTTATCCGATATAGGCAATACCTTCACTTGTACTGGTGATAGCCAAAGCGGAAATTTCCCAGCATAGTGCTCGATCAAAATTCCAATAAAACGTTCTATCGAACCATATACAACCCTATGAATCATGATTGGTCGATGTTTATTTCCATCTGCACCGATATACTCGGCTTCAAATCGTATCGGAAGTTGAAAATCCAATTGTATTGTTCCACACTGCCATGTCCTTCCAATCGAATCTTCTAAGTGGAAATCAATCTTCGGACCATAAAAGGCTCCATCACCCTCGTTTATTTTGTATTCTAACTTCATCTGTATTAATGCATTTTCCAATGCTGACGTTGCCAATTCCCAATCCTCATCACTTCCGATACTGTCCTCTGGTTTTGTTGATAATTCAACATGATATTTAAAACCGAATTTGCTATAAACTTCATCAATGAGTCTAACAACACCTTTGATTTCATCCGTTATTTGCTCTTGCATCATAAATATATGAGCATCATCTTGAGTAAAGGAACGAACACGCATGAGACCATGCAGCACACCTGATTTCTCATGCCGGTGCACCAATCCCAGTTCACCAATCCTTAGCGGAAGTTCCTTGTAAGAATGAGGCTCAGATTTATACACCAGCATACCTCCAGGACAATTCATTGGTTTAATTGCAAAATCCTCCTCATCAATTCTTGTAGTATACATATTTTCACGATAATGCTCCCAATGACCTGATGTTTCCCAAAGACTTCGATTTAGCATCAAAGGTGTTGCTATCTCAACATATCCTTCCCGTTCATGAATTTTTCTCCAGTAATTTAAAAGAAGATTTTTAAGAACCATACCTTTTGGTAGAAAGAATGGAAAACCAGGTCCTTCCTCCAGTAATGTAAATAATCCAAGGTCTTTTCCAAGTTTTCTATGATCGCGTTTCGCGGCTTCTTCCATGATAGCTAAATAATCCTCTAGCTCAGCATTTTGGGGAAATGCTGTACCGTATATTCGTGTCAACATTTTATTCTTTTCATTACCCCGCCAATACGCACCTGCTAACGCTGTTAATTTGAAAGCCTTAATATACTTAGTATTCATTAAATGAGGTCCAGCACACATATCTACATAGTCACCTTGTTCATATAAACTAATCTCTGAGTTTTCGGGGAGCTCATGCATAAGTTCTACTTTATAAGTTTCACCCCTCGCTTGCATTAGTTGCAATGCTTCTGGTTTAGATAATGTATATCTGCTTATTTCCAACTCCTCTTTTATTATTTTTTTCATTTCCTCTTCCACTTTTGCGATGTCCTCAGAAGTAAAGGGGTTCTCAAATTCAATGTCATAGTAAAACCCATCTTTTATCGCTGGTCCAATTGCTAATTTAGCACTTGGATACAGACGTTTCACTGCTTGCGCCAATATGTGGGCTGCAGTATGGCGAAACGCTATTTTTCCTTCTTCTTCATCAAAAGTAAGTATTGCTAGATTGCAATCTTCCCGTAATTGATAACGTAAATCTACAACACTGCCATTTACTTTTCCCACACATGCAACTCGTTCTAATCCTGGACTAATTTCTTTTACGATTTCAATTACTTGCATTGAGTTCTGATATTCCCTTATTGAACCATCCTTTAAACTAATCTTCATTTACTACGTTCTCCTTTTCAAAATTGTTTGTTTACCGGTTTCACAATTTGGCCAAAACTGTAGTAATATAAGAAAAGCACCCTAAAACAAACGGCACAATGCCATTTATTTAAGGGTGCATACTATTTAATGAAATGCACGGTTCCACCTTAACTTTTCACTTCAGATTCTAACAAATCCTATTCTTTAACGCAGACATACGGTAATACTTACTTTCATTTCAGCATTACGGCTCAGGAACGGTTTTCACAACTGCGTTACATAAAGAACTTCCACCTAATGTTCTTCTCTCTGGATGTTTAACTATTGTTACTCTTTCCTTCATAGCTTTTCTTATATTATTAAAATAAATTTTATCATTTAAATTTTATATGTCAAGTGAATTTTAAAAATAATTTTATTGATTTTAAAAATAATATTATTGATATGATTTTAAAAATAATTATATTGGTTTTGTGCTAACTATATTTATCAATATTATGTTCCATATATTTTTGTGACCATATACAATTTGCCAAACATTTTAAGCAACCTTCACAATGGTATACATCAACTATTATATCTCTATCCATACCTAATTTCCAAGTAGCGCCATGGATAGCACCCATTGGGCATATATCTTTACATACTGTGCATGTTCCACATCTCGGCATTATTATTGACTGTGTTTCTATAGGTAACGGTAAATTTGTCAAAACCGAACACATACACAGCGCACTTCCATACTCTTCGGTAACTAACAAATTACTTTTCCCAATCCAGCCTAATCCCGTCAATATCGCGATTTTTTTATGTGGAAGCGGAGTCCTTTTCTTGGTCTCATCATAAAATCCATTTAATAGATTTCGTTCCGACTGAGCAAAGGCTTTGTATCCTTTCTTAATAATATAATCTGCTGCCCATTCTGCGATTTCGTCAGCTTGATGTTCTTTTTCTCCAAACTCAGAATGGTCTATTCTATTTTCTTTTGATAATCGAAAAATATAATCTGGACTTAGCACTATTCCCAACAAAATAGCAGCATTATATCCTCTATTTTCTTTTACTGAAAGCATTGATATATCAACGGTTTTGACAAAATCAGCACCACGGGTATTTAACTCAGAAACCAACTCCCTCATCATTCTTTCCAAAATCCCCCTACCAAGATTGTCTATTATATTCTATTTCATCAATATCTGTTTATATGATATAGAATATAAATTAGTACAGCAACCTCAAACATTTTTCATAACTAAGATTGTACTATTTTTATCTAGCTAGTTCGACAGGTAGGAATTACTTTTTCATAAATCAACCAAGTGCATCCGCATTTAACTTCAATACAATTTCTTCACAAAGTTCATGGGTCTCTAGACTAAATTCATCCTTTACAAGATAACCGTTACCTTCCGTGATGTCCTTTAAGAAATGATCTGTGATCTGTTCAAACCCTCTTCGATTAAGAACCGGCTCCCAGTCACCAAATTTCTGTCTTGTTTCAATTCCCTCTTTATAAATCGTCAGGTTATTGAGATCTTCGATAATTCGCTTTTCTCCTGGGCAGATATATTCAAGACGTTCCTCATTTTTACCTGATTCTCGATTCATAATTCCAATCGCTGTACCCTGCTGCCCAATCAGCACAAGGGTTATGGAATATAGTAGGTCATTTTTGATAATACCCTTTACTTGATAAGATAGAACCTTATCCTGCAATAGGTAACGGAGCGTGTCCACGACATGGATAAAATCATCAAGGATAAAGGTTCTTATATCCGAAGGTTGATTAACCCTGTTTTTTTGGCAAATCACAATATCCGGTTTATCAAGATCCATTAGGTTTTTCACCAAAGGAGCTTCTCGCCTGTTAAATCCTACCCGAAGGATTCTATTCTTATCTTTCGCAAGCTTAAATAATTGCCTTGTTTCCTCAATATGATAGGAAACAGGTTTATCTACATATACGTGAATCCCGTTTTCCAGCAGTACCTTGCATATGTCATAATGAGCTGTGGTCGCCGCATGTACAAATACAGCCTCCACTTGAGACTCCATTAGCTCTTTCATACTGGTAACATATTCGATTCCCCGATAACTTCTAGTAATTTCTTTCAACAGCATTTCATTTCTTGAACATAAGATTATATCGATGTCCTTTTTCTTGGTGATTACCGGCAAATATGCCTTCTTCGCAATATCACCAATTCCAATCATTCCGATTTTCATAGAATTCCTCCTAATTTTACTCTATTTAATTCAGTACGTGTTACGTTAAAAGTTGTTTTAAATAATCACTCAACTCTTTCGCTGCTCTTTCATGTGCTAATACTCCCGGATGGCTTCTTGCACCGACTGTTTCTTCTGTATTATTTGGAAGTTGAAAAGCAGAAACCTTCTTATCTCCAGTCTTAATAGAATAAGAATCTACTGCACGGTAAATAGCTGGCATCAATGGAATCCCTATCATTCCATAAGCCCATATGATATGAGCTTTTTCATTATATTTTCTAAGCTTAATAAGAAAATTTACAACTGCGTTCTCAAAGGATGCTAAATCTTCTTCATTATATGTACCATCTTCATTTAATCTTTGTTTATGCGTTTCTCCAATTAGTTCGTCCTTCCACTCCGGTGAATGAAAGGCTCCACTATCATTTGTTCCAAGATTAACCACCACAACATCTGGCTGCCAGGATGCAAAATCATTTTCTTTAAATGCACCTAGAACCTCATTTTTTCTCCCTGTAAGAATACCACAGACTTGCTCATAGTATTCTGGAATATTCGCATGTGGATTATTATCCCAGCTAGTAAGCACTCCCCAACCACTTTGAGAAATAATTCTATATTCGGCATTCAATACTTCTGCTGTCATTTTACAATAATTGTTTATTGCACTAAACCACATAGGAATCCAGTCCAATTCGATTTTCGCTCCTATTGATCCTTCTCCTGAGGTAATACTGTCCCCTATAAACTCTACCTTATAAGGTTTTTCTTCCACCGGCATAAATTCTCCATCAAACTTCACGGTATGAATCAACAAACAGCACTCTGGATCGCCACTCATTGCCTGCACGTCTTTAACGATTTTGACATTCTTAATGGCATTTTCATTCATACCTCTAAATACGCAAATCCAATATCTACCTGTTAATAGCATTTGTCTGCTTACAGGAACAGAGTTTATTACTATGCTAATCCAAGGCTCATAAGTATCATAGTCTACCTCAACTTCAATCCATAGCTCAGACCCCTTTGCATT
>JAQSYO010000045.1 GCA_029256105.1 Herbinix sp.
AAAGCAGGAAGTGAAAGATGAATACAAGAACAGTGAAGGCGACCCTCTGGTGAAAAGCAAAGTTCGTGCTAAGATGAGGGAAGTATCACAACGAAGGATGATGCAGTCTCTGCCTGAGGCAGATGTAGTTATTACGAACCCTACACATTTAGCAGCTGCAATTAAGTACGATAAAACTACTTCGGAAGCACCAATTTTAATTGCGAAGGGCGCAGATTATCTGGCACAGAAGATAAAAGAGGTTGCGAAGGAGAATAACATAGAAATTGTAGAGAACAAGCCTTTAGCAAGAATGCTTTACTATAATGTAGAAATAGGAGCAGAAGTTCCACAGGAACTCTACCAAATGACCGCAGAAGTACTCGCATATGTATATGGACTTAAGAATAAATAAATTAGATACGGAGGCAAATCCTCCAATAGAACAGGAGGATAATAAGGATGAAGAGAAATGATTTGATTGTTGGATTGTTTTTACTATCTGCAATTGTATTTTTAATAATTCCTATGAACTCCGTAATTCTGGATGTTTTGTTAGCGTTAAATATATCGCTGGCGATGGTGATTTTATTTAATGCGATGTTTACAAAGGAAGTTCTTAATATGTCAGCATTTCCGACAATATTACTGTTCACCACTATGTTTCGAATTTCCTTGAATGTTTCAAGTACAAAGTTGATTTTAGCTACCGGTGAACCTGGAAATGTTGTTTCCACTTTTGGTGAATTTGTCGGTGGTGGTAATCTAGTCATTGGTTTAGTCATATTTTTTATTCTAATATTGGTTCAGTTCATGGTAATCAATAAAGGCTCAGAACGTGTTGCTGAAGTAACTGCCAGATTTACCTTGGATGCTATGCCCGGTAAACAGATGGCAATTGATGCAGACTTAAATACCGGTGCAATTACGGATGCCGAGGCAAGACAACGTCGCGAGAAAATTCAAGAGGAATCTGCCTTCTTCGGATCTATGGATGGTGCTACAAAGTTTGTTAAAGGAGATGCTATTGCTGGTCTCGTTATTACGATAATCAATTTGGTCGGCGGAACTGTCATGGGTATGATGGAACTTGGTATGCCGGCAGCAGATGCATTTCAGCATTTTGCAATTCTATCGATTGGAGACGGTCTGGTAAGTCAGATTCCCTCTTTAATGATATCACTAGCAACTGGTATTTTAGTTACCAAGGTGTCCAAGGAAGCAGATCTTGGAGATTTGTTGATGAAACAGCTCTTTTCTATTCCGAAAGCACTCTACATGGTTGGAACCAGTATGATTGTCCTTGGTATCGTCACACCACTTAATACGCTGTTATTTGCGGCATATGGTTTAATTTTTATTTTCTCGGGACGTATAATCGCAGCCAAATTTGAAGTTACAACAATTGAGAGTGAAGTATCAGCAGAAGAATCCTCGGCAAATGAAATAAGGAAACCAGAAAATGTGGTATCCTTATTACAAGTAGATCCGATTGAATTAGAATTTGGTTATGGAATTATCCCTCTGGCAGATACGAACCAGGGTGGTGATTTACTTGATCGTGTTGTATTGATCCGTAGACAGATCGCATTAGAGCTTGGTTGTGTAGTACCGATGATTCGTTTGAGGGATAATATTCAGTTAAATCCCAATCAATATATCATAAAGATTAAAGGCATACAGGTTAGTGAAGGTGAAATACTCTTCGATCATTATATGGCTATGAATCCTGGATATGTGGAAGAGGAAATTACGGGTATCCCTACCTTTGAGCCTTCCTTCCATTTACCTGCAATCTGGATTACAGAAGGACAAAGGGAGAGAGCAGAAACCTTAGGTTATACCGTTGTCGATCCACCATCTATAATAGCTACCCACCTAACGGAAGTAATCAGAGGTCATATTCATGAGCTCCTTTCCAGACAGGATGTCCAGAGTTTAGTAAATAATATACAGGAAGCACATCAGACACTTATTTCAGAATTGGTACCAAAGCTTCTTAATATTGGTGAAATTCAGAAAGTGCTCCAAAACCTATTACGTGAGGGAATTTCTATCAGAGATTTGGTTTCAATATTTGAGACATTAGCAGATTATGCACCAACTACAAGGGATTCGGATGTTCTGACAGAATATGCCAGACAGAGCTTAAAGAGAGCTATTTCAAATAAATATTTCCCCTCCAACGAGATGACCAGTGTTGTGACCTTAGATCCGAAGGTGGAACAAGATATTATGGGATCGGTAAAGCAATCGGAACAAGGAGCTTACCTAACATTAGATCCTGCTGTCACCAGAGAAATCATAGAATCGGTTCAGACGGAAATACATAAGCTGGAGGAGTTGGGAAAGAACCCAATTATTATAACTTCGCCGATTGTTCGTATGTATTTTAAAAGGCTAACGCAGGATTATTTTAAAGATTTAATTGTAGTTTCTTATAATGAAATAGATTCTAATGTAGAATTACAGTCAGTAGGGATGGTGACAGTATAGTGATTATCAAAAAATTTACCGCAAATACGGAAACAGAAGCTATCATGCTTGCCAAAGAAGAACTTGGTAAGGATGCTATTGTCATGAATATCAAAACGATTTCACCAAAGGGTATTTACAAGTTGTTTCGCAAACCGGTTGTTGAGATCACTGCCGCAGTGGATGAAAATATAACTTATAAATATGAAAAGCCCAAAACGCTTGTACAGGCACCACCTCAACGCAAAATAATCCATCCGGATATCATTTATGATGATGAACCTATGGATAGATTAATGAAAAAATCAGGTGTTGAATTAGCATCGGAACCATCCGCAATTGAAGCAAAACTGAACAACCTGCAAAGTTTACTTGAAAAGCAGATAATTGAGAAAGAAAAAGACACGCAAGCAATATCAGAGGCCAAAGCAATGGAAACAAATAAAAACCTTGCTTGTATCCAATTGATCTATAATCAGCTTATTTCAAATGAAGTTGATGAAAAATATGCGAATCAAATTATTACTGAAATAGAAGGAAATTTAAAAAAAGATGCTTCTATGGATAATATACTTGCTAGCATTTATCAGAAAATTATCTTAAAGCTTGGTCAACCCAAAATGATAGAGGTGATTGGGAAAACACCTAAGTTTGTATTCTTTATTGGCCCTACCGGAGTTGGCAAGACTACAACTATTGCAAAAATAGCGTCTAAATTTAAAGTGAACGAGAAAGCGAAAGTAGTATTCTTAACGGCTGATACGTATCGTATTGCAGCCGTAGAACAACTTCGAACTTATGCAAATATCCTTGGTATACCGTTAAAAGTTATTTATACCGAAGATGAAATGCGTCAAGCGAAGGAAGAATTCTCTGATTATGATATTGTATTTGTTGATACAGCCGGTCGTTCCCATCGTAGTAAAGAGCAAAGAGACGATATTGAGAACTTAATTAATACAATACCGGAAGACGAAAGAGAAATTTATTTGGTTTTAAGCGCTACAACAAAGTACACGGATTTAGTTAAAATAACAGAGGCATACTCCGAAATTATTAATTACAATCTAATCTTCACAAAGCTCGATGAAACAAGTTCAATTGGTAACTTATTTAATATTCGGATGTTGACGGAAGCACCTTTATCATATGCTACTTTTGGGCAGAACGTACCGGATGATATATCACGGGTGGACGCTCAGACCATCGCCAAGCAACTTTTAAGGGGGCAATAAACATGGATCAAGCTGAAAAATTAAGAAAAATGGTAAAAGAACAAACCGCCCCAAGAAGTGTTGCTCGAGTAATCACTGTAACCAGTGGAAAGGGTGGTGTTGGGAAGTCTAGTATTTCTGTTAATTTAGCGATTGCACTTAGTAGATTAGGAAATAGAGTAATAATATTAGATGCTGACTTTGGACTTGCTAATATTGAAGTTATGTTAGGAATTAGACCACAATTTAGTCTGGCAGATTTAATGTTTCGTGGTAAAAGTCTGACTGATATTATTACGGATGGACCTGATAATATCGGGTTTATTTCTGGAGGCTCCGGAATTCAAGAGCTTACGAATTTAACAAAGGATCAAATCGTATATTTAATTCAAAAACTAGTAGAACTTGACGAACGTGCTGACATCGTTATTGTTGATACTGGAGCGGGAATTGCGGATTCAGTACTTGAATTTGTAGCCTCCAGTTCGGAAGTTATCTTAGTTGCTACTCCGGAACCAACCTCTATCACAGATGCCTATGCGTTACTTAAGACATTAAACCGTAAGACAGATATCTCTCTACAAGATACAGTTATAAAAATGGTAGCAAATAGGATTGATACCTATGAAGATGGCAAAGAACTATATGACAAATTAAGTTTAGTTGTAAGTAAGTTCTTGAATTTGAAATTAGAATACCTTGGAGCTTTGCCTCAAGATATGAATGTATCAAAGGCAGTAATGCGGCAAAAACCAGCAATTACATTGTATCCAAATTCGCCATTTTCAAAAACGCTTGTTGAATTTGCTGATATTTTATGTAAGAGTGAATCTGATAAATTGCAAAGCAAGAAAGGTATTGCTCAGCTTTTTACAAATCTACTTCGCTCTAGAATAAAAAAATAAATTAGGAATCAGAAATATGAAATTTTAGGTATTATTAATTTCTGGGGAGGAACGACATGCTTAATAAAATATTATCGCTAGGTGATAAAATCGATATCAAACGTCTTGATAGCAATGGCCGAATTGTAAAAAGCATGAAAACGTTTGTAAGCCAGTTGGTTGATTTTGTTGATTTTGATGTTATAAACATTGCGACACCGATTGTTTATGGTAAGACAATTCTCTTAGATGTTGGTGATAAATTTAATCTGTGCTTTTATTCCAGCATCGGGTTATATCAATGCAATTGTATAATACTTAGTAACCACAAGGAAAATAATACAATGGTATCGGTAGTTCGTATAACTTCAAATTTAGAGAAATTCCAAAGGCGCCAATATTATCGTTTAGAATGTATTCATGATATCACATATCGGATTATTACGGTTGAAGAAGAAATTCTAATGAAAAAGTTAAAAGAAGAAGATTTTCAAAGTGTAGAGGAACGTAATGAATATAGACGGCGATTAAGCCAATACGATAAGGCTTGGATACAAGCCGCAATTATAGACCTAAGTGGTGGTGGTGCAAGATTTAATTCAAACGAGTTACATAACCAGGGTGAAAAAATTCTTATGAAGTTGGACTTCAATATTAGTGGAGAATTGAAAAAGATGCAGCTTAGTGCTGTTATCATAACCTCAAATAAAATTATGAACCGAATAGGCGCATACGAGCATAGAGTAGAATTTCAGAATATCTTACAAAAAGATCGGGAAGATTTAATAAAATACATATTTGAGCAGGAAAGAAAACGCAGAAGAAATGACAAAAGTTAGTCGAAGGATGACGTTTTAATTGTTATAAAGAAAGGTAAGTTTGAAATATGACAAAAAATATTTTAGTAATAGATGACTCTGCACTTATGAGAAGGGTACTCTCTGATATAATAAATGCAGATGATAGGTTTAGGGTCACAGAAATAGCTTTAAATGGTTTAGAAGGTCTTACAATTTTACAAAACAGAGGAAAGGAATTTGATGCAGTTCTATTAGATATCAACATGCCTAAGATGAACGGAATTGAATTACTTGCTGAATTGAAGAAACAGAATATTAAAGCAACCGTAATCGTTGTTAGTACAATAGCGAAAAAGGAAGCAAGTGAGACCATACGAGCATTAGAATTAGGAGCCTTTGACTTTGTAACAAAACCCGAAAGCTATCTAGAAGTAAAAAGCAACTTTTTTTCCGACCGGATATTGGAATGCCTTACAACTGCAACGAAAGCAATACGTAATGTGGATAAAGAGACTGTTCTAGAGAAAGCAGAGCGCGTAATCAAACCTGTTACAGAGCCGTCCTCTAAAAAAGCACATTCCTTACTTTCACAAAGTGGTAATAAGTTAATCGCTTTGGCATGTTCTACAGGCGGACCGAAGGCGTTACATACGGTAATACCGAATTTACCAGGAAATCTGGATGCGGGTGTTCTCATTGTTCAGCATATGCCAGGAGGTTTTACAAAATCGTTAGCGGACAGGCTTAATGAGTTAAGTCCACTAACTGTGAAAGAAGCTGAGGATGGTGACATTCTAACAAAAGGAACCGTATTTATTGCAAAAGGCGGTTACCAGATGAGATTAAAAAAACAGGAGTCTGGAAGCTATGTAATATCTATTTCCAAGGAGCCTGCAAGACATGGATTATTGCCTTGTGCAGATATTATGTATGAATCACTTCTAGATACTAATTTTGATCAAATTACCTGTGTTGTATTAACAGGAATGGGTGGAGACGGAACGGCTGGGATTACTCAACTTAATAAAAAACAAAATATTTATGTAATAGCACAGAACGAAGAGACCAGTATTGTATACGGAATGCCTAAAGTGATTAAGGATGCTGGTTTGGTAGATGAAGTAGTAGCATTGAACGAAGTATCTGATGCAATTACAAAGAATGTGGGGGTACGTTAAATGGACGTAAGTCAATATCTTGAAATTTTTATTGAAGAAACAAAAGAACATTTGCAAAGCTTGAATGAACATCTTTTAATCTTGGAACGTGAACCGGAAAATGAAGCAACCATTAATGAAATTTTCCGAGCAGCGCATTCCTTAAAAGGTATGGCAGGTACCATGGGTTATAAGAGAATGCAACGACTGACCCATGACATGGAGAATGTATTTTCAGAGATAAGAACCGGCAAAATGAAGGCATCCTCTGTATTGGTTGATGTATTATTTAAAGGACTAGATGCATTAGAAACCTACCTTGGCAACATTCAAGCAGAATCAAATGAAGGTGAAGATGATAATGAAGATATCATAAAAGCTTTGAATGATATCCTAAATGAGGGACTTGGAAATGCCGTAGTAGCAAAAACTACAGAAACCAGCAAACCTACGAATGCTGCGGCTACTATAGTTAGTACCGGTGATAGCAAGATGAAATTCCAGAGCGTCAAAATTGAGGACCATGAGAAAAAGGCAATTGTGAAAGCCGGAATGCTTGGACTTAATGTAATCGGTGTTACAGTCTACATACAAGAATACTGCGTGTTAAAGGGAGCCAGAGCCTTTATGGTAAACCGCACCCTTGAAGAATTCGGTGAAATTATTAAATTGTATCCGAGTGCTCAGGATCTTGAAGATGAGAAATATGATTTTGATTATTCTGCATTTATTATTACGAAAGAAACTCCAGATAAGATAGCAAAGCTTGCATCTAATGTATCCGAAGTAAAAGAAGTTGTCGCTGATTTTATAAATTTATCAGTTGAAGATATCGTTAACTATACGGATTCGTTGAAACAAGATGACATAGCCTCCGCCCAACCGAAAACCGTGAAGGATACCGGCTCATTAAAGGCTGGAAATGCAACAACTACAAAACAAGCAGCCAAACCAGTGGCTAATCGTTCTGTCCGTGTAGATATTGATAAATTAGATATCCTCATGAACTTAGTAAGCGAGTTGATTATTGCAAAGAACGGCTTAATTTCCATCAGTGGTGCAACGGATATTATGTTAGATAATAATTTCCACGAGCAGATAGAATATCTTGAAAGAGTTACAACCAATCTTCATGAATCTGTTATGAAGACCCGAATGGTTCCAATTGAAAGTGTGGTTAATCGTTTCCCTCGAATGATAAGAGATTTATCAAAGAAACTTGAGAAGGAAATGGAATTATATATGACCGGTGAAGAGACTGAACTGGATCGTACTGTTATTGATGAAATCGGAGATCCATTAATGCATTTACTTCGTAATGCTGCAGATCATGGTCTTGAAAGCAATGCAGACAGAGAAAAAGCTGGCAAGAACTCAACCGGTTCTATCTACTTGGATGCATATCAGGACGGTAATAATGTAGTCATTGAAGTAAGAGATGATGGTGGCGGTATTAATACCGAGAAAATCAAGAGAAAAGCATTAGAGAAAGGTACAATAACAGAAGAGCAGGCACAGAGAATGACGGACAAGGATATTATCGATATCTTATTCCAACCAAGCTTTTCTACTGCAGAACAGGTTACCGATGTATCAGGCAGGGGTGTTGGTCTTGATGTTGTTAAGACAAAGATTGAAGCTCTCGGCGGTGAAATTGAGGCAAAGACGAAACTTGGAGAAGGTTCAAACTTTATTATCCGCTTGCCGTTAACACTCGCAATTATCCAATCCCTTATGGTAATCATTGGTGAAGAAAAATATGCAATTCCTCTTGGCAGTATTCAGACGGTAGAAAATGTTCTTAATACAGAAATTAAATCCATCCAAGGCAAAGAAGTTATCAATTTACGAGGAACTGTTATTCCAATAATACGTTTAGGTAATATATTGAAATGTAAACAAGCGGATACTACTCCTGAAGAACTTCTTGTGGTTATCGTTAAAAAGGGTGAGAGACTTGCTGGTATGGTAGTGGATGAATTAATTGGACAACAGGAAATCGTTATAAAGTCAATTGGTAAATATATCAAGAATCATAAAATTATCAGTGGCGCAACCATTCTCGGCAACGGTGAGGTGGCTTTAATTCTGGATGTCAATTCTTTAGTGTAGGGGGTGCGTAATAATGGCTGTAACAGATACAAAACAATTTATAGTTACATATTTAAATAAGGAACAATACGGTGTTGATATAAAGTACATAGAAAATATCATCGTAATGCAAAACATTACGAGAGTTCCCAAGGCTCAATCTTATTTTAAAGGAGTTATTAACCTAAGAGGAGAGATTGTACCAGTAATGAGCCTAAGGAAAAAATTAGGGTTTGAGGAAGATAGCAATACTACGAAAACACGTATTATTATTGTTAGACCGGAGCCACAGGCTGCACCGGTTGGCCTTATTGTAGATGAGGTAAAAGAAGTAATTACTTTAGAAGAAAGTGCAATTGAAAAAATGACGTATGATGAGAAGGATGATAAGGTTAATTTCAGTATCGGAATTGGTAAATTTGGTTCTGACCTAATTAATCTTCTTAATATCCCAGCTATCGTTATTGATAAAGAAGCAACTAATTAATTATAATTGTGAGGTGTATGTGGTGTCCCAAATTAATTTGAACGAGATGGATAATATGCAATATGATGTACTAAAGGAAATCGGCAACATTGGTGCAGGGAATGCTACAACTGCACTCTCTCAAATGATTAACTCTAAGATTGACATGAAGGTTCCTAATGTAGAATTACTGGAATTTAAAGAGCTTTCTGATATTGTTGGTGGTGCCGAAAATCTAGTGGTTGGCATATTGTTCACATTAGAAGGACAGATAGACGGAATGATGATGTTTATGATGGATCTGGCTGCAGCCAGACATCTGGTCAATTTATTGATGGGTGCCTCAGACGATAAACCTTCTGATAACTTTACAGAAATGGAATTATCGGCATTGAATGAAATCGGTAATATTATTGCAGGAGCTTATCTGTCCTCATTAACAATATTAACAAATATATTGATTACGTCCAGTGTTCCTTATATGGCAATTGATATGGCAGGAGCAATTTTAAGCGTGCCTGCAATTGAATTTGGAAAAATCGGTGATAAAGCACTGCTTATTGAGACGGAGTTCGGTGACGAAACCAATGCAGTAAATGGATATTTTATTCTGATTCCGACGTTAGAATCATATACAGCAATACTATCATCATTAGGATTATAAGGTGAGCACATGAACGAAATGATAAAAGTAGGGATGGCAGATTTAAACGTATGCGTCTCACCCAATGCATTGACAACACTAGGTCTTGGTTCCTGTGTAGGAATCGTATTATATGACCCCGTGAGAAAAATAGCGGGTATGGTGCACGTAATGCTTCCGGATAGTACAAAAATACTTAATAATGAGAATAAAGCAAAATTTGCTGATACCGGTATTGATGCATTAATTAAGCTGATGATATCACTAGGCGCCGATCGAAGAGTTTTGATTGCAAAAATTGCAGGTGGAGCTCAGATGTTTGCCTTTAGTAATAACAATGAAATGATGCGTATTGGTGAACGTAATGTTGAGGCCACTAAGATTAAGCTACAAGAATTGGGAATTGGTTTAAAAGCTGAGGATACCGGTGCTAATTATGGTAGAACAATTGAGTTTTATCCCGAAACTGGTGCATTATTAATTAAATCAGTAGGAAAAGATAGAAAAACATTATAAAGATAGAAAAACATTATAAAGATAGAAAAACATTATAAAGATAGAAAACATTATAAAGATAGAAAAACATTATAAAGATAGAAAAACATTATAAAGATAGAAAAACATTATAAAGAATGAAAAAACACTACAAGAAATAGCAGGTGATCAGATGCGGGAAAGATATATTCCGGCTCTTATTATGCTTTTGGCCGGAGCGATAACCAGTATTATCAATATTATCAATAAGGTAGATAAGCTAGAGGGCTCAAAACGATTACTTCTCGTGCTTATTATCTTTTATTTTGTTGGTATAATTACGAAAGCTATTATAAAGAAAGCACTAACACCACCCACGATAAAAGAAGACGAGGATACTCAAAAAGAGGAAAATAAAGAAGAAGAGATACAACCAGAGGAAAAGAAGAATTAGTTTCTGCATAAATGTCAGTTAAATTTCAGGAGGTTTTTAATGAACGCTGAAAGTAAACAAAAGCTTTGGGAAGATTATGCTAAGAAAAAAACACCAGAGCTTCAAGAAAAGATAATAATTGAATATGCAGGATTAGTAAAGCTGGTAGCAGGTCGTCTAAGCATGTATTTGGGTTATAACGTTGAATATGATGACCTGGTAGGTTACGGTACTTTTGGTCTTATAGACGCAATTGATAAGTTTGATTATTCCAAAGGTGTAAAGTTTGAAACCTATGCTTCACTTCGTATTCGGGGAGCAATTCTTGACCAAATCCGTAAAATGGATTGGATACCCAGAAGTATTAGACAAAAACAACGTAAAATTGACCTAGCTTATCAAAATCTTGAATTAAAATATGGGCGAAGTGCAAATGATGAAGAAATTGCATTTGAACTCGAAATATCAGTTGATGAATTGGAAACCTGGCAGTGCCAGACAAAAGTAACAAATATTATATCGCTTGATGAATTTATGGAACAAGGTGCCGAAACTAAGGTGGAACAAAGTTTAACAGCAGATTTCGATCAACCGGATAAGATTGTTGAAAAACAAGAGTTAAAAGAACTATTAGTAAAAACCTTGGAGAGCTTAACAGAAAAAGAGAAAAAAGTTATCATTCTCTATTATTACGAAGAATTAACTTTAAAGGAAATTAGTCGAATCCTAGAGGTATCAGAATCGAGAATTTCCCAATTACATACAAAAGCGTTACAGAAAATGAAAATGAAGCTTGGAAATAATATGGAACTCATAGTTAGTTATTAAGCATTTAAGAGACCTGGCAGTAAAAGGCAAAAAACCATTGGGGGGCAGTGGTAACGTTAATAGGAGGAATACAATGAGCGGCAAAAACGGTTTCTTTGAATTAATAACAAAAAATGACGGTACCTATATAAAAATATACGAAGCTGAAACAGGTGGTGAACCACTTTTTTATGATGAAATTAGTAATTATTTGATAGATAAGAAAATATATGAGTATGATAAAGTGGCTATAGGTAGAGCACTTACTATTGTGAAGGATTCTATAGAGGTTATGCTGTCTTCTACAATTATAACATCAATTGATGAATACTGTAAGGTAGAGCTTTCGGAGGATCGTTCCTATGCAAAGGGAAGATTTTATCCTCCCGTAAATAACGGGCATAAGATTATGAAAGAGGATATCGTTGGTACACTTGTTCGTGCTGGAGTAAAATATGGCTTGGATGAGCAAGTAATCAGTGAATTCTTGGAAGAGAGACATTATTGTAAGGACTATATTCTTGCGAAAGCAACTTTGCCAGTGCAAGGACATGATGCAACTATAACCTATCATTTTAATACAGATCTTACCTTAAAACCGAAGAGAAATGATGACGGTTCAGTGGATTTTCATCAACTTGATATGATTAGTCATTGCCGAAAAAATGATTTAATAGCAACACTTACTCCAGTTGACTATGGAAAACCTGGTATTGATGTCTGTGGTAATGTGATTCGACCTAATAAGGTGAACAATAGAGTAATGCGACATGGTAATAAAATCCGTGTGTCTGAGGATGGACTGCAGATGTATTCAGAAGTTGACGGACATGTCAGCTTAACCGATGGAAGAGTATTTGTATCGGATACCTATGAGGTTCATGCAGATGTGGATGCTTCTACTGGTGATATTGTATATGATGGTAATGTTGTAATAAAGGGGAATGTAATAACTGGATTTTCCGTAATTGCCAAAGGCGACATCGAAGTAAATGGCGTTGTAGAAGGTGCTTATATTGAAGCGGGTGGCCAGATTGTATTAAAACGTGGTATGCAGGGTATGAATAAAGGTATCTTGAGAGCCGACGGTAATATTATAACGAAATTTCTTGAGAACTCAGAAGTAATTGCCGGAGGATATGTTTCTACGGAGTCAATCCTTCATAGTAAGGTATCTGCTAAGGGGGAAATTATTGTTGGTGGTAGAAGAGGCTTTGTTACCGGTGGAGAAATTAGATCAGGAACCATGATTACAGTGAAAACAGCAGGATCACAAATGGGTACTTCTACACTATTAGAGGTTGGAATTGATCCAAGAATATTAGAGGAATTTAGAGAATTAGAAAAGCGCCTTGCAATCATGATTGCGGATAAAGAAAGACTTTCGCAAGCGTTGATTTTGTTTCGTAAAAAGTTATCGATGGGTGCTCAGATTTCTGAAGAAAAAAAAGAGTATTTAAAACAAGTAACTCAAAATAATATAATGCTGGAAACACAAATAAAAGAAGCTAGAAAACGTTATGATGATTTGAGAATAGAGATGGATAATAACTCCTCGGGTACAATAAGAATTTCAGAAATTGTTTATCCGGGTACCAAATTAATTATATCTAATGTAGTTCATTTTGTACGTGAGGTAACGCATCATAGTAGATTTGTTCGAGACCGAGCTGATATTAAAGTGCTTCCACTATAAAGTTTATTTAGGAGCAGGTATCCCTGCATCTACAGTACATCTTTAATATAACCTTGGAAACTGCGATACAATCGTATAAATGGGGGATATAGTATGGCAATAAGACCAATTGAGATTATCACTACACAAGAGGCTGCACAGATTAAACATATGGAAACACAAAGAGCCCAGCATGCACAGGAACAACTCTCAAAGAACTTTCAGACTATGGTGAAGCAGGAGCACGAAAAGACACCACAGACAACAAAGGCAGAAAACATGGAATACCGTTATGATGCCAAAGAGAAGGGAAATAATCCCTACTATGGATCCGGTAACAAAAAAAAGAACAAAGAAAAAGAAGAAGAAAAGAAAAAGTCAAATGAACCGTCAAAAGGCGGGGGCTTTGATATTTTGATTTAATCTGGAGGCATTATGAACCTGTTAGAGATAGCTTTAATTATTATAGGTATCATTATCATAGTGATAAGCTGTAGGCTGGTAGATCATGCCGGGAAAGCAGCGAAAAACCTTGCTGCGATACCATTATCTTTAGAGAACAGCATTACTGAGAAGGATAAGAAGTATCTAAAAGATAAAATGGAAGAACTTATGTCTGAAATCAGTGAAGAAACAATGATTCGTACAGATGATTCTTTAAGTAAATTATCAAACGAGAAGATCATGGCATTGAATGAATTTTCTGATCAAGTATTGGAGAAGATTAAGCGCAATCATGAAGAAGTAGTATTCCTTTATAATATGTTAAATGATAAGCAAAAAGAGTTGAAATCGGTAGTGAAAGAAATTGATACCTCTAAGAAAATTGTAAAGGAAATTTTGGAAAGCAAGGCAGTAAACACAGCAAAAAGTACAAAGAACCAAGCCTCTGCCAAAGCTGCAACACAAACAGTAACCCAAGCATCACAGCTTAATATTCAGGCAAAGCAGGTAAATCAATTGGAAACGACTCCACAGGAGCTACCTACACTTAACAGTTTGAGCTCGAATAATAATACTGAGATATTAGCTCTTTATTCCCAAGGTAGATCAGTAATTGAAATCTCCAAGTTACTAGACCTCGGACAAGGAGAAGTTAAGCTGGTAATCGATTTGTTCAAAGGAAAGAAGTAATTCGAAAGGCTTGGTACAAAAATATATGAAATTAAAATATTATATGAGAGGTCTTGGAATTGGAATTGTTCTTACGACCCTTATATTAACAATAGCAAGACCAAATGAGAAGCTGTCCGATCAGGATATCAAGAGGCGCGCAACTGAATTAGGTATGGTGATGGAAAATGAGGATAACGAGAATTTGGATAAAGTTCTTGAAGAAATCCTTCCGTCGGGATTACCTACACCGCTACCCTCAGGTTCTGTAACTCCAGAACCAACAATACAACCAACAATAGAACCAACAATAGAACCAACAATAGAACCAACAATAGAACCAACAATAGAACCAACAATAGAACCAACAATAGAACCAACAGTAGAGCCTACAGCTGAACCTATAGTAAAACCTTCGCCTACTAATATTCCAACGGAAGTCGTTGATCAAAATGGTAGTGATAATGCGAAGATAACCTTCACTATTAAAAGCGGGATGTCCTCAGGGCAAGTAGCGAAAATGCTTGTTGAAAAGGGATTGATTGAGGATGCGGACGATTTTAATAAATTTATAGTGAAAAATGGTAAAGCCGGTGTCATCAGAGTAGGTACTTATACAGTCAATAAAGATGCTTCTTATAAAGATATTATTGATAATATTACGAAATAATTTCATGCATGATAAATTGAACTACCTTTAATGGGGTAAATGATCTGAAGGCAATCCTCGTAATATCATCGATCATATTGATATCTTGATTAAAGGAGATATCAATAAAGCGCTCGTAAAATATGTTAAAAGATTTAACATTTCAATACGTGTGTCTAAAATTTATACAAATAACGTGCTATGTTGGAAGTTCCAACATAGCATTTTTGTTGCCTATGTTAATTCATCTTAAAAAGTAATAATATTTAGTCGAAAGAAAATACTTAATTAAGTGAGGTAAAGTGAGAAGAAAGAATTCAGTAAAGTTACCGATAAGGAGCATGTGTTATATTAAAATCTTATTATGTAATCGTAGTAAATCTTATTATATATGGGAAAGATAACATTTCACAAGCTATGAAATGGAAGAATAGCATTGATTTAGAGGTTAAATTCATAAAATTCGAAAAAGAACTTGCTATCCATATAATGTTATGTTATAATTTCGTAGTCAAATTACACGCATATGGATCCTTAACAAGGTGCCTATTTTAATAATAGGTCTGTTAGGAAAATGATATATGCGGAAGAAAACAACCAAACGGAGGTATATTATGAGTGTTATTTCAATGAAACAGTTATTGGAAGCCGGTGTACATTTTGGACACCAAACAAGAA
>JAQSYO010000086.1 GCA_029256105.1 Herbinix sp.
AGCTCCACAAATTCAAGCGCAAATCGAAATACCTAATATACATATAGCAGAAGCTACTGCAGAGGAACTGAGAAAGAATGATATCAAAAGAGTAGCTTTACTGGGAACCAAATACACAATGATGCAGGATTTTTATAAATCCAAGTTAATAGATAAACAAATTGAAGTTCTGGTACCAAATGAAAAAGATAAAGAAATCATAAATTCTGTCATTTATAATGAATTGTGCTTGGGTATTATTTCTGAGAAATCAAAGGCGGAATTTCTAAGAATTATAGAATCACTGTCATCAAGTGGTGCACAAGGTGTAATTCTTGGATGTACAGAAATTGGGTTGCTCGTTAATCAAACCGATACAGCAACACTGTTATTTGATACAACCTATATTCATGCTACAAGAGCTGCAATGTATTCACTTGAATAATATAGAGTTTATATTATATTCAATAAAACAAAGGGAGAATCCATATTTCGATATAATGGTATTCTTCCTTTATTAATCATAGGCGAATAATTAATTGTCTAATTTATGTTATTGTGATACTATTAATAAATTAATACATGGAACTAAGAATCTTACAAATAAGTCAAAGAATACAGCATAATAAATGCTTCAAACTGAAAGGTTGATATCAATATGTGCGTTTCCGGTGAACAGATCTACATACCTGCCTACCTTCCTGCAAAAGCGTTCGATGGAAGTTCATGGGCTCTTGTTTTATATAATAAAAAACTATTGATGAGGAAGTCGGATAGTAAATTTAATATTCCTGAAGTAAAAGAATTAGATGGTATCATAACGGATGATAAATCCATGGAGTATATCGGTATTTATGATGGACATGATTGCTATTGTAAAAGATTAAAAGAAGAGCATGAACTGCCGGAGAACCTGGAGCTGGTGGAACTGATGCAAATTACAAATCGATCCGGTGATGCAGGGTTATTTTTACTTGCAGGTACTGCCAACCATATTCTTCATTGGAATAGCATGAACCAGTATTGTGGTTACTGCGGAAATAAAACCTTAGATAAAAAAGACGAGAGAGCCAAAATTTGTCCTAACTGCAACAATATCGTATATCCTCGAATATCTCCGGCTACCATTACAGCTGTATTTCATGAGGATAAGATATTGCTTGCGCATAACCATAATTTTAGAGAGGGCTTATATAGCCTTATAGCAGGATATGTTGAGCCAGGGGAGTCACTGGAACAATGTGTAGAACGTGAAATACAGGAAGAAGTAGGAATAAAAGTCAAGAATATACGATATTTCAATAGTCAGCCCTGGTCATTTCCGGATTCTTTAATGATGGCTTTTACAGCTGAATATGAGAGTGGAGATATAATGGTTGATAACTGCGAAATTATAGATGCTGCATGGTACTCGGCTGATAATTTACCGGAGATACCATCAACAGACAGCATAGCGGGTAAGATTATCAGGTGGTACAGAGACCAATCAGCATGTTTATAAGTATAAATAAGGAAAAGGTGGTAATCTAGTATCGGAAAACACCTGAAAAGAGGTAGTTCAAAAAACTACCTCAAGACCATCATAAGCAATTTGGATACCATGAGGATTTGCCAATGCTTCCATTTCGGTATGCAGCAGATGTCCATTGTGCGAAAAATGAGTTAGTATCATTTTAGTATCCGGTTTTATACAATGAAGGGTTTCAAGTTGTTTAATAAGTTGCAGGATGTCTGGAAATCCCATGTGATTGCTTCCTTCTTTGTATTTCATATGAGTACAATCCAGGGAAAGGCAATCTATTTTTTTACCGGAAAGATAATGCCAGGTAGCTTCAGAAAACCATCCGGTATCATTTCCATAGAGCAGAGTTCTATTATCTTTCTCAAGTAAATAGATATAACATTTTTCGCTTTTATCATGATTGGCTAGTAAAGGTGTTATAATATAATTTTCAATAGGAACAGGAATGAATTCCGCCAGTTCGATACAATCAAGTTTTCCTAACAAATGGGTATCTGTTGGATTTTGATTGTAAAGCTGGTGGAATTTTGTCTTTAAGGAATTATTTCCATATAGGGTTAGCGTGCCGTTAATGATGTGGGAAAAGCCATCGCAGCGAAGGCCTAAATCTTCCAGATAGAGATGATCCTGATGCGTGTGAGTAATGAGGATACTATGGATATTTGGAAGATCAATATGATGTTGCAGCATATGGGAATAGCTATCTGCCGGAAAATCAATTAGTAAGTGATCATCAACGATACACTGGGAGCGTGTTCGTATATTCTTTCCGCCCAGATTTTTGGCTGCCTGACAATAATCGCAGTTACAAAATATACCCGGATAGCCTTCCGCTGCAGCAGTACCTAAATACTTTATTTTCAAAATGAGTCCTTCTTTCTTATATTTTATGATTTTTTCTATATTGGGATATTTGTAGGGATAAGTCATCTAAAGGTAGATTATTGGTGGATAGTACTGTGTGCACAATTTGCTTAGGAATATTATGTCCCTTCGCATAACAGCAGCAGAGAACGGCTGCAAGGCAACCAATTGTATCCGTGTCACCGCCAAGCATCGCAGACATACGAATTGCTTTATATACATCATGGTTACACCAGAGAAACAGGGCAAAAACAGCTATAAAAACATCACAGGAAGATATCGTAGTTCCAAAAACATAAAACAAAAAGTCTAATAATTCGTCATCAGAATGAAATTGTGGTAAAAAATGAAGAAGAACTGGAATACGCGCCTGGCAGGAAGGAAGACAGGCCAGATCCATTTCTTCATTTTTTATCTTACGGCCTATTTCGCAACCCTTTTGTGCTGCTTGTATGATATCGTCTGTTGTGTGATTTTCGGTCATGGCAAAAAGGGCGTAGCCATAGCCCATAGCTGCTTCCATAGCTGCATTTGTATTATGAGTGGGCAATAGTGTGCTGACAATATTATTTTGCAGTGAATTTAAATCCGTACTACATAAAAAGGCCGACGGTACACGCATGATTCCGCCACAGGAGGTTCCTAAGGTTCCTGCAAGACTGATATCCATACCGGCTTTGATTGCAAGAATGGCTTTTCGAGAGTTTGGACCAATATATTTATCCGGTTCAGCGGATTCTTCATACCAACGAATCAGACTTTTGGCGGCTACTTCGGGCGAGATACAAGGACTTTTACAATAATCCTGAAGTAAGAAGATGTTTTG
>JAQSYO010000016.1 GCA_029256105.1 Herbinix sp.
TATGTCAAATGTAATCGTAAAAGACAATGAAACATTAGATAGTGCTCTCCGCAGATTCAAAAGAAACTGCGCGAAAGCCGGTATCCAGCAGGAGATCCGTAAAAGGGAGCATTATGAGAAGCCGAGCGTTAGACGCAAGAAGAAGTCTGAAGCGGCAAGAAAACGTAAATATTAATTTATTGAAAGAGACTTCCAATGGGTAACCATTGGAAGTTTTTTATTTTATACAATTGAAAGGGCTTGCTAGCTCAATTGTATTTCTGATCACTTCTACAGAAAGAATCTTTAATAGTCTACAAATTCAGAAAAATTCATATATTGTAGGAACAAACCATGTTCCTATAATCGAGATGCATGGCGCAAAATCAGCGCCTTATATATTAATAACAGTATCTGCGAAGGATTTAGGGGGCTGTCATGAAGGATCACCTGAAATCATCCCACATGAAATTCAAAAAGAATGCAAAAAAAACGTTATATGAAGGATTGAATCAGAAAAAAAAATCAAAATCGTATCAAGAGCCATCTTTTCTTGAAGAATTATCAAATCGTCTGCATTTACCAGCAGATATATTAGCTGGTGCTCCAATTATCACTGCCACAGGAAGAAATGAATTATGCTTGGAAAATTACAAGGGAATTATTGAGTATAATGGCAATCTGATAAAAGTCCAAACGAAAGTGTGTCGAATTTGCATTGAAGGAAAACAACTGAATATTTTATATTTTACAGAGGACGAAATGCGTATCACCGGATATATTCAAGCAATTTACTACCAATAATTACTACTTTACAACGGGGGGTAATCACATGTTAATTAAGCTGATAAACTGGTTCCGTGGCTTTCTCTGTGTCCGGATTCGTGGAGCTGCTCCGGAGCGGTTTATTAATTTGTGCTGCAATAAGAAAATTTTCATTTGGGATTTAAGACGAATTGAAGAGGATTACCAATTCCATATCTCTATTAAAAATTATAAAAAACTCAAACCAATTGCAAAGAAAACAGGCATGGTTCCAAAAATTACGCAAAAGTCAGGCTTCCCTTTCTTAATGCATCGTTATCGTAATAGAAAAGGATTTTTTGCGGGGGTACTAATTTGTACAATCTTGGTATACATAATGTCATTATTTATTTGGGATATTAGCATCCTTGGCGGGTCTAAGTATACACCTGAGGCAATGATTAAATTTCTAGATGAAAATGAAACATATACCGGAATTAAGAAAAAGAAGGTTGATTGTCAAGAAATTGAGGAAACCATACGATTGGCATATAACGACATCGGTTGGGTTTCTGCAGAAATAAAGGGAACAAGGCTAATAATTAAGATAACTGAAACCAATATGCCGGCTCCAGCGGAGATTGCTATTGCACCAAGTCATATGGTAGCAACTAAGAATAGTATCATAAAAAAAATCATTACACGATCAGGAACCCCACTTGTAAAAGAAGGTGATGTTGTTAAAAAGGGAGATATTCTAGTTTCTGGAATTAATACGATTTTGGATGATTTTAATGTTCCGCTCAGTAAGAAAGCTATAGTGGCAGATGCAGATATCGTATGTAAATCTTTTTATGATTATCATGAAGAATTTCCAATGAGCTATATTGACAAAATATATACACAGGATAATAAAAAAGGATATTTTATCTCTTTCTTTGGTAAAAAATTATTTTTATATAATCCTAGAAATTCATACGATAAATATGATATAATTGTAAACGAAAATAAGCTTCATGTAACAGATAGTTTTTATCTTCCATTTCGGTATGGGACAATTACGACAAGAGAATATGCCGATGAAAAGAAAAACTATACGGAGGATGAGGCTATTTTGATTGCAGAAGCAAGGCTAAAAAGATATTTTAAAAGATTAAATGAAAATCATGTTTTAATTACTGAAAATAATGTTAAAATATCAATAGAGAATAATAAATGTATTGCTCAGGGCAGAATTCTTGTTGAAGAACCAGCATGGGAGTATAAAACAATACAGGAAGATGAGTGGAGGATCGAGCAGACAGATGAGCTTAACGGAGACGATCATTGATATACCTGCAGAACATGAAAAAAATGTATTTGGCGGTTTTGATGTATATGCAAAAATTATTGAACGAGCTTTTAATGTTACGATTATAGCCAGAAATGGTGAGATAAAAGTGATTGGAGCAAATGAGGATGTAGTTAGGGCGAAAAGTGTATTTGTACAGCTATTAGAACTGTCAAAACGCGGGAATCAGATTACAGAACAGAATGTAAATTATGCAATTTCATTATGTTATGAAGATAAAGAACGTGAAATCGTTGAGATTGATAAAGACTTAATCTGTCACACCATTAGTGGAAAACCGATTAAACCAAAGACAATTGGACAAAAAACTTATGTGGATTTAATTCGTAAAAAAATGATCGTATTCGGTGTAGGGCCGGCAGGAACCGGTAAAACCTATCTGGCAATGGCAATGGGTATTACTGCGTTTAAAAATGATGAAGTTAGTAAGATCATTTTAACTCGTCCTGCAATTGAAGCAGGAGAGAAATTGGGCTTTTTACCAGGTGATTTACAAAGTAAGGTAGATCCTTATCTGAGACCACTGTATGATGCATTATATCAGATAATGGGACCGGAAGCTTATTTGAAAAACACGGAGAAAGGGCTGATTGAGGTTGCCCCGCTTGCATATATGAGAGGTAGAACGCTGGAGAATGCATTTATAATCCTTGATGAAGCGCAAAACACAACTCCGGCACAGATGAAGATGTTCTTAACCAGAATTGGGTTTGGATCAAAAGTAGTAATAACCGGTGACTTAACACAGAAGGACTTACCAATAGGATCAAAATCAGGACTCGATGTTGCTCTCAATGTTCTTAGTAAAATAGAAGATATTGGTTTTTCTTATTTGACGAGCCAAGATGTTGTAAGACATCCATTGGTTCAAAAGATTGTAAAAGCCTATGATTCTTATGAAGAAAAGCAAAAACGGTTTGAAATCAAGACGCAAGAACAAGGAAGACAAAAAAGGGTAAGTAAAATAAATTATAGATCCGAGAAAATCAGGGGAAACCGAGATGAGAGCAGGCAATAAGCAGATAGACACAAAAGAATTACTACAAATTAAAGGTTCGAAAAGCATAGATCAGGTAAATGATAGTAATCAAAATTCAATTTTGATTACTATCTTACCAGTATTTTCCATGATAGTCGCAATATTACCTGGAATTATGATGAAAGCATCGGGCATTCATATTGCAAAGGTTGGCATTTTAACGCTAATTCTTACCTCCGCTTCTGCCTTCTATATCCGATTAAATGCAGAAAATATATTAAATAAAAAGCTGGCGAAGACCATAATTACGGTAAGTTATCTGGCCTCCATCTGTCTATTACTTCTGGTACAAGCTCCAGAGACCTTTAGTTTTTGGATGATTGGTGGACTTTTAGTAGCAATGTTAATTGACAGTAAGCTTGGTCTACTACTGCATTTTAATCTTTCGTTTATCTTAGGAATAACATTGTCCTCACGACCAGAGATTGTGATACACATCTTAATTATCGGCGTGTTAATGAGTCTGCTTGCAGGGGCATTAAAGCAAAGAACAACCGTAATCTACGCGATTATTATTATTTTATCAACAAATATTACATTATCTTTTGCAATCAACAATTTTATTTTTGATACAAATGTAAATTTCAATTATATGAATTCATTATTTAGTATCTTAGCAATACTTATAATAACATTTTTCATTGGCCTTATATATGACAAGACTTATTCGGAAAATAACATTGCGAAAGAAGCTATTAATAATTCGACACAAGCCCTCGCGGTTCAAGAAATGAATACAGCGCATAGCGGTGTATCACAAGAAGTTTCAGCTACTCCAAGTCTTGAGCTGGAATTAAATCAGGAAGTGGATCCAAAGGAATTAGAGACTTCTGAAATCTTAGAGGACTATGATTCGAACAAAAATTTAAGCGATTGGACAAGCTATGATAAACTTTGCGATGATAACAATGAGTTGATTAATAAATTGAAGCAATTTTCAGAAAGTCTATATACCCATTCGCTTCACATTGGAGATTTATCTTGCCGTGCAGCAAAGGAAATCGGTGCGAATGATATCATTGCCAAGGCAGGTGGACTTTATCATGAGATAGGTAAAATTAACGGAAAGAATTATATCGAAGAGGGATTGATTATTGCAGAGGTTTATGCATTTCCTAAAGAACTTAAAGCAATATTGAAGGAGCATAATATCAAGTACGAGAAACCAAGCTCGGTGGAAGCAGCTATCGTAATGCTATCGGATAATGTGGTATCTACGATTGAGTACATAGAAAAGACCGAGGATAACAAATTTACAACGAATAAAATCATTGATAATATCTTTCAAATGCGAATGGATAAAGGGACTTTTGATGCCGCGAATTTATCATTGAAAGATTTTAAAAAGTTGAAGGAGTTTTATCAAAAGGAATTTAGTAAATAAAGATCATACTAACCCACCATAGTCACATAGGGGCTGTACAGTTTGGAATTATCTACATACGAAGGTATATGTAATATTAAATCAGAAAGGTAATAATTTAATGACTATAAATTTTGAATATGAAGCAACGGAGCAATTGAATTTTGATTATGAGGAATTATTAAAAAAGGTAGTGGAAGAGTGTCTGGATTATGAGGAGTGTCCCTTTGAAACGGAGGTTAGTATCCTATTCACCAATGACCTTGATATTCAACAAATCAATCAAGAATTTAGAGGAATAGATGCTGCGACAGATGTATTATCGTTTCCGTCCATCGAATATGAGACTCCTGGCGATTTCTCTATGCTTGAAGATTCCGTTGTAGATTGCTTTCATCCCGAGTCTGGAGAATTGCTACTGGGAGACATCGTAATATCAGTTGATAGAGCTAAGTTACAAGCGAAGGAATATGATCATTCTTTAGAAAGAGAGATAGCCTTCCTTACAGCTCACAGTATGTTCCATCTTATGGGATATGACCATATGGAGGAAGAGGAAAGAATTTGTATGGAAGCAAAGCAGAAGGATGTGTTAGATAAGCTTCATATACTTAGGTGAGGATTTCATATATTACATGGGAAGGGTAAGGTTTTGACATGAGAAAAATTTCTTATTTTATACTGTTATCAGTGACAATGTTATTACTAATCGGTTGTAAAAAGAAAAGTGATGATGGAGCAATCAAAGATTTGGATGATGCTACAAAAAATCCAACAATTACGATACAACCTACAGATCCTCCAGCTGTAGTTAGTGTTACTCAAGTACCGGAGGAGAACCACGAAGGACAGATGAAAAGTTATCTTAGTGGTCTATGGGTACCGGAGGAAATCGGTAAGAAGCGCCCTTATGCATTTCAATTCAATAACTTCAAGACGGTATCCAATCAATGGGGTATTGGACAAGCAGATATTGTATATGAGTGCATAGTGGAAGGTGGAATTACAAGATTACTAGGTATCGGCGAGAATTATACAGGCGATCGCATTGGATCTACCCGAAGCGCCAGACATTACTTTGTAAGTATCGCAGATGAATATGATTCGATTTATATTCACTATGGTAAGACGAAATATGCTGTAAGTAAAATCAAGGAGCTCGGTATTAATGACCTAGATGGAGATTCCGGTATCGGAACCACCGTATTTTACCGTGATAAGTCAATAAAAGCACCTCACAATGCTTTTGCAAGTGTGGAAGGCATTCTGGCTGGTATTGAGAAAAAAGGTTATGAGACACAATATAAAGAAGGTTATAAACCACATTATTCCTTTTATGAAGGTGATACAGATTTAACTTCGACTTCAAATGTGAATAAGATATCGATCAACTTTTCTGCATACAACTCGCCATATCTTAAGTATGATGCAACGGACAAACTTTATTACCGTTACCAATTCGGAGCTGCACATAAGGATTCTTTAACCGGTAAGCAGCTTGCCTTTAAGAATGTTATAATTCAGTTTGTAAAGGAATGGGATATTGATAGGAATGATTATCAAACTATGGATTTAGAAGATGCAAGTGGTGAAGGTTATTACATCACCAATGGTAAGATGATTCCAATTACCTGGAAGAAGAAAGAAGCGACCAGATGGATGCGTTATTATAATGAAGCAGGAGAAGAGCTTACGATTAATCCGGGGAAGACCTTCATCGCATTATTTCCAAGAGACAGAACGGAAGATGTTGAAATTGAATAATAATTTGTAATTGAATTATTATGGAATTATTATGAATTTTAAAAGAAAATTATACGCAAATTATTGATAAATATATAAAGAAAATATAGGTAAATTTATAAAGAAATTTATAGATAAAAATTATAAAGAAAATTATAAAGAAAATATATAAGTGAAATAATTAAATGAAATTATAAAGTGAAATGTTGAAATAATAATACAAAAAAATCTTTGAGAATATGATATTCATTAATATAAAATGTTTCATTATTATTTATAATTTATTGATTTACTTAGGATGAATGAAGGAGAGAGTTATGTCTGCAAAAAATAAAAGCAACCACTTTTTGGTACAGGGGAGTATATTGGCGGCAACCTCTCTGATTGTTCGTATGATTGGTTTGTTGTATCGGATTCCGATGCAGAAGTATATCGGTGATGAGGGTATGGGTTATTATACAAATACATTTGAAATATATAACATTGCATTAATTCTTTCTTCGTACAGTCTACCAATGGCAGTATCAAAATTAGTGGCGGTGCGAAGAAGTAAAAAAGAACATCGAAATGCTTATCGTATTTTTTTATCAGCTATGACGATTGCAATTGCGGTAGGGTTAATTGCTACTTTGATTATATTTTTCGGAGCAAATTTCATTGCAAATGTAATTTATGAAAGTCCAAATATTGCTTTACCACTAATGATTTTAGCTCCAACGATATTTGTTTTTGCAGTTATGGGGGTATTAAGAGGATTTTTCCAGGGTAAGAATACCATGATACCGACAGCAATATCTCAAGTTCTAGAGCAAATTATTAATGCGGTTGTCAGTATTGTTGCTGCTTATTTACTTGTTCGTAATTATAGTGGGAATATTAATGTTGCCTCCTATGGAGCGGCTGGAGGTACTTTAGGGACCTTTACTGGTGCTTGTATCGGATTATTCTTTTTACTTTTTGTGTTCGTATTATATAAACCAGTAATAAACAAACAAATGCGAAATGATAAAGAAAGTAGTCGAGAATCATATAAAACGATTTATAAACTATTGTTCATTACGATAGCACCAATCATCTTAAGCCAAACAGTATATCAAATCAGTGGTTTTCTAGATGGAGTACTATTCATGCAAATTATGGGTACGAAACAAATCTCAACCTTTGACATGGAAGTACTGGAGAAAGCAGTATCTGGAAGTCTTTATACAGAGGATTTCCGTAATACGTTAATTGGTATCTATGGAATAAAATATCGATTACTCACCAATGTTCCGGTAGCAATTGCAACCGCGTTCGCGGCCTCCATCGTAACTACAATTGCAGCAGCAAATGCACGTGGCATGCAAGAGGTGATTCGAAGAAAAGTGCATGTTGCAATTAAATTTAATATGATTATAGCGATTCCCTCTGCAGTAGGAATGGGAGTATTGGCTTCACCACTATTACAACTGATATATGGGGATGCGAATCACTTACCGGCAAACTTTCTTAGACTAGGTTCTATTTCAATTATTTTTTATGCGTTATCAACCATCTCTTCTGCCATTTTACAGGGAATTAATAAATTGAGAGTCCCAGTAATTAATTCAGCCATTTCCTTAGGATTTCATATTGTATTAGTTTTTGTATTATTAACCTTTACACCCTTGAGTGCGTATGCTTTAGTTATCGGTAATGTTACCTTTGCCTTAGTGGTATGTATCCTTAATTGGGTTTCAATTGCAAAGCATCTGGAGTATCAACAGGAAATAATAAAAACCTTTATAATCCCGACAGTCAGTGCAGGCTTGATGGGTGTTGCAGCCTTCTTTACTTATCAGGGTATGAAGCTATTAACTAACAGCAACATAGTATCATCTTTGGTTGCTATACTAATAGCAATACTCGTATATTTTATATTACTTATCTTTTTAAGAGGAGTTGACGAAGAAGAATTGTCCTTTATACCAAAGGGTGGAACAATTATTCAAATATTAAAGAGGTTACATTTACTGTAATTGTATAAACAAGTAAATAATGGAGATAATAATGCCGAAGGAGTGGTTTTGTATGAAGCTGAAAAAGGCATCTATTTATCTCTTGAGTTTTACAACATTATGTATTGTGTTCAGCGCATGTTATTATATGAGCTATCTTCATGCTTTGAATAATTTTAATCAAAAGGCTATTGAACAAAAGGATTTACTTCTTACTCTGACGAAAAATGTTAGTCCGACGCCAGTAGCTATTGTTGAGGGAGCTGATGATAGCGTTTCTACTATTCAAGTAGAGACAACAGTTCAACCGAACATGAAATATACGTTGGAGAATTATGATATGAAATCCAATACCTCAGAGACTGAGGAATTAAATCCCCCGGCTTATATGATTGGCCTTACGAGGGAAGAAATATTGCAGTATATTGATGATTATATGAGCGATATGCCTTTATCCGAATATAATAAAGGTCTAATTTCATATGAACTAGTATCTTTTTCCGAAAAAGAGATAAAGATTAAGAAGAGTTATAATGAAGATTTTGTTCCATTTCGTTTTTATGTTGTTGTCAAAGACGGTTATGTCGTAGTTTTTAACAGTGATTTGAAGAGTGTATACAGTTATACCCATATTCTGGCAAAGGATCTTCCGGAAGAGGACCGCATTTCACTTAGCCAAGGAATTTATGTGAATAGCTTGGATGAGCTGTATGCATTACTGGAGAGTTATTCAAGTTAAATTTATTAATGCTGTTAAGATGAAAGTTATTTCTATCTCTGTAATGTGCAATATTAAAATACGATTAAGAAACTATAAAGAAAGACTTATATTACAAAGAAATGCTTGAAATAATGCCTCGGGTAAAATATAATGAAACAAACATAAAATCGTTTGTAAATGGGAGGCTGTTCAAGTGGATTATGACGTTATAATCGTTGGTGCCGGAGCTTCCGGGTTAATGGCTGCAATCGCTGCGGCTAGACAGGGAAGTTCGGTGCTTGTGATAGAACGAAAAGACAAGGCAGGCAAAAAAATATTAGCATCCGGTAATGGAAAATGTAATTATACCAACCTAGTCCAAAAGCCGGAATGCTACCGATCCGATGACAGCGCATTTGCAATGAAGGTGCTGTCTTGTTTTGATGTCTCCAAAACACTTGAATTTTTTGACGAGCTGGGCATATACCCAAAAGAACGGGAGGGCTATTACTACCCGAATTCGGAACAAGCCGCCAGTGTAGTACAAGTTCTTTTAATGGAGTGTAAGAGATTAAAGGTACAATTTCAATATGACGAGTATGTTATTGATATTGTGAAACCAGATTATACAGTAATAACTGAGATAATATATAACTTTGACGACAAAAACAAATCCAAAGAAGGTATAAACAAAACCAAGGAAGGTTTAAACAAAACTAAGGACGGTTTTAGCAAAACTAAGGGCGGTATAAACAAATCTGGGAATCAAATTGTTGAAGTTGTACAAAAGACTTATTATGGTAAAAAACTTATACTTGCGATGGGCGGATGTGCTTCCCCACAGCTTGGTTCTGATGGAAGTGGTTATAACTTGGCAAAAAAATTTGGACATACCATAATTAAACCCTTACCAGCATTAGTTCAATTGAAATCACAAGAGAAGTATTGTAAGACAGTATCAGGGGTTCGAACGATGGCAGAGGTTACTGCCTTCGCCAACAATACGCATATTGCGAAGGAAGAAGGAGAAATCTTATTCACGGATTATGGTATATCCGGTATTCCTATTATGCAGATTAGTCGCTTTGTCGCAAAGGCGTTGGATCGTGGAGAGAAGATTCAATTATTGATCGATTTTCTTCCAATGTTATCGAAGGATAAGCTAAAGCAAATGCTTACACAGAGAATACTTCAAAATCCGAGTAAGAGTATGGAAGAGATGATGGTTGGACTATTAAACCACAAGCTTTCTTATATCATTATTATGGAAGCAAAATTCGATCCGTACAAAGTCTCAAAGCTAATATCAGTAGATGAATTAGAACTATTAGCGAATCAGATGAAGAGCTTTCGAATGATAATTAACGATACCAATTCCTTTGATAATGCACAGGTTTGCGCTGGTGGCGTGTCTACAAAAGAAATTGATGAATATACGCTGGAATCAAGATTATCGAAGAATTTATACCTCACTGGGGAACTAGTGGATGTTGACGGAACCTGTGGTGGTTACAATCTACAATGGGCTTGGAGCTCAGGGTACCTTGCAGGAAGTATTGCGGGGAGTAAGAAAGAGTAACCGGTTGATAAAAGTAATAAAAGTGATAGAGCAAGGAATAGGAGCAATATGATTAGAATTACACAATTAAAACTTCCAATCAAGCATTCACAAGAGGATATGGTTAATTCAATTGCAAAAGCATTGAAATTATCTCCCCAGAAGATTAAAGATTTTACTATAATCAAAAAATCCATTGATGCTAGGAAGAATGAAATTAAATATATATATTCGGTGGAAGTTACAATTGCATTAGAAGCGCGAGAAAATGAAACAACAATTGTAACCCGTAGTAGGAATGAGAATGTATCAATTTCCGAAAGAGCACAATATGAATTTATCCCGTATGGTACAAACAAGCTGAATCATCGGCCCGTTGTAGTAGGAACCGGACCTGCAGGATTATTTGCTGCTTGGTTATTAGCAAAGCATGGTTACCAGCCCTTAGTAGTAGAACGAGGGTATGAAGTTCGTAAACGTGTGGAGGCAGTAGAGCATTTCTGGAAAAGTAACGAGCTAAATCCCGAATGCAATGTTCAGTTTGGGGAGGGTGGTGCCGGAACCTTTTCAGATGGAAAATTAAACACATTAGTAAAAGATATATCCAATCGATATCGACTTGTTATGGAAACCTTTGTTCATCATGGTGCATCAGAGGATATCTTATATCTGAACAAACCACATATCGGTACAGATAAGCTAAGATTTGTTGTTGAAAATATGCGGAAAGAGATTGTAAGTTTGGGTGGAGAGGTTCGATTTGGAACGAAGCTTACGAATCTGATAATCGAAGACAATGTACTGAAAGGGATTGAACTAAATTATAAAGAAAAGCTTCCTTGTAATGTGTTAATCCCCGCAATCGGGCATAGTGCGAGAGATACCTTTTCAATGTTATTAAAAAACGGATTGGTACTATCTCCAAAAGCCTTTGCGATTGGACTTCGGATTGAGCATAAACAGAGTATGATTAGTAAATCCCAGTATGGTAGCGAATATATCCATCTACCCGCTGCAGATTATAAATTAACTCATCAAACCCAGACTGGACGGGGAGTATATTCCTTTTGCATGTGTCCCGGTGGTTTTGTGGTCAATTCATCCTCAGAAATTGGTCATATGGCAGTGAATGGGATGAGTAATTACAACAGAGATGAAGAGAATGCGAATAGTGCAATTGTAGTTACAGTTCAACCAGAGGATTTTGGAGGAAAGGATCCCTTAAGTGGTATTACTTTCCAAAGAAAATGGGAACGGGTTGCCTACGAAGCCGGAAAAGGTTTGGTTCCGGTACAGTTATTTGGCGACTTGTTAAGAGGTAGGGAAAGTGTTACAATAGGTAATGTTACTCCTGGAATCAAAGGGGAATATCATTTGGCTAATTTGGCTAACTGCCTTCCCAATGAAATTATAGAAGCCCTGAAGGAAGGAATTCTTGCCTTCGATCGTAAAATTAAAGGCTTTGCAGATGAAGAGGCAGTACTAGCCGGTGTGGAAAGCAGAACTTCCTCCCCAGTACGCATTCATCGCAATGAAGCCTTTGAAAGTAATATAAGAGGTATATACCCCTGTGGGGAAGGCGCCGGATATGCAGGAGGAATTACCTCGGCAGCAATTGATGGCATCAAGGTATTTGAAGCAATTGCAGGATGTTATAAACCGGATTATGAATAGCCCAGTTATAATACGACGGATAAAAGATATTATAAATCTTTGATAGTTGGAGGATTAAGTATGCAAATAAGGGAGTTATTAAAGGATAAAAAAAGAATCATTATTAAGATAGGGTCGTCGTCCTTAACGCATCCGGAGACCGGAAGCTTGAACCTAGAGAAGATGGAACGCCTAATCCGTATCTTAACCGATCTCAGAAATCAGGGAAAGGATGTTATCTTAGTTACCTCTGGTGCAATTGCGGTTGGAAGAAAGGCGCTCGGACTGATCGAGCGACCGACAGAGCGTTCGGTTAAACAAGCTTGTGCAGCCGTAGGGCAAGCAAGTCTAATGATGGTGTATCAGAAGTTATTTGCAGAATACAATCAAACAGCAGCGCAGATTCTGATGACCAAATATACAATGATTAATGATATCAGCCGTACGAATGCAAAGAACACCTTCGAAGAATTATTCAAAATGGGTGTTATTCCGGTTGTTAATGAAAATGATACCGTATCTACGGAGGAGTTAGATTTGGATTTTGGTGATAATGATACCTTATCCGCAATTGTAACAGCTTTGGTAGGTGGAGATTTATTAATTTTACTATCCGATATCGATGGACTTTATACTGATGATCCTCATAAAAATAAAGATGCAAAGCTCATTTCTTGTGTAGATGAAATTAATGATGACCTGCTTGGTATGGCAAAAGCTTCTTCAAGCTCAGTAGGTACTGGTGGTATGGCTACAAAGGTATCAGCTGCAAAGATCGCTTCTGCCTCCGGAGCAGATATGGTTATTACAAATGGTGATAATGTAAGAAACATTAATCATATTATGGATGGAATTGAAATTGGAACATTATTTCAATCACAGAAAAAGCAAGATTTTAATATCATGGATTACATTACCTCAAAACAGTATCAAAAATAGGAGTGTTATAGATGGAAGACAAAAGAATTGAAAGAATAAATGAATTATATCATAAATCCCAATCAGTAGGTTTAAGTGAGGAAGAAAAACTGGAGCAGACACAGCTTCGAAAGGAATATGTAGCCTCCATCCGTAGAAATCTTCGTGGGACCTTAGAGCACGTATCCTTTGTTAATCCCGATGGTTCAGTAACGAAAGCCTCGGAGTTAAAGAATAAGTAAAAATAACCATGTGATGTCAAAGTTAATGAAATTCTATCAAACCATTGATTAGAAATGTATTGAAACAGAATACAGAGATAGGATGTTGGTGCATGTCAAAAGAAGAAATTCGTAAGGAATTAAAGAAACTACGAAATCTACTATCTACCGAGGACCAGAAATCATTCAGTGATGCTATTTGCGATAGCTTAATTCAATCAAAGGAATATACCAGTTGCAGCCATCTATTTACCTTTGTCTCCTTCGGATCTGAGATAAGTACTTTGGAGATTATACGACAGGCTTTGATTAATCATAAGAGGGTATATATTCCCAAGGTGGAAGTACATGGAATAGAGTTTTATGAAATTCATAGCTTGGATGGGCTTATTCCAAGTAAATTTGGTGTTCTTGAACCGGTAAAGCAAGAAGAAAATCGATACAAAGTAATAGAAATGGATAAAGAAACAGATAAAGATAGGGAAACAAATACAAATAAGGAAGCAAATATAGATAAAGAAACATATATAGATAAAGAAACAAATATAGAGAAAGAAACCAATAGAGACAAAGGAACAAATAGAGACAAAGAACTATATATGGACAAAGCAACAAATCTGTATGATGAAACAAAAATCGATAATCTTATGCTTTTACCAGGTTTGGCTTTTGATCCTACCGGAAACCGCATTGGTTATGGAGCAGGTTATTATGATCGTTATCTTTCGACTTACCCTCCAGATCATTTTTATAAAATAGCCTTAGCATATGATTTTCAAATAAAAGAGAAAATTATTGCATCGGAATACGATGTAAAAGCCGATGCGATTTTAACTCCGACACGGCGAATTCAATGTTGGTAATTATTTTTATCATAATTTTTAAGTTAATTGTCTTAGTGTTTATTTAGGATATTACATAGAAGGATAAATGCCTTCTATAAAATTTAGGAGGACAATTTTCCTATAAAGCAAGGGAGGAAATTCCTCCTACAAAGTAAGGGAGGTAAATTTCTCCCATAAAGCAAGGAGGACAAATTCCTCCTACAAAGCAAGGAGGACAAATTCCTCCTACAAAGCAAGGAGGAATTATATGAGTTATTTAGAGCAATTAGGAAGCAAAGCAAAGAATGCAGCAACCGCTTTAAATCTTTTGCAGCAAGAGGATAAGAATAATGCGTTAAAATCCTGTGCACAAGCACTTTTTGATGCGCAAGCTGAGATATTAGCAGCGAATGAAAAGGATGTAACAGCAGCGGTTAATAATGGTATGAAAAGTTCTCTTGTAGATCGTCTTCGTCTGACTCCAGAACGGTTAAAAGGAATGGCAGATGGTTTACTTGAAATATGTGCTTTAAAGGATCCGATTGGTGAAGTATTATCCATGACGGTACGTCCCAATGGACTAACCATTGGACAAAAGGTAGTTCCACTTGGAGTTATTGGAATTATATATGAATCCCGTCCAAATGTTACAGTGGATGCTTTCGGGTTATGTTTTAAAACGGGAAATGCAGTGGTTTTAAGAGGAGGAAGCGATGCAATCCATTCCAATACAGCGATAGTAGCAGCACTCAGAAGGGGTTTATTATTGGCGGGATGTACTGAAGATGCCGTTCAATTGATTGAAGATACCTCAAGAGAGATTGCAAAGGACTTTATGAGGATGAATGGCTACATAGATGTATTAATTCCTCGTGGAGGTGCCGGTCTAATCAAGACGGTGGTGGAAAACAGTACCATTCCAGTAATCGAAACAGGTACCGGCAATTGTCATGTATATGTAGATGAATATGCTGATCTAGGTATGGCCTTAGAGATTATCGACAATGCAAAGACACAGAGACTTGGTGTATGCAATGCTTGCGAGTCACTCGTTCTTCATGAGAAGATTAGCAAGGAGTTTCTACCTTTACTTTATGAGCGGTTGCAGGCGAAGGAAGTTGAAATACGTGCAGATGAGAGAGGCTGTGCAATTTGCAGCGGCTGTGTTTCTGCAACGGAAGAGGATTATGGAACAGAATATCTAGACAAAATTATTTCTCTAAAGATAGTGGATAATATTGAAGAGGCGATTGCTCATATCAATAAGTACAGTACAAAGCACTCGGAAGCGATTATTACAAAGGATTATGATCATTCCTTGAAATTCCTGAATGAAATTGATTCTGCCGCTGTCTATGTGAATGCCTCCACACGGTTTACGGATGGATATGAGTTTGGATTTGGAGCTGAGATCGGTATCAGTACGCAAAAACTTCATGCAAGGGGCCCAATGGGGTTAAAAGCACTGACGACAACCAAATATATTATATTTGGTAATGGTCAAATTAGAAAATAAGGTAATATTTGAAAGAGGAAGAAAGAGGATAAGAAAAATGGATGAAAAGAAAGTGTATGACTTCCCATCTGGGAATGATTTAGGTGGCTTTGTGAAAAGATTCGGTAAGCTGTTTGCATTATTAGTAGGTTTAATTATTATAGCAATCATTGCATTTGGTTCCTTTTATACCATTAAAGAGCAAGAACAAGCGGTTGTGACGACTTTTGGAAATGCGAAAACTGTTAGTACAGCCGGATTGCATTTTAAGATACCAGTAATTCAGAAGGTTCAGAAAGTAGATACAACAATTAAAGGCTTTTCCATAGGTTACGATCAGAGTACAAATGAAAAAATCGAACTAGAATCAATGATGATTACAAAGGACTTTAACTTTGTAAATGTCGATTTCTTCGTTGAATATAAGGTTTCTGATCCGGTCAAGGCATTATATGCTTCCGAAGAACCGGTTACTATATTGAAAAACATCGCACAGAGCGCAATACGTATGGTTGTTGGAAGTTATGATGTAGATAGTGTTATCACTACAGGCAAATATGAAATTCAATCAGCAATCAAGACGATTATCCTTGATAAAATGGCAAAACAGGATCTTGGTATTGTACTTGTTAATATAACAATACAAGATTCAGAGCCTCCGACTGATGCAGTTATGGAAGCTTTCAAATCAGTTGAAACAGCTAAACAAGGTAAAGATACAGCATTGAATAATGCAAATAAATATCGGAATGAGCAGATACCAAAAGCAGATGCTCAAGTTGATAAGATATTGCAGGAAGCAGAGTCCACAAAAGCTCAAAGAATGAACGAGGCGAATGGAGAAGTTTCAAAATTCAATGAAATGTTTGAGGAATATGCGAAGTATCCACTTATTACAAAACAGAGAATGTTCTACGAGACAATGGAGGATGTACTTCCTTCCATGAAAGTAGTAATCGACAGCGGTGATTCCGGGGTACAGAAATTATTGCCCTTAGAACCATTAGTGGAAGGAGGAGCTCAATAATGAAAAAAGCAAAGAAGATCTCAGGAATATTAGCAATCGTTATTATAATTGCAGCGGTAATATTATTATTTAGTTCCACGATAGTTACAAAGGAAAATGAATATACCTTAGTTAAGAGATTTGGTAAAATAGAACATGTTATTGATCGTGCAGGACTATCCCTTCGAACTCCATTCTTAGATACGATTGCTGTCATTCCAAAGAATATCCAATTTTATGATATGAAAGAATCAGATGTAATTACGATGGATAAGAAAGCTATGGTGGCGGATAGCTATGTATTATGGAAGGTTGAAAATCCCATTGTATTTGCTCAGACTTTGAATTCAAATGTTGTTTTAGCAGAAAACAGAATTGATACCACGGTATATAATGCTATGAAGAATGTAATCAGTAGTCTTGCTCAAGCTGATGTAATTAGTGGAAGAGATGGCACCTTGAACAACGCGTTCATGGAGAATATAGGTGATGCAATGAATCAATATGGTATAGAATTAATTGCGGTTGAGACAAAGCATTTGGATTTACCTAGTGATAACAAGGCAGCCGTATTCGATAGAATGATATCGGAACGTGCTCAGATCGCAGCAACTTATACAGCAGAAGGTGAGTCAGAAGCTCAGAAAATTCAGAATACCACGGATAAAGAAATTGCAATCAGTATCTCAAATGCAGAAGCAAAAGCTGCAAAGATTATAGCTGAAGGTGAAGCCGGATATATGAAAATTCTATCCGATGCCTACTCAAATAAGGAGCGAAGTGAATTCTATACCTTTATACGTTCTCTAGACGCTGCTAGAGCGTCCTTGAGTGGAACTGACAAGACATTAATTTTATCCTCTGATTCACCAATAGCACAGATTTTTTACAAGATTGATTAATACTGTTGCATATAGTGAATTATGTAAAGAACGAAAATGAACTCATAAATTATAGTAGATGCATGGATTAATCAATACGAATTAAGGAAGTATTTCTATTTATTATAGTTAATTATCATAAAATTGGGTATTCATCATATAATGATGTGATGGAAAGTATTATAAGGAGCCCGATTTTATGATGATTAACCTAAATGAACCTATATATTCTTACGATAGATTGGTTACTGATGCAAAAAAATTAACAAAGCAATATGATAATATTATAAAGTATGTCACGATTGGAACTTCTCATGATAATCGTGACATTGTTATGCTAAAACTTGGTGTAGGCCAAAAGTTTCTAATATGCTCTGCAGGAGTTCATGGGAGAGAAACGATTAATCCCATTGTATTGATGCATATAATTGAGTATTATGCTGACTTATACATAAACCACAAACAACAGAAGATAGAATTACTCAGTAAACTTATGAATCCAAATGCACACTTGGGTGCGGAGTATGAGCAAATGCTATATGGTGCCTGTATTTATGAACTTTTACAAACCTACACCATCCTTTTTGTTCCATTATTAAATCCAGATGGTTATATGATATCCTTAATGGGCTTTGATGCAATTCGTGAACCACTTTTACGAAGGAAATGCCAATCAATGGAGATTTCTCATTTGGAATGGAAATTCAATGCTAGGGGTATTGATCTAAACCGTAACTTTCCAAGTCAACTATGGAAATCAAAGAATACGAAGGATTATGCAGCTAGTGAGAATGAAACAAAGGCACTTATCTTTCTGTTTCATGAATATAAATCAAGTGGTTTTCTTGATTTTCATTCAAGAGGAAAATCGATTTATTATTATCGCAATGTGATGTCCGATAGTTATAATATCAAACAATTGGAAATAGCAAATCGGTTTAAAGAAATTACGAATTATGAACTGGTTTTACCAGAATTGGAGATAGATACGGATGATTCTGGGGGGAATACGGTGCATTATTATTCGGAACGATTCAACAAACCGGCGTTGACAATAGAAACAGTAGAAGACGAGGCTACCTTTCCCTTAGACGTAGAATATAGAGATTCAACTTTTGAGGAATTAAAACTGGTAATCTTTGAATTTGGAAGTATGATTATATAAAGGATATGCGTAGGTAAAAACGGAAAGCAGAAATACGAATGAAAATGAATAGAAAAACTAATCGGAACAAGGAAGTAATAAGACACATTGGAATCAATTAGATTTAATAAACTCAATGAGCAAAAGACTATCATTTATAAGATAGCCTTTTTTTATTTGCCCTTATCTTAAAAAACGGTATCATATTATTTTAGATTTATAAATTCAGCCTATTTAATATAGAATTAATGTCATATAGTAGATGTAATTGTATTCCATTTATTTGATGGAAAAAGTAAAGAATTAATATCACACACTTATAAAATATGGCAAACACAAAGTCATTAAAGACTACTATGAAGTTTAAGTCATATAATATAAAAATAGCAATTGAAAGAGGTAAGTTATGCAAATTCATGTTGTTCAACTAGGGGATACGGTTGACTCAATAGCTGATAGCTATGGAATATCAGTTGAGAAGTTGATTCAAGATAATGGTTTAACGAACCCTGATAATTTAGTTACAGGTGAAAGTTTAGTTATAGCGGTTCCTGAAGAAACCTATACAGTTGAAGAGGGGGATACCTTACAAGATATAGCCGATTCTCATAATGTTACTGTAATGCAATTATTTAGGAATAATCCGTCACTTTCAGATAGAGAGTTTATATACCCGGGAGAAACATTAGTTATTAGATATAATAATACAAAGGGACAGCTTACTGTACACGGTAATGCATTCCCCTTTATAAATAGTGGAATATTAAAAAAAACATTACCGTATCTAACGTATTTATCGATCGTTAATTATACTGCAACATCCACTGGTGAAATAAAATCATATTATAATGATACAGAAATTATTACAACTGCGAAAGACTTTGGTGTTATGCCACTTATGTTATTATCAACATTTACTATTAAAGGGGAAGCAAATGTAGGAATTGCATATGACTTATTATTAAATAATGAAAATCAGAACAGACTAATAGATAATATTCTTATTATCTTGAGGGAAAAAGGCTATTATGGAGTAAATCTTTCACTTCAATATATTAGCATATCAACTTTAACATTCTATGAGATGTATTTACAAAATGTTTATAATCGATTAAATCAAGAGGGATATTATGTGTTTGCGACAATTACCCCTGGGATAAGCATAGTTAACGAGGAAATAATTATTGAACAAATAAATTATTCTGTTTTAAATCAATATTCCCACAATATTATTTTTATGTCCTACGAATGGGCAACTAATATAAATGCACCCTCTCCAATTAGTTCAATAAATAATATTAATGTGTTTCTAGATTATGCAAGTAATCTTATACCTTCAGATAAAGTAATCATAGGAATACCAACCATAGGCTATGATTGGCAGCTTCCTTATGTACTTGGCGTTTCAACCGTAAATGCAATAACCTTTAATAATGTTATTAATTTAGCAAGAAATGTTGGAGCGATTATCCAATTTGATGAAGTATCTCAAACACCTTTTTTTACCTATGCAATTAATGCTGAATCTAATAAAATACAGCATGTAGTCTGGTTTGTAGATGTAAGAAGTATAAATGCATTATTAAATTTGACATTACAATACAATTTACTTGGTTCTGGTATCTGGAATATAATGGAGTATAATTCGCAATTATGGTTAGTTATAAATTCACAATATGAGATAATAAATATAATCTAAAAGTAATCAAAGAAAAGACAAAATCGTTATGGTTTTGCTCTTTTATTTTATGCAAATATCAATATCATAATCGTTTGACATATAGAATGCATTACTTATAACAGATTCCACCATAGGCATAAAAAGGTATTTTAGTTCTTACGTGCACAGAATATCAAGAGTGACTAAATCTTAAATTTTAGTTACCATTGCTGTTTGTATAAATCTTAATTTAATCATAATAAGACGTTTGCTTCTGCAAGGTTTACCGTCTTTTCATATTTGTTTTTATATGTTATAATGAATACTTGTGATATACATAAGCATAATTAATTTGATAGGAGAATTAAGATGAATGAGATAATTGACTTAGATAACATAGATTTAACAAAAGAACCGCCTCTAATGGAACCAGACCGTCAGTGGTATTACATAGCGAAATGTAGAGAATTAGTGAAAGCAAAAAGTGAAGAATTGGGTCGACCCTTATACGCTTCTATAATCACTTTTGGGTGCCAGATGAACAGCCGTGACTCTGAAAAAATATCCGGAATATTAAAGCAAATCGGTTATGTAGAGACAGACACCGAGGATGCGGATTTTATACTATATAATACGTGTACTGTTAGGGAAAATGCCAATAATAGAGTATATGGGCGACTAGGCGCTCAGGGAAGATTAAAGAAGGACCATCCCGGAATGATTATTGCTTTATGCGGTTGTATGATGCAGGAAGCTACCGCAGTTGAGAAAATAAAGACAAGCTATCGCTTTGTTGATATTATATTTGGTACACATAATATCTTTAAGCTGGCTGAATTATTACAGACGCGTTTTGATTCAAAACGCATGGTAATCGATCTATGGAAGAATACAGACATGATTGTAGAAAATCTTCCGAATGATAGACAATATAGCTTTAAAGCTGGTGTAAACATCATGTTTGGCTGTAATAATTTCTGCAGCTACTGCATCGTACCATATGTACGCGGTAGGGAACGCAGTAGAAATCCGCAGGATATCCTTGATGAAATCAAGGGTTTGGCCAAGGATGGAGTTGTTGAGATTATGTTACTCGGACAAAATGTTAATTCCTATGGTAAAAATCTTGAGACTCCAATGAGTTTTGCGAAGCTTTTATCAGAAATTGAAAAGATAGACGGTATTGAAAGAGTTCGATTTATGACCTCACATCCGAAGGATTTATCGGATGAATTAATCGAAGTTATGAAGCAGAGTAAAAAAGTCTGTAAACATCTTCATTTACCGATACAATCTGGAAGTTCAAGGCTTCTTCAAATCATGAACCGTCGTTATACCAAAGAAAGTTATCTGGAATTAGTAGAGAAAATACGAGCTGCAGTACCGGATATTTCATTGACGACTGACATTATTGTAGGTTTCCCTGGTGAGACAGAGGAAGATTTCTTAGAAACCATGGAGGTAGTAAGAAAAGTTGGTTATGACAGTGCGTTTACCTTTGTATATTCGAAGCGTACCGGCACACCGGCAGCTACGATGGAGGGACAGGTTGAGGAAACAGTTGCTATGGAGCGTTTTGATCGATTGTTGAAAGAAGTAAAAGCAAACTCGGTAGCGGCAGGTAAGGATGAACATACCACTCAAAAAATATTAGTGGAAGAAGTAAACGAGCAAAACCCCGGATTATTGACCGGAAGACTCAGTAATAATTTGTTAGTTCATTTCAAGGGCTCAGAAAGTTTGATTGGAACGATAGTTGATGTATTTCTAGATGAGAGTAAAGGCTTTTATTATATGGGGAGCCTAATCTAATATATATGTAATTCAAGCCTTACCATTTCATTTCTATGGCGAATATAAATGGCAAGGCTTTTATTATTTGTATATGTAATGTGTAGTTAATCTAACTTAAATTTATGGAGTTAATTAAAAAATACTAAAATACTAAAATATTTCTAAATTTATTTTAGATAAGTATTAAGTTGAACTTTTTTAGTGAATAATTAATCATGTTAAGTGACACAAAATAGATAATTTAGGATTATATAGTGGCTTGACCTTTGAATTGTCCTATATATTGATACTATATCTTGTCATAATAGATAAATTATTCGCGTGTATACTTGACATATTCGTAAAAACAGTATAAAATTTATTTGTTGTATTAAGATTGTACAATGAAAATTAAATAAGGAGGTGCTCCTGTGCAAGATGGTTTGAAAATAGCAATTGCTATTGTAATAACCTTGGTTGTAGCAATTCTTACTTGGATATTTGCTAATGTCTATCGCAGTAAAGTTTACGAAGCGAAAATCGGCAATGCAGATGTAAAAGCAAGAGAAATCATAGATGAAGCTTTAAAAACGGCTGAAACTAAGAAACGCGAGGCCTTACTCGAAGCAAAAGAAGAATCTTTGAAAGCAAAGAATGAATTCGAGCGGGAAACTAAGGAACGTAGAGCAGAGATACAACGCTATGAAAAGCGGGTTCTAACTAAGGAAGAAACTTTAGATAGAAAAACCGAAGCACTGGAAAAAAAGGAAACTAGACTTTCTGTTAAAGAATCCGAGCTTGATAAAACCAAGCAGGACGTGGAAGAATTCCACGAAAAACAATTACAGGAGTTGGAAAAAATTTCTGGATTAACCTCCGAACAAGCTAAGGAATATCTAATAAAGACTGTTGAAGAAGAAGTTAAACATGAAACCGCTCTGCTCATAAAAGATCTAGAAAGCAAAGCAAAAGAAGAAGCAGATAAGAAAGCAAAGGATTATGTAGTTACAGCAATTCAAAGATGTGCTGCAGATCATGTTGCTGAAACAACGATTTCCGTTGTTCAGCTTCCTAACGATGAGATGAAGGGAAGAATCATTGGTAGAGAGGGACGTAACATCAGAACTTTAGAGACTATGACAGGCGTTGATTTAATAATTGATGATACACCTGAGGCAGTTATTTTATCAGCATTCGATCCAATCAGAAGAGAAGTTGCAAGAATTGCACTTGAAAAACTGATTGTTGACGGCAGAATTCATCCGGCAAGAATTGAAGAAATGGTAGAAAAGGCTCAAAAAGAAGTTGAAGTTATGGTTAGGGAGACGGGAGAGGCCGCTACTTTAGAGGTAGGAGTTCATGGTATACATCCTGAACTAGTTAAGCTTCTCGGCAAGATGAAATTTAGGACAAGTTATGGACAGAATGCATTAAAGCATTCAATTGAAGTGGCTATTTTATCCGGCCTTCTAGCCGGAGAAATCGGTGTGGATGTTAGACTTGCGAAACGTGCCGGATTGTTACATGACATCGGTAAATCGGTGGATCATGAAATGGAAGGAACACATGTACAAATTGGTGTTGATCTTTGTAGAAAATATAAAGAATCACCTACTGTTATTAACGCAGTAGAAGCACATCATGGTGATGTTGAATTCCAGTCATTGATTGCATGTATCGTTCAAGCAGCTGATACTATTTCAGCAGCAAGACCCGGTGCAAGGCGTGAAACCTTGGAAACATATACCAACAGACTAAAACAACTTGAAGATATTACCAATAGCTTCAAAGGGGTAGATAAGTCTTTTGCAATTCAAGCAGGCAGGGAAGTCAGAGTAATGGTAGTACCTGAACAAATCAGTGATGCTGATATGATATTGCTTGCACGTGATTTATCTAAGAAAATTGAAAGTGAATTAGAATATCCAGGACAAATTAAAGTAAATGTAATCAGAGAATCTCGAGTTACTGATTATGCGAAATAAAAAATAGTGTATAACAAGTGTATAACATTTGTTATACACTTTTTTTTACCATAGAATAAACTGATAATGCACAAAATGCACAATAAATCTTTGTACTACGGACATATGAAAGCCAAGGAAAATACTTTTTTTGATTTATTTGATATTTTTGTTGCAATCTGAAAACTTATATATTACAATGGGAAAAGATTTAATAGAATATGAATTTTTAGGAAGATACTATATTAATATGATAAATAAAGGACGGTGTAATCAATGGCATTAACTTTATCAAAAAAAGCCCTGGCGGTAAAGCCTTCATCCACATTATCAATAACAGCAAAAGCAAAAGAATTAATGGAAAAAGGAATCGATGTTGTAGGATTTGGAGCTGGTGAGCCGGATTTTAATACTCCGGATAATATCTGTGAAGCAGCGGTTAGAGCAATTCACAACGGATTTACGAAATATACTCCGGCAGAAGGTACTCTGGAACTTAGAAAAGCGGTGTGTGAAAAGTTTTTAAAGTTTAATAAGTTAAACTATGAGCCCAGCCAAATAGTCGTAAGTAATGGTGGAAAACATTCCTTAACGAATGTATTTGAAGCAATCTGCAATCCTGGGGATGAAGTAATTATTCCAACTCCTTATTGGCTGAGTTACCCGGAGATAGTAAAACTAGCGGATGGTGTTCCGGTATTTGTAAGAGCAGAAAAAGAGCAGAGCTACAAAGTGACAGCAGCTCAAATTGATGCTGCATGTACTGATAAGACGAAAGCCTTAATTCTCAATTCACCTAGCAACCCTTCCGGTATGATCTATACCAAAGAGGAGTTAGAAGCAATTGCCGAAGTAGTAGTAAGAAGAGATATCTATGTGGTATCTGACGAAATGTATGAAAATTTAATATATGGTGAAGCAGAAGCCGTAAGTATTGCAGCCTTAAATGATGAAATATACAAACGTACCATCACCTGTAGCGGTGTAGCAAAGAGTTATGCAATGACTGGATGGAGAATTGGCTATACCGGCTCATCAAAAGAAATTGCAAAATTAATGGGAAGTGTTCAAAGTCATCAGACCTCTAACCCCAATTCTATTGCTCAAAAAGCGGCATACGAAGCATTGGTTGGCCCTCAGGATTCTGTTTATGCTATGAATGAGGAATTCAACAGAAGACGTGATTTTATGCATGAGAGAGTATCTGGGATAAAGTTAATCTCGGCATTAAAACCTCAGGGTGCATTTTATCTTTTTGTTGATATCAGCGAGATTTTGGAGAAGGAATATAAGGGAACCAAAGTTGGTGATGTTTATAATCTCTCTAGAATATTGATAGAAGATTATAATGTTGCAGTTATTCCTTGTGAAGATTTCGGATTTGCAGATCATATCCGCTTATCCTACGCAATTTCATTGGAACAGATTAAGAAGGGTCTTGACCGTATTGAAGAATTTGTTAATATATTAAAATAAGGGAATAGGTAGTGTTTTTACAATATTTTGTTAAAACACTACCTATATTTCTATATATATGATAGAATACTATAAAACTCATATAATCTTTAAGTAATTATAGCTATAAGAATTCAGCTTATTTTTTTAAAGTCATTTCCTCACTTAGAAATGAAAAGTCTACAAATAGCGAAGAGAAAGAAGGATTTATCATGGCATTATTCGGATTTATTGGAGCTGGTAACATGGGTTACCCGTTACTAAAAGCTGCAGTCAACACGTTCGGAAGCGAAGAAGTGGTTTATACGGATGCATCGCCGGAGCGTAGTCAATATGTAATGAAAGATACAGGGATTCAATTTTCTGAGGATAATATAGCGGTTGTAAAACAATGCAAATATCTTGTATTAGCAGTGAAACCACAGTTCTTCCCTCAGGTATTAAGTCAAATTCAAAAAGTAGTTACTCCGGAGCAGGTAGTCATCTCGATCGCTGCGGGTATAACGATAGAAAAAATCAAAGATGCTATATCAGATTCAACCCGTATCGTAAGAGCAATGCCTAATACACCGGCAATGGTTCTAAAAGGTATGACCGGTATCTGTTTTTCAAAGGATAAATTCTCTGAAGAGGAGAAGAAAGTGGTAGACCGTTTCTTCACTTCCTTTGGTAAATATGAAGTTTTTGAAGAGCAAATGATGAACGCTGTGATTTGTGCAAATGGAAGCTCACCGGCATATGTATATATGTTTATTGAAGCTCTGGCAGATAGTGTTGTAGCTTATGGTATTCCAAGAGATAAGGCATATACTTTAGTCGCACAGACGGTTCTTGGTGCAGCGGCTATGGTGCTTGAGACCGGAGAACATCCCGGTAAATTAAAAGACAATGTCTGCTCTCCTGGTGGAACTACGATTGCGGCAGTGAAAGCACTAGAGGAATATGGTCTTCGGAATGCTGTTATGAAAGCTACGGATGCCTGCTATGAAAAAGCGGTATCCTTAAGTAATAAGAAATAAGATGATGTGGTGAGGTGTAAAGATGATACCGTACAAGAGATTAGAAAGAGATTTGGTTCATAAAGGAAGAATTATTGATTATTATAGCGACACCATCGAAATCAATGGGGATAAGCAAACTACGTTCGATTTTATTGCGCACAAGGGTGCTTCAGCAATGATACCTGTGGATCAGGATGGAAAGATTCTGATGGTGCGTCAGTATCGCAATGCAATAGACAGTTATTCTCTAGAAATTCCTGCAGGTGGTTTAAATCCAGGTGAGGATAATATGACCTGTGCAATAAGGGAATGTGAGGAAGAAACCGGATATAAAGCAGGAGAGGTTCACCACCTAATAGATTTATTTACTACGGTTGCATTTAGCAATGAAAAGATCTGCATTTATTATACTTCCGATATTACCTCCTCAAAGCAAAACTTGGATGAGGATGAGTTCGTAACAATTGAACGTCATTCTTTAGAAGAATTAACAACGATGATATTAAACGGTGATATACAAGATGCAAAGACAATCGCAGGCATTCTTGCATATAAAGCAAAGATGAACTTATAAAGCAAAGATAAACTTATAAGACGAAAATGAACTTATAAGACGAAGAAAAACTTATAAGACGAAATTGAACTTATAAGCTGAAGATGTGATTAAACGAAACGAGCTTGTTCTATTTTGTTATTTTCATCATATTTATTTTATATATGGTAAAATGACGGGCAGGCTAAAGGATGAAACCACTTAAATTACAATTAAATCGTCTTAGTGTAATACAAATATCTATATTTTTATTAATCTTAGGTGTATTTCTTGGAGTGTTATGTGCCAATGTTTTTCGCGAAAATTATGCGGTACAGATGCAGAATTACGAAGACAATGTTTTTGCTGAAATCACTGCCAATGAAATTGATTATTCAAGCCTTTTTGTTTATGTACTAGGTAAAAACTTCAACGATTTTATCGTGTTTTGGCTACTCAGCGTTACGATTCTTGGTATCCCTTATATGGCACTCAAGATTACGTCCTTTGGTTTTTTTACCGGATTTTTTATTTCAGCGGTAACCATGCAATATGGACTGAAAGGAATTATACTTATCCTAGTGTATATATTTCCTCATGGCTTGCTCTATTTGCCGATTGCACTAATTAGCCTTTATAAAGGTTATGAACTGTGCAGAGGGATCTATCAAACAAATCGTGCTAGTTTTGGAGGCCTAACAAAACCAATCAAATCGCAGTTGATTATCATATTATTACTCGCTGCGGCATTGTTAGTCGCTAGCTTTTTGGAGGCTTACCCTGGAGCGTTCTTATTAAAGAAAGCCTTGGGGTTATACACTTAAAACATATTACAGTATTCTTACGGGTCTGATTTTTGGCAAATGAGGAGGTAGGAAATGGAACAGTATATCAATGATTTTATTATGTATTTAGAAGAAGTGAAACATTCATCCAAAAACACCCTACAGGCTTATCAAAATGATTTGAAAAAACTGCAACTTTTCTTAGAAAAGCAAAACATTATTCAGGTTGCCAAAATTAGCGAGACTAGTTTGAATTCGTATATATTAACCTTGGAGAAGGAGGGATTATCTCCGGCATCAGTATCCAGAAATATTGCTGCTATAAAAGCATTCCTACTCTATTTGTTGAAGCATGGACTGCTATCAGGAGATCCCTCAGAGCGGATTAAACCGCCAAAGGTACAAAAAAAATCACCTATGATTATAGATACAACCCTGGTAGATAAGCTTCTTCAGCAACCGGATCATCATACCAAGAAGGGGATCCGAGATCGTGCAATGTTGGAGATCCTCTACGCGACCGGGATAAAGGTATCCGAACTGATTTCGATGAAGGAGACCGATATCAATTTATCAGGAAGATACATAACCTGCGGGGATAAAAGAGAACGAAATATACCTTTTGGTAAATCTGCAAAAGCGGCGTTACAAGAATATTTAACAATTCGATCTGCTGATTTTAATAAGAAGAATAGTGATATTTTGTTCTTGAATTCCTCTGGTGAACAATTAAGTAGACAAGGATTATGGAAAATACTTAAAATCTATGCAAAGCTTGTTGGAATAGAGGATATTAATCCAAATATAATCCGTCATTCCTTTGCAGCTCATATGATTGATAACGGTGCAGATTTAGGAAGTGTTCAAGAATTTCTCGGTCACGCCGATATTACAACGACACAGCTTTATTTGACCCATAGCTATAAGAATAGCAGAGAAGTGTATATGAACACGCACCCGAGAGCATAGTTCATGTTTTCTATACAGTCAATGAGTAGTAAATCAGTTTGGTTTGCAGGAAAGGTTTCTTTGGGGATAAGGGTTGGATTAAGAATTAATATAAGGAAGTAACGGTTGTTAGGCAAAATACAAGATATAATATAAAAGCAATAGTGATTATATAAGAGTATACAATTAATGAAATTAAACCAAATTAAAAGCAGCGTCGTGTCACTTAAGTGACATTACTCTGCTTTTTGTTGTTTGCATTAATTGATTTTTTGTAGTGGATATTCAGTAAGTATTAAATATTATCCGCTATTGTATAAATTAATTTTTCAGAATCTTCCCAACCAAGGCAGGGATCGGTGATGGATTTTCCATATACATGATCGGTTATCTTCTGGGTTCCGCCTTCTATATAACTTTCTATCATGACACCCTTTACCATACTTGATATCTCTGAAGATAATTTGCGACTATGAAGAACTTCCTTTACAATACGGATTTGTTCCCTATATAACTTATTGGAGTTTGCGTGATTTGCATCTACAATAATGGACGGATTTTTTAATTCTCTTTCATTATACATGGACAGCAACTGAATTAAATCTTCATAATGATAATTTGGTATAGACTGGCCATGCTTATTCACCGCACCTCTTAAGATGGTATGGGCAAGTGGATTTCCGGAGGTAATCACTTCCCAAGTACGATATAAGAAGGTATGACTGGCTTGTGCAGCAATTACGGAGTTAAGCATTACAGAGAAATCACCACTGGTCGGATTTTTCATACCAGCAGGTATATCCATGCCGCTTATGGTGAGTCTGTGTTGCTGATCTTCAACGGATCTAGCACCAACAGCAACATAGGAGAGGATGTCTTCCACATAAGGCCAATTTTCCGGATAAAGCATCTCATCAGCAGAAGTTAATCCGCTTTCTGCAATTGCACGCAGATGCATCTTTCTCATTGCGATTAAGCCTTCTTGTAAATCAGGCTCCTTCTCAGGATCTGGCTGATGTACCATACCTTTGTAACCTTCTCCGGTAGTTCTGGGTTTATTCGTATATATTCTTGGTATTAATATTATCTTATCTTCGACTTTTTCCTGGATGTCAGCAAGGCGGGAGATATAATCACAAACGGCGTCTTCATTATCAGCCGAACAAGGTCCGATGATAACTAGAAATTTATTGGAGGCACCGGTGATAACGTCTTTTATTTGTTTATCACGATCTTTTTTACGGAGAACATCTCTTGCAGGTATGGGATAAGCTTGTACTAATTCTTCTGGTGTTATTACTTCCTTAATAAACTTAAAACTCATTTCTATCAGTCTCCCTCTCTTTAAAGTTGATTTATTTTATACTTTTTTTTAATATACGTCAATCGTTTATCCAAGAAAGTGAATATTTTTTCATTATTTAACATGATTCCGAATCGTATCATAGTAATTTACATTAATATAATATAACGCTAAAGAATTAATTTACGTAAATAACACTTAGATACACTTGAGATAGAAGACTTATTTATGTTATCTCAAATGTTCGGATATCAGAAAAGATAAACCGCCTTGAACGAAGTCAATTGCATATGATGCATAATTATTTGCTATAGAAAGTTCATTATAGCAATCAAATTAATGATAAATTCTTTAATTCAGGGATAGGTTTTTTAACAAAAAAGGTATATAATAGAAATATTCCTTAAAAATAGATAGAGGTAAATAAAGAGCTTACCTAATGCAAATGATAACCATAAAATATAATATAAATCTTAATATTATTTGTTTGTATTAGAAAACAGTCTTGGGTAAATGGAAAGGTAAAGGTATTATTTATGAAAATGTACGATTTAATTAATAAAAAAAAGAATAAAGAGAGCCTAACAGCCAATGAAATAGAATTCATTATTCAGGGATATACCAATGGATCTGTTCCGGATTATCAAATGTCTGCATTTTTGATGGCAGTATGCTTAAATGGAATGAATCATGAAGAGACTGCAGCTTTAACGATTGCGATGGCAAATAGTGGTGATATATTGGACTTGTCACAAATTAAAGGTGCGAAGGTGGACAAACACAGTACCGGGGGAGTTGGTGATAAGACTTCACTGGTATTAAGTCCGATGGTTGCATCCCTTGGTATTCCGGTTGCAAAGATGTCTGGCAGAGGTCTCGGTCATACAGGTGGAACAATTGATAAACTCGAAAGTTTTCCAGGCTTTTCGACTACGATTACAACGGAACAATTTGTCTCCAATGTAAACAAAGTAAAGATGGCAATTGTAGGACAGACAGCCAATCTTGCACCTGCTGACAAGAAAATATATGCACTTCGCGATGTCACTGCGACCATAGATAATATTTCTCTGATTGCAAGTAGTATTATGAGTAAGAAGATTGCTTCAGGAGCTGATGTAATCGTACTAGATGTTAAAACAGGCAGTGGTGCGTTCATGAAAACCTTAGAGGAATCCTTGGCATTGGCGAATGAAATGGTACAAATCGGAACGATTGCAGGTAAACAGACCTATGCAGTTATTACGGATATGAATCAACCGTTAGGCAATGCAGTTGGTAATACGTTAGAGGTAATAGAAGCGATTGATACCTTGAATGGGGATGGACCGAAGGATTTGTTAGAGGTTAGTATTACACTTGCTTCCTATATGCTGGTTGGAGCAGGAATTGCAACATCAGTGGAAGAAGCAGCCAAAATGCTTTATAAAACCATCGAGGATAAGAGTGCTCTTAATAAGATGGCGGAGTTTATTCGTGCACAGGGTGGTAATAGCGATCCGGTATATCATACGGAGCTATTCCAAAAGGCATCCATTGTTGAAGAAGTTGCAGCTCCAAGCGATGGGTATATCACGTTTATTCATACAGACGAAGTTGGAATGACTTCTCTTGTACTTGGTGGTGGAAGAGAGACAAAAGAAAGTGTGATTGATCTCAGTGTTGGTCTTAAAATCCATAAAAAACTCGGTGATTCCGTTATTAAGGGGGAAGCCTTAGCTACCTTATATGCAAATGACAGTAATAAATTAGCGGAGGCGAAAAAGAGATTTTTAGATGCTTATGTAATTGGGAGTCAAAAGCTTGAGAAACCGAAGTATGTATATGCGATTGTAACGAAGGATGGAATTCAACAGCTGTAGAATTTGAATTGTAGAAACCTAAACTATTATTGCAAAATTAGAGTAAAATGAAGAGTGTAAATTTACCTCAATTTCTAAATATATTTAATAATGAGAATAGGAAAATATTTTATTTGAAGAATTATGATATAAATAAGTTCATTAATGTAGATTAAATGGAAGATCTTTGATTTTGTTTCGAATCAAAGGTCTTTTTTATTTATACAATTTTTCAAATAGTTCTCATAGAATAATAGGGAGAGTAGGAAGCGGATTTAGATATGTATACTTCCCGCGTAGAAGAAGATGAGATTGTATAAATCGAAGGGAGCTCCATGAACCGAAATTCCTCAAGAAATAAGAGACCGATATTAGCATTTACGATATATAAAATTGTAATTATTATCATAGTAATTATTTTAGTATTGAATTTTCTGATTGAAAATACCTCCAGTTTTTATCGCAAGTCGATTTCACTCCCTTTTTCCCTACATTTGAATAAACAAGATGTATACTTAATAAAAGGGGAAGAATTTAAACTAAGTGTATTCGCAATTAATAAGAGGGTTTCGTACTCTTCGACTAATTTTAGAGTAGTTGGAGTTAACTTTAATGGAAGGTTATTTGCATACAGAACAGGTAAAGCTTTTATTATTGCAAAGGTGGGTAAAAAGCAGTTAAAATGTCGTGTACATGTAATCGATATCAACAAAGAAAATCTTACGCTAAAGGTTGGAGATTCGTACCGATTGAAGATACGTGGTTCCAATACTTATACTCGGTGGAAAAGTAATGATTCTAATGTGGTCTCGGTTAATATGTTTGGTAAGGTAAAAGCGAAAAATAAAGGTAGAACGGTGATCTATGCAAAAGTAAAGGGAAAAGTACTAAAATGTAATGTTAATGTGAAATAACCGTTAATTGTTTGTGTAAAAACTTAAATCAATTTATCTATGAACTAATCGTATCAGTTTGTATTATTTTGTTCAAATAATGAGACAAATTTATTACAAGGATTGGTCTAAAAATCGAAAGCATGGATTAAAATAGTAATAATACATTTTTGCGGAGTAAGATATGAAAAGAATAAGTGCAGTTATCCTCCTATGTTCTATGCTTCTTCTCTTATTATATCCAAATACCATTCAAGCTAAAGTGAAAAATACAACACCGGAGAAAGAGGGGGATGCTGTCATGGTTTCAGCAATGGTAGATGCCCAGCTGAACTTAAGCTCACCCTCCGCAGTATTAATAGAGGGATCAACAGGTACAGTCATTTTTGAGAAAAACAAGGATGAACAATTAAAACCAGCCAGTGTAACTAAGGTTATGACTTTATTACTTATTTTTGAGGCATTGGATTCTGGTCAAATTAAGCTTACGGATGAGGTTACAGTTAGTGAGTATGCAGCCTCTATGGGTGGTTCACAAGTGTATTTGGAACCTTTTGAAGTTCAGAATGTCGATACAATGATAAAATGCATTAGTATTGCCAGTGCAAATGATGCCTCTGTAGCTATGGCAGAATTAATCGCTGGCTCGGAGGAAGAGTTTGTAGCTAGAATGAATGCAAGAGCGAAGGAACTTGGAATGAATAATACGCACTTTGTGAATTGCTGTGGGCTTGATACCGACAATCATTATTCCTCTGCTTATGATATTGCACTTATGTCTAGGGAACTAATTACAAGATTTCCTCAAATAAGTAATTATTCAACTGTTTGGATGGATACAATTATACATACGACGAAAAAGGGGCAATCGGAATTTGGGTTAACCAATACCAATAAACTAGTTAAATTCTATCAAGGAATTACTGGGCTTAAAACCGGATCCACTAGTCTAGCGAAGTATTGTGTTACGGCTTCAGCACGAAAAAATGATATGGACCTAATTGCTGTCATTATGGCTGCACCGGATACGAAAACCAGATTCCAGGAGGCATCAAAGCTATTAAATTATGGATTTGCTAACTATAGCATTTATACGGATAATAATGCAGATACTCCTCTGGCACCGGTCAGAGTTATTAAGGGAGTAAATGATACTGTGCAGGGCAAGACAGGTAATGCATTCTCTTATTTGTGCACCAAGGGGAAAGCTCCGGAAGATATTCGAAAAGAAGTTACTTTATACGAAGAAATACCGGCACCGGTAGCTGTAAATGATAAAATCGGTGAGATAACCTATTATCTTGGAGATGAAAAAATAGGCAGTATCGATATTCTGGCACAAGATGCTATTGACAAAGCAGGTTATAAGGACTGTTTTGTAAAGATTTTAAAACGTTATTTTATGGGGAAATGATATCATATATTTAAGTGAAGCAACGTTGATTCAATAAATATTAAGTTACAGAGATTTCCGAAAAACAATACGGGAATCTCTGTTTTGATTCAGTACCTTATTGACACATTCTATGCTTACTAGTATAGTATAATAGGTATGTTCAAAAGCGGATATCCAATATAAGGAATGATATTCTGCATATCTGCATCAGAAATGAGCATAGTGTGAAGAAAAAGCATCTTCACACGGAAAGATCTCCAAAATGAAATCCATTGGAATTTCATTTTAAACTTCTTTCAGGTTTTGTGTGCCGCTGAAGCGGCAAATGGGGGTTAGTATGCAAAATTATATTATCGCAGTCGGTATTTTAATGCTTCTTATTCTTTGGGGTTATATAGAACAAAAACAACTCTTTATTACGAGATATCCTATTGTATCTAAAAAGCTCCCAAAACAATGGAATAACACAAATTTTGTTGTTTTAGCTGATCTTCATAACCGCACTTTTGGCAAGAATAATGAACGATTGATTAAGAAAATTATTAAATTGTCTCCAGAATTTATAATCGTCGCTGGAGATATGGTGAATAAAAAGGAACCGAGTTTCCCTAGTCATGCATATACCTTGTTGGAAGTACTTGCGAAGCAGTTTAAGATATATTATGCCTACGGAAATCATGAGCAGAGGATAGAGTTATATAAAGATAATAATCCGATTAACAACACTGCGTACTCAAAGGAAGTGTACTCAACTTGGGTGGAGTATAAAAAACGGTTAAGTGCAGCTGGAGTTACCTTCCTTGATAATGATAGTATAACAATAGTTAAAAATTCTGCAAAACTTCGCATTACAGGTATATCAATCGGAAAAAAATATTTTGAACGTAATAAAACACTTAAGATGGAATCGGGATATTTGGAGAGATTAGTCGGTGCGAGAGTAAAAGATGAATACCAGCTTCTGATTGCACACAATCCGATCTATTTTAAAGATTATGTTAAATGGGGATCAGATTTAACCATTTCCGGTCATTTACACGGAGGTATGGTGCGACTTCCTGGTGTTGGTGGTATCATATCACCGCAGGCGAAGTTCTTTCCTAAGTATAATTCCGGAACTTATGTAGAGAATGATTTACAACTGGTTGTATCCAGAGGGTTGGGTTCGCATTCCATCATGCCACGACTTTTTAACATACCGGAAATTATATTGGTGAATTTAAAGAATAAATGATATAGGAAAAAATAAATGTAGAAAATAATTGATATCGAAAATAAAAATTGCTTCAGTTATGATATTAAATTTTATTTTGCTATAAAGTTAATAAGATTGGCTGAACGAAAGGAGCAACATGGGGATTCCGGTAAAATTGGAAGCGTTTGAAGGACCATTGGACCTTCTGCTCCATTTAATTGATAAGAATAAAGTAAACATCTATGATATACCAATTCTTGAGATTACCGAGCAGTATCTGGAATACATTAAGCAAATGGATACGAAAAATCTTGAAGTTATGAGTGAATTTCTAGTTATGGCGGCTACCTTAATCAATATCAAATCAAAAATGCTGCTTCCTGTAGAAAAGAACGAAAATGAAGAAATAATTGATCCAAGACAGGAATTAGTAGACCGATTATTGGAATATAAGATGTATAAGTATATCTCTGAGGAATTAAAGGACAAGCAGATGGATGCTTCACGGGTAATGTTTAAACCACCGACAATACCACAGGAAATTTCTGATTATAAGGAAGACATTAATGTAGAAGATCTGTTGAGTGATTTGACACTTTCCAGACTTCATGAGATATTCAAATCCATTGTAAGAAGGCAAGTAGATAAAATTGATCCAATCCGAAGTAAATTTGGTAGGATTGAACAAGAGGAGATTAACTTATCAAGTAAGTTTTCTCAAATCCAGGAATATGGATTATTACATAAAACCTTTTCTTTCCGCAATCTTTTAGAAGCACTGCATACCCGGATGGAGATCATTGTTACGTTCCTGGGCATTCTGGAGTTAATAAAAATCGGAAGAATTACAATCGATCAGGAATGTTTATTTGATGATATCATCATTACTTACCTGGCTACAGATATCATTCAAATGGAGGAGGTTGGCTTTTAATGGAGCTTAAATTAATCGAAGCACAGATTGAAGCAATATTATTTACCATGGGAGAGGCAGTAGAATTAGAACGAATTGCGGGTGCTCTCGACCATGATGTGGAAACAACAAGAAAGATAATACATAATATGATGGATCAATATGAAGGGGAAGAACGTGGAATTCATATCATTGAATTAGAGGATGCTTATCAGCTTTGTACCAAGCAATCCATGTATGAAACTATCATTAAAATAACTCATATTCCAAAGAAGCATATACTAACCGATGTATTGTTAGAAACCTTATCCATCATTGCATATAAACAACCAATTACAAAGCTTCAGATTGAAGCAATCCGTGGAGTAAAATCAGATCATGCAGTAAATAAATTGGTGGAATATAATCTGATCTGTGAAATGGGAAGAATGGATGCTCCGGGAAGACCAATCTTATTTGGTACCACAGAAGAGTTTCTAAGAAGTTTTGGCTTACAATCGCTGGAGGCGCTACCAATAATGAACCCGGAGAAGATAGAGGACTTCAAACTCGAAGCCGAAGAGGAGATGCAACTGCAATTAGATATTTAAGTTGCGTTACATTTCAAGTATTCAGAGATATATAAATTTACGAGCTTTTCCTAATTAATTTGATATATTTAGTCAAGTATACTATTGTTGTACTAATTTATGAATAATAAATCATTTGGATTGGTTAATTTCCAGTTGCATTTAATACTTTCGGGATGTTTACAACCCCATGTAGCTAAAGCACTATAGACACCGGCCTTTTCAGCACATTCCATATCATATTTTGTATCCCCAACATAGAGAACTTCGTTTGGAGCAACTTGTAATTGCTTCACCATTGCTAGCAGTGGTTCGGGATTAGGTTTATGAAGGGTGGTATCATCTGCACAAATAGAATAGGTGAAATAATTTGATATCGAATATGGTAGGAAATCACGGTGATACTCCTCTCGGGTCTTTGAAGTAACTATCCCAAGTAATATATTTGATTCTTTTAAGGCATCCAGAAGCTCGGAGACGTTTTCAAATACCTTTGTTGTACATGAATATTGCGAATAGTAATAGTCCCATAAGGAAAGGACTCTACCTATATCTGTTATGTTTAATCGTTGTAAGGCATCATAGCCAGGGATCCCTAATGCGAAATGTAGCTCCTCAAAGGAATATAAATGACCTGTAGAACGATAAAGAGTATGCTGTAACGAAGTAAGTACAGCCTGCTCAGTGTCCAATAAGGTACCATCAATATCGAATATCATTGCTTTGTAAGACATCGTTATAACTCCTTTTTGATTGAATAGTTTTATATGAGGTTGCTTTATTATAGATTTAATTGTATAATACAACACAATAGAACATTTGTAAATGTTTTATTGTGTGCTAATGCAATTTTATTTATGATGCTGCTCTGCGGCCTTAATTTGTTAGATACTGTACGAATGGAGACAAATATGAACACTGTAGCTAGAAGAAAAGAGATAATGAAACGCTTAGAAATGGAAGGTGAAGTTTCAGTTAATGTATTAGCTGAATTATTTCAGGTAACTTCTATGACAGTTCGTAGAGATTTAGCTTTCTTTGAAAATCAGGGGCTCATAAAGACAAATTACGGTGGTGCTCATCTTACGGATGGGATAATGAGCGTACCAGATTATTCCTCTCGAAGTGGGACTATGATGGAGGATAAAAAAAGAATTAGTGAAAAAGCGATATCATACTTACAAGAAGGAGATACCATCTTTCTGGATACCGGAACCACAATTCACCAGATGGCAAAGAATTTTCCTGATATACGTGCAACAGTTATCACAAATTCCTTAACAGTTTTGCAGCTCCTGGGCGGTAATTCTAAATTAAAAGTTATTATGGCACCTGGCACCTATCGGAAAGACACCTTTGGGGTACTAGATAGTGATACAGTTTTGTTTCTTAGTAAATTTCATGTTAAAAAATCTTTTTTAAGTGCGCTTGGATGTTCTAAGAACGGGAATATTGCTACCATGGATGAAATTGATGCGAAAACAAAGAGGGTTATGTGGGAAAATTGCGAAACCTCCTACTTATTAATCGACCATACGAAATTTTATCAGCAATCTCTTATCCAATATAATGTTATCTCTGATTTTGATTATGTTCTGACGAATCGTGAAATTGAGAAAACGATAGAAGATGAATTAAGAATGATATGTAAAAATCTGGTATTATGTTAGAGGCAGTATAAATTCTAACGTTATAATACTTATATAATTGCAGATGTTAGATGGACAGGTTGGTATTCTTTTTTAATGTTTAAAGCTTTTATTTACTTGTTTGCATTACACTTATTGATAGAAGTCATAGGATTTTCTTGTTTGTACACAGAAAATTCTATGACTTCTATCAATTAATCTGTTTTATCGCTAAAAATAACAGTAATACTAAACATGGGGTTTAATAATAGTAAAAATAATGCTTGCAAGTTTGTATACATTTTTGTATAATAGTCCATGCTGTTAATAATGGTTTCATTGTTAATAGGGTCTTAGCAGTACAATTACTAATAAGAAAGGTTGTGATGATAGGGTTGGAGAAAAAGCTTACCTTATATGGCTTTAACAACCTCACAAAAACACTTAGCTTCAACATTTATGATGTATGCTATGCAAAAAGTGAGAGGGAACAAAAAGACTATATTGCTTATATCGATGAACAATATAATTCGGAACGATTAACTAAGATTTTAGTAGATGTTACCGAACTAATCGGTGCACATATTCTTAATATATCAAAACAAGATTATGATCCGCAGGGTGCTTCAGTTAATATTTTAATAGCTGAGGGATCTTTATCTTCGGACCATATTGATGATTCCTGTAATCAGGGGAAATACTTAAATACAAAGAGGGATGCAGTTCATGCTCATCTGGATAAAAGCCATGTTACTGTTCATACTTTCCCAGAACATCATCCGGATAACTCAATTTCAACATTTCGTGTCGATATTGATGTATCAACCTGTGGTGAGATATCACCTCTAAATGCATTAGATTATTTGATCGGAAGCTTTGATTCCGATATTATTACGATAGATTACCGTGTCAGAGGTTTTACACGTGACCTACATGGTATGAAATATTTTATTGATCATGATATCACTTCGATACAGGATTATATTGATGACCAAACCTTGACAAGATATGATGCGATTGATGTAAACGTATACCAATCCAATATCTTTCATACCAAAATGCTCATAAAGGAAATTGAATTACAGAATTATCTCTTTAACAAGGATGTATATGAATTACCTCCGAAGCAAAGACTCGATATAACTAATAGTCTTCGTAAAGAAATGATCGAAATTTTTAGCGGTATGAATATCTATTAAATAACACCGAAAGAAGTTCTAAAGGAAATTCTCAAGTGTTAACACGAACTTTCTTAACACTTTTGGATTCTCATTTTGGAGTTCTTATCGCGCTTCTTTGTTAAAGTAGAATGGAGGACTGTATGAAATATACACAACAGAATTCACCCATTCATGAAGCATTATTACAACATAAAAAAAACCGTATCGTACCTTTTGATGTACCAGGTCATAAAGGCGGAAGAGGCACACCGGAGCTAACGCAGTTCTTAGGAATTGATTGCTTGAAGGTGGACGTAAATTCCATGAAATCTTTGGACAATCTGATTCATCCGGTTTCGGTTATTAAAGCTGCGGAGGAACTAACCGCAGAGGCCTTTGGTGCAGATGCAGCTTTTTTTATGGTTAATGGAACAACAGCGGCTGTACAAGCTATGATTATGTCCACCTGTAAAGCAGGAGAGAAAATCATTATGCCTCGAAATGTACATCGCAGCTCCATCAATGCTCTTGTTGTTTGTGGTGCCATCCCGGTATATGTTAATCCGGGTGTAAATACCCAATTAGGAATTCCTCTTGGAATGTCAGTGGAGGAAATTAAAACTGCAATTAAGGAAAATCCGGATGCAAAAGCAATTCTTGTGAATAATCCAACCTATTACGGAATTTGTTCTAATCTGCAAGAGATTGTTAAACTTGCTCATCAGAATGGAATTCGAGTTCTAGTGGACGAAGCACATGGAGCGCATTTCTACTTTGGTGATGAGCTGCCCATCAGTGCTATGGCTGCAGGTGCCGATATGGCTGCCGTAAGTATGCATAAAACAGGGGGCTCATTAACGCAAAGCTCTTTTTTATTATGTAAAAATGATATAGACCCAGGCTATGTAAGACAGATTATTAACCTTACTCAAACCACCAGTGGCTCTTATTTACTGTTATCCTCTTTGGATTTAGCAAGAAAGAACATGGTGCTGAATGGCAAGGAAATCGTTGCAAAAACCATCGCTCTCGCAGAATACGCAAGAGCTGATATTAATAAGGCAGGCGGATATTATGCCTTTTCTTCTGAATTAATTAATGGTGATACGATTTTTGACTTTGATCGAACGAAGTTATCCGTTCATACAGGAGAGATTGGTTTGGCAGGAATCGAAGTCTATGATCTACTCCGTGATGAATATGATATTCAAATTGAATTTGGTGATATTGGTAATATTCTTGCTGTAATTTCTGCTGGAGACCGTGCCTTTGAGATAGAGCGGTTAATTTCAGCTTTATCGGAAATCAAACGTCGATATGGGAAAGATAAAGTGGGTATGCTGAATCATGAATATATTGATCCAGAGGTCGTATTAACGCCACAGAAGGCATTTTATCACGATAAGAAATCGGTAACGTTAAAGGATGCTATTGGACATATTGCAGGTGAATTTGTAATGTGTTATCCACCTGGTATTCCGATTCTTGCACCGGGTGAACGAATTACGAAGGACATCATCGATTATATTATTTATGCCAAAGAAAAAGGTAGTGTTATGACAGGTCCGATCGATATGAAGGTTGAGCATTTAAATATTGTAGATTTTTAAATTACTTGATGTTGATTTTATTACGCACTAGGAAAGGTACAGGTGTTGTAGATGGAGTTGTGGTATACAGAAAATCATACAGAACATGTTAGGTTTTCATTAAAAGTGAAAGAACAGCTTTGTAGTAAACAGAGTGATTTTCAGCATGTTGCTGTACTAGAATCTATTGAATTTGGCCGTATTCTTACTTTGGATGGCTATCTGATGGTTACAGAGAAGGACGAATTCATTTATCATGATATGATTGTCCATGTTCCTATGGCAACTAATTTAGATATTAAAAAGGTCCTAGTCATCGGTGCGGGTGATGGCGGAACGATAAGGGAGCTTACAAGATATAAAAGTATTGAATTAATTGATATGGTTGAAATTGATTCCGTGGTTGTTGATGTCTGTAAGGAATTTCTTCCTCAAACAGCCTGCAGTCTGGATGACCCGAGAGTTCACATCTATTATGAAGATGGTCTTAAATTCGTCCGTAGAAAAGTAAATGAATATGATTTGATCCTTGTGGATTCTACCGATCCCTTTGGACCTGGGGAAGGCCTGTTTACAAAGGAATTCTACGGTAATTGTTATAATGCCTTAAACGATAAGGGGATCTTGGTAAATCAACATGAAAGTACTTATTATGATGAATATGTGGAAGCGATGAAGAGGGCTCATCAACGAATTAAGGAAACTTTTCCGATTGCAAAGGTTTATCAGGCACATATTCCGACCTATCCCTCCGGTCATTGGTTGTTTGGATATGCTTCCAAGCATTATGATCCTTTAGCGGATTTACAAGAAGAGAAGTGGAATGAGCTTGGTATAAAAACAAAATATTATAATACGAAGCTCCATGTGGGCTCCTTTGCACTGCCAAATTACGTAAAAGAGCAGTTGAATGAGCAGGAATAGAATTATATATTATACAAATGATATAGGATTGATTAGTAAGGAAACACATTTGAAAAAACAGTGAAGCTCTCAGAAAGCTTTTCACAAGATAAGATAAGGAGGAATTAAATATGGGTATAGCTTTAATGATTGGCGCCGGTGGCGTAGCAAGCGTGGTGGCTCATAAATGTTGCCAACATCCCGAGGTTTTTGAAGAATTATGGATTGCCAGCAGAACATTATCAAAATGTGAGGCTTTGAAAGAGCAATTAAAAGATGGAATTACAAAGGTATCAACTGCACAAGTAGATGCCGATAATACAGAGGAAGTAATCGCCTTAATTAATAAGGTAAAACCTGATATCGTAATTAATGTAGCACTCCCTTACCAGGATTTGACCATTATGGAGGCTTGTCTGGCAACCAAGGTAGATTATCTTGACACGGCGAACTATGAGCCTCTCGATACAGCAAAATTCGAATACAAATGGCAATGGGCATACAAAGAACGCTTTGAAAAAGCCGGAATAACAGCAGTACTTGGTTGCGGATTTGACCCAGGTGTTACTGGGGTATTCTCTGCATATGCTTTAAAGCATTACTTTGATGAGATTCATACAATTGATATTCTTGATGCAAACGCAGGTGATCATGGATATCCATTTGCAACGAATTTTAATCCGGAGATTAACATTCGCGAGATTACCGCGAATGGAAGTTACTTTGAAAACGGTGAATTTATTGAAACAGAACCCTTGACAATTAAACGTGTATATAATTTCCCGGAGATCGGAGAGAAGGATATGTATCTCCTACATCATGAGGAGATGGAGTCACTTGCTATTAATATGCCAGGAATTAAGAAAATCCGTTTCTTTATGACTTTCTCAGAACGCTACCTAACTCACCTACGAGTACTTGAGAATGTTGGTATGACTTCCATAGAGCCAATTGATTATGAAGGCCATAAAATTGTACCATTACAGTTCTTAAAGGCAATTCTTCCGGATCCTGCTTCCTTAGGCCCTAGAACAAAAGGTAAGACTAATATTGGTTGCATTTACACTGGAGTAAAAGATGGCAAAGAAGTGAGTTATTATGTGTATAATGTATGTGATCACGAAGAGTGCTACCGCGAGGTTGGCTCCCAAGCAATTTCTTATACTACAGGAGTTCCTGCTATGATTGGCGCGATGATGGTCCTAACTGGCCAATGGAAAAAGCCAGGCGTATATAATGTAGAAGAGTTTAATCCAGATCCGTTTATGGAGGAATTAAATAAATGTGGTTTACCGTGGAAGGAAAGTTTTGCGCCTGATATGGTAGAATAGGTTTATGAAACTGTTACAAAATGGTTGAGAAATAGTATTAATAAATACGTTAATTAGTAAATATTAAATACTTTAATAATAATTACTATCAATAATCTATAGAAGTAACTTTCAATTGGGTGTGTTATATAACAGCAAAGCTTTTAGTTATGGGAAGCTTCTTGTTTATAACACCCCCAAAAACATATACAAGCAATTTTTACGAATGGAGGAAAATATGAATATTGACTTTAACGGTGTTCCAACTCCATCTTATGTGGTAGACGAACGATTATTAAAGAAAAACTTAGAAATATTAAAATCGGTAATGGATCAAACCGGATGTGAAATCTTATTGGCACAGAAAGCATTTTCCATGTACTCAACCTATCCTTTGATAGGAAGTTATCTTAGTGGTACAACTGCAAGCTCTTTATTTGAAGCAAAATTAGGGCATCAGGAAATGGGAAAAGAAGTACATGTCTTCGCACCTGCTTATCGTGAGGATGAGTTCGATGAAATTCTATCTCTTTGTGATCATGTTGTATTTAATTCCATCCATCAATGGGAAAAGTTCAGAGAAAAGGTTACAGAAAGTAAGAAGAAGGTTTCCTGTGGTCTTCGTATCAATCCGGAGTATTCCGAGATAGAGACTGATATGTACAATCCCTGCTTTATTAATTCCAGATTTGGAATTACGTTATCAAAACTTGAGGGTGCAGATCTGACCGGAATTGACGGTCTTCATTTTCATACCATGTGCGAACAGAATTCCGATGTTTTAGAGCGAACCTTAAAAGTAGTAGAAGAGAAGTTCGGTACATTGATGCACCAGATGAAGTGGATTAATTTTGGCGGAGGACATCATATCACTAGAGATGATTATGACATTGAAACCTTAGTACGCTGCATCAATCATGTAAAAGAAACCTATCAAGTTCAAGTGTACCTAGAGCCAGGAGAAGCAGTTGCCTTAAATGCAGGTTATCTTGTGAGTTCCGTACTGGAGCTCTCAGAAAACGGGATGCAATTAGCAATCATGGACACTTCAGCTGCTTGCCATATGCCTGACGTCCTGGAGATGCCCTATCGTCCATATATTATCGGATCTGGAACTCCGGACCAATACAACTATACGTACCGTCTTGGAGGTCCTACCTGCCTAGCCGGAGATGTAATCGGAGACTATTCCTTCCCGGAACCTCTTAAAGTAGGAGACTGCCTTGTATTCTGCGACATGGCCATCTATTCCATGGTAAAAAACAACACCTTCAACGGCGTCAATCTCCCCAACATCGTCCTAAACACGGAAGACGAAGGCCTAAAAATTATTAAACAATTCAATTACGAAGATTTTAAGAGCAGATTGTAAGTTTTAAATTAATCATTTTATTTATTTGATTTATTTTTCATCCCTAAAATAAAATTGGTAGCAAGACAGATCAATAAATTATGGACTAATCATGTAATAAATTAAGTAATGAATTATGATATTTTAATCTAAATGCCAAAAGACAAGGGAGTACTATCGTTATCCTTGCAAAATTTACGATTGATATATGCGCCTGTTAGCGGTAACCTGTTATTACAAAAGGTTACGCTGGCGCGTTGGAAATCGTAAATTTTAAGAGGATAACGATAGTACTCCCTTGTCTTTTGTACGCATCCTATATCTTAGTATTTATTCATTAGTATACCAACATATTTCCCCATTCGCTAACGCTTCTTCAAAGGTTTCAGTCAATTCCGGAGCTTTTCCACCGTAACGATAATACCAACTACCGGGATAGAGTGGGGTTGGATTCTCAATTACGCTCTGAACATCAACCGATGCATCTTCACCTTCTCGAACTTTACGTGCGATGATTACGGTTCGGTAATTTTTCACTTCATAAGAGCAGGTTGATAGGGTTAATAGCTGGTCGTTTTCGTTCACATCCACGGCATTGATATGAAAGATAGAACGGATTCTGATTTGATATACAAAATTCATAAAATCAGAGGCATCCTGAAAAGTGGCTCGTGTATAGTTGAAAAGTGGCTCTTTATTCGATGTTCCATTCGTAACAATAATCGCAAAGATCTTCCATTGACCAGGTTGATAGATTGTATCAAAAGTAAATACGGGACGTTCTTTATAATAATCGAGCTTTTTAAATTGCAATAAATAATGAAACATATTATCCGAAGAAGTCATATTATGACCATGAATAACAAGGTTCTGAGTTTTATTTTCAACAGAGGATTTATAATCCAAGAAAAGACTACCTGCCTTGAGTTCCTGTTTTTCTATATCATGGGTAAGATAGTATTCCGGATCATCATTACTTGATTGCATTACAACATAGTCGATATTAGTATCCGGAATGGTTATCCAGCCTTTCACTTCTTCATTAACCTTTAGTAAATCTTTGAATTGAAGTAATCTTCCTTTCTCATCTCGATTAGGATCTGAAATAATTGAAGCCGATATAACCTCCGAGGTGTCAAGGTTTGGTTCTACCGCAGAACTAACGTTAGCTGAAGTAGCTTGTGTAGGGATTACTTGATCTATCTTGGAATCAGACTTATATAAATTCTTTGTTCGTTCAATGGATTTGTTAATACGGTAAGGTGTAACAAATACTTCATTAATAAAAAGAGCTGTAAAAAAGAGGAAACCAATAGAGAATATAATTCGAAGAGTTTTATAATAATTGAATTTATTCTTTCGGTTAGGTTGTAGGTGATCATGATCAATGTAAGGTATATCATGAAGCTTTTCATCCGAAATTCCAAAGATAGATTCCTCTGTTGGAAGTTCGTCTGTGATTTGTTCTTTTCCAGCGTTTTCGTCCTTGATATCATTATGTGAAAATTTATCTTCCGACATTTAAAAACCCCTTTTTGGAAATGACTTAAGTTGACCTCATTATACAACGAAAGAATATTGCAGTAAAGTTGTTTTTAACTGACTTATTTACAACAAAAGGCTTAGAATTGCTCATTTTTTACTTGGAAAATCACAGAATCCCGACGTCTATTTTATGTAAAATCTATAAAATGAGTTTTCATACAAAAAATACTGGTGTGGATTAATACAAGTTTAATATCCTCTTATTAAACTATGAATATTTTGGTGCTTTTACAATAAATTTAGAGTAAGGAAATAGATAGGATGATCCAATTGAAAAACAGGTACGCTAAACTATTGCCATGCCTTGCATTATTAATTTTATTTGCCACGATTCAATATAATAATCTAAAAATTTATTATGATGAGATATTGAATTCTTCTGGTTTGATTTTTGAAGATTTTGGGCAAGAAGTGAAAAAGGAAAATGAGCAGGCGCTTGAAAGCGAAGAAGACTATCAAAAAATTGTTAATCCAACAGAATATACAGAGGAGAATACGGAGAGAAATGAGGAAAATCCCTCCTCCTTATTGAAAGATTTGCGTTTACATGCGCGTTCGTCATTACTTTTGGATGCCTCTAATAATCGTGTTCTTTTTGAAAATAATGGTTACGATAAGATGGCTATGGCTAGTACAACCAAGATCATGACTTGTATTGTCACCTTAGAAAATGCTAAATTGGATGAAGTTGTTACAGTATCCTCTTATGCAGCTAGGATGCCTGATGTTCAGCTAAATATAAACACCGGGGAGCAGTACTACTTAGGCGATTTGCTATACTCCTTGATGTTGGAAAGTCATAATGATGTTGCTGTAGCGATTGCTGAACATGTAGGCGGTTCTGTCGAGGGCTTTGCAACTATGATGAACGATAAGGCAAGAGAGTTGGGGTGCGAGAATACAAATTTTGTTACACCCAACGGGTTGGATGCCGAAGGTCATTATACAACTGCGAGAGACCTTGCAGTAATCGCTAGCTATGCGATAAAGAACGAAAAATTTATAGAAGTCACAAACACCTCCTCCCATGTATTTAAAGAAATAAAAAAAGGAAGAAGTCATTCCGTATCGAATAAGAATAAATTTCTTTATATGATGGAGGGTGCCATTGGCGTAAAAACTGGGTTTACAGGAGATGCCGGCTATTGCTTCGTGGGTGCAATAAAACGGTCTGATAAAACGTTAATATCCGTTGTACTAGGTTGTGGATGGCCACCGAATAAAAGTCTAAAATGGTCTGACACGAAAGAATTAATGAGTTATGGTATCACTAATTATAAGGAACGTCAGATTTTTGAGGACGTGAAATTAGATCCCGTCTTTGTAAATGATGGACAGCAAAAATATGAAGCATTAAGTTTAGAGGGGGATTTAAAATTATTATTACGAGATGATGAAACTGTAAAAATCGAATATGACGTTCCTAAAACATTACAGGCACCGGTGAAAGCAAATAGTGCTATCGGTAAAGCAAAATACTACATAAATAATCAACTATATTCCGAATTACCAATTTATACGAAGGAGGATATTTCAAAAATTGATTTTAAGTTCTGTTTTAAAAAGTTATTAGGACTATGGAGTCTTCAATAATTTGAAATTTTTATAAATATTACTATCTAAAAAGAATTTTATGTTTTATAATCTAAAGTAAAGAATATTCACAAAACTGCTTCTTTTTTATTAAAATGAAGCAGTTTTTTATTAAATTTAAACAGGGAATTAATGTAATAGTTGATTATAGTAATAGTGGATTATAGTAATAGAGGATTAATGTAATAGGGATTATAGTAATAAGGAATTATAGTAATAAGGTAATAGGGTTATGGGATATTATGGTAATAGATAATTAGGGTAACGGGGATTAAACATAGGAAATTATTGTATAGTAGATTTTGCAAATAGGAGATTCTAGTATGAGGGTATGGTAGTGGAAGATTTTTGGTACTAGGAAACAAGACATTAGAGTTTAAATTTTAATTAAGAAAATAATAAATGTGTGATTTGAATCAATGCTTGATGTATATGATAAGGTTATAGTAGTAATAAATTACGTTATTAAAATTAAATTCAAATAAATTGGAGGAAATACGGATGGGTAAAAAAATTACAGATAAGGTAACTTGGGTCGGCAAGATTGATTGGGAGCTAAAGTACTTTCATGGCAATGAATATTCAACAAAAAAAGGGTCATCTTATAATTCCTATCTCATTAAAGATAAGAAGACAGTATTAATAGATACTGTATGGCAGCCCTTTGACAAAGAATTTGTAAGTCGTCTAAAACAAGAAATAAATCTTAAGGATATAGACTATATTGTAATGAATCATAATGAAATTGATCACAGTGGTGCTTTGCCTGAATTAATGCGTGAAATACCAAATACACCGATATATTGTACTGCAAATGGAGCCAAAATTCTAAAAGGTCATTATCATCAGGAATGGAATTATGTAACTGTGAAAACCGGAGACACTTTAGTGATAGGTGACAGTACATTAACATTTATAGAAGCACCTATGCTTCATTGGCCGGATACCATGTTTACCTATATGTCAGGAGAAAACATATTATTTAGTAATGATGCCTTTGGACAGCATTATGCAACGGAATCTCTTTATAATGATACCGCAGATACGGCTGAGTTATTTGCAGAGGCAACAAAATATTATGCAAATATACTTACACCCTTTAGTAAGATGGTTATTAAAAAGATTGAAGAGGTACTCAGTTTTAATTTACCGGTATCAATGATTTGCCCCAGTCATGGTGTTTTATGGAAAGACAACCCGACGCAGATAGTAGAGCAATATTTAACTTGGGCCAAGGACTATCAAGAAAATCAGATCACAATTATTTATGATACGATGTGGAATGCCACCAGAAAAATGGCAGAAGCTATCGCACTCGGAATAGAACAGGCTGATCCGATGGTGAAAGTCAAGATAATGAATAGTTCCAAAGAAGATAAAAATGATATTATCACGGAAATTTTTAAATCCAAGGCTATATTAGTAGGAGCACCAACGGTGAACAATGGTTACCTTTATTCTTTAGGTGGTTTACTTGAAATGGTAAAAGGTCTTAAGTTTAAGAAAAAAAGTGCTACAGCCTTTGGTAGTTATGGTTGGAGTGGTGAAGCCGTGAAGCAAATATCGGACAGCTTGAAAGAAGCTGGATTTACCGTTTCTGATGAGGGATTACGACTTTTGTGGGTTCCTGATGAGAGCGGACTTGAAGCCTGTATTGAATTTGGAAAAAAAATCATTACAACAATATAATTTTGAGAAGGTAAGGAACAGGTGTTTCTTACCTTCTTTTTATTTTAATTCACTTTAATGCATCATATACAATAAATGGAAGCAAAGAATCCTAAATTATAAAAAACTGTATTTTTTTTGAAATAAATTTAAAAATACTGCAACCTTTTTCCACTTTGTTTCGTTTAATAGGTAGAAGGTAAAATATGTATTGGTTTTAAGAGGAGGTTCGTATGAAAAAAATTGTTTATAAATACAAAATAAGTAAATTTAAACGTTTTACAAGTGGATTGTTGTTTGCAATTATATCAACAATTGCATTAACCTTATGTCTTACTGATATTCCGCAACCATCGGCTTCACAAGCAGAAATAATACTTCCCTTTATGATTGCAATAATAAGTATGTTTCTGGGGTTGTTTTCTATGTTTCGTGACGGAGAAGTACGAAAAGAGAAGATATAAAACATAGCATTAATTGCGAGCTTTTGAATTCTTTTTGCCATTGACGTAAATAAATATCCGTCCTATACTTCTTTATATATAATTTAATAATTAAACAATAAAGGAGAGATAAAAATGGCAAAAGTAATTACGATGGGAGAAATTATGCTCCGTCTCTCCACCCCTGGATATCAAAAGTTTATACAATCTGATAGCTTTGATGTATGTTATGGTGGTGGAGAAGCAAATGTGGCTGTATCCTTAGCAAATTACGGACATGACACTTACTTTGTAACAAAGGTACCTAAAAATCCAATTGGTGACAGTGCCGTTGCAGCTTTAAGAAAATATAATGTTAATTGCGATTTTGTGGCCAGAGGTGGTGAGAGACTTGGTATCTATTTTTTAGAAACTGGTGCATCCATGAGAGCCTCCAATGTGGTATATGATAGAGCCCATGCTTCCATTGCTGAGGCAGATCCTTCCGACTTTGATTTTGATTCAATTTTTGAGGGATCCGACTGGTTTCATTTTACCGGAATTACACCTGCAATCAGTGATAAAGCAGCGCTACTTACCGAAGAGGCATGTAAAGCAGCGAAACGCAAGAACATAACCGTATCGGTTGACTTAAACTTTCGTAAAAAGCTTTGGTCTACGGAGAAGGCTCAGAGAATAATGACCAACCTAATGCAATATGTAGACGTATGTATTGGTAATGAAGAGGATGCAGAGAAAGTACTTGGCTTTAAACCAGGAAAGACGGACGTTACCAGTGGTGAGTTAGAATTGGCCGGATATCAGGATATATTTGAACAAATGGTGAAGAAATTCAACTTTAAATATGTAGTAAGTTCTTTAAGAGAAAGCTATTCTGCCTCTGATAATGGTTGGTCAGCTTGTATTTATGACGGAAAGAATTTCTACCATTCTAATAAATATAACATCCGAATTGTTGACCGCGTCGGTGGTGGTGATGCCTTTGCTGGCGGATTAATCTGCGGATTATTGGATAATAAGTCGATGGAAAATGCATTAGAATTTGCGGTTGCCGCCTCTGCGCTCAAGCATACAATCCCTGGAGATTTTAATCTGGTAACTAGAGCAGATGTTGATGCTTTAGTAGGTGGAGATGCTTCCGGTAGAGTACAAAGATAAAAAAGATATCGTATTTATAATAGAGTTATTGCTAAAATTATGCATATACTCCCTATTTCGAATAATAAGTTGGTGAAATTCGACATAAGGAAAATGGCTAATTCAGCAATAACTCTATTTTTTTGATAAAATTTGATCAAATATGCAAAAATACTTGTGGTTTATTTCCAAAATTGTTATAATAGTTTAGTAATAAAATAAATTAGAGAAGGTGGAATTTGATTGAATACGAAAATACAAAAGAAGGATAAACTTTCTGAGGAAAAATCAGCATTCTCAAAATTACAGGGAGAAAAATCAACTAAAGTTAAGATCAATGCGGACAAGAAAAAGATGAATTCAAAGGGGGATTCGACTAAAACAAATATCAACCAAGTTTCTACAAAAAGTTATGGTTTCTTTGATAAAATAAAACACTCTTCAAATCAATTTAGTGGTAGTATTAAAGCGAAACTTATTCTTTCCTTCCTAGTTCCGGTTTTATTTATTATTATATTGGGAGTTACGGCGTATATTAGTGCATCCTCCTCCATCGTTAAAATTTTTACGAATTCAACTGTAAATTTAATAAATTCGACCGGCAATTATTATGAAGTTATTTTCGACAATATTAGTGGAAAAGCAGTCGAATTGGCAGTGGATGCAGACTTAAAGAATTATTATAATGGTAAGTACAAAAAAGATATTCTAGATGAAGTAAATGTTTATAAAAAAATTCGTAAAGATGTAACTGATGTTGCAGTTTCAGATAAATACATAGAGAATATATCCGTGTTTACATCTTATGGGAACTCAATCACATCTTATGGTAGCTTTAAGGATGAAAACCCATATGAGACTTTTTCAACCATGGAAGAGGGTTCCATGATTCAAGGAGATAAGTGGACTGGCTATCATACTTATTTAGATGAGCAGCTTAATATAGACTCCTCGACTTATGCGATATCATTTTCTAAAAGGTATCTCAGCCCGTCCTCAAAGCCGATGGGGTATGTTATCATGGATGTTTCTATGAGCGTTATCACAGATGCTTTAGGTATGATGGACCTTCCTAAAAACAGTAAAGTAGCCTTTATATCACCGGATGGTAGAGAAATCACTGCTGATGGAACCGCTGAAAAAGTAGTATTTTATGGCTCGGATGCTTTACATGATGCTCTGCTTAGTGCGGAGGACAGCGGTTATATCCCTGTTGATTATGAAGGTGCGGATCAATTGTTTATTTACTCTAAGATTGGAACAGAAGGTGCTATGATATGTGCAATGGTACCCAATTCAGCTCTAACTAGCCAAGCCGATTCCATTAAATTTATATCAATCATAATCGTATTGATAGCAGGTATTATAGCGGGATTTATTGGTATTGTAGTCGCTTCTGGTATTGGAAAAACTATTAAGAGTATTATAGGGACCTTAATGAAAGCAGCCGATGGTGATTTAACAGTTACCGTAAATACTACTCGAAAAGATGAATTTAAAATTCTATCTGATAGTATTAATCACATGATTATTAATGTTAAGAATTTGATTACGAAAGCTTCTGCGGTAGGTACAACTGTAATTAATTCTACCCAAAATGTATCGCAGAATTCAGAGTTGTTATTATCAGCCTCTAAGGATATTTCGATGGCGATTACAGAAATCCAGCAGGGAATAGTCCAACAAGCGGCTGATTCGGAGCATTGTTTACAACAAACGGATGAATTGGCAAATCAGATTAACTTAGTTTATGAAAATTCAGTTGCAATCGAGAAGATAACAACGAATACAAAAAGCATTGTAACAGATGGGATCGGTGTTGTTGACCAGTTAAACAGTGCGACCCAAGCAAGTATCGAGATCACCAATGAGACGATTAAAGATATTGAAGAGCTGGAAGTTGAATCAAAAGCGATTACAGAGATTATCGCTGTTATCAATGATATTGCAGAACAGACGAATTTATTATCTTTAAATGCGTCAATTGAAGCTGCACGAGCTGGTGATGCAGGCAGAGGCTTCTCCGTAGTTGCAGATGAAATTAGAAAGCTTTCCATTAAATCAGTAAACTCCGCTTCTGAGATAGAGAAGATAATTAATAGCATTAGTAAAAAAACTCAGAATACAGTGAAGACAGTAAGGCAGGCTGAAACTATCTCCAAGACAACTGAGACAAGATTGCTAAATGTAGTTGATTTGTTTAAGAATATTAATATTCATGTAGATGAACTTGCTATCAAGATGAGTAAGATTGCAGAAGGAATTAATGATATTGAACAGGCGAAGAATGATACATTGAATGCGATTGAGAGCATTTCGGCAGTAGCTGAAGAAACCTCTGCTGCATCGCAGGAAGTGGATGCAACTGCACAACAGCAGTTAGAAGCGGTAACCAAGTTAAATGAGGCAGCTAAATCCTTGAATAATGATGCTTCTGAACTACAAAATTCTATCCAGTCATTTAAGATATAAGGAATTAAGATTAGTTACAGGGATACTTTATAGCATAATTAAATAGTAAGAAGATAGCAAATTAAGTTAAGAAAATCTAACTATTTGCTGTCTTCTTACTTTATAATTTTATCAAGTTATACCAGCATTTGTTTATCATTACAGTAAAATAAGACTTGATTATTTTGATATTACCTATTATCATTAAGAATGTCCAAAATTTTATAAATATTAATGGGAGAAAAAACATGAGAAAAATAAAAAGTGCGACTAAAAAGGAAAAAATTCAAAAGAATACTTTTTTAGATTCAAAAGCAAAGATAATTAATGCTGTAATAGCTGTTGTAGTTGTAATGATTATAGTAGCTGTATTTATGTTTATGGAAAGTGGTAAAGGTAATTTAGTTATTAAGAACGATACTGATTTGAAATTAGAATATGTAAAGGTTACATTTGTAAATTCAGAAGGTCCAATGAATGAAGGTATGAATTTTGAGAATATAGATGCAAATAATTCGAAGAAGATTTTATCTGGTCAACATGACTTAAGAGGTACCGAAGCAAATCTTGAAGTTAGATTTAAATTTGAAAATTATGATGAAATCTTTACAGATGCAGGATATTTTAATGATGACTTTAAGGGCAATATCAACATTGATTTTGAACGTACAAAACAAGATGGTGTAGTTACTTTAAAAGTAAAAGCGAAAAACAGCTTATTACCATCAAATTTAATAAATTGTGACGAGGAATATTCAGTAGATCTAAGCAAGGGTTATGTAGCTGAATAGGTCCTGATAGGAGGTTCCATCCTCCCTTTCTATAGAAGGAGAAGCCAATATGATAAAACTGTATGAACGAGGAATCTACCTGGTGAATGGTAGCGAAATTATTGAGGATCATAACGATTCGAGTGCTGCAGTCAAGGCAAAAACAGGTACCATGATAAGCAAAGAGACTGCAAAGCAAGGTACCATGGCTTATGGAATATTAAATAGTCATAATACCTCTGGCGACAATAAGAAATTAAAGATCAAATTCGATAAATTAACCTCACATGATATCACTTTTGTTGGAATTATACAGACAGCTAGAGCTAGTGGTCTCGAGAAATTCCCTGTACCGTATGTACTTACCAATTGCCATAATAGTCTCTGTGCAGTCGGTGGCACAATTAACGAAGATGATCATATGTTTGGCCTTTCCTGTGCAAAAAAATACGGTGGTATCTACGTTCCTCCTCATCAAGCAGTTATTCATCAATATGCTCGTGAAATGCTGGCTGCAGGTGGTAATATGGTGCTTGGTTCTGATAGCCACACCCGGTATGGTGCGCTTGGTACGATGGCAATCGGGGAAGGTGGTCCGGAAATTGTAAAACAATTATTGAAAAAAACTTATGATATTAATATGCCTGAGGTAGTAGCAGTATATTTAACTGGAACTCCCCGTAAAGGCGTTGGTCCGCAGGATGTTGCCTTGGCTATCATCGGTGCAGTGTTTGCAAATGGATATGTAAATAATAAGGTAATGGAATTTGTCGGTGATGGTATCAGAAACTTAAGTGTTGATTTTAGAATCGGTGTGGACGTTATGACGACAGAAACCACTTGTTTATCCTCCATTTGGGAGACGGATCAGCCGGTGAAGGAATTTTATGAGCAACATAGAAGAGCAGACGATTATAAAGAGTTAAAGCCTCAGCAGGTGGCATACTATGACGGAATGATTTATGTTGATTTATCTGAGATCAAGCCGATGATTGCAATGCCTTTCCATCCGAGTAATGTATATACAATTGATGAGTTGAATTCCAATCTTTACGACATCTTGGATGAAGTAGAGAAGAAAGCATTGGTTAGCTTAGATAATAGTAAAGTTACATATTCCTTGAAGGATAAAGTTAGAAACGGCAAATTATATGTAGAACAAGGTACCATCGCGGGATGTGCCGGTGGTGGTTTTGAAAATATCTGTGATGCAACCGATATCTTGGAGGGTAAGTACATAGGTTCCGATGAATTTTCCTTAAGTGTATACCCTGCAAGTCAACCGATATTCTTAGAATTGGTGAAGAACGGCTCTATAGCGAAATTAATGGCAACCGGTGCAACGATACGGACTGCCTTCTGTGGTCCTTGCTTTGGTGCTGGAGATGTTCCTGCAAATAATGGTTTGAGTATCCGCCATACAACAAGAAACTTCCCGAATAGAGAAGGCTCTAAGATTACCAGTGGACAAGTTGCTTCAGTTGCTTTAATGGATGCAAGATCCATTGCAGCGACAGCAGCGAATAAGGGTTATTTAACTTCAGCCGAAAATATGGATGTAACGTTTACAAAACCGAAATATTTCTTTGATAGCAGTATCTACGATAACCGTGTATATAACGGTATCGGAAACGCGGATAATTCTGTTGATATTAAATTCGGGCCTGGTATTGTAGATTGGCCAGCAATGACACCTTTAAGTGAGGATATGATTTTAAAGGTAGTGGCTGAGATACATGATCCGGTTACAACTACGGATGAATTAATTCCTTCCGGTGAGACCTCCTCTTATCGTTCCAATCCGTTAGGATTGGCTGAATTTACTCTATCCCGTAAGGATCCGGGTTATGTAGGTCGTGCGAAAGAGATTCAGAAAGCAGAAAAAGCAAGAATAGCAGGAGAAGATATCGTAGCTGCTAATAAGGAATTAGAAGAAGTGTATGGTAAGATTGCAGATATATTTACTATTGATACAAAAGCAACTCAGATAGGAAGTACAATTTTTGCTGTTAAGCCTGGTGATGGTTCTGCAAGAGAACAGGCCGCCAGCTGTCAAAAGGTACTTGGTGGTTTTGCTAACATTGCGAATGATTATGCAACAAAGCGTTATCGCTCCAACCTTATTAATTGGGGTATGTTGCCTTTCTTATTGAAAGGAGAGCTTCCTTTTGCTAATGGGGACTATATTTTTGTTAAAGACCTTAGAAAAGCGGTAGCAGAGAAGATCACTGAGATAAAAGCTTATGTAGTAAATAAGGATATGAAGGAATTTACATTACAGCTCGGTGAATTGACCGATGACGAAAGAGAGATTATCTTGAGTGGTTGTTTGATTAATTATTACCGAAGATAAGAAAATATCAAAAGAAGGTTTTTTCTATTGAGGATGATTAAAGAGGAATAGATATCAAATACCTACATTCAATATGAAACAAATACACCTAGGGAATAGTTATTTCCTTAGGTGTATTTTTATGCCAAATATTTAAGAAGGAGCATTTTTATATTTTCTATTTACATTATATAATTATAAATAATTGGATAGTTTATTTTATGTAAGGTATTAAAACATATGCATGCAAAAATGATAATTTAACGTCATTGAGGAGCTGTAAAGCAAAACAGACGGCATAGGATTAGATATTTTAGGTATGTATACTGATATGATAATATATGGTAGATATTTACACTAATATACTATATAATACAAGAAACAATTGTATTAAGAGTCAAAAAGATAAGAGCTAAAAATACCATCGTGTCAAATGACCATAGGAATTAAACCACTCAAATGACATAAATAACACAAGTAATCAAATTGTTCTTAAGAATTAAAGATCTTTCAAATTACATATAATTCGTAGGAACAACATAATAAAATATCTTTATCATGGAAAGGAGAATTATGATGTCTTTTTTAATAGTAATTGGACTAATAATGCCAGTGTTGGAATTTATTCTTGTTCTAACTGCTATATATACTTTAGTCGTCTTATTAAAAGCATTAAATATCTATATTAGAAATAATAGCTGATATTATATAAAACAAGTAATGAATTATAACTGTATTTCCTTTCTTCCTTTGAAGCAAAATAACCTGACCATAACGTATTAATTATAAAGCAAGAAGGAGTTAGACCATGACTGAGTTTAACAATCATAATGAATATAATGATACAAATGCATCTGATGATGTTAACGAAATAAAAGAAATAAACGATTTATGGGAAGGAAAAATAAATTCGGTAACGGATGGGGAATGCACCGTAGACAACGATGATAATCATAAGAATAATATTTTAGATTCAATCATTTTGGGCTTATATATCATAAGTGCAATATTATTTTTTCTTTCCTATGCAAAGGAAAGACCAGGGGCTTATTTGTTTTTCGCGTTGGTAATCGGTTCTACCACTATGGAGGTGATCACTCCATTGAATACATATATTAAGAATAGTATATTACAAGAAAAAACAACGTTAATTAAACTGTTACTCCGAATATACATAATTACTTTATTTGTAATCTCCTTATACTTTTTACTGGTTTCCGAGCAATATAACCTGAAATATTCTTATTGGATATGCTTCTTTTGCATACTAGTTTTTTTCTTTCATACTCTTTTTAAAGGTATATTGAATCTTAATAAAAAAAGAAAAGTGAGAGGAGAAAATTTCATTTCCTTATCATTTGTAGGAAATATACTTGCAGTAATATTTATGTTTGTATTTTCTTCCTACCAATTAGCACGAGTATTTATTACTCCTCAAAATGAGATGTATATTAATCAAATCGTAGCACCCGAGAGTGTTAATATATGGGAAAATGGTATCGCTGAGAATGGAGAAAGAATAAATGATGTGATAAAACAGAAAATGATTTACAACCAAGAAGTCATCCAGAAGATTATATCAAATCTAGAAGATAAGGCTTATAAAACCATGACGGCATCTGAACAATTTGATTATTTTAAAATGAGAGATTTGAATACCCCTTATTATATTATTTACTTTGAAAATGATGGTTGGATAGATGAAAAAGGCAACGAAATGTTTAAAAAAGGGGATAGCATATATTTAGAAGTAACTTCTAACAAAGAGACAGTAATTTCAATAATAAGAATAAGTAATAGCTTCCATGTAATGAGAAATTACCGTGAGCTTTACTCAGTGGATTTATCGAAAGAAACAATAGATATGCTTTTTACCTATTTTAGTGCTATACAAGAATAGTAGCTGGTGTGTTCGTAAAAAATGAATGAGCTATCAAGATAATAAATATAGATTATTAATACATAAGGTTACCCATGTGACATATGATATGTTCCCTTTGTAATAGACATTTGAATATAAAAATATCTATTACAAAGGGAGCATATATCTTTTTATTGGATGGCCTTTTTGTTATCCATGCTGAGCGTTATGAATATAAGAAAAATAAGAAAATATAATCATAGCAATATAAAACAAATATTGACATACCTAGCAATACCATTAAATTACCAGATTACTATAATTAGATTATATATGGAGGAGGTGCTGTTATATTATGAAATATGGATATTTTGATAATGAAAAACGGGAATATGTAATAGAGAGGGTTGATTTACCGACCTCATGGACCAATTACTTGGGTGTTAAGGATATGTGCGCGGTTGTAAACCATACCGCAGGTGGTTATTTGTTCTATCAATCACCGGAATATCATCGTATTACAAGGTTTCGTGCGAATAGTGTACCAATGGATCGACCGGGACATTATGTTTATATCAGAGATGATGATACTGCTGATTATTGGAGTGTTTCTTGGCAACCGGTAGGTAAATCCTTGGAGAAGGCAAAATATCAATGCAGACATGGACTGTCCTATACCAAATACTCCTGCGATTATAGCAATATTGAAGCGGAGCAAACCCTATCAATTCCGATGGAGGATTCCGTAGAGTTATGGGATGTTAAAATTAAAAATAATGATACCAAACCGAGAGCGCTTAGTGTGTTTTCCTACTTGGAATTCTCGTACCATCACATTGATATGGACAACCGTAATTTCCAGATGAGCAATTATGCAGCTGGTTCATCCTATGCGGATGGAATTATTGAGCATGATTTATTCTATGAGGAGTATGGATTTCAGTATTTTACTTCTAATTTTACACCGGATAGCTTTGACTGCTTAAGAGATAAATTCATCGGCTTATATCGTACAGAAGACAATCCGGTTGCAGTAGAAAAAGGTATCTGCGGTGGTTCTTTTGAAAAAGGTAATAATCACTGTGGTTCCTTACATAAAAAATTATACCTTCAACCAGGGGAAGAAGTAAGACTTGTCTTTATGTTAGGTGAAGGTAATCGGGAGACTGGTAGAAAAATCAGAGATAAATATTCTGATTTGAATCAAGTGGATTTTGCCTACCAACAATTGTCGAGTTATTGGCAGAATAAATTAAATAAATTACAAATTAATACCCCAAATGAAGGAATGAATACTTTAATCAATACCTGGACTTTGTATCAAGCAGAAATTAATGTTATGTTCTCCCGTTTTGCCTCTTTTATCGAGGTTGGAGGAAGAACCGGTCTTGGATATCGTGATACCTCGCAAGATTCTATGACGGTACCGCATTCCAATCCTGAAAAATGTCGCCAAAGAATCGTAGAATTACTTCGTGCTCTGGTATCCACGGGTTATGGACTACATTTATTCCAACCGGAATGGTTCGAACCGGATAATCAGATAAAGCCTTTTAAATCACCAACCGTGATTCCTACTCCAAATAAAAATGATTTAATTCATGGTATCGATCAAGCTTGTTCTGATGATGCGCTTTGGTTAGTAAGCTCAATTGTAGAGTACGTAAAAGAAACCGGTGAATTTTCCTTTCTAGAGGAAGTGATTACTTATGCGGATGGTGGAAGCGGAACCGTTTATGAACATATGACCAAAATTTTGGAGTTTTCCTATGAACAGGTTGGAAGTACCGGAATCTGCAAAGGCCTTAGAGCTGACTGGAATGATTGCTTAAATCTTGGTGGCGGTGAAAGTGCTTTAGTTTCCTTCTTGCATTATTGGGCATTGGGTAATTTCTTAGAAGTTGCTAATTATTTAGGCAATACTACAGATGTAGAACATTATACAAAGATGCAAAACAAGGTAAAAGAGGTATGCGAGAAGGAATTATGGGATAAGGAATGGTTTATCCGTGGTATTACTAAGACCGGTAAAAAAATCGGAACCAGTGAAGATAAAGAAGGTAAGATACATCTAGAATCCAATGCCTGGGCGGTACTCTCCGGATTAGCATCGGAAGATAAGGGTAAGAAAGCAATGGACTCCATCGATCGCTATTTATATACGCCTTATGGTATTATGCTAAATGGTCCTTCCTATACAATACCGGATGAGGAGATTGGATTTGTAACCAGAGTATATCCCGGGTTAAAAGAAAATGGTGCAATCTTTAGCCATCCAAATCCTTGGGCATGGGCTGCAGAATGTATGCTAGGTCGTGGCGATCGAGCAATGAAATTCTATGATGCTCTAAGCCCATACAATCAAAATGATATGATTGAAACCAGAGAAGCGGAACCTTACTCCTATTGTCAGTTTATTATGGGTAAAGAGCATACTGCCTTTGGTCGTGCAAGACATCCCTTTATGACAGGAACCGGAGGCTGGGCTTATTTCTCTGCAACAAGATATATGCTTGGAATTCGTCCACAGTTCAAGGAACTTGTAATCGATCCTTGTATCCCTTCTGAATGGCAGAAATTCGAAGTGAATCGTGAGTGGAGAGGTGCAACCTATCATATTACAGTTTTGAACCCGGATAGCGTTATGAAGGGTATTAAATCCATTCAATTAAATGGTACGCTGGTAGATAATATAGATGCGCAGCCGAAGGACAGTGTAAATCAGGTACTAGTAATCATGGGTAACAGGGAGGTTATTGAATGATAAAATTTGGTACCGGTGGTTGGAGAGCAATCATAGGAGAAGAATTTACCAAAGCAAATATCCAGAAGTTGGCAAAAAGCTTAGCTATGAAGATGAAGGATGAAGGAGTCGCAGAAAAGGGCATAGTTCTAGGCTATGACCGACGCTTTCTATCCAAGGAATCGATGCGTTGGGCAGGAGAGGTCTTTGCAGCTGAGTCAATCAAAGCTTATTTAATTAACCGCTCCTCTCCAACACCATTAATTATGTATTATGTGATGAAACACGAGTATCCCTATGGAATTATGATAACCGCTAGCCATAATCCGGCAATCTACAACGGTGTCAAAGTATTTACCTCCGGAGGCCGTGATGCGGACGAATTTCAGACACAGGAAATTGAGCATTACATTGACGATGTAAATGATATCGATGTAGTCGGAATGGATTATGATAAAGCAGTCGAGGCTGGACTGATCTATGAAATAAATCCCTTGAATGAATATATTGATAATATCATAGGTGAAGTTAATATGCAGGAAATTCGTAATTGTGGTTTGCGAATTGCACTAGATCCAATGTATGGAGTTAGTGAAACCTCCTTAAAAACAATCCTTTTAACCGCAAGATGTGATGTAGCCATAATACACGACAGACATGATACTTTGTTTGGTGGAAAGTTGCCATCACCCTCTGCACATACGTTACGAAGTCTTCAAAATTATGTGATTGATCATAATTGTGATATCGGAATTGCAACGGATGGGGATGCCGACCGGATTGGTGTAATTGACGATAACGGTAAATTCCTTCACCCAAATGATATCTTGGTGGTATTATATTATTATCTTGTAAAATTTAAGGGATGGCGCGGAGCAGCAGTACGTAATATCGCTACGACACATCTTCTGGATAAGGTTGCCGAGAGCTTTGGTGAGAAATGCTACGAAGTACCGGTTGGCTTTAAACATATTTCTGCTAAAATGAATGAAACAGATGCGGTAATCGGTGGGGAATCCTCTGGTGGCTTGACTGTACGAGGTCATATCAAAGGGAAAGATGGCGTATATGCAGCTGTTTTATTAGTTGAGATGATTGCGATTCTTGGTAAGAAGCTTTCAGAAATCGTTGATGATATTTATAAAGAATATGGTTGCTATTATATGGAGGAAAATGATTATCGCTTTAGTGAGGAAAAGAAAACTGAGATATATCAGACCTTGCTGATTGATAAATTAATTCCTGAGCTTCCGTTTGAAATCAATAAGATATCCTATCTAGACGGTTGCAAAATATATTTTAACAATGGTGGATGGGTTGCCATCCGTTTCTCGGGTACAGAACCACTTCTTCGTATTTTCTGTGAAATGCCTACAAGTGGCGAAGCAAAACTGGTTTGTTCCATTTTTGAAATTTTTCTAGGAATACAATAAACACTATCAATAGAAACTTTTCTTGCAGTATGGTATAATAAGTAATAACTTAAAGATGGGTTATCATCCTACATGGTAACCCATTTTTTATCATGATGAAAATTAATTTCTTGATTAAATTCGAAGGTAAAGGTTGATAGAAACAGTTAACTTGGTAAAAAGCATGAAAGTGTGCATTTAAAAAAGTATTTGAGATGCCGTAGAGCGGCTTACTGGAGGCAAAGATGAAGAAAACAATATCCTTAAGACGAAGGTTACTTTTTTTGGTAGTAACTTTCTGGATGGTTCCGGTTATGTCAATTTATATCTTTATGACGGTATCCTATCGAAATGATATCATCGAAAAAACCACCGCTTTAATGGAAGACGGGTTGAAAAACTTCACTTATTTTAATGCACAACGAATAGATGAAGCAATTGATATTTCAAAGAAGACTTCCTATGAACAAGTAATTGAAAAGGCATGGAGAAAATATATAAAAGGGACAATATCGAAGTCCGAATTATATCGACAAATTACCGGCAATTTAACAAGTAAATTTTATAATGATAATCGCTTCGAGATCGCCGTTTTCTATTTGAGCGAGGAACCGGATCGGATTTATTACACCAAACAAAAAGAAGCAAATTACATAGATATCTATAAAAACGAAGTAGCGGAGGCAGCGAATCGTATAACTGTTCAGGATACGTCGGATGCACATGTCAGAGTAATTAACGGTAAGATCTATATCATACGTAATCTATATACAACAACTAATTATACAAAGTTCGGAACTCTAATTCTTGAATTAAATAAAGATAAACTTATTGATGGTATTGCCCTTAATAAAAATTATGAATTGGGTTTTTTTATTAATGATACAAGTTCTATGATTACCTATGATAAGCATTTATCAGAGGAAAGTAGAGCAGGAATCTTAACAAAATTAACGGAACAATATTCAAAGAAATCAAATCATAAGATTTATCAGGATAAAGAAAATTCCTATACCGGATTACTTTATCAACAAAAGTATGATGATTTTCATTTCGGTGCAGTTTTAATTGCAAATGAAGATGTTATTTTTTCTGAATTACAGGATTTATATCGTGTTATGTTTCTTATTATGATGATTATAATCCCTGTATTTATTTATATGATTTATTTTATCTCTCATCATATCACCAAACCAATGAGCAAGATGGTAGACGCCGCAAAAACATTGGAGAAGGGTGATATTGGTATGCAAATCGAAGGGGAATCCATGCCAAATACGGAGTTCGATGTATTGCAAGATTCCTTTAATAAGATGTCCTCTGAGATTAAATATTTATTTAACTATGCTTATAATGAGAAGCTGGCAAGAAAGGATGCAAAAATCATTGCACTACAATCACAGATTAACCCCCATTTTTTAAATAATACTTTGGAGATGATGAATTGGCAGGCAAGAATGGCAGGTGATGTCACGGTGTCGAAGATGATTGAAGCTTTGGGAACCTTGCTGAATTATAGTATGGATCGTTCGAATAAGAAGATGATTAACCTAGCCGAAGAATTACGCTGTGTGGATGCCTATTGTTATATAATTTCCATGCGTTTTGGTAAACGGTTAAAAATTGAGAAAGAAGTGGATGGCGAGCTCCTTCAGTTGCAGGTTCCTCAATTAATTTTACAGCCTTTAATTGAAAATGCTGTCGTTCATGGGGTAGAGACAGTAAAAAACGGTACAATTCAAATTAAGGTATACAAAGAGAAAGATAACGCAATCTTACAAATAATCAATACAGGAAAAAACATGACATCGGAAGATATGAATCGGGTTGAGAGTATCCTAATTGGGCAATACCTACATAATACAGAAAAGGATGTTCCAAATGATTCACCACATGAATCTATGGGAATTCATAATGTTAATGAAAGAATTAAGTTGATTTATGGTGATGAGTATGGTTTGACAATTAAACCGTTCAGTGAAGGGGAGACTGCTTCGACCATTACAATCCCTCTGGATTGCGATCAAAATAAGGAAGATACAAAAGTACCAAATCTAATATGGAATAAATTTGATTAGTATAGATTGTGAACAAAATTATTAATTAGATTTGATTTTAAACACAGCAAGATTAAACAATTAATGTCAAGTTAAACCAATGCGTTTTGGATATATTTTAGCTATAATAAAAGGAATATCATGGAGAAAGTACTTTTCGGGAATAGCGGTATTATATTAAGGAGGATTTATTTATGAAGAAATTCAAAAAAGTATTATCCGTTGTACTTACCTTTGTTCTCATAATATCTATGATGACAGCGTGTTCTAATACAGATAACATGGGGAATTCTGCTGGCTCTCAAGCCAATAAATCAAAAGATGACGTTGAAGATGCATCGACAGGTGCTTCTGGTGCAACAGTAGAGCAAAACCCAGTGACGCTGACCACCGTTTCCATGTTTGGCGGAACAGACGCGAATGCAGGAAACTATCAAGCAATTAATGAGCAGTTTATGGCTGATAATTCTTACATAACAATCGAGGATGATTCGCAATCCGCTGATCAGGATTGGAAGACAAAGATTGCAGCAGATTTTGCAGTAGGCAATGAACCGGATGTTATTCAGTATTTCACAGATGCAAATGCGAGTGATGTACTTGCAGCTGATAAATTTGTTACAGTAGATGATATCAAGGCAGTTTATCCTGATTATGCAGTGGATATATTACCTACCGCTTTGGTTGCAGCCTCCAACCCGGATGGTGTTCAAAGAGCGGTTCCAACAACTGGTTATTGGGAAGGTTTATTCTGTAACAAAGATTTATTTGATAAATACGGTCTTGAACTTCCTACCGACTGGGATAAAATGTTAAAGGCAATTGAGATCTTCAAAGCAAATAATATTGCACCAATTGCGGTATCTTTAAATAATGTACCTCATTACTGGATTGAATTTTTAATGCTTTCCGCAGCTGGTCCCCAGGGATATACAAGTATTCCCAAGACAGCACCAGAAGATTGGTGTAATGGTCTTTTGATGTTTAAAACACTTAGAGATTTAGGTGCATTCCCGATTGATACCGATACAATTGATAACGATTTTGCAGGTGAGTTATTCAAGAATAAGCAGGCTGCAATGCAGTTAGATGGTTCTTGGTATGCGGGTGGTATTCCGGATCAGGACAATACTGTTGTTGTAACCTTCCCTGTTATTCCGGGAGGAAAAGCACCGGCAGGAAGTATGGTAGGTGGTATCTCCTCTGGTTTCTATATCACAAAGAAAGCCTGGAATGATATGGATAAGAGAGATGCGGCTGTTAAATTTGTTATGGCACATACGAATTCAGCCTCCGTGGCTACCTATTGGGGTGGTAATGGCCAGGCTGCTGCAAAAGTTGAGCCTCTTGCGAATATGACAGCACTTGGAATCTCTGGTCTAGATTACAGTAGCTCAGCAACCAGTATTTCAACCCCTACAGACGCCAGGCTTTCACAAGAAGCTTACAACACTCTAATAGCAGGTATCGTTGATGTATCCACCGGTGCTAAGACTCCTCAGAATTTATTAAATGAAGTATTAGCCATCAATGCAAAATAATTTACTTCATAAGGGAGAGGGTTATATCAAGCTGCCACTTCCTTTTGTTTATAGCACAATCGGGAAGGACGAGAAGTCAATGCTTTATAAGAAAAAACTACCCTTATTGCTGTTTTTAATACCGGGTTTATTATTAATGATGATATTCCTATACGAACCATTTCTTGAGAATATCATTAATAGCTTTTATGATATGAAATCTGTTGTAAAGATGCCGGGGCAGGAATGGACTTTTATTGGGATTAAAAATTATAAAAAACTTTTCGTGGATCCAAAGATAAGAATTGCGATGTTTAATTCCTTTAAAATGATGGGAATGGCTGTTATCTTTCAAGTTGGAATAGCATTTATTCTAGCAATTTTAGTAAGTCTCTTAAAAAGAGGACAACAGGTATTTCGAATCGTTTTTTTCTTTCCAATTGTAATTTCTGCTTCCGCTATTGGTTTATTATTTAAGCTTTTTTACAATTATAATGGAGGAATGTTAAATCAAATCCTTCATGCCATCGATAAGGGCCCGATTAATTGGCTGGCTCCCACAACTGCATTCCTTATGGTCTCTATCCCAATAATCTGGAGCTATATTGGTTTTTATTTTGTCATTATTCTTACAGGATTAAGCTCTATATCTGATGACATCTATGAAGCTGCATCAATTGATGGATGTTCCAGATGGAATCAGGTTTATTATATAACAATACCGCTTACTAGGAGTGTAATGTGTACCTGTATAACTTTAGCAGTAACCGGTTCGTTAAAAGTATTTGATTTACCATGGGTTATCGTCCCCAAGGGTGCTCCGCAAGGAGTTACGCACCTCTTAGGTACCTATATGTATGAACAAACCTTTGCAATAAGTAATATAGATTATGGATCTACCATTGCGTTTGTAATTGTTATATTCGGTGTAATTGTTTCGAAATTAGTTACTAAGATACTAAAACCGACTGAGAATTTGTAAGGAAGGGATAATGTATGAAATTACATAAAATTAGGCTGAAAAATTTTAAAATTTCTAACCTTTTTATTTATCTCTTACTAAGTATATGGGCAATAACAACGATTTTTCCATTCATTTGGGTTATTAATAATTCTTTTAAGCCCTCACGAGAGGTAGTGAATACTTCGTTTGTTCTTCCAATTCATTTTACCTGGCAAAACTATATGAATGCGTTTGATAATTTGAATATATTAATTGCATATAAAAACAGTCTCATAATATCCGGTACAGTAACAATCGGTGTAATGATTATTGCTAGTATGATGGCCTTCGCAATGACTCGTTATCAGTTCAGAGGGAAGGAATTGATTCAAACTCTTATTATGGCGAGTCTGATGTTTCCGGTGTTTTCCACAATCATACCGGTATTTAAGATGATGTCTTATGCTTCTCTGATCAATCATCCACTCTCTGTCATTTTACCACAGATTGCAGGCAATCTAAGCTTTGCAACAGTCTTGATGATGGGATTTTTACGAGGCTTACCACTGGAGATGGAGGAAGCAGCATACCTGGAAGGTGCGAAGGTTCATCAGGTATTTGCCAGAATTATAGTCCCTTTATCAAGGCCTTCCCTTGCAGCGGTAGCTATTTTCTGTTTTCTATGGTCCTACAATGATCTTTTTACTCAGCTTATTATGATACGAAGAAGAATCAAATACCCTGTTTGTGCATTATTAAATGAAATCAGTTCTAAATATGGCACGGATTATGGTTTAATGGCATCCTCCATCGCTATAATTATAGTTCCGGTTTTAATTATTTATATATTCTTACAGAAGAATATTATTAAAGGTTTGACAGCAGGTGCTTTAAAAGGATAGAATCAAGGTAGGATACTTATCATGGGGGGTTAAATAATGTATAAAGTAGTAATTATTGATGACGAACCGATTATCGTAGAAGGAATATCCCGTATGATATCTTGGGAACAATTCAATTGCAAAATCGTCGCTGCCGCAAATGATGGAGTAGAAGGTGCAGAGATAATAAGGGAGCATAACCCACATATTGTTATCACTGATATATCTATGCCCGGCTTGGATGGACTTGCTATGATTGCCGGCCTAAAATCGGAGTTTCCAGACATGGAAGTCAGCATACTTACCGGATATCGTAAATTTGAATATGCCCAGACAGCGATTCGACTTGGTGTAACCCGCTTTTTATTAAAGCCCTCCAGTATGGAAGAAATAGAGGAAGCAATCACAGCGATGGTACATAATCTACAGGTAAAAAATATTCAACCTGACCGTGAGGCTATACCATGCTTGGAAACGGATAGGCTAGATAATGAGGCCAGTAATTTTATCGTTAACAATGCAATTAAATATATCGAACAAAATTACCTTCATAAGATTACACTTTCTGAGGTTGCTGAAAAAACTTATGTTAGTCAATGGCATCTTAGTAAGCTACTTAATCGGAACTTGGATCAAAACTTTTCTGAGATTTTAAATAACATACGAATTAAGGAAGCACAGAAATTATTAAGAGACCCATCACTGCGGATTGGTGATATCGCTGAACGTGTGGGGTTTGTTGATATGGCACATTTTTCAAGAGTATTTAAAAAGAATATCGGAATATCAGCCAATGAATACCGCAATACTATTTCACAAAAGGATATTGATACAATAATAAAATAAGAGAAAAACATTGTTACATGTACATATAACAATCCTAAGTACAAAAACTTTATTAAGACAAATGAGTATCTTGTCAAATCGGTAAAATGTTGTTAATATAGGTACGGGTTACTGTATAAGTTATATTATCAGATGTTTGATGATAAGAATTCATGTATACGAACAAAGGAAAGAAGCAAATGATTTAAGGAGAAAGTGGTGATAATATGCGAATAATAAACGCAAAAGTATATGGTGAGGATGGTACCTTTCAAAATAAGGAAATCTTTATCGATAAGGATCGGATTACTGATAATCTCACTTCGGACGATGAGTGTCTTGATGCAACAGGCTTATATGCAATTCCTGGACTAACCGATCTTCATTTTCACGGATGTGCAGGTTATGATTTTTGCGATGGTACACACGAAGCTTTTGAAGCAATCGCGAATTATGAAGCAGCAAATGGGATAACTACGATTTGTCCGGCGACGATGTCCTTACCGGAAGAAATATTATCGGTTATCTGTGAAAATGCAGCTACCTATGAAAGTAAAAGTGGCGCGCTCCTAATTGGTATTAATATGGAAGGTCCTTATTTATCTGTAGCAAAAAAGGGAGCTCAAAATGAAGCCTACCTTCGTAAGCCGGACCTTGCCATGTATTCGCGCCTTAACGAATTGTCAGGCAATTTAATCAAAATTGTTGATATTGCTCCAGAAGAAGAGGGAGCTCTTGAATTTATTTCTACGATAAGTAATGACAAAGTGGTTTCAATAGCACATACCACAGCGGACTACACTACGTCTATGGAAGCATTTCATAGGGGAGCAAGCCATGTTACGCATTTATATAATGCAATGCTGCCACTAGGTCACAGAGAACCCGGTCTCATCGGTGCAGCATTTGATACTCCGGAATGCAAAGTTGAATTAATCTGTGACGGTATTCATATTCATCCTAGTGTTGTGCGGGCGACCTTTCAATTATTTGGGAAAGATCGTGTTATCTTAATCAGTGACAGTATGATGGCTACCGGTTTACCTAATGGTATCTATTCCTTAGGAGGCCAGGAGGTCCAAGTTTTAGATAAGAAAGCAACACTTACTGAAAGTGGTGCAATTGCAGGGTCTGCTACGAATTTGATGGAATGTTTACAAATTGCAGTAAAAGTGATGGGCATTCCGTTGGAAGTGGCGATTCAGTCGGCAGCAGTAAATCCTGCAAAAGAAATTGGAATTTATTCCGATTTCGGTAGTATCACAGCAGGAAAAGTTGCAAATATTGTATTATTAGATCAAGATTTAAATGTAAAAGCAGTTATTATAAAGGGTAAAGTATTTAACCACTCAGATAAATAGAATTGAAAGGAGTTTTACAATATGCATATTTATAAAGCAACAGATTATCAAGAAATGAGTCGTAAGGCAGCAAATATTATTTCTGCTCAAATTATTATTAAACCAGACTGTGTCCTAGGGTTAGCCACCGGTTCCACTCCTCTGGGTATCTATCAGCAATTGATTGACTGGTATAAGAAAGGTGATCTGGATTTTAGCAATGTTAAAACTGTTAATCTAGATGAATATAAAGGCCTACCGGCAGAAAATGTGCAAAGTTATCATTATTTTATGAAGAAGAATTTATTTGATCAGGTTAATATTAATTCGGAAACTACCTATTTACCAGACGGAACCGCATCCGATAGTGAAACGGAATGTACTAGATTTAACAATTTAATTGAAGAAATAGGTGGAATAGATTTGCAACTATTGGGTCTTGGTCATAATGGTCATATTGGTTTTAACGAACCTGGCGAGTCTTTTGAAAAAGGAACTCACTGTGTAGCGTTAGCCCAGAGTACGATTGAAGCTAATTCCAGGTTGTTTGATGAGGGCGAAATTGTTCCAAGCCATGCTTATACCATGGGAATTAAGACAATTATGCTAGCTAAAAAAATTCTACTTGTTGTTAGTGGAGAAGAAAAAGCAGATATTTTACACAAAGCATTAACCGGACCGGTGACACCAACCCTCCCTGCATCTATATTACAATTACATCCTGACTTAACCGTAGTAGCAGATGAAGCAGCACTTTCCAAATTTGATATAGAATAAAGTGTTTTTCAACATACAAACCCAATCCAATGGCAACCGTCCACATTGATATCATACCAATCATCCTTGGAAATTTGATGTCGTCGGTTGCCTGCGAGGAGCGGATTAGCTTTATATTTGAACTTTTATCAATCTCAAGCACTATCTCGACCATCATAATCTTCTTACCAAGCTCCAGCACTATGGAATTCGTAGAAACAATTCATATATAAAATCACTCAGAAAATCATATTATAAATCACAAGTGTATTGTCTTATGGATGATTTCATTTCCTTATATTACAAATATTCCTTGTGATATCGATCAGAATAGATTAGAATATACTAGAAAATAGCAATGAGAGCTTTACACTTAATCGAGTTAAGATATTTTGAAAATGAAATAATAAATATAATTACAAAGAGAAAGATATAGATAACAACAGATAGATAGATAAAGATAAAGTAATGATGGGAGAGAGCATTATGGCGATAATTATTGATGGTAAGAAAATATCCGCAGATATCAAAGAAGAATTAAAGGATAAGGTATCCAAATTGAAGGATAACGGAGTGCAAATAACATTAGTAGTAATTCAGGTTGGTAATGATCCAGCATCTTCAGTCTATGTAGGGAATAAGAAGAAGGCATGTGAATATATTGGCATCAATTCAATATCCTATGAACTTCCGGAAAGCACAACACAAGACGAGCTTCTTGACTTAGTTACCAACTTAAATAATGATGCCTCCGTAAATGGTATCTTAGTACAACTCCCATTACCTAAGCATATTGATGAGGACCTGGTTATACAAACCATCTCTCCAAGTAAGGATGTAGACGGCTTCCATCCGCAAAGCGTTGGTGCGCTTAGCATTGGGCAAAAGGGGTTTGTATCTTGTACACCTGCCGGTATTGTACAGCTATTGAAGAGATCCGGCATTTCAATTGAAGGAAAAGAATGTGTTATAATTGGAAGAAGTAATATTGTTGGTAAACCGATGGCTCTGTTGATGCTTCGAGAAAACGCAACAGTTACAATCTGTCATTCCAAAACTAAGAAGCTTTCAGAGGTTGCCAAAAGAGCTGATATTTTAATTGTTGCGATTGGTAAACAGCATTTTGTTACAAAGGAGTTTGTAAAGGAAGGCGCAGTAGTAATTGACGTCGGTATGCATAGAACTGACAATAATAAATTGAGTGGTGATGTGGATTATGAAGATGTATTTGAACACGTTTCTGCAATTACTCCGGTACCAGGTGGCGTTGGGCCAATGACGATTGCCATGTTAATGAATAATTGCGTAGAAACGGTAACAATAAAATAGAAATAATAAAGACGGTAGGGCTAAAACATGATTATGGATCAACAACTCCTATTTTTAGATAAAAATTATAAAATACTTTGCGCTGAACAGGAATTTATCATACACCCGGCAGTATTCGGTTTGGTTCCTTTAGCAGCTGCTTCTTTGCAATGCTCCTTTACAAGTACTTTTCAAATTAAGGATTATCGTTTGATTTTAGATGAACTTATACTTGGGACCGGAGATCTTATAAATTACGGTATGAAAATAGCTGCAAATGAACAACAGCCAATCGTTCAGAATTTATCGGTCTCTTATAACGGGGCCATTTTAGTTGGAGCTGATTTAGTAAAAGAATATTATATGAAGGGTAATCTTACTTGTTTTTCCTATCAGAGAGTAGTTGAACTAATTTTTGAAGATGGGGTTTTAATTACAACCATTGATCATAGCAAGGCAATGTCGAGGATACGTAAAAACATAGAATTAGGTTTGCGCAGTTTATATAAAAGTAGAGATGCCAGATTAATTAAACATTTTATAAATAACAGCTTTGTTGGCGATTATAAAACATTTCTATTTGATAACAGCCGTTTGAAATATATAAAGGAAATGAAAAAAGATTATTCCTTAACTAATTTATCAAAACAAAATAAACGGATTGAATAAAACGGTTTCTTTTTCTGTGAAAAACTGATACAATGTTTGTTGCAACAAAACCAATTGAAAAACCAATTGAAAATCAATAAAAACCCAAAAGAACATATAATTTCAAATATTTAATAAGGTTCTCAAGGTAAAATAATTTTTACGCTAGAAAAACCACCAATGTGTTTTTTTCTTAGCTATTTATGGAGGTTTGAATGAATATATACTTTATTTCACTTGGCTGTGACAAAAATCTTGTAGACAGTGAAAACATGCTTGGTATCCTGCATGATAACGGATATCAAATTACTAGTGAGGAACAGGAAGCGGATATTATCATCGTCAATACCTGTTGCTTTATCAATGATGCCAAGGAAGAAAGCATCAACACCATCTTAGAGATGGCTGAATATAAAAAGTCAGGCGATTTGAAGGCACTCATTGTAACTGGGTGTTTAGCAGAACGATATAAGGATGAAATTTTATCGAATATCCCCGAAGTTGATGCATTGCTTGGTACCACTAGCTTTTCTGATATATTGAAGGTAATTGAAGAAATCACGGACGGAAAACAACATACCCATTTTGATTCTTTGGATAAGCTTCCGAAGAGTAGCAGTAAACGTATGCTTACTTCAGGTTCCTTTTCCGCATATCTTAAAATTGCAGAGGGATGTGACAAACATTGTACTTATTGTATTATTCCTCAGGTACGCGGTAATTACCGAAGTGTTCCAATGGAGGATTTGCTCAGTGAAGCGGCTTACTTATCGGAGCAAGGAGTGAAGGAATTAATATTAGTTGCACAGGAGACAACCCTTTATGGAAAAGATCTGTATGGAGAGCTTTCACTTTCGAAGTTATTACATGAATTATGTAAAATAGAAGGTATTGAGTGGATTCGTATCTTATATTGCTATCCAGAGGAGATTACAGACGAACTTATTGAGACGATGAAGCAGGAACCGAAGATTTGCCGTTATCTTGACCTACCGATACAGCATGCTTCAGATCGTATTCTTAAATTAATGGGGAGAAGAACAAATAAAGAGGACCTCATTAATATAATAACGAAATTACGTGCGAATTTACCCGATATTGTTCTACGAACAACGTTAATTACCGGCTTCCCCACTGAGACAGAGGAAGAGCATAACGAATTAATTGAATTTGTCAAAACGATGGAATTTGAACGACTTGGCGTATTTACTTACTCTAAAGAAGATAATACCGCAGCCGCGAAGCTGAAACCGCAGGTTACAGTTAAGATAAAGAAGCAACGTCAAAAGGATATCATGAAGCTGCAACAATCTGTTGTATTTGCACATACCTCTCAGTTAGTAGGCAATACCTATCAGGTGTTGGTGGAAGGCAAGATAGCGGAAGAGGAAAATGTATATATCGGAAGAACTTATATGGATGCACCCCAAGTGGATGGTTTTCTTTTTCTATCCTCACCGGAGGAGTTGATGTCCGGTGATATTGTAGAAGCAATCGTAACTGGTGCAAAAGGCTATGATCTTGTTGGAGAATTAGTGGAAGGGAGCAAAAAATAATGAATTTACCGAATAAGATTACACTTTTCAGAGTTTTTATGATACCAATTTTTCTAGTATTTATGCTAATACCCGATATGCCATACGGTCGCTATATTGCAGGTGCGATATTCATTGTAGCTGCTTTATCCGATCTGTTAGATGGTTATATTGCCAGAAAACATAATTTGGTAACTAACTTTGGTAAATTTATGGATCCGCTTGCGGATAAACTCTTAGTATGCAGTGCTCTTATTTGCTTTGTAGAACTTGGCCTTTTACCTGCATGGATTGTTATCATTATCATTTCGAGAGAATTTATTATCAGTGGTTTTCGTTTAATTGCATCGGATAACGGTATTGTAATTGCTGCAAGTTGGTGGGGTAAATTGAAAACTAATGTACAGATGATAATGAGTGTAATGCTGATTATTAATCTGGACAATGCTGTTATGAATATACTTGAGCAGATTACAATTTATTTAGCAGTAGCACTAACCATTATTTCTCTGGTAGATTATATGGTGAAAAATAAAAGCGTCCTTATTGAAAAACATTAAGAATTTTGCGTAAACTATTATAAGATTGCTTATTTAAACTATCGAACACTATTTTTTTGATTACAATCCCTGTTATGGATTATAATCAAAAAAATAGTGTTCTTTCAAAATTCGTATTATAAAGAAGAAGGGAAGATAACCATGACAGTAGAGTTAATCAGTGTAGGTACGGAATTATTATTAGGAAATATCGTAAATACGAATGCAAATTATTTGTCCCAGAAATGTGCGGAGCTGGGTTATTCACTTTATTATCAGATAACCGTCGGTGATAACGAGGGAAGACTATGTGAGGTACTAAAATCAGCGCTGGAAAGATCGGATGTTGTTATCTTAACCGGCGGCCTCGGTCCAACGCAGGATGATATGACAAAGGAGGCTGTTGCGAAGGTCTATAACCGTGAGCTTGTTATGGATGAACCCTCCAGAGAACGAATTGCATCTTATTTTACATTTAGAAATAAAAATAACAACTCAGATTCAGGAGTCACTAATAATAATTGGAAACAAGCCTTAAAAATTAGCGATGCTATCGTTGTAGAAAACGATAATGGAACCGCTCCTGGCTATATCGTAGAAGCCGAAGGGAAAGCAACTATCTTACTTCCCGGCCCTCCGAATGAGATGCTTCCAATGTTTGAGAATCATATCTACCCTTACCTTAAGAAAAAGCAAAACAAAGTTTTTTTATCTAATATGGTAAAAATCTGTGGCATCGGTGAGAGTAAAGCGGAGACGGATATTCTTGACTTAATCGAAGGACAGACAAATCCGACCATTGCTCCCTATGCAAAAAGCGGCGAAGTACATTTTCGTGTTACAGCTGCTGCTGATAGCAATAAAGAAGCGGAAGAATTACTACGCCCCGTCGTCGAAGAATTATTTCATCGATTTAATGAAAATATCTATACAACCGACGAACAAGAGACGCTGGAAGATGTAGTAGTAAAGCTCTTACACCAAAAAAATTATACCTTGGCAACCGCCGAATCCTGTACCGGAGGTCTATTAACCGGCCGTCTTGTAAATGTTTCCGGTGTATCCGATGTCATAAAAGAAGGCTTTATCACCTACTCCAATGAAGCCAAAATAAAATATTTAGGAGTACAACCTACCACTTTAGAGACCTATGGAGCCGTTAGCTCCCAAACCGCCGAAGAAATGGTCCGTGGCGCAGCTAAAACCTCCTCCTCCGACACAGCACTTGCCATCACCGGCATTGCCGGCCCAGACGGTGGAACCGAAGATAAGCCCGTCGGTCTGGTTTACATCGCCTGCCTAACTAACGATAAGGTAACAGTGAAAGAATACCGCATGAAAGGTAACCGCCAAAAAATCCGCGACCAAAGCGTAATTTATGCCTTAGATTTACTCCGTAGAAACTTATTATAAAATTTGCCCATTTAAAATCTTAAATAACCTTTATTATCAATTAAAAAACTTAAATTTAGAATTTTAGAAACTTATTAAAAATATTTACCCGTTTAAAAATTAAATTACCCTTACTATCAATTGTAAATAACTCAAGTTTAGAATTTATTATCATTCCTATACTCACGACTATACTCAAACAGGAATGTTGCAAAACTCAAAACCTATATCTTTCAGGGGAGTAATATTATCTTCCGGTTGAAATTTGCTGTTTCCGTATGCGCCTGTCAGCAGCTTCCTGTTCTATATAGGAAGTGCTGGCGCGACGGAAACAGTAAATTTCATTAGGAAGATAATACTGCTCACCTGAAATACACCGCCAAGAAGGTTTTGCAACCTTCCCCCTTTGCCACGATTTACACATATCCCCAACCCCCAAATTCTACAATAATTTTTAAAATAGTTTTCATAATACCATAGAAATGACACAGTTATAACCTATTGTTAAGTTAATGAAACTTATCCATTATTTTAATAAAGGAGGTTATTATGGAACGTTTTAATAAAAAAATATTATTAATTATAATGCTACTCGGTATTTTCCTTTTAACCGGATGCAATAAATTTCATTTTGGCACTTTTAATGCATCTGAGGGTGAAAAAACCAATTCAGAAGTAACATTAGCGCCAGATGAGGGTAAGTTGGATGGCCAGACTAGCGAAGATACAAAGATAAAAGCTGATAAGGAAGATGTATCTACGCAAGATAATACGCCAACGCCTTCTACAATTCAACCAGTTGCTAATATCGACTTACCGATCTACATCGTAAATGTAGATACGGGAGAAATTGAAACAAAAACTGCGTTGGTATCCAAGGATAGTGAATTAACACCTGAATTGATTGTTGATACAGTTATAGAATCCATGGCAGACCAATCGATTGTTGTGGGAATTGATAGTGTTTCAACAAAAGGTGATTCTGTCATTGTTAGCTTTACAAAGGATCAGGCACCATTTTCTGATTTGGGAGCTAGTTATGAATCAGCTATATTAGATGCAATCGCGCAAAGCTTGACAGAAAATCTTGCCGATTACAATAAAGTTATTTATAGAGTGGAAGGAAAAGCTTATATCAGTGGACACATTGAACTTGGTGTTGATGATGTATATTTTGAAGGTAATTAGGGCATACGAATAAGATAAGAAAACATTAGGTAATTGCGATACAGTATTTTGTATTCGACAATTACCTAATATTATGTTATCTTTTAATATAGAAATAATGGAAGGAATTACAATATATGAGTAAGATTTTTGTAGTAGGAGGCGGTGCGGCAGGTATGTTAGCTGCAATCGCTGCGGCAAGAAATGGTCATAAGGTTATTTTACTTGAAAAGAATGAAAAACTAGGAAAGAAATTATTCATCACCGGTAAAGGAAGATGTAATCTAACCAATGCATGTGATAGGGACTCGTTTTTTGAACAGGTAATATCTAACCCGAAGTTTTTGTATCGAGCATTTCATACCTTCAGTAATTATGATACTATGAATTTCTTCGAACAGTTAGGCTTAGTAATAAAAACAGAGCGCGGTAATCGTGTATTTCCTGAATCGGACAAGTCCTCCGATGTGATTGCAGTATTAAAACGGGAATTAGAACGTCAATCGGTATCTGTTCGCTATAAATGTGAGGTATCTGGGATTCTAACCAAAGATGGCAGCTTTTATGGTCTTCGCTTAAAGGATACGCCAGAAGAATTATTAGGAGATGCTGTTATCCTTGCGACTGGTGGGCTTTCTTATCCGTTAACTGGTTCAACAGGGGATGGCTTCCGTTTTGCGAAAGCACTTGGACATACTGTTACGGATTTATATCCTTCCTTAGTTCCGGTGCATACAAAGGAGACCTTTGTAAAAGATTTGATGGGCTTATCCTTAAAAAATATTGAAATTGTCATTTCGGCAGGACAAAAACAGATCTATCGAGATTTTGGCGAATTACTGTTTACTCATTTTGGTGTGAGTGGACCTGTTATTTTGAGTGCTAGTAGTTATATTATCCCATATTTAAAAAAACAGGAACCATTATTATTAAGCATCGATTTAAAACCTGCTTTGACGTCAGAGCAGTTAGATGCCCGAATATTACGAGATTTTGAAGAATTTAAAAATAAACAATTTAAGAATTCACTAGACCAGCTATTGCCAAATAAATTAATAGATGTTATTATTCGTCTAAGCCTTATTGATTCGGAAAAGAAAGTAAATTCCATCACAAAGGAAGAAAGACTCCATTTAGTGGACCTTCTGAAGCATTTTACTCTTCAAATAACACATTTAAGCGATTACAATCAAGCAGTGGTTACAAAGGGTGGAATTAATGTCAAAGAGGTGAATCCCTCTACGATGGAATCTAAGTTAATGAGCAAAGTGTTTTTTGCCGGAGAGGTGCTGGATCTTGATGCTTTGACAGGCGGCTTTAATCTTCAGATAGCCTGGTCAACCGCTTATTTAGCAGGACTCTCTGTCTAATTGCGTTAAAAAATAAAAGTAACTCGGAGGTAATTGCTATGACAAAGTTTAATCTTGCAATTGACGGTCCGGCCGGTGCCGGGAAAAGTACAATAGCCAAAAGAA
>JAQSYO010000046.1 GCA_029256105.1 Herbinix sp.
TATGAGTAACATTCAAGAGATAACCTATGACGCTATTAAAATTGGTTTAGCTTCACCTGAAAAAATCAGAGAGTGGTCAAAGGGAGAAGTTAGAAAGCCAGAGACAATCAATTACAGAACTTTGAAACCCGAGAAGGATGGTTTATTCTGCGAAAGAATCTTTGGACCTAGCAAGGACTGGGAGTGCCATTGTGGTAAATACAAAAAGATTAGATATAAGGGTGTTGTTTGCGATAGATGTGGTGTTGAAGTAACAAAAGCCAGCGTTCGTCGTGAAAGAATGGGTCATATTGAACTGGCAGCGCCAGTTTCCCATATTTGGTATTTCAAGGGGATCCCTAGCCGTATGGGTCTAATTCTTGACCTTTCTCCTAGAACTCTGGAAAAAGTATTGTATTTTGCTTCCTATATCGTACTAGATAAAGGTCATACTGATTTACAATACAAACAAGTTCTTAACGAAAAAGAAAAGCAAGAAGCAATTGAGAAATACGGATATAACAGTTTCCGTCTTGGAATGGGTGCAGAAGCAATTCAAGAACTCTTACAAGCAATTGATCTTGAAAAGGAATCGAAGGAATTAAAGAGAGGTCTTAAAGATTCTACAGGCCAAAAGCGCGCAAGAATTATCAAGCGTCTTGAGGTAGTGGAAGCATTTAGAGAGTCTCATAATCAGCCAGATTGGATGATTCTTTCTGTAATCCCAGTAATTCCTCCGGATTTAAGACCTATGGTTCAGTTGGATGGTGGTCGTTTTGCTACTTCCGATATGAATGATTTATACCGTAGAATTATTAACCGTAATAACCGTTTAAAGAGATTACTTGAACTAGGCGCTCCAGACATTATTGTTCGTAATGAAAAGAGAATGCTTCAGGAAGCAGTCGATGCTTTAATTGATAATGGTCGAAGAGGTAGACCGGTAACCGGACCTGGTAACCGTGCTCTTAAATCCCTTTCTGATATGTTAAAGGGTAAGCAAGGACGTTTCCGTCAGAACTTACTTGGTAAACGTGTTGACTACTCCGGACGATCCGTTATCGTAGTAGGACCTGAGCTAAAGTTATATCAGTGTGGTTTACCAAAGGAAATGGCAATCGAGTTATTCAAACCTTTCGTAATGAAGGAATTGGTAGCGAAAGGCACTGCTCATAATATTAAATCTGCTAAGAAAATGGTAGAAAGACTTCAACCTGAGGTTTGGGACGTTCTTGAGGAGGTAATCAAGGAGCATCCGGTTATGCTTAACCGTGCACCTACGCTTCATAGACTTGGTATCCAAGCATTCGAGCCGGTACTTGTAGAAGGTAAGGCTATTAAGCTTCATCCTTTGGTATGTACTGCTTACAATGCAGACTTCGATGGTGACCAGATGGCTGTGCATTTGCCTTTATCCGTAGAAGCACAAGCAGAATGCCGTTTCTTATTATTATCTCCAAACAACTTGTTAAAACCGTCTGACGGTGCTCCGGTAACTGTACCTTCACAGGATATGGTTCTCGGTATCTACTATTTAACGATTGAAAGAGAAAATGATCACGGAATTACTCATTTCTACAAGAGTTTGAATGAAGCACTTCTAGCTTATGAAAATGGTGCAATTTCTCTTCATGAAATGGTTCGAATTAGAAGAAAAGGTATTAATAAAGATGGAATAGAGGAAATCAGATCCGTTGATTCTACTCTTGGCCGTTTTATATTTAATGAAATTATTCCTCAGGATTTGGGCTTTGTAGACAGAAGTTTAGATGAGAATTTCTTAAAATTAGAGATAAACTTCTTATGTGGTAAGAAGCAATTAAAACCTATTTTAGAAAAATGCATCAATATCCACGGAGCAACAAAGACTGCAGAAATTCTCGATGCAGTAAAATCATTGGGATATAAATATTCAACTCGTGCTGCGATGACCGTTTCTATCTCCGATATGGAAGTACCGGCAGAAAAGAAACAGATTATTGCTGATGCGGAAGCAACAATTGAAAATATTGCAAAAGAATATAGACGCGGTAGAATGACGAATGAAGAACGTTACAATACCGTAATCGAGACCTGGAAGAATGCAGATAAAATTCTGACTGAGACTCTACTGAATCGTTTGGATAAATTCAATAACATTAAGATGATGTCCGACTCCGGTGCCCGTGGTTCTGATAAGCAGATTAAACAGCTTGCAGGTATGCGTGGTTTGATGGCAGATACATCTGGTAGAACAATTGAATTACCGATCAAGTCAAACCTTCGTGAAGGACTTGACGTTTTGGAATACTTTATTTCTGCACATGGTGCTAGAAAAGGTCTTTCTGATACAGCTCTTCGTACCGCCGATTCAGGTTATTTGACTCGTCGTCTTGTAGACGTTTCACAGGATTTAATTATTCGTGAAGTGGATTGTTGCGAGCATAAAGAAATACCTGGTATGGTAATTAAGGCCTTTACGGATGGAAAAGAAGTAATTGAAGGCTTAGAAGAAAGAATCACAGGAAGATATACCTGTGAAACTGTTTATGATGCCAATGGTGAGATGATTGTAAAAGCAAACCATATGATAACACCGAAACGTGCGGCACGAATTATGGCAACCGGCGTTGAAACACTAAAAATTCGTACGATATTATCCTGTAAGTCCCATATCGGTGTTTGTGCGAAATGTTATGGTGCAAATATGGCAACCGGTGAAGCCGTACAAGTGGGTGAAGCAGTAGGTATTATTGCTGCTCAGTCTATCGGTGAGCCTGGTACACAGCTTACAATGCGTACCTTCCATACTGGTGGTGTTGCGGGTGATGATATTACACAGGGTCTTCCCCGTGTCGAGGAACTTTTTGAGGCCAGAAAACCGAAGGGTCTTGCGATTATTGCAGAATTCGGTGGTGTGGTAACAATTAAAGATACAAAGAAGAAACGTGAAGTAATCATTACAAGTAACGAAACCTTGGAAGCGAAAGCGTATTTAATTCCTTATGGTTCCAGAATTAAGGTAGCAGATGGTGATATCCTTGAAGCAGGCGATGAGCTGACAGAAGGTAGTGTAAATCCTCACGATATCTTAAAGATTAAAGGAATTCGTGCAGTACAAGATTATATGATACAAGAAGTTCAGAGAGTATACCGTTTACAAGGTGTTGAGATCAACGATAAGCATATTGAAGTTATTTGTCGTCAGATGCTAAAGAAGGTTCGTATCGAGACGAACGGCGACACAACTTTCTTGCCTGGTACTTTGGTTGATATATTAGAATATAATGATGAGAATGACAGATTGATAGCTGAGGGCTTAGAAGTGGCAGATGGAAGACAGGTAATGCTTGGTATTACAAAAGCATCCCTTGCTACTAATTCCTTCTTATCAGCAGCTTCCTTCCAGGAAACCACAAAGGTTCTTACGGAAGCAGCTATTAAAGGAAAAGTTGATCCACTCATCGGTCTGAAGGAAAATGTTATTATTGGTAAATTAATTCCAGCAGGAACTGGTATGAAGAGATATCGTTCAGTTAAGCTTGACTCCGATACTCCGGATGAGTATATGCTCTCCGAGGAACTCGAAGGAGACGGTAATTATCTGGAAGAATTCGATAACTTTGAATATTCAGATGAGAGCTACAACGATGAAGAATTTTTCGATGAAACCTTCGAAGAAGAAAGCTTCTACGAACCAGAAGATGGTATTGCTGAAATCGTATATGATGAAGATAAATATGCGAAAAAGGATGATGATATGCAAAGGGAAGACAGTATCCCCGGTGTAGATGACGCTCATGTTAGTTATGGTGAGAACTCCCATAATGATGGTGATTGGACAGAAACAGAATTCAACCTGAAAGGCATAGTAGAAGACGATTATAGTGATGGTCTATAGACATCGTGAATAAGCAAAGGAAATTTCTAGGTTTTGTTTATCAGCAAATGTTAAATTAAATGATGCCGCATAGGAGCAACGGACATAATAAACCGATACTCCTATGCGGTATTTTTATATGTAACGACAGGAACTTAAAAAAATGATTGCTTTTCAAAAAAAAGCAATGTATCATAATATTTGACATTTTATAGTAGGGTTTTCAAAATAAAGGTGAGCAAGGAATTAGAAAGCCAATTCCTAATAGTTCACTGATATAGGAAAGGATGAGGTTTAGGGAATGGAATATTTAAAAAAATATGATGAATGGTTGACAAACTCATACTTTGATGAAGTTACCAAAGCTGAACTGGCTGCATTAAAGGGGAATGATAATGAAATAAAGGAACGCTTTTATCGGGATCTTGAGTTTGGCACAGGCGGTTTGAGAGGTATTTTAGGAGCCGGTATTAATCGGATGAATTTATATACAGTAAGAAGGGCTACACAAGGTCTTGCGAACACCATTAAGAAGCAAGGTGGGGAAAAAAAGGGTGTTGCAATCGCATACGATTCCAGAAGAATGTCACCGGAATTTGCGCTAGATAGCGCATTATGCCTAGCTGCGAATGGGGTTCATGCCTATTTATTTGAAACACTAAGACCCACTCCAGAGCTTTCATTTGCAGTAAGAGAATTGGGTTGTGTTGCAGGTATTGTTATTACAGCTAGCCATAATCCAGCGGAATATAATGGTTATAAGGTATACTGGGAGGATGGTGCTCAGATTACGTATCCGAAGGATGAAGAGATTATTGATGAAGTAAAAGCAATCACTGATTTTTCCCTAGCGAAGACGATGGAGAAGGAGAAAGCAATTAATCAAGGGCTTCTTACGGTAATAGGGAAAGAAATTGATGATAAATATATTGCTGAGTTAAAGAAGCTGGTAGTAAATCCAATCAGCGAAGAAGGTAAAAAATTAAAAATTGTATATACTCCTTTACACGGAACGGGTAACCTTCCTGTAAGAAGAATATTAAACGAACTTGGTTTCGAAAATGTATATATTGTTCCAGAACAGGAGCTTCCGGATTCTGAGTTCTCAACCGTTGGATACCCAAACCCAGAGGACCCGAAAGTATTTACCTTAGCACTGAAGTTGGCGAAGGAAGTTGGGGCTGATATTATCATGGCAACTGATCCGGATGCTGACCGACTTGGTATTATGGCTAAGGATGCAAATGGTGAGTTTGTTCTTTTTAATGGTAATATGACAGGCGCTTTGGTGGCGGAATATGAATTTTCCCAAAAGGCAGAGCAGGGAACGCTTCCTAAGAATGCTGCTTTGATTAAGACAATTGTTACAGGTAATATTTCCGATCTTATTGCAGAGCATTACAATGCAAGGCTTATCGAAGTATTAACCGGATTTAAATATATTGGAGAGCAAATAAAATTATTTGAAGAGACAGGATCCAATGAGTATGTATTTGGTTATGAAGAGAGTTATGGTTGTCTAATTGGCACACATTCAAGAGATAAAGATGCTGTAGTTGCAGTTATGGCATTATGTGAAGCAGCCGCTTACTATAAATCAAAAGGCATAACACTCTATGAGCAGATGAATAATATTTACAAGAAATATGGTTACTTTAAAGAGGATCTGGTATCCGTTACCTTAAAGGGTATGGAGGGTATGCAGAAAATAAAAGAAATTATGGAAAGCTATCGTGTAAATGCACCAAAGACAGCTGGAGATTATAAGGTTCTTAAAATTAGAGATTATCAAAAAGATACGATTATCAACATGGAGACCGGTGCAGTAACACCGACCGGACTTCCTAAATCAGATGTATTATACTTTGATTTAAACGACAATGCATGGTGTGCAATCAGACCTTCGGGTACGGAGCCTAAGATTAAATTCTACTTTGGGGTTAAGGGTGCTACTATGGAAGAAGCAGAAATGAAACTAAATAAATTAATGAATGATAAGGTATTCAAGGTTAGCTAAGTGAGCTGAAAATAAAACAGGGTGAAATCAATTGAATTGATTCACCCTGTAAATATTATTCGTACTAATAACGATAGGAAAATTACATCATACTAACTTTTGGCCACAATTGGGACAGAAGTTAGCAGCTGATGTTTTGGTACCGCAATTAGGACAAAAATTTGGTTTAGTACTTACTTGTGCATTCACATCATTGTTCGTGTGATTACTCGCATTCTGTCCATTTTGATTATTCGTATTCTGTCCATTTTGATTATTCATATTCTGCATCATCTGATTCGCCATGGTCATTCCCATCATCATTCCAGCCATATCAGAAGCAACACCACCGCCCTTTACTTTACCAGAAGTAATACCCTCGGTCATGGCTACTTGTTGATAGCGGTTCAAATCGCCGACCATACTTTGGGAAGCATTCTTATTAATCATTGCTTGAATTTCTTCCGGATAGGTAAAGCTCATGATATTAAAAGCAGTTACCGATAATCCAGTGTCAAAGAGCTGCATATCAAGATCTGTGCGTATTCCTGAGGCAATATCAAAGGAATTAGATTGAAGGTTGAACATATCCTTGCCTTCTTTGGAGATCCATTTCATCAATAATTGATCTAGAATTGCTACGATACGAAGTCTGACGTCCTCCACATTATAGCTCTGTCTCACACCAGCAATTTTATCAATTAATTTAACATAATCAGCTACTTTAAACGTAAAGGTACCATTCGCACGAATGGGCATTCCACCTGGTAATTGGGAGGTAGGGATGTTAATTGCATTCTGTGTGCCCCACTTGACCATGAATTCCTTTGTGTTTACAAAGAGTACCTCAGCGCGGATTCCGCTGTTAAAGCCAAATCGAAATCCAGCAAGAGTGGAAAGAAACGGAATAATCTGGGACTCAATATCGTAATCTCCCTCATCTTTAAAGATTCCTTCTATTTTACCGTTATATAGAAATACCGCATCCTGACCGGGACGAATGATTAAGCGGCTTCCCTTTTTAATTTCGTCATTGCTCCATTTGTAGAAAATCATGTCATCGCGAAATTCTTGCCACTCAACAACATTAGCAAATTGTCTTGAAAATATACCCATATAATTTCCTCCCTTGATAAAAATTTAGTATCTTACTGTAATAAAACTTAACAGTAAGATGGTTCGGTTCTGAGTTTAGTCTATCAATGTTTTTTTAGTTAAAGTAAAAGTTATTGTCGATTATCTAACATAAGTCCAATATGGACCTGCTTCAAGATAGCGAGCTTTATAATATTAAGCTATAGATATTATAAACCGAATGACTAGGAAAAACTACTAAAACTTACCTCCACCAGAACTGTGGGAACGTCCGCCTCCGGAGGTACCGCCTCGGAAACCACCGGCATTGAAGCCCCCTCCGCCATTGTTGTTATTTTGAGGTCTTCTTACTCTGGTTACTTGGGTTCTGATATAATCATCTCGCCGACCAATTAACCCAGAATTATTGGAATCCATATAAGTATTGCCCCCTGCCGTCATCCTGCCGCCAGAATTATAGGCCATGATAATAACAGCGATGGCACCAATGATAATTGCTGCAAGTAGTTGGATCCAAACATTGGTTAATATATTTTCAATACGATTATCATAGGAGTTGTAATCGGCCGGCCAGGTCTCATCATAATTAGGTGCATTAGGATCACTTGACTGAGGAGCGCTTGCGGTATAATCGTTATCGGAATTTAATTCTGAATCATCACTCATATATGCAGCTGAACTCTTAATATAGGTTGAAAAAGCATCATAATAATAGCCACTAGTCAAAGAGGGGGTAATTTCATCAATTATGACATCAATACGCTTGGATTGGATGTACGTTCCGGCAAGTCCGAAGCCTTCAATGAATACATCTCTATTATACATATCTACAAGAATATACACTCTGTCACCAACAGGCAACGTATCTTCGAAATTTTCAATATAATCTTCTGCGTACACGGCATCGGGATCATCATGGGTAAGTATCATGATATCAATTCCTGCCTCATCCCCATATTCTGTACACATCTCCTCTAAATCATTAACCTCAGATGTGGATAAAAGGTTTGCTTTGTCATAAACATGTTGATTACTTGTCTCATTATCCGTCTCAGAAGCATATGCGGTAGTTACGGATGTTATGAAAACTATAAGACATAATGCAGCGAAAATTAGAAGTGATCTTGTAATCATCAATGGCTTCGTCATAAATTGCTTCATGCCAATCCACCTCCTAATAAAAATGTGAGTAACTGAAAGATGATAAAACTTCCGGTAGAAATCCCGGTAAACCAAGCAGCTATTTTAGCTTTACTAATCGGAGGCTTTCCTACTATTTTACCGGTCTGTCCGTTCATTGCAAAGTTATGCTCCGCCTGTCTATAATCATAACATACCATCCATATTGGCAGGAGTGTATAATCCGTATGTTTCTTTATAATATTGATATTCTTGTGATGAATGTTAACACTAGAATAACCGCTGATCGTAGAACGGATATAATTGTCGACGTAGGTACCTACCCTTTCCTTTATTCGTGGTAGCATTTGTTCCTCATCAAAATCATATTTCTCAGCGATATAGCCAGCTAGGTAGGGCATATTAAAATCCTTCAGATTGCCATATTGGTAAGGCTCAAGCTTATCCATCATGTTATCTTCCATTTTCTTAGAGGCATCACAGGGAATACGAGAATAATTCAAATCTACCTTTCGATATACATTATAGAACTTTGTCTCAGTGTAGATCCAATCACCACTAGTATAAGTTCGAACTCTAGTACAAGTAGCTTCCGCTTCACCACGACCGTTTAAATCATATAACCAGAAGGGAACATAAAGACCGGTTATATTCTTAATTCTATCAGCAGTCATAAAATCAGTTGGCGTTAATAAACCCTTTCGGCACCATTTCTTAAAAGCTTCCTGTGCTTGATCTTTGCTTATTGTAAATGGAATTACTTTAGCAGGGGCAAGACTGCCTGTTAGGCGATCGCCGAGTACAACACCCGCGCCACAGAAGCTACAAGTAGTAGCAGTGGTCTGGGCATCTGTAATTAGGACAGCACCGCAGTTTTTACAATGATACTCCGTTGCTTCATTTTCGCCGAAGGTAGCATGATTGCTTGGTGCATCTGTATCAGAAGGATCGTCATAATCCTTTTCGAAGGCAGAATTGGCGGCTTTTGTATCCTCTTCATCCATTTCATAACTGACGTTACCTTCGGCAGAATCTACCGTCTTACCCGCCATAGTTTCGATGTTATCCGTCTTGCCGCAGCTATCACAACGGAGTAATCCGGTGTGACTATCAAAGGCCATATCGGCTCCGCAATTAGGGCATTTATATTGTATCCCAGTGGACATCGTTAAACCTCCTTACTTGATAAAATGTCCGCAAACATGAAAGAGCGTGTCTTTTCATTTGCGGACATTCTTCTATGTCATTATTATTCTAGTACATAGCATTTTATATCAGGATAGATATTATGCTAAATTATTATTCGAATTGTACAATTAATATAAATATTATTACTTGCGTTATGATATCAACTAATTCTTACTTATTTAAACTAGCTTTCAAGGCTGCTAATTCGTCTTCAACAACGGTGTTAGTAGCATATTTTTCTGATAAATCATCAATGGACTGAGCAGAAGAGGAGTTATTTAACTCTGCCATAGCATTTGCCTTATCCAAGGCTCTGTCAGCCATGTCTTCGTATTTTTGGAAGCTGGCCATAGAGTCGTTAGCACTTACTACAGAGGAGCCCATCTTGTTGATACGTTCTTGCGTCTTAGCTACAGCGAGCTTACCTTTGATCATATCCTTACGGGACTCTAACTCATTGATATCGTCAACAAGCTTATCATGCATCTCACGCATATGGGTTGCATTGGTGTGAGCTAAATTAAAGGCTTCTTGAAGTCCTGTTTGTCTTGAAGATAAGGAAGCCTTCTGCTCCAAAAATTTTCTTGCATCTGCTTCGTTATTTGCTTCTAATGCTTTAACAGCATAGGCCTGCATCTTAGCAATATCCTCATTACAATCTTCAAGAACTCTTTTTGCTCTTTGCTCCTCAGCCATAATTGCTGCAGTTTCCGATTTTACTTTTCCAAGATCGGCATTTAAATTTCTGAGACATTGATCAATCATTTTCTCAGGATCTTCTGCTTTATCAAGCAGTGCGTTGATGTTACTGGACATGATGTCACGAAATCTTGTTAAAATTCCCATAATTTCCTCCCTGTTATTTGTTATTGTTTATGTGTTTGGAACCTGCATAATGTCAGGTCTCATTGTTAACTTCTTACAGTTATAAGTTTATTATGAAATGGGAGTAACGTCAAGTTAAAAAATGGTTAGAATAATGAGAGGAAGCTTATAGACGATTGGCAAAAGTTAACGGCTAAAGTTAACTGGGAGGTTTTCGTTGTAATTATGGAAGTCCTGGTTTATAATAGGAAAGAAATATTTTGATGATGACTAGAAAGAGAGAATGTTATGTGGATTGCTAAGGATTGGAAGGATTATGAAGTTATAGATACCTCAAATGGTGAAAAACTGGAGAGATGGGGGAATTATATTTTAGTACGCCCAGATCCACAGGTTATCTGGGATACGCCCAGACTGCAAAAGGGTTGGAAAAAACCGAATGCACATTATCACAGAAGTTCTAAGGGTGGTGGTGAATGGGAGTTCTTTGATTTGCCGAAGCAGTGGGACATTGCCTATAAGGATTTGACCTTCAACCTACAGCCCTTCAACTTTAAGCATACAGGACTCTTCCCAGAGCAAGCAGTAAACTGGGACTGGTTTTCGGAGAAAATTAAGAGTGTTAAGGGTAGACAGGTAAAGGTCTTAAATTTATTTGCATATACAGGTGGAGCAACCTTGGCAGCAGCGAAAGCCGGAGCTTCTGTAACGCATGTGGATGCTTCGAAGGGTATGGTAACCTGGGCAAGAGAGAATGCAGCAGCGTCTGGACTTGCGGATGCACCTATCCGTTACATCGTAGATGACTGCGTGAAATTCGTAGAGCGTGAAATTCGAAGAGAGAGCAAATACGATGCAATTATCATGGATCCACCCTCCTATGGCAGAGGTCCTAAGGGTGAGATATGGAAGATCGAAGACAGCATTCATCCCTTTGTTCAGCTATGTGCGAAAGCATTATCGGACGAACCTTTATTCTTCTTACTAAATTCATATACAACCGGGTTACAGGCAGGGGTATTATCTTATATGCTTTCCGAAGAATTGGGAAAGAAGTTTGGTGGTAAGGTTACTGCAGATGAAATCGGATTACCAGTATCAGATAATGGACTTGTTTTACCCTGTGGTGCATCAGGACGTTGGGAAAAATAGAAAATTTAACTGTTATAGGAATCATCTTATAATTGAAAAAATTCAAAAAGTATATATTAATAGTTATAAACAATGAAGGCTGTAATAGAATTTTGAAATATTATCAAAATCTATTACAGCCTTTCTATTTATATATTAGATACTAACATGGCAAGAAATGGATATATTTTAAATATCTTTCAATTAAATTAATAAATTAATAATTGATGTAACGAATTCAACTGTGTGGCGTCTATGTTTATATAAGAATGTAATAATAGGTAGAAATTCTATTGGGGAGAAGGGAGAATGGATGGAAGATACAAGCCAAAATGAGTTTATCGAAAAAATGTGTGCAAGTACTTGGAAAGAACTATATCGTTTCATCTATTATAAAGTCCAGAACCGCGAGGAAGCGGAAGACATAACGCAGGAAACCTATGCTAGGGCGATTTCCTATCTAGATAAAACCAATATAAAGGTAATCGAATATAGCAGCTACTTAAAAGCAATTTCAATGAATATTATAAGAGACCAATGGAGATCAAAACAAAGGAAGGGAAGAAGCGTTAATATTGAAGAGATTAACCCGGAGGAAATGGCAGAGGGAGACTTTGCAGATACCGTGAATACTAGAACTATGATTGATGCTGCTATGGGAAGTTTAACAAAGGAGCAGCAGACAGTGATTACTTTACGAATTATTAAGGGGTATTCCGCTGCAGAAACAGCAGAGCTGATGCAAAAAAAAGAGAGTACAATTCGTGTTCTTCAATATCGTGCAATTAAAGCATTATCAAAAATAATAAATTCAAAAACTGTGTAAGGAGGGGTAAAAGTTGATGTATAAGGAGAAAAAGTTATCCAGATATATAGACGAATTGAATGCAGAAAAGAAACCAAGGCAGAAAGGGGATACTTCTAATGAGTATCAAAAATTAACCGAAACTGTTCGATTGATTCGTACAGTAAAAGAAACGGAATACCCAGATGCAAATTATCCGGAGCGATTGATTGCTTCACTAAAAGGTAGGGAACCAAATAAACAGCAAGGGTCAATTGTTAAAATAATAAAACGAGCTGTGATATTAACGGCAGCAGCAGCTGCGGCAGCCGTTCTATTGTTTGTATCATTTGACTTAGCGTTACCCAATAAAAATTCCGGAGTTGTTTATGCAATGGAGCAGGCGATGAAGGAGGTTAAGGCTTACCACGGTGTACTAAATGTAATAGAAACGAATGAACTGGGTGAGACAATGACACAGTCTGCCAGAGAAGTATGGGCAGATAAAAAAGGTAATTATTATCTGACAGAGCTTAAGGGTACTGCTAGTGGTATAATTACAGTAAACAACGGGCAGGAGAAATGGCAGATTAGACCGGAGGAAGAAGTAGTTTACCGGTTCACGACATTTCCGGATCCATATCGTTTTACCTTTGAACTGGGGAATGAAATAGAGGAAGTAAGGAATGCAGTCTCAGTAAAGGTAGTCGGAGACGAGAGGATAGCTGGAAGGGAAGCTTCCATATTAGAAGTTACACCGGAGGGTGGAGATACCTATCGTCTTTGGGTCGACAAGGAGACGGATCTGCCTTTGCAACGACAATCTGCTATGCAGAATGCAATTCAATATAAAGTAACCTTTAGCTCCATTGAATTTGAAGATGGAATTCCTAGTGAGCTCCTTGTATATAACATACCAAGTGGGTATGAAGAAATTGACACTAATCCGGAACAGGTTATCAGCACCATTGAGGAAGTAGAAAGCATCGTTGGCTTTCAGCCTCTAATCCCAGAGGATATTCCGGAAGGTTATACATTAAAGAAGATGGCAATTCAAAAGAATGAATCAGCTGTGAAGTTCTATTATGTTACCAAAGATCAAAATAAGACGGTAATAATTCTACAGTCCAAAGTAAGGAAGGAATTCTCAACGGAATCCGACGCTATATTAGGATTTGTGAATAACAATAAGGCAGAAATTCGAACTAATTCTGATGCATTCTCCATCCGCTGGCAGGAACAGGGAATGGAATATAACGTACTCGGTAACATTTCCTTAGAGAAATTGTCTGCTTTTGCAGAGAGCTTAACAGGCGGTAAAGTCATAATTACAGATGAGAAGGATACAGATAAACCACAGGTGGAAGTTCGAGTAGATCTTGCAGCGGAAGAGAATGATCAGAAGAGTGTCGACGCAGGGCATTCCCCATGGAAGTTGGATCCGGTCTTTGTATCACAAGTATTTGCAAGTCTTCTGCTATCTCCTGAGGGAATTATAGGAGATTACCCGATTGCATATGAAGATATACAGATGGTTAAGAATAATGGTACCGATGCAATAGCAGAGATCAAAAGCGATACATCAATTGCAAAACGTGTCTACCTGAAGCGGCTCATACGCCAAGACGATACTGGCATTTGGTCAGTTGTCGGTTACGATCCGGCAGAATAAGATAAGACGAAAAAAGGTTATAGAAACTAATTCTTTCTAGAGAAAGTTTCGATAGCCTTTTTTATTACCTATAGTTCTGACCATATATTGGAATTGCTCGTTATTCGAAACTTAATAGATATACATATAGAGTTGAACCTTTTTTGATTATATTTATATTGCAATAATAATCGTAATAAAAATTATTTATACTACGAATAGCACTTAATATTTATGAGAATAATAACCGTAGTTTCGATTTGGTAGAATGTAGCAGGTGACAGTAAAATGCTGCGAAAAAAGATTTTAAAAACTACTTGCAAAAGCTATGTTCTTAGTGTATAATATCAAATGTTGTGACATTGATAGCGTAGAAGCGTGAGGTTGCTACTGTAATCGGGTAGGTGTTCCGTGGAGCGAAGGTCAAGTTATGAAACTGGCGACAAGTCACTGTACCATACAATTTTCTGCCATCGGGCAGATAAAACGTGTGAAAAATCTCATAAAATACTTTTAGAGGCAAATCATTCATGATTTGCATGATTGTATGAAATATGAAGATACACACGGATGAGTGTACAGTCACCACTTGTCGTACTGAAATTAAGTGCGAAAAGGAGGCGGCTTTTTTTATGGCAAGTCA
>JAQSYO010000087.1 GCA_029256105.1 Herbinix sp.
AACCATAATAAAATGCTGATAAAAAACCCATTAATTAATCCTTTGAAAAAATTTAAATCATCATTTCTATTCATTGATACCTCCATTCCGCCGCTCCGCGGTGGCACAAATAACCAGTGTAAAGTTTTTTCAGAGGAATTTTGGTGTATTCAAAATTCCTTTCACATGTTACTACCTCTTGATTTCATTTATCAATATTAAGTATTGGTTAAATCGATAAAATAATTCAAAGTACACTGCTTTTATAGCATTGGAACATTCCGGTATTGAAAAATGGAAATATAATCATTATAATGATAAGAAAATGAAAGACCGGAGGTAATGTTATGTTTAAAGTAATCCAAACCGATAAGGCACCGGCAGCAATCGGACCTTATTCTCAAGCAATGATTCATGGAAATATGTTATATTCATCAGGGCAAATCCCGATTAATCCGGAGAACGGACTGGTCGTAGAGGGAGATATAACACTTCAAGCGACACAAGTAATGAAGAATATAGCCGCAATTCTGGAGGCAGCAGGGGTAACCTTCGAGCATGTTATTAAAACAACCTGTTTCCTTAAGAACATGGATGATTTTGCTGCATTTAATGAGGTTTATGCAGAATATTTTGTCGGAAAGCCGGCTAGATCCTGTGTAGCTGCACAGAAACTACCCAAGGATGTTCTCTGTGAAGTAGAAGTAATTGCGATTGTTGAATAGGTATCACCTGGATAGGTCACGATTGGAGGAATCGAATATGGCTAAATTGTTTTCAAGTTTTCAACTAAAGAATATGGAATTAAAAAATAGAATCGTTATGGCACCAATGTGTATGTATAGCTCCGATAATGATGGTATGGCTAAGGATTGGCATTTCGTTCATTATACAACGCGAGCAGTTGGTGGAGTAGGGTTGATTCTATTGGAGGCAACTGGTGTTGAAAATAGAGGACGTATCACGGATAGAGATCTAGGCTTATGGAAGGACGAACAGATAGAAGGTTTAAAAAGGATTGTTGAAGCCTGCAAAGTATATGGTGCGAAAGTGGGAGTTCAATTAGCACATGCCGGAAGGAAGTCCGAAGTATCAGCAGAATCTAATATTGCGCCCAGCCCTATTGCTTTTAGTGATAAGTACAGAACTCCAATTGAAATGAGTTTAGAAGATATTAAGAAGGTAGAAGCTGCCTTTCGTGATGCTGCAAGAAGAGCGGATCTGGCAGGTTTTGATACCATTGAACTTCATGCGGCTCACGGATATCTGATTAGTGAGTTCTTATCACCACTAATCAATAAAAGGACGGATGAGTATGGTGGAAATAAGGAGAACCGGGTAAGATTCCTGAAGGAGATATTGCGGGAAGTAAAATCCGTATGGCCTAAGGAAAAACCAATAATAGTTAGAGTGTCAGCAGAAGATTATTCATCGGAAGGAAATCATGATACGATAATGGCTGAAATGCTCCAATTAGTGAAAGACGATGGTATTGATTTAATTAATGTAAGCTCCGGAGGTGTGATTGATACCACAATGAAAGTTTATCCGGGATATCAGGTAAAGTTTGCAGAGACGATAAGAAGAGAAGTTGCTGTTCCGGTCATTGCAGGAGGACTCATTACCTCTCCGCTTATGGCAGAAGAAATATTGCAAAACGATAGAGCTGATTTTATTTTTTTGGGAAGGGAACTTCTTAGAAATCCATATTGGACTCTTCAGGCGGCGAAGGAACTGAGAGAAAATATTGATTGGCCTACTCCTTATGAAAGATCAAAGTAGGATAATAAATTCACAGAACTCGTATTTCTATGAATTATCTTACTATTTTGACTTAAATGTATGGATAGAGGACAGAAACATATAAAAATGTTATGGAATTGTCAATGATATTTTGACAATTCCATTTTTTTTGATAAAATTGTAATTGATGGATATATATTATATTTTTACAAGTGGAAGGACAAAATAATGGGGAAAAGTGTTACGATGAAGGATGTTGCGATGCAGCTGGGAGTAAGTACGGTTACTGTATCAAAAGCGCTCACAGACAGAGAAGGAGTCAGTGATTCTGTTCGGGAAACCATTAAGCAAAAAGCAGAAGAAATGGGATACCGCTATAATTTTATTGGGAAAAGCATGAAGGAAGGGATGAATTATAATATTGGCATACTGGTAGCGGAACAGTTTATGCATGACAGTGCATTCTATTCTAAGATGTATCAGACGGTTGTGAAAGATTTATTGGATTATGATTATTTTGGAATATTGGAAGTGGTACCGGATGAAGCGGAAAAAGAGTGCAGACTGCCTCATGTCATCCAAAATAATAAAGTGGATGGGATTATTATATTGGGTCAGATGAGCAGAGCTTATATTGAAAAAATAGCCTCATCTAATATACCGTTTATTTTTTTGGATTTTAATGATGATCACTTTGAAGTGGATACGATTGTTAGCGACAGTTTCTATGGAGCCTATGAATTAACAAATTATTTATTTTCCATCGGCCATAAGGACATTGGATTTGTAGGTAATCGTAATGCAACGACAAGTATTATGGATCGGTATATTGGGTATTATAAGTCATTGCTATATAATAAATTGCAATTAAATGAGGAATGGATTATCAACGACCGAGATGAAAAGGGAAAGTTTTGCGAACTCCAATTGCCGATACATATGCCTACGGCTTTTGTATGTAACTGCGATGAAGTTGCATATAGCTTAATTCTGCAGCTTAAAAAATCCGGCTTTCGAGTTCCCGAGGATGTATCAGTGGTAGGTTATGATAATTACATTTATGCAACGGTAAGTAATCCGGCGATTACTACAGTTGAAGTTAATGTGGAAGCAATGTCGGAGTCCGCTGTTAATTCGATTCTAAAACGTGTGAGAATACCAAGCGGGGAATGCAGCAGAAAAGTCATCAGCGGCCGTATTATCTTTCGAGATTCAGTTGCAGCTCCAAAATAGTCTAATATATGACTGTATTTTATGAATGATACAATAAATAGTTAACGATAACTTAAATATAGGTTTGCGAAATTTGGAAGTTAAGTAGCAAGAGTATAGTCATGAACAAAATAACAGAAATTGAAAAGGAGCAAGGTTCTTTATACAGACAACAACAAATAACAGAAATTGAAAAGGAGCAAGGTTCTTTATACAGACAACAACAAATAACAGAAATTGAAAAGGAGCAAGATTCCTTATAAAGACATCAAAAAAATAACAGAAATTGAAAAGGAGCAAGACTCCTTATACAGACAACAAAAAAATAACAGAATTTGAAGAGGAGCAAGGCTCCTTATATAGATAACAACAAAATATCATTATTTGAA
>JAQSYO010000017.1 GCA_029256105.1 Herbinix sp.
TAAGTATTCTAGTAAACCTCTTCTTTGTCCAACCATCTTAAGAAGGCCTCTTCTGGAGTGGTGATCCTTCTTGTTATTCTTCAAATGCTCTGTTAACTCAGTAATTCTTTCTGTTAAAAGTGCAATTTGAACTTCCGGTGATCCTGTATCCTCAGGTGTTCTTCCGAAATTTTTGATGATATCCGATTTTTTGTCTTTGCTTATCATAATATATTTCTCCTTTCGCTGAAACGCCTAATACTAAGAAAAAGGTCGGAGCCTCCAACTTCTGAGTATTGGCTAATAATCACTAAGGTATAGTAACACATTCTAACTTTATTGTAAACATATTTTTGTAAATTATCAAACAATTCAACGCAATTCAAAAAATTCTTGTGTGGTATTGTAGGCTTCTGTAGTATTGCACTGTTGTAAACTTATAATCTGCCTGTATACTCCGCTTTATCGATTAGATTTCCACAAACAAGAAACATGAAAGTAGCAAATAGTAAACAAAAAATTGTATACGGAAGTGTGCAAAGGAAATTCAATGAAGACGGTAGTAAAAAAGCTGCTGCTACAGATACTCCAATTGCGGGTGCCATAACTGCAAGCAATAAGCCCAAACCGATAAACCCTTGAACAATTTTATTTGGCTGCCCTCCCAGTATTCTTTGATACAGAATTGTTAATCCAACAAATACAGCTCCGGATGCTGCGTACGCCAGTGCAGAAAAGAGGCAGGTCAAAGGAGTGGCTCCACCAATTACGGCCATCACCGTAAAAATACAAACACCATCTACACAAGGCTTAATTAAAGAGGTTACGGACGCTGCGAATACCTTCGTCAAGGATTTTTCAGGTATCAAATAAATATAAGGCTTTAATAATTCCCCACTTAATTTACCCATCATAGTAAGAAAATACTGAAAATATATTATCGTTGCTAAGACTCCATAAACGGCGGCTTCTGGCGCACCCTTCAATTTAAAGTTATATCCGACAATACCAATTCCAACCATTGTTAATATTGTATAACCATCTACAAATATAAATCTACTTTTTCTTTTCAGCTCCAGGATATGTTTATATGCAAGAGTCATCGCACCAAAGCCTTTGTTAATCCCTTGGTCATTATCCTTAACCTTAATCTTCTTGTTACCAGCGCGAGGAAGATTACGGCCCTCTTTTGCTGCATTCACTTTCTGATAGTTCACTTCGGTAGATAATAGAACGTCCTCGTAATAATCAGCTTTTCCGACGGTTAACAGAGAAACAATTAAAAATCCTATCACCAGAAATAATCCAGTCGGAATTAAAATCATCGACAGTGTTCCCTGCACTACGCCTATAAAAAACATTGTAATCCAGCCAGTTACCGGAACATAACCAAACCAATTCGAACCGACAACACGAAATGTAGCTTCTAGTATACTTACCTGCTCTTGTCTTTGAATGAAAAGAACGGCCAATAATAATACTACAGTAAAAGCATAAAGAAGGCCCTTTACTAAATTTTTTCTTCCAGGATTGCCATTTGTGAATATATAGACCTCGATGGATAATAATTGACAGAATAGAACCATAAGCGCAAATACAAGAAATAATGCAATTATTTCTTTCATCCCATATCCAAAATTTGCTTTCAAATTACCAATTTGATAAAATATAAAAATTGAACCTAAGAGTGATTTCCCTAAGGTGCTGAGTAAACCATACATGAGTATTTTCTTCGGAGATATCGGCGATACAAACAGCAGTCCTACATCGGGCATGGTAAATAAACTCGATCCGGTAGACAGACCTGTATTGGTAAATAACCAAAGAAATAGTAATCCAAGCCCAGCTATTATCATAAATAAAATACGCTCATCTGCATAATGCGTCGTCTCTATATCCTTATTAAAAACAATTAACATTACTACGGAGAATATCACCATTATCAGAATGAAACCATACAATATCAGGAACGCAGGCTTTTTTTTAAGGGACAGAATGCGGTTTTTCATTCTGTTTAATAATAAATAAGACAATGCTTTCATAATTTTGATTTATCTCCTTCCGTAATCTGAAAGAATAAATCCTCTAAGTTCTCTCTGGAACCTTCCACCTCTCGCCTGGTTCGTCTGGCAGCAATTCTGCCATTTATCATAATATTCGTGCTATCCCAGAATTCAGATACACTATCCAACATGTGAGTACTAATTAAAATTGCATTTCCTTCCCTCTTCTTTTCCACGATTAGATTCTTTAGTTCTTTGATTGCATGAGGATCTAACCCCACCATCGGTTCATCAAAGAGAATTACTCTCGGATTCGGAAGCAGCCCACAACAGATGCTTACCTTCTGCTGCATACCCTTTGACAATTCACTACCAAGTTTTTTCTTTTTATCATCAAGTTCAAAGCGTTCCAGCATATTTTCCGCACGCTCCTTCCAATTTTGCAATGAATAAGCTCTACCAATAAACTCTAAGTGTTCCCAAACAGTTAGCATATCATAAAGTGCTGGCAGCTCTGGAATATAACCTAGATCTCTTTTTGCCAAAAGTGATTTGTTTTCATTTCCATTGATAAAAATTGAACCGTCAAATTTTAATAAACCTGCAATACACTTGATGATAGTTGATTTACCGGCACCATTTGGTCCGAGCAGAATCGATATTTCATCTGCATTTATCTCAAAACTAATATTATCATTGGCAACTAATTTTCCATACTTCTTCGTTACTCCTCTTACCGACAGCATAAATTTACCCCCATTAATTGTATTATTGTTAAATATTTGTTAATCATCTCATGATTATACTATATTTAACAATTACATGATATACCTTTATCCCATTTTTAATGATTTTATAATTTTGGTGAAAATACTTTCTATCAAAAAAATATAAAAAATCTGTCCTAACACAGTGATCAAATCACTGTGTTAGGACAGATTGCTAATTACATTTTTAAAAATTTCTGTGCATGTATGATATCTTCTCTCATCTTTTGAACCAGTTCCTCCAGGGATCCGAATTTCAACTCGGGCCTTATATAATAGAACAGCTCTACTTCGATCATTTTGCCATATAAATCATCATCATAATCAAAGATGAAAGTCTCTACTCCGATGTATTCCTCTTCTCCTACTGTTGGTTTATAGCCAATATTCGTTACACCATTATGATAGACTCCATCAATCAATGTTTTTGAAGCATATACACCACAAGGGGGCAGTAACTTTGTAGATGGCGGAATTAAATTCGTGGTTGGCATACCTATGGTTCTTCCGATTCTTCTTCCGTGAACCACTTCTCCACGGATGGTATAGGGTTGTCCTAACATTGCGTTGACAGCTTCCATATTACCTTCTTTAAGCTCTTTGCGTATTGCAGAACTACTAATTACTTCATTCTTCCACTTTCTCTTATCACAGTCAATTACCTTATAACCGTAAGTTTCTTCATACTGCTTCAAAAGTGCTACGTCACCACTACGTTGAAAACCAAAGCGAAAATCCTTGCCTACGACAATTACTTTCGTATCCAACTTCTCAACTAAAATTTCTTTGATAAAATCCTCTGGTTTCATGGTTCTTGTCTCCGCAGTAAAGGGATAGGAAATAAGAACATCAATACCACATCGATTTAATTTGGCCAGCTTTTCTTCCTCGGTATAAATCAATTCAAATTCTTTATCTGAAAACAAGTTGCCAGGATGCAAAAGAAAGCTAAACATAACAGCCGTCAAACCCTGCTTCTTGTATGATATAACTAAGTCAATCAGCTGTTGATGCCCGAGGTGAAGTCCATCGAATTTTCCTAAGGTTACCACGCTGTTATTATATTTAAAATTTGTATTTCCTGCTATATACTCCATTGTATCCTCCAAGCTACTACCATTATGAAAGTAAGCATATCAAACCGATAATAATCAATTACTTTGCTCGCTCGCATCTATAATAGTTAAACGTTGTTTTACAAGGTTGACTAACTGTATTATAAGAACATTTTTACCGGCTTATATAGATTATCTTCAGTATCAAAACGATAAATCCCAATAAAAGTATCCTCTGCGTCATATATTCTGATTAATTCCGTAGTTACTTCATTCATTGGTTCTGACAGATGCTCTTTACGAAAAGAATTACCATTATATATCAATTTATGGTATTCACGATCCACCGAAAGTTTCGAATATACTTCAAAAATTTGATCCACTGTTACTACATAAGGCTCAAGTCGATCCTCATGCACTAATTCCTCAATCTCGGATAACTTAAGCGCCTCTTCAGCCATAAAATTACCAACTGCGGTTCTGATCAGGCTTTTCATTGTTCCACCGCAACCTAAGGTTTCACCAATATCATGTAGTAAAGTTCTGATATAGGTCCCTTTTCCACAATCTACGGATACCTTCACTTCGTTATCCTCCTTGGAATAATCTAAGATTCGGATATCCTTAATAATGACCTTTCGACGTTCTCGGTCAATCTCCTTGCCCTGTCTTGCCAGTTCATATAATTTTTTTCCATCCACTTTAATTGCTGAGTACATCGGGGGTAATTGTAAATACTCGCCTATGTAACTTTTGATTACTTCTTCAATTTGCTCGTAGGTGACATTCACCTGTGCTGTAGTTAATACTTTACCAGTAATATCCTGGGTATCCGTTGTAATTCCAAGCTTACATACAGCCTCGTAGGTTTTATCCTTATCCGTAATCATATCTACAAGCTTCGTAGCTTTACCAATACAAACAGGAAGAACCCCTTGTGCATCCGGATCAAGTGTACCGGTGTGACCAATTTTCTTTATTTTTAAGATACCTCTCATTTTAGCTACTACATCATGAGAGGTATAACCTTTTTCTTTATAAACATTAATAATTCCATTAATCAATTGCTTGTGCTCCTTACCGATTGTTTGCTTTCAGAGCTACTTCAACTCATTTAACTGAGCTTCTATATGCGGGGTCAAATTATTAATTACATCGTGTAGCGATCCCTTCATCGTGCAACCTGCAGCCTTGATATGACCTCCACCGCCAAAATAAACTGCAATCTTACTTACGTTTACTTCGCCATTGGATCTCATGCTAACCTTATACTCCTGAAGATCCGTCTCATAGATAAAGATTGCTACTTCCGTACCCTTTGTTACTCGAAGCTGGTCAATAATTCCGTCCAAATCCGAGGATGAGGCTTCATAAAAATCTAACATTTTACGGTTAATTGTACCGACAACTACTCTACCATGGAGTACTAGGATACTCTCCATGAGACAACGACCTAATATTTGATTTTGAATATATGTTTTAGAATAAAATGATTCATCAATCAATTCTGAAAAGTCAATTCCTTTACTAATTAATTTACCAGCGATATTCATTGTCTTTTCTGATGTATTGGAGTGCTTGAACACTCCGGTATCATGAATGATACCAACATATAATGCTTCGGCTATCTCTTTTGTGATGAGTTTCTCATCCATAAGCGTGAATAAAACTTCACAAGTAGAGGAAGCGTCGGCCACCACATGATTCACCTTACCAAAGGATTGATTACTTATGTGGTGGTCAATATTAATGGTTTTCTTAGCCGTATTGTAGAATTTTAATGCATTACCTAATCGATCTAAGCTACCACAGTCAAGGGAAATAAATATGTCATATAGTTCCTCGGACTCATAGGTATGCATAATCTCATCCGCACCCGCTAAAATGCGAAATTCATTACCAAAGGGTTCTAGATAAACATCAACCTTATCAATTTCTAATTCCTCTTTATTCAGCTTCAAATATAGGTATAGTGCGGTACAAGATCCGATGCAGTCGCCATCCGGCCTAATATGCCCTGCGATTGCTATTTTCTTTGCACCACTAATTTCTGCATTAATATTGTTCATAGGCTATTCTTCCTCATCTTCTGTTCGTTCCGCTTCATCATCCTTGTCGTAATGATCCTCGTTTTCTTCTTCGTCTGGATCTTCATCGTCTGGATCTTCATCGTCATGATCTTCGTTATCTTCAGCATCGTCCTGATCTTCGCCGTCATCTTCTTCGGAGTCATCAAATTCTTCATCATTTCTGCTTAAGTTCTTATTGACTTCATCGATTAATTTTGACATATGAACTCCATATTCAATGGAGCTATCTATTACAAAGGTCAGTTCGGGTGTATTTCTTAAATTGAGTGACTTTGCTAATTGTCCTCGCATGTAGGAAGCTGCGCTTTTTAATCCGTGGAGGGTTGATTTTTTTGATTCATCATCTCCTAGAACACTAATATATACCTTTGCCGTCTTAAGATCCGGTGCAACTTCAACCGCAACGACAGAAGTCATCGGATTTATTCTAGGATCCTTTATCTCTCTACTGATCAACATACTCAGCTCTTTTTGTACTTCACCATTAATTCTGGTGTTCTTAATACTGTTTTTCCTCATAAAACCACCAATACCTTTCTATCAAGGTAAGAAGTTAATCTTAATATCAGAAAGCCTAATAAATGATAATTTGCTTTCCAAAGGGTAAGACTGCTAAGGTATACATTATAACTTCACGTATACCTTTGCTTACCTTTGCATAACTTACTATACCTTATCTTGGAACTTCTGACATAACAAAGAGCTCTACTTTGTCGCCTTCTTTGACTTCATTAAACTTATCAAATACGAGACCACATTCATAACCCTTATCAACTTCCTTAACATCATCTTGAAATCTCTTCAAGGATGTTAGGATGCCCTCATAGACAAGAGAATTATCCCTATATATTCTGCATTTACTTCCTCTTATTATTTTACCATCAAGAACATAGGAACCTGCGATGGTACCAATACCAGAAGCTTTAAAGGTCATACGTATCTCTGCGTGACCGATGATTCTTTCCTCAAATATTGGATCTAACATACCCTTCATCGCTGCTTCAATATCACTGATTGCGTTATAAATAACTCGGTAAAGCTTCACATCTACGTTTTCACGGTCTGCGGTTTCTTTTGCTGCATTGTCCGGCTTTACATTAAAACCAATGATAATTGCATTTGAAGCGCTCGCAAGGATAACATCGGACTCATTAATTGCGCCAACACCACCATGGATAATTCGTACTGCAACTTCTTTATTACTAAGTTTTACCAAACTCTGCTTCATTGCTTCAACTGAACCTTGAACGTCAGCTTTTATAATCAGATTAAGTTCCTTAATATTACCGGCTTGAATCTGTGAGAATAAACCATCTAAGGATAATTTTGCTTTCGTGTCAGAAAGAAGTCTTTCTTTTCCTTGGGAAAGGTATGCTTCCGCTATGATTCTGGCTTCCTTCTCATTATCTGTTACAAGGAAAGTCTCTCCAGCATCCGGTACTTCATTCAAACCAAGAATTTCTACTGGTGTAGAAGGAGTCGCTTCTTTGACTCTTCTGCCCTTGTCATCCATCATTGCACGAACTTTACCGAAGGAGGAACCTACAGCAACGTTATCGCCAACGCGGAGTGTACCCTTTTGAACAAGAATAGTTGCTACCGGTCCTCTTCCCTTATCTAGCTCGGCTTCTATAACAATACCTCTTGCATTACGATCCGGGTTTGCTTTTAATTCAAGCATTTCTGCTGTCAAAAGAATCATTTCTAATAAACGCTCAATGCCTTCCTTCGTATGCGCAGATACTGGAACAAAAATCGTATCACCGCCCCAATCCTCAGCAACTAATTCATATTCTGTCAACTCCTGCTTAACACGTTCAATGTTAGCACTCGGCTTATCAACTTTATTAATCGCCACAATAATCTGAACTCCTGCAGCTTTTGCATGGTTAATCGCCTCAACTGTCTGAGGCATTACTCCATCATCAGCAGCAATAACAAGAATTGCGATATCGGTAGATTTGGCACCTCTCATACGCATGGAGGTAAATGCTTCATGTCCAGGTGTATCAAGGAAGGTAATCTTCTCCCCATTTACTTCTACAATATAAGCACCAATATGCTGAGTAATTCCACCTGCTTCTCTTGAGGTAACGTTAGTTTCTCTGATTGCATCAAGGAGGGAAGTCTTACCATGGTCAACATGACCCATAACACAAACTACCGGAGGACGCTTGTTCATCGTTTCCTGATCTTCATCCTCTTCCTTAAGTAATTCTTCAACCTCATTAACCTTAACTTCTTTTTCAGCTATGATATCATACTCTAACGCAATCTCTTCTGCTTCTTCAAAGGTAATTTCTTGATTAAGTGTAACAATCTTTCCTGCAAGGAAAAGCTTTTTAATTAAAGCAGCCGATGGCTTTTTCATTTTATCTGCAAGATCCTTAATTGTTAATACTTCTGGAATAGCAATTACTTTAATCTCTTCTTCCTTCACTACCGGAAGTGGTTTCGGTTGAATAAATTGACCCTTTTTGTAAGTTTTGATGTTATCTGAATCACTATCATCACGACCTACTAAGTTTTTATCCTTATAGTTTTTCTCTTTATTAATACGGTCTCTATTTCTTTTATTATTATTATCATTCTTCTCTGCAACTTTTTTATCTAATATTTGTTGGTCAAAGTTCTTGCGTTCACCAGGTCTTGCAGGACCAGCACCTTTTTTAGCACCAGCTCCAGATCTGTTGTAGCTTGGCTTATCATCATCATCTTTATTTCCACCTTCAAAGCCACGTGGAGAAAAACCGCCACTTGGTCTGGAATAATTGCTGGTTCCACCGCCATAACCACCGGTCCGCTGACCACCCGGTGTTGCAGGGCGATTTCCCTGATAGCCTTGACCTGCCGGTCGATTACCTTGATATCCTTCCCCTGCTGGGCGATTGCCTTGGTAGCCTTGACCTGCTGGACGATTGCCTTGGTAGCCTTCTCCTGCCGGGCGATTACCTTGATAGCCCTGACCTGCTGGCCTGTTACCTTGATATCCCTGGCCTGCCGGACGATTACCTTGATAACCTTCTCCTGCTGGACGATTGCCTTGATAACCTTGACCTGCTGGTCTATTACCTTGATAACCTTGACCTGCTGGACGATTGCCTTGATAGCCTTCTCCTGCCGGACGATTGCCTTGGTAGCCTTCTCCTGCCGGACGATTGCCTTGATAACCTTGACCTTGCGGTCTGTTTCCTTGATAGCCTTGACCTGCTGGACGATTACCTTGGTAGCCTTCTCCTGCTGGACGATTGCCTTGATAGCCCTCTCCTGCCGGACGATTGCCTTGATAGCCTTGACCTGCCGGACGATTGCCTTGATAGCCTTCTCCTGCTGGACGATTACCTTGATAACCCTGACCTGCTGGTCTGTTGCCTTGATAGCCCTCGCCTGCTGGGCGATTACCTTGATAACCCTGACCTTGTGGTCTTTGGCCCTGATAGCCTTGACCTGCTGGTCTTTGACCGTCTTGTCCTTGAGGTCTCTGTCCTTGGTAACCTTGACCCGCCGGTCTTTGACCATCTTGACCTTGAGGTCTTTGTCCTTGATAACCTTGACCCGCTGGTCTAGGGCTCGTGGTATGCTGTCCCTGTTCGCCTGCTGGTCTTGCGGTAGTACTATGTGAGCCTTGATATCCTTGGCCTTGTTGGCCACCTTGTTGACCTTGATATCCCTGGCCTTGTTGGCCTTGCTGTCCTTGATATCCCTGTCCTTGATATCCCTGCTGTCCTTGTCTCATTCCGTTTTGTCCTCCTGCCGGTCTCTGTCCCTGTGCAATCGTTGATTGCGTATTTGTACCTTGATGACCTTGTTCTCCTGCGGGTCTTTGCCCATTATGCTGGCTTGGCTGACCCTGTCTTATTCCAGTTTGTTGCTGTCCAGTAGTTGGTCTGGCAGTACTCTGACTGCTCTGACCTCCCATAGGTCTTTGAGCTCCTTGCGTAGTTCCCATACCAACCGGTCTGGTACCCGTATGAGGTGCTACGCTTTGTGCTGTAACACTCGTTGCCGGTCTAGGTACTGGCTGACCTGCTGGCTTTTGTATCGGTGCCTGTGCCGCCTTACTTGACTGAACAAAATGGTTCTTTACAAACTGAACCTCATTATCCTCAAGATTACTGCTATGAGTTTTCTTAACACCAAAACTTTTTTCTAAATAGTCTTGAATGTCTTTACTCTCAATCGCACCTTTCGTTTGTTCATTTATTTGATTCTTTAGCTCAAATATTTTCATTTTCGCCATACTTACTACCTCCGTTAATATCCTGCATCATTTTCAGTTGCTTTTCAATTGCATCCGCTAAGCCCTTGTCAAACACTGCCAAAGAAGCACGAAACTCTTTACCCATTGCATGACCCAAGTCGTCTTTATCACCAAAAAAGTAAATTGGTACATTATAGTAAGTACACATGTTGGTAAACATTTTCTTTGTATTGTCTGATGCGTCATCCGCTACAATAACCATAGCAGCTTTCTTTTCCTTCACTGCTTTTTCTGTAGAAAATTCGCCACTGATTAACTTGCGTGATTTTGTTGCAATTCCTAACAGGTTAAATACCTTCTTTTCTTCCGGACTCAAGCAAAATCATCTCCTTCTCCAACGTCTCTACCAATTCCTTGGGAATGCTAACCTTTAGTGAGCGCTCTAAGCCTCTTGTCTTGATTGCCTTCTGTAAGCAGGTAACGGAGCAGCAGATATAAGCTCCTCTACCATTCTTCTTACCAGTTGAATCAATGACAATCTCATCCTCAGGGGTTTTTAAGACGCGGATCAATTCTTTTTTGGTCTTCATTTCACCGCACCCGGTACACATTCTTAATGGTAATTTCTTCGCCATTTATTTTCACATCCTTAATACATGATTAATGAAAGGTTGCATAGCTTGCTTTCATTAATATCCTTTTATTATATAAATTAATATCCCATACTTTGTGATTCACTCTTTATGTCAATCTTATATCCAGTCAACTTCGCAGCAAGTCTTGCATTCTGTCCTTCTTTACCAATGGCAAGAGATAATTGATAATCTGGAACAATTACTCTGGCACTTTTTTCATAATCATCAACCGTAACTGACACAACCTTAGCCGGACTTAAGGCATTCTCGATTAATCTGGCGGGATCAGGACTCCAATTGATGATATCAATTTTTTCATTTCTGAGTTCGTGAACAATAGCATTTACTCTGGCACCATTCAAACCAACACAAGCACCTACGGCATCAACATCAGAGTTATTACTCCAAACTGCCATTTTTGTTCTGGAACCAGCTTCTCTGGAAATGCTCTTAATTTCAACGGTACCATCTTGAATTTCAGTAACCTCTGCTTCAAATAATCTCTTCACAAGCTCCGGATGAGTACGAGATACTGTAATTCTTGGTCCTTTTGTTGTATCCTTTACTTCAAGAACATAGAGTTTGATACGATCTGTTGGTTTAAATACTTCGCCTCTAACCTGTTCATTATCAGTAAGAATTGCATCCACCTTACCAAGATTAATACTAACATTATTTCCTACGTAGCGTTGTACAATACCGGTAACGATATCTTTTTCCTTACCGCTGTACTGTGTAAATAGCACTTTTCTTTCTTCTTCACGAATCTTTTGAACAACTACCTGCTTTGCTTTTTGTGCAGCGATACGTCCAAAGTTTTTCGGTGTAACTTCAAAAGCTACAATATCACCGACTTCCTTCTTTACATCCTTCATTTTAGCTTGTGCCAGGCTGATTTGCATTACTGTGTCGGTAACTTCTTCTACAACTTCTTTCATTGCATATACGTTAACTTCACCTGTAACTCTATCAATATTAACTTTAATATTATCTGCCCTACCAAAATTATTTTTACATGCTGCAACCAACGAGTTCTCCAATGCCTCAAGCAAAATATCCTTACTGATATCCTTTTCCTTCTCAATTTGGTTTAAAGCTTCAATTAGTTCTTTGTTCGCATCCATTTTTTCTATTATCCTCCTTTAATTAGGTAAATTTCTTCCATGTGTTGGTTAGGAGGATATCGCCTCCTTTAATTGGTAAATTTCTTTGTTGTGTCGGTCTAGGAGGATATCTCCTCCTTTCGTTAGGTAAAATCACCTTTAATATAGTAAATTCTCTTATTTGTTCGTTAGGAGTTTATGAACTCCTAAGAATAAGTGACTTATCTCAAGGTTGCTTTAAAAGTCTAGAGTTAATCGCACCATGGCAATATCTGCTCTAGGGATTTCCATCTTACTGTTATCCTCAAATTCTATGGTTATTGTCTTCAAATCAAAGGCTACAAGAACTCCAACGAATTCTTTTTGCTTATTCACTGCCTTGAATAACTTGATCTCGACCTCTTCCCCAATGCTCTTTTCAAAATGTTTGTCTCTTTTTAATTGTCTTCCGAGACCTGGAGAGCTAACCTCTAAAACATAGGAATCCGTGATAAAATCATGTTTATCCAACAAATCACTTAATGCCCTGCTTACTAGTACGCAGTCGTCTACCGTGAATCCGTTTTCTTTGTCAATATAAGCCCGAAGATACCAGTTGCCACCTTCCTTCACATACTCCACATCGTACAATTCAAAATGATTCGCTGCCAAAATCGGTTCCAATAACTTTTCTGTCTTTAGCTCATATTCATCATGTTTTGCCATTCAAATCCCTACTTTCGTCGTTATGTTATTATTGCAAATTGAATTCGTTTAAAGTGAATTAAAGTTCCCTTTCACTTGTTAAGAAACACTCATCATAGAGATAAGTGAATTAGAAAACTAATCCAATTGCTATGAATACAAAATAGAAGAGTGGACTTTCGTCCACTCCTAATTAGTCTTATCATTTTGCACCATAGTTATTATAGCAAACGTATCCAATAATTGCAAGTATTATTTTCTATCAAGTAAGAAATCCAGTACTTATATACCTAATTCCCTCAAAGTCTGTAATAAAGGTTTTCTCCATGGACAAAATAACTTTTTCATAATTATTATCAATAGCCATTAGTGATTCCATTTCTCTTCTTTTCACATTATCATCCAGGAATAATATTATTCCTGATTAAATCTTTGTAAAAATTCTTTCGTTCTCCTATTCTCAGTATTACCAAATACTTTTTCCGGAGTTCCTTCTTCAACAATTACTCCCTCATCCATAAAGATAACCCTGTCAGCAACGTCTCTTGCAAAAGCCATCTCATGGGTAACGATTACCATCGTCATCTTCTCCTCAGCAAGGGAACGGATTACCTTAAGAATCTCACCTGTAAGTTCCGGATCAAGTGCAGAGGTTGGTTCATCAAAGAAGAGAATACGGGGATTTAAGGCAAGTGCTCTTGCTATTGCTACTCTTTGCTGCTGTCCTCCTGACAATTCGCAGGGAAAAGCATTGGCACGGTCCTTTAGATTCATCTTTGCTAGAAGTTCCAATGCTTTATCCGTCGCAGACTTCCTATCAATTCCGAGCACCTTTATCTGAGCATCAACAATATTACGTAGTACCGAATAATGTGGGAATAGGTTAAAATTCTGAAACACCAATCCAACATCAAGAATTATCTCATGCAGAATCTTATTATCTTCGTATCCATTCTTTGAATTCGTATCTACCATCAGCTTCCCACATACTTCAATGCGTCCACTGTCCACCTTTTCCAATTGAGTCAAGCACCGTAAAAGGGTAGATTTTCCTGATCCTGAGGGACCAATAATAGCAACGACCTCTCCCTCATTTACTTCTAGGGAAATGTCCTTAAGTACACTGGTATTATCAAATTGTTTCAGTATATTTTCTGCTTTCAGTAGCATATATCCTCCATTCGCCACCCGCGGCGCTCATTAAAGCGGAATATAGTATTAAAATAAAACTAATATGATATTCATTTTTTTGTTTCACTCTTATCAATTCAGCTCAGCTTTTTCAATTTTTCTTTACAATTAAATATTTCAGTTAAATTTTTCAATTTAGTCTTCTCGATTCAACCTTTCATTTCAGCCTTTCAATTCAGTCTTATATTTCAGTCTTTTATTTCAACCTTTTAATTCAGTCTTTCATTTCAGTCTTTCGGTTCAGCCTTTCAATTCAGCCTTTTTATACATTCTTTCAATTCAGTACTCGGTTCAATCCTTCATTTCAGTCTTATCAATTTAGTTTTTCAATTCAGTTTTCGGTTTAATCTTTTATTTCTGTCTTATCAATTCAGACTTTCAATTCAGTCTTTCGGTTCAATCTTTCAATTCTTATATACTTAATTTTTATAATAATCAAATTTCTTTTCGATTAGTTTAAACGATGCCTCAACTACAGTATTCATAATAAGGTAGAAAATTGCAGCTACAATAATCGGAACTGTGGAGAAATATTTGGAGCCTGCAGTTGTCGCAACACGGAATAATTCGACCACGGAGATCACCTGCGCAAGTGAAGTATCCTTTACCAAAGTCATCAACTCATTACCAACGGAAGGAATTACCTGTTTTACTACCTGTGGAAGGACAATTCTCATAAAGGTTTGAAATTTCGTATATCCAAGTACTTTCGCTGCTTCGTACTGTCCTTTCGGTATAGAAGCAATACCACCACGAAAGATTTCTCCAAAATAAGCTGCATAGTTTATCGCAAAGGCAAGAATACATGCAATAAATCGGTATTTGTAGTTATAGCCAAATATGTAATAGGGACCATACATAAAAAATATCAACTGAAGCATTAATGGCGTACCTCGAAAGATCAGCTGATAAATTCGAACAGGTAAACTTATGATCCATAGCTTACTTCTTCTGGCAAGGGCCACTAAAAATCCAAGTGGAATTGACAATAGAATCGTCAGAAAAAATATCGCAAGCGTCGTCAGCGTAGCTGAAAGCATGTTCGGTAATAGTAAATCCATAGGTACATTATCTACTCTCATAAAACCTCCAAATATATCTTACTCTGGTATTAAATATCGCAAAACAAACTTCAAATATTTATTAACTATCAATTTATTTTCAGTGATTTTGTTTTAATGTTTTTAATGATTTTGTTTTTAATGATTTTATTTTAATGACTTTGTTTGAATGATTTTGTTTTAATAATTTTGTTTTAATGATTTTGTTTTAATGATTTTGTTTTAATGATTTTATTTAATAACTTTGTTTTAATGATTCTGTTTTAATGATTCTGTTTTAATGATTCTGTTTTAATGATTTTGTTTTAATAACTCTGTTTTAATGATTCAGTTTTAATGATTCTGTTTTAATGATTTTGTTTTGATGATATTGTTTTAATGAAGTTGTTTTAATGATGTTGTTTTTTCATGATTTTGATAAAGCTGAACAGTTTCGTCTGTTAGCACTTTACCATATTACCACATCAACTCGCCTATTTCAATTTATTTTTCAATAGGAAAATGCCCCAATTATAGGAACAGTTTCTAATGCTTTACTGTTTTATAAGGGACATCCCGCTTTGTAACAATTTTATATTAGTCTACATATTTGATTTTTTGTTCAAAGAAGTCGACACCCTCTAGTAAAAAATTAAATTTGGTTCCTTTCGTATTATAGAACACGGTCTCTATTCCATTCAGTTCTTTCTGATAGATTACACCAAAATTCCATTCCTTAACAACTACCACATTATTACCACCTGGTACGGGTTCTACCTCGCCTCCATCTTTACTATAACAAAGACTTAGAAATCCACTTTCTAAATTATAATTCTTAAGAAAATATGCCGTATCTCCTGCTTGATTGCTACATAAATCAGACACATTGTTTGTAATCATTACAGGACTCTCATTTCCATTCATATAATATAGCTGTTTCTCCTTTAAATAATAAATTTTAGATAAATCACCAGAGGAAATGAAAGAATCATCAATTTCACTACATATTATCTCTTGTTTACATTCGCCGTTCAGTCTACTAACTTTCATTAGATTTCTATCTGCATCACGATAAATTAGATTAACTCCATCTTCCGACATGACAATCTGTTGATTCTCTGTTACATAACCTAGGTCTCTACTCTGATATTTGTCATCAATTACTTTGAGGCCATTATTGCACAAGATTACTTTATTTTTAAAAGTGTCAAAACCATAGGAATAAACTGCCATAGTAAGGTTATTTTTAACATTAGATTTTTTCGGTACGATTATATTTGATACTAGGCCATCAGTAACTTCTACACTTTCGTTCCCATTTGCGCTAATATAAGTCCTCTTACCGTCCGAAAACAATATTTCGGTACGATCTTTATTAAAATATAAATATATAAAATTAGATACATTGCTCGATAAAAGTACATCGCCCTTCTCACTTTTCACATATAATGCATAAGCTCCTCCCCCTAGTGCTTTTTCATAATACAAATATTTAGTATCCCTGGAGGCTTCAATTAGCAATATGTCTTTTCCAAGCGACTCAGGGTCATTGCCTATTTTAAGGATAAATGATTCAAGTATATAATCATTTACATTTAAAGGGTAAGTGGCAGTTATGTAAATAACCGTTTTTCCATCGGGTAAAACATTGATCATATCATACTGTTTATCTTTAATGGTATCAATTAATTTTTCAGTATGCTTATCAACATCATAAAGATAAAGATTAAAGCTATTAATTCCACTATAAACGGAATAGACAATATATTTACCATTCTCTGACATAGAATAGTTTCTCATACCAAGGTTTAGCTTAATCATTTCACGAGAGTTAACATAATAGGATTGATCACCAAGTCTACTGAATAGGATTGCAGCTGTTTGGTCATTCGTATAATAAGTCCCCACACTTTGCTCCAATTTATGAAGCACTTCTCCTTTTGAATTAAAGACATATGCAATCGAATTCGCTCTGTCATAATATACTTCGATGGCATCCTTAGAAACAAAGGTATATTCTCCGTCAACCGCATTCCCTCTAAGACATATTAAGAGCACTATTATAATTAATAGGGTAACCGATATTCCGATCAATAATTTTCTCAGTATTCTAATTTTATTTGTAAGGTTATAATGAATTTTTGACTGCGGTTCTTGACTTACTCCATGTTGAATCTCTGATTGTCGTTCTTGGTATTCCTCCTGTGAAAGCCCTGATTGTCTTTCTCGGTATTCCTCCTTTGGAACCTCTGATTGTCGTTCTCGGTATTCCTCCTGTAGAAGCCCTGATTCTAATTGTTGATGCAATCGTTTCATGAACTCCGAAGTAATTTCATGACCTAATTCCTGATGAATCGTTACTTCTTGCTCTTGATATAATCCTATTGAATTATCTAATTGCAATGTTTGATTTAGTTCATGGTTTATTGCCTCTGCCTCATGTTTTTCATTATTACTAGATTGTTGTATTGCTGTCTCTTTATTTATTACCTTAGCTTTAATATAGTGAGAATCCGGTCTAGAAAATCCCTCATTGGTCTGGTAATGTTCCTTCTCCGTCGGGCAGTTTCCATTTTCCAAGTCATTTAGTTCTCTGTTGCAGTTGCTACAAAACTTATTACTCGTATCCTTTGAACTGCCACAATGTTTACATATCATTATGTTTATCCCCCATAAGCATCACTTCGTTACTTTCAATATTAATAATACCAGTACACCCGAGTTAACGTTATGGCGTAATGTAAAAACCATCTATTAATGTTGTAAATTCCCTTCCTTTGGAATTGTAAAACGCTGAATATATGCTTTTAATATATTTCTGATAAATCACTCCGTGATTCCATTCTTCTACACTTACCACATCCTCACCGCCCTGAATCGGTTCTGCTGTATTGCCCGCGAGACTACGATACAGTATTCCTTTTCCGTCGGTATAATTCTTTAAGAAATATGCTGTATCTCCAACCTGGTTAATACAAAGATTGGATGCATTGTCTGATATTAGTACCGGCTCCTCTTTATTTTTCAAAAAATAAAGATTATTTTCACTAATATAGTAGATCTGCGATAGATCATCTGAAGTTTCGAAAGAATCCACTTGATGTGCTAAGGTATTCTGTTTCCATTTTCCAGAAAGGTTATGAACCTTTACTAAATTATTATTTGAATCAATATATAACAGATTATTTCCATCCTCGGTAATAACAGTAACCGGATTAGTGGGATAAGGATTATTGGCAACCATACCAATTTTCTTTGTCTTGTACTTGTCTGTGATATATACTAAGGATTTATCTGTACCTTGTATGACTTTATTATGAAATGAATCGATGCCATATGGCACCATCCCATTGCTTGATACAATATCACAGATCCCATTTTTCGGTATAAGAATTTTATCGACTAGAATATCTGCTAATTTATGTCTTTCTTTTCCGTTTATACTAATATAAGAGGCTTCGTCATCATTATATATTATCTCTGTATAGTCAATATTGAAACACATCTTATTGGATATTTCTGTAGATAAAAGATTATCACTCCCCTCATGTTTTACAAACAAAGCGTTGTCCTTTAAATTATAAGTATATATATTTTTACTATCCGTTGATATCGAAAAAATGATACTATCCTTTCCAACCAATTCCGGCTCACCTCCATCTTTGATGATATAGGATTCGATATTATCCATTGTACTTTCTTCTGTGCTAGAATAAGTTACATACGTTACTGTCTTTCCTCCAGGTAGTACATTAAGTAAATCATACTGTTTATTTATTAAATTATCGAGCATTTCTTCTCTTTGATTAGCAACATCGTATAAGTATAAGAAATAATTATTCATTCCACCTGACCTAGTATATAGGATATACTTACCGTCCTCCGATATATTACAAGCGTTCACTTTATCTTGAAGTTCAATTAAGTGATTTGTATCCACATAATAAGAAGTGGTACCATTCATCGCTATAAGAACAGCCGCTGAATGATCCAGAGTGTAGAATGGTTTTACTTCCTTTTCCACTTGGTAAAGCAAATCTCCTACCGTATTAAAAACATATGTCTTAAATTTATTATGATTTACGTTGACTTCTATTGCATTCTTTGATATTAATGTAAACTCTACTTCTCTTCTGAATAGATTAAGAAATAACAATAATACTGCAACTATCACTAGTAGCAGACCTATTCCAATGATTGATTTTTTTGATATTCTTCTTTTCATACCTATTACTTGCTGCGAACTCGTATCCTTACGTTGGTATAATTCTTTTTCTGTTACAGAATTGGAAAACTTATATCTTTCTTTTAGTAAATCAGAATTGAATTCGTTATCTTTTGCTTTCAGAAAGTTAGTTATGGATTCGTTATGTCTTTCTTTTAGAAGATTTTTATTGGATTCGTAATCTTGTTCTTTATGAAAATTTGTTTTGGATGCGTTATCTCTTTCTTTATGAAAATTTATATTTGATCCGTTATGCCTTCCTTTAAGAAAAATAGTATTGGATCCTTTATGTTTATCTTTAAGAAAATCAGTATTGGCTTCGTTATCTTTTTCTTTAAGAAAATCAGAATATAAGTCATTATGTATTCCTGATTGCTTAATGTGCTTTCCATTAGAATTCTTCAAGAGCTTTTCCTCGGAATATATCACTTGAGGTTCAATATACTTGGAATCTGGTCTGGAAAACCCCTCGTCCGTCTCGTAGTTTTCCTTTTTTGGTGTGTTAAAACTATCATTAAAAAAATCCAATCTGGAGTTACAATAGGTGCAGAACTTTTTATTTGCATCATTTGACCTACCACAATGTTTACATATCATTATTTTTATCCCCCTATTACTAACTCATTAGTTCACTCCCAATAACGCCTATTTTCCCAGTGTAATGTTAATTCGCAATGTAAGAACCATCCATCAAAAAGGTGAATTCTTTTCCTTTGGAGTTGTAAAACACCGTATTGGTCCCGTTGAAAAATTTCTGATATATAATTCCGTAATTCCATTCTTGGATACTTGAAACACCATCCCCGTCCGCAACCGGTTCTGGTTTGCTACCTGCGATGCTATAAAGAAGTGTTCCACTTCCGGCGGTATAATTCTGTAGGAAAAATGCAGTATCGCCATCTTGGTTAATATATACATTGGAGGCATTGTCATTAATCATTATCGCTTTTTCTTCTTGTTTCTTATAATATAGTCTATTTCCACTAATATAATATAGCTGAGAAAAATCATCTGAGGTCGCAAAGGAATCCACTTTATCCGCCAGGGATTGCTGATTACATTTACCCGATAAGTCACTAACCTTTATTAACCTTCTGTTTGAATCTATATAAAACAGATCATTGCCACCCTTTGCAATAGCGGTAAGCGGAACATCTTGAGTAATGCCAATTTTCGTAGACTCATAATTATCTCCGATGAATACTAAAGTTTTGTCTTTGCACAGTATTACTTTATTTTGAAATGATTTTATACTATATAACATGATGCTACTATTTGTTCTCAGATTACTGATTCCTTTCTTAGGTATAAGAATTTTATCAACTAGTGAATCTGCTACTTTTTGTCTTTCATTTCCTTTTGAGCTAATATAGGTTGCTTCACCCTCATTAAACATTATTTCCGAATAATCTCTATTGAAATTAACCATATTAAGTAATTTACTGGATAAATTGATGCTTTCTCCTTCTTTCGCTACCTTTAACATTGTTGGAGTACCGTCTTTATAGTCAAAGGTATATCTGTTTTTATCATCCTTGGATATTGCAAATATAATAATATTCTTTCCCATCAATTCTGGCTTTTCTCCATTTTTACTGATATACGATTCCACATCAATAATCTTACTATCATCTGAATAATTATAGGTAACATAGGTTATTGTCTTTCCCCCAGACGAAACATTAAGCATTTCAAACCGCCTATTATCATATTCATCAATAAGTTTTTTATTTTGTTTTTCAACCTCATATAGATATAGACTAAATTTATTCATTGCATTCGACGTAGAATACAGAAGGTACTTGCCATCCTCTGATATAATACAATTATTCAACGAATTTTGAAGTTCAATTAATTGATTTGCATTCACATAGTAGGAAATCGTACCATTCATTGCTAAAAGTACAGCTGCTGTATGATCCGGAGAATAAATTGGATAAACCACCTTTTCTACTTTATTAAGCATATCTCCTTTTGTATTAAAGACAAAAGCTTCGGACTCATTATGATTAACATAAATCTCGATGGCATCCCTTGGTATGAATGAAAATTCCTGTTCTTTCCTTATTATATTAATAAAAATTAGTGGCACTGCGATAATCAATAGTGCCAAGAATATTCCGAGGATAGACTTCTTAGAAAGCTGTTTATTCTTTATTCGTTCTTGATGTTTAATCGTATCTAATCCTTGGTATAATCCTTTTAGTGAAGCAGAATATGAATCCCCATATATTCCCGTTTGCTTATTCTGATAACTTTGAGAATTCTCCCGAAGAATTTTATCAGTGTCTATTACCTGTGGTTCAATATAATCGGAATCCGGTCTTGAAAATCCTTCCTCTGATTCGTATAGTCCTTCGTTTTCAATATTGATACTTTCCTTAGTAACGTACAATCGGGTGTTGCAATAGTTACAGAATTTATTATTTGCTTCATTTAACCTTCCACATTTATTACATATCATAAACTAATACCCCCAAAGCAAATCTTCCTACCAGACTATAGTAAATTATAGCTGTATAGGAAGAATATGTCAAACAAGGTGCGGTCTTCTAATCATATTTTAATAAAACACTAAAAAATGTCCTACACGATGATATTCTCCACATCGAACAGGACATTTCGGTCTATATTAATTTATTATTTTTCAATTAATGTAACATCGGAGCCAAACCATTTAGTTGAAATCTCTTCTACGGTTCCGTCTGCTTTCAGTTCCTTCAATGCATTTTCCACTGCAGCGCAAAGAGCATCTTCACCTTTACGGAAACCGATGGCATATTCATCCTTTAATAAGGTATCATCTACTACTACAAAATCCTTACCAAGATCATTAATCATATATTCTGCAACTACGGAATCCATGAGGACTGCATCGGAATTACCAGTCTCAAGATCCATTAGTGCAGTTACATAATCACTAAAGGGATTGACCTTATCTAGTGACTCACGAAAAGCTTTATTATCATCACTATTTAAAGTCTCTTCTGCTGAAGAACCACTTTGTAAAGCAAGTTTCATTCCAGCCATATCAGCCATTGAAGTAATATCACTATTCTTAGTAACTACGATTGTGATATTGTTTAGCATGTATGGTTTTGTCATCGTAAGGTTTTCAAGACGATCCGGTGTTACTGAAAATCCGTTCCAGATACAATCAATGTTCTTGGTATTAAGTTCCACCTCTTTTGCATCCCACTCTATCGGTTGAAGTACTAACTCGACGCCAAGCTTCTCACATACTGCCGTCGCTAAATCAATGTCAAATCCTACGATGTTGTCTGACTCATCACGAAATCCCATCGGAGGGAAGGAATCATCCAATCCGAGTATGAATTTACCCTTATCTTGTATGTACTTCAGTGAATTATCTTCCCCGTTATCATCTTTTTGGCAAGCTACGAAGCTAAATACCATTAAGGAAACCATAAGTAAACTAATTAATCTTTTTTTCATAATATTCTCCTTGTTTTTAGGAGGTAGTCTCCTCCCCTATTCGTTATTGTTTTTAGCACTTTACCATACTACCACAATGACGTGTGTAATGCAATAATATTTTATTCCAATTCTGCTAAAAAGTTAACATTAACGAAAATATTTCGCTGATATGCCATAAATAAAAATACCTCCAACTATGACTTAAAACAAAAAGAAAATGGCTCTAAACTATAATAATGTCTAGAGTCATGCTCTCACAAAAAATTATATCTGAAACCTACTGGATAATCGTATGCTTATCCAAATAATAAACGAGACTCAGTACTTGGGAAAAGGTAAGTTATATTGCATCTACCATTTTCTCAGTAAAGAGTCTTTCTTATTAATTGAATTTATCATGGATTAATAGTATTTTATCATGGAGAATACTCTAAAACTCAGAATTAATATACCTGATATAATAATCTTTCGCTTGCTTTTCCTGATCTTTATCTTTTTTCATATAAATCTCTTGCAGCAGCTTCCATTAAGATAAAAAAGGCTTGTCCTTCTGTAGCGATACCAGGAGCATTAAACATTGGCATCCCACAAACACCTCGAACAAATCCCAACTCATCAACCAAGGAATAAGCTGCTGTTCTAGCCTTATCCGCATATGTTAAATAGGCTTTCTCTAAGTAACCTGCTGCTACCCCACGATAAATTGTATAAGCAATCATTTGACCAACATTTGTCTCAATAAAGGAACTCGGGTCGTCCAGCACATTATGGAATAATCCGTCCTCACGTTGGTACTTGATGCAACCGTCCAATATATCCTTAATATAATCAACAAGATATTGCTTGTCTTCCTTACGGTCATCTCCTAACATCGTATATACTCTATGTAAACCGGCAACAGCCCAACCATTCCCTACTCCCCAGAAATCAACTCTACCAAATTCATTCTTTTTTTCATTCCAGATATGGGAAAGTAACTGTTTTTCTTCGTTATACAAGTATTTACGGTAACCCTTAATTTGTAGCATTGCCTCATCAGCATCGCCATATTTACATAAGAAAGGAGGTGCCATATAATAAGCATCTACCCATATCTGATATTTACCCCATTCTCCATCAAAATGATGAAGTACACCATCCTTTGTTCGAGGCGCTGTATGTTTCAAATATTGATAAAGCTTAGTTGCCGCTTCTGTTAAATTTGGTCGCTTCGTTTGAGTAGCAGCAATAATGAGCGCTTCTCCAATAGCAGCCGGATCATCAACCGCTTCATTCTTGTCCATTACTCCGATACGACCATCCTCCGCATTGCGTAGTACTGTGGCTTCACATAATCTGATTACTTCATCGGTTAAGCCTTCATATTCTAGAATTGCCTGAGCCGCACATCCCTGCTCCCACTGGAATCTTTGGATACAGAGCATAGTTGATTTAACTTTTTGGATCAATTCTGGGTTGGGTAATAACATTTTCATTCCCTCCTGCTCAACTTAGAAGTTATTAAACTATAATAGGGATATATAAAAACTATACCAAAGTCATTTAGCTAAACTGCTTTGGTATTCTAATCAAGTATTATGTTTTTATCGATAATCATCTGATTAGATTAAAAATTTAGTAATCTGCCAAATCTATAATTTGTAATCAATCACGAAGTGATTTATTGATAATTTTTATTGCTTTATTGCAATTTTCAATTTCGATCTGCTCGTAGACTCCGCCAAATTCGCCGTCTAAGGTCCATTCCATCTTATCCGAGCTAACGGATAGTTTTTCGGTCTGAATATAGTACATATAGGTATCATTTATTTTATAATTAATAAGAGAACTAATGATAGACTCAAGATCAATAATATTCTTTGGCATCTTAATTAAGAGCATCTCAAGCAATCCATCATTCAGGCTCATTTTATCATAATTCAGATTCTTATAGCCCCCAATGTATAGGGAATTCGTAACAAGACCAATTAAAAAGTCCTCTTCAATCACCTTATCACCATATTGAACCCTAACATGCTTTGGTTTCAGCTCGGATAGCTGCTTAATACCCTCCAGGTAATAGGCAAGGTTACCTATCACATTCTTGTTCTTCTGTGATGTGGTATAGGACACATTCGTAAATGCTCCGAAGGCTGCTACATAGATAAAATATTTATCATTAAACTTTCCGATATCCATCGTATAGGGCTTGCCGGTCATAATATCTCTTACTGCCTTCATAATATTACGGCTGATCTTAAAGCTGTGTCCAACGTCATTCATTGAACCAGCCGGAATCAGACCAATTGGAACCGGTTTACCGGAATGTATCTGTCCGGTAATTATCTCATTTAACGTCCCGTCTCCACCTGCGCAGACCACAAGATCATAACTTTCTTGTTCGTTTATTATTATTGAAGTTGCATCACCCTTTTGCTGTGTAGGACATACTTGAACACGGTAACCATGCTTAACAAAAGCATCTATTATGTCAAATAGTTTGGATTTAATTCTTCCCCTACCAGCCATAGGATTAAAGATAAATAATATTTTTTTCATAGTTATAGTCTCCAACAACGTGATTATTTACATTCTAGATCTTACCATATTCAAAATGTATATCACTGTCGCAATATTTAGACGCTTTCGCATCCTTCTCTGAAACAACCGGATTATCTATGCCCCAGTTGATGTTGAACTCAGGATCATTCCATATTACTGACCGATCGGCTTCTTTATTATAAAAATTATCTGTTTTATATAGGAATTCCACCTCATCGGTTAAGGTTAAATAACCATGTAAGAAGCCTCTTGGTATTAAGAGCTGGCGGAAGTTTTCTGCAGTAAGCTCAACTGCAATCCATTTTTTATAGGTCGGGGAGCCTGTTCTTACGTCAACAACGACATCTAATATTGCACCTTTGGTACAACGCACAAGCTTTGATTGAGATGCTGCTCCATTTTGGCAATGTAGACCTCGAATGGTTCCTTTACTGTTGGAATAGGAATGGTTGTCCTGAACAAAGGTATAGAATAATCCGCTCTCTTCCATCATTCGCTGTGACCAGCTTTCCATAAACCAGCCTCTGTGGTCACCGAATACTTGGGGTTCTAATATATATACATCTTTTAAGTCTGTGGTAATTACATTCATATTTAACTCCTAATTGCTGTATTTGTTATTATATTCATTATTATCATTCTTATAATATTATGATCATGATTAATAAAGTATTTTTCCTTCTGCAACCTGCTTTAAATGTAATCCGTAATTTGATTTACCATAATGCTCTGCAGATTTCAATAATTTTTCTTTATCAATCCATCCGTTCTTATAGGCTATCTCTTCAATTGCAGCAATCTGTATCCCTTGCCTTTTTTCAACAACTTTAACAAATTCTGAAGCATCACTTAAGGCATCCATTGTTCCTGTATCCAGCCATGCAAAACCTCTTCCCAGGGTTACGACATTTAGACTGCCTTCTTCTAGATACATTCTGTTTAAATCTGTAATCTCCAGTTCACCTCTAAGGGAAGGTTTCACTTTTTTCGCAAGCTCACAAACTCTTTCGTCATAAAAATATAATCCGGTAACACAATAATTTGATTTTGGATTAGTTGGCTTTTCTTCGATTGAGATTGCTTTTCCAGTCTCATCAAACTCCACTATGCCAAAACGTTCTGGATCGTCAACATAATATCCAAATACGGTGGCGCCATGCTCTTTGGAGGCAGCTTCTTTTAGATGCTTTGTTAAACCGCTTCCAAAGAAAATATTATCTCCAAGAACCATTGCACAGGAATCGCCATCGATGAACTTTTCTCCGATTAGGAAGGCTTGGGCTAAACCGTCTGGGGATGGTTGTTCTTCGTAGGATAGATGGATGCCGTAGCTTTCTCCATCACCTAGGAGGCGCTTGAAGTTTGGTAGGTCTTGTGGGGTGGAAATGATTAATATATCTTGGATACCTGCTAACATTAAGGTTGATAGTGGATAATAAATCATTGGTTTGTCGTAGACTGGTAATAGTTGCTTTGATGTTACCATTGTTAGCGGGTATAACCTGGTGCCGGAGCCTCCGGCAAGAATGATTCCTTTCATAAAAATCCTCCTAGAAATTTGATCAGATATTATTTTATTATTAGTGATTAGTCTATTCACAATATCTGGATAAAAAAGATGACCCCTGTTCCATACAGAAATCATCTTTTTATTTTATGCCTTTTTGAACCAATATTCTTTAATAAATGCGATTAAAACTCCTAACATGCCTCCAAGGAATGCACCAATGATAATATTTTTCGTATTACTTGGGCTTGTTTTATGACTAGGTGTTGCCGGTGGCGATGGTAAATAAACATTTGCTTTAGTAATGCTACCTATACTAGACTGCCGTTGTTCAAAATCACCAGTTTCATTGTAGCTTGCTAAATCATTTTTTGCAATATCAAGTTCTTTTAAATATGTGTTATACAAAGAAATAGAATTTTCTATTCCGAAGATTGTTTGTTTATTAATTATGATGTCATTTTCTATTAGGGTATAGTTTGGATTAATAATATTCTCCAAGATAACAAATTCACTCGTGTTAGCTTTGTCAAGTACTTCATTCATAGCTTCCTTTTGATTGATTGTTTGTGGTGTCGCAGCTAGAAGTTCTTCGTTTTTCTTCAAAAGTTCTTGATTTGTCTCTAATTCAACTTTTGATGATTTTAGCTTAACTGAATAGTCATTGGTATAGTAAGCTACAGCACCTCCCTCAGTCATAACATCCAAAAACTCAATATAATTATCATATAAAGTTTGTGCAATTTTCTTGGCTTCCTGAGGATTTTCAGCTGCTACTTTTATGTTAAAGCTATTCTGCTCCACACCTACCGCAGTCGCAACAGTATCAATGGATATTTTTTCTCTTAAGTCATCTATTGTCATTTCATCAGGACTATAACCCATATCTTTCAGCGTATTAACTAAAATATCATTACTAGTAATCAAGTTTATGTATTGTTGATTTGTAGTAAGCGGCAAAGTATAGTCACCATATTGCGTATGATAGATTTCCGGCATATTAATTACAATATTCACCTTTGAATGATAAACAGGTGATAATACAAAAAAGCTAAATATACCTGTAAAAATGGTAATGGCTAGTGTAATACTAATAATAAACACCTTTTGTCTCCACAAAGCCATAAAAAGGTCTTTTATTTCAGTTTCATTTTCATTTTCTAAGTTCTGCATATTATATTGATTTTTTTCCATAGCTTCTCCTTGAGTTTTCCTGTGGTAATTCATTACTAATTCTGTATAAGTATATCAGTTACGTATGATATTTACAACATTTTTCTATAACTCCGTCTCTATTGCTTTAAAGTTTGGATTTATGGTAATGTATTAATTGTTCTACTGTTTTCTATGTTTAGCCTACTTCGTTATTTCCTTTTGTTCTGAAATTCACCATTACACTTTGAAGTAGATAAAGCTTCAGAATAAGTTACTACCCCATAATAAAGGAAGCAATAATAACAGAAGAGTTTTTTGTAGTGGCAGTTAGCATGTTTAATTTTTAGGTATTAACTCTATAAATTTATTCTCCCCAAACAACTCTTTTAACATAATCTATATAAGATATTATTATTCTAAGAACCTTTTCTGAAACATTAGGCATGCTGTAATCTGCTACTTGTCTCAAAGTGCTTTTATCTTGTGTCTCTAGTATCTCTAACCCTTGCATTATTCTGTCTTTTGTAAGGCCTACCATCATAATTGAAGCTTCTTCCATCGCTTCTGGCCTCTCATGTGCTTGTCTAATATTAAGCGCTCTAAATCCAAGTATTGATGACTCTTCACTTATGGTACCGCTGTCACTTATAACTGCTTTCGATTTAGTCTGTAACTTAATATAATCATTAAAACCTAAGGGTTTCATGGTTTGTACCAATGGATTAAACTCTATACACTTTGCTTCTATCATCTTTCTTGTTCTTGGATGAGTACTTACAATTACCGGCATTTTAAATTTTTCAGCTATTGTATTTATACTGTCGACTAAATTTATAAAGTTTTCTTCCGAGTTTATATTTTCTTCTCTATGTGCTGATACAACATAATATTTACCCTCTTCGATATTTATTCTATCTAGTATATCTGATTTTTCAATATCATCAAGTCTTGAATTGATAACTTCAAACATTGGACTTCCTGTTTTAATAATTCTATCTGCAGGTAGACCTTCTTTGAGAAGATACTCTCTTGCTATATCACTATAAGTTAAATTGATATCTGAGGTGTGATCAACAATCTTTCTATTCGTTTCTTCCGGTACTCTTTGGTCGAAGCATCTGTTACCAGCCTCCATATGGAATATTGGTATATGTCTTCTCTTGGCTGCAATAGCACATAAGCAACTGTTCGTATCGCCAAGGACCAAGAAAGCATCTGGTTTAACTTCTTCCAATATAGGATCTATTTTAATCAGTATGTTTCCAATTGTCTCTACTGCAGTTCCGGTTGCTGCATTAAGAAAATAATCTGGCTTCTTTAAGTGAAAATCTTCAAAAAATACTTCGTTTAATTCGTAGTCATAATTTTGACCAGTATGAACTAGTATATGGTCTATTGCTTCTGACTCTTCTAATCTAGTGATAACTGCGGATAATCTTATTATCTCAGGTCGAGTACCAACTACTGTCATTACTTTTAATTTCTTCATCTCTATACCTCCAAGAAGTAAGTATCTGGATTATCTGAATTAAATGCTTCATTAGCCCACATAAATGTAATTAAATCAATATTCCCTAAATTAATAATGTTATGGGTATAACCTGTTGGTATATCTACTATTTCCATCCTATCACCATTAACATAATAATCAATAATTTCAACTGTACCAATCTTTCTAAACCTAATAAGTCCCTTACCACTAACTACAAGAAACTTTTCGTTCTTTGAGTGATGCCAATGGTTTCCTTTGGTAATACCAGGTTTTGTAATGTTCACTGAAAACTGACCTCTATCTATCGTACGAATAATTTCAGTAAATGAACCTCTATCATCAACATTCATCTTTAAAGGGTAACTAAATTGATCTGTTGGCAAATAGCTCAAATAAGTACTGTACAACTTTTTTTCAAATCCATTGGACATGTTAGGAATATTTAATGTCTTTCTACTCTCTTTAAATGACTTAATTAAGTCTACAATCTCGCCAAGTGTGGTAGTATAAGTAATTGGAAGTTGGCAGAAGTCTTCACTCCGATTTTCTTTACTCTCCAATGCTTTTATCAGTTCTTCAATTACATCATCTATATAAACTAAATTCATTACAACACTAGCATCATTGACTTGTATCGGTAAATCACAAGCTATATTATTACAGAATGTTGCAACTGCACTGTTGTAATTGGGTCTGCACCATTTACCAAATACATTAGGGAAACGGTATATTAATACTTTTGCACCTGTTTCTTCTTTATAGGATAACAATAAATCCTCACCAGCCTTTTTACTTCGACCGTATGGATTATCAAGCTCAGCCTGTATTGACGAGGTTATCATAACTGGAGCTTTATTATTATTCTTTTTCAATGAATCAAGTAGAGTAGAAGTAAATCCAAAATTTCCTTTCATAAATTCTTCATGATTATCTGAACGATTTACTCCGGCTAAATGAAATACAAAATCACACTCTGTAGTGTACCTATTTAAAAGATCAGTATCAGTATCTATATCATATTCCAAAATATCTGTATATTTCTTGTTCTTCAATTCAGCGATTAAATTTTTTCCAACGAAACCATTAGATCCTGTTATAAGAATTTTCATACTCGCTTCCTCCAAGCATCTAATTCATCTCTTATAAAAGACAATGTCATCAATTTTTCTTTTGTCTGTTCAACAGAAAGCAGTTGTGTATTATTTGAGTTGAATTCTTTTAATTTTGATATTTCTTGGTTTCCATTTTTAAAGTACTTATCGTAATTCAGATCCCGTTTGTCAGCCGGTACACAATAAAAGTTACCCATATCAATTGCATGAGCACATTCCTCATTAGTAAGTAAAGTTTCGAAAGATTTTTCTCCATGGCGAATTCCAATAACTTTAATTTCATTATTGGCTCCAAATAACTCTTTAACAGCTTGTGCTAACACTTCAATCGTAGTTGCTGGAGCCTTTTGTACCATAATATCTCCACTTTCTGCATTATTAAAAGCAAATATTACTAGCTCAACTGCTTCTTCAAGGCTCATGATAAATCTAGTCATTGTTGGCTCTGTAACTGTTAGAGGTTGTCCAGCCTTAATCTGCTCTATAAAAAGAGGTATAACTGAACCTCTAGAACACATTACATTGCCATATCGAGTTCCACAAATGAGCGTTTTCTCCGGATCTACCGTCCTAGCTTTCGCAACAAGCACTTTTTCCATCATAGCTTTAGAAGTGCCCATTGCGTTTACAGGATAAGCCGCCTTATCTGTGGATAAACAAATAACCTTTTTAACACCGGCTTCAATACATGCTGTTAGCACATTATCAGTTCCAATGACATTAGTCTTAACAGCCTCTAACGGAAAGAACTCACAAGATGGAACTTGCTTTAATGCCGCAGCCTGAAATACATAATCTACTCCATACATGGCATTTTTAATGCTGGCAAGATCACGAACATCACCTATGTAGTACTTAATTTTATCACTATTATAGATGTGTCGCATGTCATCTTGTTTTTTTTCATCACGTGAAAAAATACGAATTTCTTTAATATCTGTTTCTAAAAAACGATTCAGTACTGCATTCCCAAATGAACCTGTACCACCTGTTATTAATAAAGTCTTATTTTTAAACATAATCTCCATCCTTCCATTTCAAAATTAACAAATAAAATCGACTTCTTTATACTGTAAAATCAAAAATAAAAGTAATTATTATTACTTCTTCTTAAAATTCGATAACAAACTCTTTTCTATGTTTTTTACATCACAAAAAAACAATATATGTTAATACTAATATTCCATCTTTTATTACAAACCAAATTATATTATAATATGCCTAAACTTTTATCAACTTTCTTTTAATATACATATAAGATGAATATATATCTTTTCTTTTAAAAACTAAATATAACAAATAAATTATTAAATAAATAATGAATGCACTAACACCATTGATATTCCATGCTATTAATATAAACATTGTTGATAATAAAATCTCCCAAACTATATCATTAAATAATGACAATTTTAATAACTTAGCCAAATATATTTCTGTTATAATACAACGAAACGCAAGTAAAAATACAATGGTTAATATCATCACATTTAAATTTTTAATATATATAACATTAATACATGAAATTATTATACTTAGTGAAACTGTAATTATATTAATATTTAAGAGTACTTTTTCTTTTCTTAGAGTTTTTAAATAAGTATTATTAATCAAAGTCATTTTACTTTCATATATACATATTGGAAATATCAGTCCCATATAAATCAAGCTTTCAATATAATTAGGAATCCAAATTAGAAGTATACTTTTTAGTGGAAAATATATAAGAAGCAATCCTAACCCTGCTATCGTAATTATAATATCTATTGTTTTATAAATAATTGTTAGACTATCTTCAGAAACATTCCTTAACATAGGAAATAATACAATTGATATAGCGGAAAAAAATGACAAAATCATATTTGAAATACTAATTGTCAATGATACTTTTCCAAAAGTTTCTATTCCCCAATTCTTTTCGATACTAAGCCTTATAATACCTACTATTAATACACTAGCAAGATTTGCAAGAAGTAAATTCGACCCAGCTCTTATATTATCCCATATCTCACTAAATAATTCTTTTGTTTTAGGCAGTTTATTAAATGTTATATCTTTACAATAACTTATTAAATATAATAAGGAAAGTAACTTTCCAACAATATCTGATACAATGATTAGTTCAAATTTTTTTGAAAAAAGCAAAATTATAAGAGCTAAAATAAAGTATACTGTTCTTTCTAATATATATCCACTAATACATTTCCTAATTTGTCCTGTCGCTTGAAGAGTATAAGCCAATAATCCTCTTGGTATTGATATTAATGTTGATAAGCAAACTAAAAAAATTACAATAATTTTGTTTCCGTCCGCCGCTATATTGTAATAAACACTCGTAAAACAAATAGTAATTATAAATTCAATAATAACTAACAACCAAAATTGAGCTGTAAATAACTTTTTAGGCAAATCTGAATATTCTTTTCCCCCATAACGTAAATAGACGCCTTCAATTAATCCAAAAGATAAATAATTGAAATAAGAACAGTATAATACATATAGTTGCCAGTACCCATATTCCGCTAGACCAATAACTTTTGGAAGTAAAAGAATTAATACTCCAGATACAATCATTGAAAATATATTATAAAAGAATGAATATGAAAAATCTTGCGTAAATTTTTTAGCTTTAGAAAACAATGTAATTCCTCCTTGATATTTAAGGTGCTAGTATATATCTTTCCTAAAAAATTACACAAAAAACACCATATTTGCATATTTATTAATTGTTTAATTAATAAATATAAAATAAATATAATAAATTTATATAAAATAAAGTTGTTTTTTAATCATCTAATGAGATGAAATTATATTTTTTATGATATAGGATCCAGAAAAATAAAATAAGTATGGTCGAAACATATGTATCGATGCCATTAAAAAGTTGATTATTTGCCGGTACAAAGATTAGGCCCAAGGAAATTGTAGTAAATAAAACTATAGATACAGGGTTTCTGTAGCGTAATATTTCAAGCCATGAAACTTGCCAGATATATCCAACAAGGATAAATATTATTAATGCACCGATAAAAGTAAAATCAGAGGCAAGCCATGGGAAAATGGTATTCCATGATTGTAAACCATTTCTACCATATTGTTCTGCCATTCTATTCAAATATGTTTTTTCATATATACTTGGCAATCCTAGAATTAGAGAAATTAATTTTGAAATAAAATATGAATTTCCTACTCCATAAGTCCACTCAAAAGGTAGATTAAAGCATAATGATAATCCATAATACCCTGATGATAGATAACCTGTTAATAAAATTGCTATCCCCAACCCATACTTAAAACCAAATATTTTAAAAATAATATGATTTGTATCAAAATATTGTAAGCCATTAGATCTGGCTTCAAAATTCTGCGCTGTAATGCCAAGCATATCGTATCTTTGCGCTTGTACAAATGCGAACATTAAAATGGCTGCAATTAATAAAAGTGACGCATAAATTATAATTTTTCTTTTATTATTTCTACTCATATTAATCATTTTAATTGCTAGAATAATAGTAATATAAATAATAATATCACCGATAAATTTTTGTGTCCCATATGCAATCATATTTACAATAATTAAGAATGCAATAAAAAGTAGCATTCCTATTTTGTCTTTCTTTTTTAATCTTTTCCAATAATAAAAGCCTAGAATAAGTGAGATATTTCTAAAAAATCCTGTTGCAAATCTAAATAAGATTGGAAAAGAGTAATTTTGTGATGTTTCTCTCACATTAAGATAATTTCTAGCCATACTATTTAATGCTAACGATGATGGAGCTTTTATCAATATTTCTATAAATTCTAAAAAAATAGATAATAATGCAATAAAGATTGCGAGTGTAATAAATTTCAACATTTTATTTTGACGTTCTTCTAATGATTTTTTTTCCATTAAAAAGCCAGTACTTTTCCTTATTACAATTTTGTGTTTATTGGCAAAAGCATATCCAATGAATAAACAAATCAAGAAACAAACTATATATATAAACACCCATGTTTTTTCATAATTATAGTATTTCATTGGCCCAAAAAAGCTCAGGAATAAAGTCAATAAAATATAGAAGGTAAACATTCCTATTGGCAATGATTTCATCTGTTCACATCCTTACGATTTTTAAAATAAATCTTGTATTATTATTAAATTGTTAAAAAAATATTATTAATCTAATTTTTATATGGTAAACAAAATTATTGATAATTTAAAAGAGATAAAAAATCCTTTAACTTATTTTCATAATTTTTATAATAAAACATCTGACTTTCTATACAATTTTTTTTAATTTCTAAAACTTTTTTTTGGTCGATGCTCAAAATATTCTTTAGTTCTTCTAAAGATTTCTCTTCATCGAAATCAATAAAAAAACCATTTTCTCCTTCAGAGATGTAATCCTCTAAATCACTAGTTCTAGTTGTTATTACTGGAGTGCCACAGCTAATACTTTCAGAAACTTTGGTTGGAAATCCTGCCATCGTATCTCTCTTCACATCTCTAATTAGAATGGTAAAGTCAGAGTTTACAATACTTTCCATTACTTCTTCATTTGGTGCCAATCCATGAAAGCAGATACTATCTCCTAGCTCATCAATGTATTTACCTTGTGAAGGTATTGTATATAAATATTCATCCTTTGTGAAACCGTAAATATTAAAGATAAATACGCATCCTTTTACCTTAGCAGCATGTAATAGAATTATTGTTTTATCAATTCTGTCTTTCAAAGTTTTTAAATCTGTAACCTTTTTACCTATCCTAAAAGGTTGTCCTGCATATGTTATTATCTTCTTGTGTTGGAAATTGTAAGATGATTCAGAACACTTAAACTTAACCGGTGAAAGCGGTGGAATAATAATTGTTTTAAGTCCACTTTTTTTATAGTAATTTGATAAATAGTTACTTATTGCAATTATACCATCAGTCTTTTTATTTGCATAAGCCTTTTGATATGTATTGTCTATCCATTTAATAATATTAAAAATTACATTATTAGTTTTAGGCGTAAGCCAATCTACACAGTCAGATAATATTTTTATCTTATTTGCATGTGAAAAATTTATTAGCATCATATTAAAAATAGATAATCTAGGGCTTCCATAATAAATAATAAGACATAAATCATTAATAATTTCTTTGTTTTTAAGAAAAAGCTCTATATCATTAAAAGTCTTTTTATATTTAATCCAATCTAGGTTTGATTTGGGATATGAAATATTATAATAATTAAAACCATCATATACATCTTGTGTATTTTTTAATAGTTCTAAATCACTAACTGCTTTACCCGTGCCAACAAATAACACTTCATACCCTAATTCTCGTAATATTTTACCATTTGCATACACTCTTTTCCCTGAGGCATTTCCAAAAGGAAATGCAAAGTTTCCTATATATAAAACCGTCTTTTTATCATGCATTTTTACTACCACCTAAAAACTTCTCTGCTTCGCGTAAATATTTTTTGTTTCTGAAAATAGCTAAAATTCGAGCACCTATTGAGTAATAATTCAATCTATTAAGAATCCATTTTAGATTATGTTTACCGAACTTCTCTAAAATTATTTCATCAAATTGTTCTTTTCTCTTCGTTTCATAAGCAGTTATATCGTCTATCTTTTCTAATGGTTCTGATATTTGTTGTAACTCTGTATTAATATCAAAAAATACGAACCCACCTTCACCATCTTTAAATCCATGATATTTACAGTTACTTACTTTGCTTTCATTTATATCAACTTCAAAAATGAAAGATTTCTTATTGTTCTCGTTTTGCTTTATAGTAAAATTACCTTTAATAGATGTGGAATCATCAAATAAGAAATTTCCTAAACTATATGCAATAAGAGAGTCGTTGATTTTCTGAACTCCCTGAATAATATGCGGGTGATGTCCACAAATCAAACTATTTTTTTTCATAGCTATTGTTTCAGCCAATCTGATATGGTCATATTTGGGATAATTCGTATGTTCAGTTCCCCAATGAAATGAGAGAATACTAAAAGCTTTATTATTTTTATCCTTTTCTAATTGCTGTATTATATTGTCATATGTAAGTGTATTAATACCAATTTTATTATTCTCCTCAATATAACCAGTTCCATTCGTACTATAACAACAAAACCCACTGAAGCAGATCTTTTCTCCATTAAATTCCTTAAGTAGATTTTTAGAATTCGCACCAAACCACTCAACATCATGACTTTCTAATGCATTTATTGTATCCTCTAAACCCTTCTTACCAAAGTCAAACAAATGGTTGTTTGCGAGTGAGACGGCATTTATATGAAGATAATTTAGTAACTCTACATTCACAACAGGTGTCCTAAGATGCATAGATTTAGGAATAATACTTGTTGTTTTATCAGTTAATGGTGACTCAAGATTAGCAATAACATAATCATATTCTAATAATTTATTAGCAATAACTTCTAATCTTTCTTTTACATTTTCATTTTGAGTTATATCATATCTACCAATTAAAGCAATATCACCTAAAAAAGCTATCTTCATATTTTACCTCTTTATTTCAATTTTTGATCATATTTCTAATAATTTCCTCAGGTGCATTTAAAGGTTCATCATACCAAATACCATTTCTGTCCCAATATCCTCCTGCTTGTAAAAGCGCAGTATGAGAAAAGCCGTAACTAATCTCAACTATCTTTCCTTCATTATCTCTTGTGTCAACGACATAATCATAACCCATGCATTGAAAACCCAATTTATCTGATATATCAAATGCGGATTGAATTATATCAGAAGTAACTAGAGCTTTATCAAAATAAAGTGAACCACCTCCTGATGCTCTGAAATCACCTTTTCTTACATCTCTTGCGATAAAACTTAATTTATCTCCTACAACCGCTATTTTTAAATCGAACCCTTGATTAGGAATAAATTCTTGGAAATAAGCATATCCTTTTTCATTCGAAAACTTATTTGCTTTTTTTAGAGTCTCAATAAAATCGGGGATTCGCTTAAATCTCTTAACTATGGTTGCCCAATCTTTAGAAGATTTTATATTAGACTTGGTTTTAAACAATACGTTTGGAGCTGTTTTAAATCCGTTTCCAAACATTTTCTTTGCATAGTTAACAGCTTCAATCTTATTATTCAGTAATCTAACGTTACTAGAACCTGATCCGCATCTTAACTTAGCTATTATAGGATATTTACAGATATTATTAATCCATTCCTTAGAATCCTTTAAAGTGTAAAATGTCCAAGATTTTGGTATTGGTGCATTTACAGATTGTAGAAAATACATTTCTGCAACTTTATCATCAAAATGCCAAGAAGTATTGGTGTCCGGAAATATCTTTAAGCCCATATAATTAGCACTGTTCAAAATACTTCTTGCAAAAAGCATTTCCTGTAATGAATAATTACTAAAATGCCATAATAAACAATCATACCCTTTTAATATTTCTAATATATTTGCATCAAAACAATTGACAATATCATATGCTATATTATTTTTCTTGCAAAAATCCTCCCATGGTTTGTCCCATGTTGTTGAGTGTGTAAATATTTCATAATTATGATGAATAGCAATTTTCATATCACAAATTCTCCTTATACCACTCTATTACAGCTCTAATTCCTCTTTCAAAGCTCCACCCCGGATCATAACCCAGCATTTCCTTAGCTTTTCTTATATCTGCATTACTATGTTTAATATCTCCGACTCTTTCATCTCCAAAAATCGGATTAATATTCTTATCAAGAGCCCTACATAATTCACGATAAATATCAATTAAATATTCTCTGCCTCCAAATGCAACATTAAACGATTGACCTGCTACTTCATGAGAAGCATTACATGCTTTTAAATTTGCTTCAACAACATTCTCTATATACGTAAAATCTCTGCTCTGTTTCCCATCCCCATTAATGGTTGGTCTTTCATTATTTAACAATTGTTTTATAAATTTAGGTATAACTGCTGCATAAGCTCCACTTGGATTTTGTCTTCTACCAAACACGTTGAAATATCTAAGACCATATGTATCAAGACCATATAATCTTGTATATAATTTTCCGTACTCTTCATCAACCCTTTTGGTTAATGCGTATGGCGATAGCAAATTTCCTTCGCGACCTTCCTGTTTGGGAAGGTTTGGTTCATCACCATATACTGATGAACTTGAAGCATAAACAAACTTTTTAACTTTATTTTGTCTTGCAGCTTCCATCATATTAAGAGTCCCCATTATATTAATCTCTTCATATAATAAAGGCATCTCTATACTCCTTGGAACACTTCCCCATGCGGCTTGATTTAAAACATAGTCCACTCCTTTACAAGCTTCCATACATATTCCAAGATTTCTTATATCACCCTCGATAAACTCAAATTTCGAATTATTTTGAAACAAATCTATATTCTCTCGCTTACCGGTCGAAAAATCATCCAAACCTCTCACTTTATATCCTAATCTAAGTATTACTTCAACTAAATTTGAACCAATGAACCCAGCTGCACCAGTTACTAAAAATTTAGTTTCCTTAGGAAACTTAACATCTTCATATCCCATTCTTATAACCTCCAGTATGAATAGCCCATGTCTACTGCCTCTTGACGATTGAACATTCCTTTTAAGTCAATTAATACACATTTATTATTCTGTACTTTTGTTACTTCGTTCGATGATTTAGATTCTTTGTCCAAACTCTCTATATTAGTACTTCCTGTTGTCCTAAACATTTTCTGAATATCATCCAACTTAATAGGCTTAAATTCTTCATGAGGAACAGCAAATATGACAGCATCGATATCTGATATTTCATCAGCATCATATTGTTTTATATTATATGTACGCAATAAATCTTCTTTATCAGCCACAGGATCCACTATTTTTACATCTACACCATACTCTTCTAACTCATTAATAATGTCTAATACTTTTGTATTCCTTACATCCGGGCAATTTTCTTTAAATGTAAAACCGAATATAGCTACTTTAGAACCTTTTATAGACTTATTTGCTTTGATCATTTTCTTTATAGTATTTTCGGCAACATATTTTCCCATATCGTCATTTATTTTTCTTCCCGAAAGAATAATCTGAGAATGATATCCTAGTAGCTCCGCCTTATATGTAAGATAATATGGATCTATTCCTATACAATGGCCCCCTACTAGTCCAGGAGTGAAATTAAGAAAGTTCCACTTGGTTCCAGCTGCTTTAAGAACTGCTTGTGTATCAATTCCAATTTTATTAAATATAATTGATAATTCATTCATAAAAGCAATATTAATATCTCTTTGTGAGTTTTCTATTACTTTTGCGGCTTCTGCTACCTTGATACTTTCGGCTCTGTATACACCAGCTTCAACAACTAATTCATATACCTTAGCAATATTATCAAGTGATTCTTCATCCATACCCGAAACAATTTTTGTTATAGTTTCTAACCTATGAACCTTATCACCAGGGTTAATTCGTTCAGGCGAATAACCAACTTTAAAATCCACACCACATTTCAAGCCCGACTCTTTTTCTAAAATCGGAATACAGATGTCTTCCGTCACTCCTGGATATACTGTTGATTCATATACTACAATAGAACCTTTGACTAAATTTCTGCCTAGGGTATGGCTAGCACCTTCAATTGGTGTTAAATCCGGAGTATGATCGTCATTAACTGGTGTAGGTACTGCTACTATATGAAATTTTGCTTCTCTTAATTTAATTTCATCTGAAGTAAATTCAACCGCACAATTCGCTATTTCCTTATCCCCAACTTCTCTTGTAGGATCAATACCTTTCTTATATAAGCTAACTTTAGCCTTATTAACATCAAACCCTATTACATTAACTTTTTTAGAAAAAGATACAGCAATTGGCATACCCACATATCCCAAACCAATTATTGATATTTTTTCTTCCCTGCAAGTAATTTTTTCAAATAAGGACATTTATCTATTCCTCCATTAATCATATTAAACTATTTGTCTGATTTACTCTCTATTTCATTTATATAAGCACTAATAACTATCTTTCGGCTAAATTCTGTTTCCATCTTTTTTCTTCCGGCAACTCCCATTGTTTTCTTCGTTTCATAAGGCATCTCGATAAACTTTATTATTGCTTCTATTAAGCTATCAACGTTTTTAACTTTAAACCCTAAGCCACTAATATCCTCGTCAAATGTTTCACTACATCCGGGTATTCTGGATGCCAAGACCGGTCGGCCCGATGCTGCAGCTTCTAGTAATACATTTGCTAAGCCTTCATGATATGACGGAAGAATTATAGCATGACTATCTTTAATAAATTCACGAACATTGTTCTGACGACCGTGATATTTAATAATTCCCTGCTTTTCAAGATCAGTTAATTTATTTAAATAATCCTCTTCACAATCACCAATAACTTCAAATTGGACATTTGTATATTGTGCCCTCACTTTAATTGCAGCATCAAATAATTCACCAACACCTTTATCCTTCATAATTCGACCAATAAATAGAAATTTTATCACATTGTTATTATCTGGATATTCTTCGATGCAATAATCGTCAAGGTTCACTCCAGACCCTGGAAGCAACTTAAAATTATCTTTCACGATGTGTCTATCTATGAAAAATTTATTATTTTCAATATTTTGAAAGAACACGCAATAAGCGTTTTTTAATGCCATTTGATAAAGAAATAAAGTAACATTCTGTAGTATTCCCTTATTCTTAATTGCAGTACCCAATCCAGTTATATTAGTTATATATGGTACTTTAACTAAACTACAAATCAAACCACCATAAATATTAGGCTTAATTGTATAAGTAAGAACGACATCTGGATTAACCTGTTTTATTATTTTTTGATAAAATACTAACAATTTAAAATCAGTGATCGGATTGGTTCCGCGCCTATCTATTGGTGTTTCTATATATTCACAACCAATATTGATAAGTTGTTCAACAAAATCACCCTTCGGTAATGATATATATACCTTGTAATTTAATCGAATAAGCTCCTGTAGCAATTCTTTTCTGAATTTATACAAACCAACATCATTATTTGCCAATACCAGTATTTGGGTCATCTGTACATATCCTCCTTGCTGGTACTCCAATATAAGTTCCAGGAATTATTATGTCGGAAATAATAACAGCGCCTGCACCAACTATACTTTCATCGCAAATTTTTAAATTATTACTAATCGTTGCTCCAATGCCTATCCATGAGTATTTTCCTATTTCTACTGTTCCAGCAGTATGAACACCTGGTGAGATATGTACATAATCCTCTATCACATTGCCATGATCTACAGTAGCTCCTGTATTAACAATAACACCTTTACCAATGTTACAACAGCAATTAATCACTGTACCAGCCATAATTACTGATCCAGCCCCTATATCAACTTGCACGCCAATAATAGCACTTGGATGAATTAATATCGGAATACTTGCACCAGCATTTTCTAGCTGAAACACTATTTTTTCTCTTATTTTATTATTACCAACAGCTACAAAAATGTTATAATCTTTAACAAATTGGAGAGCTTCACTTGAAGTGCCTATTACATCTATTCCTACAAAAGGATTTAGTTTTATATCATCATCAAGAAAATTAATCTGCTTCCATTGGTTCATTTTAAGAGCAATATCTGCTACAACTCTTCCATGACCACCTGCACCAATTATAAGAAGTTTGTCTCTTATTTCCATGATTATTTATTCATCCTCTCTTCATTGGTACCTTGAAACACTTCCATTGTAGCAGCATATTCTGCATTAATTCCTTCCCGAATTAATACTTTTTTTAACGTTATAAAAATAATTCCCCAATCCCTTATAAAACTTATATTATCAATATATTCTACATCAAGATTGAATTTATCTTCCCAACTAATAGCATTCCGCCCATTCACCTGTGCTAAGCCTGATAAACCCGGCCTTGCCTCATGGCGGCGCTTTTGATTTGCATTATATAATGGAAGGTACTGAATTAATAATGGTCTTGGCCCAACAATGGACATATCCCCTTTTAGAATATTAAACAACTCAGGTAATTCATCTAGCGAAGTGGTTCTAAGAATTTTCCCGAGTTTTGTCAAACGAATCTCATCAGGTAGTAACTCTCCATTCTTATTTCTTTTATCTGTCATCGTTCTAAATTTATATATGGTAAATATCTTTTCCTTCAACCCTACCCTCTCCTGTTTAAATATCACAGGACTACCCAATTTAACCCTTACTAGGATAGTAACTATCAAGAAAACGGGTATTAACACTATAATAGCAAGGAGTGATAGAATAAAATCCATAGGCATTTTGATATATCTTCGATACATGGTTTAATTCCTACCTTTCGAACAACTTACGAATAATTCCAACAATTCTATTCATATCTTCGTCTGTATTCTTTATATCACTAGGTAAGCATACCCCTTGATTAAAGATATCCTCTGATACACCCTTAATTGTATCATCAGCCTTCACAAAGCCGCAATCATGAAAGATTGGTTGTAGATGCATTGGTTTCCAAATAGGTCTGGATTCAATGCATTCATTTTCGAGAGCAAGCATAATATCCAGATGTTTAATCTTGCTATCTCTATTTATTGTAATACAAGTTAACCAATAATTTGGCTCACAATTTTCCGGTATCGGATTCAGTGTGATATCACATATATCTTCAAGAGATTTTTTGTATGTTTCATAAATTTTCTTTTTTAACTCAATATGTTTGTCCAATGATAGTAGTTGTCCTCTTCCAATTCCTGCGATAATATTAGACATTCTGTAATTATAACCAATTTCTTTATGTTCGTAATGCCGTTCTTTTTCTCTCGATTGCGTAGACCAAAATCTCGCTTTTTCAATGTCTTCTCCATCTTCTGATACTAACATACCGCCGCCAGAAGTCGTTATTATCTTATTACCATTAAATGAATATATTCCAAATCTACCAAAAGTGCCTGTTTGTTTTCCTCGATAAGTGGCACCTAAAGATTCTGCTGCATCTTCAATTAAAGGAACATTATATTCGTTACAGATTGATAAAATTTCATCTAATTTGGCAGGAGTACCATACAGGTTAACTATTACCACGGCTTTCGCATTAGGATATTTCGCAAATGCTTTACTTAGTGCATTTGGATCCATATTCCATGTATCTCTTTCGCTATCTATGAAAACCGGAATAGCACCTTGGTAAAGTATTGGATTACAGGTTGCAGAAAACGTCAAAGAGGAACAGAAAACAATATCCCCCTGATTAATTCCTGCTGCTTTTAGGGCTAGATGTATTGCTGCTGTTCCTGAGCTTAATGCAGCTGCATGCGAAGTACCCACATATGCAGCTAATTCTCTTTCAAATTCGTTAACATTTGGTCCTAGAGGTGCAATCCAGTTTGAAGCAAACGCTTCCTCAATAAATTTCATTTCTCTACCATTCATGGTTGGTGATGCTAAATATATATGTTTTTTATCCATTTCATCGCCTCAATTCTATGCGTTCTATCTAGTTTATTATTTTTATTAAAATCATATAAATCAGTTTATCAATAGAAATACTCAATGTCAATCTAGTATTCCTGTCAATAAACCATCTTATCTTTTTAGAACATAGGTTGGTACAATTTCCTTAATTAACTGTCTTATCTCAATCGGTTCCAACTGACTTACTTGTTTTAAGTCCTCCAATTGTCTTAAGAATTTCTCCTCATTAAGCTCAATCGGCATACCAATATGTATCATCTTGTTCCCAGTATCCTGTAATCCTTCTTCCTCCATTAAAAGTTCTTCATATAGCTTCTCTCCAGGTCGTAATCCCGTGAACTCTATCATGATATCTTCATTTGGTTTATATCCAGATAGTCTGATAAGATTTTCTGCTAAATCCAATATTTTTACCGGTTCACCCATATCCAGAACAAAGATCTCGCCTCCGTTTGCATACGCACCTGCTTGCAATACTAAGGATACCGCTTCCGGTATCGTCATAAAATAGCGTATAATATCCGGATGTGTAACCGTAACTGGTCCACCCGCAACAATCTGCTTTTTAAATAGAGGAATAACACTACCATTAGAACCTAATACATTACCAAAACGAACCGCTACAAATTCAGTATTAGATCGATTATTATAAGTTTGAATAATCATTTCACAAATACGTTTCGATGCTCCCATGATATTCGTAGGGTTTACTGCTTTGTCTGTCGATATCATTACGAATTTCTCCGCTCCATATAAATCAGCTGCCTGTACTGTCTTCCAAGTTCCTAAAACGTTATTTTTAATTGCTTCATTTGGACTGTCCTCCATTAACGGCACATGTTTATGCGCTGCGGCATGATATACAATCTGAGGACGATAGGTTTTAAAGATATAATTAATTCTCGCAGAATTACGAACTGATGCGATTAAAACTACCAAGTTTAAATCAGGATATTTTTTCGTTAATTCAAGCTGAATATCGTAAGCATTATTTTCATAAATATCAACAATAATAAGTTGTTTTGGCTCCTTTGCAGCTATCTGTCTGCATAACTCGCTCCCAATGGAACCGCCGCCGCCAGTTACTAGGATGACTTTTCCTTTCACATAGTCCATTATAGAATCCAAATCAACTTTAATAGAATCTCTTCCTAATAAATCTTCAACTTCCACATTACGTAGGTTACTGATGGATATTTCATCATTCATAAATTGATACATCCCTGGCAAAATCTTCAAAGTACAACCAGTTTGATTACATATATCTACAATTTCTTTGATTACTTTCTTTGATACGGATGGCATCGCTATGATAATTTCAGTGATCTGATATAAATTTACGCATTCGATTATATTATTTCTAGTTCCAACAACTTTGATTCCATGTATATATCTTCCTTGTTTTTCAGGATCATCATCTATAATACACTTCGCAACTGTGTTAAAAACATGTTCACTTGTATTAATCTCTCTTATAATTGCATTAGCGGCACTTCCTCCACCGATTATCATTACTTTATTAATATCGCCAGGGGTTGTGGTCTTACGGAATATAGAACGTACAAAGCGGTAAGCGAAACGGCTGATGAGGGTAAGCAATAATAGAACCCCACCACTAAGAAAATAATAGCTCCTTGGAACCGGATATTTAAGAATTTGCATCCCTGAGAATTGCATAAGAGATGAAATCACACAGGCTGAAAAAACATTCTGAATCTCAACTGCACCTGCATATCTCCATAGACTATGATAAAGTTTAAGAAGATAAAATACGAATAAGGTTACTACGATGTTAATAGGCAGATAATTCCAAACCGATTCTAAAAATAGTACATGTATCTTGATTGGTTCGAGGTCATATCTTAATAGCAATCCCATACAATTTGATACAATAATAATAACCACATCGCAAAGAAGCAAAAACAATCTTCGTATTGCTAACTTCCTATCAACCATCTTTTGGAGCATATTATTTACCTCACTTATGTAATATAATGAAAAAACCCTATAAACGGAAGCCTAAGCTTCCACTTATTAAGGTTCTTGCATCATTTTTTATTTTCTCGGTATAAATCATTAACTTTATTCTGATATAGCGACATTCTTGCAATATAATTTTCGCGAAAGGTATTGCGTTCTTCTTCCGCCATGTTCATGTATGTAACATATTTTAATTCACATTTATCAAGAGTGGTGCCGCAGTGGAAGCAAATTGCATCAGGTTTTCTTGACACTAATCTATAATTATAACAGTTCGGACAAATATAAACGCTTAACATGTTATTCTCTCCCCCTAATCGTCGCTAATTTCGATTATACTATGTTTGGACTTGAATGTAAACCTTTTAAGAAAATTTTGTATTATTTTGTATATTGACTTTTATTAATTTTCGTTGTATTAACTTACCATAATTTCTCTCTTCATATATCAATATTTATTGCTTTCTAATAATAAAATCTTAATATTTTAATCATCCTTTTAAATATCTTAAATACTTTATCTAATAATAAACTCTCGCATTTTATTATAAATATTGTATAATATCATCAGGAAATAAATTATCTGTTGAAATAAACCCTAGAAAGTGAGATATCATTATGAACGAAAAAATTTTATATTTGGAATGTTACTCCGGAATAAGCGGAGATATGACAGTGGCCTCATTACTTGACCTTGGTGCAGATCAAAATGTATTATTAGAAGGTTTAAATAGTTTAAATGTCAAAGGTTATAAGATTGTAATCGGACGTAAAGCAAAAAATAGCATTGATGCTTGTGATTTTGATGTTGTTCTTGAAGAAGAAAGTAATCACAGTCATGTCCATACGAGTGAGGTACACCATCATGATGAACATAATCACGACCTTGACTATGATCACAGCCTCGATCAAAACAATGAACATGATCATAACCATAACCACGAACATGAACACAACCATGAACACGAACATGACCACAACCATGGTTACGAACATGACCTCAGCCATGATCACGAACATAACCACAATCATGATCACGAACATGATCACAACCATAATCATGAACATGACCACAACCATGATCACGAACATGATCACAACCATAATCACGAACATGACCACAATCATGATCACGACCATGACCACAATCATGACCACTCCCACAATACCATCCCTACCCCATTAAGCTCACAACCTCATCTCCACTTAGGCCATCACGAGCATCGGAATTTATTTGATATCAATACGATAATTGACCAATCGAATATTACAGATAATGCCAAGACAATAGCCAAGAAAATCTTCCATATAATTGCTGTGGCAGAAGCAACAGCTCATGCTAAACCTTTAAATGAGGTTCATTTCCACGAAGTAGGTGCAATTGATTCTATCGTAGACATCGTAGCAGCTGCTATCTGCCTCGATAATCTTAATATTAAAAATGTAGTCGTATCCGAGCTTTACGAAGGTACTGGACAAATCAATTGTCAGCATGGACTTCTTCCAATTCCCGTTCCTGCTGTAGTTAATATTGCGGCCCAACATCACCTACCTCTTCACATCACCAATGTAAAGGGCGAGCTCGTTACACCTACAGGAGCTGGAATTGTGGCAGCCATTCGAACAATGGATACCTTGCCGAAAGAAATGACAATTCATAAAATAGGTCTTGGAGCTGGAAAAAGAGCTTATGCAAATGCAAGCGGTATCTTACGTGCAATGCTCATTGAGGATACAACTGCTGCATCTTCTGTAAATTCTTCTCAGTCTACTGATAAGGTATGGGTATTAGAAGCAAATATTGATGACTGTACTGGAGAAGCTTTAGCTTTTGCGATGGAACTTTTATTTCATAATGGAGCAAAGGATGTGTATTATACCCCTATATTTATGAAGAAGAATCGCCCCGCTTATCTGCTTGGTGTGATTTGTACTGAGGAGCACATTGCTAATTTGGAAGGCATCATCTTCACTCATACTACTACGATCGGAATTCGTAAACATGAAGCTGTAAGAACTATATTAGATCGGGTACAAAAGACTATAACGACTCCTTATGGTGAAGCTCTTGTGAAAATATGTACTTACCAGAATAAAAGCTTTATCTACCCTGAGTTTGAAAGTATAAAAGTACTTTGCAAGGAATCAGGGCAAGATTATATGACTATGTATCAATTTGTTCAAAACCTTGCAAGGAATTAACAGTGTTGCTATCCTGTCTATGTTATTATAAATGAACTCCTAATTCCATTTTCATTAAATATTATACCTAAAATATCATGATTAATAATAATATAATCAATAAAATAATATTATTAATACTCAACTTACACAACATAATTTATGCCAAGCCATTAAAAACACGCTACAATCAATTTACAGTAATCCTACGTACAAAATGTAACTTACAGATTACTTCCTGATATACATTGCAATTACTAATAGGAGAATTTTATGAACTTTTCGAACGATGAGAACACCAATACCCTTACAAACAATCCAATCTTCAACAAATTAACACAGGTTTTCGAAGATCACGTCTCCGAAGGCATAGCTATTGCCTTCTCTGGTGGTGTGGATAGTAGCCTACTATTAAAAATAGCCTGTGAGGTTGGTAAGAAATCCAATCGTCCAATATTAGCTGTTACTTTTGAGACAAAGCTTCACCCGCATGGCGACCTCGAAGAAGCGCAAGCTTTAGCACTTAGTCTTGGAGCAAATCATAAGAAGATTATGGTTGACGAATTTGCTGACCCTGAGATTATGAATAACCCGGTTGACCGCTGCTACCGCTGCAAGAATTTATTATTCCAAACTTTCATTCGCTACGCGAACAATGAGGGCTATGATTATCTTATGGACGGAAGTAATTATGATGACCTTAGCGCCTATCGTCCTGGAATGAAAGCACTGACCGAATTAGGTATCCATAGTCCATTATTAGAATTGCAAATCACAAAAGCACTGATTCGATCCTTTGCTTCCTCGCTAGGCATAGCTTCCTCCAACAAGCCTTCAGCTCCTTGTCTTGCGACACGTTTGCCATATGGAACACACTTCGATTTTGAGCTTTTAGAGCGCATCGATCAAGGGGAACAATTTATTAAGAGCCTTGGCTTTTATAATGTTCGATTAAGATTACATCAGGATATTCTTCGAATTGAAGTTGATAGACAAGACTTTATTAACTTTATAGAAAAAAAAGATATCATTCTTGATAAATTAAAGGAATTGGATTTTGTATATGTCACTCTTGATATGGAAGGTTTTCGTTCAGGAAGCATGGATATAAAGATTATTCGCTAGAAATAAAAACCGATCAGGAATATAAATATTCAGAATAAATACACTGAGAATTAATATACTCAAAATAATACATCAGAATAATTTATTCAGAATTATATGCTCATAATCAATCTCTCAGATTAAACTACTCTCATACTCTTTATTCTTATGACTATATGCGTAAATTTCTTATCATTAAGCTACATAAACTCTGGAATATCTTCAATTAACAAAATAAATAAAGAAAAAGGAATAACGAGTAGCCGCAAACAACTACTCATTATTCCTTTTTTGTAAGCAGAAAGGCAGTTCCAAGCCTGCTTCCTCCATAAGTATTTGATTCGATAAAAGTTCTTTCGCATTTCCTTGTTTAAAGATTGTTCCCTCACTTAATATAATAACCCTGTCACATAGCTCCAGCGCCATATCAAGATCATGAGTCGCAATCAGTTTTGTCATATTAAAACCGCGAAGCATTTCAATTAAATTACGTCTCGTCCTTGGATCTAAAAATGAGGTAGGTTCGTCAAACAAAACAAGGGAGGGTTCCATTACCAAGATTGTCGCAATTGCTACTAATCTCTTCTCCCCACCGGAAAGCTTATTTGAATTATGATCCAATAAACGCTCTATCCCTAAGGATTTCACAATACCCTTAATACGTTCCGATATCTTATCTTCTGCCATACCATAATTTCGTAAACCAAACGCTATATCATCATAAACATTGGACATGAATAATTGATCCTCAGGATTTTGAAATACGACACCAACCTTTTCTCTGACTTTATTTAAACTCTTCTTCGTTACTGAAATCTTATCTATTTCAATCGAGCCTTCCTCCGGCAGCATAATTCCTACAATGGACTTTAGAAGAGTAGATTTACCTGCACCATTAGCTCCTATTAAACCCACAGTTTCACCCGTCTCTATATGAAAGCTTAGTTGATTAAGCACTTGATTGCCATCTGGATACCGCATGTTTAATTGATTAATTTTTAGCAATAACTTTACCTCCATGCTTTACGATATCTATGCTCTATGATATCTATGCTATGATATCTATGCTGTCTGACCTCCATGCCCTATGATATCCATACTCGACCTATCATTTCGCTTATATTTACAAAACGCAATATTAATAAAAAGAAACCGACAATTACAATAACAATCCAGCTCTTTACTCCAAGCTTATCTTTTTTAGAGAAACCGATACTACCTTCAAACCCTCTGCATTTCATCGCTTGATAGATGCGATCCGCCCGGTCAAAGCTTCGTAAAATCAATTGTCCAAGAAAGGAACCCATATCATTTAGCTTAATCCCCTTTTCCATCGGAGCCCTAAGTAAATAAGCGTGATACATGACGGATGCTTCCTCCAGAAGTACACTCATATACCGATAAGTCATCATAATTTGAATTACAATTAACGAAGGAAGATGAAACGCAATTAAAGCATATAATAAATCATTCATACTGGTCGTTGATACCAAAATCAAAATAATCATAACCGTTAGTACCGTTTTCAACAATAACGAAGTAAAGGAAATCATCCCTTCTGTTATTATAAGCTTCCCAATATGAATTGCCACGTCTCGGCTGATAATCAAATTCGATATCCCGGCAAAAAAAGCAAAGGGAAGCGCAAGAACACACCGAACCGCCAGAGGTTGAAAAGGGATTTCACCAATTATCATAAATAAGACTGGAAAACAAATAAATGGTATTAATCCACTTACTGTATCAGGACGAAAAGAAATTACAGTGAGAACATAGATTACCGTTATAATTAGTTTCACAGACGGCTGCAGACGATGAAGCGGCGTATCCTTATGCGCCAAATCCTCTAATGCTGTGATCTGTATTATGGATTTGTTTATCGATGCCATTGTACAACCTCATTTATCTTGGATTGATTCTGAATAATTATATTTCCTAATGTCTTTCTAATGTAACTTATAAAAATTCCTTCAAAAGTAGAATGTTACCGTTGTTATTCACAATCAATTCGTAAGCACTTCAAATACCCTTCAACTGCTTTTCTTACTTCATGTAATCAACTCAGCAAATAACAATTTCAAGAATCTATTCACAAGCCTTTTTCAATACTTCTTTTTTCAACTTCTGTTTTTTATAACTCATTATAACAAAACCCGCCACGATCGTCACCGTCAACGTTAATGCTCCACCAAGCATTCCGGAGACGCTTGAACCAATTGGTTTCTCCTGTTGTTCTCCCTGAAATGAGTAACCAGGAAGTATTGCAGTTTTATCCTGTAACTCTTGTGCCGCTACATGGGCATCGCTTGAATTCTTTAGCTCAGAGGTACCAACAACTCCCTGAATCGACCACTCTAGACCATCCGGATTCGAGGAGGCGTATAGAGATAAAAACCCTCCTACAAAAACAGTTGCAAGAACGAAAAAAGTAAGAACCTTTTTCATTGGAACTCTCATTTTATTATCATTTTCCAGTGCATTCATTAAAATCTCTTTTCGCACACGATAAATAAAGCACAAAACAGCTCCAGTAATGATGCCCTCCACAATACCAATTGCAAGATGTATTGGTTGCATCAATACCAAGAAAGAGGTAAAGGGTAGGTCGGTCACTCCGGATGCTGTCGTCTCTATAACAACCGCAAGTGCACCTAATTGCAAGCTAACCACGGTTGCAAGAATAGAGGCAATTGTTATCCTCTTCGGTGTAATTGCTTTCTTTAAGATCGTTCGATAAATGAGTGGATATGCAATCATACAGGAGAAAAATCCCATATTAAAGATATTGCAGCCCAAAGCAAGTAAACCTCCATCTGCGAAGAACAAGCACTGTATGATTAGAACCGAAGCAAGGGTAATAAATGCTGGGAAAGGTCCAAGTAAAGCGGCAAGTAGAATACCACCTCCGATATGACCACTAGAGCCTGTTACAGGAATTGTAAAGTTTATCATCTGCGCTGCAAATATAAACGCACCCATAACACCCATCATTGGAATTTTATTATCACTAAGATCTGTATTTTTAATTTTCTTAACACTGTATCCAATTACTCCGGTTGAAACCGCAGCCATAGTTGTGCCAACTGCTACTGACACCAATGCGTCTGACATATGCATCGTTCTTCGTTCCTTTCTTAATAAAAATTACTGAGCGGTATTACATGCCAACCGATTTATCTGGGTACTAATATAACCCGCTCCAAATCCATTATCAATATTTACTACTGCAAGCCCTTCTGCACAAGAATTAAGCATGGTAAGAAGTGCTGATAGCCCATTGAAACTCGCACCATATCCAATGGAAGTAGGAACTGCAATCACGGGCTTATCCACAAGACCTGCAACCACTCCACCCAGTGCACCCTCCATACCTGCAACAGCAACGATACAGTTTGCTTTTCTTATCTCCTCCATATTCGAAAATAACCGATGGATACCGGCAACACCAACATCGTATATACGTGTAACATTACTTCCAAAGAACTCAGCAGTTTGTGCTGCTTCTTCTGCTACCGGAATATCTGATGTTCCTCCAGTACAGATTGCGATACAACCTATCTTGGGTTTTACATTCGTTTGTATAGAAAGTATTCGTGATAACGGATCATACTGAACCATCGGTAAAACTTCTTTTACCTTTTCATATTGTTCCTGAGTAGCTCTGGTTCCAAGTACGTTGGTATCACGTTCGTAAAAGTTCTTATATATATTTTGCAAATGTGGAATGGACTTACCTTGACAGAAAATCACTTCACCAAATCCGGATCTGAGTTCACGGTGATGATCCAACTTCGCATAACCCAAATCTTCATAGGGTAAATTTTTCAAAAGCTCCTTAGCCGAATCAATCTCTATTTCCCCATTCTTTACTTGTTCTAATATCCTTTGAATGTCCATATGTTACCCCCTTCTGTTTTCAAATTAATAACCAAAACAGCTTAACAAAAATTATACCTCATTTGCAATGTTTTATCTACAACAAATGAGGTAGTTTATTGTTTTTTTAGGAATATTACGGATTATGTAAAATATTAAGCCGTAGCATCATCTTAACGATGGAATTACGGCTTGTTATTATATTTATTTTTTCAAGTTACTCTCATAGCAGTTCTTTTCTATTGCTATTTTAATTACCTAGTTGTTTCCAAATCATAATTAAGTATTTTTCATGCATTGATGTATTACAAGTTTCACATCAATTAATATAACAATTTATTCATATAAATATTTTCGTGTCCAAGGTAGGTCATTCGTTCTACCCTTTGAAAATAAAAATTGATGTATATCTATATTGGCAGCATGAAACGATGCAGCACAACTATTAAGGTATAATCTCCACATTCGAATAAAAGTTTCATCCTTGAACTTAGCGATCGTAGGTAATGAATTTTCAAAATTAATGATCCAGTTTTCAAGAGTTCGTGCATAATGCCTTCGCAAGCTTTCTACATCCAGAAGATGAAAGGCCTCACCATTTATATTACCAATGAGTTCTCCCATGGATGGGATATAGCCGCCGGGAAAAATATATTTATCAATCCAAGGGTCATTTCCACCATGAATACTTGTAATCGTGTGTAGTAAAGAGAGTCCACTCTCATTTAATAATTCATTGATTACCATGAAATATTCATTAAGAAACTCCTTACCAACATGCTCCAACATACCAACGCTGACAATTCTATCAAATTTCTTATCTTTAATTTGTCTATAATCTATTAGTTGAACCTCGACAAGGTCACTAAGCCCTTCCTTTTTGATTCTTTCCATCGTCATTTCCATTTGTTCTGAGCTTAAGGTAACACCCAACGCTTTTATCTTATATTTTTTTGCAGCGGTAATTATTAATTCACCCCACCCAGAGCCTATATCCAGCAAGGTATTGCCTTCTTATAAATTCAATTTTCTTAATATATAGTCAACTTTATTAATCTGTGCTTGCTCAAGGGTATCGCTTTCTGATTTAAAATAACCACAGGAATAGGTCATAGTTTTATCTAACCATAACTGATAGAAGTCATTACCAATATCATAATGATAATTTATATTATCTTTACTTTTCTTAATCGTATTTTTGATTGGGTTTAGGATCTTATTATATATTCCCTTGTCTCTTAAAAAACTTTTTGGATTGCTAAATAAAGACTCGATGACATCTTGAATGCTGCCTTCGATGTCGAGTTGTTTGTTCATATATGCTTCTCCAAAAGTAATGGATGGTCTGAATATGATGTCTGATAAAGGTAAAGGTTCGTTTAAAAGAATTTTAATATTACTATCACCATCACCATATTTAATTTCCTCGCCGTCCCAAAATCTTACGGAGCAACTATGAGGGAATAGGTTTTGAAATAATTTATTGTAGATTAGCTTATCAATTTTAGCTGTAGTTGGAGCATGTTCTTTTTTTAATAACATACTAAATCACCTCGATAATTAATCAATTTATATCAAAGTTTGTCCAACCTTCCTATTGTTAATCAGATGATTTTGTAAATATTAATTTGTTACTCTAAAGTTATAAGTTGAAAATAATTATTAAAACCTACTTTCATGCATTACATTATTCTGTTATATATTACGATACAATAAAAGCCACTCTTAAGAATTAAAACTCTTTAAAGTGGCTTAATTACTGGTTTTTTCTCACAATTTACTATTAGCAGCTCGTAGGGGAATCGAACCCCTGATTCCGCCGTGAGAGGGCGGCGTCTTAACCCCTTGACCAACGAGCCTTAAGAACAATATTTATATTATACTATCCAGAAGAAAAAAGCAAGCGTTATTTTATTTTTTTTTCGAATTGTTTTACCAATTGACACATTTTGTAATTCTTTCTTATTTTCACTGCTTCCTATATCCGTGCTCTTTGAGTTAAAATGCATATTTCTAAGAAGATTTCTCACTATTTCGAACTGCAAGCTTTATTCCAGAAATAATTAACACAATTCCCACGAAAGCGTTAAGAATTTGAATAAGGATATTGGGTATAAAGGTACTCACTATACTCCCCAATAGTGCAATGGCCGTTAAAAATAATAGTGTCGATAATACACAGCCCAGTCCAAAAAAGAAAACCTGATGTTTGACTAATTTGTTTTCTAGCATTTGCGTTGAGAATACTCCACTCCAAAAAATAATTGTTAGTGGGTTTGATGCTGTAAGTAATACGCCTTGCATAAAAAAGCTCTTACCAGTTACATCCGTGAACAATTCCATTGAAGGCAGTAATGAATACCCAAATACTCCCGCTAATATGCTGATGCCGTATATTACCAGAACTATACATCCAAACACCTTAATCATTACCTTGACCTTCTCCCTATTGATGATTGCCGCAATTCCAATTCCGGATAACACAATATACAAACCATCAACAAGAGCAATTGCTAACACTAGGGAAAGTCCCATGAAGAAACCATTTGTTGTCGAAGTATTAAATACGAATAGGCACATAGGACCAATGGCAATCTGTAGTAACATGCCAAAACGCAAACCTTTCAAAATCATATGACCGTTGCTCCTTATATATTGGACTATAATCTCGCACTATTCTTATAAGTGCGAGTTTATACTTAATAAATAGTTACTTGTCATTACTTCTCATGAAATTCAAATATGGTTAATAGCTTCCTAAAGTAACAATGAACTCAACCATAACATATGCTTCGTAAAAAAATCAATTTCAATACTTCTTACAGAAAATCCATCAACGACATCTGGTTCGACATGGGAAGCTCCCCGAGCAACCCCATTTTTGCCATATTATCAACTACCGTGGAGCTAACCTTACAGCGGACCTTAAAGTCATCCCTCGATAGAAACAATCCAAGCTTTGCTGCTTCTACTACACCGTCCGCAGCCTTATCGCCAAGACCGTCAATTGTACTTAAGGATGGCATCAACATACCATCAATAATCTGAAATGCATGAGCTTTCGCTGTATAAATATCAAGTTGCAGGAACTTAAAGCCTCTACCGTACATTTCCTGAACAATACGCATATCCTTAAAGGTATCTTGTTCCTTCTTGGTTAAGGTATTACTTCTCCTCTTATAATCCGCTATATGCTCCTCTAATCGCTCCTTGCCAAGGCACATCAACTCATAATTAAAGGCAGATGCACGAATACTGAAGTAAGCTGCATAATAAGCCAATGGATAATATACTTTAAAGTAGGCGATACGGAAGGCCATCATTACATAAGCTGCCGCATGTGCCTTCGGAAACATGTATTTAATTTGCTTACAAGACCAGATATACCATTCCGGAACCCCTGCCTCGTTCATAGCCGCCTCCATCTCGGGAGTTAGACCTTTACCCTTACGTACACTCTCCATAATCTTAAAGGACTGTCCAGGCTCAACGCCAGTCGCAATCAGATAGATCATAATATCATCACGGGTACAGATTGCGGTAGCCAGTGTACAGGTTCCACTTTGGATTAAGGTCTGTGCGTTATTCAACCACACGTCAGTTCCATGGGATAGACCGGAGATACGTACCAAGTCGGAAAATGATTTTGGCTGTGTATCCTTAACCATCTGCATAACAAAGTCCGTTCCAAACTCAGGAATACCAAGGCAACCCAGTTCACAGCCATCCAAATCCTTCGAAGATACTCCCAAAGCACTCAAATCATGGAATAGACTTAATACCTTCGGCTCATCCAGACGTATCTTTTGTGCATTGAGACCGGTTAGATCCTCCAACATACGAATCATAGTCGGATCGTCATGTCCTAGAATATCAAGCTTAAGAAGATTATGATCAATGGAGTGATAATCAAAATGGGTAGTGATTGTCTTTGTATTCATATCATTTGCAGGTCTTTGCACCGGAGTAAAGGAATAAATGTTTTCTCCATGTGGCATAACTATAATTCCTCCAGGATGTTGTCCTGTCGTTCTTCTTACGCCGACCAATCCACTTACGACGCGATCAATTTCTACATTTCTCTTATGAATTCCCCGCTCTTCAAAATAATTCTTTACGTAACCAAAGGCAGTTTTATCAGCGAGAGTTCCAATCGTACCGGCACGGAAGGTATAACCCTCACCAAAGAGTACTTCCGTATAATCATGTGCCTTACTCTGATATTCACCAGAGAAGTTAAGATCGATATCCGGCTCTTTATCGCCGTAAAATCCTAGGAAAGTCTCAAATGGAATATCATGTCCATCCTTCTCCAGTGGCTGTCCACATTCCGGACAAATGCAGTCCGGCATATCACATCCAGAGCTTCCACCGAATTTTTTAACCACCTCCGATTCAAAATCAGAATAATGGCAATTGGTACAATAATAATGAGGCGCTAGAGGATTAACTTCTGTAATACCCGCCATCGTAGCTACAAAGGAGGAACCTACAGAACCTCGAGAACCTACCAGATAGCCATCTTCATTAGACTTCCATACCAACTTCTGCGCTATGATATACATAACCGCGAAGCCGTTATTAATAATGGACTTTAATTCGTGCTCGAGACGTTGCTCTACCTGTATGGGTAACTTTTCCCCATACATCGAATGTGCCTTCTCATAACATATATTTCTAAGGTTCTCTTCGGAATTTGGTAGTACCGGAGGACATTTATCCGGTCGCACCGGAGATATTTTCTCTATTCGGTCTGCTATCAGGTTTGTATTTGTGATAACCACCTCTTCTGCTTTTGCTCTACCGAGATAAGAAAACTCCTCAAGCATCTCTTCGGTTGTCCGAAGATATAAGGCAGCTTGCTCGTCAGCATCTTTAAAACCCTTACCGGCTAATATTATTCTTCGGTAAATTTCATCTTCCGGATCCAAAAAATGTACATCACAGGTCGCAACTACGGGTTTATTGTATTCCTCCCCCAAAGCAATGATCTTTTTATTAATCTCAATCAAATCCTCATTCGAGGTAATGTTCTTATCTTCACTTCGTTCACTGCGAATTAAGAATTCATTGTTACACAAGGGTTGAATTTCAAGATAATCATAGAAATTCACAAGTCTTGCAATTTGCTCCTGAGACTGGTTATTTAATACCGCTTTGAAGACTTCTCCTGCTTCGCAAGCTGAACCAAGGATAATTCCCTCCCTACATTCCATAAGAAGGCTTTTCGGAATTTTGGGTCTTTTATTATAATATTCAATATGGGACAGGGATACCATTTTGTAAAGATTAACTCTACCAATATCATTTTGAGCAAGTATGATTGCATGATAAGCAGGAAGCTTACGAATCGCTTCTGCGGATAGTTTTCCTAGCTTGTCAATCTCATCTACTATCGTAATGTCTCGTTCCTTCAGCATCTTCGCAAGCTTCATAAATATCTCAGAGGTTGCCCCTGCATCATCTACTGCACGGTGATGATTCTCCAGCGAGACCTTTAAGGCCTTCGCTACGATATTTAATTTATATCGACTAAGATCCGGCAGCAAGATTCTAGATAAGCCCACCGTATCAATTACAGTAAAATTAATTGTAATCCCCATTCTGCTTGCATTTTTATGTATAAAGCCAACATCAAAGGAAGCATTGTGTGCAACCAAGCTGCAGCCCTCACAAAATGCTAGAAATTCCGGCAATACTGCTTCAATCTTAGGAGCTGTGATGACCATATCATCATTGATCGAGGTTAATTGCTCTATCTCATAGGGAATTGGTACCTCCGGATTAACAAAGGTACTATATTTTTCCACAACTTCACCATTGATAACTTTCACTGCACCTATCTCAATAATTCTGTCATTACTCTGGCTAAATCCGGTAGTCTCTATATCAAACACTACAAAGGGATCATCCAGGCTCTGCCCTCTTGCATTCGTGACTACTTCCTTGAGGTCATCCACTAAATATGCTTCCATTCCATAGATTACCTTGAAGTTCTTCGCTCTTTTTTGTTCATTTTCATCGGAATAGTCTCTTGGATTTAGTGCGTGATTTGCTTCCGGGAAGGACTGCACTACTCCGTGGTCTGTAATGGCGATTGCAGAATGTCCCCATTTAAAGGCACGTTTTACCAAGGTCTTAACCTCCACAACGGAGTCCATATCACTCATCATGGTATGGGCATGAAGTTCCACTCTCTTTTTCTGAGCAAGATCATTTCTGGAGGAGGTAAAATCACTGATGGTTTTAATACCAACGACGGATCCGATGGTTATGTCTCTCTCGTAGGTATCCATTTGGGCAATCCCTTTGATCAGGAAATAACCTCCCGGACGAAGCACCGAAGTTAGCTCTTCTACCTCGAAGGTTTTTGCATATAATTTTATCTTGATGGAATCAGTAAAATCCGTAAGTACAAAGGTAACAATACTTTTCTCATTACCAATGGTTCTGGTATCCGGCTTTATCAATTTACCACGAATAACAACTTCTCCAATTTCTCCGATAATGTCGCAGATTGGCATAACATTACCATCAAAGTTTCTTCCGTACACAATAGAAGGATCTGTGGGGAGCTTTCGGTAACTACCTTTACCTTTATCATATGCACTACTTTTTCCACCTGATTTTGTTAGTGGTTGCGGAGCTTTCGGTTTCACTAGCTCCACGCCTGATTTGCTTTGTATGGATGCGCTTCCACTAGTGTTATTTACAGTTCCATTACTAGTTCCATTACTAACTCCATTGTTTATGGTACTATTAGTTCCATTCGTAGAACCATTGATTAATTCCTTTTGATTACCATTCATTTCACCTGCATAAATTCCGGTCTCTCTCATTTCCGCTCCACTACCTTGGTTTTCCAGTAGTCCAGAAGGAAGATAACCTTCCTCCTGAGCTTCCTTATCAGACATACGAAGCATCTGCTTTCGGTATTCCTTTTCATAATCCTTATTCTTCTCTTTGGGTTCTATGTAATCAAAGGTTACGCGTATGGTATAATCAAAACGTTCCTGGAACATCGTCTCCAGATAATCTTTTAATTTCATCATTTTCTCTTTTACAACGCAACTATCTGTCACGCGTACCGTTAAATTCATTTCCTCAATGATTACTTCTGCATTCGAAAAGATATGATAGGTTACAACACTTTCTTCTCTCAGTTCCTCCATAATGCTCTCACGATAGATAGGATATAACTTTGCCAGATTGTATTGTGCGGATAGATCAAATTGAGGTTTGATGAACGCCTTATTTCCCGTATGCAAAAAGAGCTGCCGATTTAGCAGCTCTTCCATTTTTCTTATATAAAGTCTGCTGATCAGGCGAGTGCTTCGAACACACACATATATATTTTTTGTTTGCTTTGAAGCAAGAACCTTTACGACATCTACCTCACCGTAAAGCTTCTGTAACTCCTGATCTGCAGACACTTGGTCAAACGCTTCAAAAAACAACATAATTCAATCTCCTTTTTGACGCATTAGTTTTAACGAAGCCTATTTCCAGTTAAGCAATTCGCTCCTTAATTCATTCAGCAGTTCACTCTCAGGTACTTTCCTTAAGATCTCACCTTTTTTAATAATAAGTCCTTCTCCTCTGCCACCAGCTACACCGATATCGGCTTCTCTTGCTTCTCCTGGGCCATTTACTGCGCAACCCATGACTGCAACCTTAATATCCAAGTCCATATCTGCAACCATTTCCTCAACAGCAGTAGCTAGTCGAATTAAATCAATCTGTGTTCTTCCACAGGTAGGACAGGATACAACCTCAACCCCACCTTTACGATAGCCCAAGGTCTTAAGTATGATTTTAGCCGATTTGATTTCCTCGATTGGATCTCCGGTTAAGGATACGCGAATGGTATCGCCAATTCCTTGATACAAAATCACACCCAGCCCAAGTGCAGACTTAATGTTACCTGCATGAACAGTACCCGCTTCCGTAATACCGACATGTAGCGGATAATACGTCTGGGCGGCAATGAGCTCATGGGCCTTAATACACATCATTACGTCAGAGGATTTTATACTGATAACCATCTGATCATAATCCATGTCTTCAATCCGTTTTACTTTATCAAGTGCACTTTCTACTAAACCTTCCGCTGTTACCTTACCATACTTAGTTACGATTTCTTTCTCTAAGGACCCGCTGTTTACACCAACACGAATTGGAATACCTCGTTCCTTTGCAACCGATACAACAGCCTTCAATTTCTCTGCATTTCCTATATTACCTGGATTAATTCGAATTTTATCTGCACCATTTTCCATGGCAGCAATTGCAAGTCGATAGTCAAAATGAATATCTGCCACTAAGGGTATTGAAATATTTTTCTTAATCTCTCCAAATGCAATTGCGGCTTCCATACTGGGGACGGTGCAACGGATAATATCACAACCTACTTCGGTTAACTGCTTTATTTGTTCCACCGTAGCCTTAACATCCTCAGTCCTGGTATTCGTCATCGATTGGATTAAAATTGGATTTCCACCGCCGATTACTCTATCTCCAATACGAATTACTTTTGTATTATCACGATACATAATATCGCCACCTTTCGTAGTAAAACAATACCGATAATTTATACTTATAAAAGAAATAATAAGATATAAGAATTCGATAAATTACTTTTATTCATTAAGTATAGCTTTATAGCTTTATAGCTTTTATATCTATTACAAAAATATATTAAACAAATTACTCATGATATCATTAAACAAAAATATTTCTGATATCATTAAATAGTACAAGCACCATTAGAAGCATCAACACCGCCATGCCTACCAAATGTACCATCGCTTCTTTTTCCTTTGGTACTGGCTTTCTTCTAATCGCTTCAATTATGATAAATACTAATCTTCCACCATCTAAAGCAGGTATTGGAAGCAAATTCATTACACCTAAGTTAGCACTCAGAAGTATACTAAATTGTGCAAGGGAAAGTAAGGTAGTATGAATTCCATAATCCTTAGATTCTGATACAATATCACCTACAACATTAACTATACCAACAGGTCCAGCTACTTCCTTCACATTAATTTTACCTAAGATAAGGTGTCCAAGGCTTTTTATAGTGTTTACAACATTATATTTAAGCTCAAAAAAGCTATATTTTACAACTTCAATTGCAGAAACCTTTTCCCGATACTGATTATAGTTCCACCCCATATCATAGCCACTGCTAACAAATTTAGGTGTTACTTCAATTGAAGTTGTATTACCATCTCTTAGATAGGTCAATTTTACTGCTTTATCCTCGAGTGGGTTTGCCTCAATGTATTTTCTGAAATCAGCTGCTGACGAAACCTTTGTTCCATTAATGTCAACTATGATATCGCCAGGCTTCACTCCAGCCTCTGCAAGCGGATAACCTTCCGCTACAGTTTCAAGTTTCACTGGTTCAGCATCAGGTAAATAACTGCATCCCAGCAAATAGTTATCTTTCCACACCGGCGTAATCGTCGTCGTAGCTTCCTTACCATCACGAAGATAAGTGATTTGAAGTGGGTCCTTCGTCAGTGGGTCAAAGTAGAAATAATAATCAATTTCCCTAGAGAAATGAATCGGAGAGCCATTGATTTTTGTAATGATATCTCCCGATGTCATATTAGAAACGTCAGCCGGACTGTCACTTTTTACCTCAGTTACATACGGTTTATCAACTCCAACATCGCCTAGCACAATAAGTGCTAATACAAAAGCAAGAATAAAATTAAAGAAAGCTCCTGCAAATATAACTGAAAATCTTGCCCAGACACCCTTCTTATTGAAAGCGCCTTCATCGTCTATGGTCTCATCCTCACCGAGCATCATGCAGGAACCACCAAATGGCAATAACTTTAAAGAATATCTTGTTCCTTTTCTAACAAAGCTTGCAATTCTGGGACCCATACCAACTGAAAATTCAGTTACGGTGATCCCATTTTTCTTAGCGAGTAAAAAATGTCCAAGCTCATGGATAATAACTATAATGCCTAATATTAGTATTGCTACAATTATATTCATAAATTGAATTCAATCCTTTCTAGATATCCGGACGAAATGAAACTTTATTTCATTACAGTTTTAGAGCACCGGACTCCGTATACCCTCTTACAAAATCATATGTTTGTTGTTCCGTATTCAGAATTTCATTCAAAGAAGGGTTATCAATCAACTGATGTTGCTTCATTGCTTCTCTGATCAAGGCTGGAATCTCAAGAAACTTGATTCTACCCTCTAAAAATGCTGCTACCGCCCACTCATTTGCAGCATTATAAACGGTTGGCATACTACCACCGAAGCCTCCTGCTTCATATGCTAAACGCAATCCAAAGAAGGTATCCATATCTGGCTCCTCAAAGGTTAGTTGTTTTAATTTCGCAAAATCAACGCGTTCCCCTTGGGAAAGTGGCAATCTGCTGGGATAGAATAATGCATATTGGATGGGAAGCTTCATATCTGGCACTCCCATTTGAGCTATGATACTTCCATCCACATATTCTACCATAGAATGAATGATGCTTTGAGGATGCACCACTACTTGGATTTTATCCAAATCCATATCGAATAACCACGCAGCCTCTAGTACCTCTAACCCTTTATTCACCATAGTGGCTGAATCAATCGTAATCTTTCGACCCATTGACCAGTTTGGATGTTTTAGGGCATCCTTCGGTGCTATATTATTTAATTCTGATTGTTTCTTACCTCGAAAAGGTCCACCTGACGCTGTAAGTAAAATTTTAAAAGCTTTTTTCTTATCTTCCCCATTTAGTGATTGAAATATTGCAGAATGTTCACTATCAACCGGAAGTAAAGATACTTTCTTTTCTTTAATTAGAGGCATAATAATATGCCCCGCGGTAACTAAGGTTTCTTTATTCGCCAAAGCAATATTTTTTCCTGCCTTGATTGCCTCAATCGTTGGCCTTATTCCAATCATTCCAACCATGGCAGTAACTACAGTATCTGTATCTTGCTCGATAGCACAGGCTATCAAACCTTCCATGCCTGTAACTACCTTTACTGTTAGATCTTTTATATTATCCTTTAGCTGCTTTGCTTTCTCTTCCTGATAAACACAAACCAAATTCGGCATAAATTCACGAATCTGTGTTTCCAATAATGTGATATTGCTGTCAACCGCTAAAGACGTTATCTTCAATTCCTTATTCTCTCTTACAATATCTAAAGTCTGCGTTCCAATCGAGCCCGTAGATCCTAGAATAGCTATGTTCTTCATCAATACCTCCATTCCGCCATTATGCGGCGGCATAAACAACACTGGAAAAAACTCATAAGAGGCTTTTCCTTATATGAATTTTGATCATAATAATTCGCATTATGAAAGTACATAACTTTCACATTTTTAAACAAGATGCTGTAAAAGCACTTTACAACCTTCACCCGAAAGAAGTTCAGAATGAATTTCCTATGGATTTCATTTTGGTTTTTCTATAATAAGGTGGCTAGATAGAATACAATTGGTGCAGTGAAAATAATACTGTCAAATCGATCCAGTATTCCTCCATGTCCCGGGATCAAATTCCCAAAATCTTTAATGTCATGGTTCCTCTTAATCGCCGAGGCTGCAAGATCACCAATTTGTGAGATAACACTGGATGCAGCACCAATAATGGTAAAGATTAGTTGAGGATTAACAATTCCATGAAATTTATTTTGAAATACTGTTGCATAAATAAGTCCAATTAAAGCAGCACCCACAGCTCCACCAATACATCCCTCAAGGGACTTTTTGGGGCTTAACTTAGGTGCTATCTTATGTTTGCCAATTAACACACCAACACAGTATGCGCAGGTATCAGATCCCCAGGCACCGATAAAAATCAGCCATACCAAAAGAGCACCATCTTGCAGTATACGGACCTGATATATGTAAGACAATGTAACTGCAACGTAAAATAATCCAAAGAACGTAATCGCAATTTGTTCTGTAGTAAACTTTGGAAATTCGAATACATAAGCAAACATTAAAAATATTAAAAAGAATATAAATAACATCATTTGGTATTGCTGGAGTTCAAAGTATAATAATAAATAAAAAATAACTCCTGCTGCATACCCAAGTATTCCCGGAAATGATTTATTTACTTTAGCAATTCGATACAACTCAATCATCCCAATCAGGGATATCAGAAATACTACGGCAAAAAGAATATTACCGCCTAATACAACTACTGTAATTGCGATCGCCAAAAGAATAATACCGCTGAGTAATCTTGTCCGAAACATAGTTTACCTCCAAAATGCGAATCTAATTATGATATAGCACCGAAATTTCTTGTCCTACTATTGTAGAACTCTACTGCTTTCATTAATTCCTTCTTATTAAAATCAGGCCAAAGCACATCTGTAAAATAAAACTCCGTATATGCTAACTGCCACAACAGAAAATTGGAGAGCCGCTGCTCACCGCTGGTACGAATCAATAAATCCGGATCCGGAATTCCTTTGGTGTCCAAATACTGTTCAAATACTGTCTCATCTATATGATCAATCTCTGTTTCATTCTTTTTCACATCCATAGCTAGTGCTTTTATTGCTCTTATCATCTCATCTCTACTTCCGTAGTTGATAGCCACTTGAAAATTTAGCCCGGTATTATCCTTGGAGGCTTCCTCCAAATTATTAATACTTTTCATGATTTCCGGCGATAATTTCGCTTTATCACCGATTACACGCACTCGCATATTATTCTTTGTACTGGTTTTGACACTAGTCTCTAAATATGTTTGCAAAAGCTTCATTAATGCATCCACTTCATCATTAGGACGCCTCCAATTTTCAGTTGAAAAAGCGTATACCGTAAGATATTGAATGCCCAGCTTATAAGCATCCTCACATATTTTTTCTACTACCTTGCTTCCCTGGGTATGGCCATAATTGCGCGGCATTCTCTTTTTCTTCGCCCAACGCCCATTGCCATCCAATATAATAGCTACGTGTTTTGGTATATTTAATTCATTCTCTTCCATCCGTTTTCTCCCGTTTAACAAGTATGTTCACTTGTCAAGAATAAGGGTGTCTCAAAAGATTATTTCATTCACCGTCAATAGTATACAGGTAAATAGACCAGCCATTTACTTGTTATGAATAAAACTTTTGATACACCCCAGATTTACCACTAATTATTCTATACCGTAAGAATTTCTTTCGATTTATCTTCCATTATTCTTTCAATTTCAGCAATGAAATGATCTGTAATCTTCTGTACAGTATCCTCCAAATGTTTGAATTCATCCTCTGAAATCTCACTTGCTTTATTCTGCTTTTTGAAAACTTCATTCGCATCGCGTCTAATATTTCGAACGGCTACCTTAGCACCCTCTGCTCTTTTCTTAACATCTTTAACAAGATCTTTTCTTCTTTCCTCTGTTAATTCCGGGAAGGTAAGACGAATAATTTTACCATCATTGCTAGGATTCAAGCCTAAATCAGAATTAATAATTGCCTTCTCAATTTCCTTAATCAACTTACTTTCCCATGGCTGAATAAGGATAACTCTTGCCTCCGGAACCGAAACATTGGCTACAGATTGAAGTGCAGAAGGCTGTCCGTAATAATCCACTTTAAGTTTATCTAAAAGATGTGGATTAGCTCTGCCCGCACGTATAGTAGAATACTCTTCTTTTAAGGTCTCTACTGTTTTTTCCATTTTTGAACTAAATTGCTCTAGCTTTGCATCCATTTTCATCACTCCAATTATTATATAATATTCATTTTATTTTTATTAACAGTTTTATTAAATAGTTATTTTTGTACCATTTGATGTACCAAGTGCTGCACTTACAATACTATTTTCCTCTGCAAGTCCAAATAATAAGATTGGCATCTTATTCTCTATACAGAGTACAGTAGCAGTTAGATCAACTATTCCTAGCTTCTTATCAAGCACCTCTTGCAACGATATTTCATCAAACTTTTTCGCTAGTGGATTTAGCTTCGGGTCACTGTCATAAACACCGTCAATCGCTCTTGCCATTAAAACGATATCACATTCCAATTCAACCGCACGAAGAACCGTTGCAGTATCTGTAGAGAAATAAGGATGACCCGTTCCTCCTGCTAAGAATGCCACCCCGCCCTTTTTCATACACTCTATAACGCTATCCTTTGAAAAAAGCTTTGTCATACCTCCACAGGAAAATGGTGTATATACTTCTGTTAACATCCCAACATGGCGAAAAATCTCCGATACATAGATACAATTCATTACGGTTGCAAGCATCCCGATCTGATCCGCCTTCGTACGGTCAATGGTTTCGCTGGTTCTGCCTCTCCAAAAGTTTCCTCCGCCAATAACAATACTTACCTGAATTCCTTCATCCACTAATTGCTTTACTTGCTTTGCTACTGCAATACAAGTTGCTTCGTAGAAACCCGTTCCCTTTTCGCCTGCCAAAGCTTCACCACTTAATTTCAAAAGTACTCTTTCATATGCTTTCATAATTTTAATCTGCCTCCATGTGTAAATCTTATATCTATTCAATTTCCTATAATAATTTACCACAAAACAAATCATATTACCAGCAAAAACTATTTTGTTAAAATTAAATTATTAGTGATATACGTTAACTGTGAACTTTACTTTTTTATTCAAATATATTATCTACATCAACAGCGGAGTAACTTAATGAGCAGAAGCCCTCGATTACAGCACCGTTATTAATCTGTACTGATTTCGCTTTAATATTTCCTTTGATAATAGCAGTGGAATCGATTACGATTGGTCCATTCACATCGATCTCACCTTTAACAGCACCTGCAATAACGCCTGAAGTGGCAATAATATCACCAATTATAACAGTGCCGAGTCCAACTTTTACACTTCCTTCACTAGTAATACAACCTTCCAAACGTTCTGCATTAACATATACTTCAGCAGCAGAAGAATTACCTACGATCTTTCCAGTAATTGATAATTTACCTAAACATTCAATATCTCCAGTGATATTTCCCATAATATCAAGTGAACCATCCGATGAAATACTACCACTAATAGTAGTTCCTTTGGTAATTACAGTAACCTCATCATCACTTGCAATAGAGGTTGCTCTTAATCTAGGTATAGTTTTATCCTTGTTTTCAACAGCAATTTCTACTTCCTCATCTGCATTTAACGCTTCCAATAATTCTAAATCTACATTATCATCCATGTCTTCTTCCTCTTCTTCCTTTAATTCTACTGAATGTTCGTCTAAATCAATCAGGTCATCTTCCGGCTGTTCGCCCTCCATGATGTCTGCTTCCTCTGTGTCCTCATCCTGTGCAAACTCCTCTAGCCATTCCTTCATTTTATCATTATCTGATTCCTCATCTGAAGCAATGTTCTCTGAATCTAACGTATTTACAATTTGCTCTTCCGTCTCCAGTTCCAACTCGTCTTGGTTATCATCCTCCGGTAACAGTTCATTCACTGCTTGTGTTAGGTCATCTTTAAAATCTTTAAAAAAACCCATTAGTTAAATACCTCCCTATGTATTGGTTTATTTTAATGAATCGGCTTTTATCATTTGCGTTGGTGGAGTATCCTCATCGATCGGTAAAATTTCTGCACCTCCTGAGATAAGTGCATCCAACAACCCAGGTAAAGAATCTACGGTTGTTTTTTTTGTTTGAGCATCATGCATTAGCACAATTGGGGTTTCCTTTATTGCTACACCCTCTAGCACGTTATTAATTAACTGCTCTTTTGTATATTCAATGCCAGTCGCATCCCCATTTAATACATTCCAGTCATAATAAGTAATAGAAGCCTTGTTCAAGTAACGGATAAAATCTTCCATACCATTCTTATTCACTAGATTATCACTTCCACCCGGAAATCGAAAAATGGAAGGCTTGTACCCAGTAGTATCATATAACAATTTCCATAGTTTTGTAAAGTCCTTATCAAAATCTTCTAAGGAATTATAGATTTTTTTATATATATGGGAATACGAATGCATTCCTAAGGTATGTCCTTCATCAACAATTCTTTTATATAGATCTTTTGAACGTTTATCCGTATTACCTATTACAAAAAAAGTTGCCTTCACATTGTACTCCGCCAGTATATCAAGTATATCATCTGTATACATACTCGGTCCATCATCAAAGGTCAAATAAACCTTTTTACCACAATAGATGCCATTACTTAGATTATTAATCTCATCTTCATTTTTCAATTTTGATTTATTAGCTTTCTTGTTCGATTTCTGCTCACCTGATGCATCCTTATTTCCTAATTCTAAAGCAGACTCACCATTATCATCCTTAGTGATAGCTGCATTCTCATTCTCATATAATGCCGTCTTGTCACTTTCTGATGTCTGATGTTCTTCCGCCAAATTTTCATCTGAGATTTCTGTACTTGAAGCATTAATAATTGATGTTTTATTTAAAAAATCTTCCTTATTTTGTATTTCATTATTGATGATCCCATTACTTAATACTTTATTATATATGGGCTCATTATTTATGATTTCATTATTTATGGCTTCATTATATATGACTTCATCATTTATGGCTTCATCATTTATGGCTTCATTATTTATGGCTTCATCATTTATGGTTTTATCATTTATGGCTTCATCATTTATAACTTCATCATTTATGGTTTTATCATTAATGGCTTCATCATTAATGGTTTCATCATTTATTGTTTCATCATTTATTGTTGCATCATTTACGGCTTCATCATTAATGGCTTCATCATTTATTGTTGCATCATTTGTTGTTGATTTTTCAGCAGCATATACATAATTATTACTATTAGAATTATCATCGATTAATCCATATTGACTATGAATACTGACTAAATCATCAACCTGCTTTTGTAATCTGCTTACCTGAAGACCTAGAATAATGCAACAAATCGTTGGTAGTATCATTAGTAAAATCACAATAATCACTATAATAGTTTTCATTCGATTTATTCTTTTTCTTTTATTATTCGCACTATTGCTGTTGTGATCTTTATCAGTAGTATTCATTAGTTTCCCGCCTTGCAAGTATCGTCTCTTGTTCAAAATCCCTAAACTATTCTATCACATTTTATTAAGAAAAAACATATATTTTCAAAAAAATACACAAAAGGACAATATTCTATCATTTCCGTTCATATGAGTTATGAAGCCCTTCTTTATTTGAAACTAATTAAAACATCATGATTTATTTCATAATACAATAATTTCAAAAGCCTGATAATGTTTTAATAACACCCTTTAGTTCCTTCCAAATACTGTTATGTACTTATTAAAAAATTATAGTTACCATATGCTTCTGGTATGGTATTATTATATTAAACGATAACATTTATATTACAAAATGGGAAGAATGCAATGAAGCTAGATCAGCAATTACCCATAAAATGGCAAGTCAAGGAGAATATACTTATGAAGATTTTATTTGTCCGTCATGGAGATCCAGATTACGAAAAGGATTATTTAACTGAGAAGGGTTTTAAAGAAGCCCACTTATTAGCAGATAGGTTAACCAAACTTAACGTTCGCGACTTTTATTGTTCTCCCCTCGGGCGTGCCCGTGCAACCGCTAAGGTTACTCTGGATCGACTTGGAAGAGAAGCAACTGTTTGTGACTGGCTTAGAGAATTTCCTGGAACAATATGTGATGAGGATACTATGAAGTATTGTATCCCGTGGGATTTAATGCCAGGCAAGTGGACTCATTTACCAAATATCTACGATAAAGATAAATGGTTTAATAATCCCGTCATGGCCTCAGGCGATGTTGAAGAAGTCTATAAAAACATTACTATTAACCTAGATCTTTTCTTGGAGCACTATGGCTATCATAGAGATGGAAATTATTATAGCTGTAAGAAAAGCAACAAAGATACTATCGTAATCTTCTGTCATTTAGGAGTGCAATTTGCGATTTTATCCCATTTACTAGGAATAGCAGCTCCATTATTATGGCAAGGTTTTTTCGTAGCTCCTACCTCAATAACCACCCTAGTAACGGAAGAACGTGTAAAAGGTGAAGCCTATTTCCGCTGTCAAGCCCTTGGTGACACCTCCCATTTATATATCGGAAATGAACCTATTTCGACGGTCGGATTTTTCCAAGAAACCTGGGAATAAAGTGCTAAAGTGATGATACATAGTTAATAAACAATGTTCAAATTGTAACATCATATGAAAGGCCTTTATGTATTATTAACTTTACATACTAATAACCTGAATGTACTAATAACCTGAACGTACTAATAACCTGAACGTATTATTACCTGAACGTACTAATAACCTGAATGTACTAACTTTATAAATTGTCATTAATGAACTAGTCTACATTTTTAAGGTTATCATGATTAATTGATATGGTATCAAATATCCCAGTGACGAACGAACTCTATGATTATTAAACCATTTCATATAACAGTTAGTTGATACTTCAAGTCATAGTATAAAAATAGAGATATGGCTCAACAAATCAGTTGAGCCATATCTCTATTTTTATAAACCACAATATTTTAATATGTGATTAAATAAGTCATTGAAGTTAGCCAAGCTAAATTTGAAACACATAAAATTGCCTCCTTTTGATTTATATTCTCTTGAGAACAACAATATTGTAACATTTATTTAATATTTATGTAATATATTTATCATGGAAAGAAAGGATACTTGTGGGAGTGTCAGTAAATAACGGGTTAATTGGATCATATTAGGATTAAGTTACGCACACTATCCTTATACAATTCCAGTTGACTCATGAACTACATAAAAAGCTGTTACAGGCGGTGGGTGCATATGAATACCAACAAATGTGTTTCGTTTACCTTTACAGCCGGTTGCAATTGTACGAATCAGGATGACATAACGCATTATCATGTCAATCCTGAGACGCACAATTGTGGCCGGCTGTAATGGTACCGAAATCACATATTGGTGTTCGTATGCACCCACCGCCTGTAACAGCCCACTACGTATATTAGAGTCAACAATAACCAATCTTAGAGTCACTACCAATCTTAGAGTCACTACATACCATTCTACCAATCATTTAAAAAGGTCTGTGTGCATAACCATGCACACAGACCTCTCATAATTTATATCTTAGTTACCCAACTGTCTAGCAACCTTCTTAAAGAAGTTGCATCTAGTCAATGTTTAGTTACCCATTTGTCTAGCAACTTCTTCAGCAAAGTTTTCGGTCTTCTTCTCAAGGCCTTCACCTGTTTCGAAACGAACGAAACGCTTAATTGCTACTGGAGCTCCAACTTGTTTGGATACACTTTCAAGGTATTTACCAACAGATAAATCACCATCTTTAACATATACTTGATCAACTAAACAGAATTCCTTTAATTCTTTGCTTAAACGACCTTCAAGCATCTTCTCGATGATGTTTTCCGGTTTCTTTGCATTCGCTTCGTCATTCATGATCTGAGCTTTTAAGATATCTTTCTCATGAGCGATGAAATCTGCAGAAATCTCAGATTGATCAACATATTTAGGAGACATAGCTGCAATTTGCATTGCAACATTCTTAGCAGCATCTTGAACTTCAGCATTGTTTACGGTGCTTGCAACTTCAACAAGGATACCAATTCTGCCGCCGCCATGGATGTAAGACATTACAAATCCTTCTTCAGCAACAATTCTCTCAAATCTTCTGATGTTCATGTTTTCGCCGATAACAGCGATCATGGAAGATAATTCTTCTTTTACTGTCTTGGATGTATCCAATGCCCATTGCTCAGCAAAGAATGTATCCATATCGTTAGCGCTTGATTTTGCTGCTTGAGCAGCTACTGCTGCAACAAAGTCTCTAAATTTCTCATTCTTAGCAACAAAGTCTGTTTCGCTATTCACTTCAACGATTGCAGCAACTTTACCATCTGCACTTACGTTAGAATCAACCATACCTTCTGCTGCAATTCTACCAGCTTTTTTCTCAGCAGCTGCAAGTCCTTTTTCTCTTAAGAACTCAATTGCTTTATCCATATCACCTTCTGTAGCTGCAAGTGCTTTCTTGCAATCCATCATACCAGCGCCTGTCATTTCTCTTAAATCTTTTACCATTTTAGCGGTAACTTCCATATTAACCTCCATCCGCGTGCTTTTGCACGTATCAAAATAGTTTGGAAAAAGACACCTCAGTGTCTTTTTCTATCGTGAAAAATATATTTTCACGTTAATCCATTAAATATTACAAGATGAATTAACCTTGAAGTGACATAAAGATAATCACTTGACGTAAATTCACTTGAATTGAAATAAAGAATTTATTATTAAGGCATGACCTTTGTTACATAAAACCAGGGGTACAAGCATTTATTCCTTGCACCATCTTAAATTATTCTGTAACTGCGTCTTCCATATCAACTTCTACATCTGCACTTGTAGTATCTGTTAACTGAACGCCTTGATTAGCTTCGATAACTGCATCCGCCATCTTGGAAACAATTAATTTAACTGCTCTGATCGCATCATCATTACCAGGAATAACGAAGTCTAACTCTTCAGGATCACAGTTGGTATCAGCAATACCGATCAGCGGAATACCAAGGGTGTGCGCTTCTTGAATACAAATTCTTTCCTTCTTAGGATCTACTACGAAGATTGCATCTGGGATTTTCTTCATATCCTTGATACCGCCAAGGTTTTTCTCAAGCTTATCCCATTCTTTTTTAAGTTCGATAATTTCTTTTTTAGGAAGAACTTCAAAGGTACCATCCGTTGACATTCTTTCGATTTCTCTTAATCTTGCAATTCTTGATTTGATGGTTTTAAAGTTTGTTAACATACCGCCTAACCATCTTTCATTTACATAGTACATACCGCTACGCTCAGCTTCTGATTTAACAGCGTCCTGTGCTTGCTTCTTTGTACCAACAAAAAGAATGGAACCACCTTCTGCAACAACATTCTTAATTGCAGTGTAAGCTTCATCTACTTTACCAACTGACTTCTGTAAGTCGATGATGTAGATACCGTTTCTTTCTGTGTAGATGTACTCCGCCATTTTAGGGTTCCATCTTCTTGTTTGGTGTCCAAAATGTACA
>JAQSYO010000088.1 GCA_029256105.1 Herbinix sp.
CATACCGCCCTTTATCTCTATAATTTGTCCGTTTACCGATATCCACGCCGATTTAGCGGAAGGATTATATACCATATTACAGGAAGCAGAGAATTTTAAATTTTTCAAAACAATCATATAATCAACAAACTCTATATTGGTGGTATACCAAATATCTTGTCTGTCACCAATATAACTGCAGAACTCCTCTATTAATTCCCAATTATTATGCATCGAAAATTCATAACTGTGTCCCCATACATACATTAAGTATAAATACTGGGACTTTACCGCTTCTGCGAAGTGTTTCGCATTTTCCATTAAGTTGTGATTATGATGACAGGTAGCTTTCCAGGTAAAAAAATTGTCAGGCATACCAAATTTATCCGTATTTCCGACTATTCTTGCATATTCCATTCCAAGGAGCGGAAGCAGCTTGACTATATCGTCGTTATGGGAACCATTCGGATAGGCCATCCCCCTGACGGGACACCCTAATATGCTCTCAAGCTCTTTTCTATCATTCATTATTTCCTCTGTAATCAAAGGCAAGGGACACCTTTCCAGAGTCGGATGAGTATAAGTGTGGACAGCGACCTCATGCCCTTGATAAAGCTCCTTTATCTCTTCTTTATGTACCTTGTCAGGCTGATCCATACATCCTGAATTAAGATTGAAAGTGCCCTTTATTCCATACTGATTAAATATGCGAACCAGCCGTCTATCTTCTTCCTTGCCATCATCATAACTCATTGTAAGTGCTTTAAACTTACCCTCCGGATAACATTTGTATAGATTCATATTCTACCTTCTTCCTGTTCAATTTATAAATAACTGAAGCTTCTATTCAACTTTTTATTTCTTGATGGTTTCTGGTTTTGAATTGTTTAAGACATCGATTTTACATATTTATCTAATTTCCATTATAATCAAACCAGTCAAATCCGAATTATTATCACCTTCCAATTCACAAGATCTTGCTGTGAAATATGGGCAATCCCGGAAAATAAAATGACATATATTATGAGATAGTATATCATGTAAAGCTTTTTATAACAATGTCATTTCATATAAGGTAAATGTAATTTTTATACAAAAGGCTTGTATCACTTCTCTCCTATGCTATTTTGTAAGAGTACTGTCACCTTATTATTATCTGCTACATAATAGTAAATAGAATGCTAAATTCGAATAAGGAAGACATTATTTTATCAACTTGATTTGAATTAGCATTTGGTATCTGTCCTGTCAGATACGATTCTTTATAAAATGAGGTGATATTATGGTTAGAAACATTAGTAATCTGGTATTTGAGGGCGGCGGGGTATTAGGAATTGCATATTTGGGTGTCCTTGATTATTTATACCAAAATGATTTGATGAAAAATGTCAAGAGATCCGCAGGAACTTCATCCGGTGCGATAACTGCTTGTATATCCAGTTTTCAACTTCCTTTTGAAGACATAAAAGCCATTGCTAATTCGCTTGACTATAGTAAGGTACCTGATAGAGGTGAAAACGACGATTCTGATTTCATTACAGAAGATATCATATATAAATTAGAACCAATTCTAGGTGATTTAAACTGCCTTTATAGACTTATTACACGTTATGGATGGTATTCCTCGGAATATTTTTATCATTGGATAAGGAAAGTTATTGCTGATCAGTTCAACAGTAAAAAGCAGCCTCCTTATACTTTTAAAGACTTCAAAAATTCAGCTCTACATAAAGATAACCGTTCTTTTCTTGGTCTGTTTATTATAGGTACGAATCTAACCACTGGAAGCAGTAAAGTTTTTTCCTATGAAACTACTCCAATGATGGAAGTAGCAGATGCCATAAGAATATCGATATCAATTCCATTGTTTTTTGAAGCCATTGAGGTTAAACAATATGATATAACAGGTAATCATTTGACCAATTTTTTCTGCGACGGAGGTGTAATTAACAATTACCCCATAAAACTTTTTGACTCCCTAAGATTTAATTCTAATCTTCTTCGTGGCGCCAATATGGACACACTGGGTGTACGCTTTATTAGTAGAAATCAATATTCCAAAATTGATAATCTCCTTGAATATATTTGGAGTCTTGCACTCTCCTACAGCCATATACAACAGGAAGAATATTATAACAGTCCAATGGACAGAATCCGATCCGTTAATATAGATTCCTTGGATATTTCCCCAATTGATTTTAATATCAATACCAATGATGAAACTTATCAAAAGTTATATTCTGAGGGATATTCCGCTGTCAAGGCATATTTTACTGAGTAATATAACCAATGATTTAGATTGGTTGAAATCCGGTATTACTGTTCCCAGTACGTACAGATTTATTTAATATTAACTCCTAAAAAGCGTGCTAACCCGGCCGCTTGATATAGATCAACCGTTACACCTTCAAGTTCTTTAAAACCATCAGAAATTAATAACCCATCTATCCTGCTGTTCCTTAAATCAATCCCTCTAAGAGGTGTCTTGAAAAAGTCACAGCCGTTGAAGGATACATCATTTATTTCCATCTCTTTCAGTTTGCATTCCGCAAGATATGCATTGCTGAAGTCTGAGGAAGAAAATATCATTTTTTGCAATTTTGAATGTCCAAAGTTAGAATAGGTGAAGTTAGATTCTGAAAAGAGAACATCTTTCATGGATGTATTCTGAAACCGACAACCGACTCCTTTACAGGAGATAAATTCCACTTGAGTGAAATAGCAACTTTCAAAAGAACAATTAGAAAGATCACAGTGTTTAAATCGGATGCTCTTAAAACTCGCTTTATCAAATCTACAGTTCATAAACCTACAGTTGTCAAATTCTGTACAATTATAGTCAATGCCGGATAAATCTTCGTCTGACAAGATTTCTGATGTAAATAGGAATTTTTCAACAGGTAATTCTTTTACCTGAAGTTCTATTATTTGGTTGATGATAGGACCCGATTCTTTTAATCCCATTATCTGTGGTGCATTAATCTTCATATGGTATATCTC
>JAQSYO010000018.1 GCA_029256105.1 Herbinix sp.
TGATATCGCCTTCCGCTACCTTGTACTGTTTTCCACCAGTTGCAATAATTGCGTACATATTGGCACCTCCTATTATCATTACTCGCCAACTATGGTGTCCATTCATGAAGGAAATGTTTTGTTAAAAACATTACTCACGAGCAGAACTTTTACCTCGTTGTGCGGCACACTAGGTTATGGTAGCACAACTCTCACATTTTGTCAATCAATAAATTAACTTCTGATCTATAATTACTGATCTATAATTACTGATCTTAATTACTGATCTATAAGTACTAATCAATAAGCACTAAATAATCAGTTGGATCTATAAGTACTAATCATAGGCACTAATTAATCAGTACTAATTAATCAGTACTAATTAATAAGTACTATTCAATAAGTACTATTCAATAAGTATTGATTAACAACTCTACTGTCTCTATTACTACCTTATTATTTTGACTAATATCTTAAAAAAGATGTAACCAATCTTTTAAAATAAAATAAATTCCTAACAAAACAATGAGTATAATTGTTCCAATTGCTCTACCAAGAAAGAAATTGCTCACTTTTCTATCTCCAATTGGATTGAATTTAAAAAACAGTATCCCCACGAAAATAATACCTACAACAATGGTAATTGACGGCATAATGTTTGTATCCGAGTTTTTATTCAACGCCATCCCGATTACTCCCCCAATTAATAATAATACTGACATTGCAAAAAATAACTTTTTCTTAATTGAAGTTATCACTTTTTTATCATTTAATTCAATTTGAGACGGTAACGAATCGCTTTCTAGCACTTGTTTACAGCTTTCACAGTCCTTCGAATGCTCCATTACTAATTTTTTACTATCTTCACTCGCAACATTATCTTTCACAAGTGGAATTAAATCCATTATAACATCACATGATGTGTTCATATAAACCTCCCATTAACCCGTTTATCGGATATTCACTAATAAATAAATTGCTCCATTTTGTTGGTTTTGTATGATATTGATATCAACTTCACATATATTCTTCCTCTTTTAAAATAGACTTAAGCCATTTTTTTGTCCTAAAATCTATTACTCTGGCTGAATTTTCTGAAACACCTACCTTTTGAGATATTTCATAATAACTAATCCCATCAATCCGTAGGAATACAATTTTTTGTGTGACTTCATCTTTTAATTTCAACAATTCGCAGATACGATTGGACATCTGTACCGTAATAAGCCGATCATAGCTGTCGTCTTTGACATAAAGACCTAAAAGGTCACTGAATTCCACTGTCTGTTTATCTCTACGTAAGCTTTGTAACCAAACATGCCGCGCAATGCTAAACAACCAAGTTTTAACGGATGAATTACCCTTAAAAGTTCCTATGGAATAGATAGCTTTCACAAAGGTTTCAGAGAGTAAATCTTCTGATAGGGTAGGATTGTGCGTTAGATACAATAAGTACTGATAGATATCTTGTTTATATTCCTTGTAAACTTTCTCAATTTGTTCCACTGCAATTCTCCTTTCCTATGATTAGTCACCTTTATCCGTAGAATATTACACATAATTTAAAAAATATCATACACATCATACAAATCAATATCATACATATATCATACAAATCATACAAATTAGTAGATTGACATTTTTTTGTAATTTCAATATAATGGAAACATAAAATTAATTGAAAGGGTGGTTTGTTTGTTAAGTGTGTCTGTATCGGAGGTAACAACTAAATAGTTGTAAGGACTCAGGTATTTCGGGGAACACCCCGTTTTTTTCTGTGCCTTTCTATGCATTAAAAATTAATGCGTTGAGACGTCTACCCTACAGATTGCTTCATAAACCATCGTTTCTATATCATCATACTATCTGTTGATACATTAGAGGTCGTGGCATTTCATGTCACGCTTTTCTTTTGATAATCATGATTTTGTGAGGTTATTAACCCGCGGAGCATTTTGTCTGTCTGTAATTTCGGTTGCGGATAAGGTAGACTGTCCTCTTGCGGGTTTTTTAGCAACCTATTCTATTAAAGGAATAGATCATTCAAATTCGAAAGGAATTAAATAATATGAATATAATTGAAACAGTAAATCTAACAAAAACTTATCAGCGTTTTTCAAAGGAAGCCGGCTTAAGGGGAAGCGTTAAATCCTTATTCAAAAGAGAGTTCGTAACTAAAACTGCTGTAGCAGCTTTTGATCTCACGGTACAAGAGGGAGAATTCATTGGCTTAATCGGACCAAATGGTGCCGGTAAAACTACCCTTGTTAAAATGCTTACTGGAATTATTGCACCCTCCTCCGGAGACATTTCTGTCGTAGGTTTTTATCCCAACAAACTAGAGAACGCATTTAAAAAGCAATACGCTGTTGTCATGGGACAAAAGAGCCAGTTATTCTTTGAATTATCGGCTGCAGATACCTTTCTATTATTCAAAGAATTATATCATATACCGGAAGAAGAATATCATATGAATTTAGACTACTTTGTTGAGTTATTTGGTGTCGCTGATATTCTTAACGTACAGGTACGTACTCTTTCCCTCGGGGAACGTATGAAGATGGAATTAATTGTAGCCCTATTGCACAATCCGAAAATACTTTTTCTTGATGAGCCTACCATTGGGTTGGATGCCATTGCACAAAAGCAAATCCGCAAATTTTTAAAAGAAGTGAATGAAACGAAAGGGACTACGATAATTTTAACCTCACATTACATGGAAGATATTAAAAGTCTGTGCAAGCGATGCATTGTGATTAATGGTGGTGTTAAGCTCTACGATGGCGATACCGATACCTTATTTCAGAAATACCAGACTCATAAAAAAATCACTATTTCTCTGGAACACGATGAAACCTGTCAGCTAAACCATGATTTCACTATCTTGGAGCAGGTTCCGTATAAAGTCTCCCTATTAATTAAGAAGGAACAGTCTCAAGAACTACTAAAGGATTTATTAAGCAGCTATGAACTGAAAGACATTTCCATTGAAGAAGAGGATATTGCAAATGTGGTTGAACGTATCTACAATGATAAAAGTGGGGTGACGGCATGAAGAAATATATAGAGATTGCCAAGATTATATTCAAAGCTCAATTAGCCTGGCGATTTGATATTGCTGTTAATGTATTATTTACGATAGCAAAAATATTATTTGCATACATCCTATGGAAAAGCATCTTCGCAGAACGAACTATTGTTGCCGGTTTTACCTTTCATTCCATGCTATCCTACTATATCATAAACTCATTTTTATCCCAACTAGATATGTCTGAGGGTGTTAGCGGTGAGCTAAGTTCCAGAATTCGAGGTGGCACCTTTTCAAAATATATGGTAATACCAGTGAATATCCAAGGGTATTTTATTGCACAAACAGCTGGAGCATCCGTCTTTTACTTAATATTTAATTTTTTAGCTGCTCTCCTATGGATATTTGTATTTCGCATCAACTTCACCTTTACATCAAATCCGGTTATCCTATTATCCGTATTTCTGCTGGTGTTGCTTGGACTTCTTTTCATGATACAGCTTAATTACTTTCTGGGCTTATTGACGTTAAAATATCAAGATATCAACATTTTCTTGATGATCAAGGGTACCATGGTGGCCTTTGTTACCGGCACAATGATACCACTTACTTTATTACCTGATCGCATAATATCTATAATGCGAATATTTCCCTTCTACTATATTACTTATCTTCCTTCTATGCTGCTGATTGGAAGAAATACGAAGGAAATTGGATCCGGATTAATTCTACTTAGTATATGGGTTCTTATCTTTTCTCTTATTAATAAATTAACTTACTATAAGCTACGTACCAGATATGATGGGGTGGGGATATGAAAAATAATCTTAAATTTATTGCTGCATTAGTAAAAATGAAGTTATCGCATATGATGGTGTTTCGTTTATCCTTTTTTGGCGCCTTTTTTGTTGATGGAACACTATTCTTGGTTCAACTATTAATGTATCAGGCAATCTATTCGCAGGTAGACTCCATTGGTGGTTGGTCAAGGGGTGAAATGATTATATTCGTAGGAACCTTCTCGTTAATTAATGCATTGAATATGGTTATCTTCTTCTTTGGTACCAATGAAATACCAAATAAGATCAAAAACGGAGATTTGGATCATTATCTAACGAAACCGGTCAGCCCATTATTACGTCTAACCTTTGAAAGTGTGAACCCAGGTTCAATCCCCTTAGTAATCGCAAGTATTGTGTTAATTCTATATGGGGTGAAAATGCTTGATATTACAGTGAGTCCAACTAGATTTCTAGCCTATTTTCTATTTGTTTTGTTAATGACATTATTATGGTATGATCTTCAAGTAATTGTACGTACCATCCCCTTTTTTACCATTTCCGCCGCCAATATCGCACGGATGAGTGATACACTTTTAGAATTATGTTTGAAAATTCCCGGAACATTATTTAAAGGAGTATATAAGATAATTTTCTATTTCCTTATACCGTTTGGTATTATGTCCACTCTACCGACAGAATTTATTACTGGTAAGCTATCCCCCTTAGGTATTGCTTACGGCTGCTTTATTGTAATACTTTTCACTTTATTAACTGCATCGTTTTGGAAGCTTGGTTTAAAGCATTATAAGAGTGCAAGTAGTTAAAGGGATTACTTGAATATCTATTAACCAAGCTATTTGGAAAGTAGAAACATTTATCCATAACAGTAAAAAGCAGCGAAACAAATCCAATATTGTTTCGCTGCTTTTTACTGCTATATGCTTCGTTTTTTTCGATATATTATTATAGTGCTTATAATGCTTTGAATTACAATCAACCCAATTATTATTGAAATCCACCATTGAGATGAAATCTCACCTACCTCTACTACCTCATTCTGTGGCGGAGTAATGTTAGAACTAAGATCTATTACTTGATCATAAGTGTTTCCTTGTATATCTTCGTAGCTTACTGTTATAGTGCCACTGACATAACCATATTTTTCATTCTCCGAAATTGTCGAGTCTGTAATCATTTTATTCGCAACGATGCCCTCCAGGGATACTTGAGTAGAAACAGCTGGCTCTAGCTCTCCTATAAAAAAGGAACCGGAAGAGATAACTCCGTCCATATCCAAAACACAAATGACATTTCTTATTTTCGTCTTTCCTGTGTTCATGATAGGAAAGGCAAAGGTTTGGGTCTTCCCTGATTCTATCTCATTCGTAAGGACGGGTTTTTCTACTTTAAGACCAAAGGGTAGTTCTACTGTTAAATAAAGACTTTCTGTATCAGTAATTGGAGTGGCCTTATCATCCTCTCCTTCTAGACTTAAATTAATTTTTTGATTCGGTGATGATACTTCTCCTAAAATCTTCATCGAAAATGTTATATTCTTTGTTTCACCTGCCTTTATTTCCTCGATATAAATACTGTTGCTATCTTCTGCCGGTATCATATCTTCCGTATCACTGGAATAGTTTAATTTTATATTACGGATGTTTCGATCCCGATTTGTATTTTTTAGAGTAACCTGAAATGTTACTAAATCTCCTGTATGACAGACGGAAGGTTCAGTGGTATAGGCAGATACGATAACTTTGGGAGTGGGGTTGGTCTCCGTTTCTTCTTCTGTATTGGGATCTTTTCCATCCTGTATCACAACATACACCGTAAAAATTTGTTCCTTTACTTCAGAATTGAGTTCATATTGAACTTTTACATTTACAGGGTATACACCGTTGATTCTTTCAGCATCTAAATCCATTGAAAAATCAAGGAGATATAATGAAAGATTTTTTCCCTCTTTTGACTTACAATTATCTTGTTTAACTTCTTTCGTATAAGTTTTAATTTTAAAAGGCTGATTATCATAATTAACAAATTCAATCGAAGCCGTAATTTTATCTCCAAACACTTCACTATTCCCTTTAAAATATAATGGCATTACAACATTAACTTTTCCTAACTTTATGGCTGGAGCATATCCCTTTTGATAGGAGTTATCCATTCCGGCAAAGGTATACCCTGTTTCAATTTTAAATATATTTGATCCCGAACTTCCAGTATTATTAGTTTTTGGTTGAATAGTTATGTAGATATTCTCAGTATCGGTATATTGCTGCCCATTCGCATCTTCATATTGTATCGCAAGCGTAATCTTCTGATTAAAATTAGTAATATTCGTTGCCGCCTTCATCTGAAATGAGAAAGCTCCTGTCTGATCCGCTAAAATCTCATCGATATAGATTGAACCAGAATTACTTGTTGGAGTAAGAATACCTTCTGCATTTTCATAATTGATTTTCATATTCTTTATACTCTTGTTTTGACTAGTATTTTTTAAGGATCCAGTTACCGAAAAGGTATCGCCTGGATATATCTCCTGTGGGTTAATCCTACAATTCTCCAGTTTCAATTTTATCGCTGGATTCGACCCTGATCCGTCCGACGGATTGCTTCCATCCTGGATCGTTATGTAGATTGGAAATTCCTGTTCTTGATTGACGTAGTTTAGGGAATCCCCATTAAACACTAACGTCTTATAATTAATAACGATATTTACCAAATAAGTTCCATTTATCCTATTCTCTTTCAAGTCTAGATCAAACGCAACTAAAAAGGCATTTTTCGCTTCACCGCATGGAAGATTATATACCTCCGGTTTTACCTTCTTTTCATATTGTCTTATTACAAAGGGTGATCCGACGATATTCCCATAATCAACCGCTGCAGTAATCGTATCCGGAGTCCCCATTGTTATATCTTCAAAAAGTAACGGAAGAACAATCCTTGCTTTCCCATCCCTTACAACTGGAATATAACCGTCCTTATAGGCTGCCTCCATATTGGGATATACATTCTCCGTATCTATCACAAAATTATTCGTGTCAGCTGAAGCAATTGATTTTTCTGAGAAAAACATTTGAAACATTACGAAAAACAGGATAGTTATTACTTTAAATTGCTTCCTGGTATTCTTCTTTCTCACCTGCATGGTATTCTTCATTCTCAACGACTGTCACCTCCTTTATTATTCCAGCATCCATTTCAAATACTGTATCACATAAAATTCGGATATCTTCCGAATTATGACTTGCCAGCACGATGGTCTTTCCCTGATTTTTAAGCTCTATAATTATCGTTCGGATATCCTCCACACCATGTTTATCCAATCCATTAAAGGGTTCATCTAAGATAAGTATCTGTGGATCCTCCATGATAGCCTGCGCAATCCCCAATCTCTGTCTCATTCCCAGGGAATATTTACTGACCGGTTTTTTCATCCCGGGATCTAGACCTACCTTCTCTAGCGTTTTTATGATGTCCGCTTTTTGAATGCTTCCTCTTAAAGAAGCTAATATCTGAAGATTACGAAATCCTGTGTTATGAGGCAAGAACCCTGGGGTCTCGATAATAATACCGATATTCTCCGGAAAATCAACATCTATTCCAATTCTCCTCTGCTCCACTTCAATGATGCCTTTATCGGGTTTCATAAAGCCGCAGATACATTTGAATAATACAGTTTTTCCAGAACCATTATTACCGATAATGCCATAGGCTTTCCCTCTTTCCAGTTGGATGGATACCTCCTTTAATACCTGATCCTCTCCAAAGAATTTACTTACCCGTTCTACGTTTATTATGATATCTGCCATATTAACCTCTATTCCGCCGCTATCAACGGCATAAATTTTGGAGTTCTTATAATGTCTTGCACTTTTTTACGAGACTATTTTACAGTTAATCCTCCATGGTTCCCAAGAAATTAAAATTATACCGTTTCATCCTTCGAATGATAAGGAAGAAAAGTAATAATATTGCACCTCCAAATATGAGGTAGGTGTCTCTTAATCTAGGAAGAAGATCAAATCCAAAATTATGTCTGGGATAAGTTACCTGTCGAATAGGGGATAACCATCCACAGAGGATATTTGCTATGTATAAACCATTGTCCTTTAATCCAAGGGTTACTTTTATCCATTCCGGATTTAATAAAAATCCAAACATATGAAAAGAAAATGCACTTGCAATTCCAGCAACTTGCCCCTTCCATAGGGTTATGATAAACATGATTAAAACAGTAACCAATACATACAACAGCATCAGCATAAAAATTGTAAGCATGCAAGAAATTGGTTTCGACATCTCAAAGGTTTTAAGAACTGCAGGTACCGCTATTTTTTCACCAAACTTGGAATATGCTAATAGCGCTGCAGTTGGACTCCATATATTCCCGATAAAAGCATTTTTCGAGCTCAGAATACATGTAATCATTAATATAAAAAGGGTAAATAGAAAGGTTGCACATAGGATATATAAAATCTGCCCTATCACCCATATCTTAACTTTAATTCGAATCAGATAATAGGGTACTGCTCCGTCAAGAAAAGGCATATCAGCAAATAATAAAATTGCTGCCATTGCACATAGTAAAATAGACTCCCCATCGCCAAATACCCAAATAAACGGTTCAAAAACCTGCAAGGAAGTACCATTTTCCAAACTAAAATTCATAACCTTCTCCGTTAAAAGAAAGCTTATGATACCTGCAAGTAAGAAGGACATGACGATTCTTTTGTTCCTCTTCCATCTGCTAAAATGATACTGACAAACATACAAAACCTGAATAAAGCTATTCTGATGTGAATCATTTCTTCTGTCTGCGATACTCTTTAAATCTTTCTCAACAACATCATAGCCTATGACTGTTTTATTTTTTTCCATATGGCTACCCCCTCCAGTAACTGGATAATAATACTGATTTCCAATATTAATACTATGATTCCTAGTGGATCTGCAGCGTCATAATGCTCCTGCAATAACCATTCTCTTGGATTTAAGACATAAATATTCGGAGCATATCGAGTGAATATAATAATTAGTATGTAGTTAACTAGAAATGGTCCTCCATACGCCATATAGGCATTTCGATACCACACACCAAGCAAAGCACCCAAGCTACCCCAAAGATTTCCCATCAAGGATATGATTACGATATACTGACACACGCTTGTGAACAATTCAGCGGATTCCACTACATCTTTTGCTTCCATCGGACGAAAAACTAAGGATAACAAGCCTGTAATAATGACAGTTCCTAATAATATTCCCAAACCACTTGATAACCCTGTGGTTAGTACTTTAGATATGACATAATTCTTTCTATCCGTACGCATTAAAAGCAGTTTGTCAAACCTTGATTTATATTCCTCCAGAAAATTACCACTATAGGATAATGTGCTTAATATGGGGATAATAAAAATTGCTGTCTCCGATTTCAAAGCCTGTAAAACCATAGAATAGTGATAGCCTGCTGCCAGCCCTGTCTCCTTCATTTCCTTTGTTAGGAAGAATTTATCCCAGGTGCCTAGGATAACCATGATAATAGAACCCAATAAACAGATCAAAAACCGATTCGATATGATACCACGCTCTAGTTCAGAGCTGATAATTTTACGATTAATCATTTTCATTAATACCCATATCTCCTATCTAAAATACTTCCATCGATTGCATTAATTGTCAGTAGACTTGATCTTCCATACAAATCACTGATGTAATCCCAGGTTGGAACTAATGTAAATTCATCTTGTTTATCCTTATTCTTTACTCTCATCCACCCAAAACGTATTTCGTTAACATGGATGGTAGTTGCCTCCTCTACATCAGCAAACTTTATTGCGACATGGTTCTTAAAGATATCTTCAATTTCACTATATTCCAGCAGTGTAACATTATCTGCCAGTACCTTACCAAGCTCCATAGGCGAATTCCATATAAATTGTTCCACTCCCTGATCCGTAATCCTAAAGTACATTTCTTCAAAGCCATAGGGGAGGGAATTTTGCTCCTCAACGGAATCACTCCCATTAAACATATCCGAGGTCTCCGTAATACCTACCACATTTCTGCTGTACTTAATTTCATAACCGATATAACTGCTTGATCCTCCCTGTGATGGCATACCTTCCGCGATTTCATCCACGTAACTTACCGAATAGATATCCTCAATGCCTAACTGTTTCATTACCTCGTTGCATAAAACGGTTGCTTCTTCTACACTATATTTGCAGGTATTTGGCATATCTGCTGCCTCTTTCCCATCCTGTTCCTCTATGTAATACTTCGAATTATAGTTTGATCCTGCTGCATTATCCATGTAAAAAGAAGTACCACAATAGCCAGCTCCTTTCTGCATGATGAAATGTCCTGTTGTCTCTCCGACTTTTCCCTGCGCAGAGAAATATTTCATGTCACCTCCAAAGGCATTTTCCTCATCTGCTTTCATCTTGAATTCTTTTATTGGTTCTCTCACCACACTTTCCGGTGCATTACTAATATAAGTCTGAAGCATTTCGATATAACTGTTGAATTTTTCACTGATCTTCTCTTTCTTTTCAGGAGCAACCTCATCATCCACAGTGAATTCTTCCGCCTGTGCTTGTGCTTTCGCTAATTCCTGTAATAGTTCATCCTTTGACATGTTTTCATAAGTAAGCTCCGGGTATAATTCACTGTCACCAAACAAAATCTTGCAAAGTTTATTTATATCCTCATCCTCAAAATCTTTTCGAACAATTTCATAAACTGGGACCTTTGTAACCTCTGGAATAACTAAGTCTGCATTTACTAAAATATCCAACTTATCACCCGGAAGTTTCACTTCAAATTCCCTTTTATCCTGTGCCTTCACCACGTCCTTTATTTCCTCCTGTGTGCTGTCTGCTTCACTATCTTGAATCACTTCATCTAAATTACCTTTATCCTTAATTACTTCCACTTTAGGCGTTGGTTGACAAGCGGTTAAACTCCCCATAAGGATTGCGACCAATGCCAACTTTTTTATTACTCCTGACTTTATCATAATGCTCTCCTTTCAATACGAATGAACTAAAGTTATTGTACTGATTAACTATAACAATGGAATGCATCCAAATTGCATCTCTTTTGCTTATCATCCCATAAAAAAAGAGGATGTTATCAAAACAACCTCTTTCATCATTTATAGATTTTACAACATTTTTCCTTACAAATGCTTTCCGAACTCAAACTTTATTGTCCATTTATCTTTTGATAATCCTCCGTAGAATAATCAAAACCAAAATAATATTGATTTGGATATATATGAACCGAACATTTGAATTGCTTATTTTTCTCCTCGACTATTATATTAAGATGAACTCCATTGTCTGCCCAATATTTACCATTATTTATTACTGACTTATATAGCAGTTCATCTGTAAGTTCATAACTAACAATATTAACTCCATAATATTCGCTTAATTTATGAATAAAGTTCTCTGTATCTGCTGTTATATCCGTATTTACGATTATATCTCTATTATTTGATCCCTTCTGCATAAAACTCAATATTTTTCCTGTTTCATCGTCCAGGTTGATCACAAGAGCACCATTATCATTACTAATCATTGCCGTCCACACAATCATCGATTTTGTCGGCTCCTCGGTACTGATATAAAAATTCAATTCCGTTGTGATCGTATCCGTATCAAATTCAAAATTGAAATCCTGTATAATCCCCATGTCCTTTAATTGACTAATCTCTCTCTTACATACTTTTCTAATCTCCTCTTCTTTTAAATACTTTCCCTGACTTATTATAATTGTATCCGAAGTATTCTTCATATTAGCAAATAGCTCCAGCTTTTCTAACATTGTCATCTGCTGATTGTGTTCTATTTTTGTTTCCTCGATTTCTTCCAGGTTGATGGATCCAATCATTTGCTTATCCTTCCATTTTGAAAGCTCTGAGGGAAAGAATAAACAGATCAATGCTATTTCTAGAGAAATCAAGGTCATCAGGATATATTTCATTGCTTTTTTCATACTTCACCATCCTTCAAAAACAGATGTACAATCGTACCTTCGCCTTCAATGCTATCAAATTCCATCTTACCATGATGCCTTTTTATAATTTCAGCACATATCGCAAGTCCTAATCCTGCACCGCCTTGCTCTCTTGCCCTTGATTTATCTACCATATAGAAGGCGTCTGTGATTCTGGAAAGTTCCTCTTTCGGAATTCCTTTTCCGCTATCTTGAATATAGATACTATATCCACCATTTTCTTTTTTACCTCGAATTGTAATCGTCCCAATTCCATCAATCGCCTTTTTTCCATTGTCGATTAAATTAATAATTACTGTCTTGATTAAATCCGGTTCCAGTAATAAAACTGCATCTTCTAGCATTACTTGAAATGTAATATTCTCTTTTATCAGAATCGGATAAATTAATCCTTTCACTTCCTCCAAAAGTTGCCTTACGTTGACTTTTTTTAATTCCATCTCCTGCTTCTGCATCACTATCATTTCCAGTAATTTTAGAGAAAGTGCCCCCAAACGGTTTCCTTCCTTCACTATATAATTAGCGGACATCACGGTCATTTCCGGAGAAAGCTTTTGAGAACGGATAATATCAGCATATCCGATTATAGAGGTAAGTGGGGTTTTGAGTTCATGGGCAAAGCTGCCGATAAAATCTTCCTGCCTATGGGTAATATCCTGTAATTCATTGATCTTATTTTCGAGGCTATCCGTCATTCGGTTAAAATCCTGCGCCAATCTTCCGATTTCATCTTTACTATTAATTCTTACCCGTTCATGTAAACTCCCATTTGATATTTTATGAGCAACTCTTGATACTTTATTAATAGGATAAGTAATCCACAAGGAAATCAGATAGCTGATTAAACCATTGACTATAATAAGTACGAATAAGATTTTTTTATAGACATTAAATTGTCCCTCCCTCTCCTCGTATAAAGAAGTTATATCTCGAAAGCTTTCCAAATAATATTTTTGCTTTGAGACAATAAGGATACAAGCAGTTTGAATATAATAACCATTCTTATCTTTTAAGATGGTATAGCCTCTGGTATTTGCGGATATCTTGCCTAAAAGGGCTGTTCCAAATTCCATTTTGTTACTTTCGTACAGCTTATCAAAATTTTGATTACTGACCCGAATCTGTGTATCATCACCACGGATATTTTTAGCCATGGTTTTTGAGATATCGATTATGACATTCTCCTTAATTGTATTCTCGCCGCCAGATATCGCCGATAATGCTGTGGCAAAAGAATACTGAATTATTTTATTTTCTTCCTTTGCACTATCGATCTCCCTATTATATACCGATTGAAAAAGTGTCGTTATTAAGAGGTATCCACCGACACTGAAGGTAATGAGCATCATGATAATCGTACTGAAGAATACCTTCCAAGAAAAATTCATCCCTTCACCACACCTTCCGTAAAATATTATATCTATCATTCTTAATAAACCCAACCCAATTAAAATTTAAATACCAAATCGATTTCATTATATATTATATTTCCAAACGATATCCAATTTTATAGACAGTTGTTATTTTATCTTCCCAACCTATTTTTTTACGCATCCTCTGAACATGTAGATCCACGGTACGACTGTCACCCATATAATCATTTTCCCATATCTTCTCATAAATCGTTTCACGAAACAATGCGATGTTTTTATTCTGTATAAATAAAAGTAATAATTCATATTCTTTTTTCGTCAAACTCACAACAATTCCATTTTTTTTAACCAGCCGTGATAATGTATCGATATCTAGATCATCAAGTATAATTCTTGTTTCCGTTTTATGATATCGCCGAAGCACCGTTTCTACTCTGGCCAGTAGCTCAATAATCTCAAAAGGTTTTACTAAATAGTCATCTGCTCCTAATCTCAGACCTTTTACTCTGTCGGTTACAGAGGCTTTTGCAGTAATAAAAATAACTGGAGTACCCATAGGTTTGATATATTCTAAAAGCTCATACCCGTCCACCTTTGGCAACATGATATCAAGTAATATCAAATCATAATTTGTTATTTCAATTTTATCCGCAGCCTGTAGCCCATCATAAGCGCATTCGCACAGATAACCGGCACTGGTGAGACTGATATTTATTAAATTTGATATTGCCTTTTCATCTTCTACTATTAAGATCTTATGCATTTTTTCATCACCTTTTTATTCTTTCTTAGCAATAGATTACATCCAAATTGTATCATAGTTGTATCATGAATTATAGGGAGGTCTTATGAGGAGATAATATTTGAGTATTTTAGATTTCAAATAATGAAATTATTTGGTTGAATTGCGGATTGCTGTACGGATTGTTTTCGGATTGTTTTACGAATTGTTATACGAATTGTTTTCGGACTGTTTTACGGATTATTTTACGGATTATTTTGAGATAATAAAATGAAATCACGGACGTAATAATTATTACGGATAATGGCGTTTACGGCTATCCATCATGGGTCTTTTACTTTGCAAACAGCGAAAAAGATCACAAAAACACATGATCTTTTTCTCTGTATTATCGACTATAGCTTATGTTATATCACATAGCATTATATCAATATATTCAATTAAAGCTTCTCTAGGTATACATAATTGGCATCCCCGTACACCTGCACTAATAGTAATCTCATCAAATAAAATTGCTGTTTCGTCCATATAAGTGGGAAATTTCTTCTTCATACCAATGGGGGAGCAGCCACCTCTGATATAACCAGTGGTTCCAAGCAAATCTTTTACATGAAGCATCTCAATCTTTTTATCACCTATTATAATTGCTGCTTTTTTTAAATCCAGTTCAAGATTAACCGGAATACAAAATACTACAATGCCCCTCTTCTCTCCCCTTGCGACCAAAGTCTTAAAGACTTGATCCGCAGGCATTCCGATTAATTCTGCTACATGCTCCCCAGCAAGATTATCTTCATCAACTTCATACTCGATTGCTTTATAAGAAATTCCTGCCTGATCCAGCAGGCGCATTACATTTGTTTTAATCATATCATATAACCTTCTTATTCTTAGTCGTATCTTAATACCTATGCTTTATCTCATCTTAATTCCTTAACTTTATCACATCCTAATGCTTTTGCTTTATCTCCTCTTAATGTTTTGCTTTATTTCATCTTAATGCTTTTATATTATCGTATCTTAATGTTATACATTATCGTATCTTAATGCTTTTGCTGTATCACATCTTAATGCTTTTACTGTATCGCATCTTAATGCTTTTGCTGTATCTTGTCTTAATGCGTTTCCATTATTTCTAAAACTATTTTCTGTAATATAAAAATTCAGAATCAACTCTACTATAATACATCCCATAAAGCATGAAAAATAATACCGGGAGCCAGGTTTTCGTTTTATAATATAATTTACAAAAAATAAAACCTGCCATCATCTGCGCCACCGTAGGAACAAAACAAAACACGCCTAAATTAGTATAGTAACTATAATGTGTTATCCCAAACAAAATGGATTGTATCAAGTTTGTCTGTAATTTATTAAGTCCTAATCCTTGTAAGCCTGTAACCAATAGCCCACGATATAAAAATTCTTCAAAAAATGCCGGATAAATTAAAGTAATCCCTGAGTTAATAAGCAATGGTATTATATTTTGTAAAAATTTATTATCATGGTTTAAAGCTATATTTTGTTGTATTGGTAATGAACTTTGGTATATAGGTTATAACAAAAAGAATACACATGTAAAGAAACGATTTTTTCGTTATACTAAAATGAAATATTTTAATTGTTATTCCCCAATAGTAGCCAAATATCCCTACATACCACAACCAACTACGATTGTTCTGGTTCCACCAATGATATTTAACTCCTATACTCACCATTATAGTTAGCACTACATATACAATCAAAAATGGATATATCGCCTTTTTATTCGACGGTATCTCATTTTCCGTTTTATACCTTCGAAATAAGATCTCGATTACAATATAATATAATACAATCCCAATCATATACATAATACCATTTTTTAAAGTAATGAAATTATAACCAAGTTTACTTACAAAGACAACATAAATCAAATAAATTAGATATATAAGTAGGAAAATGGATAGCACTCCAAATTCTTTTAATGTTCTCAGAACTTTCATAAATACTCCCCCAGAATGTATCCAAATAATAATTCGTTATCCCCTAACCTTAAGATAGTATAAATGAAAAGAGAGGAAATGGCAACATTTTCCTCTCTTTATTTATCTGATTTGCCGTATGCAAAATTGTAATATACTACTAAATCCACTAATACACGTTGTATTTAATTACACCTGCTCATGAAGAGGCTTTCTTACCTTCTTTCTAGTCACTTCAACAAGTCCTAAGGCCGTCATATCCACCAAGGTAGTCTTCACTGGGTCCTTCTTAAAATATTCCGCTAACTCTTCCATCAACAGGTCTTTATCTTTCTTCAATTCCATATCAATAAAATCAATGATTATAATTCCTGATAAATTGCGAAGACGGATTTGTTTTGCGATTTCCTTCGCCGCTTCTCTATTTACCTTAAGAAATGTTTCTTGTACCTTTTTCTTTCCAGCCACTGCTTTCCCAGTATTAACATCGATTACCGTTAACGCTTCTGTAGGTTGTATGATCAAGGTGCCACCGGATTTCAACCATACCATCGGTCGAACCGCATCCCCTAGTTTATCATTGATACCATATAGATTTGCCAGGCTTAACAAAGGATCCTTATAAAAACGAAGCTTGTCCAAATCCTCCGATTGATATTGTTCCAGATATTCCTTCGTGTGTTCATAGAGTATTTCGTCATCGGTAATAAATTCATTCACATTATCCGTATATCCGTCCCGAATATCACAGATATAATTTGGTGGGGTTTTATATAATAAAGAAAATCGATTCCTATGCACTCCATATTTACGTATGTTTTCATAGGCTTCAATTAACTTCTTCATCTCAGCAACGATTTTTTCCTCTGATATATAAGCTGCATTAGTACGAATGATAAAGCCATATTCCTTATGCTTATATTTTAAGGCTATGTCTTTTAATCGATGGCGTTCTTTCTCCTCGGTAATCTTTGATGAGACGCCAACACTTGCTTTTCCATAAGTCAAAGCTGAATATTTACCTGTAAAATTCAGATTGGAGTTAACCACAGGCGCCTTTGTCTTAACATCTTCCTTCACCACTTGGACGATCAGTTCATCCCCTACCTTTACTTTCACCTCGGTAAGCTTGGTATCCTTTTCGTTAAATTCCTGTTCCGTCGCCATGATTGGATAACGGTTCTCTGCCATGGAATAATAACACATCCTACCATCTGCAATCTCTACAAATGCAGCATTGATATTCTTAATGATATTCTTTACCTTACCAAGATAGATATTGCCCAGGATCCCTGCTTCTTCCGAAGCATTTAGAGATACCTGCACCATATCTTTGCCTTCAAAGAACGCAGAAATAATCACATTATCCTTCTTTGTAATAACCAGTTTGTTCTCCATTTCTGCTCCTCCGTAAACGTAACTCTTTTATCTTTCTACCTGATTTAATGCAGCAAGTTTGCCACTCTCGTCGTCTTTTGTATATATTTCTAATCGATGTACCTGCCAAGCGAACTTTTCAAAGGGTATTCCAAGACTCTCATAAAATGCTTCCATAACTAATTCAGGCTTTAAATTAACGCTACTTCCGGTATCCAATTGCATATAAACCTTGATCCCGTTTTCATATACATCAGCAACACTTGCAGTCTTTAAAGAAAATGATTCCGTAACAGTGGTAGCCACAACATCCTTTAACTCATCCATTAAAGTAGTCTGACGCTTTTCTTCATATTCATTTGCATCAAAGGCAATGAAACGAATCATTTGTTTTATATCCACATCTTTTTCGCTTTTCTTCGTTTTCTTACCAATTATTATTTCCTGCTTTTCACTAAATTGCTGAAACGCCTTGATAAACTTCTCTTGTGTCACAATACTATTGCTAATGTTATATCCGTCTTTTAGGGATACCAAATAATCCGAGGCAGTTACTAATGACATAGCAGTAACTGTTTTCTGATGTTCAATCTGCTCCAATAAGGTATGAAATCCAACGATACGAAAGCCATCAGTTAATGCAGTATTCATACGTTCCACCATGATCTCTGGAGAATCGCTGGATAGTAGCTGAATATCCACATATTCTGCATCACTTGTTAAGCCAACACCTAAGGGTGCAGCAAACGACATAATTTGATGAGGACTAAAGCCCTTCGTATATTCACTATCTATATTTGCACGTCGAAATGCTTTCTGGAAATATCGCATAACATCAAGATGCCCGACAAATTTCATCGAACTATATTTTTGAAATTTAATTCTTGCTTTCATCGGAAACCTCCTTAGCTAGTACTTGCTCTAATGTGTTATCCTGTTCTGCATCAAAAGCCAATAAGCCTTCTTCAAAACATACACCACCGCCAAATTCCTTCGCTCCACAATTTGCACAAGCTTGCTTACAATTAGGTGTTACCTTCTCGCTCTTTGCCCTTTTATATTCACGAAGTAAGAATTGTTTTGTTACTCCTATATCAATGAAATCCCAGGGGAAAATCTCGTCTTCCTCACGCTCTCTACAGTTGTAGAACTCCATATCAATCCCATTTTCCTCAAAGGACTTCATCCATTTATCATAATAAAAATACTCCGTCCAAGAATCATATAAACATCCGGCTTTATAAGCATCATAGATCGCCTTGCTAACACGGCGGTCACCTCTGGCAAATACACCCTCAAGCTCCGTCAATTGTGCCTCATGCCAATTATATTTAATACTCTTGCGGTTTAACTGCTCATTAATTTTACTTTTCAAGAAGCGCTGTCTCTCCACATATTCTTTTCCGTTAATCATTCTAGCCCATTGGAACGGTGTGAAGGGCTTCGGTACAAAGAAGGAGCTACTGGAGGTAATACTTACCTTACCATTTCTCTCTTGCTTTGGAATGGTATAGTAGGCTTTTGCAATTTCATTGGATAATATCGCAATCCCTTCGATATCTTCTTCCGTCTCTGTCGGAAGTCCGAGCATAAAATACAATTTTACACGATTCCATCCGCTATTGAAGGCTTTCATTGCACCCCCAAGGATGGCTTCTTCTGTAAGTCCCTTATTAATAACATCACGGAGCCTCTGACTTCCAGCCTCAGGAGCGAACGTTAAGCTACTCTTTCGTACATCCTGCACCTTACTCATTACGTCTAAAGCAAAGGCATCAATACGAAGGGAAGGTAAAGCGATATTCACTCCCTTGGAACCAAATTCCTCGATTAAAAAGGTTACTAATTCTTGAAGCTGCGAATAATCACTGGAGCTGAGGGAACTAAGAGATATTTCTTCATGCCCGGTTGATTGAAGCATTTCATAGGCACATTTTTTTAAATAATCAAGGCTTCGTTCCCTGGTAGGACGATAAATCATACCTGCTTGGCAGAATCTACAGCCCCGAACACAACCTCGCTGGATTTCCAGAACAATTCTGTCTTGAGTCGCTTTAATAAAGGGTACAATCGGTTTTGTGGGATAATATGCTTCACTCAGGTTCATCTCTACTTGCTTCTTTACCTTATCGGGTGCAACACTGTTGTTCTTCTCAAAACTCTCAATTGTACCGTCTTTCTTATATTTTACATCATAAAAAGCAGGCACATACATTCCTTCAATGAGTGCCACCTGCTCTAAATATTCTTTTCTGGATTTTCCTGCTTTTTTGTATTCTTTATAAGTATCTAATAGCTGATTATATGCTGTCTCGCCCTCTCCTATATAGAAGAAATCAAAGAAATCTGCAATCGGCTCCGGATTATAGCTACATGGGCCACCACCGATTACAATCGGATCGTCCTCTGTCCTGTCTTTCGCATAGATAGGAATTTGTGAAAGTTCTAATACCTGTAATATATTCGTATAACACATCTCATATTGCAACGTAATTCCCAGAAAATCAAAGTCCTTTATTGGCTCTTGGCTTTCTAAAGCAAATAATGGAATATTACGTTCCCTCATAATCTTGTCCAAATCCACCCAAGGGGAATAAACACGTTCACAATAGGTATCTTCCCTCCGGTTAAATATATCATATAAAATCTGCATTCCCAAATGAGACATTCCTATCTCATATACATCAGGAAAACACATGCAAAAGCGAACATCAACCTCCGCGGGATTTTTCACCTTCATATTGACCTCACCGCCAATATAGCGCGCCGGTTTCTCGACTGTTAATAATATTTCATCCGATAGTGCTAATCTTCTCATCTATTTATCCTTTCATCCTTTAATCGTTACTCATTCCTATGCCTATTTGCATAATTACTTACGTAAATTCAATACCCGAATAAGGTCCAAAATGAAATTACTGTGAATTTTATTTTGGAATTTTATTTGGAGTTTTATCTTAGATTTTGGTTTACTCAAAATCCTTTTCACTTTCACTACCCGTTATTATAACTGATATAATGTGAAAATACAACGAACAAAACGGAAAGAACCTTTATCAATATCTATTTCAGCCAAGTAACAAGCATGTTCTCCAAGTCCTGCATCGAATCATTTCCGGTGACATATTCCTGAATTACTTCAGAAGTAAAAGTACCCACCTTAAAATCAAATTTATCAAATAAAAATATTGTGAGGAACAACACAATCGCACAAACCATCCTTATAATTAAAAAACGAAAGGCTGCAATCTCCTGCGGTGTATTCACTTCCCTATACTCACCCTCAACGATAGTTTCCTCATGGAATTGCTTTGCTACTTTTGGTTTCTTACGTCCAAGAATATCTTCATTTAGCGGATCCGCATCCGGGTAGATGGTATTATAGGTACTGCTGCCAGCTGACATGGCACTTAATTGTCGAAGGCAAGATTCTCTTGCCTGTCTTATATATTCAGCCCTTGATAGGATTGATTGTGGCTGGTTTTGATTGCTATATTCATAGGAATTTGCAGAATAGTCCATAGGTGTTTCCGTTGTATGTGACATAGAATTAGGGCTTTCCGCTATCGAGGTCTGGTTTACTTTCGTATCTTTCTCAAATATTCTACCGGTAAGGAATAAATTCTCATTTATATTATTCGATAAATTCTTCTCAATTTGACGTACCATCTTATCTTCAACCTTACTATCCATCGGGTTCCTCCTTCCGAAATCTCAAATGATAACTTAAGAAATGAAATGCTTGTATACTCGATTCATTATATTGTATCTGGTTTTTAGTTATGACAAAATATAGTAGATGATACTGATTATTTATGAATTATTTAAGCATAACTTCAAAAAGTAATTTTATAAGAAAAAACTTGCACCATATGAAATCCTTTATAAGAATTATAAATAAAAAAAGTAAGTGAAAACGAATTTGTAATGAGTATACCTATAGTTGATAGGAACGGACGGTATATTCAAGTAATTCACTTAATTAAAATTGATGATGTTTATCTTATTTCAAATATTGAATATGATATATAGTTACTTATATTAATCCAGAGATATAATAAAGAAGACTCGGATTAGAGGCTTTTTCTCTTTTCTATCCGAGTCTTCTTTATTATATACTGCTCTATACGAAATTTTCTTTGGGATAGCCGACATTACCATGGTACAATTTACTTAACGTATATGGAAGCTGATTCTCTATACTTCATCCACCATACGATACCCAACGCCAACCTCGGTAACAATAAATTTAGGTTCTGCGGGATTGGCTTCAATCTTACGCCTTATATTGGCCATATTAACACGAAGTGTCTGGTTTTCATTCAGATAAGGTCCCCATATTTCCTTCATGATATAGTCATGGGTGAGTACCTTACCGACATTATGGGAAAGAAGTACAATAATTTTATACTCAATTGGTGTTAGATGGACTTCCTTATCCTCGACCTTTACAATTCTCTTCTCATAATCAATGCAAAGTGCACCAATAATTATTTTTTCAGCTTCCAATTGATTTTCTTCTCTTACTTTATGATTATGCCTTACCGCTGTCCTAATTCTTGCCAGTAACTCGGAGGTACCAAAAGGTTTTGTGATATAATCGTCTGCTCCCAAATCAAGAGCTTCTACCTTCTCCCTCTCATGCCCTCTGGCTGATACGACTATGATAGGTACTCCACTCCATTCCCGTATAATTTTTAATACCTCGATTCCATCCATATCCGGTAATCCAAGATCAAGTAATATCAGGTCAGGACAATGAGAAGCCGTTAATTTAATCGCATCTTTTCCCTTATCCGCTTTAATTACATTATAATTGTTATGAGTGAGAATCGTAGAAATAAAATTACTGATTGCAATCTCATCCTCCACCAACAAAATCACTAGCTTATTATTCATAATCTCCTCCTAATAACGGTAATGTAAAACGGAATACCGCTCCGCCTTCTTTTTGATTGTAGGCATCCATTTTTCCTTGATGTGCTTTTACGATTGACATACAGATTGAAAGGCCAATCCCCATTCCTCTGGAAGAATCCGAGGTGCGCTTTCCATTCGGTACGTAGGATTCAAATAAATAGGGAAAATCCTGATCTGAGATACCTTCTCCGTTATCACTAACCTCAAACACTGCCATTTCATTCTCTTTTTTAAGTGTAACCTCAATTATCGTGTCATCGCCGGAATGCTTAATTGCGTTCTCTATCAGATTAATGATAACTTGTTCAATCAAGGTTCCATCCATTGGGACCATCAGAAGCTCCTCCGGAACTGATACATTGATTTTATGATCCGGAAATCTTTTTCGAATTCTGCTAATCGCTTCCGCAACAATTTCCTCCGCAGCTTCGGGTGTCTTGGTCACATTCGCAGTATCCTCATTAATTCTTGTTACGGATAATAGATTTTCTACCATACGAATTAACCATTGGGAATCGTCCTTGATATGGGAAATCAACTTTTCTTTCGTTTCCGTATCTAAGGCTTCCTTATTTTCTAATATAGCGGAACTCGCACCCAAAATACCGGTAAGTGGTGTCCGAAGATCATGGGAAATGGCACGAAGCAGGTTACTCCTCATCTTTTCCTTTTCCGTTTCTATCAAGATAGTTCTTTGTTCATCCGATAATCTTTGACGTTCTAACGCCATTGCTACCAAGGAGGCTATTCTTCGAAGGAAGGCTCGATTATTCTGATTCAAATTGTTTCGATTAATACAGGACACTCCGATTACTCCTAGTACATTTCCTTGCGAAATTACCGGCATATAATATGCTCCAGCTTCCATAAATGTATCTGTTCCAGCTCCTGCCCGCTTCTGGTTTACAAATACCCAATGTGCTACAGCACTTTCTTCTGAGGATAATAAGTAACCTGTATCTGTATCCTCCGATGATTGCATTAATATTCCACCTTCGCCAGTCACTGGATCACTGATATAAAATATAATGGAACGACCAAATAATTTAGTAATATATTCATTTGTCAGATTTACGATATTTTCAAGACCTCTGGTGATAAGTAATCGTTTATTTATTTCATACAGAACTTCAATACGTTGCTCCCTGTCTTGCGAAAATTCAGCCTGTACCTTAATTCTTACTGTCATAGTACTGGTAATCAATGCAGTTAAAAGCATAACAAAAAAGGTAATCGGATAATCACCCTGGAATACATCCAAAGAATAATACGGCTCCATAAAAAAGAAATTATCAATAATAACACATAAAATCGAGGCTATAATACCATACATATATCCCGTCGTAACTCTTGATATGATCAAAATTGAAAGTATATAAAGCATAATAAAATTCTGATTTCTCATATCAAACTGTGCAAATAAGATTGATATTAATGTAGTTATAACAAGAACACTAATTGTCTTAAATACATCTACCCAAGAGAAATAAAGACTTTGTATATTCGAATTTTTCTTATATTTTTTGAATTTAGTCTTTGAATTACTGTCAGGTATAATATGAATTTCTGTATTATCAAGTAGAGATATCAATCTGTCTTCTAAATCTTCTTCAAATAAACTCTTTATCGTCTTTTTATTTCTACTTTTGCCGATAACAATGTTGGTTATTCCAGAAAGCTTTGCATATTGTGCAACAGTTACTGCAATATCATTTCCGTTCAAGGTTGCAATCTCAGCACCCAATTGTTCTGCCAACTCAACATTTGCCTGAAAACTTTTCTTAAGCTCTTCGGAGAGCATCTCATTCTCACTGTTTTCAACATATACTACCACCCAGGGTGAATGAAAGGCTTCTGCCATTCTTGCAGTAAAGCGGATACACCTTGCTGATGAGGGCGAACTACTGATACAAACAAGTATTTTTGTATTTGTTATTCGGTCGGACGGCATACCCTCATTTTGATTATTATGGCTAATCCGATCTGCGGCCTTTCTCATAGCAACTTCTCGAAGTAGGCGTAGATTTTCTTTCGTCAGAAAATTCTCAGACTGACTTTCCTTCTCCTCTAAATCCATAATTCCACCTAATTCAAGGCGTCTTAAAAGCTCGTCCGGCTCAATATCAATTAATTTCACCTTATCTGCATGATCGAATATATAATCCGGTACCGTTTCCTTTACATATACATGTGTAATTTCTTGAACAATATCATTGAGGCTTTCAATGTGCTGTACATTCACCGTGGTATATACATCAATTCCTGCATTTAATAGCTCTTCTATATCTTGATATCTTTTTTTATTTCGTACCCCGGGGAGATTCGAATGTGCTAATTCATCCACCAAAATTAATCTCGGTTTGCGTTCCAGCGCCGCGTCCAAATCAAATTCTTTCAATCGATCGTTCTTATCCGTAATTGCTTTGCTTGGTAAGGTTGGTAACCCATTTAATAATTTCATTGTCTCATGACTGGTAGTATGTTTAATAGATCCTACGATAACATCCATACCGTTATGAAATTGCACCTGTGCATCATCTAACATAGCATAGGTTTTACCCACACCGGCAGCATAACCGAAAAATATCTTCAGATGTCCTCTGTGGTTTATTTTATTGTAGTCAGAATGTTCTGGTAAAGGCTTTACATTCTGTTTTGTTTCCTGCAACTCTTTCATAACGATTTTATAGGGACTTGATAAGCAAATCCCTTTCACTCCTTTTTCTAATCAACTATCATATGTAAAATACATATGAATAAATACTCTCATGAATTTTTAAGATAATGAACAGCAATCTGTGTTCTATGCTCTAGTCCTGTTTTTTCTAGAATTGTGCTGATATGGTTACGCACCGTTCCATTCGTTAAAAATAACTTCTCACCTATTTCCTTATTGGATAAGCCCTCGGAGATAAGTTTAACAACCTCCAACTCTCTAGGAGATAAAAGCATCTCAAATAAATTATTCCCGGTAGCATTATTAGAAACTCTGCTTCGAATAAATTCCAGAACATCAGCTTGAAACACAGTTCCACCGGTATTAATTAAACGGATAGCTGAGAGAATACGTTCTGCAGGACTGTTCTTGAGAATGTAACCGTTCACTCCTGCTTTTAACGCTCGCAGAATAAGATCCGGTTCATCGAACGTTGTCAACAATAGTGGTAAGGATAACTTTTCCTCCATAATCACCTGTGCGGCCTGAATTCCATCCATAACAGGCATGCGTATATCTAACATAACCACATCTGGTTTCAAGCATCTACAAAGCTCCACCGCTTTATTCCCATCGATAGCAGCTCCTAGGAACTCCAAATCCAGCTGTGTTTCAATTATCATCTTCAAGCCTTCTCGAATGATTGCATCATCATCCGCAATTAGCACTCTTATCATGTTTCCTCCCACCAGTCTTGCGACTTGAAACAAATATAATAACATTCTACATCTATATAGTCAAAATTAAAATAGTTTTCGGTTTTATTTATCCAAGATGATTTTATTATAGGTTACTCATCTATACAGGAAGCTTCTTTTCTCAATAAGTGAAAATGTTAGTCACACCAAATCCTTTTTCCCCTTTGTTAAAGAAACAACGCCCCTTCGAATTGATGGTGCGATCTTCGATTGCTTCTAAGCCCATTCCTTTTTCAAAGCCTTCCAAAGCAGTTCCGTTATCTTTATATTCTACCTTAATAATCTTCTTAAATATTTCTATCGTTAATGAAAAATCCGATGCATTTGAATGCTTTAACACATTCGTTAAGCACTCCTTCAAATTATCATGGATACATGCCCATATTTCAAGAGAAATTAAGTCCAAGTCCCCTGAGGTGTATAATGTAGTCGATTTATTATAGCTTACTTTAAATTCCTCAAGCATAGCGGTAATGTCATTAATCCCAATCCGATACCTCTCTGCTCGTTCGTCTCGTAATGATGTACGAATTTCATCAACGCCTTCCCGTAAATTTACGATAGCCTTTTGAATGCTGGTTGTTGCTTTCTCTGGATTATCCTTCATAATCAACATGGCTGCCTCTAGCATAATGATACTGCCTGAAATTCCATGTCCAACTTGATCATGAATTCTAGCAGCGATACGGGTTCTCTCTTCGACAGAGGCTGTATACTTTAATGTTTTCATCAGACTTTTTATATCTATAATTTTTTTATTCAGTTCAAGAATCGTTTCCTTTTGTGTTTCATTAATCTCATTATAAGCTGCAAGTTTTATAAGAATTAATCTGCTGAATAGGATCATGATTATTAATGTAAAAGTAATCACCATCGCATTTATACTGGGAAGAAAGATTAAGATGGACATGATAAGTAAAACACAAAGTATATAATAGTACATTCTTGAATCAATTGATATCTCCAATATATGAACTAACAAAAGAACAAATAAAGGGAAAAATGAATCTATTCCTAATGCAAAACACGCAATTAAGGAAGCAACTAACGTAACTATAATCACTTTTTTATATTTATTTATTCGATTTAATAGTATTTCCAGCAAAAAAACGCAAGTAAAGCTAAGTGTCGATATTACCGAAATGGTAATATCGACCTTAGCTGAATTAAACATTGTTATTGATGCTATCACCGCCACTATTTTTGCTAAAAAATAAAGGAAGGGCTTATCAATCATAGGATACCGCCTAATTATTCTTATAATTTTGTGAAAATAATACTGCTCCAATAAGTAAAGATAAAACTGTAAATAATACGAGTATGATAATATTCGGATATATATTCGCCGTTAAATCTGCTTGCAATCTTCGAAACGCATCCATAAACCAAAACTGAGGCATAACTCTTGCAAGATTTTGTAACGTCTTTGGTGACATATCCAAGGGAAAATATGCTCCTCCTAAAATGCAGCCTACGGTGGAAAATCCAATAATTATAGAGGTAATGGCATTTTTTGATTTTAGTGCCAAAGCTACCGCCAAGGAAAAGCTGACAGTAAATAAAGAGAATAAGCACATAAACAATACTAAAATCCATATTGAAAAACCAATCTGTATCTTCATTAGATAGATATACCCACAATATAGACCTATCTGGATAAGACATATGACCATTCCAAAAATACCAGATCCGATAATATATTGAATTGGTTTAACCGGTGTTGCTTGAACCCTGCTGAACACTCCGGATAAACGATCATCTAATACCATAAAGGATAATAACACACTGATAGAAAATATGAACATCAGATAAAATCCAACGGAATTGATAAAACCAGCCTGACCGGTTAAAGCCTTTTTATCTAAGGTTTGCGCTTCCGTTTTTGTAATCTTTATATTTTCATTATTATAATCAAATAGAAGTTTGTCAAAGGTATCCTTATTACCGGAAGTACTACTTGCTAGTATATTGATACTGTTTAAATAATTATTGATGTTTACCTGAAGAAATGCAGCATTTTCATAATCCTCCAATGAAGTTACGATCAATTCCTTCTTGTTACCGGAGGCGTATTCTTCATAAAAACTCTCTGGTATTTCTATTATAACTGATATATTCTTTTCAATCAACTCTGTAGCGAGGAAGGCATAGTTATTATTTTCTACTAAAGCATAATCCAGTTGCTCCGTAAGGTATCCCTTAAAATCTTCTGATAATTTACTCTTGTCATTATCGATTAACCCAATCGATACTTTAGCAACCGACATATCGGCCACCATATCCCCCATGGAATATAGGATTAGGCATAACATAGCAGCGCCGATTACGGACAAAACGACTGCAAAAAGATTGCGCTTTATATTTGTCTTTGTAATTAACCATATATTCTTCATCGTTCTTCCTCCTTTTTGCTGAATAAAAATGCCCCTAAAGCCAAGGCTACAGCCATTATGAGGAGACAGATCAGGATTACCGTATTCGCTTTACCAAAGCGGTTAAATACAGATAAATCGAAGGCTGCCTGCTGTATTTGATAAATTGGCATCAGATTCGTAAGACCTTTGATATTAACTTCCTTTGAATAGGTTCCACCAAAGAACATCATTAACCATAAGACCGGCATGATGACTGCCATTGGATTTGCTTTAATCACAATACCGATTGCTGCACCAATGGAAACCATGCAAAGTGTCACAACAAGAAACATAAAAAACAAATATAAATTAGCTCCTAATGTTGTAGCATAATGTGCTTTAAATACAAATACACTTACTGTCATAATGACCGTTATCTGAAGCGCTACTTGCGGAACCATCCCAAGTATCTTCTGTAGAAATAAGTAAACGCGGTTCTGAGGAGTTATAATTAACCGATTAATCGTCTTATCTTGACGCTCCCCAACAAAGGCACCTGCTCCTACCAATACACTCATAAAACCAATCATCGATACCATAGATACTGCATAATAATCAATCATTGTTCGTTTTACACCCAAATCCTTCTGAACAACATATTCCTTTTGTATTGTATTACTATTTACGAAGGTCTCTGGCGATGTCTTCATCACCGTAGTAATCGCTTTATTCGTTTGTACAAAGCTATTCAGTATTGCACCGACTGTACGATTTTTTATGTGGTTTGTTCCTTCATACACTTGTATTTCCATTGGATCTCCAGCAAAAACTACAACTGCAGTTATTTCATCTTTCCCGGCTAAAAGCCTAGCAGTTTTAAGATTCTTCGCTTCCTCAAAGATTAAATTGCTGCCATCCCCAGCTTCTTTCACAAAGCTTTGTATTGCCATCACCTGATAGGGATTCTCTGTCTCGACCAAGTAGTGTATCTTGATTTCTCCGATCGTTTCTTCTGATTTATCCATGGAAGCAAGTAAATTGCCCAGCAGAAAAACCAGTATTACAGGAAACATCATGAAGAAGAATAAATTTGTTTTATCTCTCACAAACTCCTTTGTTTCTTTTATCACTATATTAAACATATTAGCCCTCCAATTGCATGCGAAAGTGCATACATTACACTTCTAAAGATGATGCTACTGAGTAGTATCATAAACAATACCTGAAAGAATTTTAAAATGAAACTCTCAAGTGTTAAGACGATCTTTTTTAACACTTTTGGATTATCATTTTGAAGTTCTTTCCAAGAATTTTGGCTTTTCAAAATTCTTTTTATCTCTTCCCTCTATCTTAATTCATGTCCCGTCAATGTCAAAAACATCGTATCCAGATTCGGTACTTCAGAATTAATGTTTATAATAGGCAAGCCTAACGTCAAAAATTGTTCAAGAATTTTGGATATGCTGTTCAATTGGATAGAGATGTCGATACGAATTGTATTATCTTCTGCAGCAACAGCCTTCACATCCGGCATATTCTTCAACTTCTTTTTTAAATCCTCTACTTCAAAGGCTATCGGTAACTTTGTCTCAATATAAACGGATTGCACATCCGTGACAAGCGAAACTAATTCTTGTTTTGTTCCACAGGCAATCATTTGCCCTTTATCGATGATTGCGATGCGATCGCAAATTTCCTCCACCTCATTCATATAATGAGAGGTATAAATAACAGTTGCCCCACGTTCTCTTAAGATGCGAATTGAATTTAATATATGCTCACGAGATTGAGCATCAACCCCTACCGTTGGCTCATCCATTACAATCAGCTTCGGTGCATGTGCAATGCCACAGGCAATGTTAAGTCTCCGTTTCATTCCACCGGACATCTGCTTTGGTTTCATGGAAGCTCGATCGGCGAGACCAACAAACTCCAATGCTTCCTTCGCTGAATTAGTTAAATCACTACCCTTTCGTCCATATAAGGAGGCAAAGAATTTCACGTTTTCTAAAGCGGATAAATGGCTATATACTGCGATATCCTGCGGAACCATACCGATCAGTTGCTTGATTTTCATCTTATCTTTTCGAATATCCAAACCATTTACATCGATCTCACCCTTATTATAATCAGACAATGTCGTCAACACACTGAGGGTGGTAGATTTGCCTGCTCCGTTTGGTCCTAATAGACCGAATATTTCACCTGTTTTTACATTAAAGCTCAGATTGTCTACTGCACAAAGCTCCCCATATTTTTTGGTAAGATTTTTTATTGTAACAAAATATGACATGATGTTCCCTCCAATTTCATTAATAATCTACTTTTTTGATTAATTGTTCCTTTGTACTAATCATACACGAAGTAGCACATAACAGGAAGTGACGATAGATATAACTAGACTATGACATTTGTCATAAGTTTTTTATGCATTTCATAATAAAATCCGTGTAAATCGTAATAACTACCTATGTAAATGTTTTTAATTGAAAAATCCAATGTTTTCATTTATAATGTCTTTAGTTAAAGATTGAAGGAAACGGGAAATGTAACTATATAACATTTCCGGATATATTAAGGAGGAAGACCAATGTCTACGAATGTTTATGACATATTACAGGAACGTGGGTTTATCGAGCAGTGCACTCACGAAACGGAAGTTCGCGAATTATTAGGAAAGGAATCTGTTACCTTTTATATAGGCTTTGATGCAACCGCTGACAGTTTGACAGCAGGACATTTTCTTACCGTTATGGCTATGATGCATATGCAAAAAGCCGGACATAAACCAATCGCTCTTCTTGGCGGCGGTACTACCATGATCGGCGATCCAACCGGTAAATCCGATATGCGTACGCTTATGACCGTTGAGACAATTCAACATAATGCAGATTGCTTCCTACAACAGCTGTCAAAGTTTATTGATTTTGAAGATAACCATGCAATTATTGCAAACAATGCGGACTGGTTATTAGATCTTAATTACGTTGAATTTTTAAGAGAAATCGGAATCCATTTTTCCGTGAATAAAATGCTTACCGCTGATTGCTACAAACAACGTATGGAAAAAGGTCTTACCTTCTTCGAATTCAACTACATGTTGATGCAGTCCTATGACTTCTGGAAATTGAATAAATTATATAATTGTACTCTTCAATTAGGTGGTAACGATCAATGGTCCAATATTCTGGGCGGTGTAGATTTAATCCGACGCAAAGAGCAAAAACCTGCTTTTGGTTTAACCTTTAAACTTCTCACTACCAGTGAGGGTATTAAGATGGGCAAGACTATGAAAGGTGCGGTATGGTTGGATCCGAACAAGACGACTCCTTACGAGTTCTATCAGTATTGGAGAAATATTGAAGATGTTAAAGTCGAAGAATGCTTAGGTCTTCTCACCTTCCTTCCGATGGATGAAGTAAGAAGACTTGGTGCTTTAAAGGATGCAGAGATAAATTTTGCAAAGGAAGTTCTTGCATTTGAGATTACCAAGATTGTACATGGCGAGGAAGAAGCAACAAAAGCACAGGATGCTGCTAGAGCATTATTTGGCGGTGGAATGAAATCCGAGGATATTCCGACTACTTTGTATCCTGCAGCTAAATTCGCAGAAGGAATTGATTTAATCACCATGATGTGTGATGCCAAACTTGCTGTCTCACGCTCCGATGCTAGACGTAATATCCAACAGGGTGGCGTATCTGTAAATGATGTTAAGGTTGAAGATTTTGACCGAGTATTCACTGACAAGGATTTTGATGCAGAGGGTGCACTATTGATTCGAAAAGGAAAGAAAGGCTTCCATCGGTTTATGGCTGAATAGTGTGAAGAAAAAGAGTCTTCACACGGGAAGAAAAAGAGTCTTCACACGGGAAGAAAAAGAGTCTTCACACGGGAAGAAAAAGAGTCTTCACATGGGAAGAAAAAGCGTCTTCCGGGCTATTGGAGATGCCGCGTAGCGGCAAGGTCTTAAAAAAATAAGAAGAATGGAGTTGAAGCTTATGCCTTGGTGTCCTAATTGTAAAGCAGAATACCAGAATGGAATTACCGTTTGTTCTGATTGTAAGATTGAACTTGTTGAGAGTCTTGAGGAAAAGGAGGAGGATTTTGTTGCCTTTTTTCAAGCGGAAGACAAAAAGATTGCAGATAAATTGGTACGTTATTTTCAGTATTCTGATTTAAAATCCAAACTTGATTTCGATGAAGAAAATGAGATTTACGTGGTATCCATCCCTCCGAAGAAGGAAAAACAGGCAAAAAAACTTTACCAAGCGTTCTATTTTGTTGAGCGGGATAATTTGAATAATGCAGAGCTTGATCATAGCTCTCCCATTTCTGATAAAGAAAGTCCTGAAAATGAAAATAGCGAGGATGAAGCAAATTCGACTACCGTGAGAACTGCCGAAGATCATGAATTATCAACAAAAGCATCAGATTTATCAGAGCAACTTGTCGATGATGCGTTATACGAGCAGGAAGATGAGAATTCTAAGTCAGAGGCAGACAACGAAGTTGAGGTAACTGACGATGAATTTACCGGTATTGAAGTTCAAGAAAGTTCCTCCAACTACATTTTTAAAGCGGATCAATACAAGGACCTAGCTGGAACCGTATGGATTTTTCTCTTCTTTGGAGTTGCCGGGATAATCTTTTTAATCCTGAATGCGGTTGGTATTCTTTCCTTCTTTAGTGGTTTATTACCTACTACAGTGATGGGTGCAGTATTCTTATTCTTTCTTTACATAGCCGTAAGTACGAACCAAAAAGCAAAAAAGGTACAGGCTGAGATTGATGCGGAAAATAAACTTACCGGAGAGATTAACCAATGGCTACAACTTCATGTAACAGAAAGCTTCTTATCTTCTATTCATAATGATGATATATCGGAGGAATTGAATTATCTTAAAAAGGTCGATACAATGAAAGAGCTGCTGCTAAAAGAGTTTGGTACACAAAATCTTGCTTATCTTGATCGTTTAATTGAGGAATATTACAGCAATACCTTCGAGAATATGGAGTAAATAGGTTAATTCCTTTGTAAATATGAAAGCTATCTTAATTTGGAACGTTGATTAACGATCCAATTAAGATAGCTTTATTTTTTGCTCTGTTCGATTGAAGTTATGATTGATGAGAATCTAATTCCGTTCGATAAGCATATTTTGAATTGTAAGCCCGCATTGTTCTATTTGCTGATTGTCTAATCTGTAATATTTCACTTTCCGTACATTGAATGATTGGATCAACATTAATTTCCTCTGGAAATCTAATATCAGCAAGTCTGTCCAGTATGGAGGCTATAATAGTATCGTCAGTTTCAACATTAAGTCGTTCAAGTAGAAAATTGATAAATTCCGAAATAGGATTACTAATTAATATCTTTCCTATAATATAATAAACAGCGGCTCTTTTTCGATTACTATGAGAATTATTTTCAACAAAGGTTATTAATTGTGGTAAAAAATCCGAGTTGCTCAAATCAGCTGCTTCACAATATGCTAAGTAACGCACTGACTCCTCTGAAGATAATACATCTTCTTTCCTAGACATTTTTTCAATTAATTCTTCGAGATATTTGTCCATCCATCTCACCTCATTAAAATCATTGTTAATTTGTTTGTTAAGTATTTTGTTCTATTACATGAGGTTTTATTAATAAAGTAAAATAATTTAAGATTAATCGTAGACTCTTACTTTTATATCACAGCGCCTTGTAACAATTTCATTGTCTGTAAATTCATTTTTAGTTAAGCTTTATCTACTATTTCTTATCATTTTCAAACTATTAATGCCAGATGCCATAACAAGCTTTCTCATAAGTGGAAAATACATAAACGGAGACTTTAGCACCTTCAGGTATAATTTAAGCCTCAAACCTAAGGTTTTTCTTCGATATGCAGTACAAGGATCAGAAACCTTCGCATTAAATATTTCACTCAAATAATAGCCCGAATTAAATGCACTGCTGATTCCTTCTAAAGAACTGGGACTAATAAATCCCGCAGCTTCACCTATTAAAAAGATATTATTTTTGCCTGTACAAAAATCATTAAGCTTTGATGGGCGAAGTACGAGGCAACTTTCTGTTCTCTGCGCCTTTCCAAAATTGATACCTAATTTCTCAAGTTGCTTTTTTTGATTATCAAAACGTGTACGACATCCTTGTTTTGGATAAGCTCCTCCGAATATAAAATATCCATCCTTTGATATTGTCCACGAATAGCAATCCGTGTTTTCCGAATCAAAGATACATGAATAAAACGGATTATGATTCTTTTCAGTAAACCATTGTTGTATTGAAACATAACTTCTAATTTTCTTGTTCGGATACAAATACCTTCGAACAAAAGAATTGGCACCGTCAGCTCCTACTATATATTTTGCAGATATCGTTTGTTTATTATTTTCATTCAAAAATTCAACATTATAATAATCTTCCTGCTTTTTGATACAAGTACATGAACAATTATCAAAAACATCAACTTTGTTTGGAATTAATGATTTTAGCCATAGATCAAATTTATGTCTATCAAGATTGATATAATACCGTTGGTAATGCCGTGTAACACCGGTATCCAAATCTATCGTTCGAACAGCAAAAATCTGTGGATCGACAAGAACTTCTTTCGGCAATGTAAGACCAAAACGCGAAATCGATTTTTGCGCATCCATTGCTAATAATCCACCACATGGTTTTCGAAATCCTTTCTCATCAGATCTTTTTTTATCAATAACAGCAACCGAATATTCTTTGTTTAAAAGACGTGCAAGTGTCGCACCGGCTGGCCCTAACCCTACAATTATAATATCATACAATTAAAGCACCCCCTATTTCTATTATTTTATACAAGTCATTTACCTATGCTTTGTAGGTACATACATATCAAGTGGAACTCGCTTTACTGGTGGAACTAATTACCCTGTTTATTGTAAATATAGCACAGCGCAAATTGACTGTCAATAATATTTTATCGATTATCAATAAAATATTATTGACATTAGATAATTTTCTTGCCAATAGCAAAGGTAGCAAAGGTGAAGGTAGCAAAGGATAGCAATTGAGGATAGCAATTGAGGTAGCAAAGGTAGCAAAGGTAACAAAGGCAACAACCAACTTAAATCACCATAAAAGTTTTCTTAGCTTCTAATTGTCGACTCTTTTATGTTCACGGGTTGACAATCATTTATATTATGATATACTAAATCATCATATATGATAAGGACGAGCCATATGGAATTAAAACATCAAGTTTTAAAGATTCTGGAAGAAAACAGAGGTAACACGATAAACGGAGCGAAGCTTGCAAGTGAGCTTTTCGTAACACGTAGCTCTATTTGGAAGGCGATGAAAGCCTTACAAAAGGATGGATACCGTATAGAAGCTGTAACAAATAAGGGATATTGTCTACTTCAACACAATGATATCGTATCGGTGGAAAGTATTACTCCATTTTTGAGAGAGGAAGCTGTAAACTTTGTTCTTGATGTTCGGCAAAGTGTAACCTCGACGAACACTATAGCAAAGGAATTGGCTGCTCAAGGAGCCAAAGAAGGTACCGTAATAATTGCAAGGGAACAGACGGAAGGTCGCGGTCGTATGGGACGTTCCTTTTATTCTCCAAATTCCTCTGGGATTTATTTTACGATTATCCTTAGACCAACGCTTAATTTGGAAGATTCCCTCTTAATCACTACAGCTACTGCGGTTGCAGTTTCTCGTGCTATAGAAGCAGTAGCTAAAGTAAATGCAGTAATAAAGTGGGTGAATGACATCTTTGTAGCCGGAAAGAAGGTCTGTGGAATATTGACCGAAGCTTCATTAAACTTTGAAAATGGTAGGTTAGAATATGCAGTTGTTGGTATCGGAATAAATATAGAAACCAAAGATTTTCCTGATAATATTCAGCAGATAGCAGGTTCCTTATTCTCCGATAAACCGAGTGACACACCTATAACTTCAATGTTGGTAGCTGAAATACTTAATAACATATCCAGCTGTATGAATTCTCTAACCGATAAAAAATATTTAGAGGATTACCGTAAGCGTTCCTTTCTAATTGGAAAAGAAATTCTTGTATTAAAAGGTAGCATATCGAGATCTGCTAGAGCGATTGATATCGATGAAAAAGCAAGGTTAGTCGTGGAATATGAAGATAAATCCACGGAAGCACTTGTTTCTGGGGAAGTGAGTATTCGACCTATTAATAAAAGCTAAGTCAAAAATGAAAGATTATATAAATCAAAACAATCCAACATCTTACGAAAGGAATGTACTTTGTTGACAAACTTGATATTCGATATTCCAAATATCAATTTTATCTTAACACCGGTACAATATAAAAAAATGAATAATTCGAATTTAACAAAAGTAACCTTTAAAACTCAAAAAATAAGCACCAAGGATCTAGTAATGACCGCAATGTTTACTGCAGTTATCTGCGTTATGGCTCAAATTTCGATACCGACACAACCAATACCTTTTACTTTATCTCTGTTTGCTATATTTTTAACAGGTGCTCTTCTATCTCCACGCTATGCTTTCCTGTCCGTATTAGTATATCTGTTATTGGGAGCATTCGGACTTCCCGTTTTTGCTGGCTTTAAAGGTGGTCCGGACAGATTAGTCGGAATGACTGGCGGTTATCTTATGTCTTATCCTCTTATGGCACTCATTATTGCCTTATGTTATAGGTACATAAAAAAATATAAAGTTTTAGCTTTATCCATCGGTATGATTGTATCCTTATTTCTCTGCTATTTATTAGGAACCCTATGGTTTATGAATGTGTCAGGTAATAACTTATATACCTCTCTTACTTTATGCGTATTTCCATATGTATTATTTGATATAATGAAAATTGTACTGGCTATTTCCATTAGTATGGTTATTAGAAAAACAGCGCTGAAGAGTTATAGGATATAAATCATAAGTCAATCTGTATTCGCTACTCTTGTTGGTACAAACAGATTATATAATGAAATTCATAATAGAATATAGAATTATAAATGAGGGGCAGAAAAATCTGCCCCTCATTCTATATCTTACTATACTTTTGTTAATTTCTACTACATCGGAGCAAATAATTCCTCCAACTCCTCCTTGGACAAAGTATTAATAAATACTTCTTTGGAACTGATAATAGAATCGGATAGTTCTTTCTTCTTTCTCTGTAGCTTGAAGATCTTCTCTTCAATCGTTCCCTTCGTAATCAGTTTCATAACATGTACCTTATTCTGTTGGCCAATACGATAAGCACGATCGGTTGCTTGGTCTTCCACTGCTGGGTTCCACCAGGGATCATAATGAATTACAGTGTCTGCACCTGTAAGATTTAATCCAGTACCTCCCGCTTTTAAGGAGATCAAGAATACCTTTCCTTCCCCTGCATTAAAGCGTTTTACATAATCATTTCGATCATGTGTCGGTGTAGAGCCTTCAAGATAAAAATAGGGAATGTCCAAATCCTTTAATTCATTCTCAATGATTCGTAACATTGAGGTGAATTGAGAAAATACCAAGATGCGATGATCATTGGCAATCGCTTCCGGGATAATCTCCATTAAAAGCTCTAATTTACCACTACCACCCTGATAATTATCAATAAAAGTGGAAGGATGACAGCAGATCTGGCGAAGTCTCGTAAGCGCTGCCAAAATCTTAATTCTGTTCTTCTCAACACCACTTTCTTCAATATCAGAATGTAACTCACTACGAATATTCTCTAGATAAGACAGATAAACTAGCTTCTGTCCCTCCGATAATTCGGTCAACATCTTCGTCTCATATTTATCAGGCAATTCGGTTAATACATCCTTTTTCATACGTCGCAAAATAAAAGGTGTAATATGTTGGTGAAGATCACTTAAAGCCTCCGTGTCTTCCTTTAATATCGGCTTTTCATATAGCTCCACGAATCGAGTATGGCTGTTCAGGTATTCTGGCATAATAAAATCAAAGATAGACCATAGTTCGGACAAACTATTCTCAATCGGTGTTCCGGTAAGGGCAAAGCGGTGATTCGCACGAAGCCTTTTTACTGATTTTGCATTCAGAGAGGAGTCATTTTTGATAAACTGCGCCTCATCGATAAAAACAGTATGAAAATCGATTTTCTCATAGCTTGTGATGTCTCTTCGGATAAGTGGATATGAAGTAATTAAAACATCATAATCTAAATATTTCTCGATGGATTCCTGCCGTTCTGGAGGTGTCCCAGTTATAACTAATGCTTTTAAATGCGGAGCAAAGTTCTCTATTTCATCCTGCCAATTATATATCAAAGAGGTAGGACACACAATTAAATGATGTACTCGCTTTTCTTTATTTATCTCCGATGCGATATAGACGATGGACTGAAGTGTCTTACCAAGACCCATATCATCTGCCAATATGCCACCCAATTCATTCGCTGCTAAGGTTCTTAACCATTTATAACCAGTAAACTGATATGGCCGTAAGTCTGCAAGTATTCCCTCCGGTAAGGTATACTCCGTCTGCGCAGGATTAAGGATTTTCTCGGTTAATGCCAAAAAGTCCCTATCCCGTTCAAATTCAAATTCTTTCTCTGAAAAAGCCTTATCCAGATAGACAGCATGTTGTTTCTCCAGTAAAAGTGCTTCCTCCTTTAAATTCTTATCACTGACATTCAAGGAATTTAAGATATGGGATACTTCACTAATCGTCTTATCTTCAAGATTAATAAAGCTTCCGTTTTTCAGTCGGTAATATTTCTTTTTAATTTGGTAGGAATGTAATAAGTCCTTTAATTCCTCCTTGGGAACCTCGTCAAAGGCAAGATCCAGTTCTAGCATATTAAATTCTGAATTCATGCGGACTCCAGCTTTAAAACTTCCAGGAGCACGAATTCCCAGGCGACGGAAATCCTCGGAATAGAAAAGTGATGCTTTCTCTTCTAATTCCATTACCCTACCGGATAAGAATTCATATATTTTTTCTTCGTCTTTCAGTAAATAAAAGTTCTTATAAGGAACGAAACCCTGCTTTAGGAGCTCAGATATAATGGAATCCTCTTTTTCTCTTTGACGAACAATGATATAGGAACCTGCCGCTGCATTTCCAAAGGAATTGAATTCATATTCTCCATACTTATATTTTAACTCTGCTTTAATTCCGGTCTTATATTTATCAAAATAAAGCTTAGCTTCCATGTCACAGGTAATATATCTGCTTTTCAGTTCTTCCGGTACGTCCAGAACCATAGTCTCACTGATGCGTGGTAATACATGCTCTAAAAAGCTTGTCTTACTTTCACCACGAAAAACGAGGGGTTCCTTATCCTTCCCAAGACTATTATAAAAAGGCTTAAAATTACGTATAAACTTTTTATCCGGAAGATATATTGCACCGTCAAAATAAAGAAGCTCTCCGGTTTCTGTAATCGGAAGTACTGCTTCCTTCCCTTGATAATCCACAGTAACAGAATCTTCATCCAGTGTAAGTTGATAAGATATTTTCGGATTTCCCCTTATAAATTCCACATCAGTATAAACCTTTCCATATAATTCCAAGGTTATCGTATTTTCCTTTATAATATCTAGCAATTTAATCAGCATATTCTTCGTAATAAACATCTGTGCCTTCGAAAATATCTTCGAAAAATGGGTGCTGTCAATAACCTCCTGGATTTCATATACTTCAAGTAAATAATCTAGAATATCCAGAGAAATTGCATCGAATGTACTCTCACCATGAACAAATTTAAATTCTTTTCCTATGGCAAAGCTCTCATGATGATAGATATCGGATAAAAATTTCTTAATAGTTTGAATTTTATATTTACGGCTACTACCACCACGCAAGGAAGCCATGGCTCTTCCGTTTTCACCTTTTAATATAGATGGAATGCTTACGATTACTTCTAACCCAAAGGTTTCACCAACCAGTACGGAATCCTCCTGTGATACAAAGTAATCAAGTAATTGCATTACCTTACGCTCCTCAGGGTTCTTCGATTCCGTAAGTAAGGCACGCTCCTGATATTTAAGTACAAATAATAAAGCAGCGACCACATGCTTGCAGGCGCCTTGATCCTTTAGTCTAGATGGACAATTACAACTATAATCAAAGGAGCCGTCCTCCTGCTCATCCACAGTCACAGAATAATTATAATTACCTTTTACCACCAAACGATATTGTTTGTTTGAATTTGAATATGTTGCATTTGAGATGCGATTATCTTTATAGTATTGTAAACCCCTAGCATATATAGTATCATTTGATGCTAAGTTTCGTATTCCTGTACGCGAAATCTGTATCATATACGCACACCTTTCCTAAATTGTATCTTACTATTATAACACAATTTAAAGGAAAAGTGTAAATCATTTTGATGAAATTTAATTCAAGGGGAAATTAATCTATCAAATATGTAAAATACAAAAAAGAGAGCATCTCTACCGTCTAAGCAGATACTCTCTTTTTATATTAAATTATTCATCATATTTTGGTACATGCCATCCCATCTTCAGAATATGCTTTGAAATGTATCGCAAAGCGTTTGGTGATCAGTACCAACCTTTCTAATAAATTGTTTGAGGTATAACATAAAGTTTCTGGTGGTTTGTACCGTCCTTTCTTTAATATTTTGCTTTGGGTAAATCGCTTATGTGTTTGGCGGTCTGTACCTTCCTTTCGCAATATTTTTTGTAACTATCTATAGTAATCCTTCGTGAAACTGAAGGAAATTACTTTTAAATTCACTATAAACCAACTTATATTTTTTCTTTTCCTTTCCATATTTTTATTATAACTAATCTCTTCTTACTTCTCATAGGGCTTACACTTTTCATGATTTTTATCTTTACAATTAATAGGACACATTCCTTACAATTAATCATTATCTTTAAGAGTTTCATCTTATCTATTCATTGGACTCATTCCTTATAATTAATCATTATCTTTAAGAATTTCATCTTATCTATTCATTGGACTCATTCCTTATAATTTTATTTTAACCATACTTTTTCTTCTTCTTTTCGATTGAACTTATTACTAATAATCATATTTTATCTTTATGAATTTCATCATGCTAAGTCATTGGACTCATTCCTTTAATCATTATTTTTTTAGGAAATTCATTTTATTAATTCATTGGACCCATTCCTTATATTAGCTTTATATCTCTAAGAAGCACTCTTTACAAAAATTATATATCTTTAAGAATTTCAGCTTACTAATTCATTGGACTCATTCCTTATAATTATTTTTCTTTAAGAAATTCATTTTACTATTTCATTGGACTCATTCCTTCTAATTAACTTTCTTTAAGAAATTTATTTTACTAATTCATTGGACTCATTCCTTATAGTAGGATTAAATATCTACGAATTGCTTTTTTTATAAGTATTATTTTACTCTAAGAATTTCAGCTTACTATTTCATTGGAATCAATTTTTAATTATTTTATTCTTCAATAAATTCATCTACCTATTCATTGGACTCATTCCTTATAATAATTTTAATTCACTAAGAATTGCTTTTTCTAAGTATTATTTACTTTATGAATTTTAGCTTACTATTTCATAATCTTTTTTTAAGTATTTCATTTTTATGAAATTCATTTTACCTATTCATTGGACTCATTCCTTTAAGTACTTTTCTTAAGAATTTTATATCATTTTTCTTTGGAATTTTTACTTTTGAGTATTTCATTTTACCTTTTCATTGGACTCAATCCTTTCAGTAGATTAGCTATTCAGCTTGATTTGTTTTTTATTGTTTGTTATGAGTTAATATTACACCACAATATATATCTTGTCAATACAATTATCTGTTAATTTTAAATTATTTTTATAATTGTTGTTATACGCTGTAATTATCTGTCATTTCGGTTAACTATTAATTGAAATGTATTATATTGGAAGCCAAATCATCCAATTTCAAGTTATTTTCAAAAAGAAAATTACTAATTGAAATTTGCAAAGATTTATATTACAATGTTTAGTTAGGAAATGAAAACAATAACAACATATGGAGGTGTCTATGAAACATATTATCAGTCCAACTGACCTTTCTGTTTCTGAGCTAAGCGAGCTTCTTGATTTATCCGAAGAGATAATACTAAACCCAAAGAAATTCGCCGATGTGTGCCGGGGTAAGAAGCTGGCCACTCTATTCTATGAACCGAGTACACGAACCCGACTAAGTTTTGAGGCTGCAATGCTTAATCTTGGTGGCAACATCTTAGGATTCTCATCTGCTGATTCTAGTTCAGCAGCCAAAGGTGAAAGCGTTGCCGATACAATTCGAGTTATTTCCTCTTATGCTGATATTTGTGCTATACGTCATCCCAAAGAAGGCGCCCCCTACGTTGCTTCTACCTATTCTACTATTCCAGTTATCAATGCCGGAGACGGCGGTCATAATCATCCCACACAAACCTTCACTGATTTATTAACAATTAAAAATCTCAAAGGACGATTAAATAATTTAACCGTTGGCTTTTGTGGTGACCTAAAATTCGGCCGTACGGTACACTCCTTAATTAATGCATTAGCAAGATATGAAAACATTAATCTAGTATTAATTTCACCGGAAGAGCTACGAGTACCTGCCTACATCCGTGAAGAAGTACTCAAGACAAACAATATTCCTTATACGGAAGTTCGAGATCTTGAGGCAGCAATGCCGAGTCTTGACATACTTTATATGACAAGAGTACAAAAGGAACGTTTCTTCAATGAAGAAGATTATATCCGTTTAAAAGACATATATATCCTTGATGATAAGAAAATGACCTTTGCCAAGAAGGACATGCTAGTACTCCATCCCCTACCAAGAGTAAATGAAATTGCAACCGAGGTTGACGATGATCCACGTGCAGTATACTTTAAGCAGGCGGAGTTTGGCGTATACGTAAGAATGGCTCTGATTATGAAATTATTGGAGGTGCTATAATGTTAAATATCGGTGTATTAAATCAAGGAATCGTAATTGATCATATTAAAGCTGGCGGTGCAATGAAGATTTACTCCTATCTTAACCTTGAAAACTTGGATTGTTCTGTCGCTATTATCAAAAATGCAAAAAGTAGTAAGATGGGTAAGAAGGATATTATTAAGATTGAGGGAACTCTTGAGAATCTGGATTTGGATATTCTAGGTGCATTGGATCACCAAATCACGATTGATGTTATTGAAAATGGTATTATAATCGAAAAGAAAAATCCAAAGTTACCGGAACGCGTTAATAATGTATTAAAATGTAAAAACCCAAGGTGCATCACCTCAGTAGAACCTGGTATAAATCATACCTTTAAGCTGACAGATCGTGCAAATGGAGTTTATCGCTGCTGTTATTGTGAGCAGGCGTTTGATAGGCGATAATTCTTAGGCTGTGTACAAAGGAAGAGACCAGGCTCGTTTGGATATGTTTTTCCGTACCAATACAGCCGGACGTAATCGTTCGTTTCAGGTTTGACATGTAAAGCGTATGTCAACTTGATTTGGACAATTGCGTCCGGCTGTAAAGGTAAAGGAAATACATTTATCCATATGAGCCCGGTCTCTTCCTTTGTGATATAGATATAAGCGTTAGCTCATTAATAGTTTACTCTACCGCCGATTACGGTCCAATTAATGTTTTTCATGAAATTGGTGATGTAGGCGGCTTTATTATCGGCGTATTGGAGGAAGTAAGCATGTTCATACATGTCTAGAACTAGGATAGGGGCAGAATAAGCGATATTACCTAAGTCGTGTGCATCAAGACTGATGTTACGTAATCTGTCGCTTCTTTGATCATAGCAAAGAACCGCCCAACCCCTGCTGGCTTTTGCTGTAGCAACAAAATCATCTTGCCACTTCTGGAAACTACCGAAGTCATCTGACAACATATCGCTTGTTGTTTGGTCCGGCTCCATCGTATCGCCACCGATGTTTTCAAAATACAGTTCATGTAATATAACTCCGTCCAGTGCAAAGGTTTCTCCACGTTTTAATTCTCTGTAAAAGCTGAAAGTGGTATTGGATTGATCTCTTTGTGCATCGCCTTCTTCAAGAATTGCATCTATCTTGTTAATGTTAGTTACATAACCTTCGTATAATCTCATATGAGCATCAAATTGTGCCTGGTTTATTACGGTAATATCGTTAGTATAAGTAAATTGCACCTTTTCTATCATAATTAACCTCCTTTTTTCTGGAGGCAGTGGCCTCCCTTTTTTAGAGACATTGACTCTCTTGTTTTTAGAGCCTTCGCCTCCCTATTATAATTCAGTTTGATAAGTTATTAATTTGAACTACTTGTACTTTTCCTCTATATCATACGAAGGGTCATCTAATTTTATGCTGATTGAATTAAAATAAAATGCGTAAATAAAATGTTATCAATTGATAATTTACATTGTCTTTTATTTTTTCTCGGAGTATTCCTGTCTATACATTTTAATATAAACTCTAGCTAATATTAAATCTATATGAATTTTAATATTGATCGTGTTATAATCATATATAAAAGCATATTATAGATTATTTTATATTTGAGGAATTAATAAAGGAATTCCAATAATCCTAAAGTCATACGAGCACTTGTGCCAGGTTCTTTTAGGGAAGTAGCTAATATAGTTTATTAAATCTGAATTATCTAGAGAAAGGTACATATGAAAAGTAGAGAGAAAAAAATACAGAATTATTTTAATATGTGGCTAACAAAAAGCACTACGGGAATTGATGCAATATTTGATGATAACATTATCTACAGCGAATGCTACGGTCCTGAATATAATGGAATCGAACAAGTAAAGAGATGGTTTTCAGATTGGTGCAGCCATGGTACTGTATTAGAATGGCATATAAAACAATTTATTAATCAAGATAAAAAAACAGTTGTAGAATGGTATTTTAAATGTAATTATGATGGTGTGATTAATGGATTCGATGGCGTTTCGCTAATTGAATTTAATAATAACGAAAAAATTTATAGTATAAGAGAATTTCAATCAAAAGCAGAACACTATTTTCCTTATAGTACTATGTGAATATATTATTCCTTAGTTTTAGAGCATTTGGATTAAAGTGTTTGTATTAAGGTTTTGTATTAAGGTTTTGTATTAAGGCTTTTGTATTAAGGCTTTTGTATTAAGGCTTTTGTATTAAGGCTTTTGTATTAAGGCTTTTGTATTAAATACAAACTATCTGTAAAAAAATAAGCAGAGCATATCACATTGATTGATATGTTCTGCTTAAAAAGTACCAAAATTTCATACATTTTTTTGATAGCGTTTAATTATAATCAAGCCACACAGAAATTATAGAAACCACTTTTCGCCGAAAACAGCTCCTTATAATTACCCCGTTCTACGATACGTCCTTTTTCCATATAAATAATCTGATCATAGGCTTCCAGTAATTCTTCATTCAACTTATGCGTAATTGTTATTAAGGTTAACTCTTCCTTATTCAGTAAATTCTGTTCAATATCATTCGAGGTCTGTAAATCAATAGCCGATGTGCCTTCGTCTAGAATTAACAATGGGGTTCCTTTCACCAATGCTCTAGCGATAGCAATTCTTTGACGCTGACCTCCCGATAAATTTGATCCATTCTCTCCCACCATTGTTTCCATTTGTTCCTGCATAACCGAAAGAAATTTATCTACTCCGCTTGAGTTTACCGCATTCGATATAGCCTCTGATGAATAATCATGAAACAGACAGATATTTTCTCTTATCGTTCGATCAAACATATATACATTTTGATGAATTATTGAGGCTAGTTCACTTATTTTCGCTAATTCACAATCCATCAAATTCGTTTGATCATAGGAAATCTTGCCAGTGTAATTGGAGTAATAGCCCATTAATAGCTTTGCCAAGGTTGACTTTCCACAACCGCTTTCTCCGATAATTGCATATTTTTTCCCTTTTTCAATTTCAAGTGTAATATTTTCTAATACGGATTGCTCCTCATGATACGAGAAGGAAAGATTCGATATTTTTATACTCACTTCAAATTTTGGTTCCTGTTTCCCTACAAAGGAAGCATCCTTATATTCGTCAAACTGCTCCATACGTTTTATGATTGGGGCAACGCTTTGTATCTTAGGCATATTATTCATAATGTACATCAGTGGTACGACAAAGTTGCCGGATAATTGAATAATGGCAATCAAGGTTCCCATCGTTATTTGCCCCTGAATCACAAGATATGCAGCAGTAAACATAGTAAATACTTGTGAGAACAATGCCAGCATTTGCGAGGCGGTTTCATTTAATACAAAGAGTTTATCGGCTTTATATTTTTTAACTGCCATAACATCATTTTCATTATCAAAATGCTCTTTCATTCTTCCAAACAAATGAAAGGATTTTATTACTTCAAAACCAGAAAATAAATCTTTTATTTTTCCTGTAAAAATAGAATTCTGATTGGATACCTCCTCCTGTTTCCCTTGAAGCATTTTACCGATCGCACCCGGAATAAGTAGCATCAGGACCATTCCAACAAATAAAATCAAAGTAATCATTGGGCTAATAATCAATAAGTAAACTAAGGTATAGATGAAGGACATCATATGCTGTATGATATCCAATAAAGGATGAAGATAATTATCCTCCACCATCTTAATATCATTCGTAAGTGCTGATATATAATCTGCTGTGTTTACCTCATAAAAATCTTGATAATTGCGCCGAAATATTCCGGTAAAGACAGACTTACGCATGTTCCTTATCACATTCTTCAAAAGCTTTTTACTTAATAAAGAATAGGTATAATAAAACAATCCAAATATACTCATAAATACTATGTTGTATATCAATGTAATTTTAAATTTATCAATATCCCCTTCCACGGTAACATCAATAATTTTCTTCAGTAAATATGCAATCGTAACTCCAGTACCTGATGCAATGATACTAAATAACATAGTAAAAAATAAAAGTAATTTATTCTTATGAAATATTCTTAAATAGTAACTTGCTTTTTTCTTTGAAGCATTTTTTTCCAAATGAAGTTGACCTCCTTTCAACGAATAACTTAGTTAATTTTTACCTCTTATGAATTCATATTTAATATATACCACATTATTAGATACGTGTCAACTGTTTTAGATGTTCATCTAATTTTATACAATACATAATATCTCGTCTTAAAAATATTCATAGTTCTTTATATCAACCCTCAGCAACATTAGAATCTATGGAGGTTTTATGTAAATAGTAGAACTTTCAAATAGATTACTGTTCAAACAACAATCAAAATATTTTGTAATTTCCTATATTTTTCTTATAGAATATACAGACAAATTATCACCCCAGGTTAGCGGTACCTAGGTACACAAATTAATAATAGCCAATCAACGGATTATATTAGATTGAATTCGTTGGTTGGCTATTATTTTATAACTGATTATTGTTTTAAAATCAAAAACTACTGTTTAAAAATTAATTGTTGCTTTTCTTAGGCAAGTGTTACTTTTTCCTATCAATTCGTTTATTCCGATCACTTTATATCATATTCTACAGCAAAGTTTTTCGAAGTAACTGTATTACCTCCTTCAAGGTAGCTTCATCCACATGATAATAATACTTCCCATTCTCTTTTTCAACATATACCAAGTGAGCTGCAAGTAAGGTGCTCATATGATGGGAAACTGTTGCTGGGGTTAAGTTTACTTGAGCTGCTAATTCCGTCGCATACTTAGGGCTCTCTTTTAAGGAAGTTAAAATTTCAAATTTACTATGATCACTCAGAGCTTTCAAACAAGTCATAAGGAATTCTGTAGTTTTATTACTCTTTAAACCAAACACAGTCAATACTTTATCAAACAGCAATCCATAATAACAAGTTTGTAAAGTTAATACGACACCGGCTGCCGATGCCATAGTAGGTATAATCTCATTGACATCGCAATTAATCATATTATTTTCATTCAGGAATTTAATTGTCTTTTCTTCATCAGAAAAAGCAGTAATATAATGCTCCATCTGCTTTTCCAAAGATGGTTTGATAGCCTCAATAGACTTCTCGAATACAGGAATGTTATCCTTAATCAATTGTGCAAAATAGCTATAGTAATCCAGTGGATTTTGCATAATCATAAACATCTTCCACTTTTCCTTCTCATTCAAATCAAAGCGATTAACAAAGGCAATCATATTCTCTGCCTTCTTGAATTCTTCAAAGGCTTCGCTTGAATATTCGGGAAGTTCCTGATCAAACATCTCATTGCCATATTGGAAGATCAACTCCAAAACCTGATTATTATCCATCTGTTGGACGGAATATACTAAGGATTTATCAATTAAGTATAAGGAAATAAAGTAATTGTAATAATCAACTGAGGTATAATTAAAATAAAATTCATCCCTATCGCTCGAAATCCTATTTTTATGAAACGTTCGTATATATTTATCAAAAACCTTTAGATGTTTTTGGTAAAGCTCTTCTCCATTGCCTCCCACTTCACTAAACTGGGAAACAACCATTACTTTGAACTTTTCCACATCATATCCCTGATATAGGAGCATCATCGTTTCATATAAAGGATCAAAATCTTGTTTTATAACAAATGACATAATACACCTCCCTACAGTAAGGATTCATAGCAGCAACTACCATACACTTTAATTTGATTCTATTCTATATATCGACTCATTAAATCATCCGATTAGAATAAACCTGTTATCCTACCATCCTCATCCACATCAATACCCTCCGCAGCAGGTACTTTGGGAAGACCCGGCATAGTCATAACCGATCCCGTAATCGCAACTACGAAACCTGCACCTGCTGATACATAAACTTCTCTGATATTAATCGTAAATCCAGTCGGTCTACCAAGTTTAGTTGCATCATCCGATAAGGAATATTGGTTCTTTGCCATACAAATCGGAAGCTCCTTGTAACCAAGAGCTTCTATTGTTTTGATCGCGCTTTCTGCCATAGAATCGTAAGTAACTCCATCTGCTCCATAGATTTCTTTGGCGATGGTTTCAATCTTGTCTTTAATTGACAAGTTAAGCTCATATAATGGTTTATAATGACTTTCTTTTGTTTCCATCGTAACAAGGACCTTCTTCGCCAAATCAATTCCGCCCTGTCCACCTTTTTCCCATACCTCACAGAGGGAAAATTCACAATTACGACTTTCACAAAATTCCTTTACATAGGAAAGCTCTGCATCCGTATCTGTTATAAAACGATTTAGGCTGACTACAATCGGAACACCAAATTTCTGAAGGTTTTCGATGTGCTTTTCCAGATTAACAATACCATTTTTCAAAGCCTCCAGATTTTCCTTAGATAGCTCCGTTTTGATTACTCCACCATTATATTTTAAAGCTCTAACCGTTGCTACAAGAACAATTGCATTCGGCTTTAAATCTGCCATTCTACATTTGATATCAAGGAATTTCTCGGCACCAAGATCTGCACCAAAGCCTGCCTCAGTAACTACTACGTCAGCTAATTTTAATGCTGTTTTCGTAGCTCGGACACTATTGCAGCCATGAGCAATATTGGCAAAAGGTCCTCCATGAATAATTGCAGGTGTATTCTCCAACGTCTGAATTAGGTTAGGTTTTAACGCATCCTTTAACAACGCTGCCATCGCACCTACTGCATTAATTTGCTTTGCCGTCACGGGTTGTCCCTCATAGGTGTAAGCAACCACAATACGGCCAAGTCTCTCCTTCAGATCCTTCCTATCCTCTGCAAGACATAGCACTGCCATAATCTCAGAAGCAACCGTAATGATAAAATGATCTTCTCTTACAACTCCATCCGCCTTACGTCCCAGGCCAACGATGATATTGCGAAGAACTCTATCATTCATATCAACACAACGTTTCCATACGATTTGCTTCGCATCAATATTTAACGTATTTCCCTGTTGAATATGATTATCTAGCATAGCAGCCAGTAAATTGTTGGCAGAAGTAATCGCGTGGAAATCTCCGGTAAAATGTAAATTCAAATCCTCCATAGGCACAACCTGTGCATTACCACCACCGGCAGCTCCACCTTTAATTCCAAAACAAGGTCCAAGGGATGGCTCACGAAGCGCAATTACGGATTTTACGTTCATTTTCCCAAAGGCTTGTCCAAGTCCAACCGTTGTTGTAGTCTTACCCTCACCAGCTGGGGTAGGGTTAATTGCTGTTACCAGTACCAACTTGCCGTCAGGGTTATCCTTTACCTTTTCCCATAACTCATCGGAAAGCTTCGCTTTATATTTTCCGTAATACTCCAAGTCATCCTCTGAAATATTCAGTTGCTCTGCTACCTTTTTAATATGGTCTAGCTTTGCGTCCTGTGCAATTTGAATGTCTGATTTCATTCATGTACCCTGCCTTTCCTATTTTACAATATTGTTTATAAGACTTTCTTATATGATTGTAACATTTATGCTTTATTTATCAAGATAATTGTACCATTTTACTTATTAAATATGGTAATCAAAGAATAAAAGTTTTTTAATAATTTAAATAATATAAGTAATATTATACATATAATAAAAAAATCACTTGCGTTCTGAAAACAGTTAAGTATATACTATCTATTATAATTCTACAAAATACTATCGATTGTTACGAAATAACCCTTTAAAACACTTATTATAATGAAATAAAAACCGATTAAATTCTGATAAAAGGCGATGCTTTTTCGCCGTACATCTTGATTATAAGAACATGATTTTGTTCCTATTATTTATAAATAATCAAACCAACTTGATATGAATGAGAAAGGATGTTCCTAATGAAATATAATACCGTAATTTTTGATTTGGACGGAACTTTATTAAATACACTTGACGATCTACGTGATAGTCTGAATGAAATATTAGTGCAGAAAGGTTATGTGCCTAAAACTCTTGAGGATGTGAGGCGTTTCGTTGGTAATGGGGTAAGAAATCTGGTTCGTTTGTCCGTTCCCGAGAATTGCAGCGAAGATGAAGTTACGTTAATTATGGAAGAATTCAAGGAGCATTACAATAACAATATGCAAAATAAAACTAGACCTTACAATGGTATTATGGAGCTACTATTAGACTTGCATCGTTATAATTATAAAATTGCCATCGTATCCAATAAATTCGATACTGCTGTAAAGACCCTTTCCAGAACTTATTTTGGTAATCTGATTCCGGTAGCAATTGGTGAAACCCTTGAAATCAAAAGAAAACCTGCTCCTGACAGCATCTTTACTGCAATCAAGGAGCTTGGTTCTGACCTTAATAATACGGTCCTTGTCGGAGATTCCGAAACCGATGTTCAAACTGCTAAGAATGCCGGTATTCCATGTATTGGTGTCACTTGGGGCTTCCGTAACCGTGAGGTTTTAAGATCTGCAGGTGCTGATTATTTAATTGATACACCTAAGGAATTGTTGACTTTAATATAATCTTAAACATTACTTTATATTAATATAGTAATAATCCCTAAAATTCCTGCTTCAAACTTCTTAAAAATAGTCTTTCAAGAACTTCACTTGCATTTTTATTATTATATAATACATCATAAACAGCATTACAGATAGGAAGATCAACCTTATAGTTATTTCCTATTTCAATTAATGCTTTTACCGTATAATATCCTTCCGCCAAATCAGCATATTCTCTTCCTTGAACAAATAGCTCACCAAATTTTCTATTATGACTAAATTCCGAAAATACAGTCGCCTCATAATCTCCCAAATGGCATAGTCCATATGCAGATAATTCATTACCACCCATGGCATCGATTAATCTTGCTACCTCTCGCGTTCCTCTTGACATCAAAGCACCTTTTAAGGATGTTAAATGCAAACCATCTAGCATACCTGCTGCAATTCCTATTACGTTCTTTGCAGCTCCACCAATTTCATTGCCAAGCAAATCATTTCCATAATAAAATCTAATTAAATCACTACTAAACTCTTTTACCAGCAATTCTTTCGTTGTATCGTCCAAACTATCAATAACCATACAATTAGGAACTCCTTTATAAAATTCTTGAACATGTCCGGGTCCTAGCCATACTGCAATTGAGTTGGTGTGATTAACATACTCAAATACAATTTCAGAAAGCCTTTTCCCTGTCGATATTTCGATCCCTTTCATACACAAAACAAAATATTTGTGTTCTATTTCATTCTGAATAATTTCCTGCATGAGTTCTCTGAGCCCTTGCGAGTTTACAGATATTACAATAACCTCTGAATTAATTGCACTTTTCAAATCAGTAATCAAGGATATCCTCTCAGGTAAAACCACCAACCCATTTGTTCGTGTTTCAATAAACTGCTGCATGTGTTTTGAATTCTCTCTCCCATACAGTAGTACCTCATGGCCAACTTTATTTAAATACCAAGCAATAAATGAACCCCATCTACCGCAACCAATTACCGTAATTTTCATTATCTCTTCCTTTCTGACTATATAATTAATCACTTACACCGGATTCTAAAATCGAGAAGGTTATATTATCACAATTTATTTCAGCAAGCGCTCCATAGGGTAGACAGAATTTCGGTTCTGTATGTCCGAAGCTCATATTATACAAAACCGGCATATCATCTCTTCCGAACTCAGCTAATACCTTCATAATAGTCTCTTTGTACTCCTCATATAACGCTTCATCCTGCGGTTTTCCAATAATCATACCCTTAAGTATATTAAGGATACCGTTAATCCCATACGTCCGTAATGCTACCTCTAAATACCATGCCGGCGGCTTATCTTCCGATGTTTCTAAGAATAATATCGCCTCCTCAAAACAGTCCATACTTGGGAATAACTCTGTTCCTCTTAAGATGTCAAATACCTCGAAGCATCCGCCAATTAACCTACCTTGAACGGTATTACTACCTTGTAGTAACTCATAACTATTATTTATCATTCTCTTTCTGGCAGTATCTTTATTCTTAATCTCCCATCTCAGGTGTTCACTAGTCCATTCCTTCGCAGGAGGGATTATTCCGATTGGTTCACTGCTAAATAATGTTTTCTTCAAATATTCAACCGTATAATCATCCATATTTAAATTTTCTGCAAAATCCACTAAAATTGTTGGTCCATAAAAGCTTGAAATACCCGCTTTATAACACATAAGGTGAGTTGTAGTACTATCCGAATATCCTATAAATATCTTCGGGTTTTTATGTATTACATCAAAATTAATAAAGGGAAGCATGCGAATACTTTCGATGCCACCAATGCACGCTATAATACCCTTAATTGATGGGTCAGCAAATGCCAACATCAGATCTTCTGCACGTTTTTCCGGATGTTGATAGATATATTCTGAACCCCTTAACGTATGTGGCATTTCAACTACTTCCAACCCGAATATAGATTGTAGTCGTTCCTTTCCCTGTTGATAACGCCATAATAACTGATCATCACCAGCTCCACCCCAGGACAAACTAACTGTAGCAACCTTATCACCGATATTTAATTTTTGAGGCTTTATTAATTCTTTCATTTGTTACTCTCCATTTAAATTTTAGTCTATTTTATATGTTCCACTTTTGCAGACCAGTTACTTAATTGCTTTTATTGACTGAATTATATACTTTAAATACATCTCAACAATATTGATATCGGAGCATTGATATAGCATCCTAGATCCGACAACATCTTCAATTTCATTAAAAATTAATTCACCCTCATCTCCAATGATAAAATCAATTCCTACGAAATCAAACTCAAATTGATCAATAATTAGCTTCACAATATTAATTTCTATCTTCGAAAGCTGATATAAACAGACCTCTCCTCCTAAAGAAAAATTTGATTTAAAACTTCCTTTCGCTGTTCGAAGTACTGCAGCAATGATATCTTTCCCAATTACGTAAACCCTCAAATCTTGATGTCTACTTCCAGTTAAAGGCTGTATGACAACATTAGAACTACCAAGACCTTTCATTATTGTATTTGTAGATTCGTTTTTCTTGACATTTTCAAATTCATCAAATTTCTTGTCTATTTTCGGACCTAAGATAGTATTATCCGCCGCTTCAATTAAAAACACCTGGCTGCCACCATGCCCATCAACTGCTTTTACCACAGTAGAATGTTCCACCTTTGAGATAATCTCACTCACCTGTGCATTTCTATAAAAGCTTGAATCAATCATCTTTATGCCTGTTTTAGCTAAATATTGATAAGTTCTGGCTTTATCATTACAGGTTTCAGACACAAAGGAATTATTAAATACTCTGATAGCCAGGTACTCAAGTTGTCTACTTAATAAAGGATATATTGCACGAACGATAGCAAAATCAGGTTTTGCTATCTCCTTCCCCTGATATGTAATAAACCATTGATTCTTCTGTACTCCAAACTCCAATTCTTCAACCAGAATAAGCTTGACATCAATGCCAAGCTTTAATCCCTCTTCGATATGTAATTGAATATAATGATTATTGTATACGGCACCATCCCGAAAATAAATGATCCACGCTACCATGCGAACACCACTTTCAAGTTTTTATTGTGTATCAAATCTTAAGTATACACAGGAAATTATATAAACCTTCTCCTGAGATAAACCTAATCTTATAGCTTACTTTTAATATGTGCAATGATAGCATCTGCAGCATTTACCCCAGTACAATCATAGATATTTTTAAAATGTGCATTTGAATTCACTTCGCATACGATAGGTTCATCCTTTTTACCAAATAACATATCTACCCCTGCAAAATCTAGACCAATTACCTGACAACAACGTAGAGCCAGCTCTCTTTGCTCCTTTGTAGGTTGAAAAGGAAGCATCTTACCTCCAATGGTTAAATTTGCACGAAAATCACCATTATCTGAATAACGATACATACTTGCAATCACTTGGTTTCCTACTACCTGGAGACGAATATCCTTGCCAAAGCTTGATTTAACGAATTCTTGAAATAATACCGGTTTTGTACCAATCTGTTTTACTTGATTTTGTAATTCTTCTATATTCTTCACAAGATAGACCTGTTGTCCAAAGGAACCAAAGCTTTCCTTAACAATCATAGGAAACTCAATTCGGTTCGCCACTTCCTCAAGAAATGTAAGGTTTGTATATCCGATATTATCGAAGGTCATTGGAGCGATTATCGTTCTAGGCATAGGAATTCCAGCCTTCATCAAGGTTAGATGTGTCATAGCTTTATCATCACATATACCAATTGCCTTAGAAGAATTAAAAACCGAATAACCTAATTGCTCCAAATAATATGCCAAACGAATATCCTTGTCCCAGAATAGAATAAAATCAGCAAGCCGTTCCGAATTAATATCACATATATCGATCAAAAGTTCCGCATTGGTTTTTAGTAGCATATTAATGCCTTGTTTCTTCGCAGCTTCTAAAAGCCAGGTATGAATTTCATTAAATTTCTTTGAATGCAAGAACTCATTTACTACTAATATGCCAGTCATATTTTTATACCTTTTCTTTTATATCTTTTCTTTTAATCTCTTCTTTTAATCTCTTCTTTTATCTCTTCTTTTAATCTCTTCTTTTATTCTCTTCTTTTAATCTTTTCTTTTAATCTTTTCTAATCTTTTCTTTTATACTTACTTTATGTTATCAAATTTAGGATCAATGAAAATTTTATTCCATTTGCGTGTTCATAGTAATCCATTCTAATACTCATCCAAATATTCGTCGAACTGCTCCGGTGACATAAGAACTTTTCTAGGTTTGGTTCCTTCCTCCGGTCCTACTACTCCAGCATCAGACAATTGATCCATTATCCTTGCAGCGCGGTTAAAGCCAATCTTATAAACTCGCTGCAGCATTCCGATCGAAGCTTTATCCTTCTCAATAATAAATTTACCTGCTTCCATAAAGTATTCATCCCGATCATCTCCAGTTCCAGCAATTGCACCGTCTCCAGCTTTTGCATTATTAATTCGATCATGAATATCATCACTATATTTTGCTTCCGAGTTATTCTTCTTTAAGAATTCAACGACAGAACTTACCTCTTTATCTGAGATGAAGGCTCCCTGTACACGGACCGGCTTGGGATAACCGGACGGGAAGAATAACATATCTCCCTTACCAAGTAGCTTTTCAGCTCCGGAACCATCAATTATAGTTCTGGAATCTATTGCAGAAGATACGGAGAATGCAATTCTCGAAGGTACATTTGCTTTTATTAAACCAGTAATAACATTAACCGATGGTCTTTGCGTAGCAATAATCAAATGCAATCCAGCTGCTCTTGCCATCTGAGCCAGACGGCAGATTGCATCTTCTACTTCGCCTGGTGCGACCATCATAAGGTCTGCTAATTCATCGATTATGATAACGATTTGTGGTAACTTCTGATAATTTTCGTCATTTAAGTATGCTACCTCAGAAATCTTATCATTATATCCTTTTAAATCTCGAACTCCGACATCCGCGAATTTCTTATAACGCTCGGTCATCTCCATAACTGCCCAATTAAGGGCTGCGGAAGCTTTCTTCGGGTCAGTTACAACCGGAATCAACAGATGTGGAATGCCATTATAGACATTTAATTCTACCACTTTAGGATCTACCATGATTAAACGTACATCCGAGGGTTTCGATTTATATAAGATACTCATGATTAGCGTATTAATACATACCGACTTACCCGAGCCAGTTGCACCTGCAATCAGTAGATGGGGCATCTTTGCTATATCCGTAATAACAACCTGTCCACCAATATCCTTACCAACTGCAAAAGCAATGTCGGAGGGATGTTCTATAAATTCTTTACTTTCCAGCATTTCACGGAAAGCCACCATGGAGTTTTCTTTATTTGGTACTTCAATACCAACTGCTGCTTTGCCTGGAATTGGTGCTTCAATTCTGATATCTGCCGCTGCCAGATTAAGCTTAATATCATCTGCAAGAGCAGTAATTCTACTTACCTTTACCCCTTGTTCTGGCTGAAGTTCATAACGCGTTACAGCAGGTCCACAGCTGACATTGGTGATTGTTACATGAACGCCGAAGCTTTCTAAGGTGCTTTGAAGCTTCATCGCAGTTTCTTTTAGATTACGATCCGCTGCTCCTCCTTTATTCACCTTGGGCTTAGGTGCCATCAGCAAGTTAAGTGGCGGGAAAATATACTCCTTTTGCTGCGGTACCTGCTTAATATCAAGTTCTTCTACGTCTGTAGTATCAATTTTCTGTGCTGGCTTTTTTTCATCAATCCGCGGCTCATGTTGTTCTACTCCTGTAGTGATATCGTTTTTTACCACTTCCATTGTTACATCATCTTCTTCTAAATCTGAATTACCAAATTTTCTACGAAGCTCCTCTTCATAAGGTGGTATGTCAGCTTGTCCCATATTGAAAGATTGATCATTATCCGAATGATCAATACTTTCCGCTTCGTCTTCAAATAGATTATGAAAATTCAAAAGCGGCAGTTCTTTTTCTTCCATCGTTTTTTCTTTTTTCGATTTGCGATCCTTTAGATTAATAACAGAATCTTTCTCGCCTGCTTTTTCTTTAAGCATGTTCTGTATACTTTGTTTGTTTTGAGTTCCATTGGCAGTTACATCGGAGGGATCAAGGACGAAGGTCTTAGGCGGTCTTCTGCTTTGATCAGCTCCTTTCGTAATAGTTGCCAACTCCTCTTGTTGTTCTTTTCTTAGCTTCTGATATTCTTTTCTTTCCTCTAAAGAATTTTTACTCTGATTCGCTAGATAGGTAAAGATGGCTTTCCCGGTAATAACAATTACTGCAATTGCCATCGTTGCAATCAAGATGATATAGGTTGCTACGGTATCAAATAACCCACAGAGTATCATTACTAAAATACCCCCAATAATACCTCCACCCGTTCTCCCAGAAGAGGATAACGTATAGTAACTATAAATCGGTGTCTCTCCATCAAATGGAGTGGATATTAATTGTATTAGTGCAGCCATTGCCACAAAGAATACAAAGGAACTCAGTATTTTCCTACCGGCTCTGCGATTCCCTAGATTTGATAGATGAAAAGCAGTTAGAAAAAAGATGATAAAGGGCAAAATAAATGCCTCTACACCAATCATTCCAAAGATAAAGCTGCTGACCCATTTACCAACCGTACCGCTTAAATCAAAATTACTTAAAAACAATAAAACAGAGACAACCAATGCAATCACAAGAATAATTTCATCTTGCATTGCACCGCTTTCCTTCATGCTTATTTGTTTTTCTGCACTATATTTTTTCTTATGTGTATTTGATGTTTTTTTCGTTTTCGTTTTTTGTTTGGTAGCCATTGACTTACATTTCCTCCTTATATTACAAAATGGCCGATTACAGCAATTATACCAATAGCGAAACAGTAATAAGCAAAATACTTGAACTTCTTCCCTCTGACAATTACAAGCATCGTCTTAATGCTGATATATCCCACTACTGCTGCAACAATCGTTCCTACCAAATAATTAAATATGTCCGATTGACTTACCATATCCATGGAGAAATCTTTTACCTCTAATATTACTGCACCCAGAACTGCAGGAATTGACATGATAAAGGAATATTTCACCGCAAAGCTACGATCAAAACCAGCAAGTAAACAAGCGGTGATTGTGGTTCCTGACCTGGATAAACCTGGAAGTGTTGCGATACCTTGAGCCACACCGATTAATCCTGCTTCCTTGTAACCGGCATTCACTTCTGTCTTCGTCCCAGTCTTAACGCGGTCCGCAATCGTAAGAAGAATACCTGTTAAAATAAGGCACAAACCAGGTACTAAGAGTGTTGTACTCACAATTTCAATTGCATCAGCAAATATTACTCCGATGATTCCAGTGGGTATCGTAGAAACAATAATTAACATAACAAATCGACGGTATGGGGTTGAAATAATTTTTCTGTAAGCTACTTTTTTCTTAGATTGAAGGTTTATAATCACAGTACTTAAATTAATAAAGCAGTCCCCGATAATCTTAAAGCCTTCGATAATTAATTCTTGAATATCCTTCCAGAATGCAATAAATATAGCTATTAAAGTACCTAAGTGTAGCAAAACATCAAAGAGTAAACCGGTATCTGTTTCCATATGTAAAACATGTTTCATAATCGCCAAATGTCCCGAGCTACTGACTGGTAGAAACTCTGCTACTCCTTGAACTATTCCCATGATAATTGATTTTATGAGATCCATTGCTGCCTCCCGAAGTTCGTTTTCTAGCAATCTTACTAATTTTAGCAAAATTGTTCCCAGAATTTATTATACCTTTTATAAAAATGATATGCAAGATAAACTTCTCTTACGACAAAGTCTGTAACAATCGTATTTTAGGCAGTTTAAAGCATAAAGATGGCCTTCTTTTCATATAAAAATAAGTCCATTACGGCATAAATTTTATGCTATAATGAACCCATTTTACTCAATTTTTTATATTCTTTCCAGGAACGTAATCGTCCTTTAAATAATCAGTCATATCGGTTGAGTTTACCCTTTCTATAACATAATTCTCCCCATCTCTTCGTGTTACGATTCTTCCGTGGGGAAGAGTAACTTCTCGGTATTCCGCCTCTGCTTCTTCCTTCTGTTTATCCTTATTTTCTTTTTGATTATTATTTGGAGTTGCATATATTCGTTCTAAAGGAATCACGGTATATAGCATGCTTCATCACTCTCCTCACTTATTTCAAACAAATAATTATTAATTATATGTTTGCATTTTATTAAAATCATTTACATCGATTTAGCAACATTTATATAAGTTATTATATTGATAAATTTATGAAGTACTATTTTTTTGAAGTACTATTTTTTTGAAGTACAATTTTTTTAAAGTACTATTTTAGAAATTTATTATTGAAATACTATTTTAGGAAGTACTATATTATGAACTTTATTAATGAATCATTGTTTGTAAGCTATTTTTTTATGATATTTTTTTATTTTTTTATGAATTATTTTTTAGTGATTTACTTTTTTGTGATTTATCACTTTGTGTGTTATTATCTTGTGTATTATTAACTTGTGTGTTATCAACTTTTGTGTTATCAATTTGTGCGTTATTAACTTGTAGGTTATTTATTTGTGTGTTATTTTTTTCTTCACTACTATCAATCATTTCGTTAATCTTAGCGAGTGCTTCTTTAATACCGCCCACTTCATTAATGATGCCTTTTTTGACGGTCTCTTCACCAACTAAGATGGATCCAACATCTTTTGCTAATTGATTCGTATCAAGCATCAGGTTTTTAAAACTTGCATAATCAATGTTGGAATGCGTAACAACAAAATTAATAATCCGATCTTGTATTTTTTCAAAATACTCAAAGGTCTGCGTTACTCCAATTACGGTACCATTCATACGAACCGGATGGATAATCATCGTAGCCGTCGGAACAATATAGCTATAATTTGCCGAGACAGCTAAAGGGACACCAATTGAATGCGATCCTCCAAGAACTAGGGAAACCGTAGGTTTACTTAAGGAGGCTATCATCTCTGCTATTGCAAGACCTGCCTCTACATCTCCACCAACAGTGTTAATTAAAATTAACAAACCATCAATATCGCTACTATCCTCAATTGCTGCCAATTGTGGTAATACATGTTCGTATTTTGTGGTTTTATTATGTTGTGGAAGGCACTCATGCCCTTCAATTTCACCGATGATTGATAGCAGATGTATTTTATGCTCTTTTTTTCCGTTTTCTAATAAGGTCTGGCCATACTCACTAATTTTTTGATCCTTAAGATCCTCATTTTCCTTAATTACCTTTTCATTTTCCTGACCTTCCTGTGTTTTTTTGATCTTATCCCCCCGACGGTTATCATCCATCTGATTATTCGACTGTAAATCATCTTCTAACAGTATATCCTTTTGCATGAATTGTTCCTCTTTTCTATAATTTAACTATGTTCTTGCCATTAATGCTTAATGAATACTATATATTTCGTATAACAAAAAAGAATAACCTGCTTTATATGCCATTAAAAAAGAAGAATTACTTTTATAATTCTTCTTTAATATTATGTGATAAAGTTGATTTTTTATTCTTCAACTATAACTTATCCTGATCTTATCACAACCAATAAGATTTCATGTTCTTCGTTTCCAATTCCTTTATAAAATTTCGTTTTAATACAAGAAAATATTCCAATTCTTTTAATATTTGAAAAAGAGTTGCTCGGTATTCAAACTCTTCTCTGGTTGCCGGAAGTGTTTCTTTCCGAAAATACTCCTGTAATTCTTCGAGTTCCAGCAAAAGTCCTTTTGCATTATTAAGTTCATGAAAAGATGCTGCAATGTTATCCATGAAATCAGCGATCGGAAAGGTCTGTCGTAATAATACAGGAATATGTTCAATGTTCTCCTTAATATTTTTTAATACTCCTATCTGTAGCTTTCGCATCTCCAAATAGGACACAAGATATTTGGTGTCGCTAAGCAAAGTATTACCTGCATCCTCATAAGCTTTTTGTAGAAGCCCATCTAGGAGTTCATCAAGTCGGGCAAATGCAACATCATCAGATATATGGGGTATTAATTCATAACGTTCTGTTATTTTATTTCCTTTTAATGTTTTACTACCCTCTGATATTTTACTTCCATTCAGCTCTATATCTCCTTCTGATATTATACTTTCCTCAGATGTTTTATTTTTATTTAATTCTATATTTCCTTGAAGCATACAGGAATCCTTTTCCCTAAGCATATTTCCCATACCTCTTAGTGTTTTCTTAATGACTTCTTCCAAGCTGATTTGCTCTCTTCGGATTCTCTCTCTGTATCTAGGCATAATCAGGTTTAGCAGAATACCAATTCCCATTCCGATGAACAATAGTGCTATTTCATTCATTATAAGTGGTAAATCCATCCTCTTTTCAATAAGAAAATGAGTCATTAACACTGCATTCATAGATATGCCATCCTTAAGTCCTAATAATAGACAAAGTGCAACAAACAAAAACACAAATACACCAAAGGCAATTGCAGTATACCCTAAGCTAAAAAAGACAATATAAGAGATAAGAACAGCAAGTATAAATGCCTCTATCCTTCTGAGTGCGATTGATATCGTCTCTTTTTTTGTATTCTGTATGGTGAGCAAAGTAATAATTCCTGCTGAGGGACTATATGCAAATCCTAGGCTTTCTGCCAAAATAATTGAAACTGCTGACCCAATACCGGTCTTTAGAAGGAAAAATATATTTACTTTTTTAATTTTATTCATTACATTCAATGTTCTTCCTCCTTTATTTATCTTATTTATCTTATTTATCTTATTTATCTTGTTTATCTTCTTTAACCCATTTAACCCATTTATCCCATTTATGCTACTTATGCTATTTAACCTATTTAACCTATTTAACCTATTTATCTTATTTATTCATTTTTTATTTATGTAAGCATTCTTACTTAGCTATAGTATGCCAAATCATTCTACTCTTTTCAATTAATATTTTCACAATCAAGTAACAATTCATAGTAATAACCTTTCATCAATTTAATTATTTTATATATGACGTTGTATTGTCATATTATATTTGATAAAATTATTCAAATAGATTTATACAAGTACAAACTTGTATTACAGAAGTTCTTCAAATATTAAAAGCAATAAAGCATATTACAATATTCCGTCGTTAGTCGTACCTATTAATTTTAATGGAGGTTAGCATGCAGATTAGTCGGTTATTTGAAATTGTATACATTCTTATGAATAAGAAAAGCACCACCGCAAGAGAGCTCTCAGAGCATTTTGAAGTGTCACAGCGAACGATTTACCGAGATATTGATACCCTGTGCCAAGCAGGAATACCCATCTATACAAACAAAGGAAAAGGTGGCGGAATAGCGCTAATGGAGAATTTTATTTTAAATAAGTCCGTCCTATCTGAACAGGAACAAAATGATATTCTTTCCGCGCTCCAAGGTTTTAAGGCTACCAGTTATTCCGATACAAATCAAGTGCTTTCAAAGCTCAATTCCTTATTTGGTAATAAAAATACGGATTGGATTGAGGTTGATTTTTCATTCTGGAATAGTATGGAAGAAGACAAAATTAAATTCAATCTTTTGAAAGAGTCTATCCTAAATCGAAACGTAATCCAATTTGATTATTATAACTCCTATGGACAGGAAGCTCACCGCGTTACTGAGCCACGAAAGCTAATATTTAAAGGACAATCGTGGTATCTACTCGCTTATTGTAGGGATAAGAAAGATTTTCGCTATTTTAAAATCACTCGGCTTAAAGAGCTACAAGTAGAGTCGGAAATCTTTAGCGATACTCCTCTCCCAGCTGCCAAAAAGGACAAATCCGCATCTGGTGTTACACAACCTATGGTTGATGTTAAATTAAAAGTTGATGCTGATATGGCTTATCGGATTTATGATGAATTCCCTATGGAGGCGATAGTCAAAAATGAAGACGGTAGCTTTCTTATTCATGCAAAGCTACAAACAGGGGGATGGTTATATGGGTATCTGATGTCCTTCGAGGACCATGTAGAAATACTAAAACCTAGTACCCTGAGAGATGAAATAATTAATAAATATAAAAGTGCATTGAAAATATATGAAATATGACACTCAGTAGTCATATTAAGCATGTTACCCTATTACTATCCTAATTGATATAAAGATGATTATTATGTAAATCACTGTAAGAGATTATGAATTTTTTTATAACTACTATCAAAAAAGAGACAAATAACAGATAACATGATTTTTCTATGCAATATAAAAAAGAAGAAAGGAATGACAAAATGATTAAAATTGATTTTAAAAAGCAAAATAAAGATCTCTATGCACCAAAAATTGAACCTTCCATTATTCAAGTCCCAACCATGAATTTTATTATGGTAGATGGTTATGGCAATCCAAATGATACGGAAGGAGAATATCACAAGGCCATTGAGCTACTTTATGCGCTCTCCTATACAATTAAAATGGCTAATAAGAACAATTCCGATGAGGATAATTATGATTATGTAGTTGCTCCATTAGAAGGTTTATGGTGGCTAGCAGATGAGACAGATAGGAACTTTACTCAGAAGGATAAATTCTGTTGGACCTCAATGATACGTCAACCTGAATTTGTGACTGAAGAAATCTTTGCTCTGGCAAAGGCTACAGTGAAGAAGAAAAAACCTACTATGGAAGTTACAAAGGCTAGACTTAGATATTTTACAGAAGGTTTATGCGTACAAGCCATGCATATTGGACCGTTTGACGAAGAGCCAGCAACCATAGCTAAAATTGATAGCTATATTACAGAAAATAATATGATATATGATATCGGAACGTTATTACCGGATGGAAATATCCGAAAGCACCATGAGATTTATCTATCCGATCCAAGAAAAGCAAACCCATTAAAGATGCAGACAATATTACGACACCCTGTTAAACATTAATTTTTTATCCGATTGGAGGTGTATCCGATGGACATTATTACCGTTAATCCATCAAATATAGATAATGAACATGTTTGTTGCGCCACAAGTGATAAGAAGGGTGATAACGGCCTAACACGCCGGAAAGCTTGGATGAAGAGTCAATTTTCGGATGGCTTGATCTTTAAAAAATTAAATGTTAATGGTAAGGTATTCATCGAATACCTGCCTGCTGAAAATGCTTGGTCACCAATTGAAGCTCCCGGATATTTATTTATCAAATGTTTCTGGGTATCAGGACAATTTAAAGGGAAGGGCTATGCGAATGCTTTATTATCAGAATGTATAGATGATGCCATTTCTCAGGGGAAGCTTGGATTAGTAATTCTCTCCTCCCCTAAGAAAATGCCCTTTCTATCAGATCCAAAATATTTAAAACACAAAGGATTTACGGTCTGCGATACCGCTTTGCCTCATTTTGAATTATTATATTTACCTCTTGTAGATAATGCACCAAAGCCCATATTTAAGTCCTGCTGTAAACAAGGTAACATAAATGAAGATGGCTTCGTGCTATACTACTCAGATCAATGTCCCTATGCTGAAAAGTATTCTTCCTTGATTTCAGATGCTGCTAGGGACAAAGGAAAAATGATTAAGTTAATTAAATACCAATCAAAGGAACATGCTCAATCCGCACCTACTCCTTTTACTATTTACAGCTTGTTTCACAATGGCAAATTTATTACAAATGAAATTCTATCGGTAGCAAAATTCCTAAAACTCTAGAAAGGACATCCAAACCCTTATGAATACAATACCCGCAAAAACAATAATCGCTAGGAAGCAAGATACCTCCTGGTTTGGTAGTGAATATAATATGAATATTTATAAGGGCTGTAATCATGGTTGTATTTATTGCGACAGTCGTAGTGACTGTTATCAAATAACTGATTTTGATACCGTTCGCGCGAAGGAAAATGCCTTGCGTATTATCAATGATGAGTTAAGGAAAAAAGTGAAAACCGGTGTGATTGCAACAGGAGCCATGAGTGATCCATATAATTCATTTGAGGGAAGATATCAGCTAACCAGACAAGCTTTAGAATTAGTGGATACCTATCATTTTGGCATAGCGATTGCTACAAAGAGTGATTTGATTTCAAGAGATATTGATATTTTAAGTAAGATAAAGGTGCATTCCCCTGTTATCTGCAAGATAACCGTAACGACTATAGATGATGCTCTCAGTCGCAAAATCGAACCTCATGCATGCGTATCCTCCAAGCGATTAGACGCCCTACGAAAACTATCCGAAGCTGGTATTTTCACTGGTATCCTCATGATGCCTTTTCTTCCCTACCTTTCAGATTCAGAAGAAAATGTACTAGGGATTCTACATGAGGCGCATCAAAACGGAGCAAAATTCGTATTCCCCTTATTTGGTTTAACCCTTCGCAATGGCCAGCGGGAATACTTCTATCAGAAGCTAGAAGAACTATTCCCCGGTCAGGGATTGAAACAAACTTATATTAAATTATATGGTCCCTCCTACGAATGCCATAGTCCAAAGGCAAAGGAACTTAATCAAATATTCACCGATGAATGCAAACGTCTTGGCATACTCTATAAGATGAAGGATATCATCCACGCCTATAAAAGTGTGTATGATTATCAGCAATATTCACTTTTTTAAAAAACAAGGAAATCTATATTGAAGTACTTTCAAGTTTAGTAAGTGAATGTACCTTAATATTAGGTTTCCTTGTTTCAATCTTATTTCTAACTTGTTACTTATTCATGATTCCATTTAATGAATAAAAAACGATTCAATAAAAGTAATTTATAAATCTAAAACGAAAATCTAACTTCCAGTTTACCCAATTTACTATTTCATTTAACGAGTAATTTATAAGTCTTTAAGATGGTTTTTCTCAATCTCACTGATGTGGACTGGCTTTGAGAAATAATAACCTTGACCAATATTACATTGATTATGTTTTAGATAATCGAGTTCCACTTTACTTTCAATACCTTCTGCAATAACATTTAATTTTAGAGTTTTACATAAGTTAATGATGGTTGCCACAATTGCCTTTGCTTCTTTGCTTGTAGTTATATTTTGTACAAACGATTTATCAATCTTAATGCTGTCAATTGGTAGTCGAACAATATAACTTAAGGAGGAATATCCGATACCAAAATCATCGATTGCAACGTGAATTCCCATCGCTCTAAGTTCCTCTAATTTCTGAATACTTTCCTCAACATTTTTAATAACCATTCTCTCCGTAATCTCTAATTGCAATAAAGATGGAGCTATGTCATATCGATGCATTAAATCTACTAAATCAGGTATGAATCTTTTCATCTCAAATGATTTTGACGAAATATTTACAGCGATAATTATGGGCTTTTTATTGTTATCTATCCAACTTCTTAGCTGTTTACAAGCGGTTTCCACAACCCAATAATCAATATTGAGGATTGTTCCGGCCTGTTCTGCTAATTCGATAAATTGATCTGGATATAGAAGTCCTTTTTCGGGATGTTTCCAACGTATTAAGGCTTCAACTTCTGCTAACTTTTCGTTCCCCAAATAAAATAATGGTTGATATACTAAGAAAAATTGATTTTCTCTAATTCCATTGATAATATCTGCCTGAAGTTCGTTCATTATTAATAGTTTATGATAGATTTGTTGATCAAATTTTTGCATTTGATTACTACCAAGATATTTTGCATAATTTTTCGCATGTGTTACTGCCTTTAACGGCTGTTCTGAGCTTGTTTCCTCTCCCCAATGAAATATACCTATATTGATATTGATATAAATTGTTTTACCATCAACTTGATAACTATCCTTTAGCGAAGATAATGTGTTTTGTGCTTTTATCTCAACTTCAAGATCAGAAATATTATTATTGCATAGAACAACAAATTCGTCACCTTTGTAGCGGTATACCTGATAATTATCAATAACACAGTAAACAATTCGTTTTGCTACTTCACATAGAATAGCGTCACCCGTGTTATATCCATAGGTTTCATTAATAAAACTGAATTCATCAATCGCAATCATAATCAAGGAGAATTCATGTACCGTTTCACTCTGTACCAGCACTTCAACATCCTTTTCGAGCACATATTGATTTAGTAATGAAGTTAAAGGATCGTATTGGGTTAAAGATTTTATTTTATCCATCATACGATTAAAACTCTGACCTACTCTACCGATTTCATCTTTTGAATTTGGAGTAAACCGTATGGTAAGATCACCGCGAGCTCCTTTAGAAAACAAACGATCTAATTCAACGATAGGCTTTGAGAATCTGTCCACAAAAAACCACGCTGCAATCGAGCTAATGATAAGCGTAGTTATCATGATAAAGATAATCATTCTACTTAATCCGTTAAGGCCTTCCAGCGCATCCTCTTCATTCGTACCAATGTAGATTTTCCAGTTGGTTTCAGCAACGGAAGCATAGCCCATAAGAATATTTTTATCTTCAAAAACATATCGTCCATATCCAGATTGTTGTGTTTGGCTGGATTTAACAAAGTTTGAGAAGGAATCATATCCTGAGTCCGTCGAGGCAATATCGTATAGATTAAAATTTTGGGAGTATCTGTCCTGATGAGGTCTTGAGATAAAGGAACCTTCTTCGCTAATGATATAAGCCCTGCCGTTCTTACCATAACCGCGGGTCAAAGCATAATCCGATAAGAAATCAACGTCTAGCCGAGCAATTAAAGCGCCTTTTATCTGCCCCTCATTATAAATTGGTACTCCAACCATAATCACATTTTCGTTCGTTTTACGACTAATTAGAACTTCTGAAAATGATATTTTACCCGAAAAAGTTTCTTGTATATATTCTCTATCTTGTAAATTAAGGATTGATTCATCAACATAGTGAGCAATTCCGTCTAAATCTACAACAGCGATATTAAGATAATAGGGATTTATTTGAGCAGATATCACCTCTTTTTGCATTAACCAATCCATTGAAATGATTCGTTCATCCTCTGAAATACTAATCAGCGGAGATATAAATTGATTAATATAATTATTTAGGTGATCAGCAGATTCGTTGGCAATCCGTACAACAGCCTTATTAACTTCTGAGTCAAGTATGTATTTAAAACGATAATATGTACTTATACCTAATGAAGCGATTGCAATTAGTATTAAACTTAATGAAAATATCATCGCTTTTGTTTTTATACTTCTCATTCGCTCTCCTTTTACATCATAATTTTTTATAATTCGACATTTTATATTATTATAATTCATCTTACCAAATGTGTCCATACCAAAACAAGTGAATATTACCAATTGCCTAAGGTCTATTTAAAAGAAAAACCAGAAGGATAATCTATTCAGATAACCTTCCGGCGGTTCCTATCAATAACTATATTATTCTTATAACTTATTGAGAGACTGTTCAATATCAGCAATAATATCATCAATATTCTCGATGCCAATAGACATACGGATAAGATCGGGTGTAATTCCTCCATCAATTAATTGTTGGTCCGTTAGCTGACGATGTGTCGTACTTGCTGGATGCAAAACGCTAGTCCTAGCATCTGCCACATGAACAACAATAGCAGCTAACTTTAAGTTATCCATGAATTTTATAGCAGCTTCTCTTCCACCCTTAACACCATAGGAAATAACCCCGCAGGAACCGTTCGGAAGATATTTTTGAGCTAGTTCATAATACTTATTACTCTTTAATCCCGGAAAATTAACCCAGGCAATTTTATCATTCTTTTCGAGATATTCCGCCACTGCAAGTGCATTACTACAATGTCGTTCCATTCTTAAATGAAGAGTTTCAAGCCCTAAATTTAATAAAAAGGCATTATTGGGAGCTGGTGCAGAGCCAAGATCACGCATTAGCTGTACTCTCGCCTTAGTGATATATGCTGCTTTCCCACAATCTCTAGCATAAATCATCCCATGATAAGAAGCATCCGGTGTTGACAATCCAGGGAATTTTCCATTATCCCAATTAAAATTACCACTATCTACAATAACACCACCCAGGGCTACTGCATGACCGTCCATATATTTCGAGGTAGAATGAACAACGATGTCAGCACCAAACTCAAACGGTCTGCAATTAATCGGAGTAGCGAAGGTATTATCCATAAATAATGGAATATTATTGTTATGTGCCAGCGCAGCAAACTTCTCTATATCAGTTACAATCAATGCCGGATTTGCAATAGTTTCTGCAAATACTAGCTTTGTATTTTCCCTAACTGCTTTTTGCAACTCTTCAAGGGATGCATTTGGGTCAACAAAGGTAACTTCAATTCCAAGTCTTTTTAAGGTAACTGCAAAAAGGTTTGTTGTTCCTCCATAAATTGAGCTAGAGGATATCATATGATCTCCGGAACTACAGATATTAAGTACCGCAATCAGGCTCGCAGCCTGTCCTGAGGAAGTACACATTGCACCTACTCCGCCTTCTAAGGACGTTATTTTTCGTTCGACACAATCCACCGTCGGATTTGCGAGTCTGGTATAAAAGAAACCTTCCTCTGTAAGATCAAAAAGCTTACCTACGTGTTCGCTGGAATCATATTTAAAGGTAGTACTTTGATAAATCGGTAAAACTCTGGACTCCCCATTCTTTGGCTCATAGCCATCTTGAATACATTTTGTTTCGATATGATAATTGCTCATAATATCCACCCCTCCAAGAATTTAAATGTATTTTTATTCATATTTATGTAATCATATCGCTTTAGAAAGTATTTTGTCAAGTTTTTCTAATGAAACAGCAAATTAATAGAATCTAAGCTCATAGATAGCTTTAAAAAGAATCGTTATAATAACGCTTTCTTATAAAATATCTATGAGCTTATTGTCTTTTATTACATTGCTGATTATTTGTTTGTTATTATACTATCGCGTAATAATTTATTTCTCATTCTCAACAACTTCTATCTTACGGATTTCTCTACTTCTGATTTCTTTACAAATATCATTCGTAAATACATCAAGTGCCTTCTGACCTTCATCACCAAGGAAACGGCTTCTTACCGATACAACGCCTTCTTCCTCTTCCTTCTGTCCAACTACTAACATATAAGGAACACGATCAAGTCTTGCTTCTCGGATCTTGTAACCAATCTTTTCTGCTCTCTCATCTACAGTAACAAGAACATTATTCCTCTGAAGTTCTTCTTTTACTTTGTTTGCATAATCGTGGTATTTCTCAGAGATAGGAAGTATTCGAACCTGCTCCGGACATAACCAAGTCGGGAATAAGCCTGCATATTTTTCAATCAACCAAGCAAGTGTTCTCTCATAGCAGCCCATACTAGTTCTGTGTATAATATAAGGACGAACTTTATCACCGTTTTGATCGACATAGTACATATCAAATTGTTCTGCTATCATAGCATCCCATTGAATGGTAATCATTGTATCTTCTTTACCATATACATTCTTCGCCTGGATATCCACCTTCGGTCCGTAGAACGCAGCTTCACCGTCTGCTTCTGTAAATGGTATTCCAAGTTCCGTAAGTACATTACGAATTCTACCTTGGGTTTCATTCCATACTTCTTCTGTGCCGATATACTTTGCTTTATTGTTCGGGTCCCATTTGGACAAACGATAGGTTACATCATCCTCAACTCCTAAGGTCTTTAAACAATATCTTGCCAGATCCAAACAGCCTTTAAACTCCGCATCCATCTGATCTGGTCTTACGATTAAATGACCCTCGGAGATAGTAAACTGACGAACACGAGTTAAACCATGCATTTCACCGGATTCTTCATTTCTAAATAAGGTTGACGTCTCACCATAACGTATCGGTAAATCACGATAGGATTTTTGGCTTGCTTTATATACGTAATATTGGAAGGGACAAGTCATTGGACGAAGTGCAAATACTTCCTTATCTACCTTCTCATCACCGAGGACAAACATACCCTCTTTATAATGATCCCAGTGACCGGAAATTTTGTACAAATCACTCTTTGCCATTAACGGCGTCTTTGTTCTAACATAACCACGACGTTCTTCCTCATCCTCAATCCATCTTTGAAGGGTCTGAATAATTTTTGTTCCCTTTGGCATAAGAAGTGGAAGTCCCTGACCGATTACATCAACCGTTGTGAATAACTCCATCTCACGGCCTAATTTATTATGGTCGCGCTTCTTGATATCCTCAAGATGAACAAGATACTCCTCCAGTTCTGCATTCTTTGTATAAGCAGTACCATATACTCTGGTTAGCATCTTATTCTTTTCAGATCCTCTCCAATAAGCACCGGAGGAGGAAATCAGTTTAAAGGCTTTAATGTTTTTCGTACTCATCAAATGAGGGCCTGCACATAGATCAACAAAATCACCTTGTTGATAGAAGGAAAGTTCAGCATCTTCCGGAAGGTCTTCGATTAACTCTACCTTATAAGGTTCACCCTTTTCCTGCATTAAAGCAATTGCTTCCGTACGAGGTAAGGTAAAACGAGATAATTCTGCTCCTTCTTTAATGATTTTTTTCATCTCTTTCTCTAATTCATCAAGCGCAGCGCGGTCAAATGGTGCGATATCAAAATCATAGTAGAAGCCTGTATCAATTGAAGGACCAATTGCTAACTTGGCATTCGGATATAATCTCTTTACTGCTTGTGCAAGTACATGAGAAGTAGTGTGGCGGTATGCAGCCCTACCCGCTTCATCATTAAAGGTTACTATATTTAAGTCACTATCCATGTCCACCACAGTTCGAAGATCCACCACCTTGCCGTTTAATTCACCGGCACAGGCCATTCTTGCTAAGCCTTCGCTGATATCACTTGCAATGTCATACACAGTCATTGACTTGTCGTACTCTTTCATAGAGCCGTCTTTTAAAGTAATTTTCATATATTCCTCCATTCCGCCGCCATAGGCGACATAAATATGATTGATTTTCTTTGCAAAATAAAAGCTCCTCGCTTTCGACTTTGCTTCATCTACAAATCGAAAGGGACGAGCGTATCGTATACGTCGCGGTTCCACCCTTATTGGTGTGTTGCACCCACTTAATTATGATTGATAACGGAATCACCGAAATTATATTGCGTAATACTAAAGTTAATTATATCATGCCTATTTCGATTGTCAAGTCGTTATTCTTATAATAAATAAATGTCAATTTATTTGGTATTACTTCGCAAATAACACAAATATTTATAGTAAATGCAAGATTCTTATGATAAAATGAATTCCATTGAAATTAAAATGTTTTCGGAGGTAATTATGACAACTCATATATTAAAAAATGACACATTAATGATTGAATTAAAGGAACAAGGCGCTGAACTCACATCCATACTTGATCACCGTACAAATACGCAATACTTGTGGAAAGCAGATCCTACTTATTGGAGGCGCCACTCACCTATCCTTTTCCCTATTGTCGGAAGCTTAAAGAATAAATCCTATTCTTATCAAGGGCAAGCTTATTCTTTACCACAGCATGGCTTTGCCAGAGATATGATGTTTACTTTAATAAATCAAACTGAAAATGAAATATGGTTTTCTCTTGATGCAACTGAGGATACGCGAAAAGTCTACCCCTTTAATTTTACCTTAGAGTTAGGATATCGTCTTGAAGGAAGAACAATCACAGCCTTCTGGAGGGTAATCAATAAAGATCAATCCATAATGTACTTCTCCATTGGTGGACATCCGGCGTTTAATTGTCCTCTTAAGCAAGGAGAGGAACAAAGTGATTATTATATATCCTTTGATACAGAGCAACCTATTCATTATCTTCATGTCGATGAAACTGGGTTTGTTAACAAAAAACCTTTTGAACAGCAAAATGTACTAACTACCGATCACGGAGTAATTCCCATTGACCCTCATATGTTTGATTATGATGCTCTGATCATCGAAAATAATCAATGTCACCAGGTATCCTTTTTGGATGCAGCGAAGAAGCCTTATTTATCTGTATCCTTTGATGCCCCACTCTTTGGAATATGGTCACCACCAAAGAAAAATGCACCCTTTATTTGTGTTGAACCTTGGTATGGGCTTTGTGATGCCAATGATTTTGAAGGAACTTTAGAAGAGAAAGAATGGATTAATTTGCTGGAAGCGGGTAAAACGTTCGAAGCTTCCTATCGAATTGATATCGTATAAAGTCCAATAAGATAGCAACTGCTCTCTATTGCTAACGTTTCGACAATCGAAACAGTTAATTAAGATTATAACTTCGTTATCTTTGACTATAATTTTATTAATTCAGACTGTAACTTATTAAAAATGGTACCGCTTATGTTATATACATAAGTGATACCATTTTTTATTTGTTTATTTTGCGGTAGGTATAAACGGCCTGATGGTTGCTGCTACATTACTAACGGGCATGGTCTGCAAGATTATCTTTCCTGGACCGGTAACTACGGTATTAAAGATGCCTTCTCCACCGAACAGCATATTCTTTACGCCGGGTACGGTGTGGATTTCCATGGAACAGCTTTCTGACATCGCTGCAAGGTACCCTGTGTCAAGAACCATCTGTTGACCTGGCTGTAGAATGTATTCCACTGCATATCCATCAATTTCAATAAATGCGATACCATGACCAGATAATTTCTGCATAATGAAACCTTCTCCACCAAACAAGCCAGCTCCAAGCTTCTTTTGAAAATGAAGCGATAACTCTACTCCCGCTTCCGAAGCAAGAAAAGCAGATTTTTGAACTATCATGTTATTGCCAGGACCTATTTCCATCGGTCTGATGGAACCCGGAAAGCTGGATGCAAAGGCAATCAGGCCTTCTCCACCCGTTGCTGTATATCTGTTTTGGAATATCGAATCTCCGGAAAACATTCTTCCCAGAGCCTTACCAATTCCTCCATTGGTCGTAGTTTCCATCTTCATGTTCGGACTCATCCAACTCATGGAGCCTCTTTCTGTAATTAATGTCTCACCCGGGTTAACATGGCATGTAACGACGGGTAGCGGTTCTCCAACAATTTCATACCTCATCTTTCTACCTCCCATTTTATTTTATAAAGTGAACTCTAATGCTTTCATATCAATTTCCTTCAGATTTCCTACCAAAGATATCGAAGCAGTATGAAGGTCCAAATACTGGTTAGCGAAGTCAACAATTTTACTCAGACTAACTTTTTCAATTCCAGAGATCAATTCATCGATTGTTACTATTCGGCCCCTGTTAAGCATCGCTTTCCCATTGGAATTCATTCTACTTCTAGCACTTTCATTTCCTAGAATCAGTTCTGTTTTAATCTGTTCCTTTGTCATAGAAAGTTCTTCCGCTGTGACTCCCTTTTTCTTAATATCATTTATAATTTGATAAATCTTCTTTACTACTGTTGTAGTCTGTGTAGGATTCATAGCCGCATATATCTGGAACAAACCAGTTTCTCGATAAGAGCTGCCATAAGAATAGATGGAATAAGTTAAACCACTATTTTCCCTGATTTTTTGAAATAACCTGGAATTGATGCTTCCACCTAAAATGGAATTAAGCACGGATAAGATATAGCGCTCTTCTGACATATAAGAGATACAGTCAAAAGCAATATTACAATGCAACTGCTCAATATCCTTGCCCCTTTTGCATACAACACGATTGTATTCCGGTTTTCCTGCTAACGATCCAACCTTAGAACAGTTTGCTTTAATAACACCAAATTTTTCTTCGAGAAGCGTTAGGATATCCTGCTCATTAAAATGTCCCGCCACCGATATAATTATATTTTCGCCCACATAATACGTATCCATGAAATCCATGATTTGTTCTCTGGTTACCCTGCGGACAATCTTCTTCGTACCTGAAATCATATAACCAAGTGGATGATCCTTCCATACTCTTTGTTGAAGCATCTCATGTACGAGATCCTCTGGTGAGTCATCATACATGTCTATTTCTTCAAGGATGACACCCTTTTCTTTCTTTAATGCTTTTTCATCGATTAAAGAGTTATTTAACATATCAGAAATAATATCAATTGCAATTGGCAGATGCTCGCTTAAGGTTGTAGCATAATAGGAGGTACACTCCTTGCTCGTAAATGCATTCATATTTCCACCGATTTTCGCCATCTCATCAGCAATTTGCTTTGCATTACGATTTTTTGTACCTTTAAATAGCATATGTTCAATGATATGAGCAATACCATTGTTATTATCATCTTCATTTGCTGAGCCTGCCCTGACCCAAATACCAAAGGATGCACTTTGTAAATATGGTAATACTTCCGTTATTACGGTTATTTTGTTGGATAGCTGATTAATTTCTGTCATATAGGTCATTCCTTTCCTACTCATAATGTAATTTGTCCATACAGCTAACACCATATTCAAATTTATTCCAAAAACCTGTAACACAGACTTTAAAATAATATTGGATCGTCAAACTCGCATTTCAAAATAACATATCGTGTTTCTTGATTCTACCATAATTAAGCAAAGTTATCAACAAACAAGATGAATTGGCTGTTTATCGTAACAAATATTAGGAAATTTGTTACGAATCGACATAACCACCTCGCTTGCCATGATTAAAAAGACTGCCGGTAGGTTAACCGTAACCAGGTGTTCGTAACGATATATGAATATCGAGGCTTGGATACAGCTGCTTTACTGGCAGTCTTCATTATATTTAATTGATTCACTTATAAAATCCACTTCAAGATGTAGTCTATTCAAGAGTAATATAATACATAAATATTCTGCAAAAATATGTTTCAGAATAACTATTTAATTTGATTTATCTCATATCCTTTTTCCTTCAAACGATCAAGGACACTATAATCACTGATGTAATGACCACTTCCCACGATTATAAAGTAAGTCTTACTGCCTTCTGCCTTTAAAAGACCATCAATGTAATCAGCCATTCCTTTATCTCTTTGTTTGAGCAATTTATCCATGAATTCTTCAATCAATTTCTTTTCAACATCAGTAGTATCTTGCACATAAAGTTCCGGATACTCATACTCCAGAGAAGTGTATTTTTTAAATGCATCTGCATCACCTGTACGCCATAGTTCCAGAATTTCATCAAGATCTTCTGATCCCTTATCGACAGTACCTGCAATTACATCATTCACTTCATCAATTGTGCTGTTTAACAAATATTCTTCCAGCTCATCCGAGAAACTGTCTAATACTTTACCTTGATATTCATAACCTTCTATTTCTAATACAGGTTTTCCATAAATCAATGCATTCGTTGTAAAGTTATAGTCAATACCAAGAGCTGCAGCCTGTGCTGCTTCAGCTGCATCACCAGAAGTAGTACTTGCCAGTGCGGCAAAGGACGTATATAGGTACCAAGGTTTAAACATATTTAATTGTTGTTCCGGAACACCCATCTTTGCACCTAATTCAACCATTTTCTTATAGGTCTCCTCAGACACATGATCCTTAAATGTAGTCCCATCCGTATACATTCCAAGCTCTGCAACCTTCATAGCACCAGCCTGATCGAATAAATTAAGTTCAACTGCCAATGCATCCGCACTTTTGTATGCATTTAGCATCTCTTCACTGAAAGGATAGATATCATTGGAAGCCATATGAACCGAACCTAACATATAAACTGTATTTTCACCCGATTTAGCAACCCAGAAGAAGCCTTTACTAGCAGCATCCAATTTATCATATACGCAGGTTACAATTCTGGCTGCAAATACACATGCCTGTTCAATTGTACATTTATCATTTAAGCCTAATTCGCCATTCTTTCCGGTGAATATTCCATTATCCTTCATAAAATCAAGCGCACTGGTTTTCTTCAATCCAAGGTCTGTCGTGTATTCATAAGCTGATAATAGTTTATAGTAAGTATTTAATACCTCTTTAACCGTTAAATTTTTTGTAAATTTATAGTAAATATCCTTACTATCTTTGATACAGTTCGTATTTAACATCTTGAAACGTAAACCAACCATTATTATTTTTAACTGGCGTTGGGTAATCGGTACCTTCATATCCTTGTAATACCAATCCATCGGATATATTCCATAAGTATCACCAATAACCAGATCATTGAATGCCCACTCACTATAGTTTTGTATAGTTGTTGTCTCAATTTGCACATCTGCTGTTACTTTTTCAGCATATACAGTGGTTTGTGCAGCTGCTGATACGTTTATTGACGGAACCAGGGTGAAACACATAATAAGTGCTAATAATAGTGCTAAAATTCGCTTTTTCATACCTAAATACCTTCCCTTCCTATTCATACCTAGTTGTCAGATCACATACTTTTTCAATATTTTAAAAGTAAATTACCTTACATATTCTCCTGATTATATCAGGTTTCCTCTTTTGTCATTTTCTTCACAATAAACATAATATCCCATATATAAATATATGTCAAGTTAAGGAAAGATTAGAAAAGTTTGCACCTAACTAAATACAAACACCGATTATATCAAAAAGGAGTTGGTGTATTCCGAAACCTTCCTACTATTTTTCTGCGCTATACCACGCAAATAGAGTGCTTTAAAGCAGTGTGCTTCGAGTTTTACAGCAACTCCCGGTTAAATGAGGTTATTCACTTCTTAATGCTTCCACTGCATCTTTATTTGCAGCAATTCTTGCAGGAATATGACCGCCTAGCATCGTAAGAATGGTACTAATTGCAACAAGAATAATTGCATGGGATATTTGGAGTTGTGCTACATTTTCCAGCTCCGTCACTCTGTAAATTACAGAATTGATGGGGAACGTTAGTAACCATGCAATCAACACCCCTAAGGTTCCTGAAAATACACCAAGAATAAATGTCTCCGCATCAAACACACGGGAAATATCCTTCTTCCTTGCTCCAAGTGCCTTGAGAATACCGATTTCCTTGGTTCGTTCCAGTACTGAAGTATAGGTAATGATGCTGATCATAATTAAGCTTACGATTAGAGATGTTGATGAAAAAGCAACTAAAACCATCGTAATTCCTTCCATAATACCACTCGTCATTCCGGTAATCGTCGCTGCCAAATCATTATAGACAATAATATCATCATCGTCGCTTACTTTCGCATTGTAATCATCCAAATACGATAAAATATCCTCCTTTGTATCAAAATTAATCGGGTATATGGTGATCATATAAGGAATTGCATTTCCACCGAAATAGCTTAGTAACTGTTCTTTTCCGTCATCATCAACCTCTACCATCGTAAGAACATTAAAATCCGACTTCGACTGGGTTTTCACGATATCTGATTTCTTGGAGATTTTTATAATTCGCTGGGCAAGTAGATCATTGTAGGCAACGCCTTCTGAAACGACGGGAAACTTCACATTTTCTTTTGCCCGTAATACACCTACTATTTTTAAGGTGATATTATTTTTTGCTTTCGATAAATCTTTATAATCCTGATTCAGTGTATAACCACCATATTCATTGGTAGTATAATAATCATTGTTCATCACTGCTTTTACCTTAATGCCGATAAAATCAATAAATTTAATCGTATTCCGTTTATCAATATCAAAGCCAAGCTCAGCTGCTATCTTATCCTCCATCCCATTCTTATTATCGACTATAAGTACGAGTTCTGTCTCATCCTGTGGGTATTCTCCTGCCAACACGTCATAATTATTTTCCAGATAACTTACACCGGATAAAGTTGTTGGATAAGAGGAAAAATTAATGTTCCCGGTATTCACCGGTGAAGCCTCCCCTTTCTTTTCCTTTAATAGATTAAACTGTATCGTTCTAGTAAAACCGATGCTTTTGCAGATAGTAGGATCTATAGCCCTCAAATAGGCCATATAATCTTCTGTTATTTTATTGGTATGCATTGCTCTTCGTTCTTCATTATTATAAAGGGAAACCTCATCTGTATCTGCATACTCCACATTTCCAGTTAGTTGATCCATGATTTCACCTCGACGTTCTTTGTACGCATCCGTGTCAATCTCTTCCGTCTGTTTGGATATCATAATCGGAAATTCCGTCATCGCTTCCGCTTGAAAATCGTCAATCTGGAACTGAAAACCAACGGATAAGCTTAAAATTAGCGCAATTCCAATGATACCGATGCTTGAGGCAAATGCCGTTAAAAAAGTTCTTCCAAGCTTCGTTCGGATATTATTAAAGGATAGACGCAGTGCTGTAAGAAAGCTCATACTAGTTTTCTTTAAATGGAAGTTACTATCAGCCATTTCCCCAGAATATGAATTGGAATCCGCAACAACCTTACCATCTTTAAATTCAACAATACGATCCGCGTATTGGTGTGCGATTTCAGCGTTGTGGGTTACCATGATAACAAGCTTGTCCGAAGCAACTTCTTTAATCAAATCCATGATTTGAACACTCGTTTTGGTATCCAATGCTCCCGTTGGTTCATCACAAAGTAAAATATCTGGATTATTTGCCAACGCACGGGCAATCGCAACCCTTTGCATCTGTCCACCGGATAACTGCCCTGGTTTCTTATGAATATGCTCCGTCAATCCAACTTTATCCAGGACTTCAATAGCCTTACGATGTTTTTCATTTCTGGAAACACCGCTAAGGGTCATACCCATTTCAACATTTGCAACGATACTTAAATGGGATATTAGATTATAGCTTTGAAATACAAACCCAATTGTATTATTACGATAAGCATCCCAGTCTTTATCTTTAAAATTCTTCGTTGACTTACCATTAATTATTAAATCCCCAGAATCATATCGATCCAACCCACCGATTACATTCAAACAAGTAGTTTTACCCGAACCACTCACACCAAGAATTGCCACAAATTCATGCTTACGAAATGAAACCGAAATTTCATCTAAAGCTTCCGTCGTAAAATCCCCTACCGTATAAGATTTCTTAATTCTTTTTAACTCCAACATACCCTCATCTCCTCTATTCCCATATAAATATTTCCAAATACTGTTTACAAATACACTCATATATAATTCAAACAATGCAGAAAATTGTTGATATTAACCTATATAATCAATATTATCCAAAACGAACATGGTTTAAACTTGTAAACAGTTGAGAAATCAATTAAACAATAAATACTTCACCTAAATAATAGAATTAAAATAAATTCTTGCATAAATTCTTGCTCATTAAATATTCATTTTTACTTGTACACACCAACGAAAAATGTGAGAATATAAATTATATATGCCATCCTTTACCATTAAAAGCAATATACCAGCTCCAATGCCTTGGCATGGACAAATAACACCCTTGTGTTACAGCTCCAATGCCTTTGCATGAACAGAATAAGACCCTTGTGCTCTTACTCCAATACCTTGGTAGGAACAAAATAAGACGCCCTTGTGTTCTGCTCCAATGTCTTGGTAGGAACAGAATAATGCGCCTTTGTGTTCCTGCTCTAATTCCTTGGTAGGAGCAGATTTAGACCCTTGCATTTTAAGTACTGAACTGATATAGTTTATGTATTAAAATGGAAGGATGTGGTCAGTATGTTTATAAAGTTTAGCATTGTTGTTGAGGTGGCATTAGGATAAACCCGAGGGCATCTTAACATGTTTACAACCGCCTTCGGTCGTTATTCTTTTGTTATCTCAAATCATGAGGACTAAATAATAACAACAATAGGAGGTTCTGCAATTGCGGAAATTTATATTAAAAGAAAAGTATGATTCACTAATTCAAGGGTTGATCGACGATTACAACAAAACCCACAACCATAACTACATTATGGGACCGAATGCCTTATGCCTTATCGAAATATTATGTGAAAAGATGGACTTAAAACCGGGAATGCGTGTTTTGGACATGGGTTGTGGAGCAGGCTTCACTTCTATCATTTTGGCCAAAGAGTTTGGTGTAACTGTATTCGCAAATGATTTATGGTTTGCCGCAACCGAAAACTATGAACGATTTGTAAAAGCAGGTGTAGATAACCTTGTCTTCCCCTTCAAAGCAGAAGCACATAATCTACCTTACGCATACAATTTCTTTGATGCAGCAATCAGTATTGATGCTTACCATTACTTTGGAACAGACGAATGCTATTTATGCGATTATTATGCCGGGTTAGTAAAACAAGGTGGGCAGTTTGGTATTGTCAGTCCCGGACTTTCAAGGGAATTTACAGATGAGCTACCTATCAAAATGAAGCCATTCTGGGAGCCAAACATGTATGCTTGGCACTCCGCCAAATGGTGGCAAAACCTATGGCAAAAATCCGGTCTAGTAGAGGTCACCTGCGCCGAAGAAATTCCAGATGGCAAATCCATCTGGCAAATGACCGCCGATTTCGACCTTCACGCTGCCGACACCGAAAACTACCTCACACTAATACTCATGACAGCAACTAAAAAATGATATAAAGATATAAATAAGAGGAAGGCCTAGGCCTTCCTCTTTGATTGCGTAAATGTCTCACTAGACATTCTATTAAATTTTTCATATATCATAAAGAGATTTACGAACTATGCAATACTTAACATTTTGGATTTAAAGAAATAAAATATATGAAATACACGAAATCCTCTTTGAAAGTCTTTATTTTTCATTATCTCTTTCCTTCATCTCTTGCCTTTTTCTCTTGCCTTTTTCTCTTGCCTTTATCTCTTGCCTTTTTCTCTTGCCTTTTTCTCTTGCCTTTATCTTTCCCTTACCACAAGAATCAAGCAAAGCATCTTATTTTTAAGTTGAACTATGTAATCAATCAATGTTTCAAAATAATTAACATAAAGAATATTCATAAAACGTAGAGAGGGCTGTAGCACGCCCTGCGCGCACCAGCACCGGAAAATGTATTTCGTTTGCCGTTACTTCCGACCAAAAAAATTGTCCGAGTCAGGAGGACATAACGCTTTATCATGTCATCCTGAAACGAACAATTTGGTCGGATGTAGAGGCAACCGAAATTACATTCCGGCGCTGGTATGCACAGGGCGTGCTACAGCCCATCACAACCTACATCTTAGTCATTTATATTTACTCAACATCTTTAATGCTGAAGCTAATTCTACCCATTTTGTCCTGTCCCATACAAACAACAGTAACAACATCACCTAAGGATAAAACATCTTCCACATGCTCTACTCTATGCTTTGCAATCTTGGAGATATGAACCATACCTTCTTTACCAGGTGCGAATTCAATAAATGCTCCAAAATCCTTAATGCTAATTACCTTACCAACATACTTCTTACCTTCTTCAAACTCGGTAACAATCATGCGAATAATTCCTAATGCTTTCTCAATGCTAACTTTGTCAACACCGCAAACGGAAACAGCACCGTCATCTGTAATGTCAATCTTAACACCAGTCTGGTCGATAATAGCATTAATGGTCTTTCCTCTTTGACCAACAACTTCACCGATCTTAGTAGGATCAATCTTAATCTGAACGATCTTAGGTGAATAAGGTCCAACTTCTGATCTAGGTTCAGAAATAACAGGAGCCATAATATCATCTAAGATATAGGTTCTTGCTTCTTTCGTTCTGTAGATTGCTTTCTCGATGATTTCTCTGGTTAGACCATGGATTTTAATATCCATCTGGATTGCTGTGATACCCTTATGAGTACCTGCAACCTTAAAGTCCATATCGCCGAAGAAATCTTCAAGACCTTGAATATCAGTTAAGATGATGTAATCATCATCGCTTTCTCCTGTTACTAAACCTACAGAAATTCCTGCCACCATAGCTTTAATCGGAACACCAGCAGCCATCAAGGATAAAGTGGAGGCACAGATACTTCCCTGAGAAGTGGAACCGTTAGATTCTAATACTTCCGATACGGTACGGATTGCATAAGGGAACTCTTCTTCGGTAGGAAGTACCGGAACAAGTGCTTTTTCAGCTAATGCACCATGACCAATTTCACGTCTACCCGGTCCTCTGGAAGGTTTTGTCTCACCTACGGAATACGAAGGGAAATTATAATGATGCATATATCTCTTACCAGTCTCATTTTCATCAATACCATCTAATCTCTGTGTCTCAGCTAATGCGCCTAAGGTGGTAATAGTAAGAACCTGAGTTTGACCACGGGTGAACATACCAGAACCATGAGTTCTTGGTAATATATCAACTTCTGCTGTCAATTTTCTGATTTGAGTAACATCTCTTCCGTCAGGACGTTTCTTATCCTTTAATATCATCTTACGAACAGTCTTTTTCTGGAATTTATAAATTGCTTCACCAAGTAAAGGTAACCATTCCGGATGAGACTCTTCATAACGAGCAACTAATTTGTCCGTAATCTCTCTGATATTTGCTTCTCTAACTTGCTTCTCATCAGTAAATACTGCAACTTCCATTGCTTCCGGAGTAATGAAGCTAACCATATCTTCATATAAATCAAGTGGTGTATCGCATTTGATATAATCATGCTTCGGCTTACCGCATTCTGCAACGATAGTATCAATAAATTCAATTACCTTCTTGTTTAAATCATGTGCGGCAAAGATTGCTTCAATCATTTTATCCTCAGGAAGCTCATTTGCTCCTGCTTCAATCATGATTACCTTATCTCTGGTAGATGCTACCGTAAGTGTTAAGGTTGATTTTTCTCTTTGTGATGAAGTAGGGTTAAATACTAATTCGCCATCTACCATACCTACCATAGTGGATGCAGTTGGGCCATCAAATGGGATATCTGATATTGCTGTAGCAATTGCAGAACCAAGGATAGCTGTGATTTCAGGAGAACAATCCTGATCTACACATAGTACTAAATTATTTAAGGTTACATCATTTCTGTAATCCTTAGGAAATAACGGTCTCATTGGACGATCAATAACTCTGGAAGTAAGAACTGAATTTTCGGAAGCCTTACCCTCTCTTTTGATAAATCCTCCAGGGATTTTACCTACTGCATATAATTTTTCCTCATACTCAACACTTAAGGGGAAGAAATCGATTCCCTCTCTCGGTTTATTAGAAGCTGTTGCAGTTGATAATACTACTGTATCACCATAATGCATGAAAGCAGCGCCATTTGCTTGTGCAGCTACTCTTCCGATATCAACGGTAAGCTTTCTACCGGCTAGTTCCATTGAAAAACTTTTGAACATACTTTGTTCTCCTTTACTATTTCATGTTAATTGAATCAGCTTACAATTGAATTAAAATTTTATTCAATTGTTATGAATTCAATATTATTAATAGAGTCGGAGGCACCGAAACAACTGAAAAATCTACCGAATGTCGGATTGTTCGATAACCTTTTCAGAAGTCTCGGGTTGTCCTCCCGCCACTCTAACTATAATATTATACCATTATTATTACCAATATGCTACAGTTTTTTTCATATAACAATGTTCCATACTATAAAAAGTACCACTAATACCATATTCTACCTAAATTAACCTATATATAGTTAATATTAACTTATAACAAAAAATAACGAAACAAAATCAGTTCAAAATAATTACCTCTTAGAAATGCATTTTCTATTTATACAGTATCCGCTTTTGTACAATTTTTTAGTCATACTATACCATATATCACAAAACAAAATAAAAGTAACTGACTTAAAATAACTCCTAAAAATATATCATAGGTCTGTCATTTTTAACAATCAGTTACTCTTATTAACTATATTATATTAAAACAAAATGATATTTTTCACCTGTAATATTACAATATTAACGGTGATGTTCCTCTTTTCTGCAATTATCCCCAATCGGATCATTTATTAAGGTAGCTGCCTCAAAATTGTGTCTGTGACCATCATTTACAGTCGTTACCGACTCTATAAAATGGACATGCCTATCACCTACTGGGATAGCACAACCAGTTTTTCCTCTGAATTCATGGAAATGATCTTCAAAGAAATCCGTACGAAATACTACTTCATGAACATGATCATGATCTCCGTAAGGAATTGCCTCACCTGTCACCGTAGCAAAACGATGATTATGTGGGTCATCTTCTTCCTCTGCGATTTTAACACTTCCTACTAATTCATGGACATGTCTTTGTTCCTCCGGACATGGTGTTGATTCAAAACTTGGTCTATATCCTGTTTCTGGATAATTATTTCTTCTATTCCCCATATTATTCACTCCTTATTTTAATATTAGGATGCAATCAACAAATATAGCTCTTATAAAAGAGTCCTCAAGCATTCCTATATATTTTATGTTGAAGGATGAATAATTGTGTCAAATCAGACATTTATTAGTTTAATTTAAAGATTTGAATGGATATTATTCCGCAACTATATTTTTCAACCATTTTTTCTGGCGATACCTTATATACCCTAAGATTACTTTATAGATCTCTTCAATCATAATCATCGCATATACAATATAAACGGGGAAATGAAATACAAGTCCACCAAGTACAGCCATCGGAATTCCAATTAGCCATACACCGCTGACATCTAGGAATAATGCTGCTTTTGTGTCTCCACCACTTCTTAAAATCGCTACGATAAATAACGTGTTGAGCAAACGAATCGGCATATAAAGTGCAAAGACTGTGATACATAAACGAATATAATTAGCTACTACATCCGAGACCACAAATATTGAGATAACCCATTCTTTCACAAGTAAGGTTATTATTGCACCAAATAAAGTGAGGATAATTTGCATAACAATATAATTCTTGGCATATCGTTCTGCTCTCTCTAAGTGATCTGCACCTAGCTCATTTCCCAGTACAACTGCGGCTGCATTACAAATTCCAAAGAAAAATACCAGTGCAACTTGCTCCACCGTACCGGTTATGGTGATTGCGGCTGTTGCTGCATCACCCATTCTACCATAGACTAAAGAATACATCGTTACACCTAGTCCCCACATAAACTCATTTGCAATAACTGGAGCTGCTGTATAATAATATTTACTTGCAAAAGTGCGGTTAATAAAAGCTCTTCCATTTTCCTTCACTTTATCATATTTATTATGAATAAAGTCTCCGATCCCATTGTCACCAGCTTTATGCATACGTACGGCAAGCTGTAGTGTACCAAACTCTACAACTCTGGCAATAACAGTTGCTAACGCAGCACCAGCGACTCCCATCTCTGGAAAACCAAATTTACCAAAGATTAGCAAATAGTTTAAGCAGACATTTACGCAAATCGCTAGCATTGTAATCATTACCGGAAGTTTTACATAATTCATACTACGTAGAATCGCAACATAGGAATTGGTAACCGCGGTAAGAGGATAGCTAATTGCAATAACCGCCAGATAAGATGCCCCAATCGCAATGGTTCCTTCTTGTGGTGTAAATATACTCATTACAAGCTTAGGAAAAAAGATACCCGGAATTAAAAATAAGAACGAACCTCCAACACCGATGAGAAGCGACATACGGAGAACTCTTTGGATATTAAAAATCTCTCTTTTTCCATAATATTGCGACGCCAAGATACCAGAGCCACTGCAGATACCAAACATTAATAAGGAAAATACAAAAAATACTTTATTCGCCAAGCCAACCGCTGCGACCGAGGACTCACCTAGCTGACCAATCATGAGGGTATCCACCAGATTAAGCAAACTGTTAAGTAAATTTTGCAGCGCAATGGGAACCGTAATTGCAAAAGTCTTTTTTAAAAAGCTTTTATCTTGTAACATAATTTTTAATTGATTCATTACTTCACCTGTGTCAACCCTCACCCAAAGTTACAAATTGACCCTTTATTTTCTATTGAACTGTATAAAAAAGCTGCCCCACGATCAGCACTAATGGCTAAATGGGACAGCTTAAAACAAGATGAATTGATTACCTATTCCTAACGAATAGGTATTGTACTTTCACTTGTCATGTTTAAAATAGAAATTACTATTTTCTTAAGCCTAAACGTTCGATTAAGCTACGATATCCTTCGATATTCGTCTTCTTTAAGTATTCTAGTAAACCTCTTCTTTGTCCAACCATCTTAAGAAGGCCTCTTCTGGAGTGGTGA
>JAQSYO010000019.1 GCA_029256105.1 Herbinix sp.
CACTGTTTCCAGCGTTACCCCGGTCTTGGGTGGTGGCTTCTATATCGCATATTCTACGGGAGAATCGTGAGCGGCGTCCTTGCGTAGAAGGTTGTACCAAGCGATATATGCCCCTATTGACTCAGTCGGTAATTCATGCTCTATTATTTATTTTTGGAATTTGCTTTTGCTTTCACTGCCCTCTGGGTATTAAAATTAATATGATAAATCTTACCGCATTCATGGCACCGGCATGATACCTTAATGTCAGCCGGCTTATCTGCAAATGTCTTTCCTGTCCCACACCAAGGGCAGGTTATTACAATAGGAAACTTTATATCATGCATTTACAATCTCTCCTTTTAGTAGTCCCTATGTAAGCAAGTTTGTTAACACCATGAGAATAAAATAGCAGGACAATTTCATCCTGCGTAATCTGCTTTTATATCTGTACAGTTATTATCTTTTAGCTTTTGTCATTGGTTGGTGATTCAATGGCACCCCTCCTCTTGCATCTTCTTAATACCACAAATTTGATCAATAAAATCCTGCCACTGAGTATTAGAGATATTCAGATCTCGTGCTCTTCGCAATGCCACACGAGCAATCTCCGTCTTACCTATATACTCTACCAAATCCGGATAAATATTATTTCTGCTTTTACCTGCAAGATCGTAGAAGTAATAGGAAGCATCCCCTTCGATACACAATACCTCTGTCATTTTTTCGAGATATTTCTCCGGAGCATAGCGGTTTCCTTTTTCAATATCGCTCAGATATGCCGGTGTCATATCCAGTTCCAAAGCTAGTCCACGTATCGACTTGCCGAGCGCCTCTCTGCGTGCTTTTACATATTCTCCAAACGAAACGTGACATTCATTTGGCACTAATATATTCATCATGTATTTAATCCACCTTTTACATAATATGTAAGCTTTTATGTTTATATTGTATCACTTGATTATATACTTGTCAATATTTTACATTTTATTATATGTATTTTGTTCAATTGTTAGCAAATTGTTAGTAATCTACAAAGTGGTATTTACAATTGTTCTATAAAAAATTATAATTGCAATAGATTATATTAGGGGGTTGTTTATTGTGAAAATTCGAATAAAAAGAATACTATGTTATCTTCTTTTAGTGTCAATTCTAGTATCCCTATCTGGTGCTCAGCAGACTAATGCAGCAACTAAATATTACAAAATGTATGTAAACTATATTGATGTTGGTGAATCTGATTGCGTCCTTATTCAATCCGATGGAAAATATATGTTAATCGATGCTGGAAATAATGGCGATGGTGATAATATAGTAGACTATTTAGAAAATAAGAAGATAAAGAAGCTTGATTACGTTATCTGCACCCATCCCCATGCTGACCACATCGGTGGTATGGACGATGTTATTAAAACTTTTGACATAGGAAAAGTAATAGCACCAGCCATATCCAATACAACTGAAACTTATGAAGATTTATTAAAGGCAATCAAAAATAAAGGACTAAAAATAACGAAACCGGTTGTTGGAACAAAATATGCAATTGGCAAGGCTAAATTCACAATTATCGCGCCAAACAGTTATGATTATGGAGATAATCTTAATAACTATTCCGTAGGAATCAAATTAACAAATGGTAAGAACACTTTTATCTTTATAGGGGATAATGAAACCAAAGCCATTAATGACATACTGAAAAATAAGATAAGTTTAAAAGCAGACGTGTATATGTGTGGCCACCATGGCTCCGATACAAGTACCACAAAAGAACTGCTTAAAGCAATTAGTCCAAAATATGCAGTTATTTCTGTCGGAAAGAATAGTTATGGGCATCCCGGAGAAAACACAATAAGCTTGTTGGCAAATAGTAAAATTACTACTTATAGAACAGATGAAAACAGTACAATTGTTGCTACTAGTACCGGTACAAATATTAAATTTAATGCAACTGCCACAAAATTTAATGACAGCAAAGACACCTCAACTTCTGCTAACAATAAAACAATAGTTTATATCACTGAGACCGGAACGAAGTATCATAAAGCCACATGTTCCATGCTGAATCAGAGTAAAATAAAAACGACCTTGAAAGAAGCAAAAGCAAAGGGGTATGAACCTTGTAAAAAGTGCCATCCCCCAGAATAGGAGCCATATGAAGCGATTAATTATAGACAGATTTGAAGGCATATACGCTGTTTGTGAACAGAGTGATCGAACAATGGTTGATATTGAAAAGGGCCTTATCCCAGAGGAAGCTCACGAAGGAAGCTGCATTCTTATTTATGAAGACGGAAAAATTGAAATAGATTCGGATGAAACTCTTAACCGAAAAGAAAGAATTAAGAAATTAATGGATGATTTATTTGAGTAATTTTTGGATATTATACTTGGGATTTTAGCAAATATTGCCTTATAAGATTCAAAAGACAGTATGATATCCATACTGGAAAAATTACACAAAAATAATAATATTTAATAACATAGAAATGTGGCAATCATATACCATTCTAAAGTAAATCTATAAATGGACTTATCAAGAGTCTTACTTCAATTCCCACAACATTCATATTTTTATGGCACAATATAGCATATACAAAAAGACCTAACAGAAGAAAGGGATATCGTTAATATCCTATTCCTCTGTTAGGCAATGAAAAAGGTTGCACAAAACATAAGCTAAATAAGGTATTACCCAAGCATCCCGTCACCTAAAAGATTTTAAAATTGTTCAGATCACAATCAAGGTCACCACGGCAAGTCATCCACCCAAATGTGTTCTACCTTAGCATCGGAGATTTCCATTTATCCGGCCTGGTATCTTGCTCTAAACAAGTAATTTTTTGATATAATCAATAAGAGGAATTTCTTCTTGACCATCTTTGGATTTTATAATGCAATGCCAATTTGTATCTATAGAAAATTCTAACTGGTTATAGTATCTTTCTCGGTTCTCAATGCTTTGAATTGCATTTCCAGCATAATATTCATTTTCCACACCTGTTAGCGAAGGGAACACAATTCCAACATTATCACAATCGTACATAAGAGCATATGCCAAAATCTGTAATCTATCGGCTCTTGAATATCCGCGGTTCTGAATATTTTTATATTTAACATCAAACACAACATATTTATTTTTCTTTGTATCATGAATAATAATATCCGGTTTAACATTTCCATTAATATAATTCGAATACAAATTATCACTCTGCTCCAAAACCTTTGATTTGTAATCATATTTGAGCATATGAAGTCCCTCCTCTGATGACAAATAGGACTTAATACCGGCTTGTTTTAAATATGTTCTAACATACATTTCAAAGAGTTTATCCATTGATACGGCATATGGAATAACATAACATGTAAATTTCGAATCACCATTTGCACCCAATGTAATCTCATTCAAAACCATTTTGGCAGCATTAATAACAGGCTTATAGTATACATAACACCCTGTTGTCTTTATTTTAATCAGATCCTGACGCAGAATTTTTGTATAAGTTAAATGCCGTAATGCATTTTGGCAATACGCTGTCATTTCACGAAATGAATTACTATTTCCACTTGCAGAACCAAAGTACCTATTAAGAAACAATGTTGCTTTATGTAATGCCGCCTTAAGAACCTGGTTTTCGAGAATATCTTCAGAGTATTGCAAATATCTACAATAGAGACGATCATTTCGCCCACGAAGTGTATTGTTTCGAATATTATTCTTGAACAGAATTTTTCCTTTAGCCTTGCCAACTAAATTTTCTTCTTTGATAACCATTTTACCCATAAGAGGTCTGCTGCAAAGGTCTTTCAACAAGCTTAAGAACACACTTGCTGTAATAATGCTACTATTCAGTGCTATGTTATCTTCAACAAAAATCGGATCTTCACCGTCAAAGAAGTAAAACAATTCGTTGTTTTTCAGATCTTCAATTTCTTTTTCAACTGTGTCTATTCTAGTTGTTTGAGGTGCCAGATATCGTTCGAACTCGTCATCATCTCTTAAAGCATTGAGCATATCTACAACAGAAACAGGAAAACGTGGTTCTATTCTCAAAATCACTTCCCGTCCATCATAAGATAACAGATTTTTCCCATTTACACATTTCAGTCTGCACAAACCAACATAATTTCCAGAGTAAACTCTTCCATTTACTCTTCTAATCCCCAAGTTAACTGGCTCATCATTTGCAGCATACTGTATCGTGTCAATATTAACTTTTTCCTGTAGCTTATCCAATGAACTATTATCATTGGCACAAAAGAGCCATTGATGCTTTGACCCTTCTTCCCAGTAACTGTTTTGAACCATAGACTCATCTCCGCTTTGGCTAATTATCTGCCAGTAATTTGTTGAATATTTCTTTTACACGTTCCTCTTCGCTATTGATATTAATCTCACCAGAAATACAAGCCCGTAAGCCACCAAAAGCATCATTTTCAGAATCGGTTTGCTCAATTTGGAACATCCCGTCCTTATAATATTCCCTTAAAACCGGCAATATCTGATATTTAAATCGAAGGTAAAGCTGCTCCTTAGATGTAACAAGAAAATATGTATGCCCTATTTGAACATCGTCTTTGTAATACTCTGCATTTAAATTTCCTGGAGCAAACAGTTTTTCCACTACCTCAAACAAACGGACAGCGCTTTCATTTGTTATCCTCTGAGCTTCCTTGGATGGCTCGTCCGTTAATTCACTTAAATTGTAAGTCGTAATAATTTCCTTATTAGGTAGTAATGAGAAAAAGAGGAATCTTCGCCTAATTGCATAATCAATTCCCCCAATGGATTTATCCGCAGTATTCATTGTACCTAGAATATATAAATTATCTGGAAGAACTACTTTGTTTGAACCATCGACAGTATATGGTGTTGCTACGCTCTTCCCTCTATATTCCAGGCCATAAATCAATTCACCAAAAACTGTCGCTAAATTAGCACGATTGATTTCATCGATAACTAAAAAGAATTTGGTATTTTCGTACGCTTTACGACAGGCGATTTCCGCAATTTTTCCTAATGTTTTATTCACGGTATCATATGAAATAGCGGAAGATTTTCCATCTTCTCCTTTCAGCGTTGATACTTCTATGCCACGCACGAAATCTTCGTATCCATACGAAGGATGAAATTGAATGATATCCCAAGCTATTTGCGGCACTTTGCCTGGATTCATTTTTTCCCATGCAGTAATCGGAATGCCTTCCGCATAACTTGTAATCTGCATAGAATCCAATTCATCATCGGAAAGGTATTCTGCACTTTCTTCCTTTTCACCAATAAACTTCAAAAACTCCCGAGATGAATAAGTCTTCGATGTTCCCGGAGGTCCTTGCATTATCATCTGATGGATATGAAGATTTTCCATTGCATCTGCATATTCTTTGTATTTTTCCGTTGTACTCACTTTGTAGACTCCTTCCACTTTTATTGTCTGTCCATTCCAAGTTATAGTAGCACCAATATCTGCCCAAAATAGTTTCAGACCTTTGATTTTTTCTCTGAATTGCCTATTTCTTTCCAGATTCACATCTGCTTCATCTGACCCTGAACCAATTTGACGAACATATTGGAGAAAATCTTCATATTCAGCTTTAGCAAATTCTCTAAGTATTCTAATGTTATTGTCATTAGGAAAATCAGATAGGTATTCCGAATAATTTTGATTTATACACTTGTAATAGCTTCGGAGAATACGGAACATGATAGAGTTAGGAGACGATGATGCTCTTTCATTAATATAGTTGTCATCGTTCAAATCCTCACTCCAACGTGTATATTCCTTCGGTTGCATTTCAGATGCGGAAACATATTCGACTCCGTTTATCTTCAAAATATCAGCCTTGTTTGAAGAATAAAAATATCTCGGATTCTTAGGTGTACCATCCGCCTTCTTAGTTGTTCCATACGAATATTCATCTCTATCAACTCTTTTGACATATAAATAACCTGGTGTTGAAAAAGTTCTGTCACGACCGTCCAGTTTGCTACTTTTTCTTACCAATATGCCAGGGTTTAATAAAATCGTGTCAATAATATCTATATCACAAACTAATCCTTGCGTTTTAATGCGAGCAACCAAGTTTACAATCGGTCTATGTGTAAGATTCTCTTCATAGAAAATATCAGGTGTAACATTGGTTCTATACTCACATATGCTATGGTTATCAGCTAGTGCGAGGTCTTTACTATATTTCCCATTAGCTAAATGCTCTAATATATCAATACCTGCTTTTGCAGATTTATCTACAATTCCATCTTTAATATACTGCCTAAGTGTTGGAATAACTTGATGTCTCATTACTTGGGTTATTCCATCATGGCGAAATACTCCATGCCCAATAACATATTTTTCACGATCGAATTGAGAAATCTGGTTTCTATAGCGAAGATTTTCTAAAACTACTCTTTTCGATCTGTAAAACATCGCATTGGAAGAAATATCATAATCACCGTACGCTTCCGTAGCAACATCGCTCATGTAATGATAATCGCTCTCGATAATTTGGTGATAAAAGTGTCGGAAGAATCCATAGTTCATTTGCTCCACACTATCCACGGTAGTACATAGCGTTGCGATAATATATATATTGGGTGGGATACTTAGTTTCGTTCCATTCTGGGATGTAATAATAAACTTTTCATTTCCATGAGGTTCAAGCAGAGGTAAAACATCTCCTAAAATGCCAGAAATGTAGCCACGCCCTATATCTTCCAAAATAAGAAAGTATTTTTTACCTTCTTTTTTCTCCCAGCTTTTATTTGCTTTCTTTAAAATTGACAGGAAAATCTTATCATGATACTCGAACGAAAATCCGTCCACATTTGTATCAAGCGACATACCGGCTACAAAATCCTCATAAGAATATGAAGGATATATTTGCACAATTTCTTTTTCAATCTTGTAACCAACCTCTGGAGACGCTATACATCCTTGAGATTGATATTGTGGTAGCTGACATATATTCGTTATTTCATTTGCAATATATGATTTTCCAACAGCTGTTCCGCCAGATAGAATCAGATATTTATTACTGTCAATTACATCGCACAGTTCTTTTATCAAATTTTCTGTAGTATGTGTCATAACAATACCTCATTAGAGTTTTTCTAATACCTCCGAAACTGCCATTGCAATACATTTTGCTAACACAGGGGGAACCGCATTTCCAATCATTATATAGACATCTGATTGGTTCCCTATAAAGTCAAAATCATCATCAAATGACTGAATTCTTGCAGCCTCTCTCGGAGTGATGCATCGACCCTGTTTTGGGTCAAAATGTATAAATCTGTTTCCATCGCGGTCTAAATGTGAAATAATTGTTGTACTCGGTTCATCCTTGCGTAGTACATGATATCGATGTATTGGCGATTTTGCTCCAACACGTTCCTCATACAAATCGCTTAATGCTTTGCTGTTTGTATATTCATTGCATCCTGATTCAATATCAGCAGCAAGCAATCTGTATATTTCAATATCTCGTATGCTGTGGCGCCTGGCAATATGCCAGGTAGTTTTACAGTCCGGCTTTGAGTAAGATATTCTACCAGATGGCGATGGCTTATCAATCAATGGATAAGCAGCTGGTAAATCTCCAATAGCTTCACCCACAGTCTTTTTATGCTTGACTTTGTATTTTGGCAAGATCTTAGAATAGAAATCATGCAAAAGTTCTCGTGAATTTTTTGTATTATCTTTTCTAAGACCGAGAATAATCAATCGTTCTCTGTGCTGTGGAACACCATAATCGCTTGCATTTATTTTTGCATACTTTTTGATGTCATCAACTATTTCATAACCTATGCTGCCAAATCCCTTTCTTATCAAATCAATAATTGGCGTTCCATCCGGGATTGCACTTAATAATCCAGGAACATTCTCAAAAATAAAAGCCTTTGGTTTGTAGCGGTTTACAACACTCAGATAATGTTCAAAAAGATAATTTCTATAATCATCTTTCATACCATTTCCATCTTTAACACGACCAGCAACAGAATATGCTTGGCACGGAGGGCCACCAATTATAATATCAATTCCATTTGCTTTATTTACATAATAGTCCAACCCTTTTCCATTTCCATAAGGGCCTGTTTTGTAACGGCTCTTTTTCCCACTTGGAAGAATTTCGGATTTCGGCGCAGCTGACTCAATATTCCATCCTAAAAACAATTCTTCCTCTCTCTGAATATCAAAACACATCACTCGCTCTTTTGCATCCGCAATATGCCATTTTTTTTCTAATCGATTAACTAATGTATTAATTTGCGGTTGTAACCATTCAACTGCTGCAATATCCTCGTATTTTCCACTCTGAAGAAATCCATCTTCTAATCCACCACATCCAGCAAATAAATCAATCATTTTATATTTCACGCTCATAAACCTCTTTACTTTGTTTTAAGTATGATTTTAATGCCTCAGCAACAGCTTGTCCTAGCAATGGTGGTACAGCATTTCCAACCTGTTTATACTGTTGTGATTGGTTTCCATAAAAAATAAAATCATCTGGAAAGCTCTGCAATCGAGCGCTTTCTCTCACAGTCGGAATACGGTTATATTTATAGTGAAAGTGCGATCTGTGTCCCGTATTTATTGTAAGCGAAGGCTTCTTGCTATGATACCGTGTTAATGCCTCATGATATTTATACATTCCCCTGTATTCTTCTGGAAGAGCAAGGTAATTTTTCCCTTCAGGGACTAAAGCAATCATCTTTTTTGTTTTTTCAATCGGTATGCTGCCCACATGGTTGTAAACTTTATCCGAGTGTCTTCTCATCAATTTTTGATAGTCTGTTGAAGGTGCGACTCGGTAATCTTGAATTGCTTCACCACGCAGGATTTCCCCTTTTTCTGTTTGTAACGTTGGTAAATCGCTTATTGCATCTTCACAGGTCACATATTTTTCAGGACACATAATGGCGGGGGGAAATTCAAATGTTCCATCAAAATTTTTTAATCCGACAAAGAAAACTCTTTTACGAATTTGAGGAATTCCATAATCTGGGGCAAATAAAAGTTTTGGTATCATTTTATATCCAATTTTTTCAAAATCCGTAATAATTCTTTTTGCCCCTTCTCCTCCTCTTGCCTCTATCATTCCCAAGACATTCTCAAGCAAAATGGCTTGTGGTTTTATGCGTTCAGTAAGTTTTACCATTGCAAGATATAAAAAATTTCTCCTATCATTTATATCCATAGCCCCGGCATATGAAAATCCTTGACATGGAGGGCCGCCTATTAATACATCCAATTTTATTTTTCGTTCATCGAGAAACTCGATAACCTTATCAATATTGCTATGATCAAATAAATCCAAATTCATGGCAACTGCGCCGCCATGATTCATACTAAAAGTCTTAAGTGCAGCATCATCATGGTCAACACCTAATATCACATTATATCCGGCATCCAGGAAGCCTTTGGATAACCCGCCCGCTCCTGAAAATAAATCCACACAAGTAAATGGTTCCATTTGTTATCCTCTTTCCAGCTCTGTATTTCACATTATTTTACAAATAACTACGTCCATTATTACGGATTTAATCCTTTGTGAATTCAACAATATCATCAATTGTGCATTCTAACGTCTTACTAATCTTTCCCAGAACTTCTGTTGACACATTTTCGTTCCTTGAAAGTTTTTTTACCGTATATTCGCTTATTCCGGCCATGCTTACCAGATCTTTTTTATGTAAGTCTCGATCCAGAAGAATATGCCAAAGCTTCTTATAACTAATAGCCATCAATAAATCCTCCGAAACAAAAGGTGAATAATTAGCTGAATAATTATTGCTTAATAATTAGCTGAATAATTATATAGTTCATTATTGTATATCATACCATAAGAAGGTCCTTATTTCCACCCTTAAAGGCAAATTTTCACCCTTTTTGTCATGTTTTTATGTTCATACAATTGTATACGACTTGTAAATAAACCTCTCCCAAAACATATTGTTTCTTATCAACTCAACCTGTTTTCCATAACAATCCTATCTCCACATCCCTAGCTTGCTAATACAAGATATAAAAAAGTATATACCCATTCTTTTAAATCCTATAATACAAATGATAATGCAGCTTATTGTGGCTTTCTCATCACCTGTTTATGGATTGGAGATATTAAAATGCACGTAAACTATAAAACTATCGGCAAGCGTATAAAGGAAACCCGCATCCAGCAGCATCTTACACAGGCTGAACTTGCTGAGATAACGGATATGTCTGTTTCCTATATTTGTTGTATTGAAAATGCAAAAAAACATGCAAGCCTAGAATCCTTGGTTCGAATCTCTAACGTACTTGGAGTTACCGTTGATGAATTACTAAATGGAAATCAACTTCATAATCCTACTGAATACCAAACTGACATAGATTTATTGATGTCTGACTGTTCCGGATCAGAAAAACGTTTTATATTTGAACATATCAGCGCCGCAAAATCCATATTGCGAAATAACGGCTGGATACTGACTGAAAAAAAGGACAATTATTAACGATAGCAAACTTCTTATTATCAGATTTATATGCACTTGGAAATAGACCACAGGTTAAACACTTGACTCATGGTCTATTTTCAATTCTTATGAAAAAAATATAATAGAGCCATACTGCTTAAACAAGGGAAGGTTACTTATGACTGAAAATGAGATAAAGCAAGAAAGCATTGCTATACAAAAATCAAAAATCCGAGAACGATATAAAGGCATAAATTCAGATGAACTAGATATTATTCCCGCTTTGCCACAAGAAGATTTTTATGATAATCAAAGGGAAAAGCGTGTAGCTGTCTATGCCAGAGTATCAACCGATGATCCAAGACAAACATCGTCATATGAATTACAGAAATACCATTATCATGATGTTGTCAGCCGCCGTCCAGACTGGAAACTCATTGAAATATATGCCGATGAAGGCATTTCCGGCACCTCTCTCCAGCACAGGGATGCATTTGTAAAAATGATTACTGACTGTAAGGCAGGGAAGATAGACTTAATTGTTACAAAGAGCGTTTCACGTTTTGCCCGAAATGTTGTTGACTGTATCGGATATGTTAGGCAGCTCGCTGCTTTGCAACCACCGGTGGGAGTATTTTTTGAAACCGAGAATATTTACACCTTGAACAGTACGAGCGAAATGAGTTTATCCTTCATTTCTACATTAGCCCAGGAAGAAAGCCATAATAAAAGTGAAATTATGAATGCTTCAATCGAAATGCGTTTCAGAAGAGGTATTTTTCTCACACCGCCACTTCTTGGCTATGACCAGGATAATGATGGTAATCTTATCATAAATGAGGAGGAAGCTAAAATTGTACGATTGACATTTTTTATGTACCTATACGGCTACACTTGCCAGCAGATTGCCGACACGCTTACCAACCTTGGATGTCGTACTAAAAAGGATAATACAACCTGGTCGGTAAATTCTATTTTGCAAATTCTTCAGAATGAAAGGCACTGTGGAGATGTTCTTGCTCGGAAAACCTGGACCCCAAGTTACCTTGACCATAAATCAAAGAAGAACAAACAGGACAGAAACCAGTATCGTCAGCGTAATCATCATGAGCCAATTATCTCAAGAGACGATTTCATTGCTGTTCAACACCTAATTAGCAACGCAAAATACGGAAATAAAGGACTCCTTCCGGAACTTCATGTCATTACCGACGGTGTTTTAAAAGGATTTGTTCCTATCCATCCAAGATGGGCAGGATTCAAATCAAAAGATTATAAAGCAGCATCAGAAAGTGTTACTGAAGATGTCAACTCAATATCATCCTCCTGTATAACAGCTCAATCTGGAGATTTTGATCTTCGTGGTTTTGAAATAGCACGAGCACAGTTTTTCGATACCGCTGATCGAATCAGTATGACATTTTCTATTAATGGAATCAAATTCAGTACAGAGGCTATTCGTAAGTTAAATGATATTGTCGGTATTGAAATGCTGGTGCATCCAACCAAACTCCTATTTGCTGTACGTCCTTGTACAAACGAAAACAGAAATTCCGTACAATGGGCCAGTCCTCAAAATGGTCGGATTAAGCCTCGCCTTGTCAGTGGTACTGCCTATTTATCCACTTTATATGATATATTCGGATGGAATCCAACCTGCAAATACCGCGTAATAGGAGTTCTTAAAAAAAATGAAAATACATCACTCATAATATTTAATTTACACGAAACGGAGATCTTAATTCCAAGTGATGTTCTTGATTCAGCCGATAAAAAAGAACAAGAATCAAAAAAGCCATTGGAAGATATACTTCCATTTACTGAAGGTGTAAAGAAGAATGTCCTTGCTTATCCAGCAGATTGGGTAAATGGATTTGGTAACAACTATTATAGCCATTCGCAGGCTCGTGAACTTGCCGCTTTTTCAAATAATAAAGAATGGGGTGTTCACCTGAATGGAGTTCCGTATAAAGAATCCGAATTGCAGATAACCGATTCAGATGATATTTGTAAAAGCATCGACAAATTAATGAATGATATGAAACAGGAGGTTAACCATGAACGAAATAACCATGTTGAATGATAATATTATTCAGAACACAAGTAATGAAATTATGAATAATACCTACAACCCAAAACAGAAAACAACCTCAAGGGAGATTGAAATAATTGAAGAGGATGCTTTTAGTTATGATGGTTATCAGGTCGTTCGTGGAGAGTTTTTTGCACATACATATGAACCATCCTTCACTTTAAGTAACTGCAAGGTCTCCTTAAATACCGCTTGTATAAAAAAGCTGCCTGATGTTGATTTCGTACAAATTCTTGTAAATCCTGATGAAAAAAAATTGGCTGTCAGACCTTGCTCAGAAGATGAAAAGGATTCCTTTCGTTGGTGTTCTGCCAGTGAAAAGAAACGTTCTCCAAAGCAGATTACGTGTAGAATGTTTTTTGCAAAGGTTATCTCACTCATGGGTTGGAACCCCAATTATAGATATAAGTTATTGGGAAAACTAATAAGTTCTGATAATGAACTTCTTTTTATTTTTGATCTTACAACACCTGAAATATATATGAGTACGGCCAAAGAGGGGGAAAAGCCAAAAATGTCACGTACTCCCGCATACCCTGCTGAATGGAAGAATCAGTTCGGTTTACCTGTGGAGGAACATCAAAAATCCATTCAGGTAAATATTTTTGACGGTTATGCAGTCTTTGGTATCCAGGAAAACAGGAGGAATTTTTCCTCTTCTGATATTGAAGTAACGGAAAGTGAGGTAAAACAAAATGATTAATCAACCTTCCTTACAACCGATTCTATCTATCGATCTTAAGAAAAATCGTATAAGAATTCACAAATCAACACTACATATGTTGGGAGATCCCGAATATATCCAATTACTTGTAAATCCTTCTGCTCGAATCATTGCTTTAAGACGTAGTATTCGTGAAGATCATTTGGCCCATCATATTAAACCTCAAATGCTATCAACTAAAAATTGTTGTGAAATTTATAGTAGTGACCTTCTTCGAACTTTACGAAATGTAAATTGCGGATGGCAGAATAAAAAGGCATACCGAATTTATGGTGATTTAATTCAGAAAGAAGGGATTGCACAGTTTTCAATGAATGACTTTGTTTTAATGAACGAAACACAAGATAATATTGAATAGAGGAAAAAGTATGAACGACTATCGTATTCATAACCTTAAAATAGATGAGGAATTCAAGAACCTAATTCCACCGCTTTCTCATAATGAGTATGAGGAGCTAAAACAAAATCTAATAAATGGAGGCTGTCGCGAAGCCATAGTAATATGGAATGAAATAATAATTGACGGACACAATCGATACGAAATATGTCATCACTGTAATATTTCATTTGAAGTATTAGCAATGGACTTCAATAAACGGGAAGATGTAATAGCATGGATATGTTCCAATCAATTATGTACGAAAAACATATCTGATGAAACAAAAAAATATTTAATTGGAAAACGATATGATGCTGAAAAAACAATCGGTGCAAAATACCCCACCATTGGCAGTAATCCTTATTCAGAAAAAGAGTTTTCTACCATGTTGTTGAACGACGAAAACAACAGCAACACAACAGCCCTTCAGCTCGGAAAAGAGTATAACATCTCACAAAACACAATTTATAAATATGGTGTCTACGCAAGAACAATTGATATAATTTCTGAAAAAGATACTGATATTGCAAGAAAAATACTCTCCGGTAAATTAAAAATATCGCATGAAAATCTTATAGAACTATCACGACTTCCAAAGGAGAATATCAAAAATTTGAACAGTTATCTTTCCAGTGAACAAATAGAACATATCAGCTACTCAGAAATGCGCCATGAACTGCAATGGAAAAGACTACCTTCCCCACCAATCAAACCATCAGCTCATACGGACATTCAAATCAAGCAGATGCCAAAGTATGACCCGGATGCTGATATTTCTAGCCTTATGCTTACTATTCCATCCTGGGTTAGCTCCATAAAACGTACCCGATTATCTGCTAATCTCAGGCATGTATCCGATGGTGCACGAAACAAATTACAAAACCAGTTAGTCGACCTTAAAAATACGATTGAAAGTATGCTAAATGCCCTTGAGGAGGAAAAATAATGGACGAATTACTTAAGTATGTACCGAATGTACATTTTGAACAGATACCAATAAAGAACCTTGTATCCAACCAAGAATACCAACGAAACCTGTCAATTAATCATGTACAAAGGGCCGCTGACAACTTTGATCCGTATCAGGTCAATCCAGTAAAAGTCAGTCGCCGCAATGGAATCAATTACGTTTTTAACGGCCAGCATACCATAGAAATCATTGCATTGGTATCCGGTTCTCGCGAAACACCAGTATGGTGTATGATATACGATGACTTGGAATATTCGCATGAAGCAGATATCTTTGCTAACCAGATGAAGTATGTTAAACCGCTCTTGCCTTATGAAATCTTTATGGCTAATATTGAAGCCGGCAATGATAAACAACTGATTATAAAAGATTTAGTTGAATCTTATGGTTTATTCCTTACTCAAAGCTCCAGACCCGGTGGCATTTGTGCTGTTTATTCCTTAGAAAAGATATATGACAAATACGGTTTTCATACACTAGATCGTGTTCTGCGCCTTTGTATCGGAACTTGGGAAGGTACCCCACAATCTTTTAGCGGAAATATGCTAAATGGCTTAGTAATTCTACTTGAAACCTACGGTGATTCTCTGAAGGATGATGTATTCAAAGAAAAAGTTGGCCGAATATCGGTAAAAGAAATCAGCAGAACCGCCAAAGAACGAAAAGCGGGATCACTCGGTTTTGCAGAGGCTCTTCTTCTTGCTTACAATAAAAAATCCCATAATCCATTAAAATGGGAAACATTATATGCACTCAAAACAAAATCTATTGCATCTGAAGAACAAGAGGATGAATCCGACAGCAATATAAATTCAATCGCTGAGGGCCAACTTGATATATTAAATTCTTGCGACAAATAATATATACGAAACCCTGCTGTATTAAAAATGCAGGGTTTCATGTTTATTTTGGTATTTATTTTGCCATGCAAATGATTCTTTTGCTTCAAGGTTGTTCTGTTCCCCCTCTACATCCATCCTGTCTCCACAACTATACAAAAATACCCGTTATCTTTCCAACGAAACATAGCCACCGGTTTTCGGTGATTTTTAGGAAATGACGGTACGAGGAAATATATCGACCTTCTACTCACCGTCAATATCAAGAATGAGTGTATCCTCAATCATGTCTTCAATTCTGCATGCTTTCTTAATATGACTAACAAAATCATAATTTAGTAGATCCAGATTCCATATGCGAATAATGTTTTTATCAGTTAAATACTGTAGACTTTTTATTATTCTAGATATCTTATACAGATAGCCTCCTTCATCATACAAGGAACTTTCATCCCCCCATTCCTCCAACTGGTTAGAGTACTGTAGGGCAGGCATATTTAAATTTTGTCCATTTTCATGTCTTGTGTAATTATCCTGCAACAATTTACAAGACTCCTGTGATTCCAGTAACGCCTTGAAATCTTTATAAACAATTCTGGATTTCACGTCATATGCAAAATAAGGTGTAACCTTTCCATCTATCGGATTGACAAACAAGTGGCAATAAGAATATGCTTCAAAATTACTCGGTTTTTCCACATCTATTATGCTCCCATGAATCTTTCCGGATCCTCCAAGTCCTTTAACGAACTCTGAAATTTTCTTCTGCCCACCTGTGTATCGGTCTAACAGTTGGTGAACATTATCCGTATAGGTATCAAGAGTAGCATAATAATATTGTAAATCCTCTAGGCTATTCTGTAGCAATTTGCTCGGTCTACCTCCATTCAAAAGGTAAAGACATTTATTTTTTGACCGATTGGAATATAAACAATAAAGAAAGAACATATACTTTCCGTTCTTCTTTACCATGTAAATCTGTCCATCTTCTCTTCCAAATGACATCTGCACCAGTTTACCCTTATTGAAATCTGTGTACTGACTCTTTGTTATCTCATGAATGCCTTCTTCTAAATATGCAAAAATGTCATATTCATTATCGATATAAAAGTATTTCAGTCCTATTTTTTCTGTTTTATAACCAATTTGATTATCTGCATATATAACCTTGTTATCGCTGATATCAAAGTAATTACGATGGTTATGTCCGTTTACGTAAATCCAGTTCGGATTATGTGGATCTGCATTCCAGTCCCATTTCTGCATATGTGTAATTACTATAACCTTGTTCTGTGGAAGAGTCTGTAATAGTTTCCGATATATGTTATTAAATCTACGAGCTTCAGAAATATCTCTTAGCAGAGCCACTTCCGCAGATTCTGATTCCTCAAAAGATTTTCCATAACGCATATTCACAGCATTATATTTTTCATTTAATCCACTAAATCCAATGCCTCCAAGTACTGCAATTGAACACTCCTGTGCTAGCCCCCTTATTTGTTCTTCGCTCAGTTTGAGGATTTTCTCTTCGTTAAGTATAAAATGCTGATGGTAGTGATTCACCAAAAGAAAATCATTTTGCAAAAATGTTATCCCCAACTCTTTGAAATAATCACGATATACCTGAATATTGTTTTCCATTTCATCCCATGGATCCCAAAGTTCATGATTGCCATGGATTACAATAATTCTTTGAGGTTCCCAAAAACGTACCAACTCCTCATAGAATATTTTTGCCATCTCAAATTCAGAAGAAGTATCTCCAGCAATTAGAAGATAGCTATAATAAGGAACTGTTCCTACCGATTCCAACATTTTTCGTGCCAGGAATTTAACATATCCTCTTATTTCTTCCTTTGTTGCTCTCAGTTTAAACTTATGTAAAACCCTATGGCACAGATGAATGTCGCTTACATAGAAAAACGGTACTTGGCTGTAATCAAACTGTTCATGTCCATCCTCATCAACTGGTTTTGGATAATTGAATCCTGTCAAAAGACAGATTTCATTTTTCTCCATCTCAGTTAAATCCATGCACTCTATGCGTTTTTTCAGTCCTTCGAAATAGCTACCGTCAAACAGCCCTTGTTTTACCAGAACATCTTGATGAATCACCGCTCCTTCAATGTTGTATTGTTTTAGGTCGAAGCCTTCAAATTTATATGTCCGTAATTCTGCATCATATAGATTGCCATCCAAGAAGCTGTAAAACTCATCAAAGTTCTGGAATTCAATCATGACTGAATATGAATCACCTATTAATTTGCTTTCATCAAAAATAGATGGTCTTCCATTATAAAACACTTTTACATTTGCCACGAATAAATTCGTTTCCGAATTGTACTGTTTGTAAAGGATTCTGATTTTCCCTTGTAATTTCTGAAACTCCAAAATCTCTCTATTCTTTTTTATACTTTCAGGTAAATACATAGAGGCAGAGAAGTCTTTCTTAATACACGCTAAACATATATCAATTCCATTTCTGCAATTCGGCATATAGATTAACCCATTTATGCTAAATTCAATTATACTCTCTAAAAGTTCCGCAGGAGATTCTTCATTAAATATCTCATATCTTTTCTCAATGGGAACATATGACAAAGTCTCTGCTTTCTTTGTTATTGCAAGCAAACAGATTTCCTTGGTTCTCCATTCAGTAGGGACATTGTTAAGTAAATCTGCGTTTGCCTGAACAGCCAACAAACACATTTCTATGGTAATAAACTGTTCTGGAACATATCGAAATACATTTCCATCCTTTTGAACTGCAGCTAAACAAATATCTACATCAATACATTTTCTGGATGCATATTTCAGTGCCTTGGGATTTTGACTGATAGCCGCTTTACACATTTTTATTGTCTGATCCTTTTTCGGTATCTGTCTCAGAAAAAGACCATCTTTTTTCAGTTTTTCCACAGTGTCGTCCATCCCATGTTACCTCCATTACTTATTAATAATAATTCATCGCCAAAATCATTATTTTATCGAATACAACCACCATATTACTTCAGCATAAAAAAACTCATCAAAAACCATTCTTACACACACTTTATTCTTTTTGAATGCAATATATCTGTATCGATGATGCTGAACAATCTACAAATCAAAAGCCGTTATTATATTGCCGCAAATATCAATCCCGATATTTATATGATTAGTAACTCGAGAACCAATCTCTGGAATTTTTTGAACTGAAATAGGATTTTGGTTAAATGACTCTGAAGTAACCTTGTCAATGTTATATACAAAATCATAGGCAATGGCATAATTATACCTCATATCTTTCAACAAAAAAATTATGCTCAATTTCATTTAAAGTAGCAACCATCCATAATTTCTAGATCACTTGTTTTATAATACTTCAGAAATAGAAGATAGTCTTCTTTAGTTAATGTTAATATAGGACGAGATTTAACCACACTTCCGTCTGAGTTTACATATTTATCATAGCATTTTCCCGTCTTACAATCATATACTTCAGAAGAAGCTAGAGCCTTATCAATTGGGTATAAAAAGCTAACTCTATTATATACAAAAGGTTCGTAACCCTCCTTAATATAAAAGCAAGCTTTGAATCGAATTATATAAAAAAGCTTTTCCTTATTTACAATATCCGGAATATTACATCCAGACCAAAATATTGGTTTTTGCAATATAGTAGGTATGCCACACTCTTCATAAGAAGGAAAAGCGCGGGACAAATAGTCCTCAACTGTAAGGGCTCCATACTTTTCTTTATCAATATAATCATTAGTAAACTCCGGGAATGATGGTTTAAAACCATTCAGAGAAATTGCTGCATTGTTGAAGGCTTCTAATTCATTATACTCCTGTTCAATTATATCCTTAGTACTTTTCAGAAAATCTGCATCATATTTTGCGTCACTTGTGGCTAAATAACATGTATTGATTAAGCCAAATCTCGAATAATATAATGATATATTTTTAATTTCTCGTTCTGCGAGACTTCCGATACACCCGTTCTGCTTATCCAGTAATCCCAAAATATAGTAAGAAAAAATTTGTGCGCAATAATCCCATTGCAAAGATACATCCTTAGTACATTTAAAATCATAGAGGGTACCATCAATAAAAATATCCGCATCAGCTCCACCGACTTTTTTGCTCCACTCACCAAATGTGGGATTGAAAACTACGTCACTGTCTGATGTTACAATATTGCTATTAATAAAGGTTTCTATAAAGACCTCACAAAGTAGCATTACTTCTTTCTCTACTAATGGCTCCTTTTCTTTCATAAAGGCAATCTTGATACTATCATCCAATTTGTTTCGAAAAACGGCATCAAGTTGTGCAAACCATATACTAGTTGTAATAAGAAAATAAAAAAGTTGTTCATCACCATTAATATACCTTTTTATAGTATCCTTACATTTATCAAAATAAGCATTTCTTTTTTCTAATCCGCTTTTTATTTTATCGTTTGTTTCATCGTCTTTTCCAAGGTTAAATTTCTTATATAGTCTTGTTGTTAATCGTTGTAGGCCTTTTTCTGCAACAAGATCTTTAATGACATCTTCTTTGTTACTACTTACGGTTTTCGCTATTATAAAACGAAACATATAGTCAGAAGCAGTCCCCACCAAGCTGGCTTGATATGAATTATCAAGAGAATATGGAACGATAATTGGATTTTTGCTTGAAAAAGGTGGTCTTCCTGTATTTGTTGTAAAAGATTTCTTCGAGGGCATTGAGCTATTTATAAGTTCTTTAAATTCTCTATTTTCTTTTAATATTGTAGTTAATGCCATCTTCCATACCTCCCATAGTCAATTATTAATTATTGATCTTCACCAAGCATATCTGTGTTTTTACAAATCCATTCTTGAAGGTCTTTAGGTGACCCATTTCGTTTTTTAGTCCACGAATAATGCTCATGATTTGCTTGGCATCTTTTCCACTCAGATATTCTTCGTAATAGTTTTCTGGACTAATCATCAAAATAAGCACACCTCCTTTTTCACTAGCAACACTTTATTTTATTTTCTTAGCAGCTTCCTTTGTTTTGCGCTCTTCGATTTTGGTAATATAGCTGTCAGCCTTATTTGAATAATACGACCCCTTGGTTTTCTTTATTTCTTGTACAATAGCTATTGCATCATCGTATCTTTTAGCCTTGATATACAAATCTGGCAGCCTGAACATCCAACCGGAACCTTCAAATTTGGGACCACCATCCTTCCATATTTCCTCCCAAAAGTTGATAATCCAATCAAGATCATTATCTGTAGCATACTTATCATCGGCAGCATGAACAGCTTTTATCTGCTTATCCTGGCTTTTCAATGACCTATAGCCTTCTGGATCTATTACTTTCAGTTCCTTCATAAAAGTTTTATTACTCTCAACATTTCTATTGTCAATCTCGGCATGTTTTTTCTCTATGATTTCTACGTAATTACTTTTATCACCGGTACCTAACAATTGGTTTAAATCCCAAATTGTAAATGTAGTGTATTTACTGTGACTATGCATATATGGCACATAGGCATTCTCTTCAAGTTCAGATATACCGAGATTTGTAAGCTCGTATTTACCTGTTTTATCATTAATTGTAAGAAAATCACGCTCCACCAGTGACTCATAAATGGAACCCACATCACGAATGCCGTATTTGTACCACCAATACCCTGGATAACCGCTCTTAGGATTAGGATATTTTTTGCAAAAGTGTAGCATTAAGATTTCAGGAACATACAAACCGTTATTAGATGGAATAGCGGTTTCCCTTCTCTGCTCAAAGGATATTACTTCACTTTCAAATGGTGTTCCTTCATGTGACTTCGCCAAGTAATATGAATCCGGCTGATAATATTTCTTCTCGGATTCCGATATAGCGGCTGTCTGCATTAACAGTGTTTCCTGTGCTGTAAGTGCTATATTTTCCTCTTTGGTTTTCTTTTTGAATATATCAAATAATCCCATTTCTATACCTCACTTTTCCATGGTTAACCTACATGAAGATTTCAGGTGGAATAATTGGGTAGTGGCTATTTTCCACGACAACAATTCTTCTCATCAATCAGTTCCGCATATTACCAAAAGCATACTCCGATAATGTGTAAAGCTTACCGGACAAATCATATATCAACGAATTAAGTTCAATATTTTCAATCCAATCTTTTGGTATTAAATCTATCCCATAAGCCGCTCCTATAATATTTCCACAGATGGAACCAGTTGAATCACTGTCTCCGTCATGATTTACAGCCATTATCAATGCTTTCTGTACATTCTGTTCTTTTAACGCACAGTATACCGCTATGGCTAAAGCCTCTTCAGCTGTCCAGCCCTCACCTAGTTTTTCTATTGCAATTGATGGTTTATCATTACCTTCTGCCAGAATAATGGCTTTTTCAATTGAACCTAAGATTTCATCATGATTATCGTACCTTACCAGAATGCCAAGAGCAGATCTCACACTTTCAATTATGCTATTGCCATTAATAATTTCCGCAATAATCGCTGCCATAGTTCCGGCTGATAGATATCCAGTTGGATTACCATGAGTAATTGCTGCTATCTCACATCCTATTTGAAAAGCATGTTCAGGTCTATGGTGAAGAAAAAGTCCTACAGGGGCACTCCGCATTACAGCTCCACAACCTTTACTATCATTAATCGGTTTGTCTATCGTACCCATTTTCTCGCTTCCTAATGCAGATAGACAACTGTTACCGGGCGCTCTACTGGCATAAAGTTCTTCATATTCCATAATGCTTTTATCATATTGAATTATGTATTGTTCTGCTTCATGCAGCTGCTTATGTAACCAGAAATCGTTCTCTATCTTTCCTGTCTGCGTATAATACCATCTAAGATACGATTGGTAGGTTCCACTACCTGCATAAGATCCAATCCCTCTCTCACTGCACCTTAAATATGCCCATATCATTCCGTCCGCTGTAAATAATGTCATCTGAGTATCATCAGATACAAGGGCCTTATTAGTTTCCTTCGACAGTTCAAGGTCAGTTATTCCATTGTCACCATACTTCTTCATAATCTCAGATCTTCTCATGAACTCTACTGGATAACCAAGAGCATCACCAATCGCTCCTCCCAGTAAGCATCCCTCAAATCTATCTTTTAAATCCATTACTTTCTGCCCCCACGTTTCTTGAAGTCCTCTTCTATACGGTCTTTCCAGTTCTCTAATATTGGACTGCTGGCACGCATGCAACTTACAGTTTCGCAGATTACATCATAATTAAGCAAGGTACCTTCGCTGTCAGCATTGTAATTTGTTGCTCTATCTTCGCGAATACCAAATCGCTCTGCAGTAGCAATTGCATCAATGTTTGCACCTAGGAAAATGAACTCCCAGCCATATTTGCTCTTTTGACGCTCAATCATTTGACGGATTTTTTCATAGCTGAATTCTCGGCTGGCATTTTCCATACCATCTGTGGTTATGACAAACATAACATGTTCAGCACGTTCATCCTCAGCAGTATGTTTCTGGGCATTTCCTATTTTATTGATGGTTTTACCCACTGCATCCAATAGTGCAGTACTACCTCTCACAAAATATTCATTGTCTGTTATAGGCTGTATACCTCGAAGATTAATACGGTCATGCAGTAATTCATACTTATCATCAAACAGTACAGTAGTAATCACAGCCTCTCCCGGCTCTTTTTTCTGCTTACCTAGCATAGCGTTATATCCGCCGATCGTGTCACTTTCAAGTCCGCTCATTGAGCCGCTTCTGTCAAGAATAAATATCAGTTCTGTTAACCCTTTTTTCATAATGATATCCTCCAATCATTTATTGTGATTAAAGGATAACTCTTCATATATGTATATGGGTCGCATGAAAAGCGACAAATTATTAAACAATTTTCCACAAAAGGATTTTGAATATATACATATCGGAATCTGATCTACCTAATGTCTTAAATCCATCATTAAAAACAAGCTTTATTTTCCTATTTTTCAAAGTCCTGTGATCAATAATGGCATTGCATTGTTCTGTAAGCTGAGTCCGAAGTTTTTCTTCAAATTGGTTAGTAAACATGTCCTGTTTTACAAATAAAAATTGCATAAAATACTTTTCAGCGTACTGATATTCAGGACTACACCTGCATAATTTGGTTATATCTCTTTTTATTGAGGGAAGCCAATTCGAATAAAAATAACCATCTTGTGTAAGTTTAGTCCACTTCATCTCTACAGCTACATTCGGTATTAATTCTTCATCACTTTCATTATTTACATCACCAAAATACAAACCCAAATCTAAAAGCTTGCCATTTTCCTTACTATCTTTATAATAATCAGACATTTCAGACCACATACGGTATTTGTCAAGTAGATTTGTGAATATCAAATATTTAAGAATGGGTTCGGTAGTAGAATAAATTCCTATACCCTTCCAATCGTAACTATAAAAATCACTGTAATCTCCCTTCATAATTCTACTTTTTATATTTTTATCATATTTTTTAAGAACATCTAATGCATGATTGCAAAATTCTGACATGTTTGATTCAAAGTTTTTATTCATATTATCAGACCCCTAATAGGTTTTGATCAAAGGCAAATAACGCCTCATTAATTTCAAAAATATTGTAATTGCCATCATCAATAAAGTACTCGATTATAACATCAAATTTGCTGCTGCGAGAAAGCGCAAAACCAGCCTTGAGCAACAAATCTTTCGTTTCATCAAGGTTTAGCTTCAGTGCGACTGCAAATGCTATAGCTGTAGGCTTACTCGGTTTGTAATTTATATCATTCCGGATTTTAGAAAAAAGCTTTCGATCTATATTGGCCTTTTTATATGTTTCCGCATCTGTCATGCCTTTTTCATCAATCAACCGAAGTAGCATCTGCGAAAAGGTTTCCTCCAAATACTTTACTACATCATCCAAGCTTCGCTTTCGTTTTTGTATTGGTGAAAATGCTTCCTCTGACAAAAGTACAGATTCTTCTAGACAATATTCATTCAGTAACTGTCTTACTTCAAATCTATTATTGCGATCCAATGGATGTTCTTCTATGTACTTATCGTCAATATATTTCGTAATGGATGAAAACAACTTCTCAGATAACACAAATGCTGCCTTATCATACACAACCAGAAAAACTGTCATTTCATTGTTTAACAGAAAATCTCCGATAACCGAAATGGCTGTTTTTAATGCTTTATCTTTTGGATACCCAAAGGCACCCGATGATATTAACGGAAATGCTATACTCTCAAGATTGTACTCCTTAGCCAATGCGAGTGAGTTCTTATAACAATCCGCCAGTAACTCTTGCTCGTTATTATTACCCCCTTGCCAAACTGGGCCAACGGTATGTATAACATACTTTGCAGGTAACTTATACCCTTTAGTTATCTTTGCTTTCCCAGTCTCACAGCTACCGAGGGTACGACATTCTTCAAGTAACTCAGGACCTGCAGCACGATGAATTGCTCCATCAACCCCTCCACCACCAAGCAAGGATGAATTGGCTGCATTTACAATCGCATCTACATATACTTTAGTTATATCGTTACGAATAATTTCAAATGGCATAGGTATACCTCCTTGGCCTTTATGACTTTTCTATCATTCAATTATCTTTATAATTATTTAAGTTTTTTCTAATCAGTGATTACTTTCATACCCAAATTCTCTTAGTCTGTTTCTGCAGATTTCTCTTTCCTCATCTGTGAACAATTCATGGTATTCAGGTCTTAAAACAAGAGCCTCGACTGACAAATCAAGACGTTTATTTTCCCACAGAACTTCAAACCCATAAGTTCCACCACTTTTGGAAATCAACTTTTTTGCCGCTTTAACCCCACCATATTTTGCTACTAATTGAATAAACCTTGATGCGGTATAATTGAGCTCCTTTTTTGCTATATGATATATATTGTTCATTTCTTCATTAAACCTATTTTCAATCGTACTCATACCTATCCTCCAAGTACCTATACCAATTTACTCCTCAACTTTTTCAAGCTCATTTCAATATCTGTTACGTCAACGAAAAATAGAGACACATTTACGTAACTTCCATCAACCTCATAGCTTTTAAAAGTAATATCCTCATGTAGAGCTATTTCCTCAGTCTTTGGATAAAGAAGCCAAATATCCGGCGTATTGTACTTCTTGGAGTATGCAAACATCTGGTACATATCGGCCTGCGATATACCATAGTTTTTTCCTCCATCATTAATTAACCGTTTCCACTTGGTGTCCATAATGATTTGATGCCCATCTTCACGAGCTACAACAATATCCGGTCTTAAAGCAAAAATATTTCGATTATTCTCTTCAAACAAATAATACCCTCTATCCTGTGTTGATACATCCCAATCAATCTCACCAAGTACCCGTTTCATGTTCTGAGCCACATATGCTTCATAGACCTTTTCCATAGGGAACAATAAAGCCCTTGAGTTTGTGTCGCCGGTAAAGGTTGAGAAACTCTTATTCATCAAGAACACTTTAGACCACATCATGATGTCCTCGTAATCCTTGGTATTCCTATCTATTACCACCTCAGAAAAATCCTTTACATAATTTGTAGACATATCAACCATTTCAAAGAACACTAATAGCTGCCTGATCGCTTTTATATTGCTAGAATTTGTAGATACTTTCTGCAATTTTATTAACGTAGACTTGATAAGTCGATTTTCAGCTCTATTTATTTGGAATTCATCATATGAAACATAAAACTTCTCTCTGTGAACCGTATTCTTTTTTATGTGTTCATTAAAGAGCAGCTTCCCCTTATAAAAATTCAGATTCTCATTGATTGGGATATAAGCGGATTTCAATCCACGCTTTGTAAGCTCGGCTACCTGCTGTATGTACATGCTAATAAAGATCTCGTATAGATTCATACGATCAGTCTTCAAGTTTGCAGCATTATATACTTTTCCAGGGAAATCCTTCATGCTACGAAGCATTTTAAGAAAGACCTTGGTTGTTATTGAATCCGCCTCGTTATCTACAATAAAATCAATTTTAGGAAGTACCTGAATTTGATATCCACTTTCCAGCTGTACAAGGCCTACATAATTCCTTGCCTGAATGACATCTCCAACTCCCTTTTTAGCAAAAGCTCTAAAGAAGTCCAATGCTGCAGTTTCGTCATCTTCCGAAGTGTTCTCTCGAACAAACTTATCAAAGTCAGCAAAAATATCTTTATCCAGATACGTTAAATACTTGTCATTTTTGTAATCTATATTGCAGGTGATGGTATCGAACTCTTTTATAATTAACATATTATCATCCATGTAGTCACCATCCTACTCCTCTGGGTTTAAGATACCTTCGTAGCTTTCAATCAAATCAAAAGCACTCTCCTGAATTTTATATTTTTGCTCTTTTTCCAAATTGGTACGTCCTCTGAATATCTTGTTGGGAGCAACTTCTTCATTCAAAATAAACTTATAATGAGCATCTGCTTTCCCTGTGTCACCTAGAACCAACTGAATTTTTTCATAATCATCATAAAAATATTCCTGTAACAATGGAACAACTGACTTTTTAAATATCTCACCCAGCTTCTCCACGGTTGGATCTTTTTTTAGACCCCAGAAAAAAGCCTGTCCAATCGTATGCTCACGATCAAATAAAAACTCAATTCTGATATTGATATCTTTTAATAATTTCTGAATATTAACCACTATACCATTCTTTTCAACCACTACACCCTGCAGTAATTCATCCTTAGGCATCATTTCAACAAAATTAAATCTTCTACGAAGAGCTGTATCCATTAGCGCAATAGAACGATCTGCTGTATTCATAGTTCCAAGTATGTACACGTTGTTTGGGACACCAAACGGATGTGCTGATCCAGAATAAGGAAGAATTGCTGTCATTGCTTCTTCTTCACCCAATCTCTTAGTTTCCTCGATCAGTGTAATTAATTCACCAAAAATCTTCGAAATGTTTCCTCTGTTAATTTCATCGATGATAAATACATATGGCTTTTCATTCTTCTCCACAGTAATGCTGCTTTTAGAATATTTCTCTACCAATTTCATAACATCGGCAACTTGCATATTTCTTAATGGGTATACAGTTTTTCTGTCTAAGCGGACATTTTTATTTAAAGCCAATACATCTTCATTAATATTCTTTGCTATCCACTTTACTTTTCGTGTTCTTGGGAAGTCTTCATCTTTTTCGTCATACTTATATTCACCCGTGATAACAGCAATGCCATCAACGGAAGTATTATGTGCTTGAACAAGAACAATATCACCTTCCTGCATTTCATCCTGGAAATTAGTAAGAATGGTGCGTGCTTGATTAGTGATACCTTTCGTCTGATCCGTAACATTGGCTTCTACATCAGTCCAGCCAATCTTAATATAATCGTTCTCAAAGCACCGTGTTTTTAATTCAGAAGCACCACTTCCATCAAGAAGAACATTCCACACCACTGGATTCTCTCGAATACCCAAAGATGGTGCCTGTATTTTTTCTTCTTTGGCTCTCTCACAAAACGCTTTGAAAACACCCGGTACAATTTTGTACTGAAGCTCATTTGAATCTATTTCATCATCCATTACAGGACGAATTCCCTCAATAAACTCTTCGTAACCATATGACTGATGGAATGTCGTAAAAGCAATTCTACTTTCATTCTCCATCAACTCATTATATCTTTCCTTCACAGCTTCATATCCCAAATCTTCGACTTCCTGAAGGGACTTTCCATCACAGATAGCAACAGCGTAGATAGCCGTGTTATAAGTTTTTCCTGTTCCAGGAGGTCCGTATAAAATCATATTGCGGTCAAATGTTTTTTGTAAGTTCACCATAGATTTTTTCACCCCATTAACTTTATTTTCGAAAATCTTGTCATAACTTGGCATTAATATATTTACAGCTTCAATAGTATCATTAATAATCTGTTCTGTTCTTGATGCCTCATACGGATTATCAATATTTTTTATAATTCTTATCTTCTTATATTCTCCTGTTTCATAAGCTGAAATAGCTTCACCTTGAATATTACCAATATACTTATAGTTGCCTGAGATATCTTCTCCATCAAAATGACATCCGCTGTTTTCAGGAACTATTTCATAGATCATTCTATTAAATTGCTCGAAGTCCCCCTCTTTACAAGAAACATCTTTTACTTCAACGCGCGCAGATAATATCACCTCACTATCGAATTTGCAAATAGCAAGAGAAATACTAAATGGCTTATCTTCAAGACCTTTTCTTTTCAACTCAATCCAGAAATAATCTGGAACTATCTGGCCTTGATTTACCCAATTTGAGCAACCAGCAAACAAAAAATCAGGAAACTTATCCAATACTTTTTTACCGTATTCAATAAACTGATTTCGTGCATAAGTTCCAAGCTCTTTGACTTGGCTCATATCTTCATCTTTGTCAGTAGCATTTTCTGGTTTTTTATAGTGCGTTCCTGAATAAGCTACTATCCACTGTTCAATTGCTGAAAAATCAATTTGTACACCGCTCTTGTTTAATTCTTGTGCAGCCAAGTCCAATATACGGTAATTCTTAAAGGGTAAATTTGAATCTCTAAAAATTTTTATCTTTCTACTATTTTCAATGTAAGTAGATACTTCGATCTTTTTCTTCAACTCTATTCCTAATGCTGAAAAAATATCATCGCTTCCCATATTACCGTTTAAGATTGGGAATGAATATGGTTTTAAGCAATGTAAAACCATAGATGCTGCCGCAGCTCTCATACCTCGGTATTTATCCTTTAATATAGGTTCAACTCTATCATACATCTGGCTGTCTTCATCTAGTTTTGAAACATCAATACACATGGAAATAAATCTTCGTGTTAATTCAGGGGTTGTATTTCTTTCAAAAGAATAAAAGCCCGTTCCAAATAAACCTACTGCAACTTTGCCTTCTTCTAGATGAGTGTACTTTCCATCTTTTGTATTCTGCCATATACTATCAAGCACTTCACATAAATGCTGCTTGTCCTCTACAGGCAGATGACTTTCTTTTATCGTTTTAATTTTCTTATCAATACCATGTTTCACGTTTATAACAGACATTAAGTACACCAGATTTAAATCTTTATAATCTAATACAGAAATATCATTCATTCGAGAATACGCATCAACGGTTTCTCGCATAAGTTCATAACAACCATCATATTCATCTGGTATCAGTTCCGACATCCCCTGTAATCTGCGTAATAGATCATTACTTCCCATCGTCAAATCAGTCCACATTCTTTCAATTTCAGATACATACTCATCTTTGATTGCTATTCCAGAAGCCATTGGACTCCATGTTTGTTCCGGAAAAGCCTCTTTAAGATCATCTTGTTGTAGCATAATACCTTTAAATCCATCAACAAAACTGTCAAAAGCAACTGTAATATGTTTAGCCATAACACCCGCTTTTTTCTTTTCTGGATCGTAATGAGGCGCTTCAAAGCTACCGGTTGTTGCATGTCCTGAAGCAATAATTCCGCGCGGCATATTACCTGTTTTCATTAAAAAAACTCTATCTCCAATCTCTACATTGCTATTCGAACAAGTCCAAGATAGTTCTTCCACCTCACCTTTTTTAGTTTTATCAATTAACTTATAATAATTTTGTTGATTCCAATCTCCTTCATGCCAATTTTCCTGATTCCATGTTAATAACCAAGCCCCCATTTTACTGCCTCCTATAATTGCTCTTTACAATCAAACTTATCATAATATTACCACATTAGTAACTTTTTTAATAACTTTTTTACATTTCTTGCACAATTTTACTGCTAAGTATCTTTTATCGACCTTCTTAATATCCTAATTGAATAAAAAACAAATAACTGTACTAAGTATATACCCTACATTGTCCAGAATATGGTACTTCTAATAAAAAAATAAAAAAAATTTAGTAAATAAGATACTTGTCTGCGAAAAATGTTTCTGTTATTCTTAATGCATACACTTAACAGGTCTTCTGACCATCCACAGCCCATTTCCGGCAAGTTTCCCACCTTATAATATTAATATCAAGGAGAACAAATGATTACCAAAACTGAATTGAAATCTGTTGACACCCCGTATTTTGATGTACTGCAGATGGGATGTTTTGCCATCTTTGTGCAGTCAAAGAATACAAAGCATTAAGGACTATTCAAGTAGAGGAATACCCCACCTTTAGACATTTCAAAATATACCACAAGCACAACAGCCACAATGAATATCATAGGCATAATGATGCTCGGAGCCTTACCATGGCCATCGAGCATATTAAAAGTCATGACGCCTTTCAGCTAAACGGAAGGAAACCAGTAAAGAATTATGCTTAGCAAGTTCTACATTTTCCAGCTCCGCTGCCACAAAAAAAGCACCCATCACATTCTGACAAGTGCTTAAATTAAATTCCTACTCTTCTTGAAGAATTGTATAATTAATGCAATTTTGCATTTTAATCTGAGCTATACATTCTTCCTTACTTTTACCGTGACCCCTAATTCTATCATTTTCGTCAACCCAATAATACAGATCCTCTGCTCCGAACAGTTCCGCTCTTACTTCTTTCAGGATTTCCATTTCTGTTACATCCACTCTGTCCTGCGCTTTTTCAGAAAATGATACTGCTTTTCGTTGTTCTTCATGATGCATAAAGCCATCATCAATAATATTATACAATATTCTAGAAAACTTCTGTGCCTGTTCATCCGTTTCAATATAAATGCCAAAACCGTTAGCATAAATAGAAACAATGTTATATCCGTATTCCTTTAATTCTAATGCAATTCCCATAATACGAGCAAATCTTAATTCTATAATTGGAAAGAATTCCTGTATATCCTCCTCAAGAACATCATAGAATCCTTTTTCTTTAATATTTCTGATATATTCACTACTGCAATCCTCTATGATATTATATCTCTGTGTATTAACTATCTTTGTTTCCTGCGCCTTTCCAAACAGTAACTCATCTGTTGATATATTAAAAATCTCACTTATTTTTGCCAACATATAAATGTCAGGTTTTCCAATATTGTCTTCCCAGGTAGAAATTGTTTGTCTTGCAACATTTATTTGTTGTGCCAATTTCTCCTGTGATAACTTTTTTTTGTCTCGAAGCACTCTCAGATTCTCTCCAAAACGTACATTTTTTCTAATCATAAATGGATTTATCCTCCTATAAATTGATATAACTATTATAGCATTGTCCTATCAATTCACCAAGCTAATGGATTTAACATTACCGCAATTCATTTTAACAAAATTTCCAACTAAATTGTAGAAATCCAATAAGAGAATAAGTCATACTCGAACAACAATTCTCTAATCTCAACCCTAGCTTATATTTCGTTATCTAAGCCACGTTCCATGGATCTGAACATTGACATTAAATGAATAGACCACACAGCAAAGGCTCCTCATCACTAGGAATTCAACCAGTGATGGAGAGCCTAATTAGAATTTATAAGCTATTTCTTTGGTTTGAACTTGGCACTATAGGCTTTAACCGCCTCATCCTTCATGAGCCACCCGAACTTTCTGAGAAATTCTAACTTCTGTTCATCTGTCGCCCATTCCTGCAATATGTGCAGAACACCTTCAAAGCGCTCGTTCTCCTTACCATTAAAGAACTTTCCTCCGGGTCCTTGTTTGAACATTGCCGGCACTCCATTCTTAATCGCCTTCCAAACTGTGGATCCTCCAGTAGTAGTTAAATCATCACCCACAAATCCATCTAATGCACCCGATACTAATCTCTTCAAAAGGCTCTTTTCTTCATTCGTTACCGCCATAATTACTCCTCCCATACACCAAGATTAATGTCCTCAGAGTCGTAAGCACCGACTGGGTACTCTCGAATCCATCCATCAATGTGTATTACCTTACCGCACTTGGGACACTCGTAACTGTTTTCGGAATTAAAACTATACACAATGTCTGGTCCCATACCATTTTCTCTTTCATCGCTGCTCTGGTCATAAAGGTAATCTTCCAAATCGACTTCATACTCTTCACCGCAGTACGGACACTGGAAAATACGAATAAGCGACACCGGGCGATAACCATACATATCTTCAATATCGATGAATTTCTCTCCAGAAGCCTCCTTCTTCGTAATAGCATTCCAGTAGTGTTCAGTGTCAAAAGTCTCGAACTCTGCTTTATCATCAAGCAGTTCTGAAAGCAATGCCAAAGAGTTGCGTTTTCTCGCTATCTCCGCATCAATGCTTTGTATTCGTGCTACAGCCGCTTCCTTCAAATTCCATTCACCATCTTGCAGTTTTCTTATATCGCTGCAGGTGAGTCCAGATTTTGTTAGAACTACAAGAAGACGTAAATTTTCAAAGTCTGTTTCAGTGTAATCAGTACTTCTGTTTCCAGATGGTGGATTCTCTGGGAAGAAGATGTCTTCACGTTTGAACAGTTTAATTCGATCAGCATCAATACCGAGTTTTTCTTGAATTTCTTTTGGTCTCATTTACTTAGACCTCCTCTCGATACTTATTGTAACAAGTGGGGACTTTGTCCCCGTCAAGTATAATTTTCAAAAAAATGAATTAATCCATTCTTTTATTATTCTATAGTTCCATTTCAATCACTCTTCAGTTTTCCAATGAGATTTGTTTATAATCTCATATAGGATTTGAACTATTCTAGGGGCATAGCTTTCAAATATTATTGTCCAAGTTCCTGGTTCTGCAAAAGAAAGAGCTTTAACATCAGGATCTTCTAAACAATATTGATATGCATTTCTATGTGTCATGATATTCCTGATGCCTCTAATTCCTGATTCTTTGCTTGCTAGAAATTCATAATCCTCCTCGGATAGCATATTTTTTCTTTTTAATTCGTACAAATCCTCTAAAAAGTTTTGATTATAGTTTTCCCTTACAGATTTACAGATTAACTCCATAGCATTAAACAAAACTAATATAGCAGCATAATCTTCTTCATTATCATGTAAACGCAAAGAAGTAAATAACATATCACCATAATAGTGTGAATATTGCCAAACCTCATCAATCAACCCACTCACAAAAAATCCCCCTTACCACATCAAATCATATATAAATATAATCATAATTCAGCAAATTTTACCAATATAACCTCCATTTAACCTTGCTTTGCATTCATAATACTAAGTATAACAATCTAACGATTCACTAAATATATTTATTCACCTTAAATTTATTTTACTATTTGGCACATCTTACATACTAGATATCACGCATATATGCAATTATTTCGTAAAAATTCATACCATTTATTGTAAAACCATTACTTCTATCAACCAAGATATTAATACCGTTTTTTACAAACTTAACTCGCCCAATACAGCAACATACAATCTTCTTTTCTATTTCCTTTATTGAGTTTATATAATTTTGAATAATATACATTTTTTCAAATTCCGGCTCATTATTAGCTTTAAACTGCTCTGCAAAATGAACCTTCACACTATTTTCAACTTTTGGCGTGAGATTTATGTATGCGTGAATATCAGACAGTATTTGAATGCTTGATACATAACCTATAATGCATCGTACTTGCATTTCATCCGCTTCTGTAATTTGATTATACAATCGTGTAATAATATAAGGTTCTTTGCCTCCAATTGCTTCAATACCTTCATTAAATAATGCTGCAGATCCTCCGTTAGTAGTACCTTTTACTATTTTGTTAATATTCTCCCTCTTTTTATGAAATCCTTTAGTAGTTTTTTGGTTATTCCAAAATTTACTGAATGCCCTTTCTAAAACATCATGGATATGTTTATCAGAGATATTTATTCTTGTATCATATTGCGAAGCATGATTAATCTCAGAATCATAATTAACTTCGTTAGGGCATCCTTCTTTATGTTCAGTACTGGGAAAAGTTCGAAAGAACTTAGTATTATTTTTTGTTTGGACAAAGTTCAATTTTGCTTTACAATCAGTCTCTGCACAATACAAAAAATCTTTAAAATGCTTAAAGTAGTCTTCTCTCGATAGATCAATTGCTCTAACTTCTTTTAATATATTGCCTCTTTTATATAAAGCACAATCGATTTTCATAACCACACCCCACATTCATGGACAATTATTTTACAGATGAAAAACTTTATCTCTTTAATTCTCAAACCATTCCATTCACATCGTGTCATCCATATATTTAAAATCCGAATCCCCTATTATAGTTGTCCCGAACTTCTAGCAGCTTGCTCTTTTCATCTTTTTCTTTCGAATGATCTCTTTTACCTAAAATATCATCTTCATAGTTTAACGTTGGGTCATACCAATTAGCTTTTTGCTTGGCCCACTCAATCCATTTATAGACTTCTTCACTTCCATCAGACTTTTCTTCTACTGCAGTAATATATTGCCTGATTTCGCATGAGATTTTATAGTCTTGAGCTTGATTAACAAGCGCTCGTGTCATTTGTATTTCTTGATTTTTTAACTTTCTACGTTCTTCTTTTTTTCTTTCTTCTTCTCTTTGCTGCCTTTGAATTTCTTCACGTCGCTCTCTTTCAATCCTCTCATCTTCTGATATTTCATATAGTTTAATCAGAATGTCACCTAATTTGTCTTCAATTTTTTCACTTTCGTTATCTCGAATGTATTTTTGATCACTAAATACAATTCTTAGTCTACCATTATAAACATAGTCATACTTCCTAATGTTAGGCTTGGATGCCCACTTGTTTTGCTTAACTTTATCATTATATTCAACTAATTCTCTGGCTTCTTGCTTTGATAATTCATGTGATAATTTATCTTGTGCTTCTGCAAATCTTACCCGTACTGTATCCTTATGTATCATCATAGACAAATCTGAATTGATCTTACCCCCAAGTGCTTCAACTGCAGTAAACATAGCATCCAATATTTTATAAATACGTGTCAACGTTGATGGAGCAACCTCATTCATAAAAATCGGTTGTTGAGTATTGTTATTATTATATCTTGGTCTGTAATATGGATTTTTCTTTAATTCCATCTGTTGTTTATTCCAGTTATCTATTGAATCTCTGTATTGTATAACCTTCGGATGCAATTTCTTTCCATCACGTATTTTTATAGATGAAACCATGTTTAGAACTTTTTTGCGTTCATCTTCTTCTAAAAATAATAGAAACGGGCTGTCTTCTACTACGCTAATAATAACATCTTCTTGTAAAACAAAATCATTCTTTCCCGAATTAATTCCTTCATCACAACCTCTAACTTCTATTTCCTCGGCTTCTGATGGTTTAGTCTTTTCTTTTTTATTCTTTTCTGGTTTAAGTCCATACAAATATAGAGTTACATTTTCAATATCAGATTGCGGTAATTCAGTTACTTCCTGTGATACATCTTTACCGCATTTTAATCTAGTCCAATAACCAGAGGGAGGAATAGGAATATTGGCTTCTTTACAGCTGTTAAGCAATTGTTGATAATGTAAGTTGTACTTTTTCGCAACACCTTGTACCGATATCTTCCAAACTTCATCATAGAGCTGATTACGCGATAGAGTGATTTCATTTGCCATCTAAATCCCTTCCTTCATATGGTTTGTTTTGATCTTTATATTTACCTAGCGAAAACGCATATTCGTATAGCTCTAACTCGTTTGATTTGCGTCTTCGCTTAATAGAAAAAGCAGGTCTTGCTTAAGAACTTCAAATTTCTCTATAATTGTATCTAAACTTTTTTCTATGTTATGTACCTGAATCTCAGAAACCTTTCCGTACTTATATGCAATCATACGTTCGCCTATTATGTGATACGACCAACTTTCTGAAAACCTTCGATCTTTCTCTTCATTGTGAACCGCAAAACCTATTGGAAGCAAGTTATTCCTCATCCCAATACTTACTGCCATTGGAGAAAGCCCTAAATAATCCGCTGCTATCTTACATGTTATTTTTGACATATTTCTTATTTCTTCATCTGTATATTTAGCCACTTAAACACCCCCTAGTTTTTAATTTTTTAGGAACCTATTAAAACAGACCTCAGATCTCATGGTTATGTTCATTTGAATACCAAATGATTATTTAGTGAAAATCCATGAACTCTTCACTTATGATATTGAACCGATTTACAGTAATATCAATTATATTCCACAAGTCATAATCCAAACTCTTTAGTTTAGAAGCATCTTCACACTTATGCAATGCGATCTAATGTGCAATCCATCCGATGTAATGCCCATCCCTTGAGAGTATTATTTGATTTGGACCGATAATGCGCCCCCCGTTCAAATACCTACGACATAACCGCAAGTTGGTTAACAATTCTCATTCATCTGAGTTCTTGCCACGAGGATACGGCTCTATATCTTTCCATATCGTTCCTTCTTTTGTGTGATAACGCTGTGGGTGCCTGTCTACCATGTGTTTGCTCGGCGAAGAACGTTCGTTATATCTTTGCTTGTGCTATCCGGATCTGAGTCATAAGCAGAATTATCATCAACATCATATAGTCAGGGTTGTCTAATGAAGATGCATCTGTTATACTTTACTCATATATTTATTAGGTCTCTTGACCATCAAAGCCCATTTCCGGGTAATTTCCCCACCTCATAATAACAACAATCAAGGAGAACAAATGATTAGTAAAACTGAATTAAAATCTATTGACACCCAGTATTTTAATATACTACAGTTGGGCTGTTTTGCCGTCTATGTGCAGTCAAAGAATACAAATCACTTCTGGGCTATTCATGTAGAGGAATACCCAACCTTTAGGCATTTCAAAATTTATCATAAACACAACAGCTACGAAGAATATCACAGGCACAGAGATACTAGGAGCATTAATGCTGCCATCGAGTATATCAAATCACATGATGCTTTCCAGCTAAACGGTAGGAGGCCAGTAAAGAATTACGCTTCTTAAAGTTATAAATCAACTCGACCTTGTCTACAAACAAAAGGAAACTCTGGATTAATTAAAACTCTCAAAAGAAAATCCGAGAGCCAGTAAACACTCCCGAATCTTGGTTACCCCTTGTTGTTTCATCCTTATTATCCTAACTACTTTTCTACCATTGTTCTATACTACGTACTCAACGTTGCTCGAGAGGATAAGAAGTACGTCAAATGACCTTGGTCGTTCGCAGGAACATATTAATAACTTCTACCCAATTTTGTCGTATGCGGAAATATATCAATATACCTGTAAATAACATCTTAACACTCATCTTCTACCACGCAAAATCTCCATTTTACTTATCTATATATTTTTTAGCATTTCCACCAAATCTTCTATAGTATCCTTGTATTCCGTATATACATTACCATTTAAAAGTTTTCTTTTCTCAGTAAATACAGTTATTTTAGCACGACGTATCATATCATTTTCAAAATCCTTATAGTCCATCGTTGCTAAAATAACTTGCGGTAGACTATCCATTTCAAAAATCAATTTAAGAATATCTTTACTGCTTGTATGACTAGCTTCCTTAGCCCTTGGCGAATCCACAACAAACGGAAGCAATATAGTATTCCTATTGAAATATTGCATTGTCTGAAACAAACCTATTATTTGAGCCAGTATTATTTTATTCTCTAAGGTTCCTTGTGCTTTTATTGGTTTTAATAGCTTTATATTTCCTTCATATGCCGAATTCCAAGCATCTAACTTTATTATATTCAATCGTACATTTTCAATATACTTTTCTTCTACCTCTTTTTTATTGGGTAATTTTCTTAAATCCTTATCAATAACTTTTATTTCTTTTTCATATGAGTCTTGCATATATACATTATCACCTAATTGCTCGGTAAAATGTTTAACTGAATCCTGCAAGCCTTTTTGGCGTAAATACACTTCATATGAATCCTGAGATTCATCGTATGCTCGCTCCTGTTGTTGAAGTTCTTCCCTTAATCTAACATAGTGTTCTTTATGCCCCTCCAATTCTGTTGATATTGACGAAATAATATGTTCTATCTGTTGATACATATATTCTTCATTGCAAAGATTATAATTGGAACGCACGATACTATATAACTCTTCATCAAATGCATAACCACACTTAGGACATATATGTACACTTTTTTGATCTTCATCAATTTTTATATTACCTTTTAGCTTTCTATATTCCTTTACAACTTCTAACTGATGTTGATGTTGATACAGCGAGGTTTCTAGACTTTGTATTTTATTTCTATTTATTCCCATTTGATTCACTAACAACTTAATGTGCTCTTTAGGGATTATCAGATTTCGCTCTAACTCTTCTAACGTTTCCGCCGAAACCAAATTTTGTGTTTCTTTATAAAGGGCTTCAATTGTAATTCTTATTTTATCCTCTTCTTTTTTTAATTGCTCTATTTTATCTTTTAATACATTTTTTTTAGCCATTAACTCAACTGTTAATCGATTATATATACCTAAATGATAATATAATGACTTTATGCGATCAGGCTTTTTATATTGATCAATATTCGAAAAACTCTCGTATAATCCGCTCCAGCCTGTGTCTTGGTCAATATAATATGGCATGAAAGTAAAAGCCGGTGGTGCTAACTCCGTTTTCATTGTTTTTTTATTTGATAAATACACTGAAAAAGAGAAAATAGTTTCATATTCTTTTGCCAAGTCATGAGAAACACTTCTTGTTGTCAGAAGCAACTTACCTTCTGAAAAAAGTACAAAAGACTTCTGTAATCTTGCAATCTTATACTTTATATTATTAATACAAAATTCAACAATACATAATTTAGTGTTTTTATCCCAAACATTATCAAATTCGACTTCAGCTCCCATTGCATAATACAGTGATTTCAACATGGATGACTTTCCCACATGGTTATCTTGGCTAGTAATAACATTAAAGCCTTTATCAAATTCATGAAAATGAGCAGTCTTCTGATTGATATCCGCAATTAAAATATTACTAAAACACATTTCTTTCATAAGGTTCTCCTCATTTCACTGATTATAATACTTGCAACTAGAATTGATACATATGTTCTATTATACAGGCATTCAATATCTGGATTACCTAAATATAATTTATAACATATTTTATTTGCATATTGTCCAAAGGTTTCATCTGTATTTTTCTTATTACATTTAACCAGAGATATAATCTTTTTAAATAAACTTGTAAACGTTTCTGATTTTGTCTGAGCGTCTGATAATATTAATATATATTCATAAGAAGCCTTGTATTTATCTTCCTGAATATTTAATACTCTTTCCACCTCTTCAAAAGTAGGTATGGAGATAATCATCGCTTCCTCTATAACTCTTTCAAAATCGCTTTTAGAAATTCCCTTTTTACCTCTTACTTCACTGAATGACGCTCCATTGTTTAGTAGTTCGTACTGCTGACGTCTTGTAAGAATATCCATCATGGTGCTAAAGATAGTTTTAACTGAATCCATAGTTATTCGCGGATACTTATTATGCAAAAACTCTCCCATTTCTTGCTCCAAAATCTCTCGATGTCGTGGAATTGACAAAGTTGTTCTAATATGAAAAAATTTTGTCAAGTCTACATCATCTACATTAATCCTCTTTTTCTTTGCTATATCTTCTTTGATTTTATTTACCGTTACTGGATTAAATTCCATAAATGCAGTTCGTTCAGCCGTATAAGCTTTTCGTTCTTTGCTATCTTTTCCATTTTCACTTTTAGTGTTAACAGTTACAATCAAAGGACAATTTGTTACTAGTCCTAATTCTTTAATCAACCAATCTGTATTTTCCAATTGTGCATACATTTTTACAAGCCAGTCTTTTGTTATTGCTGTACTAATACTAATAGACTCTTCATTTGTTTTCATTTGATAATAACTAACCGTTTCTGGATTTTCTTCTTTATCAAACAATGATATATCATCGTAATAATCCATTACCAATAAATAATCCATATTATCAAATATCTCTATGGCCATATGTAATGTCTGGCTAACTTGCATTTCAAAGCGATTATATGCCATACTACCAGAGCCCGTGTCAACTTCTATATCTGTATTGCTGTTTACTATAATAGTTTTTTTACTTGCCATGTTTTTTCCTTCCTGCCATAGAATATTTTTTTATCTACTGGTTGATATAATAATCTATAAATCCATATTGTATATTACAATATTTAACAAGAATCTAATAATCATAAGAATCTCTATTCTTTCATAATTGATCTGTAACAAATCTAAAACCCACTCAGGCATAATATTCCTACTAAAATATAATTTTACCATTATCTTCTATAAATAAATAGGTTTATTTACAAATTCTTATAATTAATTTTATCATTAATGTTGGGTATACTTCGTCCAAGAAATTAATTTATCTTTTAATAAGCAGAATTTCATTGGCACAGAGAATAGGAGTCTTTCGATTGCCATTGAGCGAATTAAAGACCATGATACCTTTCAACTAAACGGAAGGAAACCAACAAGGAAAATAGTATGTGAAACAGTCTAACGATTACACAACTTTATAACGATAAGCTCATATCGTTAATATGATTGTGCACGAGCGGCTAGAACGAATGTAATTATAACAACTCAGTCTATTCTTTTTCGCTGGAAAGTCAGAACAATCTCTAATCATCTCCATACAAAACCCTTGTATTAAGCCATTTTCAGACCTGAACACGGAAAGCGAAATTGTATCAATCTCGTAACCTTTTTGTTCTTCTCCCCACAGGAGATAAGTGAAATTTCCGGTTTAATAATTTGAAGAAACTTCACAGAGGTAGAGTATTTGGAGCCATGATGAGCTACTTTTAGAATATCATAATCCGTAGCTGGATGAATTTCATATTTTGCGCTGTACATCGGATTTTGTAGCAACTCTATTAACTCTATTTCCCCATCCTTCTCCAAATCCCCGGTGAATAGCATATCAAATTCACCGTAAGTAATATTTAAAACCGTAGAGTATGCATTGCTTGAACTAGTTACATAATCAGAAATTGGATGTAAGCACACGATTTTGATTTCCCCATCTAATATCACATCCCCTGTGCTAATATACAAGATTGTGATTTCCTTTTCTTTAGCTATAGTTTCCAATTCAATATAAGCTTCATCCTTCGATGCAATATCAGGTAATACTAGATTTCTTATAATAATCTGCTCCTTCTCAATTAATTCCTTTAATCCACTGATATGGTCTTTATCTGAATGCGTAATAATAGCGTAATCTATCTCTCCCACCCCCTGTGACATTAGAAAAGGTTGAAGACGATAGATTCCCACCTTACTCACATCCGAACTACCCCCATCGATCAGATAGGTTGTACCTTTTTCCGATTCCATGAAAATTGATTCCCCCTGACCAACATCAAGCATTGTGATTTCAAACCCAACGTTTTCATGCGGGAGGAATAAGATAATTGGCGCAACAATGAGGATAAGAACTATATACTTTTTGCCAGATTTCTTCGAAACCCATAAAAATAATAATAAGAAGGCCAGATAAAGTAATATCAACCATCCCATCGGCCTTCCAACCGTAATCAAATTACCAGGCAATTTACTACCTACCCTACAAACCCATTCATAGAATTTTAGAATATAATTTGATCCTCCAATTAAGAATATTCCGAGTGGCATATAGATGCATCCCGCAATTCCAGCCAAAATGGAAGTCAGTGTCAGAACAGTTATGAGTGGTAAAATAATAAGATTTACAAGTATCCCATACACGGGAAATTGATAATAGAAATATAAGACCAAAGGCGTTGTTGTAGCCTGTGCACTGGCACTAATGAATAAACTGCTAAGCAGCGCATTCTTCGTCGGAAATAATGTGTGCAAACAAGGAAGCAGCATTGCAATTCCAAGAACTGCACCGAAAGATAGTAGAAATCCGGCACTTAATATTTGAAGTGGATTTTGTAATAGAATAATAAGAGCACTGAGTGCGGTAGCAGAAAGCATGTCGTAGGTTTTTCCGAAAAGTGCAGAAAGCAACATTACAACCATCATTACTACTGCCCTATTTGTAGATACACTGAAATTTGTTAGAACACCATAACTATAGATAAAAAAGATGGAAATGAAAGTGGCCAGGGTTATAGGTAGCTTTATTTTCTTTAATATATAGAAGATAAACATACCAATCAAGGATACATGTAGACCGGAAATCGCAAGCACATGGGATATTCCATTCTGTTGATATAACTGCTTAATCTCCTCATCCAATAAATACTTTTCTCCGAGTAGCATTGCTATCATTGCTCCTGATTCCTTATCGGATAGAATCGTTTCATAAACTTGAATTAATCTCCCCTTAAATCCTCCTAATATTGTTTGAAATTTTGAATAGCTTGCATCGGTTATGAGGATACTTTCTGCTTTGACCTTAAAATCGATATTCTCGGTCTGGTAATATAGTTGTTCATTGAATTGGCCTGGATTGGTGGCCTTCGAGAATTTCTGAAGTGTACCGCGAACGGTAATTTGATTGCCTACAAGATATTTTTGATTATCGGTGCAGAAGATAATTACATTCTCACATACATACGGATCACCTGTTGATAAGGTGACCACATTGTTTTTAACATATAGTGCCCTGCTTTTTTGCTTTTCAATAATCATGGTGATGTTACCAGAAAGTTCGCAGGATGTTTCTTTATCAAACTCATTATAAACATCCGGTAATTTCATCTGTCCAACCATTGCACTAAAACCCAATAACAGAAGTAAGGGTAAGCACCATACAAAAGCATCACTTCGGCTTAGTAGCTTTTTCCTTACTCGAAACATTAAGAGGTATACCACTGTGCAAAACAATAACATAAATAAGATAATATAAAAAAAAGATAACTTTTGCCACGCCAGATACATACCGGCCAAATAAGCCCCCAGTATCCAAACCAACGGCCGTTTAATCACCTTCAAGCCCCCTTTGGGTTAATTTCAAATAATAAAAGCTATTTGCTTCCTTCAATTAAGGACAAATCTCGCTCAAACGACACATCAAAGTCAGTACCTTCCCGATACGTTTTTTGAACCTTACTATTGATCGTAAATTGTACCTTATTAATATCCGGTACTGGTAACTCAACCAAAGTATTTACGATAGAATAAATCGCAATTTTATCTGTGATATTTGGTAATTTATCTAAAAACTTCTCATTAAAATCCACATAACAAATACCCTCTTTAGTACTAACATTCAGTAGGGTTGTGCCTTCCGGAATTGTATCATACATCCCAATTTCAGTTGGTCCATTAATTAATTGATTGACTACCAATTCTTCTATCGTACCAGTTCCATTATAATTTATATTGGTTGTATACTCGATTAAAGCATCTCCATTTTCATTAGCAAAATAAAGTTTTACTGGATAATTCGTATCTGCTGCTGTATTATCAATAAAATCCTCTTCTGTCATGAGTCCAACTACTTGGTCAGAATCCATAAGTGGCTGACCATTCACGTTAAAAACGATAAAGTCCACCCCAGTAACTTGACTCAGAGTTTTAACAACGGCGGCACGACACATAACCTCTGAAATTCCGGTAAGGTCACTATAAGTAGATTCAAAATTGACGGTCAATTGACCATCCTCATCAAAATTGAATTCTTTAATTGTAACATTTTCAGGTAATGCACTTTTATAGACCACATTCTCTGGAGCCTTCTTAAGCATATAGATAAGTTCCTCTACCTGATGTTCCTTTTCAGTTCCTATCATTTGATAGGTTTCACTGACTATGCCTGAAGTCTTGGTATCAATATAATATATGTTAACAACCGATTTATCCTCGATGGCTTTATCATTATTACTACTATTACAAGCCCCAAGCATCAGCGCAAACAAGAATACTAAAATTACTGCTAATGGTTTCTTCATACTATTCATTCCTCATATCATAATATTTGACTTTTATATTCCTTGAAGCTTAAGCAATATAATTTAGCGGTATTCTAACATTAAAGGTTGTACCTTCGCCTTCTTTGCTATATACCTTTATTGCACCACGATGCATCTGAATTGCATTTTTCGTAATTGCTAATCCAAGGCCGGTTCCGCCGGTTTCACGAGACCTTGCTTTATCCACACGATAAAACCGTTCAAAGATTGAATCTTGAGCTTCCTCAGGAATACCGATACCGGAATCAGCTATTTTTATAAAGAAATATTTATGGTCTGCATTCAAAGATACTCTGACCCAACCATCCGAGGTATTGTATTTAATTCCATTTTCAATTAGATTTGAAATTGCCAGTGACAATTTTACCTCATCAACTTCAGCAATTACAGGGCGAAAGCTTTCATAAATAAGTTCAATATTTTGCTTCTTGGCAATGGGACTAAGCCGCTTTAAAATCTGCTCAAGTAATTCGTTGATATTAATTGCTACAATATTCATATCACCAGCAGTTTTATCAAGCTTAACTAGTGAGAGAAGATCATTAATGATCTTATTCTCCCGATCAATCTCATCTGCGATGTCTTCTAAAAATTCACGATATAATTCTACCGGTGTATCTTCCTGCATTAGTAGAGAATCTGCCAATACCTTTATGGAAGTGATTGGTGTTTTTAACTCATGTGATACATTTGATACAAACTCCTGCCTGGAGTTCTCCAACTTCTGCATCCGGTTAATCATATGATTAAAGGAATCGGAGATTTTTTCAATTTCATTGTACCCCTTAAAAGAAACTCCCTCCTCCATATAGCCTTCCGTCATTCGGTCAATCGAATTCACCACATTGGTTAAGGGTTTTGTCAAAATTCCAGAGAAATAAATCGAAAAGACTACAACCAATACTGCAAGAGTTAAAGCAAATAGAACAACTCTTTGCTCCATACTGTCACGTATACTCTGTATATCCTTCGTAGAAAAGTTCATTACAATAACACCCATAATGATTTGTTTATTTTCATTATCAGTTATTGTAATTGGATAATTCAATTTTAAATAATGGTTTTCACGATCGTGGATTGGAGAACTGCTGCCCGCACCAAGGAAACACTGTATTACATCTTTAGAGATTAAATATTTCCCCTCTTCCAATGAATAAGTGTCTTTCACTATATTTAAATTAGTATTAACAATGATTATTCTACCATGATATATATCTGAAATTCTTGTAACTTCATCATCAACCTTAGTATCTTCTCCTGTCGTCAGATAGCCTGTACGATATAACATATTGGAAAGCATATTACCTTGGTTCTGTAATTCTGTAATTCTGTTATTGATTGCTTTTTCCTCATAGGTATTGAGTAATACATAAGTAAAAAAAGATAACGGAACTACACCCACAAGAATGAATACCAACAATAGGTACATTCTCATACTATTTAAAAACCGAAGTTTAATCTTGATTCTGGAAAAAATATCCGACACCCCATTTTGTATGTATAAATTTTGGCTCGCTTGGATTGCTCTCTATCTTTTCACGCAGTCTTCGAATGTGTACATCCACTGTCCTGACATCACCCGGATAGTCATAACCCCAGACAATATTAAGCAAATTTTCACGACTATATACCTTGTTTGGATTAAATACCAATAATTCAAGTAAATCAAATTCCTTAGCAGTTAAATTAACCTCTTTACCAGCGATATAAACTCTTCTATTCTCACAGTCAATCTTCATCTCGCCAAATGAGATTGTCTTGGAATCTGCATTATTCGCAGCCGTATTCTTAGCACTACGGCGCATAATTGCTTTGATTCTTGCTTTCACTTCAAGAATATTAAAAGGTTTTGTGATATAATCGTCTGCTCCATATTCTAAGCCTAAGATTTTATCCATGTCATCGCCCTTCGCTGTTAACATGATGATTGGCATTGTAGAAAATTCCCTTATTTGCTGGCATACTTCGAACCCTGATAACTTTGGAAGCATTACATCCAGTAAAACCACATCATATTCTTTCTTTTTGGCAGCCTCAAGTGCTTCCTCTCCGTCATAGGCACAGTCAACTTCCATACCATCTTGCTCCAGACTAAATCGAATTCCCTTAACAATTAATTTTTCATCATCTACCACCAGTACTCTTTTTGCCATTTTCTCACCTCATTTATAGTATGATCACCATATAATAATACATTCAACTCATTACTTTATTTTGCAATAATATATGAAGAAATCTTACCAAACAAACCTTCTTTAATTCCAGGTATGCTCATAAGATCTTCAATTGTTTTAAAATCACCATTTGACGATCGGTAATCAATAATACTATCTGCTTTCGCCTGTCCAATCCCGGGAAGACTCATTAATTCCTCTGCGGTAGCTGTATTAATATTAACGAGTATTTCCGTATTACCAGAAGTATTGGTATCCTCAACTGCACTCTGTGAGGCATCAAAAAACTCGCCTGCAGTATAATCTGCTACGGATATTTCCTCGACCTCATCCTCGGTTGGAATATAAATTCTTTGTCCGTCGGTAACCGATTGAGCTTGATTGATATAATCTCCTGCAGCATTCTTAGCAAGTCCACCTGCTAATTTAATCATATCAAATAATCTTGCCCCATTGGCTGCCTGATATACACCAGGTTTTACCACTGCTCCACAGACATGAACATAAATACTTGTATCAAGACTGTTATTTGTGGATTCTTGAGGTTCATCTGACGCTTCCGTCTCCGTTTGGCTTTGATCTGAATTAGCTTCGGTTAAATTAAATTCATCCGCTTCAATAATATTTTTGCTTTGTACCCCAGTACTATCCTCTCCCTCTGCTAATGAGGTAACGAGATCCCCGGAGGTATCCTTATTATAAGCACAACTATAACATATTCCCGTAATTAATAAAAAACTACAGGTAATTCCTGCAATAACATATTTCTTTTTCATTATCATCTTCCTTTACTTCAAAGAAGACTTAAAAGTACCCTCTATACTTTTTGATAAGACATTTTTATTCTACATAATTTACACATCATTTACAATAGGTATTTCAGCTATAATTTAAGATTAATCACAGACAACTTTGCCGATTCCACTTAAAAATAATGATTCCGACAAGAACAAATCCTAATCCTACAAGCTTTCTCCATTCAAAGGGTGCTTTCTCCGTACCACAGATTCCAAACACCTCAATTAAATATGCAACAACAAGCTGAGCTGTAATGATAAACATATTCGCCATCGCAGGTCCCAAGGTATCCACACTTTTAATTACTGTATAGGTAATAAAAGCTCCTAGAACACCGCCTAAAAGCATATATTTATTATTAACTTTTAATAGCGACGTAAAATTACCCTGTCTTCCTGTTACTACCCATGCACCAAGGCAGACAATCAATGCCGTAAATTGAACAAAGCTTGCAGATATCCAAATTCCAGTCTGCTTTGTAACACCTGTATTGAAAACGCCCTGCGTACTCATCAATGCACCGGAAATGATTGCAATAAGGATACCCCACATAGTTGACACCAAGCCTTTCTAATATTGTTGAAAATATACTCTTTTAACATTTCCAACTTTGATTTCAACTATTCAGAAAATGGCTTTAAAATATAACTTAATAGGAGTGGATTGAAAATTATATAAAATAAGGTTGTCACACATCATAGACGCAAGACAACCCCTGATTTATTAAATTCCACTTAACGTTTGATCTAGAATGGCAATCATCTCATCCACATGTTCCTTTTGAATTACTAATGGTGGTACGAAACGGAGTACATGTGTTCCTGCTGCAATAAGAATCAAGCCTGACTCCATTACTTTTGGAACGATATCTTTTACTGGTTTATTAAATTCCAGACCCTGCATTAATCCAGCGCCGCGACGTTCTACAATAAAATCATATTTCTTAACCAGAACCTCCAGTTTTTCAATCAAATAAGGTGTAATTTCGTTCACATGTTCAAGGATTTTCTCACTTTCGAATAAATCAAAAACCTTACTTACAGCAGCTGTAACAAAAGGGTTCCCGCCATACGTAGTTCCATGATCACCAGGTTCAAACGCTGCTGCTACTTTTTCAGTTGCTGCAAACGCCCCGACCGGAACACCGCAGCCAAGTGCTTTGGCACTGGTGAGAATATCCGGTTGTACCTTGAATTTCTGATATGCAAACATCTCACCGGTTCTGCCCATACCACATTGGATTTCATCAAAAATCAAAAGAATGTGATTATCATCACAGAGTTTTCTAACTCCTTCCATGAATTCTTTCGTTGCAGGATAAAGACCACCTTCGCCTTGAACAGGTTCCATAATAATTGCGCTGGTTGTCTCATTAATTAATTCTTTTACACTTTCCAGATTATTAAATTCCGCAAACAAGACTCCACCAATCAAGGGTTCAAACGCTTCTCGGTATTTCTTCGTGCCGGTAATACTTAATGCACCCATACTTCTACCATGAAAAGAATGGTTCATGGATATGATTTGGCTATCGGACACGCCATGTTTTTTATAATAATATTTTCTTGCCAGTTTCACTGCACCCTCGATTGCTTCTGTTCCACTGCTGGTGAAAAACACCCGATCCATTCCGGATGCTTTAACTAATTTCTTAGCTGCCAGGGTGGTTGGAACATTGTAATAATAATTTGAGGTATGCAATAATTTATCTATTTGCGCCTTTAAAGCGTCATTATATTCTTTATTACTATAGCCTAGAGCAAATACTGCGATGCCAGCTGCAAAATCCAGATATTTTTTGCCACTGGTATCATATAAATATACGCCCTCTCCATGATCTAACACGATTTGATAACGGTTGTAGGTATGCATCAAAACTTTTTCTGCTTCCTCGATATACTGATTCATATGAATTAATCCCTCCCGATTTTGTTCCGCTCTATTTCATCTACTTTCTATCTAAAATGCTGATTAGTTATTTGCTGTTTCATTTTCGAAGATACTTTCCTTGTTAATAATTGCTGTTCCAATACCTCGGTTGGTAAAGAATTCTAGCAATAAGCAGTGTTCAATTCTTCCATCCAAAATATGTACTCTTGATACACCGTTTCTTACTGCATCAACACAATTTTTTAATTTAGGAAGCATTCCTCCTCCAATAAAACCACCCTCCAATAACTCATCCGCTTTATCCAGCGTAAGTACGGATATTAAGCTGCTTTTATCCTTTGGATCAGAGTATACTCCTTCAATATCCGTTAAGAAGGCCAGCTTTTCTGCCCCAATTGCGGTTGCAACAGCACATGCCACATCATCTGCGTTGATGTTATAGTTCTGATAATCATCGTCGACACCAATTGGTGCTATGACTGGAACAAAGTTATTATCGATTAAGGTATTTATTAAATCCACATTCACCTCTTTAATCGTTCCTACAAATCCGATATCCTGGCCATTTACTGTTCTTTTCTCCACCTTCAAGGTGCTTCCATCTTTACCGCTGATACCTACCGCTTTTACTCCCAACTTTTCTACCATTTGAACCAAATTCTTATTTACTTTTCCAAGTACCATCTCTGCCACTTCCATGGTTTGTTCGTCAGTTACTCTTAAGCCTTCGATGAATTTGGACTCATGGCCCAATAAGCTGAGCCATTTTGTAATCTCTTTACCACCGCCATGAACAATGATTGGTTGCATACCTACTAGCTTTAGCAGGGCAACATCCTTGATTACGTTTAATTGAAGATTTTCATCCAGCATGGCACTTCCACCGTATTTAACGACTACCTTTTTATTATTAAATTTCTGTATATAGGGAAGTGCTTCGATTAAGGTCTGCGCCTTCATTAGTATTTGATCCATGTGTTCCATTATTGTGTACATCCTTTCTGGGGGGGGTGGGGTGGCAAAGGGTAGGTTGTGAGGTTTCCGTAGGGGATTGGTCGTGGGAGGTTTGATTGGAAATAGTCGCCAAGGAATACTAACGGAAATACCTGTAGGTGATTTATGATTTACGGGTCGGCTCTTATCACCATCCGTGGTGAAAGAGCCTAAATTCGCCCTCCATGGCGAATTTACCCTAGGTGTTCTTTTTTGTATTTCCGTAAGTATTGCTAGGCTCTGTTTCATAATCAAACCTCCCCCGACCAATCCCCTACGGAAACGATTCACGTTACTTCATTAATTGTTACTATTATATTTGGTACTGATGACTGGAAATAATTGAGTTATTTCTATTATATATCTTTTATTGTTTATCTTTTATTGTTTATCTTTTATTGTTTATCTTTTATTGTTTATAGGAAATTTGATTAACCATGCACTACTATTTTGATCATATATGATGATTTTGTCACCATATTTAAGAACGGTAGTCGGCGTTGATTTTTACGTAGTCGTAGGTTAGGTCACACCCCCATGCGGTGGCGGTAGCTTTACCGGTTTTTAGGTCGGCGGTGGCTTTTACTTCTTTGGCGGATAGGATTTGGGTGGCGAATTCTTCGGAGTAATCGGTTGCCATTCCGTTTTCGACTAGTTTTAAGTTTCCATCTGTGCTTTCGATGTATAGATCTACCTGGTCGGGGTCGAAGTTTACTCCGGAATAGCCCATCGCACATAGGATACGTCCCCAGTTTGCGTCGTTGCCGAAGACTGCTGTTTTCACAAGGTTGGAGGTGATGATGGATTTGCTTAGGATTATTGCTTCCTCGTCCGTATTTGCTCCAACTACCTGTACTTCAAATAACTTGGTAGCGCCTTCGCCGTCAGCTGCCATTTTCTTCGCTAAATTAGTTGTTACTGTATTTAATGCTTTACAGAAGTTATTGTAGTCTGCATTTTTCTCGGTTATTTCATTGTTACCTGCTAACCCATTTGCAAGTAACAATAAAGAGTCATTGGTGGAGGTATCACGGTCTACGGATATCATGTTGAAGGTGCATTTCACATCAGCACTTAATGCCTCTTGTAATAATTCCTTACTGATGGCAAGATCTGTTGTCACAACGCCGAGCATGGTAGCCATGTTCGGGTGTATCATTCCGGAGCCTTTTGCCATACCACCGATTATTACTTCTTTGCCATCGACCACAAAGCTAACTGCATATTCCTTGGAATAGGTATCGGTTGTCATGATTGCTTCTGCTGCAAGTGTGCCCGCTTCATTACCGTCTTGTAGTTCAGTTGCCAGTAATTTAATACCCTCTTGGATTACCTCGATTGGTAACTGCTTTCCAATGACACCGGTTGATGCTGTGTATACTGCACCGATAGGAATATTCATAGCTTCTGCTACTGCCTTCGCCATTAGTTCATTATTAACATCACCTACTACTCCGGTACAAGCATTTGCAACACCGCTGTTTAACACAACCGCTTGCACGAACTCACTATCCTTGGTTACTTTTATATCCCATTTTACCGGAGCGGCTTTTACCACATTCGTGGTGAAGGTCCCTGCTCCTTTTGCTGGTACCATGGAATATACCAAAGCCATGTCTTTTCTTTTCTTCTTTATACCAGCATAAATTCCTGTTGCTTGATATCCCTGCGCTGCTGCTACACCACCATCTATTATTTTCATAAATACCTCCATATGTTCGCTTTCGCTTGTTATAAAACTAATGCAAATGTCACCCTACTCGTAATTTCCATCTATGCTTATAGTATAATAATTCAAATCGGTACGCATCTGCCAACCTAGTGTATTCCAGAAATGATTTCCCGGATTATTCTCAGTGAAGCATACTAATGCAAGTTTTGTAATCTTCTCTGCTTTCATTGCTTCTATCACATGTTGTACTAGCTGCTTTCCAAGGGATCTTTGCCTATAGGAATTTTCCACACATGTATGATATAGAAAGCCACGCCTGCCATCATGACCACTTAACGTTACACCAACAACACAATCATCCTCAATTGCTACAAAATTAGTTGTCGGATTTCTTCGTATAAATTGTGCTATTCCCTCCCTGGAGTCATCCAAGCTTCTTAATCCAACTCCGGGAGTACTTTTCCATAATTGATATACTTCATCATAATCATTCATTGTGAAAAGACGTATCATGAAATCCTCACCTTTCGAATATCCTATCATCCTTGTATATTTTTGTCCTTCTATTCATTTGACCAAAAATAAATATTAATAATTATACATCCGAATTTAAGTTTATGCAATACTTATTTTAATTTTTTTATATCAATTCCTTTACGAAGTAGCGTATCGTAGATTTTGGCAATTGGAAAGCCCACCACATTATAATAATCACCGACGATTTCTTTAATATATATACCAAACTTCCCTTGTATTGCGTAAGCACCTGCTTTGTCCATCGGCTCTCCGGTAGCAATATAATCCTTTATCTGTTCCAATGTCATTGGGTGTACATAAACCTTTGTGCATACAGAAAAGGATATACTTTCTTCCCTCCCGTTTTTGTCTTTCAAAAGGATATTGACTCCGGTATTCACTTCATGCACATCATCAGAAAGCATCTGTAGCATTCGTACCGCATCGGCTTCGTCTTTGGGTTTCCCGAGGGCATGTTCCTGGTAAAATACCATCGTATCCGCACCTAAGATGATAACTTCCTTTAGTTCTATCGATTGTTGTGATAATTTATCGGTAATTGCCGTTGTTTTCAGCCTTGCCAAAGCCTGTACCATCTCTTTCGGTTCCGTCTCCTCTACTACTTCCACTACATTTGCTGCCATCACTTTATAGGGAATCCCCATAATCTCCATGATTTCTTTTCTTCTTGGTGATTCTGATGCTAATATAATCTGATACATTGCTCCCAACCCTTTCCAGGACTTTCTCCTATTTGTTATTTTATTCTATATTGATTCATTTAAAAATTATATTATTATGTATTAACCGAATAACTAGATTATATAAGCGAAAATGCTACAAATCCTCTTTCCATTATAATAAATATCTACTATCTGTAAAGGACGAAAATTCACACAATGGTTTCGCACAACTTATCATAAAAACTATACTTAAAGGACTCTCTTTTTGATGAATGGTGAATACTATTTTGTAGTATGGATTATCATTTATACACCTATTGAGAATAATAAATGAAATACCTATATAAAATAGGAAATAGAAACGTATTTACTACCTCAAGCAATTCATAAAATTAGTGATTTTAGAATGTCCAATCTGATTCACGGTAGAATTCCAAAGGAGTTTCATGTATTTTTATACTTTTATTTATTTTACCTATTGCATAATAATAATATATGTTGTATATTTAAACAAATAAAAAATATGTTAATCTAAAGTAATACAATCGTAAGCAAATAAATTAATAGAACACCATAATAGGAGGTACTAATATGAAAGAAAAGGTTATTCTTGCTTATTCAGGCGGTCTCGATACTACCGCTATCATTCCCTGGTTAAAGGAGAATTATGATTTTGATGTTGTCTGTGTCTGCATCGATGTAGGACAGGGAAATGAACTAGATGGTTTGGAGGAAAGAGCCAAATTATCTGGTGCCACAAAATTATACATTGAAGATGTTGTAAATGAATTTGTTGACGATTATGTAATGCCTTGCGTTAAAGCAAATGCCGTATATGAAAACAAATATCTATTGGGTACTTCCATGGCTAGACCGGTTATTGCTAAGAGACTTGTAGAAATTGCAAGACTTGAAGGTGCAACCGCAATTTGTCACGGTGCTACTGGCAAAGGAAATGATCAAGTACGTTTCGAATTAACCATTAAAGCACTTGCTCCTGATTTGAAGATCATTGCTCCATGGAGAATTTGGGATATGACTTCCCGTGAAGATGAAATTGAGTATTGCTCTAAGCATGGGATCAACTTACCTTTCTCTGCAGATAACAGCTACTCCCGAGACCGTAACTTATGGCACATCAGCCATGAAGGTTTAGAGTTGGAGTCACCCTCCAATGCTCCAAACTATGATCATCTATTAGTACTTGGTGTTTCACCTGAGAAAGCTCCTGACGAGGCTGTTTGCCTCAGCTTAACCTTTGAAAAGGGGATCCCGACCGCATTAAACGGTACTCCGATGTCTGCCACCGATATTATTAAAGAACTTAATGAAATTGGTGGTAAACACGGTGTTGGTATCGTAGATATCGTAGAAAACCGTGTTGTAGGTATGAAATCCCGCGGTGTATATGAGACTCCAGGTGGTACTATCCTAATGGAAGCTCATATGCAATTAGAAGAACTTATCTTAGATCGTGCGACACTAACCGCTAAGAAAGAAGTTGCCAATCGTTTTGCTGATATTGTATATGAAGGAAAATGGTTTACTCCTTTACGAGAAGCATATCAGGCCTTTGTAGATGTTACACAGGAATATGTTACTGGTGAAGTCAAATTAAAGCTTTATAAAGGTAATATCATTAAACAAGGAACTACTTCTCCTTATTCCTTATACAATGAAAGCATTGCTTCCTTTACTACAGGTGATTTATATAACCATCATGATGCTGAGGGCTTCATTAATCTCTTCGGTTTATCTCTTAAAGTTCGCGCAATGAAGATGGCTTCATTAGAAAATAAATAATTTAATATCCCCGGAAACCACAGTATTGAATCACTGTGGTTCTCGGGGATATTTTTATGCCCTATTTATGCTACATATCTCTACGAAAACGAGTAGTGAAATATGGGTTGAATTAACACGAAAGTGCTTTATTATCATGTAAGTTTTATTATTATAAACAATATTATTTATTATAAATAAGTATTTAAGAAGCGTTCTACTATTTTCTCATACCCGGATTTATTCACGCAATAACTTTCTGCATGCTTTGCACCTGCCACAAGATAAATTGCTTTATTTTTATTTTTACTTTCATACATCTGCTTTGACATCTGAGCAGGAACTAAATTATCTATCTTACCATGTATAAATAATATAGGGATATCTGTTTGACTTATAATCTTGATCGGCGATACTGATTTATACCAAAATCCCGCTCTAAGGAAGGTGATACAGCTTTCCAGTGGTATCAGAAAGCATGGCAAATGATAATATGTCTTTAGTTGATGGCGAAGCAACTGTTTTAGATCCGAATAAGCACAATCGGCAATCGCACAATTAACTCTGTTATCAATTCCAAGATGCAGTAATACTGTAGCAGCCCCCATCGATTCCCCATGTGTCACTATCTTGCAAGCAGCTCCATACTGCTCATAGCACCAGTCAATAATCTTCTTTAGATCGTATTTCTCATAATAACCCATGGAAGTATGAGCTTTTCCACTAAGCCCATGATTACGATGATCATAAATTAAGACAGTGAAGCCAAGCTTTAAGAAAAATTGAGCATACTTTAAACTGCCATATTTAGCATAGCCCAAACCATGACAGAGGATTGCAATCTTGTGTGGGAGTTTACTCTCAGCGGTATTTGACGCCTCCTCTTTTGAGAATAGTAACTCACAGGATAATACATATCCAAAATCAGATTTAATGTTAAATATTTTTTTTATTCCATTATCATATTCCTGAACATTAAATTTCCCACAGTTAACCTCTCGTTGAAATCCCTTTTTATAAGAAAGCATTCTTGGTTTGATAATTAAATTTGACAAACACCAAAGCCATTCGAACATCCAAACCCCTATTAATTTTATCATATCAAACCCCTCCATTCCACTGTTTGCAACAGTGTAAAGCAACTAATGTAAATCATATCCTTTATACTTCACCTGGTGAAATTATCTTTCTTAGCATATCCAGACAAAGTTTCTACTGAGCAGCATCATAAACAAATTTCTGATAAAATTTTTACGTTTTAAATTTCTTTTCACATTTCCAAGCCCTCCATCTATGGAATAATAGTCCCCAATTGATATTGTATTATTCTAACGAATCATAAAAAAAGAATGCGGCTACAAAGGTAAATTCAAAATTTCTGAGATATCTCATACTATCTTGAACAAGTTTGTGTACCGCATTCCTATTTACTCATTCTATTAACCGAATGAATTACTCAATCGATTCATACAATCTATTTACCCAATCTATTTACTCAACCTATTTTTTAGAATTGGTATGAAGTTATCAAAGATAAATAGATCAAAATATTTTCTGTTATTTTCTAGTTCCTCCTGCGATTGTATCGTCCATGCTATTGCTTTTACCTGATAGAGCTTTCTACATATGGTAAAAGACAATCCTTTCTTGTACACATGATGATAAGCTATAAAATCCGGTTTCGTTTGAAAGTTCATAAGCAGATGCTTCAATATAAAATATTGAAATTTACTACCGTCTGTCTTTTCTTTAATAAAATCAGTTGCCAACTGGCCTCGAACAATCTCGGGATAATGTTTTTTGTACCAAATCAGACCAAATGGATTAAAGGATTCGATACAGTAAACTCCCTTATAATCCTTGAGCATTTGTGATACTGCATTACAAATTTTATCTGCTTTCCAAGGAATCTTAAGTTCAATTATCACAGGGACTTTACCATTAATTATTGCCAAAGCCTCTTTGAAGGTTGGTATTCTCTCCTGTGATGTAAATAGTCGGTAACTCTGTAATTCCTCATAATTTACTTCAGAAACCTTAATGTCAACATGGCAGGGACGCTTTAGATTATAATCATGTAATATTACAGGTACAAGATCCTTTGTCAATTGTACATCCAATTCTATACCATAGCCACTCGCTACTGCCAACTCAAAGGCACGTAGGGAATTCTCCGGTGCCTCCGTATTATTTTTGTGTAGCCCACGATGTGCATATAGCCAGCCGTCTAACTTTTTACTCTGCGGATTACGATTTATCTTCGGCATGATAGCAAGTAAATATAAAATTATGATAATGATAACAAAGATAATAATTTTTAATAGCATATAAACTCCATCCTAATCTGCTGTATCAAAATTCTCTAATACATCTGTTTTTTTTGTCGGTCTTGAATCTCCATGCCTTACAAATAGCATCGTACATAAGGATGCGATAGAGAAAAAAACCGCATACGGGAATAAGGTACGATAAGATACATGTTCTAATAAAGCCCCTGATACAATCGGTGTGATTATTTGCGAGGTCATAGAAAACATGTAATAAATTCCGGTATATTTACCAATATCAGAGCCCTTACACATTTCAACTACCATTGGGTAGGAATTTACACTAATAGCTGCCCAACCAATTCCGGTAAAAGCAAATACGACATTAACCCAAAAGCTATATTCGGTAAAAAGTGCCCCACACAGATAGGAGGCCGTCATCATTAAAATACCTCCTATGATTGTTTTCTTTCTACCAAACTTACTAGCAATGATACCGATTGGTATGTAACTAAAGATTGCTGCTACTGTCGCAACAATTAAAGCATTCGCGAAGCCACCCGGCTTTAACTTCCATACTACTTCTGCATATCTGGAATATGCAGTTGTTACCGCATTATATGCAAAAAACCACAAGAATATGGAAGCTAAGATAAATAGAAAACTTTTTCTCACTTCTTTTGGCATTCCGATACTTTCTTCCCTTATCTCTTCATCTATCATTTGCTTTTGCGCTTCTTTATTGCTTTCTGCTTCAATTCCTCTTTCTTCAGCTAACTTATTCTCATTAATGGTCTTGATCAGTCCTATCACTGCGATTATCATTAGAATTGATACGCTAGCAAAGACTTTCGTATAACTATTGGAATCTCCCTTTACTAATACGATGATCATTACTAAGGTGTATACGCCACCAATGGCACCCATTAAATTAATCACTGCGTTTGCTTTACTTCTTAAAGGCTTGGGGGTTAAATCAGGCATTAAAGCAACAGCAGGGGATCGGTAGGTCCCCATAGCGATTAATACAATGCCTAGAAAGACTAAAAACATTGTAAGATTACCTTGTTTATTCGCGATTGGTATAAAGGTCATAGAGATTACCGCAACAACCGTTCCGACTATGATATAGGGTGTTCTTTTCCCTAGTCGTGTACTTGTCTTATCAGAAAAAGCACCGAATAGTGGTAACAAAAATAAAGCCAGAATATTGTCCACCCCCATAAGAAACCCGCTTACCGTTTCTCCCAAACCAAAGGTGTTCTTAAGCATAAGCGGTATGATGTTATCATACATCTGCCAAAAAGCACAAATTGATAAGAATGCAAGCCCCGCAAAGAAAGTCCGTTTGTAGTTCAGCTTCATACTTCCTCCTTCTGCCCACTTATGTAGGCAACCCCATAATTTTTAGTTTAAGACCTAAGAACTAAATTGCAAATTTATTGCTAATTCATTTTGGCTGATTTGTAAATACATATGCACCAATCCCCACCGCAATGGTAAGATTTAGAGAATCGACATCCGGCGACTGAGGAATAAAGATACTGGTTCCAACCTTTAAAAACGAATTATCCAGACCTGTTGCTTCATTTCCAAATACCAATGAAAATAGCTCAACTTTCGGACAATCTTTTAATGTAAGTGTGTTCTCGCCATTAAGCATAAAAGTAAATATTTCATGCTGCGAAAACTGCTGTTGATATTCGGTAAACGATTGATATTGACAGAAGTTTAGTTTAAATAATGCTCCCATGGAAGAACGGACGGTTTTGGGATTATAGATATCCGCACCTGGCAATATGATTGCTATATCATAAATACCAAATCCTACTGCTGTCCGAAGGATTGTTCCTAGATTTCCCATATTACTTGGGTTCACTAAGACAATATGCGGTTTGTCCGATCTTAATTCACAATTATACTTATTAAAAACTCCTGCTACGTAGCAATTTTCTTTATCACTAAGCTTCGCAATTAATTTATTGTTATATTCCAACGGGATGTTGTTCTCATCACATATTTTCTTAAGCTTTTCTTGATCAGTAAAGCTTGTATCCACTAGGACCTTACGAACCTGGTTCGGTCTTGCTTTGATAAGTTCATAAGTTGGGAATGCTCCTAAGGTATAGGAATAATCCGCATCCTTTTTGTAAGGCTTGATTTGCTGTTCGGAGCTACCGTCAGTTATCCTATTATTTGCCACGTTTTCTACCTCCAAATTTAATCACAAATTTATTTATATATTTATTTCCTCTTATATGTTATTTATCTCTATCTTTTCTTAATCATTTTGATAAAAATATGGTCGTATCATATTATCATACGATACGACCATAAAATAATTATACTTAATTTAATATCTGAAAGCAATTCCTTTTCACATCATTTACCAAATTTATCATCGGATTATTTTTCATTAATTTTGCTTTTTTAAATAAAAGCTATCTCATAATTTATATCACCTTAATATTCTCAGCTACTGCAATATTTCTAATATAATCCGATGCTTCCAGATACTCCTCATGCGTTTCCAAATGCTCAACAAATACTGTCGTCTCACTACCAAGCTTTTCACAAAGATGAACCACCTTCTTAAAGTCTACAACACCTTTTCCAGGCATAAGTTCTCGAATGACACAGGGGTACGCCTTCTCCATGATAACATCCTTCGCATGGACGCTTTTAATATAAGGACCAAGCTTTTGAAAACATTCTTCAATGAAAGCATCCCGCTTTAAAAAGCGTTCCGGGCAATTAATCATATTCGTAAAATCCAGATGCACCGCAAAGCCTTTTCGATCTATATCCTTAATTAGTTGCAGATAACGATCCGGTGAATCCGGAATCATCCAAGGCATAGGTTCCAGGGTATAAAAGGTTCTCTTTGGATTAACGCTGTCAATAATTTCTCGTGAGATATCAACTACTAATGCATACACGTCCTCGGTATAATTGTCCTCATAAAATCCGTCCCAAAGCTCACCTCTTGCACCTACAATGTTCACGCAGCAATTTGCTCCGATTTCATCTGCCAGTGAAAGTCTTTGCTTACTATATTCGATATTTGCCTTTGCTTCAGTAGCATCAAGTGACATTGGGTTTCTCCAGATTCCTACTTCACCAATCACAATGTTATTCTTCGTTGCAGCCTCTACATAAGCCTGCTTTACATCCGTAGCTGCATCATGTCCAACCGGTGTTGTTACTGTACTATATCGATACTCCTTTACTATCTTAATCCATTCCTCTGGATTTTGATAACTTTTCTTAATATCTCCGCCGATTCTCATGGCACCCTCCCAATTCGCAAATTAATCTCTTTTTTCACCCATAAATACTAACGCTAACATTCCTGGTCCGGTATGTGTCCCGATTACCGGTCCGATTTTTGATATGATTACATCCTTAACCAAATTTTTATTACGAATCAAGCTTTCCAGTTCCTGTGCTTGTGGCAGGTCATCTCCATGACCAATAATAACTATTTGGGAAGCCAAATCGACTCCTTCAAGTTCCAGTTTCGATAATAAGAAATCTACTTCTGCCTTTGATCCACGGATCTTTGAAATTACAGCAAGCTTTCCCGCATCATCCGTACTAAGTACTGGTCTGATTTTAAGTGCTGTACCAACAAATGCTTCAATAGAAGTTACTCTCCCACCTCGTTTTAGATAATATAAATCTTTTACCGTAAACCAATGGCGAGCACTCTTTTTATTTAATTCTACCCAATCTCTTAACGCCTCAATGTCCATACCATTATTCTTTTGAATTGCTGCATTTAACACTAAAAGTCCTTCACCAACGGAAGCACATAAAGAATCAATGCAAAAGATTTTTCGCTCTGGGTATTCCTCCCTCAATTCACGCATCACAATTTGTGATGTATTATATGTACCGCTTAGTCCGGAAGAAAATGCTATGTATAGAATATCCAACCCTTGTTTTAATATAGCCTCGAAATACTCCATAAACATAACTGGCGTAATCTGTGTGGTACGAGAGACTGCTCCATTCTTTAACTTTTGATAAAATTCTTCAATTGAAAGCTCTCTTTCATCAGGATAATGGGAATATTCCTCATCTTCAATATTTACCCCCATAGGGATTATCTTTATGCCATATTCATCAATGGTACTAACTGGTAAATCTAGTGTAGCATCACTCACGATTATATAATCGCTCATTTTATATGCTCCTTTATTTTTTATATAGTCATAATATGGTTCTTCAATGTTCCCAGTTCATCAGCTATTTCAGATGTTTCTAGTATAATTCAATTATTGTATTTGTTTATTATGACTAATTTTATCTATCTCACTATTTTACTACGATTATACCATATAGTGCAAGCAACAATCCATGGAATAATTCGTACTCTTTGCGTGTCTTAGAATGCTCAATTATTAACTAAACAATCATGTTAGCAATAATCATTACTACTGGAATTGTTATCATGGATAAAATCGTCGTTACCGCGAATAACTCTGAAGCATACAGGTAATTCTTATCATATCGTATGGAAAATAGATTGATCGTGGCTGCAGTAGGGCAAGCAACGGCAAGTATTGAGGTTAATAGCACTAATCTTGGGATATGAAATAGGTTGAAGAAAAGTAACATAACTATGGGAATAAAAAGCAGTTTGAAGAAGGTTATGTAATATATCCGAAGCTTCCTTATTAACTCCATCAGATTGGTTTGTGCAATGGCAACTCCCGCAACCAGCATTGCGATAGGAGTATTCATATTTCCAATATACGACAATGCTTCTGTTATAATATTAGGCACAATAATTTTGCTTATAAAAAAGATAAATCCAGCAAATGTTGCAATTATAGAGGGGGAAACAATAGCCTTTATAATAGTACTGCGATCATTTTTCCCTGACATGGTAACCAATCCATGGGTCCATACCACGAGATTAAAGATAGTCATGTAAGCTGTTAGGTAAAAGACTCCTTCACTCCCAAACATTCCATTTACAAGTGGAATTCCAATAAAACCACAATTTGAATATATCAAAGCAAAGCGTTCTATTGCGATATCCGCTTCATGCTTCTTTTTCCTTAATACAACTAAGGAAAGTAATATACTAAATAAATGTGTAGTGATAGCTAATCCTAAAGAAATTAACAAGCCGGTTACTAACTTAGCTTCGTATTCTCTTTGATAAGAAATAAAAATTACAAATGGGTTAACCAACATTAAAACTATATCCGACAGTTTCTTATTCATATCCTTATCGATAAGTTTTATTTTGTAACATACAATTCCTACAATAATAATCATAAACATTATTGCAATCTGATAAATGGCTGTTAAGGCCAGTGACATATCCATATTACTACCTACTTTCTTGCTTTTACTGTCATGTATTTTTAGTCAAACTTCTTGCTGATAGTTTATTATGCACTTTTTCATATTTTCATTCAAGTATAAATTGATAGTTACCAAAAAAATCTTGTATTTCAAGATTATCCATGATAAAATCATATTAAATTTGTAATCCTGTACTAAATGAGGGAGTAGTTTGCATACAATTGTGTATGTGACAAGTCAACATAATGATTCCGGTATCGAAATCTGGCTTGCCTTAAAGAACGAGACTCATGTATGGTTGTTGTCTGACCATACATGGGTTTTATTTATGTTAAGCCAACCTATTTAGGTGTTTGGATTTGATCTCATACTGAATTGGCGCTACTTATAACACGAAATTCCGAAACAGAAAGGAAATACTATGGACTTTATAACACTTGCTCTTCTTGCTCTGGGTTTATCTGCAGATGCCTTTGCTGTCTCTGTTACCAATGGAATGTGTGGCGGTAAAGTTACAAAGCGTCATGCTTTTTATACAGCATTCACCTTTGGATTTTTTCAAGCTCTTATGCCGGTTCTTGGTTTTACTTTGGGAAGAACCTTCTCCGACATCGTAAGCCGCTATCAACACTGGATTGCCTTATTTCTCCTTGGAGCAATTGGTGTTAATATGTTGGTGGAAGCAATGAAAGATTGGAGAAATACTTTGGAGGTTTGTTCCACAAAGAATATTTTCACTCCAAGGAATCTGATTATACAGGGCATTGCTACCAGTATCGATGCTCTAGCTGCCGGAGTCAGCATTGCTGTTCTAAATATCAATATATTCTCCGCTGCTCTACTAATCGGAGCAATCACCTTCCTTTGCTGTACGATTGGTGTATATATTGGGAAAAAGTTCGGCTCTCTATTGGGTCTACGGGCAAGATTGGTCGGAGGCTTGGTATTAATATTAATTGGTCTAAAGATATTTATCGAGAATCAATTCTTATAATATATCGAAATATAGTTACGAAAGATTGATAAATCAAACAATTTGTAAGATAATATAAAGGACTAGTGTTTTCCCATAGAAACGAAAGGAGTGATTAGATGAGTTACGAAGCATGTTTTGAAAAACTACCAAAAATTGAAACCAATCGATTAATACTACGTCAAATTACGCAAAGTGATTCAGATGGAAGGGATAGTCTGGAATTTATCAATGATTACAGTGTATACCGTTTTTGGGGATTATACGATGAGACTAAGGATACGGATGGCCGTCACCGTCCAAAGAAGAAAATTAAATTGGATTACCATTACAATGTGACCATGAAGGAATACCACGCCCGTCGCGAATTAACTTGGTTGATGGAGCTTAAGGATACACACAAGGTAATCGGCGAAATTGTTTTATATGATTTTCGCCTTCAAAAACAAGCAGATATCGGTTATCGAATTAATAAGGACTATTGGGGTCATGGCTTTGCTCCAGAAGCTGGACTAGCTATGGTTAAAGTCGCATTTGAGTACATGGATCTTAAACGTCTTCAAATCCGCTGCTTCACAAATAATAATGGATCGGTACGAGTGGCTCAAAAGCTTGCTTTTAACCAAGAAGGTTTCATCAGGCAGGGGGCAATTCTTAATGTAATGACGGATTATTACATTTTTGGTCTTTTAAAAGAAGCCTATGAGAAAAATCCAATTGTTGATTCGATTGCCAAGATATCCCTCGATGAATAAGAGTATTATAACGGATACCCTGTTTGGATAAATATAGTTGATGAATGAGTCTACTATCTATCTCCTGGGCCATAATACTCTAAGCATTCATACATAAACTTGGCGATGATTAGCAACCCCTTTTCAATTATAACAAATAAACATTTTAAAAGGGATTTGCGAGAGACTTTAATCTTCCCGCATCCCATTTTCAATACGTGCAAAAGCACGTAGAAGGAGGTCATTATGAAAGCATTATTTATTGGAGGTACCGGTACAATTAGTACTGCTATAACAGCTCTGGCTCCATCCTGTGGATTTGAGTTGTATCTTCTAAATCGTGGAAACAAATCAAACCTAGTTCCCGACGGTGTTAAGGTAATTGAAGCAGATATTAATAATGAGGCTGACGTAAAGGAAAAATTAAAGGATATGACTTTTGATGTGGTCGCAGAGTTTATAGCCTTTGATACCGAGGCTTTAAAGCGGGATGTGCGCTTATTTGCCGGAAAGACAAAACAATATTTATTTATCAGCTCCGCTTCTGCTTATCAGAAACCATTATCCACCCCTTTTATTACAGAAAGTACTCCTTTATATAATCCCTTCTGGGAATATTCCCGTAATAAGATTGCCTGTGAAGATTACTTAATGGAAGAATACCGTAAAAACAATTTTCCAGTGACTATTATCCGCCCCAGCCACACCTATGGCAATTTCGATGTACCTTTGGCAATTCACGGGAAAAATGGAAGTTATAGTGTCATAGATCGTATCAGAAACGGTAAGAAAGTTATTGTTCATGGAGATGGTAATACCTTATGGACTTTAACTCACAACACTGATTTTGCGAAAGCATTTGTTGGGTTGATGGGTAATTCTCATGCGATTGGTGAATCCGTTCAGATTACCTCCGATGAAAGTCTATCTTGGAACCAGATCTACGAAATCATTGGAAATGCACTGGGTGTTAAGCCCAATATTGTTCATATCCCTTCCGATACCTTAGCTAAAGCTCATGAAGGCTTTATTGGTGGTTTGCTTGGTGATAAAGCTCATACTGTAATCTTTGACAATTCCAAAGTAAAACGTTTGGTACCAGGATTTACTGCTACTGTTCGGTTTGATCAGGGGGTTAGAACAACGCTTGATTATATATCAAAACATCCTGAGTTGCAGAAGATGGATCCGGAATTTGATGAATGGACCGATAAGATGATTGCTGCTTTTGATAGCTATGAAACTAATCTTCCCAAATTACAATAACACAAAACTAACCATAGGTGGCTGCTGTACTGTAAGAAGAATTGAAAACTGCAGTCAGCAGCTTTTCTACCTGATAACGATAGGAGAATTCATGAAAACACTTTATATTTCTGATTTGGATGGTACTCTCCTACAGCCAAACGTAGAGCTATCCGAAAAATCAATTAAGATACTCAATGAACTGATGAGCCAGGGAATGTTGTTCTCCGTAGCAACAGCTAGAACGATTGCTTCAGTCAAACCGATATTAACAAAATTAGCCATATCGGTACCAATTGTACTTATGAATGGTGTGTGCATTTATGATCTTCATAAAAATGATTATATCAAGGTAGAGACCTTCCCAAGAGAAAGTATTGATTTACTTATGGAGGTAATCCGCAATAATCATCTTAAGGGCTTTGCTTATACGATTAAAAACGGTGTCATGTCAACTTATTATGAGGATTTGAACAACAAAGCACTGAAAGATTTTTATCAGGAGCGAGTTGACCGTTATCAAAAGAAATTTATCCAGATAGATGACTTTACCTCTCTATCAAAGGAACCATTAATTTATTTTTCACTATTAGATCAAAAGAAAAATTTGGAACCAATTTATCATATCCTTGAAGCAATTCCGGATTTAAACTGTGTATTCTACAAAGACAATTATTCTCCTGATTTATGGTATCTGGAAACCTACAGTAATACTGCATCTAAATATCATGCTGTACAATTTTTACGTTCCTATCTAAATCTTGATAAGATTGTATGTTTTGGTGATAACCGCAATGACCTTCCACTCTTTGAAGCAAGTGATCATAAAATAGCAGTTGGTAATGCAGTCACAGATTTAAAAGCAAAGGCAGATTTAATTATTGGAAATAATTATGAGGATGGCGTTGCTTCCTGGCTTGAACAGAATGTAACGTTTTAAATTATAAAAGCTGCAGAAGCTCCGCTAATCTGGTTATTCGAATACCCTCGTATTCTTTATGCTCATCTTGGTTCTCAATGATCCAGATAGGCTTTATTCTTGCGCTAATCGCTCCAACAATATCATTGGGATAATAATCACCTATAAACACAGCCTCCTCAGCTTTCACACCTAAATGCTCACAGGATAGTTCAAAAATCTTCGGATCAGGTTTGGCAAAATCTTCTTCCCCAGATACTATGATGTCATCAAAATAATCCGTTATTTTTACAGTACTTATCTTTTCCCTCTGTACAGAGGAATATCCATTCGTAATAACACCCAGCTTATACTTAATTTTGAGAGCCTCTAGGACCTCATAAGTCTCGGGAAATGGTATAGAGAGTTTTCCAAAGACCTCATTTCTCTCCTCAATAAATTCCTCAACTGATAGTGGCAACTTCCATAGATTTCTTAGCTTTGGAATAAAATTATGAAGTCCGCCATATCCATTCCCATCGATTTCAACCATATGTGCAATTAAAGCATCCATTGTCCCTTGATATGGATATTCTGTTGCATATTTATCGATTAAATAATCACAAAATTGCAGGAACGCCTCCTTACGATCAATGAGGGTACCGTCAATGTCAAATATTACTGCTCTGATTTTATCCATTATTACCTCCTTCAATTTTCTTACTCTTAAGTTATATTTAATGCTATGTATTATATTATATACTGTGGAAATATGTGTATTAATTCTTCCGTTATCCTGAATAATATATATTAATAAAAACATCCAAATATACAAATATACAAATGGAACCGATGGAATATACTCTTTCGTATCATTCCATAAGTTCCAATTTAAATTTTATCTTATCTTTTTTATGTTATTTTACAGCTTCATCGATGCAACTCAGGATGACCCTCCAGATGTGCATAATCGTTAAAGCGTTCTAAATAAAAACGATCATTGCGTGAATTATAAACCAATTGTGTAATTCCCGTGTTCTCTAAAGAAACTCCAAATAAAAATCGTTTTGCCTGATTTCTACCAAATAATGCAGCTAGTAAGACCCTAATTGTACCGCCATGCGTTACAACCACAATATTCTTCTTACCACTTTGAACAATTTCCTGGATTAGCGGCATAGCACGCTCATAGACTGACGTCCCATTTTCTCCACCTGGATATGGTATATCCTCCAGTAATTTCTTCTGCTCTTCTTTAAAATCATGGAAATGCTCCTCAATATATTCATCTGACTTACCCTCAAGCAGTCCAAAGGATATTTCTCTGATTTCCTCACGAATTTCATGAGGAAGTAATAACGCTTCATTCAATATTTCAGCTGTCTGTTTCGCACGAAGCAGATTACTAGAATACAACGCATCTATATCGTAATACTGAAGCCTATCACGCAATAATTCTGCTTGTAGGCGACCATCGATAGAAAGTCCCACATCAACGTTGCATAAGGAACTATTCTTTCTACCATGCCGAATGAGATATAAATTAATCATAAAGCTATCACCGCCTTATCCTATGAGCTTACTTCGGCAAAACACCATCACTGGTATTTCCCTATAATAATAGAAGGCCATACCTATCAGTGTCATAATTACTCTCTGAGACCTGATAGAAAATTGCACTTCGCCAATATGTGCTTGAAACATCACTCTTTTAGATTAATATGCTATGTAGCACATTTTACAATCATATTACAATTTTGTCAATGCTTAGAGGTTTTCACTGCTGTCTTTTCAGTTCATAGATATCATTGTAAATCATCATCATGATGCTAAATGCTTCATTACTGATTAATCCAAGTTGATGGGAATATTCAACTATATAGCAGGTATAAGCTACAAATTTAAAATGCCGAAATAATAATTCAAAATTCTCAGTATCATAATATTTCTTAATTATATTCCAATTATAATCACTTATTTCTTTTACCACGGCTTCTGGTTGTTCATTTAATAATTCAAGCATCTCATCTAAGTTTGTCTCTACGAATAATCCTTTCAGATCTGCATCTAATTGACCAAGTTCTTCATTCATTCTATAAAACCTCCTTTGGTAATAAAACAAAGTAAATAAAATAACTCTATTCCATATTCTAACATGCATAACAATAATAATTCAAGATGTTTATGTCCTACGATTACATTAATTGTGCCAATACTGTATTAATGCAGTTGAAATCAGAAAGGGTTTATTATAAAAGCAAGAATAGTATGTTTATCCTATATCCCGTTTTACAATAAACCCCATTTTACTACTTGTTTATATACAAAACATTATTTCTTTATCTCTTGCTTTCCAGTTATCTTACTAGTTTCATCCATCTTAAATGTTGATTTTGCTTCCTCTGTTGAAAAATATACATTTCCATCAACAGTAGCATCAACTAGCTGGAAGTCTTTCACGGATACATATAAATCGCCTTTAAAAGTTCCATGTTGTATACTTGCCATTGGACTAGTTACTATAAGCTTTGGTGCCGTTAAGGTGTATCTTGCGGTTATATTTCTATCCTCATCCTGAGAATAGAGCGCAACTTTTCTCTGAATTATTTCTTTGCCTGCATCATCCTTCTTGCCGTTTTTAAATTCACCAGTTAATGAAAGCTCTTTATCTGTAGATAGATCATTTAGTAAGCAGATTATCCATGTACCATCTTTGCTAATCGCTTTCAAAAACGCCTCTTCCGTATTTACAATCGAAGCTGTTGTTACCACATCTGTTCCACCTGCACCACCAGTAGGTGTTGTTTGAGCTGCAGTTGTTGGAGCTGTAGTCGGTGCTGTAGTCGGTGCTGTGGTCGGTGCTTTCGTAGCCGCAGTCGTGGGTGCTGGAGTAGTAGTTGGTGTTGCATTATCATCTTTCTTAGTACAACCGGTGAATAATACCATTAATAGAACAAATGTTAAGAGCGTTACTTTTACTTTCATTAAGAATCCTCCTTGGGTAATTAGAATTGTTATTACTAAAATTATTACCATTAATCTAAAAACAATTCAGATCTGAGAAAAATATAATGAAAGTTTTTTATGTGTACTTTGTATTTCTATATTACCATAATTTCGTTCTTTCCTAAACGTTATATTAAAATAAGGACTGTTGCAAAATAAATTTATTTTGCAACAGTCCTTATTTTAATATAGGGGTAGTAATATAATTATGCTGTTTTACTTCTCTTCTTTGAAAGTACATCGAAGGTAACTGCTGCGAGTAATACGACACCCTTAATTACCTTTTGTAAATTATTATCAATACCCATGATTGACATACCATTATTGATTACGCCCATAAAGATAGCACCAATAACAACTCCTGTTACTTTACCAACACCACCGTAAGCTGATGTTCCACCGATAAAACATGCACCGATTGCATCCAACTCATAACTCGTACCTGCAGTAGGTGCTGCAGAATTAAATCTTGCTACACACATAAGAGCTGCAACAGCACTTAAGAAGGACATATTAACATAAGCTAAGAACAATACTTTATTTGTATTGATACCACTAAGCTTTGCTGCTTTTTCATTACCACCCATAGCATAGAGGTAACGACCCGGAACAGTATTCATAGTATAGTATGCGTAAATCATTACAACAACTGCGAGTAAAATCAAAATTACTGGAATACCTTTATGATTTGCTAAGGAAAGAGTTAATGCCATTATTACTGCAGAAATTATAACTGTTTTCCCGATTGTATTAATGATTGGCTCAGATTGATATCCTTTTTTATTTCTTTTAATACGTGATATAAATTGAACAATAATATAACCAGCACAAGCAATAATACCGATAAGAACACATAAAATATTTATGGATCCCCCGAATATATCAGGTACATAGCTGTTAAATAAATTTAAATAATTCGTAGGGAAAGGAGATACCGTCAATCCACCTAGGATCATTAATGCAACACCTCTCCATATTAACATACCTGCCAGGGTTACGATGAATGCAGGAATTCGCAAATATGCTATCCAATATCCATGTAACATACCGATTAGTATACCTACCGCTAAACAGATGGGAATTGCAAGCCATATATTCATGCCCTTATTTACAATCAAAGTACCTGCTAATGCACCAACAAGTGCAACTACAGAACCGATGGACAAGTCGATATTACCACCGGTTAAGATACACATTAACATACCAACAGCAAGTACTACAACGTAACCGTTCTGTGCAATTAAATTAGTAACATTTTGAGGAACAAGAAGTGTTCCACTAGTTTGTAGTGCAAAAAACACGGTTACTATCACTAATGCCATAATCATTGTATTCTTTTTTAATAATTCTTTTGCCTTATCCATCCTTATACTCCTTTACTTGATTTTACTATTTGTCCCATGATATGTTCCTGAGTTGCATCCTCTTTCATTACCTCGCCGACCATTTTCCCCTCATTCATGATATAAATTCTATCACACATGCCGATGAGTTCCGGTAATTCAGAAGAAATCATTAGAATTGATTTACCCTCCGCAACTAGTTGATTGATAATGCAATAAATTTCATATTTCGCACCAACATCAATACCACGGGTCGGTTCATCAAGTATCATAATTTCAGGATCTGCAAACATCCATTTACTGATTAGAACTTTCTGTTGATTACCACCACTTAAGTTACCAACGGTCTGCTCCAAGGAAGTGCATTTTGTTCTGAGCTTTTCGATAAAATCATTTGCTGCATTAATCTCGAGATTTTTATCAATTACTCCATATTTGCTTACCTTATCCATTTTTGCTAAGGTCGTATTGATACGAATTGGATCGGATAAAACCAAACCATCACCTTTACGATCTTCCGTAATATAAGCAAGCTTTTTATCAATTGCCTGACGAGAACTATTTAACTTAACTTCTTTCCCATTAATCATCAGGTTACCGGATATATTTATACCATAGCTTTTACCGAATATGCTAAGCGCTAATTCTGTACGTCCTGCACCCATTAAGCCTGCAATACCAACTACTTCACCTTTTCTTACATGAAGAGATACATTATCTACCACCTTGCGACCTTCATACAGGGGATGAAATACGTTCCAATTCTTTACCTCTAAATTAGTTGCACCAATTGAGGGCTTCTCTCTCCTAGGGAAACGATCCGTCATTGTACGGCCAACCATTCCTCGGATAATGCGAGATTCACTGATTTCATCCGTATTTTTCACCAAGGTTTCAATCGTAGAGCCATCACGGATGACGGTAATCTTATCTGCTACATATTCAATCTCATTTAATTTATGAGAAATAATAATCGAAGTCATTCCTTCCTTCTTAAATTGTAGCAACAAGTCCAGTAACTTTCGTGAATCCGCTTCATTTAAGGACGCTGTTGGCTCATCTAAGATCAGAAGTTTTACATTTTTAGCAAGTGCTTTTGCTATCTCAACCAACTGTTGTTTACCTACGCCAATATCCTTAATTAACGTTCTTGAGGATTCACGAAGACCAACAACACCTAGAAGTTCATTTGCTTTACGATAGGTCTCTTCCCAGCTAATACCCAAAGACATCCCCCGTTCATTACCGAGGAACATATTCTCTCCTATCGTCATATACGGTACAAGAGCTAACTCTTGATGTATAATAACTATTCCTTTTTCTTCACTGTCCTTTATCACATTGAATTTACATTCTTCTCCACGATAAAGAATTTCTCCTTCATAGCTTCCATGAGGATAAATACCGCTTAACACATTCATTAATGTTGATTTACCTGCACCATTTTCTCCAACGAGTGCATGAATTTCACCTTCTTCTACCTGAAGGTTGACATTATCTAATGCTTTGACTCCGGGGAAGCGTTTGGTAATATTTTTCATTTCTAACAATATT
>JAQSYO010000047.1 GCA_029256105.1 Herbinix sp.
TATAATATGGACTAGTTGATTTTATAATATGGACTAGTTGATTTTATAATATGGACTAGTTGATTTTATAATATGGACTAGTTGATTTTATAATATGGATTAGTTGATTTTATAAAATGAACTCTTTGATTTATAATATTTAACTTTTAATTTTAGCAGCAAAGCGTTAGAGTGTCTTAAAATAAGAGGCTTTGTAAGTAACATTATAATACGAGATAACAATTAAAATAGTTCTATTATTTAATTAAGAAAGCAATATTAATTCTTATTCATATTTTTTACAGCAGTAGATAACATCAATTTAATACGATTCAACTGATTTACTTCACTAGCGCCAGGATCATAATCAACAGCTACGATGTTCGCTTCTGGATGCTGCCTTCGTAGTTCCTTGATAACACCTTTACCTACGATATGATTTGGAAGACATGCGAAAGGTTGTGCACATACGATGTTCTTAACTCCGGTATGTATCAATTCCAGCATTTCTCCGGTTAAGAACCAACCTTCTCCGGTTTGATTACCAGTTGAGACTACTGGTTCGGCATATTCAGCCAGCTTCTTTATTGGTGAGGGAGATAGGAAACGTTTACTTTTATTCAAGGATCTTTTCGCAGTTTTACGAAGACTTTCCAAAGCCCAAATGGTAATATTACCAATAATCGCGCTTGATTTCTTCTTTCCAAGATATCTAGCCTTAAAGTTGTTATTATAAGCACTGTACATGAAGAAATCCAATAAATCAGGTACAACTGCTTCCGCACCCTCTGCTTCCAATAATTCAACAAGATAATTATTTGCAGAAGGAAGGAATTTTACAAGAATTTCACCTACGATTCCAACTCTAGGTTTTCTTACGGATTCATCAAGTGGCAGGTTATCGAATTCACGAATAATTGCACGAAGGTTGTGCTTATATTCGCTCCATTTACCTTTTTCTAGGCTTTTAATACAAATACTGCGCCATTTTTCGTGTAATGCATTTGCAGAACCAGGTACTTTCTCGTAAGGTCTAGTGCGATAAAGGACTCTCATAAATACATCACCGTATACCAGAGCTTCCATTGCAGATATTAATAATTTTGGCGTAATCTTCATTCCTGGATTTTTCTCAAGACCGGAAGCACTTAAAGATACGACAGGTATTTGCTGCATTCCGGCTTTTTCAAGAGCTCTTCGGATAAAGCCGATATAATTAGTGGCACGGCAGCCTCCACCCGTCTGGGTGATCATAACTGCAACTTTATTTAAGTCGTATTTTCCGGATAATAAAGCATCCATAATCTGTCCAACTACCATTAAAGAAGGGAAGCAAGCATCATTATTAACATATTGAAGACCAATATCAACTGCACGGCGGTTATCATTTGGTAAAACGACTACTTTGTATCCACCACTACGCAAAGCCGGTTCCAGTAGATCAAAGTGGATGGGTGACATTTGCGGTGCAAGAATGGTATAAGTCTCTTTCATCTCCTCTGTAAATACCACTCTGTTATGAGAGGAAGAGGTTAGATGTGGTTCAATGTGTTTAATTTCACGCTCGCGAACAGCGGATAATAAGGAACGGATACGAATCCTTGCTGCACCTAAATTATTTACTTCGTCAATCTTAAGTACCGTATATATTTTACCTGATTTTGTCAAGATGTCATTTACTTGATCCGTTGTTACAGCATCCAGTCCACAGCCAAAGGAATTTAATTGGATTAACTCAAGGTTTGGTTGAGAACGGACATAGGAAGCTGCTGCATATAATCTGGAATGATACATCCATTGGTCAATAACGATGGTGGGACGATCAATCGAACCCAAATGTGAGATGGCATCCTCAGTTAGTACCGCAACTCCATAGGAATTAATTAGTTCCGGAATTCCATGATGAATTTCAGGATCGATGTGGTAAGGACGACCTGCCAATACGATACCTTTTCTTCCGGAAGCACGTAAGTAAGCCATCGTTTCTTCGCCTTTTTTACGCATATCATCGCGTGCAGCAAGGAGTTCTGTCCAGGCAGCAGCAAACGCTTTTATTACCTCCTCGGAGGAGATACCATTTTTTCCAGTAAATAGTTCCAGTAAACGTGTTCTTAGTATCTCATCGCTTTCAAAGGACATGAAAGGGTTTTCGAATTGAATGGAGGGATCCTTAAGCTCTTCAACATTATTTTTAATATTTTCAGGATAGGAGGTAACAATCGGACAATTATAATGATTGTTTGCACCGTCCACTTCTTTTCGTTCAAACGGTATGCTCGGATAAAATATGTACTTTAATCCTTGATCAATTAACCACTTTATATGTCCGTGTGCTAGCTTAGCCGGATAGCATTCAGATTCACTGGGAATGGATTCAATACCTAGCTCATATATCTTATGGCTGGAGGTAGGAGATAAGACAATCTTATAACCCAATTCGGTAAAGAAGATATGCCAAAATGGATAATTTTCATACATATTTAGAACGCGTGGAATTCCAACAACACCACGTTTTGCTTGCTCATCCGTAAGGACGGGGTAATTAAAGTACCGCTCCAATTTATATTCAAATAAATTCGGAATGTTATCTACATTTTTCTCTTTTCCAATTCCACGTTCACAGCGATTACCGGTAACAAATTGTCTGCCGCCAGTAAATTTATTAACGGTAAGCACACAGTTATTCGTGCAGCGTTTACACCTAGCAAGTGCGGTCTCAAATTTTAATTCATTAATTTGATTAAGGGTAAGCATAGAACTCTCTTCCCCATCGTAATGTTCCCTAGCAATCAAGGCAGCTCCGAAGGCACCCATAATACCAGCGATATCTGGCCTCACAGCAGTACAACCGGAAATGGTCTCAAAGCTTCTTAATACAGCGTCATTATAGAAGGTTCCGCCCTGTACAACCATCTTCTCGCCAAGGTCCTTAGGATTTGTGATCTTAATAACTTTATATAAGGCATTTTTAATAACGGAATACGCAAGACCAGCAGAAATATCTGCTACGGTTGCGCCTTCCTTTTGCGCTTGTTTTACTTTAGAATTCATAAATACGGTACATCTGGTACCGAGATCAATCGGGTTTTTTGCGTAAAGTGCAACTTTAGCAAAGTCTTCTACTTCATAATTCAAGGATTTAGCAAAGGTTTCAATAAAGGAACCACATCCGGAAGAGCAGGCTTCATTTAAAAGCACATTATCTACCGTATTATTCTTTATCTTAATACATTTCATATCCTGACCACCAATGTCAAGAATGCAGTCTACTTCCGGTTCAAAGAAGGCAGCAGCATGGTAATGTGCTACGGTTTCTACTTCACCTTCATCTAATACTAAGGCAGCCTTTATCAAAGCTTCGCCGTAACCAGTGGAACAGGAGCGGACGATATGTGCCTTCTCCGGAAGAAGTTCAAATATCTCTTTAATGGAACGGAGTGTAGTTTTTAAAGGACTTCCATTGTTATTACTATAAAAAGAATAAAGCAAGGCACCGTCTTCACCGACTAAAGCAACTTTTGTCGTTGTGGAGCCTGCATCTATTCCTAAGTAACAGTTTCCTTCATATTCCTTGAGATCACCTTTTTTAACATTATGTACGGAATGTCTATCTTGAAATTCTTTATATTCTTCTTCGCTCTTAAACAACGATTCCATACGATTTACTTCAAAATCCATCTTAATACCATGGGATAACATATCATACAATGCAGATAATTCAGTTTTATCCGAAGGATTTGCATTCATAGCAGCACCAATTGCTGCAAATAGATGGGAGTGCGTCGGAGCAATTACTTGTTCTTCCTTTAAATTTAAGGTACGGATAAATGCATTCTTAAGTTCATCCAGAAAATGAAGTGGGCCACCAAGAAAGGCTACATTGCCACGGATTGGCTTACCACAGGCAAGACCGCTGATGGTTTGATTTACTACCGCTTGAAAGATAGAAGCAGATAGGTCTGGTTTTGTAGCTCCTTCATTAATAAGGGGTTGAATATCAGATTTTGCAAATACACCGCATCTAGCAGCAATCGGATAAATTGCCTGATAACTCTTCGCGTATTCATTTAAGCCTGCAGCATCTGTTTTCAATAAGCTAGCCATCTGGTCAATAAAGGAACCTGTACCACCGGCACAGATACCGTTCATACGTTGTTCAATTCCATTGGTAAAATAGATGATCTTTGCATCCTCTCCGCCCAATTCGATAGCTACATCCGTCTGTGGTGCGAAATCCTGCAATGATGTAGATACAGCGACCACCTCTTGAACAAAGGGAATATCTAAATGCTTCGAGATGGTCAAACCACCGGAGCCCGTAATTACTGGAGAAACCGTAAGATTTCCCAAAGCTTCCTGTGCTTTCTTCATCAAGCCTGCTAATGTTTCTTGTATATTTGCAAAATGACGCTCATAGTCGGAAAAAAGAATATCCCCAGCATCATTAATTATCGCAATTTTAACAGTCGTTGAACCTATATCAATTCCTAATTTTTCATTTAGTGTCATGTCGAATCTCCTTAAAATAGACCAGTAAAAAGTTAGCTCTTAAAAAATCAGCTTTCTATATTATACGATACATAGCTTGGAAGTTCAACAACTTAATTAGCCCAGAACAAGAACAGAATGTAAAATATTTCTTAAATAATATGAAGTTTTTATAATAATCCTGTACTTTTAGAAGTGATATATAGAACAATTTACGTTTACATTGAATATACTATAATAGTCTTTTGTCTGTAGTCAGCATTTAGCCAAAAAGTCATTAGAAAAGTTGGCAATATTTTTTGTCACATGGAAGGAGAACCAGAATGTATTGTATTAATTATGTAATAAGACCAGGTGACTCACTTTACAGTATTAGCAGGCACTTCAATATTGGGTTGGATGTAATTATGGCGGCAAACCCCTTGGTGAATTTATATAATCTGATCGTAGGAGAGACAATTTGTATCCCAGTCAGTGTACCCCAAAATAATTACACGAATGTTACAACTTATTTAGTAGAGGATAACGATACCTTAGGCAGCGTATTGGATAAGAACAGTATTAATCTGGCTGATTTAGTAGAACACAATGATTTGAATCAGATATTTTTGCTACCTGGAATGACATTACAGGTACCAATCGTTGGAGAAGGACAGGGTGGAATGACAATATAAAGGTAGGATAAAACTATTCAGTGGAAAAGCTCCCGTCGATACTTATTATTGGCGTAGTTCGGGGGCTTTTTGTATATTAAAAATAAGCTCGTCCTTTAACTCAGGTAATAAAACTTTTACTTCATATACACATTTTGTTTTTGTTTGACAAAGATATAATAAAAACATATAATAAGTTTGAATCATTTTTAGTAATAGAGGAATTGACAAGTCGATTGTCAGAACATGAATTATCTTATGTCTAAATTATAGTAATTTAGATATAGAAATTAAGAAAAGGATGTGGTAAGGATGGAAGCCGGCCCCGGTAGTAGTCATAATCGGAGAAATAAACACAACATAATAGGGACTGCAATAAGCAGCAGTTGTAATATGAATCCTCTTATCCGGTGGAACTTCCGCCTTTAGGTCGTGATGCATATTTTACTTACTACTGCCAATAATGCAGTAGAAAGGAGCATTTTATGATCGATATTTTTAAGACAACAGAAGGTGCATTACAAAAACAGACAATGATAACGGAGGGCAGCTGGGTGGCCATGACAAACCCCTCTGCTACTGAATTGTTAGAAATCGCAGAGGCTACAGGGATTGAAATAGATCATCTTAGAGCCCCCTTGGATGAGGAAGAGCGAGCAAGAATTGAAGTGGAGGAAAACTACACTTTAATATTAGTAGATATTCCTACACTTGAAAAAAGAAACGATAAGGATCGATATATAACGATCCCTCTTGGTATAATAATAGCAAAGGAATTCTTAATAACTGTTTGTTTGGAGGAGACTCCGATTTTAAAATGTTTTATCGATGGACGAGTTAGGGATTTTTATACCAATAAAAGAACACGTTTCATTCTTCAAATGCTTTACCGAAATGCCTCGACATTCCTACAACATCTGAGAACAATTGATAGAAAGAGTGAAGAAATTGAGCGTAAGCTTCATATTTCAACACAGAACCGTGAATTAATCGAATTATTGGAGCTAGAGAAGAGCTTGGTTTATTTCACAACCTCCTTGCGTTCTAATGAAGTCGTATTTGAAAAAATGTTAAAGCTAGAAACCATTAAGCATTATCCGGAAGATGAAGATCTTTTAGAGGATCTGATTATCGAAAATAAACAGGCTATTGAGATGGCGAATATCTATAATGGAATTTTGACTGGAATTATGGGGACGTTTGCTTCCATTATTTCCAACAATCAAAATATTGTTATGAAATTTTTAGCTGCCATTACAATTGTATTGTCCATTCCGACTATGATTGCAAGTTTTTATGGTATGAACTTTGTAGAGATACCAGGTAAGGATAATCCACTCGGTTTTTATTTTATTACCTGTGCAGCCTTGATAATTGCTGCAATCATCGTATTTATATTCCGTAAGAAGAAGGTTTTTTAGCTTTATTTGAAAGGTACAGGTGTTTGACATGAAATTACTGAATAAACTTGAAAGAAGATTTGGGCGATACGCAATTCCCAACCTAATGAAATATATTGTAGTTTTATTTTTGGCAGGTCTTGTTATTGGTTATATGCCAACAGTTAATCTTGCATCATTATTAAACTTGGATTTTACTATGGTAATGAAAGGACAAGTTTGGAGATTAATCACCTTTATCATACCGACCGGACCTTTTGGCAACATCCTATTTTTTGCAATAACTACTTATTTTTATTATATCATAGGCAATGCATTGGAAAATAATTGGGGAGCATTTCGATTTAATTTGTATTTCTTTTCGGGAATCCTATTTAATTTAATTTCAGACTTAATAATCTATTTAATAACAGGAGTTACAGGTTTTTCATCTCCAATTTCGCTTATTTGTGGAACGTTATTTTTTGCATTTGCGGCAGTATATCCCAACACACAGTTTATGATGTATTTCTTGATTCCGATTAAAGCAAAATACTTAGCTTGGTTTCAAGGAGCATTGTATATTTATAATGTATTTATATATATTGTAAACCGCCAATACTTCTTAGTTGTTGCACTTGTAGTATCCTTAGCAAACTTTTTGATTTTCTTTTTTGCTACTAGAAATTATCGAAAGGTTTCACCAGGGGAATATAAACGTAAGGCTACCTATCGTAGGCAGATGAATGATGCGAAAAACCAAGGTAATGTCGCACAGTTCAACGGTCGCAGTGTAATAACAAGACACAAATGTGCAGTTTGCGGAAGAACTGAGATGGATAATGACCAATTAGAGTTCCGTTTCTGTTCAAAATGTGACGGTAACTATGAATATTGTATGGAGCATTTGTTTACCCATGAGCATGTTCATAAGTAAATAACCCAATATTGATATGTTCCATATATTGGTATACTTATCGTGAAATATCATTTTGATTAAGAATATTTATTGATAAGCATTTTTATACAAGGACAATTAGAAGATAGAACACTCTTTTTCTTTGGAGGGGAAATGCGAAACACAATCATCAAAGAGATCAAAGAGTTATATGCAGACAAAAGAATATGGATAGGAATACTTACAGTGCTTATTATAATTATAATAGGCACTTCTTATAATAGGAAAAACTTTGAGAATATTCCAACCGAACAATTGAAACTGGGGGTCATCAATCAAGATGACAGTTCGTATTCGGACCTTTTATTATCTTACTTTAATAGTAGTGGTACCTTTTCTAGTTTAATTACGGTCATCATGGGAAAGAGTGAAACAATAAAGGAAGCTTTTGCAAAGGGAGAACTTGATATTTATCTGGAGATTCCGAAGGACTTTGCAGAGAACATGATGCAGCTGAAGCATTCCCCCATTATTGTCACTCTAAATACAGCAGATACCACTAAAGCAATCTTGTTTCAAAATGTATTAAAAAGCTACGAAAAATATGTTGCAGCAGTGGAAGCAAATGCAGTTGGTTTGTATGAAATTATGCAGCAGGATGGAATGGATGAGAAATTAATTGAGGCCACCAATCGTAATATATCCATTGATTTGATATTTACTGCCTTAGGTAAAGAACAATTTTTTTCTTATCAACCAGTGAGTAAATTTCCTACTACATCTATTATAAATTATTATGTCAGTTCTCTTCTTATGATGGCCTTATTATATTCAGGGTTATATGTAGGATATCAGATATTAATTGAGATGAAACTGGGAACCTTTGCAAGACTTCGGACTACGAAGACTCCGCTATATCGTTTCCTTACCGCCAAGGTGTTATTAATTGTTATACTTTTAACTACCGCCTCAACTATTGCTCTAGCTATTATCAGTCAAAAAACGTTTAATAGTAGAGTAGTAATATTTTGCTTCGCTTTAGCATTGTTCTGTGTATGCTTAGCATTAATGCTATGCGCAATTTTTAAAACAACCCAAAGATTTATTCTTGTTGGTAACCTTTTGATTTTTTATTTTATTGTTCTTGGAGGAGGTATTATACCAATCCAATTTCTGCCGCAGGACATGCTCCTTTTATCGAAAATGACGCCAAATTACTATATGATGAAGGGTATTCTTCAAATATCTACTGGACAGGGAAAGGCAGTTAATCAAATATCAATCGGGTTTATACTGATTTCCTTACTTCTATATGGAATTGCAATTCTCCTTTTTGAGACAAGGAGTGTGATTTATGATGAAGTTTAACCTATGGAGTACAATAACTGATATTTATTATATTTTCCTTCATAGAGTAAAATTGATATTAAAGGATCGGCTAACAGTAGGGGTACTTCTAGTCTCAGTTACTTTATTTATGGTTCTAATAAGATCATTGTCCATATCCGCCGAGGATATGAGCTCACTCCCGGTAGGTGTGGTTGATTATGATAATAGTAATAGCTCGAAACAATTGGTCTTTGGTCTACAAAAAGTAGAAACACTTAGGATTATTGAAGCAGATGAGGTAAAACTACAAAAACTTTTGTTAGATGAGATGATAACCTCCATTTTTGTTATCGAGGAGGGATATGAGAAAAAGATAAAATCTGGTAATTTGATGGAAATAATCACGATGTATTACAAGAAGGATAACAAATCTGCTTCAATCCTTTCGGATATCATTGCAGGGGAAATGATCTATCCAGTTTGTTACTATAAAGCGCTCCGCTATTATGAACAAATTCCCTTCGGGGAAAATAAGCTTACAGTTGCAGCGTATGAGAGTTATATGGATAAACTAGTGGGAAGCAGCAAGGATTTCGATTTTGCCTTCCGACTGGTTTATGAGATCCCAGGTGGGAAAGCCGAAAGTGGACAAAAGCTTTCGAATTCCGTTTTGTATAATCAATTTATATTTGGTATACTTGGTATTTTAATTGCTTTTATAGCCATGTTTCTGCTATCAGGTATTGTGAGAGACAAGGAAAATGGTGTGGAAATTCGGCTTCGAATATCAAGATTTCAATTATTAAAAAGAGACCTTGGGGATATGCTGGCATTATTTGTTGCCGAAGGTTGTGTTGCGGTTCTCTTCGCTGGTATCGTGTGTTATCAGCTTCAGGCAAAGGATGGCTTGCTCTGGATAAGTATTTATTTACTACTGATATTAAATGCTTTTGTTATAGGGACAGTATTACTACTTATCGAAAAAATAATCAAGAGAATTCATATTTACCAGGTAGTTAGCTCATTGCTTATTCTACTCTCCGGAGGGTTGGGTTTCTATCGCTTATTGACCGGTTTTTACCAAAGTTATGCAGATAATATGATAAAAATAATTCCAAATAGCTGGTTTATTCAGGGGTTTACTGATATAATAGTAGACAGTAGTAAAGGCGGTTACTTTAAGCTAGGACATAAGGTATTGTTTGTCATGACGATATTGTTAATTCTCCTTGTGGTTATAATTGATGTAATCCAGGAATTAAATATTAATAAGTTTCTAAGGAATAACAAGAACAGGACGGTAAACTAATATGAACAAAAAGATAAAAAACATCAGTCAGGATATTCATAGTGGTAAGCTTTTGGAGGAAAATATTCCACAGTTGTTCAACCACTTGGCCAATCATTATCAAACCAATGCGGGAGTAAGACTTGCGATGCACTATTATGCATTTTACGAAGCATACTGTGATGAAGAGGAAACTTGGAGTAAAGAATCGAGAGAAGTTATCGCACAATTAAATAGTATAATAAAAGAAAATATTCTGCAGAAACAGAGCGGTATTGCCCGTGAGAAAGCAATCAGTACCGTGGACGTAATTCGTAAGGATATCATTAAAAGAATGAATTTATTAACTGCTTATACGGATATCTTTCAAACCTATGAATATATATTAAATCGCTTAGAGTACCGTTTTAAAGACGAGTTGGAGGAGGTTGATGAAGAAGAGTTTTCAAAGGAAATTCTTCGTTATATCTTTGAAACAGAAGATAATTTAATCATCAACGAAAAAATAAAGGAAATCATTGGACAACTTCCAATACGAATTACGAAGCAGAAATATTTCGACCTATTAAAGGACAGTCTTCGTGCATATCTGGGTTCTGATCAATCATCGCTGGATACTTATTTGTATATGCTACGTACTTCTGCCATGTTATACAATGAAGAGGGCATGGATACGTATTACTCTGGCTTATGGGAGAAGAAGGAGTTCCTAGCGCATCTGGAATATAAAGATGTCACGAGAGAAACTTACAAAAAAGCGGTAAGTGCATTACAAGTGGCAACCTTAACACTAGAGACAGAAACAACGGTTTATTTTGGCCTTCAGGAAATTGTGAATGAGGTATATGCAATTCTATTATGCTCAACCTATGCAGGTATGGTTGACTCAGAGACGGAAGAGGCTGAGAAATCTGCATTTTCCATAATCCAAGATATTAATGATATCTTTGTTACGAAAGAAAAGAGAGAGCTTTCCATTGATTTGATGGAGAAATTTACGGAGATTGAAGGAGTACAAGAGGCAATATCTTATGAAATGGCAATCATGGAGGATGCTCTATACGAGGTGGGCTATAACCATAGTGCATTGACACAAAGCCTTATGCTTGACCAATTACTCCAAGTACTGAAGAGATCAGGGTATCTTCTATCTAATAGCTTATTTATTAATCTAGAAGGTGAAAAAGATGAAGAAACCGTTGATGAAGATATGGTGGCAAGAGAGACAAAAATTCTTGAAGAGGAACTGACGGTATTATTTGCCCAACACGACAGAGTAATCAGTCGTGCCGTAATTGCAAATACCATCAATAAAATGCCAGTTTTCTTTAAGGACCATAAGGAAGTGATGGATTATGTACGTTATTCCTTAGAGCGATGCTCAGATTCTTATGAGAAAGCGGCTTGCATCGAGATAATTAATACGATAATGACCGAATAGGAATGTATTAATAATGGTAATTTGTGGTATACTTTTCATAACAACAACTAAAGAAGGTAAGGTTTTCTTATGATTCTATGGGTTTCACGCCTTTTTATTGGCGATAAAATGAAAAAGAAGAAGGACAAAGTGATTGCTTCTATCAATAATAGGGAAGCTACCTTTGGCGTATACTGTATTGCCTTTGCTTCACACCCAAGTAATCTGTTTGATATTATGGAGGCAAATGAGCTTTTATTTCCACATTATCAGAAATCCGAAGTCCGTATTGTTGGGCTTGCAAAAGGGAAAGAGGAAGCTGTAACCATGGTGAAGGACATGCTTATGGAAGTCTATAATAAAACAGGCGAATTTAATGTTAGAACCTATTTTACATAAGAAGTAAGTTCGTGTGAAAGTCTTCCTTCGGTATCTGGATGGACTTTATGGCTATAAAGTGAATAATTATGATGGGCGGTTGATGCAGACTATGTTTCATATAATCCTACTGATATTTAAAATAATAGGAATAATTTTGCTTACGTTGATAGGCATAATTCTGCTTGTTCTACTCACCGTATTGCTTGTACCCATAAGATATCGGGTAGCGATCGAACATGGGGAACTATTCCGTATGGAGGGCAGGGCTAGCTGGCTTTTGCATATCATTAATACCAAGTTTACGTACCTTGAGGGCACCCCCCATATTCGAATACGGATCTTTGGCTTTGTTCTATATGATAATTTAAATCCAAAGAAACAAAAAATAAAGAAAAAAAAAATAAAGAACATAAAAATAAGGAAACAAAAGGAAGAGATACCAAAATCTGAACAAAAGAAAGTTATTAAAAAGAAAATAGATAAAAATATGAAAGAGATTGAATCCCGCACAAATGATGAGGCTGAACACAAAAAAGATGAGGTATTCATAAACAATCACAAATCGGATACAATAAGAATTGATCAAACACATAAACAAGTAGAAGAAAACGTTAATATTCTGGATAAAAAAGATGAAGATGAACTACGGCAACAGCAGAAAGTAAGGTTGGAAGCTCCTAAAATACGAGTTGTTGATCAAGAACAGCAAGGAGTAGAAGATGTACAGGAAGAAGGAGCAGAAGAAGAGAAGTCGTCCATTCTAAAGAAAATCCTTCTTAAGATGAAGCGCTGGAAAGAGATGATAAGTACATTTTTTATTCAGCTTAAGAAAAAAATAATCAAATGGTTTGAAACATTGGTTAATATAAAACAAAAAATTGGTTTGATTTCCGATTTCATTAAGGATGAACTAAACCGAGAAGGCTTTCATATAATATATTCCAGCATTAAGAAATTGCTTAAGCATTTATTACCAACAAAGTTAAAGTCAAGAATTGTATTTGGAACAGGAGATCCTTGTTCAACAGGACAGGCTTTGGGTTTCATGGGTATACTATATAGTTTTTATGGTGACAAAATACAGGTAATTCCTGACTTCGAGAATAAACGTTTGGAAGGAAAGCATGAAGCTCAGGGAAGAATAAGATTGATTACAATACTTCTCATAGTAATTAAACTTATGTTAAATAAAAGATTTAAACAATTAAAGAGGAACTTTTTAATATTAAAGGAGGCGTTATAAATGGCAGATAATAGTTTTAATTCGACAGTAGAATCATTATTTAAAGGAATGGATAGTTTTCTAACCACAAAAACTGTAGTCGGTGATGCGGTTAAATTTGATGACGGAACGATTATATTACCTTTGGTGGAAGTGAGTTTTGGTGTTGCTGCTGGTGCTTTTTCTGGCTCGAATAAAAATAATGCAGGTGGCGGTATGGGTGGAAAGATTTCCCCTAGTTCTGTTCTAGTTATTCAGAATGGTTCATCAAAAATAGTAAATGTCAAGGAGCAAGATGGTGTTACAAAGATTTTAGATATGGTTCCTGACATTATCAATAAATTTGCTAAGGGTGCAAAAAAGAAGGATGAAGTTGATGAAAAGGTAGATGAAGTCATCAAAAGCCAATCGAAAACAACGATTCAGGAATAGTAATAAGGAAAAGGGCAAAATTATGCTTGCAATATAATTAATATTCTGGTAGAATAAATTTGTTTGTAGGGCCGATTAGGTCTTATATTTTACCTAAGGAGGTGCTTTAGATGGCAAAATGTTCAGTATGTGAAAAAGGTGCTCACTTCGGAATCGCTGTGAGTCATTCTCATAGAAGATCTAATAAGATGTGGAGTTCTAATGTGAAATCTGTTAAAGTTAAAGTTAACGGTGCAGCAAGAAAAATGTATGTTTGTACTTCCTGTCTTAGATCCGGTAAAGTAGAACGCGCATAAGGAAAAACGATGGGTGTCAGGGGATCTTGACACCCGCTTTTT
>JAQSYO010000020.1 GCA_029256105.1 Herbinix sp.
TGCATGAATTTCACCTTCTTCTACCTGAAGGTTGACATTATCTAATGCTTTGACTCCGGGGAAGCGTTTGGTAATATTTTTCATTTCTAACAATATTGCTGCCAATAGTACCCCTCCTATACTTTTTCTTTTACATGAGAAAATAGGGTGCTGCAGTATTTCTTTGCACTACAACACCCTAATTTTTGTGTGTTGATTACTTTAATTGATCCTCTGTATAGTACTTGGAGTCAATTAACAATTCTTTGTAATTTGCTGCATCTGCAAATACTGGTTCACAAAGGAATGTAGGGATGATGCCTGTTCCGTTATCATATGTTTCTGTATCGTTTACTGGAACTGTTTCGCCCTTCATAAGTGCGTTAACCATCTCAACAACCTTAGCTGCTAAAGTACGAGTATCCTTGAAGATTGACATAGACTGTGTTCCTGCAAGAATGTTCTTTACAGAAGTGATGTCGCAATCTTGACCTGTTAAGATCGGGAAGTTGTCTTTAGTGTAACCTGCATTAACTAATGCGTTAGTGATACCAATAGCACAGGAGTCATTGGAGGAAAGAACTACATCCAATTTTGTTCCATCTGCATAATGAGCTGTAATTAAGTTTTCCATTCTCTTCTGAGCTTCTTCTGTAGACCAGTTAAGTGTTGCAACTTCTTCAAATGCCTTCTGACCGGAAACAACATTTAATTTGCCGCTTTCGATATAAGGTGTTAAGATGTCCATTGCGCCGCCAAAGAAGAAACGAGCATTGTTATCATCAGGTGAACCTGTGAATAATTCGATGTTGAAAGGACCAGCTTGGTTTTCAAGATCTAATTTATCAACAATGTATTGGCCTTGAATTGTACCTACCATGTAGTTATCAAATGTTGCATAATAAGAAACTGCATCGGTTTCCATAATCAAACGATCATAAGCAATTACAGGGATTTTAGCAGTCTTTGCATCAGCTAATACTGTTCCTAAAGAACCACCATCGATGGAAGCAATAACTAATGCATCACATCCGCCAGTAATCATGTTCTCGATTTGAGAAACTTGAGTAGCAATATCGTTGTTAGCATACTGTAAATCAACAGTATAACCAGCATCTTCTAATGATTTCTTCATGTTTTCACCATCTTGGTTCCAACGTTGTAAATCTTTTGTAGGCATTGCTACACCAATTTTTTTAGCGTCGTCTTTGCCAGTTGATGCGCCATCTGTTGCTGCGCCGTCTTTTGTACCACATCCTACTAGTAAAGATGAGATAACAGCTACACACAACACAATACTAAGTAACTTTTTCTTCATAATAAATCCTCCCAATAAATATTGTTTAATAACTACTCCTAGATAATAACACATAAGAAATAGGACTTACTTGCGATGTACTGTACATTTTTACGTAAATTATAGTAATCGTAATAAATTATTCGACTGTATAGCAATAAAATGCTACCAATAAAACAATTCTGTCCTATTGTTAGAATTTCCTTCATCTGTTTCTTTTATACTTCTAGATTATCCGACAAATTCAGATATATCTCATCAATCACAAGAAAATGCTAACAATACAATATAACATTTTTATTGTATTGTTAGCATTTTAAACTTTAAAATCTTATATCATCCTTAGTACCTTTAATCATCTTTATTAGAGTTAATCATCTTCAGCATCGTTAATCATCTTCCGCCTCGTTAATCATCTTCTGTATCGTTAATTTCCTGTTTATCCGACACATTCAGATATACCTCATCTTCTTGCTGAAACCCACCTTCTATAATAACCTCTTTAATATTATCTTTAGTTACGGCAATTGGCTCAAGCTTCACATATGGCACTTCGTAATTACCATCATTAATGGTAGTTTCTACCCCTATATCTTCACCCTTGGCTAATTTCACTGCATATTCAGCTGCTGCCTTTGCCAATTTATCCACTGGCTTATATACAGTCATTGTTTGGGTTCCTTCTACAATCCTTTGGCAGGCAACTAAATCAGCATCCTGTCCGGTAACTACTACCTTTCCAGCTAACCTACTCTCTGATAGCGCCCGTACCGCTTGGCTGGCTAGATTATCATTCCCACATAAAACACCATCAATCTCAGGAGTAATTTCGAGCGCAGCATTCACTGCATTAAAAGCTTCTTCTGCCAACCACTCCTTTGCGTAGACGGTATATACGATATTTAGATCACTATCCTCCATAACGTCCTTAAACCCCTGTTCCACCAAAGTAACATTATGATCTGTTGTAGGACCAAATATCGTAACAATATTTCCATCCTTAGGAACTTCACTAGTTAGGGTTTCCGCCATCAATCGTCCGACTTCCTCATTATCAAAGGAAATATACAAATCCGCATTCGCATTACGTACCAATCGATCATATGCCACAACAATAATCCCAGCTTCTTCTGCTTTCTTTAATACGTCGCTACAAGCCTCTGAGTCGACTGCAATTACTACGATAACATCCATTTTTTTATCTATGAAGTAATCAATCTGAGAAATTTGTTCTTCTACATCACCATTGGCATTCTGTACATTAACCTCTGCTCCAAGATCCTGCGCTGTAGATACAAACACTTCACGATCTCTTTGCCATCGCTCGATGACAAAGGAATCAAACGATAATCCAATCTGGATCTTCTTCTCTATTACATCAGTATCCTTCGTATCTTCATTACCGTCACTACACCCTGTTAATGTAAAAATAAGTATTAACAGCATTGCTAATATTGCACTGATTTTTTTCATTACGCCCTCTCCCTATATTCCGTAGGTGTTACACCTACTTGTTTTTTAAATATACGGCTGAAATAATTCGGGTCACTATAGCCAGTGTCAACACAGATGTTTTTAATGCTCACGTCACGATTTTGTAATAACTTCTTTGCCTCTTCAATCCTGATATTTGTGAGATATTCAATAAAATTTTCTCCTGTCACTTCTTTGAAAAGTTTACTGAAATAATATGGACTAATATCTACAATTCTGGATACATCATCTAAGGAGATATCCTTGCTGTAATTTCCCTCGATAAAAGCTTTCGCTTTTTCAATAATTCCGCTAGTCTGTTCCTCTCTTTTCGAAAGAATATTACGGCAGGCTTCAGTCACCTTATCAATAAACCATTTTCGCAGTTGTTCATAATTATCCGTTTGAATTACCGTCTTTAAATAATCCTTGCGATATTTAAAGTAATAGGTCATACCTCCGCTAAGAAACGCTTTTTGTTCAGCAAACAAAATAAATTCTATTACCTTTAATTTAATGTCCATCTCACAGTCCGGATATTGCTGAATCATCCAATCAAAAAAGCGATTTGCTTCTATCTTTGTGCCTTCCAAGTTTCCTTTTTCAATCATGTCAAATAATAATCGTTCCGTTTCAATCGGATAATCATCCTCGTATCCACATCCAATGGGAATATCATTTGCATGAACAACGCGTCCTTTGCTGTTGTGTGTTGCATTTAGTGCTTCTTTATAAGATTCACTTAAACGATCCACCGGTGTTACCGAACCGATACCTACCTTGAATTGAACATCGATACGTTTTGTCAGTTCTCGTATTAATCTCCTGACCTTATCGATTAAACCGGTACGATCATCATATTCTAGTTGTTGTTTTGAGCAAGGAAGAAAAACAACAATTTTATTCACCATAATCGGTCCAACTACACAGAAGAATTCCTCCTTCAAATAATCTCTAATGGTTGGATAAAAAGTCTGGGCCTTTACACTGACACCGACCGGATTCGTTAGCATTCCATCCTCCAAGGAATCTCCAAATTCCATAACCATCATCATACCATATTCTTCTCGAATGCCAAGTAGATTACGATAATCAACTTCTACCCTACCATAATCATCCCCAGACAAAACGGCATAAATAAAATCACTTTCTATAATTGGTACGACAATTTCTAACTTTTCTCGAATCATTAGGTCATTACTTCTTTTTCTGCGGTCTTCTTCAATAATATCCATCGCCTTCTGTAAAACCTTCACAATGATGGTATGATTCACTGGCTTCGTCAAATACTCTAGTACTCCAAGATTAATCGCTTCCTTCGCATAATTAAACTTATCATAAGCAGTCATAACGATAAAGATAATCGAACTATTCGTTTTTCTAATTTCTTTCATTGCTTCAATGCCATTAATACCAGGCATTTGAATATCCATAATTGCAATGTCCGGCATGAATTTCTCTGCTAATTCAATTACACTTCTTCCTGTAGTTGCATGCTCAATAATGCAGCTGTCACTAAAATTTTTTTCAATAATAAATCGCAACGAATCGATTACAATTCCTTCATCATCGGCCAACATTATCTTATACATTGTTACCTCCATTACGCCGCTTCTGGCAGCACAAACTATTTTAAGCGAGTTATTCACCTTTTATCTTATCTGCTAATATTGAGACTATAATAAAATGGCTTTTCCCGAATTTTTCGGTATATGAATGGTCACTTTTGTTCCTTTGTTTTGTCCTTCACTTTCGATTTCAAAAACATTTTCTTTATCATAATAAAGACGTAATCGGTTAATTACATTCCCTAGACCAATTCCATTAGAATCCTTTGAAACAGTTCGTTCTTTAATGGATGCTCGATCCTCTAATTTGGAGGTCATAATTCTTTCGATCGTACTTTGTTCCATACCCGAACCATTATCTACTATAGTAATGTTGATATTTTCATCATCCAGATAAACTTTCATTCGAATTTCGCCTTCGTAATCAATGTCACGAATTCCATAGTTTACAGCATTTTCTACCACCGGCTGTAAAATCATGCTAGGTACACGAACATTCAGTAAGCTTTCATCGAGATCCTTATAAAAATGTATCCCTCCGGAAAATCTCACGTTTAAGATGTAAATATAACTATCTACCAGCTTGATTTCATCCCGGATAGTAGAATCTTGATCGAAGCTTTTCATATTAAAGCGGAAAAAGTCCGCCATATTCTCGATAAACAAACAGGTCTTGTCTGCTCCCTCCATCATCGCAAGCTGCGCTCCAGCATTTAGGGTATTAAAGAGAAAATGTGGATTAATCTGTGCTTGTAAATACTTTAGTTGAGCATCCTTAAGATGATTTGTCATCATTAAGTCTTTCTCCATCATTCTATTTTCAAGCTCCATACTTTCCGTCGTTTTAATTATATATTGATGAATATTAACAATCATTGTATTAAAAGCTTTCGTTACGATTTCTACTTCATCCGAGGAATCTACATGGATTAAATCTACTTCAAAATTACCACCTGCCACCTCATAGGCTGCCCGAGTCAATTTCATCAATGGCCCGGTAATACTTCGAGTAACAATAATTATCAATACTACATTAAAGGTTGTGATTACCAGTAGTACAACGGTACTGATGATTTCTAATACCCGTAAGGACATCTGGAGCAGTTCATAGTTGTCCGAATTATACTTGAACTGTTCGTTGTTGAGACTATTAATATAAGTACTAATGTAGTCATACATAACAGTAGCTTTTTCATAATTATTCTTATATTTTTCTATATTACGTCCACGCTTTGCGTCAACTGTGTCATCAACAATCTTTAAGTAGGTTTCCGACATATTTCTTATATTCTTCTGCATCAAGATCATATCATTGTCAATAATTTTTCCATTCAACTCACTAATCAAATTACTATAATCCTGCTCACTTCGATAATAATTTTCCAGGGATTCGGAGCTTTTTGTATTCAAATATTCATAAAGATTATCCTGTACGCCAGTAAGTGTATCAATAAGATCATTCAGCCCAACATTGCTTTTATATACTTCATCGATTGTACCGATTGACTTATTGATATTGTAATACATGAACATATTTGCGAAGAAAACTACCGTGGAGGAAAATGCAAACACTAATACCAACCTCCTACGGATGGATCCCTTTTTCTTTTTTGATTTCATCTATTTGCCCTCGCTAAAACAGATCTATAATTTTTAAATAAGAAAGAGTTGATGCTCAACAAGATCACTTACTCTCCACCTCATCGCTAGTTTCGCTCTTAATATAATCTTCTACATTATCATAGGTTATAACACCTGAGATATCCACGGAATAATAATCACTAACACGGCCTGTTGCACGGTATTCCGTTAAAGCCTCCACACAATATGCTCCCATTTTATTTGCATCAATCGTCATTGTGGAATGTATGATATTTTTCTCAATCGCTCTTAATATAATATCCGAATCATAATAACCTATGATGTCAATCTCTCCAACTTTATTATAGTCTACTACAGCCTGAGAAGCACTCTCCGTATCTACAGCAGTAAGACACACAAGAACATCCGGGGGATTTTCTTGATCCATAATAATATTACGGATATCCTCCTCCGAACTAAAGGTACTTTGCGTATTAACAATTGCAGAATTTACTTCCACATTTCTTTGTCCTACTGACTCAAGAATGCTGGAATATATAACATTCTGACTGGTATTCGAAATATCAGAATTTAATAGCACTGTGATTTTACGCTTCCCTTCGCCCACGATTTGAGCTACCTGTTTGGCGTAAGCTTGACCTTCGTTATAACTATTAATACCTACGAAGCTCTTCCGTTTGCTTGCTGCATCCTTAATTACGGTAATAACCGGAATGCCAACATCATCCGCTTCATTTATTAGATCCTTAATATCTTCCTCCCCATTTGGCTCCAGAATGATACCATCGACTTTGGAGGCAATCGCTATTTTCATTAAATCATGCAAGGAATAATTAATGGAAAGATTATCACCGATCTTTTCAATATACGCATTTTTCTCTTTCCCTTTTTCCAGTGCTCCCTGATAAATTGCATCCCAAAAAGGAGCGTCTGCTTCCTCTGAAATTATTACGTAATGGGATTCATATTGCTTATAGTCTGAGGTGTCGATAACTCCAAACTCTGAAATAGCATATTTATAGTACGTCATTCCTATAAGAATAATGATAATTCCTACTGCAATACTGCTAATTGTGGCAATAGAAATGACACGATTTTTTTTCATTTCATGTGGTTTCCTATTCATGTTATCATACCTCTTCTATTGGTGCTTTTGCCTATCATGTACATTATAGCATGTCCTACCCTTGAATTCTATATGAATGTTTCATCCATTGGTCTTGTATATGTAACAACTTTATTAGGGTGGAATATGATAATAATAGTAAAATGGAAAGGAAGTGTTTCTTTGGCTATTAAAATTTTTATAGATCAAGGTCACAATCCTACCGGATATCACAATACCGGTGCAACAGGTAACGGACTGCTAGAGCAGGATATTACTTACCAAGTAGGAGTATATTTGGCGAATTTATTAAATAATGATCCACGTTTTGATGCGCGATTATCAAGACCGACTCCTACCACAGTACTAGGAACTACTAACGCTACCAGTTTAGCAGAGAGAGTTCGCATGGCAAATGAATGGCCTGCCGATTACTTTATAAGTATTCATTGTAATTCTAATCCGAATCCATCGATTAATGGAACGGAAATCTATTTGTATCAATTCAATACACAAGCACAATGGTTGGCTCAGCGAATTATGACTGGTATCGTTGAAATGGTAGGTACCAAAAATAATGGTATTCGTTTAAATCCCTCCCTTTATGTATTACGCAGGACAAATATGCCCTCTTTACTAATAGAACTAGGTTACCTCACCAACAGTTCAGATGCGCAAAAGCTTCGTGATGATCAATATCAATTTGCCTATGGTATTTATTTGGGTATCATGCGATATTTTGGATTTGCTTAATTAATATTGAGCCGGCGGTTGTGAAATTGATAAATAATGCGACTATATCATCATCTACCGGCTCTATTGTTTGAATTTAATAAATTCAATATTTATTTTTACAAAATTTAAAAAGAATGCTTTACAAATCCATTTTATTATGTTATGATTTAGAAAGTATTTTAATTGTCATGTAAGACCTCACATATTTTTGTAAGTCATTACAGGTTAATGATTTACAAAAATATGTGATTTTTTATTAGTAATAAAATACAATAATATTATTTTAGGAGGTATCTTTCATGAACAAAGGTACAGTTAAATGGTTTAACGCACAAAAGGGTTTTGGATTTATCACTAACGATAACGGTGGAGAAGATGTATTTGTACATTTCTCAGGTATCGCTTCCACAGGCTTCAAGTCTTTAGAAGAAGGCCAAAAAGTTATGTTTGACTTAGAAAAAGGTCAACGTGGTATGCAAGCAGTTAACGTTACAGTTGCATAATTTGTAAACAAACGTGAAATCAAAGCCTTTCTTAAGGAGTAACACTCTTTAAGAAAGGCTTTTTTTAAAAAACTAAATATATTATTTGTATAAATACTGGAAATTGTATGAAATTTATGATAAAATCATTAAAATAGTATCTACCGTTTATTGGAGCTTTCATTGGAAGTGGTTTTTAAGAAAGGAGTATTTTTTTATATGAGAAAATTAGTTATTAATGCGTAGCAAAGGCTATCGCATTATGTAAATAATATGAAGTAGCCTTTGCATAATCCTGAGAACATTATTTTAGGAGGAGCAAAATGAGCTATATAAGAGCAGAAATAATTCTACCTCAGGAACTCTTGGAATTAATTCAAGAATATGCCGGTGGACAATATCTCTATATTCCCAAAAAAGCAGATAATCGCAAGGTCTGGGGAGAAAATACAGATTCAAAATATAAAGTAAGATTACGCGATGCAGAAATCTACAGCAAATATAAAAATGGTACTTCTGCTTCCGATTTGGCAGAGGAATACTTTCTATCTTTAAAAAGCATCCAACGTATTATTTTAAAAGAGAAAAACATTAAAGCAATAGAAGTTACACAATATATATGACTTCATACTATGAGGGGATCGTTTTTCATAGTCTCATTTATATAGTTATATTGACGTATATAAGAAAATTGATGCTGTTTACTATAGCGACTTTACAGATAAGTCCTAATAGGTAATAGCATCTATTTTTTATTACTAACACTTTTTCATTTGTTAATTCTTTTTTAATTGCGATTACAAATACATTTAATCTCAATTTTTAGCTCAATTTTGATTTCAATAAGCAATTCCATATCTTCTCAATGATTAATGCGATATTGGTTTCATTTTACTATTCCATATCATCTTATTTGATAGTGAACTTTTTTCTATGTACTTTCAGCTATATTCTCCCAACCTCATACTCTTTTCTGAATTAAAATTAAGGTATTCGTCCTAGCTCTCTCCATGTTATGATAAGTTCATACTGATATGGAGGAACTTAAAAATGACTACACCTGATCACAACTAATTTTCAATTAATTAATAACATGAATACTACCATGCTCATGACCATGCTCAAAACCCAATTTCTAACCGGTAAAAAAGTAATTGGATCTCGAGCTTTTTATGATGCCAATTAGAAAATTAGTGTGAGCTGTATAGAACTATTGTGTAATTATATCCGATCTCATTACTTGCAGTTAGAACTGTATTTTGACAAAAGAATATTATGTAAAAATGTAAATACCCTAAATATTAGAACAAGTAATAGACTTTTCAATCATCGGACTAACTATTTAATCTAATATAATATTGTAAGCAATATAACCAATCATAATTCTATACAGCTCTGATTAGGAGCGTATAGATATGCAAAACACTTATATATGGAGGTTAATTCCTTCAAACCAACCGGTAGTTATTAGAAGTTGTCCAAAATGTGGCAACCACAGTGAATATGAAAGCACCGGAAATTTTAGAATCAACGCAAATCAAAATAATATTGATGTTTGGTTAATATATCAATGCTGCAAATGCAAAAGCACTTGGAATATGGAAATTCTATCTAGAATCAAATCCAAATCCATCAATAAAGAATTATATAATAAATTCCTGAAAAATGACCAAGAATTAGCCAGATTTTATGCCTTCGACTTAGTGACACATAGCCGGAATAAATCCAACCTAAGCTATGAGAATATCACGTTTGAGATACTAGCTGATCGTTTTACACTGTCACACCAACAGGAAAATATCTGGATTGAACTTATTTGTGATTATCCATTAGATATACGCCTCGATAAAATACTTAGCAAACAACTGGGTATCTCACGAGAACTTATTAAAAAAATGGGAAATAACGGTCAAATTAACGGAATTGGTATTAGAGATATCACAAAAGTAAAGGTCAACAATGGAATGCTTATCAACATACTGTTATAAGTAGAAAAATATAAGCAATAAAAACAAAATAGGCTATGATGGGTTTCGCTGTCCCCTCATAGCCTATTAATAAATTACCTTAATAATTAATAATCTTCCCTAACACCAAATTCAGCGGATTCAACCCACTCCTCAGGCCTAAGTAGCATAATTACCAAATCCTCGAATAAGTTAAGGTGTTCCTTCTCTTGTCCAATTAAAAACTCAAATACTTCTTTGTCGGAAGGTTCAACTGCTTCGTTTAGCATTTCCTGATACAATTCTATACTTTTTTCCTCTTGGATTGACGCCAACCGGTAAGCATCTAATTGTTTTTCTGTATGCTCCTTTTGAAAACTCTTCAAATCTCGAAAAACAGGCTTAATATCAGGACGTATAAAATGTCTAGATAAATATAATGCTTCTCTCATTTTATACCTCTGCAATAACTCTGCATGCTCCATTTCAGATGCTGCCAACATAGCAAATACCGTATGAAGTTCATTATCTTTATTAATCTCTGACTGCTCCAAATAATACTTTTGCCCCTCTAATTCCATTTTAATTGCAAAATCAATTGTATTCATTCGTATTACCTCCTCTTTAAAGCTATTTTTTATAAGATATTTAAATTTATAACTTATTACTATACTTTTTTAAATACAATTATTACTAATGTGCTTTATTTATGATACGGTTGATTACTAATAATCCGGTAGGATCGATAGATTTGTTCTAATAAAATCATTCTCATAAGTTGATGTGGGAATGTCATCTTGGAAAAGCTTAATTTAAAATCAGCTCGTTTTAAAACCTCATCAGATAACCCCAAAGAACCCCCAATTATAAAACTAATATGACTGGTTCCTGAAACACCAAGTAAATCAATCCTACTTGCTAAATCCTCTGAGGATAGCATACTCCCATCAATTGCTAATGCGATACAGTAAGAATCTTCTTTCAAAGCTTTAAGAATACGTTCGCCTTCCTTTTTCTTAATAATATCCTCCAGGGCCTCTCCCGCATTATCCGGAGTTTTCTCATCCGTTAATTCAATGGTTTCAAGGTTACAATATCGACTTAACCGTTTTGTATACTCCTCAACGCCCTGTGATAGATACTTTTCTTTTAACTTACCCACACAAATCAGCGTTATTTTCATTGTTCAATACTTCCTTTTGCTCTTCTTCTCTTACATATTCATATAATACGCCATTTTTCACAAGTTTCAGTTTTTCGCCTTCAAACCCACGCCTACGTAATTCCTTCTGGAAATTGTAGATCATAAACCCATGAAATACAACTAGGATATTTTCTTTCGTCCAATCGATATGATCTAGAAAAATACTAATTCGTTTTCTCGTTTCTGTAACCGTTTCTGGCTGGCTCTTAGACTTAAAATACCAAGCCAAACGCCCACATATATGCCATATTTCAAAAGGCAGTTTAAAACGATCTGTATGTATAAAAGGTGCATTATCCACTTCTCTTAATAATTTATCTATCTTAAGGTTACCGCTGTAGACTTCTTGTGCAGTAGTTATAGCTCTCGGTAAATCACTAACATAGCAGACATCCCATTCAATCCCATACATCTCGACCTTTTTCTTAATAACTTTTGAAACCTCATATTTTTCTGACCATTCACGAAATTCACTGGAAGTCATCATTTTCTTATGAGGACAATTCACTTTAAAATGCCGTAATAATCCAATACGCATTGCTTTCTCCTGTCAATATGTCATAAGCTTGTACCCGCGTCTGTTTTCTGGAAAGATGAAAACTTCCAATTAATTGTAATAGATTAGGTGGTACCCTCTCACTTTATATTTTACATACTTTTCTGACATATTTCAAGTAAAAGGTATATGTTTCTATACACCATTATTCCCCATATAATCAATACAACATTAATATGAAACAAATAGAATTACAAAAGTATAAAAGCCACTCAAAATTAATCGTAATGATGCAATTTGCAATATCAAGGATAAACCAGACATCATTTTTTAAGATTATCATGTTTGAATTGGAGATTTTAGATTTTAGTTTTTAGTTTTCAAATAATAAATATACTTATAATATTATACTCCACGTAATGTAAAACGGCTGCTGCAAGCTCCACCAGCATGGTGTTCGGAACATGTTTTTCGTTACCTACTACAGGTAGCAACGAATTGTCCGAAGCAGGAAGACATACGTTTTCATGTCTTTCCTAATACGGATAATTCTTGCAGCCTGTAGTAGGTAACGAGAACACATGCCGGTACACCATGCTGGTGGGACTTGCAGCAGCCTACACCCTAGCCTAATATAATATTAATCTTGCAAATGGGATCTACGCATTACTCCTTCACACCACCGATGGTCAATCCAGCCACAAAATATCTTTGTAAGAACGGATAGAGACACACAATCGGAAATGCAGTAATAATGGTTGTCGCTGACCTGATGGATATCGGAGTAACCTGATTCGCAGCATTCTTCATCGTACTAGCACTACCTGACTGTTGCGATACTGAGGTAAGCAGTTTCATCAGCTCATATTGCATCGTGGTTAAGTCTGGTCTATTCTGGTTATAGAGCATTGCATCAAACCAAGAGTTCCACTGGTTTACCGCAATGAATAACGCTACGGTAGCCAATACAGGTTTACATAATGGAAGTATAATTCGTAAAAAGATCTTAAAATGACCAGCTCCATCCATTTGTGCGGATTCTACGAAACTATCGGGAAGTCCATTCATATAGGTTCTTATAACAATCATATTAAATGCGCTGACTGCTCCCGGAATGATATACACCGCGAACGTGTTTGTGAGTGCTAAACCCTTAAGCAAAAGAAACCCAGGTACCAAACCTCCACTTACATACATTGTAAGAACATAAAAAAGAGAGATTTGATTTTTAAATATGAAATCTTTTCTGGATACCGTATAAGCAAGCATAGCGGTCACTAACATTTGGAAAATTGTTGCTATTACTGTCCTGGCAACCGATATTTTTACGGCTGTCGTTAAATTATCCATTTTAAATACAGTATAGAAATTTTGTAAGGTAAACTTTCTTGGTAAGAGATAAATACCTCCCTTAATCGCATCCATACCATCATTAAAAGAAATTGCTAAGGTATTTAAGATAGGATATAAAGTTACAATACATAATACTGCTAAAATTATTGTATTTACAATAATGAATGTAATATCCGCTGCACTTTTTTTCATTTTACTTTTCTTAATAATATTTTTTTTCATTATTTATCCCTCCCCTTAGAATAATCTCTCTTGGCCGGCAGCCTTAGATGCACGGTTAGCGAGGAATATCAATATGATACTTACTACACTTTTAAATATACCCGCTGCTGTACCAAGGGAGAAGTCAGTGCCAGCACCAAATGTATACTTAAGTACATAGATGTCTATTACCTGTGAGGTTGCCCTATTTAAATCGCCTCCTAACAGGTATTGTGCCTCAAATCCGGAATTCATGATCATACCAAGATTAATAATCAATAATACGAATATGGTAGGTTTAATACTTGGCAAAGTAATATGTATCATTTTCTTTAATCTGCCTGCTCCATCAATGGAAGCAGCTTCATATAGATCAGGATTAATGGAGGTGATTGACGATAGATAGATGATGCTGTTCCACCCCGTCTCTTTCCATATTACAGAAAATGCAATAATCCACCAGAAGTATTTCGGGTCGGCAAAGAAATTAACCGAGCTACCAATCAGATTTGTATTAACTAGTAACTCATTAACAATACCTGTTTCCATGGATAACACATCTCTTACGATACCTGCTACTATAATCCAGGATAGAAAGTGGGGTAGATAGGACACTGTTTGGACAAATTTCTTGCCCTTTATGCTTCTCACTTCATTGAGAAGAAGAGCGAAGCCGATAGCAAATACAAAACTAAATACCAAATTTAATAAGCTCATTGCAACTGTATTTCTAAATACATTCAAGAATTCTTTACTGGAAAATAAAAATCTAAATTTCTCCCATGCTACCCACATCTGATCTTCGGCAGCCGGTTTATACTTTTGGAATGCCATTGTCCATCCTACTAATGGGCCATAATAGAAAATTAGACCATAAATTAGAAATGGTACTGACATAATAATTAACTGTTTTTGCTTTACAATCATTTTCCAGGTAACAAAGCCTGCTACTTTTTCATGATAAGAAGCAATCGTAGCTATAAGCCACACGGCTATATTAATACCAATGATTACAAAAAATCCTACTCCCCAATTCTTAGTATAGAATTTCTCTATCTGCAATGCTCTGACACTGATGGAATTTGAGCTAATCAAACCTAGCAAGGATAATAATACAGTAATAAAAGAAATTATTCTTACTACACGATATTGCTTTGAGCCTTTTGTTATCAACATATAGAAGCCTGCTATTACTGGCAGCAAAATTGTTATTATTGCACATAAGATTACTAATATTGAATCAATAATATCTTGTTTGAGATGAGTAATTACTGAGACAGATAACTTAATGATACCGGAGACGGAAAATTCTGTTTTGTTAAAGTAATCCACTTCCTCCAGTTCAGCTACCATTTTATCAATTTCAGAAGAAACCACGTCGACGATATAATAATCCTCTTCATTTAAGTCCTCTACTATTTTTTCAAAATCCTTATTCTTAATTATATTTTTCGCGATATCGTAAATAACAGCCTTATCCATATCTTCACTTTTTGCAATCTGATCAATAATATGGCTTTCCAGTACCGCAACTTCTAAATTTAATACACTCCCATCGCTCGTAGGCTGTCTATCCGGAAGCTTTAGATAGGGAAGAAATATACTAAATATCGTTGCGAAGCATAGTACAGCTATAAAAATATAATAGGGTTTACGCTTTTTCATACATGTGCCTCCAGTCTCACTTTTTCACAAATTTTATACCACTCAATACACATTTATAGTCAAACTATGTAAATCCACAAAATTTCCGTAATTCTACACCCCATACTTTTTGTATTTTACATAAATTTATGTTCGTCTTAATAATGGGGTGCCCTAAATGGTTTCCGGAACAGATATTAATTCCCTACGCCATTTTTAAGACACCCCTTTATACATGATAGGTTGACCTATCTGAATGACCTTTTACTTTGCACAAAAGATTACAGGTTCTACTGTTTCTTTTGCTAAATTAAGTTTACTCGCTGTGCTAATACATGATTAGTTTCGCTAATTCTTAATTCTTTTTATAATATTATTCACCACGTGCTACCGATGCTCTTCTTTGAATTTCTGTTGTTAATGCGTCTAGATAAGAATCAATATCAACTTCTTCTTTATAAGTAGCTTGGTATTCATCCCAGATTGCATCAAATTCAGCTTCCGATGCCATCATAGCTCTTGGTAACCAATCATGCTTAAGTTCACCAATCTTAGTCTTAGCCAAACCTTCCGGTGTATCATTGGTCCAGTTATTTGTATAAGACCACATCGGATACCATGGCTCATTTTCTTCATCAGAACTTAAGAAATCTAAGAAAGTCTTGTATCCATAACCATCAAGAAGTTGCTGCTCTACTGGATACAATGAATCATAGAATTCATTTGGCTGATTCTTAGGATCCTGTGCATTAACACCATCTGCAAGTTGACCTTCATAATGAGGGAAATAAGCATAAGCGGTATTAACGAAATTATCTGTAATCCAATCTTGATTATTATAATTTGCAATCTGCTCAGCAGTTCTGCTAAATACGCCATCAGCGCCAACACTATAATCTACGCCTTCTTGACCCCAATATCTTAATGCCATAACTTCAGGAGAAAGAAGATCATTAACGAACTTCATAGCGCCTTCAATATCCTTACAGCTTGTTGTGATAGCTAAACCATTGGATACGTCAAGTGCGGAAGGGCTGTGCCATCTGTCTTTGATATCCTCAGAGAAAGTAATTGGAAGCGGAACATATGTTTTTCCTACTAATCCCTGTGTTACTAAAGCATCGTTTGCTGTATTGAAGTTCCACAACTGATCAAGAGTACCTAATACTCTACCTGTGGATAATAACGCGATATATTGGTCATAGGACATTGTGAATGTTTCAGGATGAACTAAACCATCATTAAATGCCTTATTAATTCTCTTGTAATAATCCTTAGCTTCCGGTATCGTATTATAGTCGATTGCGGTCTCTGTCTCCGGATCAACGATACAAGCACCATCATTCGGATATCCTGATAAGAATAACGGAGGATTTTCAATACCGAAGTATCTCCAGTCCTCAGAACTCATGGAGAAACCAACGGTCTCCTGACCATCATCTGTCTTAGGATGTGCTTCTTTATATCTTGCAATCAAATCAAAATATTGATCCATAGTTCTGATTTTAGGGAAGTTATCCCAGATAAGAACATCTTTCTGAATCCAGAATGCTTCGTCCCAATGATAGGTAGCCATATCTTTCCCTTGAATAATACCAAACTGAGGCATCAGGTAGATATGTCCGTCCTCTGCTCTAACCTTGTTCCATTCTTCTTCGGATAAATAGTTCTTTATGTTAGGGTAATTATCCCAGTATTCATCAATAGCAACTAATGCACCTGCTTCAAGCAAAGCGGCAGTTCCGGTAGCGCCGGTGATAAAATCAGGATAATCTCCGCCTGCAATCATAACACCGATTCTCTCATCTGCTGTCTGACCGGTAAGCCAGGTTATCTTTGCCCATGCTCCAGTAATATCAGTGATAGCTTTCAGTATTCTGTTGTCATCCGGAATTTCTGTTCCAGGAACAGCATTGAACATTGTAAATTGTTTTATTTCTTTTGGAGCATCACTGTCTGCAGTAGGAGTATCGGTAACTTCATCTTTTGCACCAGTATCGCTAGTAACAGGATCTTTTGTGTCAGTTTCTTTTGTATCTTTGCTACATCCGACAAAAAGAGTTCCACACATTGTGATTACCATGATAACAGCTATCAAGGCTTTGATTTTTTTCATTTTATATCCTCCCTATAATTTTTTACTGTTACATCAATTATGTACCTCTTTTAACAATTTGCACAACATATTTGTAGCAGCTACGTATATAGTATCATTACTGAACAAAATCATCAATGTAAAAACTATAGCTGAAATATAAATTATTATATTTTCGGCGATAAAAATTCAGATTATTAACTATATTGCATAATGTTATTAACATTTTATTACTTATTTATCTGCGATTAATAAATTGTTTCCTGTATTGAAGCGGAGTAATGCCTTTTATTTGTACAAATTTACTAATAAAATAATCTGTGTTATTAAAACCCACCTCATTTGCAATCACATAGATCTTCTCATCGGAACGAATCAGCAGTTCGGCTGAACGGTCAATTCTATAATTGTTTAGATAATCTTTAAAGCAGTTACCGAATTGCTTTCGAAATATCTGACCTAAGTAAGCACTATTAATATAATATTTCTCACTTAAAGATTTCAAACTTAGATTATCCATATAATGCTCTGTTATTTCCTTTTCAATATCTGTAAGCACACCACCGAATGTATGTTGCCTCAGCATATTTAAGTAATTAGAAAATTCCTGAGCAAATTCTTTAAAATGCTTTACACTCCCTCTTACCGCAATCTGTTTATATCCACCTTGACTAATCATCTTATAAACTTCTTCCTGGTCAAACTCCGGATCTAAATCCTTAGCCAAACTAATTAAATTGAACAAGAGATAATCCAAGTTGATTTTAATGATATCAGGTTCTGTGGCAAGTTCTTTAAAGTGATCATATACAGTATCTATTCTGCGAATAATTGCTTCCTCATTATTTTCTTCAATGGCACGTACAAGTTCATCCATCATTTCTTTATCAATCGGATATTTATTCGTACGCATTAAGCCAGCAATTTCATCATAATAAGCGATATCCTTTTCCTTCGAAAATAATTGGAAGGTCCTTGCAATGGCTGTGGACTTATAAGATTCCGAGATCTGGCTGATATTGTCCATCTTCTGTCCAATGTGCAGTATAACCTTATTTGATAAGACACCACTAATTTTCAGATAAAGTTTATTGATATATTCCTTTTCGCTTAGCTTGAATTCTTCTGCTAATTTTTTGACATAGATGAAGCCTACTCCATATACACCTTCATTTGTATTTGATTCAGCATAGGCATGATACCAATGATCACCCAGATAATCTTTCAGTGAATCATAAAGCAAATTTCGAGCTTTCAATTTACCTTCCTTTGATAGTGCGTTGAAGTTTTCATCGGTTGGGTCATATTCCATACTAATATATCTAACATTAAAGGCATCCGTTATATACTTATTCACATATTCTAAGCTTTCATTATCATATTTATCTGCTATTAGATTAGAAAGGTAACTGTCAAAAACTATCTTTTCAGAATATTCAAGTTTTTTTCGATCCTCTACCTGCTTAAAATGCTGCTCCTTATAATTCTCCAAAGCTCTAACAAGCTCCTCTTTTTGGACCGGTTTTAATACATAATCGACAGCTCCGACTTTTATTGCTTTTTTCGCATATTCAAATTCATAAAAGCCACTCAATATAATAAAACGGATCTGTTTCGATAAATTGGCCCAGGTGTACTCCATGAGTTCTATTCCGTTCATTTGTGGCATCTTAATGTCGGTAATAATTAAATCAATTTCTATACTTTTCATCAATTCAAGTGCTTCGTTTCCGTTCGCAGCCTCACCACATATAGTAAAACCATATTGCTCCCAACTTATCAGTATTTTCAATCCCTGCCGTATATAAGGTTCATCATCTACTATCATTACTTTTATCATCTGAAGTTACCTCCTTATTAGAAATAATATTCGAGTCAATTTCATTATCAACAACAGATAAAGGTATCCGTATCATAATATCTGTTCCATTCTCTAATTTACTATCAATATCAAAGGTGATCTGGCCATCGGAATACATCCTGAGTCTCAAGTATGCATTCAACATACCAGTACTTTTTGATTCATTGAGCATTTTACTATCAGCATGCTCTAACATCCACCTGATTTCATTCAAACGTTTTTCTTCAAAGCCTTTTCCATTGTCGGAGATCTCTATAAATAAATATTCCTCATTCCTCGTTATTGTCAACGAAATGACACCTTCTTCTGTCGTCGCTTCAATCCCATGAACGCATGCATTTTCTACAAAGCTGCTAATGGTAAGCTTTGGTATCCGATATTGATTGCAATTATCCATAATGTAATGATAAAACTTAATTTTATCTCCAAAACGATATTTCTGTATGTTAATATACTTTTCTATGAAGCTCATTTCTTCTTCGATGGTGATAAAATCAAAACCCCAGTTCATGCTCTTCCGAAATAATACGGCAAGTTCACCAATGATATTCGCAGTTTCACTCTCACCTTTCAGTAAACTCCTCATGCGGATTGTCTCAAGTGTATTGAATAGGAAATGCGGATTAACCTGGCTTTGAATCGCTTTCAGTTCCGCCTGTTTCTTGGATAGCTCCAGCGTTTGCTTTTCAGCATTTCCCTTGAATACGACTTCAATCAAATCCTTAATTTTAATTACCATCATATTATAACTATGAATCAGCTTTCCTATCTCATCTTCTCCTTCTTTAATGCTGATAACTTCAAACTGTTCCTTTTCAACTTTTTTCATATATGCAGCTACGATTGATAATCTATGGCTAATGGATTTACCGACAAGATAAATCAACAAGGTAGGTATCAGAAGGTTCAAAAGAATTAGAAATAGCATCGCTTTATTTTGAAATAATACACTCCAAAAAGGAGCACTCTTTGCAAGTATTACGACCTCCCATTCCTGGTTTCCCTTACGAAATGACTTTTCCATCGTGCTTTCCTTCTCATCAAGAGAAACCGCTTCAGTAAATACCTTCATTCCACTTGTATTAGGTAGGTTAGAAAACAAGATATAATCGTTATTCCTAACATAAATTTCACCATTTATTTTCTCATTTAAAACATCCTTCAACATTGCATTATAGTCAATGTCAATCTTTAAGACTTTTTCAATCCCTTTATTCCCGAAATTATCCAATTTACGTATGATACTTATTGTTCTACAAGATCCACTTCCCGGTATAAATTTTTTTGTTTCATCGTAATAAACATAAAGGAAAATATCTTGCCCACTATCTATAAATGCTTGATACCACTGAGTATCTCTAGCCGTATCTAATGTTGAAATCTTACCTCCACCCAGTATCGTACCATTATCCGCAAAAATTTCTATTTTATAAAGCAAGCCGTAATTGTAATTGTAACTCAAACTGTTATTTTGTAACAATCGTGTATAATGATCATAATAATCTATATAACTTGTATATTTCTTATTCAGAAAACTGTTAAGTAAACTGTCAGTATAAAGATTATTGGTAAACAGAATACTCGCATCCACCTTCTCGCTTAAGTTATATTCAACTCTTTCCATTACATGAAGCAGATCTCTCATCTGGCTCTCTTTGGAATTGGCATTCACATTGTACATTATAAAAGCATCCGTCAGAATGATTGGTAATAGTACGCAGACGACGTAAATCAACAGTAGTTTATTCCTTATTGTTAAATTATTAAAATATAATTTTTTCATCGAATACTCTTCCCTCAATATAAGTATAGTAACTTAGTAAACGCACAAAACTATTGTCAGTATAATTTTACACAAAAAAATAGATTATATCAAGCTATTCATGTTTAGAAGGTAAATCCCCACTAACATTCTGATAAAATATCCCTTTTCTGACATAAAAATGTACCAATTTGTTAACAAAAATTCTTTATTCTATCCATAATTTAATCATAAATACCATTTATACTAATAACTAGAAAGTGATTATTTTCACTCTCCTCCTCCCTACATTATAGAATAAAAAGAGGGTGTCACATAGCTTAGAGCATGGACACCTTCTTTCTTGTTTTTATTTATACATATGAAATAATTTTTTTTAGTTTTCTTTATAATTTCTTTTTCTTCTTCACTTTTATTTTATAAAATAGTCACATTATGTACACATTTTATTTATATACTATAACCAGACAGTGATAAAACACTTTCTACTCCCACCCTATTATACGCTATAGTTATACAGCACCCCTGCTGTATAACAGAAGGGAACTCATTTTAAGATGAGTTCCCTTTTTCATTTTCACTATTCTTCAGGTTGTGAATTTTCATCTTTTGGGGGAAATTCCTCCGACTCCGAAACCTCAGGTTCTTTTGTTATCCGTACTCGCTGAGTCATCTTATTTTTCGTCTCTAATACATCGAAACGATATCCTTGAAAGTTTAACGTAGCATTTTCACCATCGCCTGGAATTCGATCCAACAGTGAAATAAGTAGTCCATTCAAGGTGTCATAGTCCTCATTATATAGGGCGATATCCAATTCATCCTCAAGTTCTTCTAGACTAATGGAACCTTTCACAGTAACACTATCCTCATCAACAGAAAGAATCATGCTCTCCTCAACATCATATTCATCCTGTATATTTCCGACGATCTCCTCCAAGAAATCCTCCATTGCAACTAAACCCGCTGTTTGACCATATTCATCAATAACAATAGCCATATGAATGTTTTTCAATTGCATCTCATGAAAAAGAATATTGATATTTTGGGAATCCGGGACAAAGTAAGGTTCTCTTGCAATTTCGTTAAGTGTTTTATGTTTTAACTCCTCTGATATGTATGCACCAATGACATCCTTCATGTGTAGAATGCCGATTACATTATCTCGGTTCCCTTCATATAAAGGGTATCTGGAATAGTTTTCAGATAACATAAAACGAAGAGCATCTTCGATTGTCATCTCTGCATTTACTGCAATTATTTTCTTTTTATGAGTCATGATATCTTGTGCTTCTTTATCGCCAAGTTCAATGATATTTGATATCATTTCAACCTCCCCGGCATCAAATACACCCTGTTCATGGCCTTCATTCACCATAGAGATTATTTCTTCTTCCGTCACATTGTCGGTAAGTTCAGAAGGCTTAATACCAAAAATAAAAAGTACCAAGTTCATCGCTTTTTCTATCACCCAAGCAAAGGGACCAAACAAAAAACCAAATAGACGAATGAAACCAACCAACTGATAAATCATTACTCCTGAATACTTTATAGCAAATTTCTTAGGCAGGATTGTACCAAAGAGTACGGTACCGAGTGCGAGCACAACCGTGAATAAGATATAGTAGAACGGTCTGATGATATTTAAATCTGCTCTTATACCACTTTTAACTATGGTTGCTTCAATACGTGGCAGAAAATAAGAAAAAAAGGTCATACCAAGAATAACATGTGTAGAACTTAATAACAGTTCTAACACATTCAGATACCTGTTAGGCTTTTCCAATATTTTCAGAATTGCCTGTGCACTTTTTAACCCATTTTCCGCTTTCTTTTTGACACTATTCTCATTTACATTAACCAGTGCTGCTTCCGCACTAGATATCATTGCATTAAAAAGTATCAAAAGCAAAATAATAACCATTCCCGATATGGGATTGCCCTCGTCCATTGTATGATATTACTCCTTTTTCCTATCGTATTTATCTAAAATATGTATCTAAAGAAAAACTAATGATAAGGGCCTTATCAATTTTCTTTAATACATCTCTGTCCAAATGACAAACTTTTTCTTTTAATCTTGATTTGTCAATCGTTCTGACTTGTTCTAATAAAATTACAGAATCCTTTACTATTCCATATTTTTCAGCATCCAATTCCACATGGGTAGGTAGCTTTGCTTTATTCATTTTCGATGTAATGGCCGCACATATTACGGTAGGACTATGTTTATTTCCTGTATCATTCTGAATTATCAGAACCGGCCTGACACCACCCTGTTCGGATCCGACCACAGGCCTTAAATCCGCATAGAAGATATCTCCTCTTTTAATTACCACTTTATTCACACTCCAATATTAGGCTTAACTTTATTATTGCCACTTTCTTCGTGTGTATTCCATAAAGTGTATTCGTTTTTACAGATTATTCTTGCTCCGGTCCGAAATATACCCGAGGAATTCTCTTCCCAACCGTACATAATAGCTCATAAGCAAAGGAATGGGACCACTCGGCTAACTCTTCAGCCGAAATAAATGAATCCGCATCTTTTCCTAAAAGTGTTACTGCATCCCCCTGTTGCACATCAGGTATATTGGTAACATCTACCATGAATTGATCCATACAGATTCTACCAACGATAGGTGCATATTGTCCATGGATAATAACTTTGCCTAGGTTAGTTAAATTTCTGGAATAACCATCGGCATATCCGACTGGAATGGTTGCTATACGAGTTTTTTTCTTAGTGACATAAGCAGCGCCATAACTGACTCCGACTCCTGCTTCAACATCTTTTACATAAATTACATGAGTTTTTAATTCCATAGCAGGTATCAGTTTAATATCTTGTTTGTTTACCTGATCTGATGGGTATATTCCATAGGTTACAATACCACATCGAACCATATTAAAATAAGCCTCAGGAAATTCAATAATCCCCGCACTGTTTGCAATATGCTTCATTGGTATTTGTATTTGTTCCTGTTCCAGTATATTAATAAATTTTATATATCGTTCTAATTGATTATTAGCACTGGTCTTATCTGCTTCGTCAGCACAAGCAAAATGTGAAAACAACCCTTCCATTGCTATATTTTCAAGTGCTGCAATTCGCTTAATTTCATCTATGCTTTCTAATGAATCTGTAAATCCAATCCGGTTCATACCAGTATCAATTTTTATATGTATTTTAGCTATCTTTCCCTGCTTTTTTGCCTCCAAAGAAAGTGCTTCTGCCATTTCATATTGAAAAACTGTTTGTGCCACATCATATGCTACTACCAAATCATATTGCTCTATTGGTGTATAACCGAGAATTAATATCGGTTTATCAATTCCACTTTCCCGAAGCTCAACAGCCTCCTCGATAATTGCCACTCCGTAGTAATCAATCAAATCACTTGTGCCAATGGATTTTGCCAATGGAACTGCACCGTGACCATAAGCATCTGCCTTTATAATTGCCATCAGTTTTGTATTTGAACTGATCTTACTTCTAATCTCTGAAAGATTATGCCAAATTGCATTTAAATCAACATTCGCCTGTACTCTATAATATTTTTCACGATTCTGCATATTGTATTCCTCATTCATAATACGTATCTAACCTTTCTTCAAATTGGATCCTTACTTTTGAAACTGTACTGGTTATAGCTGCGAAACTATTCTATATTATTTAATACCTTCTCAATTGAATCAATGATGTCGCTTGCCATCATGGAATATGCTCCCTTTTGTTTTGCTGCGTAATCTCCAGCCAAGCCGTGTATATAAACTGCCAAACAGGTGGCATCGTAGGGTGTCATACCTTGAGCAATAAATGCAGCTATGATACCTGTCAGAACATCACCACTGCCTCCGGTAGCCATTCCATTGTTACCAGATATATTTATATATCTACTCTGAGACTGTACGACCATTGTCCGCGCATCCTTGATTGCATATATTAACTTATTATTATAAGAACATTGACCAGCAGTGTCAATCAGATTATTGGCTATATCAGAAACTGAACCTCCAATAAGTCTTGCCAACTCCATCAAATGAGGTGTTAAAATAGTATGTTCCTTTAGTAATTTAGCTAAGTAATCCAAACGCTCTTGGATGTTTAAGTGCTGCTCTATTTGGCTCTGATTGTCTAGTTTTTTTGATAAGAGTGTAATACCATCCGCATCAATGATTACCGGTACGATTGCTTTTGTTATCACTGTCTCCAACAATTCCTGCGCCATTTGTGACTGACCCAGACCGGGACCGATGACGATTACCGATGCCCAGGATAAATTAACTAAAAGCTCTTGCTGTCTTTTGACTGAATCAAGTTCCTCATCATCATATGCTGCAAACAAAGCCTCTGGTAATAAAGTCTGTAGTATTACTCGGTTTACACTAGCAGTAAGTACCTTTACAAGTCCTGCACCACTTCGGTAAGCTGCCTTCGCTGAAAGATACGCTGCTCCGCTCATTCCTTTACTCCCGGCAATTACCAAAACCTTCCCGTAGCTTCCTTTATGGCTGTAATTTTTCCTGCTGGGTAATCGTTTTAGATCAAAAGGCTCATAATAAAAAGAGTCAATCTCATCCTGCATTGTTACCATCTTAGGAAAACCGATGTCAACAACCGTTATCTCGCCAGCATATAAGGCACCTGGATAGAACAATAACCCAAGTTTGTTATAACCAAAGGTAATCGTATAATCTGCCTTAACGGCAATATTCATAACACTGGCATTGTCAGTCGAAATTCCCGAGGGAATATCTACCGCATATATAATATTAGCATTCTGATTGATCTGTCTAATAACTTCTTCCTGCAATCCAATTACCGGTCTTGATAAGCCCACTCCAAAAATTGCATCAATTATTATATTATATTCATGAAGCTTGTTGTAGTTTTCTATCGGAATGCCTAAATTCCTTGCTATTTCTAATTGGGCTTTTAGTTGGATTGAGGCTTTATCTTCCTCTCCAATAAAAAGAATCGCAACCTGATAGCCCTGTAAATACAGAATTCTACCTGCTGCGATTCCATCTCCGCCATTATTACCAGAACCGCATACAGCTAATATCCGGTCCGATTTGTCTATCCGCTTTTTCATAACTGCAACTACTTCCTTCGCTGCACGTTCCATTAAAACCATAGAAGGTATTTTAGCTACCTCCACAGAATAATCATCAATTTTCTTCATACGTTTCGAATCAACAGCGTATTTCATGCTCCTGCCTCCCCTACAACAAATGCATTGCTGTAGTCCTTCGTATTCGATATAGATACATGAATGAAAGTTGTTCCTTGTTGCTTTGCGAGTTCTGCCGCTTTTCCATATAATTCTACGTAAGGCTTTCCCTCTGAATTGCGAAGTACTTCGATATCAATTGGAGTAAATCCTCGAAATCCGGTTCCAAACATTTTTGCAACTGCTTCCTTCACAGCAAAATTATCTGCTGCTTTTTTTAAATCCGATTTAAATAGTTCTATCTCACGTTTTGTATAGCATCTATTAAGAAAGCTATCTTTTTGACAGGCTCGAACCACACGATTTACTTCGATTAAGTCCACTCCAATTCCGGTAATCATCTTAACCTCCAATTACATGCTAAAAGTCCTGTATGCTTATATAAACTTTTTGCACGCATTCAAATAACATCTGCAGATTTACTTCACATCATTCTCATTGTCAAATAGTTCCATTATCTCGGCGCCAAGTATATCATGCATATATGTATATATCAATGTATTTTTCGTTTCTAAATCTTGCTTTATTAGAATTTTATTCTTCAATTCTTCTCTGACACCGGCAATCCAGTCTGATATTTTCTTAATTTCATCCTTATTATCTTCCAAACGGCTGTAACAATTATCTATGCTTTCCACCATAAGTGCTTCATTTACTTCTTTAATTTGATAGGGGATATCAGCAAGCTCGTCCATCCATTCCGTAATTTTTACATTAATCTCATTAATATATTGCTTGTTTTTGTCTAATTTCTTTTCTTTTGCTTTTCCAAGTAAATCCGTACCGATATCCATGTTAACCATAATATCCTTCATCAGGCTGTTCTTTAACTTCTTTATATCCTTGATGTCATTAACTAATTTACCCTGTTTTTTTAGAAGATTATTAACCTTTTGCTCCAGATCATTAATTTCTACGGTCTTCTGGTCATCGTTAAACAATTCATACCAACGTGTATCAAGGGTAAGAATTGGTAGTTTTTTGTTCTTTACAACTTTTTGAAAATCAGGTTTTCTTTCTTTTTTTGCCATACGTAGACATCCGATCCTTCCTAGATTATTTCTACGTTATATGTTCACTTCATCTTTTCCAGACAATTTATAGGACAGCTTCATTAGACTTTCTGCTAAATGAACATTTTCCACTGTTACATCTTTTGGTAAATTTAAATCCGTAGGCGCAAAATTCCAGATACCTTTAATACCCCATTTGGCAAGGTCAGCTGCAAGTCCTGGTGCTTTCGTCTTCGGAACGGTAATAGCAGCAATATCCACTTTATTCGTCTTTAAATATTCTTCCAACTCCTCAGAATTCCGAACAACATTACCACGAATTTGAGTTCCAATCAGCTTAGGACTTATATCAAAGATTCCCTTTACAAAAAAGCCTCTTCGTTCAAAATCTACATAATTGGCTAATGCTTGACCTAAATTACCAGCCCCAATAATAATGACATTGTATTTGGTATCAAGTCCAAGTATTTTACCAATTTCAGAGTGGAGATATTCTACATTATATCCATATCCTTGCTGTCCAAAACCACCAAAATTATTCAAATCCTGTCTAATTTGTGACGCGGTTACTTTCATTTTTTCGCTCAATTCCTTAGAAGAGATACGAACTACATCTTTCTCTAACAAATCTCCCAAGTATCGATAGTATCTTGGTAATCTATTGATAACTGCTTTAGAAATTTCTTTCTTATACAATGATTTTCCTCCTTCTCTATATACAATGTTTCCTTAATTATATAAAATTGTTAAGAATAAGTCAATGTATTACTATAAGTATAGCCACATCGATGCAGTTTTGACACGAATAAGATATATTACTACTGATGTCTATCCTGTCTTTACTTGTGTGGACTCATATGCTAAAATATACAACAGTTACGAAATATAAATGAGGGATAATAAACCATGATATTAGCGTGTAAGAATATTAATAAGGCTTTTGGAACAACCCAGATTCTGCAATCCGTCTCCTTTCATGTAAATGATAAGGAGAAAGTTGCAATTGTAGGTATCAACGGTGCCGGAAAGTCTACATTATTAAAAATAATAATGAAAGAATTAGCGGCAGATTCAGGTGAAGTGATTTTATCTAAGGGAAGTACCATTGGTTATCTTGCCCAACATCAGAACCTTTCATCCGAGAATTCTATACTTGCTGAAATGTTAACTGTTAAACAAGATATTATCAATCTGGATTCAAGTATAAGATCTCTTGAAAATGAAATGAAGCATGCGGAAGGTGCTAAGTTAGATCAAATGCTCAGCACCTATACAAGATTAATGCACGAATTCGAAGTAAAGAATGGTTATGCTTACCAAAGTGAGGTAACCGGTATCTTAAAAGGTCTTGGATTTTTTGAGGAAGAATTTGAAAAAAAGGTAAACACTTTATCCGGTGGTCAGAAGACCAGAATTGCGCTCGGTAAATTGTTATTATCTAAGCCGGATATTATTCTTTTGGACGAGCCTACTAACCATTTAGATTTGATCTCCATCTCTTGGCTCGAAACCTTTTTACTTAACTACAATGGTGCAGTTATAGTTGTAGCCCATGACCGGTATTTCCTAGATAAGGTAGTATCAAAGGTGGTTGAGCTGGACAATAACAAATGCCAGAGCTTTGAAGGTAATTACTCCGACTATGCTTATAAAAAATCAATGCTTCAGAATGCAATGCTCAAACAATACTTAAACCAGCAACAGGAAATCAAACATCAGGAAGAGGTTATTGCTAAACTTCGATCCTTTAATCGTGAAAAGTCCATTAAACGAGCTGAGAGCCGTGAAAAAATGCTGGATAAAGTGGAACGAGTTGACCGTCCGGTTGAACATACTGAGATGCACTTTAATCTTGAGCCCCAAATCATAAGCGGTAATGATGTAATAACGGTTACCGGCCTCTCCAAGGCATATGACAATTTAAGATTATTTGCAGATTTAAACTTTGATATCAAACGTAGCGAAAAGGTGGCTATTATTGGTAATAACGGAACCGGTAAAACAACAATTCTTAAAATTATTAATGGGCAGGTTGATGCAGATGGTGGTGAGATAAAGCTTGGTTCGAAGGTGAGAGTTGGTTATTATGACCAGGAACATCAGGTTTTAGATCCCGCAAAAACGTTATTTGAAGAATTACAGGACACTTATCCTCATCTCGACAATACAACCGTTCGTAATATATTAGCTGCTTTTTTATTTACTGAGGATGATGTATTTAAGCGAATTAAGGATATCAGCGGCGGGGAACGTGGTCGAGTATCCCTTGCAAAGTTAATGTTATCAGAAGCGAATCTATTAATTCTTGATGAGCCTACAAACCATTTGGACATTACTTCGAAGGAAATTCTTGAGAATGCCATCAATCACTATAGCGGCACTGTATTATACGTATCCCATGATCGTTATTTTATCAATAAAACCGCTACAAGAATTTTAGATTTAACAGAACAGACGTTACTTAATTATATTGGTAATTATGATTACTACTTAGAGAAAAAGCCGGAGGTAGAAGCTGCTTACTTAGGAAAAATCTCAAATAATACGAATTCAACACCAGCCGGTAAACCGGGAGCCTTTCCTGCTTCCTTTCCTAACAGTCTATCATCCTCCTCATCTCAAGACAGCGAAAGTGAGAACAAACAAAACTGGCAACAGCAAAAGGAGGAGCAGGCTAGAACAAGAAAGCGGAAAAACGACCTCAAGAAAACAGAGGATGAAATTCATCAATTAGAGACTCGCAACGAAGAGATTGATGTTCTATTAACCAGGGAGGAAGTCTTTACGAATGTGTCTAAACTAATCGAACTAAACAATGAGAAGAAAGCAATCGAACGCAGCTTAGAACAGCTAATGGAACAGTGGGAGCTCTTGGCAGCAGAAGAATAATGTAAATAAGAAGCACGCTCAAAGGATTATCCTTTTGAGCGTGCTTCTTACCTCTGCACAATTGCTTTTTCCTTCTATATATCCAATACAAAATTAATTAATTATTCATTTTCACTTCAATCCAACCACATTATTCCTCAGTTGTTTTGTAAGAACTGCAAACCCCTCTAGTATACTCGTATTGTCATATTCTTTCTTATCAATTCTTGATAATTTATGAACCGCTTCTTCCAATTCACTACAATTTCTTATTATCATAATATATCCTAATTTTGAGATCCATTCATAAACCCCATCAATTTTATAATTATGCTCGAATAGTGCGATACAAGGCGTCCGAGTAATAGCACAAAATAGCATGCCATACAAACGATTGGTCACCACTAATTCAGTTTGTGCTAATTTACGAATAAAGGTATGAACGACCTCTTTTCTATCAAAAATACTGATATTTGAAATCAATTGTATATCATTAAATTGAATGTTCCTCGTCTGTTGTTGAACGACCTTTTCAATAAATATTTTATCTTCTTTGGATAACACTCCTTCTATATCGTTTTGCAAAAGTAGTATTGCTCCCTTTCGTACAAATTGGAGGCTATTATAGTTTGAATATAAAACCATATCCGGTATTAAAACTACATTACAATCAAAATACTGTTTTGCCAATTCATAGGAATGCTGCTCTCTAACACATACTGTTAAGTTTTTACATTTTTTTATAATCCTTTGGTCTTTTCCTAATTGATTTATTCCATCTTTTGAAGAATCATAATTTATAACTTGCGGGAAAATTACTATTCTGTTGTTTCTATATTTCATCATAATATCTCTCTGTATTTTCACTGCGTGAGAATTTGCGTTTCCTCTATCTCCTCCACCCGGCATACAGATTAAATCTCTTCTTTTAATAATAAATGGGAGAATATGATGAACTACCGAATACTCCGAGGCAGTAATTTCAGTAATTGCATATTCGGGAAATATAGTCTGTAAATATTCTATCTCTGAAATTGCGATATGATGTTCTCCAAGATTGCTAAAATCTTCACTCCCAATTAAAAAAATACGTCTTTTCGAAAAAATCTTTGATTTATTATTGGTAAAAACCTCATTGATTTTCCATACTTTTCTATAAATACCAAGAATGCGAATATTTTGCTTTTCCATTTTTCTCTTCAAAAATATACAATGCAACAAAGCAACGATTCCTCTGATAACTCCATAATAATTGAACATTGCTCCAAATTTTTTTATCACCCGATTAATCTGTTTATTAAAATAATCTTTATCACTAATCAAAGATATGGATTTTTTATAGTTATCTAGCGTAAGACCTCTGAGCTGTTCATAAATTATACTATAAAATAGGACTGGAAAGTCCTTATATAGGTTAGAATTTTTGAACGAAGCTGCAATTTTTTCTTCCATCAGCTTACTTAAAGCAAGTGATGCGGAAAGCCTTGATTCATTGGCTGCCTGCGACATAATGGAATCTTTTCGGATAAGATAATGATATAACGCATCCGGTATGCAGGAGATTTTATTGGCATGTAATGCAAAGTTTAAGGAAAACCCAAAATCTTCCGCAAATATTAATTTATTGTCCCAAAAGAATAAGTTATTTTTTCGTATCAGATCAGCTTTATATAGCCGATTCCATGCTTCCCAGCCAGTTACATACTTGGATAGGGTATTAATAATATAATCGATTCTAGATTCTTCATTAATTTCATATATTCCTGTTCTAAAATTACTGGTTGACAATAAGTTGTCCGCTTCATCCACTCTTTCGTAATTAAATATGACCAACTCTGAAGCGGTTGCAACTGCATTCGCCAATGCGATTTCAATTAAAGTGTTTTTCACATAGTCGTCTCCATCCAGGAAATAAACATAATCCCCGGTAAAAACCTTTAATCCAGCATTTCTTGCATCCGAAAGTCCTCCGTTTATTTTATGAATTACTTTAATCCTAGAGTCGTTCTTTGCATATTCATCACAAATTTCCGGGCATTTGTCGGGAGAGCCATCATCCACCAATACAATTTCCAAATTATGATATGTTTGAGCAGCGATTGATTCGATACAACGGCGAATATATTTTTCTACTTTATAAATCGGAATGATAACACTTACTTTTTCATTCATATTCTTACTCCTCTCCTTCGTATAATAAATTAGCCCAATCTCTAAAAATTTGACATGAAACCACGTGAAAATAATTTTGAAAAGGTCAAAATTCTTAGAAGGAACTCCAAAATGAGAATCCTCAAGTATTAAGAAAGTTCACCTTAACACTTGAGAATTTCAATTTGAACTTCTTTCAGCTATTGTTTGTGATGCTGATTTTCAGATTAATGTTTCGAATAATCAATTCAATTAATTTTACTTTTAAGTAGCTTCGTTAGAACATCAAATCCCACTAATATGTCCGAATTATCATATTCTAGCTTATTTATTTTAAGTAGTTTTTCTATTGCTTCCTCTAACTCGCTCAAATTATTAATCATGATAATATAATCTAATTTTGAAATCCATTCATAGACTCCCTTTACTTTATGATTATAATTTGGTAATACGATACAGGGGGTTTGTGTTATGGCGCAAAACACCATACCGTGCAAACGGTCAGTTATTACAAATTCTGCTTTGGCAATTTTACTAATAAATTCTTCTACAACTTCTTTTCTATCAGAAACATTGATATCTATAATTAACTGAGTATCCATGACATGGATGCTCTTCCTATATTTCTGTACGACTTCTTCGATAAATCTATTATCTTCCCTCGATATTATGCCCTCCGAATCGGCCCGTAATAGAACTGTTGCACCCTTCCGCTCAAAGTTGAATTTATTACTATAGTTTGAATATAGTACGATATCCGGTGTCAAAATCACATTACAGTTAAAATACTGTTTTCCCAATTCATAAGAATAACGTTCCCTAAGACATAATGTCAAATTCTGGCTCTTTTTTATTATATCTTGATCTTTTTCCAGCTCAAGTTTCCCCTCCTCCGTGTTATCATAATGGATAGTCTGGGGAAATATAACTTTTTCGTTCTTACGGAATTTATTCAAAAGATCTCTACGGATATATTCTGCAAGCATATAGACATTCCCAATATTTCCTCCGCCATGCATGCATATTAGATCTTTTCTTTTAATAATGAAAGGTAGTGTGCGGTTAACAGCAAAATACTGAGAAGCTGGAACTTCAACAATTGCATATTCCGGTAATACATTCTGTAGATATTCTATCTCAGAAATAGCGATATGATGGTCTCCCAGATTCCAAAAATCTTCACACCCGATTAAAAAAAGGCGTTTTTTTGAAAATAGTTTTGATTTATTATATTGATATGTCACTGATATTTTTATAGTTTTGTTCAGCATCGTAATATTAAATATATTTAGTTTTTCTAATTTCCTAGATGTCATTAAAATACATTGCAATAATATTACTATTCCTCTTGCAATCCCATAGTACTTAACTAGGGGCAATATCTTAGTTAAAACTTTCCTCATCTGTAGATTGAAATATTTTTTATCATGAATGGAAGATAACGCTTGTTTATAATTATAAAATGTCAATTTACGAAACTGCTCGTTCATTAGGCTATAAAATAATAATGGATATTCCTTATTTATTATAGAGTTCTTTAATGATGAAGTTAAAATCTTATCTTCCAAGCACTTACATAAATCTATCGATGCTGAAAATGCAGGTTCTGTTGATGCCTGTGCCCTAATGGAATCTTTTCGTATATAATAGTAATATAACGTATCGGTTATGCTGGTAATCTTCCTTGCATGTAACAAAAAATTCAGCACGAACCCAAAATCTTCTGTACTTGATTTACTATCCCAAAAAATCAAATTATTTTTTTGTATTAAACCTACCTTAAATAGCCTGTTCCCAACTTCCCAACCAGCCTTGTAATGTAGCAGGTTATTAATAATATATTCCACCCTGTTATGATCATTAATTACAAATAACCCTTCGCTAAAGGAAACACGGGCTAATAAATTATCAAATTCGTCCACTTTATTATAATTAAACATGACTAAGTCAGCTGATGTTGTTACAGCATTCGCTAATGTGACCTCAATTAGGTTTTTGTCCACACAGTCATCGCTATCAAGGAAATAAACATACTCCCCAGTAACTACTTTCAATCCGGCATTCTTTGCATCAGATGGGCCTTTGTTTGTTTTATGTATCACTATGATTCTAGGATCATTCCTAGCATAATCATCACAAATTACCGGGCAGTTGTCCGTTGAACCATGATCCACCAAGATTATTTCCAAATTATGATATGTTTGTGCAATGATTGATTCGATGCAACAACGAATATAATTTTCCACGTTATAGATAGGAATAATAACACTTACTTTATTGTTCATAGTCTGACTCCTACTATTAAATTTATTTCTTAAAGATCTGATCTTAAATCGTATTTTTAAACTTAATTTTATCCGTTATTTTTTTGATAATCTGCTCATACAAATATACAACTTCTTTACTTCTAAAGAATAATGCCAATATAATTATATTTGGTACAAGAATACAAATCATTAGTTTTAAAATCAAATTCACTATGGAAATGCCCTTAAAGATACTACACAATAAATAAGTACCTATACTACATATAATAAAAATAATCCAATATAATATCTGTCTTCTAAAGTATAATAAAGGAGATTTTTTAAAATAAGTTTTAAAAAGTATAAATGGCTCATACCACATATTCGTTAAAATTCTTGAAATAGCCGTAGCTAGTAATATACCAAAAAGTCCATAGATTTTACCTAATATAATAGAGAGTACCAGATTAATGAATGCTGTTAGTAGAAAAATATATTTTGTCTGCTTAAACATCCCAGTTGTATCACGATAAATTGATACGTCACTAATTGTACCCGGCATAAAAAAGTTAAGTACAATAACACTAACGGTCAACATGCCAAATACATACTCTTCTCCGATCCATAACGTTATAAAATCATTTAATAATATTAAAAAACAAACAGAGCAAAAAGTCATAATCCAGAAGGCAATAAAATTAATGACTCTAAAGATTTCAAACTGCTTCTCTTTATCATTGTTAGCATTTAAATTTCCGACACTATGCGTTAAGGAATTAAAAATGATTATAACAAAGCTAGTTACCGCTGTAATAATTGTTAAATAGTTGGAGTAAAAACCCACATATACCGTCCCAACGATCATAGAAATGATAAAATTATCTGTATTATTTAGTAAAACTCCACCTAATTTGTATAAGAACATTGATTTAACATTTTCGTTTATACTTTTTTTGGTTATTGAATCGAGTTCTTTTGTTTCTTTAATATAAGGATATAATTTTTTTGCTTTTTTCGTTTGGAACCAATTTACTAGAAAAGTTCTTAGAATCATAACAAATAAATAAAGCATAAAATTTTTAAATATAAGTAAAATCAGTATTTGTAAGATGGTTTGCAGGATAGATCCTATTAGTGAATAAATGGATAATAAATAATCTTTTTGATCTGCCGAAATGATGGTATATTTATAGGCCATGAAATAGGAGATAACCATATTGATAACATATAACAAGTAATATACACTTAAATGTGGTATATTTGTCTTTAGATTTACTACATAGGGCAGAAGCGGTATCATTCCTATTCCAATTGCAGCAACTAAAATAGCGATTTTATGATATATTTTTTTATAATAGGTCATTAATGCCACAACAGTATCCGTATCATTTTCTGCTAAGGGCTTATACATACTATAAATGATAGCTGTACCAAATCCAAGATCAGCCAATGAAAGTACGGTAAGAACATTAAAAAATATAGCATTAATTCCTAGATATTCAATCCCTAATGTATTAAGAAATATGGTTCTACTTATTAATTGTAACATTAAAGAAACAACTTGGCTGATAGAGCCTGCTAAAATATTCAATGATACATATTGTTTTCTGGTTCTATTTTCCAATTTTTCAAACTCCTTATCCTTAAGTTATATTTTATTTATTTAAAATTTTGTTTATTTTTCGTTTAACGCGATATAGGAGCCTTATCTTATAGGATAGCTCCTTCTCTAAATTAGTATTGTAATACCATCTTAAGCTATGATGCACTTGATTAAATTCGTAGTTTTTACGTAATTCACCTTGAATAATTTTATAAAGTACGATACAAGAAGGATGTACAAAATGCAACTCCATTCTAAATTCCTTCATCATATCAGCAAATTCATCGTCCTTATAATTAAAACCGTATTCTCGTGGATCATTTTTCCCTGCTATTAAACATAATATGGTAAGATGACACTTTTCACAATGACAACAATTAGAACCACCCTCTGACTCCCAACATACTCTTAACTGTACTGGAGTTTTAGTTCTATTTACATATTCACTGATACGATTAACTTTATCCTGGCGGCTATCTTCAAAACCATCATGAAGCACATGACTGCCGCAAAATTTAACAAAGTTATCAATCGAAGGATCTGATGCACAAGTCGAATTATCTTCTTCTGTTAAAGATGAGGCTATGTAGGTAGTTTTTACTTTATATTGATAGGCAAATGGTGCAACATGTCCAATAATCCCTATACCATGCTGATATCCATACCACCAGTTATTACCAGTTCTTTTTATAACATATTCACTTAATGCACCTTCGTCTAAAAATTTGCGGAAGGAGGTTTTAATTGATACATAATCCAGTTTGTTGTTACCGGCTATACTTCTTATATGATTATTAACAAGGTTCCAACCCGCTTGGTCTTCTAAGGTAATATCAGCTCCCCATAAAGTTACCAGTATCGGCTTTTCATCAATATGTGAGATCAACGTATTATAAGCATCAACCCCACCACTAAAAAAAGCTGCCGTTTTATTGAAATCTTCCTGTCTATTGTCAACCACTTTCGTAGGAGAAATCCTTCCTTTGAATGATAATCCCGGATACATAGTAACAAACCCACGTTTAAACTCTTCAATACTTTCAAAGAAATCTTTATCGATATCCTCCAAAATTACTTCGCCGTCAAATATCCATACCACCGGCAAAATATTACAAAGGAATGGAATAATCGCTACACTTTTGGGAACCATGTCAATATTTTTTGAGTATTCGGCAAAAAAAGTATTCGTAGCTTTAAAATACTTCTCCCATTCACCACTAACTGAATAAGTACATTCCAAGCGATTAGCAATTACCATTACACTCTTAATTATAATTTTATTCATTCCTCTTATCTCCTGTATTTATAGTTTCGAATAACGCCTCGTTATTATACAATTCAATTTTTGTTTAGAAACATCGGCTATGCCTAGCAGTTAAGGCCCTGGTTCTATTTTCCACTTTTTTGCTTATCTTTTTGGTATATTTAATTTTTGATAGATTTTTTTACCTTTACGTAATAAACGATAAATACTTCTGTTCTGAATGGATAACACTTTATCTAAATCTGCTTTATAAAACCATTTTAAATTTTGATTAACTTGATTTATGTTATAATTTTTACGCATTATATTTTGTATATTTTTATAAACAACTAAATAAGATTCATGCAGAAAATGAATCTTCATTCTAAAATCCTTCATCATATCAGCAAACTCATCATCCGTATAATTGAAGCCGTATTTTCTTGAATCACTTTTTACCGCTAATAGACATAATATGGTACGATAACACTTTTCACAGTGGCAGCAATTAGAGCCACCCTCTGACTCCCAACATACTCTTAACTGTATCGGATTTTCAGTTCTTTTAACATATTCACTGATTCGATGAACTTTTTCCGGACGACTATACTCATAGCCATCATGAATAACTTGACTACCGCAATATTTAATATAATTATCAATCGAAGGATCTGATGCGCATGTCGTCTTATCGTCATTTGTTAGGGAGGAAGCTATGTAGGTAGTTTTAATTTTATATTGATATGCAAAGGGTGCCATATGACCAATTATCCCTATTCCATGCTGAAATCCGTACCACCAGTTATCACCCGTTATTTGAAACACATAATCACTTAATGCTCCTTCGTTCAAGAATCTGCGGAAGGAGGTTTTTATAGATACATAATCCAGTTTATTTTTATCCGCTATACTACTTATATGATTATCCACTAGCTTCCAACCCACTTGATCTTCAAATGTAATATCAGCGCCCCATAGTGTTACTAATACCGGATTTTCATCTATATGTGATATCAAGGTATTATAAGCATCTACTCCACCACTAAATAAAGTTGCCGCTTGGTCTAAATTATCCTGTATATTATCCGTCAATTGCTTAGGAGTAACTCTCCCCTTGAAGGAAATTCCAGGATACATTTGTACATATCCCTGTTTAAATACCTCAATACTTTCATAGAAATCTTTATCTAAATCGTCTAAAATTACTTCTGCATCAAATATCCAAACCAAAGGTAAAATATTACAAAGAAAAGGAATGACTGCTACGCTTTTGGGAACTTCGTCAATTTTTTTAGAATATTCGGCAAAAAAAGCTTCCTCTGTTATAAAATACTTTTTCCATTCACCACAAATTGTAAAAGTACATTCTATGTGATTAGCTATTACAATTACTTTTTCTATTACAATACTATTCATAAATTATTTTCTCCTTAAATTAATTGTCGCAAACTAATCCATATTACTGTATATTGCAAGCTATTTGAGATAATTTTTTCATATTCTATTTATTATCAAACGAATAACGTAATTAATTACATATAACTTTACAGGTTGCCGAAACTCCATTATAAGTCGTTGCTGTAATGATACATGAACCTCGATTTTTCATATGAACATTACCACCATATACGGTAGCTACATTTGGATCTGATGATTTCCAGATTACCGTTCTATTTTGTACGTCTATAGGTAATAATTTATCATTAATTTTCTTAATCTCGTTGACTTTTCCATATATAGTATCCTTATCGAGCGTAATCACCTCAGGCTTTGTTACTGGATCACCCTCTAGCACAGTCACTCTAACATAATCAACCACCATTTCCATCTCTGAAATATTTTGATTCGGTATCCCACCTGATGCTCCCACCGCCAGATTCAGTAATAGAAAAAATGGTTCCTTCAAGCCGTCATCCATGATTACATTCGAATAATATAAGTTGTTGTCACAATAAAAATTAATTGTTTTATCACTTTTTTCAATCGCATAAGTATGAAATTGAGTTATATCAATATCCTGAGATCTACCAGAATTATGACTTAACGAGGTGGCACTTGAAGATGCTTTATAAAATACGCCTCCTTGAACATTCACAACATCGCCAAAGGCTTCTATAATATCAATCTCTCTTGCATCTGGCCAGGAATCACCTAAATACCAAAGTTTGCTATAATCTTCTTCAAAATCGGCACCTAACATCCAGAATGCAGGAAAAGCCCCACTTTCTTTTGGTAGTTTTATTCTTGCCTCAATTCTTGCATTACCAATCTCCAGTTTATTATTCGTATGGAGACTGGCAGATGTCCAATTCCCATTCGCATCTTTTAATGCCTTTATTATCAGATTCCCATCCTGTATGAATGCATTATCTATTCTGTTTGTATATTTTTGTAATTCCGAGTTACGTACATACCCATATTCATAGTCCCATTTTGTACTATCGATAACTGCTGCATTGAAATCATCCTCCCAGATGATATTATTTTCAGCTACATTTATCAAGCAGTTCAGAACAAAGATATATTTATCCGGAGCAGTAATCGTACAGGTAACCTTTGCATCTCCTTTACCTACAGCAGTCACAGCCCCATTGGAGGCATTGATTTTTATAACTGCTTCATTCGATGTAATCCATCTATAGTTAGATTTTGCTATTTTCTTCGCTATATTAATATCAAACTGCTCGTCAACCTTCAAACTCAGCGCAGTTTTTTTTAATTGTGGCCCTTCTTTATTTTCACCAACAACAATCTTACATGTCAGTTTTATTTTTTTTAATGCTGCTCCGGTAATCGTGCAGGTTACTGATGCTTCGCCTTCATTTAGCGCTATAATTTTCCCATTCTTATCATTTACATGCACAACATTGCTATTAGAAGTTGTCCAATAATATGTTAGTCCTGACCTTTTACCTATAATATTAATGTCATAGGTGGATGCCTTCTCCAGCTGTATCGTATTTGCAGTAAGTGATATTGTACTACCATAAGCACAGCCTGTGGTTAGAAATATTGCCATTGCAGCAAATAGAAATATAAAATAAGAACGCTTCATAATATGCCTCCAATTATTTATTTAGAATGAGCTCTGATTCTGAGGGTTCCATCATCCCGGTATATCATCTCACTTAAATTGCTACTAGAAATTTCACTGCGATTAAATTCCTCCATGGATAAAAATACAACAAACCAACCAAGAAATCCATCAATAACAGTTGATGTAAACATAATCATAAATATAAAAATCATCAATATCAATGAATATATGTTTTTCTTCGCTACACTAAAATAACCGTAGACAAATACTATTAATCCAATGATTGACGTTTCAATTAAGATACGCATGATGTCACAATGTAATCTATTAATATAAGCACCTTGATTATCAAAATAATATTTTATACTTCCCAACCCGTAATTTGTAATATCTGTTGTTATCACTTCTCTTAACTGGTCGAACCTTCCCATAGTGAATTGACCAAAATCGATGTTGAACGTTGCTTGGAACCAGAATGCAAATTGATCGGTCAATATCGCATAAAGTGCCAACGGTGAACTAATAAATACTAATTTTATCGTATTTTCCAGATACTTGTTCACTTTTACCTTCCGAACACTCCAGCCTAACAATAACACTGCTATCACAAACACGACATGCAGACGTTTATAAGATAATATTCCGAAAAACAGAGCGAGTAAGCATCTAACTTTTTTGTTTTTTACATAGTAATAATAGAACAAGAGGGTATAGATATGAGCAGTTACTGATTCATACGGAGAGAAAGAATTTACAAAAGATATCTTCTTTATATGTTCTATATCCAAGATATTTGCAAATTGATAAAAAAATAATACGATATGTCCGATCAATAGACTATCAAAATAAAAATCTCGATTCTCATTTCGATCAACATTTACTATTACAAACACCATAATATAAGGAACAATCAAATAAAACATATCCCACATCAACAAAAACTTCATACCATTCATCACAGAATATAGTAATGTAATAATTCCTAAGATTATCGGAACCGACATAATATGTATCAAATCATCGATATTATAGATTGGATTATGTAAATTGCCAATTATTATGACAATACCTATCGCAACTACGATAAACATGAAAATATATTTAAAGTCGTCATTGATATTATTACGCATATCCCCTATGATCCAAGCTATAACAAAAATTAAATATGCTATTCTAATCCATCTATAATCGACTTTTATCATGCTTTACCCTGCTTTTCATTTATTTTTCATTTATATTTCTATGTATCATTTCAATAATTTCATTATCTACGTTAGGGTCAACCTTTCTGGCATAAAACATATTTGAGTTAGCCAAAATATCAAAGTCTTCTTTTCTCCAGGTATATGGTTTTCCCCTAGTCCAATCTATCAGTCTCATATTTGGATTTTTATTCAAATATTTTGATTGGTATAGATGCTCCCTATATTGAGAATTAATTAAAACAGTCTGAAGAAATAATTCATCCCCACTTAAGCTATATTGAAATATTTTACCAATCCAATCCTCTTGCTGTATTACATATAAGGCAAAATCATGTGTTATACTAAACCAATTTGTCCCCTTTTGGAATATGACTTTTACCCCTTTAATTCTGTCAATTTTAAGAAGCTTTTGTATGAAAAGTAATATTTTATCAACTGCGTAAAGTCCCAACAATAATAAATTCTTACGATTTCTTCCATATACATCTTGAAATAAATAGTAATATTTAATACGTTCCAAATATTGACTGTCAACAATTTGCTCATCAAAGGCTAAAAATTCGCATCCTTTGTTTTGATCAAAAAACTGATGTATTTCATTTTGCGTTTTGATAACCAAATCGCTTCCAGACAAAAGATGGTAATAATCATATTGATGCCTCGATGTTGCTTCTTTTAGTAAATCCAATTCACATAATATTCCACTATAGGCCGCCCATTTGACATCACGCTGCCTTATAAAAAAAACGGAGGAAAAACGAATCTCTGATTTCAACTTAGCATAGTCAGTAAAGTTTGCTTTTTTATCTATATGGACATAGATGTCATTACGAGGGTCATCCAGTGATTCTATTAATTGTTTCAAATATTGAAACTGGCTATGTGCCATGATGAGATATGCATGTTTTCCCATATAACCCCCCATTCCGAATAAATCCCAATCTTCTTTACTAATATTTTGTATATAATTGCAAATGTCTTTTCGCAATACTATCCCAATTAAAATTTGACAAATCATAATCTGGACAATGTCCCGGATCAACACTATCTTCTTCGCTTAATAATTCGTTCAACTGATCAAGAAGGCTATTAATATTACCTTTTTCGAAAACCTTACCACTATTTTGAATTACTTCTACATTTTCTGCGATATTACTTACCAAACACTTTCTTTCATAACTCATTGCTTCCAACAAACTTAAGGGCATACCCTCTATATCACTAGGCAGAATATAGGCCAAACAATTACTATATAACTCCTCACGTTCCACCCCATCTACAAAACCTGTCATTATGATTCTGTTGTCTTTCTCTGCCAAGGATTTTATCTTCTCCATATATTCATCTGAATGACTGCTTCCGCCAGCTACTACCAACTTAATATTGGTGTCTAGATTTTGATAAGCTTCTATTAGATAATGAAGTCCCTTTTCAGGTACTATTCTTGCTAAAAACAGAAAATAGTTATTTCGTTTTAAGCCGTATTTGTTCTTTATAACTTCTGCTTCAATCGAGTATGGAACATTGATACCATTTGGAATATAGTGCGTCTCACGGTTATAGGTTTCAAGAAAATACTCTTGTGCATTTTTAGATAATACGATTACTTCATCCGCATATTTCGCTGCAATTTTTTCACCCAGCAAAAGATATTTTTTTGCTAACCCTCCCCATTTTACTCTTTGCCAATCTAGTCCATGGATCGTAGCAATTGTTCTGATTTTAAATATATGGGGAATAATCAACATAACGCAAGGACCCATCGAATGGTAGTGGATCAAATCATATTTTCCAAATAATGCTCTCAATGTCGCTAAAAACGAATAAATTAATGCATCAAAACTTTTCTTATTGATTGTTGGGATACTTATTATTTTAATTCCTTCATAGTATCGTTTGCTGTATTGTGGATGGTTTTTATTTGCTATATGCTTTCCTCTTCGGTTATAAACCTCAACCTCATGCCCACTATTGATGAGGCATTTTGATAATTCTTCCACTACAACCTCTACCCCACCCTCTCTCGATGGGATACGTTTATGACCAATCATTGCTATTTTCATATCTTATATAGCTATCTATTTCATAGCTTTCTCCTTTCAATTTCAAGAGCAAGCCCAATTATTCATGTTTGATTTCATCAATGAAAAAATATTCAATGCCTTTTCAATCAAGCATTATTAATACGAAAAAAATTTGCCTCTAAGTGCTGTTTTATTTTTATAATAAATTCCTAATATAAAAAATCTTCTTAGTTGCAAACTGGCTGCCAAAGTGTATAGTTGCAGTTTTGCATAACGTAAACGGGTAATCCTAACATTCTTATGTGCTGTTTTAAATGGTTCCTTCTTTAATAATTCGTAAAATTCTTTCAACTTTTCTTTATCATGACTGTAATACATGTAGAGCTGTTCAAAAATATTTTCGATACAATATGCGTTTAACGCTTCGTAAAACACCGCTTCTTTTTTTCTCACCTTAATAAATTCTTCAAGATATCCACGTACTTGGTATGACATCTCCGTGATTTGTGGGGTAAGCGACTGACTCTCTGATAATTCGTTAATTCGATAAAAATAACCCGCATTCGCGAAGAAACGAACATCTTTTGCGTATTCAAGAACATTTAGGTTAAAGAGCATATCTTCTGCTCTCTTTAACCCTTTCATAAAGAAAATCTCATTTTGTTTAATCATCTCGGTTTTATATAATTTACACCACGGTGTGCAAAGATTAATCCCATTATATTGCTTTGAATACCGCAATATAATTAGTTGTAATTCTTTCATCTCACTTGGTTTAAAGGAATAATTCGTTAGGTTAACCGGGCTCGGTATGATTATATCCCCGATTACCTTTGAATAATTAAAAACTATCACATCCGGTGTATTATTGTTCAAATATTCTACCAGATTACTGCATAAATTCACATCCAGCCAATCATCAGCATCCAGGAACATCAAATATTCCCCCGAAGCTTCCTTTATTCCAATGTTCCTTGCATTCGAAACCCCTTGATTTTCAATATGTAATAATTTAATGATAGGGAACTGTTGTGCATATTCATCGCATATTTTCCGCGCTTCATTTTTTGATCCATCATCCACGATAATTACTTGTATATCTTGATATGATTGTTCAACGACACTATTAAGGCATTTTCGCAAATACTTATCTTCTGTATTATATACAGGTATAATAATTGATATTATGGCTATCATCTCCTGAGCTACTTAGTTTAAGTTTGAATCCTTATCAACAAATTGCTGATAAATTTCAACCATCTTATGTGCATATGCTTCTAAAGAAATCATTTTTTCTCTTTTTTCAATACAATTTTTTGACATCACTATAATTCTCTCGTTGTCTTGATATAAGGTATTAATTTCAATGGCTAACTTATCTTCGTTAATGTCTTCAATTATAATACCGGTTTCATTATCTTCGATTAATTCAGGAATACCTCCCATCTTGGATGCAATTACAGGCGTCCCTAAAGACTTTGATTCAAGAACTGCCAGTGGGCTATTCTCATACCAAATGGAAGGGTATACGGAAAACTTTGCTCTTCTAATTAATGTGTCCAGTTCTTCACCCGATTTGAAGCCTACAAATTCTACATTGGGAATGTCCTTACATTTATCAGCAAGTGGGCCTGTCCCTGCAATCTTAAAATTAATATGCGACAGTTTCCTGCAGCAATCAAGAAACATTTCAAGTCCCTTTTCTTCCGACAATCTTCCAAAATAAAGAACATAATCACCTTTTGTGCTGTAATCTTCTATTTCTTTCAATTCAATAAAATTATGTATTGTTATCGTTTTTCCATAGAATTGATTTGATTGATGTAATTTATCTTCTATGAAATGACTTGGGCAAATATATAAATCAACCAATTGATAGGTCTTACGCTTCCTGTATAATATCGCTTCAATGGAACCAATTGCACTTTTTATTTTTGAGGAGGCAATACAATTCTTTTTTGTACAATTCCACTTACTTCCATTTAAACACAATTCGCATGTCTTTTTCGTATGAATATCAAACATCAGATGATTCGGGCAAAGCATTTGATAATCGTGAACCGTTTGTACCATTGGAATATGATGTTTATGTATCTCTTCTATAATGGACGGCGTTAATTGAAAATTTATATTATTCAAATGTACGATATCCGGTTTAAATTTCTGAATCACATTTCTTACTTTTCTTTTCGCTTCAAATGAATATATAATCCGGAAGGGATAGAATAATTTTTCGATACCCTTTGTATGAAAATCCATTTCGGTCGTGTATTCGTTTGCACTGTTTTTTACAAGATTTTTCTCATCATACATTCCAAAATATTCAACCTGATGTCCAGCTTGTTCCAAGAAATTCCCAATTTTCAGGAAATAGGTTTCTGCTCCACCCCTTGCATATAAAAATTTATTTATCATCAAAATCTTCATGATAGTTCCTCTCTAAGTAGTTATAATCTTGTCTATTACAGTAGATAGCCAGCTAACCCACGCTCTCTTTACTGGCTAATTTTACTTATTAATTTTACTTACTAATTTTGCTTTCGATTTTGTACGTTTGCTTACATATCTCTGATTTTTATAATAATCAAAGTTCTTCATAATATGTCCAAATTCAGATGTGTCAATTTTGTTCAATATGATTCCTATTATATTGCCTCCTGATTTATATAAAACATCCCTTGATTCTCTGACACTTCTTCTCTCAGTTTTTGCATATTCTGATACTAAAATGATACCATCCATTTTATTTGCCATAACATTAGGATCCACCGATGTTGTAATGGAGGGCATATCTAAAATTATATAATCATATTCCTTATAAAGCTGATCCATTAGCTCGTCCATGTTACTGGAGCACAATAGACTAATGGGATTCACTGCTCTTCCTCCGCTCGGTATATAGAACAGATTCTTATAATTCGTATCATATACCGCCTGATGATATAAACATTCCCCTAATAAAAAATCAGATAAACCGATCTCAACTTCCTGATTTAATCTTTTATATCTTGAAATCTTACGTAAATCTCCGTCAATTAGGATTGTTTTCCATCCGGCATTTGCCATAGAAATTGCTATACTGATTGCAAGTGTTGTTGTACCCACTCCCGGTTCGCACCCACTCAGCATAAACTTTTTATACCCATCCTTTTGCTTTTTTAGATGAATTTCTACGATAATTCGATCGATTGCATCATTAATAAATTGATTTGTATTACTATAAAAATCGATTAGTTTTTTCATGTCATTTTTTATCTCCTTCCATTTTATTATTAAACAATGGAATAATACCAATAATATCAATCTCCCCGTCTAATCCTATATCAGATAAATTATGTACTTTACTGGTAAATACCTCTCGCATTATAAACCATACACACAATAAAACAATGCCGGCCAATGTAAAGATAATCCTGAATTTCAACTGTTCTGTCTGTTTATTATAGGATAAATCAGCCGCAATCGCTTCATCTAACAAACGTACCGAATCGTTGGATGTAATATTATTTACCTCTTCAATAAAAACCTCAGCGACAGCATTTGCAACCTTAATAGCTAGATTAATATCGGAGGAAGTGGCGCTTATCCCTAATACCAGTGTTGTTGAATAAGATTTAACAGAAATCATTTCTTTGATGCTATCCGCGTCCATATTGAAAATATTTAACGATGTAGCTGCCCGTTCACTAACCTTTGAACTGGTAATAATCTCTGAATATAAGGTTAGCGCCGAATGATCCATTAAGGAATAAACCGTAGTTTCCGCTGTATACTCATCTTCCCGTGAATTATTATTGGTAATCAGATAAGCTAATATATAACATACTGTTCCAATTATTATTATCAGCCACCATTTTTTTAAAATTGCTTTTAAGCATCTTCTTAAATCTATATTTATTTCTTTGTTCATATCTTCCTCCTTACATAATCACTGATTAATGCTGTCACAAAACAAATTTCCATTCCACTATCTAGAACCAGCATTATTAATCTCTTCATGAATTTATTTTTGTCGATTTTTCTTTAATTTTGCAATACAACTCCACTGTTGTCAATTAATTTATTCAATATTTTTGTATTAATATTTTAATGATTCAGATACTACAAATAATTAGTCCTCATATACTTTTTTGTGTAAATTATTTATATTTTTATTAAAATTAATTCCGATCACAGACATACGATTTATTGTTAAAAAAGAATAGGTATCTTCCATAGGAATACTCCACTGTACTATTTCATAATTTTTATATGTAGGTAAAGACATAAATAAAGATATAATTTTTTTCTCACTCAGATTTGTGGTAACCTGGGGCAAGACCTGGTCCGACATTTTTTTAATTTTAATAAGATTCAAATCCTTTATTTTATCAAAGATTTTTTGTAATACCTCTCGTTGTCTGGCTGTTCTTTCAAAATCGGTACCAATATAACGATTTCGTACATATCCCAGTGTTTGTTTGCCATTAAGAACATAATTTCCTGTTTTTGTTAGGTGATCGTTGCTCTCTTTAACTCCGTTTTGTCGATTTATTTCACTTATATAATTGTTGATTATAGGAATATATTTCTCTTTCACCTCCAGAGAAACACCGCCAATAAAATCAACAACATCTATGAAAGTATAAAAGTCTATTGATATATATTTATCTATATCAATTTGAAAGTTTTCTTCAATAGTATCAATCAACAGCTCCGCCCCTCCATAAGCATAAGCAGCATTAAGACGGTTATTATTATGTGAAGGAATCTTGAGATAAATATCTCTTAATAGTGATGTAAGGATTATTTTTTTGGTTTTTGAATTAATCGAAACAATAATCATAGCATCGGAACGACCCGAACCACCGGCTTCCCTGGAATCACAACCAATAAGTAGTATATTATAAACATCGTTACTACTAATCTCTTGTTTATTTTCCTTCGTATTCTCGCGTATAACATTTTCTATATTATCGATATCTTCTTGTGGTGAATTTGTAATGTCCATTTGTTGTCCTTCAATTGCGGTTTCCCCTATATCCTCCTCTGTATTGATATTCCCTGTTACTTCATTCATTGTTACTTCACTCTCTGAATTATCCTTAATAAGATTCATTTTATTAATATACATATGAATTATTATATATCCAGCGATGCATACAACAACCATAATACTAAGCATCGTAATAATGCTAATTTTAACAATTTTTAAGACTTTGTCTTTTTTCAATAAAAATCCACCTCCTAATTCTATAGTTAATCATGGAATTATACTTTTATTGAAGTTATAACATCCCGTGGTTAATTATTTTAGTTAATTGTTGCTTTTCGTTATTACCCTGGAATCTACATTTTTCACAGAAACAAAACGCCAAGCAACATCTTCAAATTTTTTTAATAATTCATTATACTATATTGTATGCCAATTTGAAAGATTAATTTTAATTAAATGTAAATTAATTTTCAAACCATAAATTATCAGAATTCATGGCTGCATTTTATATATTTTAATAAAATAGGGTTTTAGACACCTCCGTATCCAAAACCCTTTTCAAATTATTTACAACTCTCATAATAAAGCAGAAACTAATCAAATTGTGAGTATAGAAGTTATGATTTGAAAGAAGAAAGACAACCTTATTATCGATATTATTAAGTACCTTACCATTGCCTTTTACGGGATCAATTTAATAAGCATCGTCATTTTTACTGATCAGTTTTATGACAGTCTTAAATATAATCTTAAAGTCCAATAATATATCCCACTTGTCTATGTATATCGTATCTAACTCAACAACTTTTTCAAAATTTGTTATTTTACTTCTACCACTAACTTGCCACATTCCAGTGAGTCCTGGCTTGATACTAACTCGCCTCCAATAATGTCTCTTATATTTTTCTACTTCATCGAGTGTCGGAGGTCTTGTACCAACTAGGCTCATATCACCCTTTAATACATTAAAAAACTGTGGTAGTTCATCTATATTATTTTTGCGAAGAAACTTGCCAACTTTCGTTATACGGGGATCATCTTTTATCTTAAACATGAACCCATCATTCATCTCATTTAAACTCATAAGATCTTTCTTTTTATCTTCTGCATTCGCACTCATACTTCGAAATTTATAGATATAAAATTGGCGACCATTCCGACCAATTCGTAACTGTTTAAAAATTATCGGTCCTTTCGCATCTTCGATTTTTATAGCAATTGCAGCTAGTAGCATAAAAGGTGAGAAACCAATAATACCAACGATACTTCCAATAATATCCATAGATCTTTTAATGGCTCTGGATACACTGTTTAAGACTACAGTATGATAGGTTACCACCGGATAATTTCCCATGCTGCCAATATAGCTATGTGCTTCAATTGGATAATTGAAATCCATAATTAAACCAACTGTAACACCCATATCTAAACAAACCCCAATATGCGGATTAAAATCCATTGTGTTACTTCTTTGATCCATTATATAGACATAATCAATTCCATTATCATGCAATATTTTTTCTAAGTCTTCTATATTTCCCAGATTTCCCTCTTGCTCTCCCTCTCCATCAAGCGCTACATAGCCTACGATATTTAAGTTTAAATTACTCTTTTTAACATAATTGATAAATCGATCGTACTTTTTAATGTCCCCCAGTAGTAGGGTACGTGGACTACTTTTAATATTATTTTTTACAATCACTCGTTGGAATAATGCGCTTAACATTAATAAAACATATTCACTAACTAAAAATTCTAGATAAAATTTAGGCTCTATATTAGCTCTGCCCACATAAAATAATAAAATTGATACGATTACTGTAGCAAATAGAATTGACTTTGTTATATATTTAATTATTCGATCTGGATAAAAAAATAAATTTATATTATACAGTGATCCGCCCTTATTCAATAAAATACATAATACGTTAAAACTTATACATAGAACAAAATAATGTCCATAATCCGCAAATATATCTATTCCTGTGATAATTCCTGTAAGAAGAGCTGCGACTATTCCAACCAAGAAATCACTTACCATATAATAAAAATTAGTTTTTACATGTCGATAAAATTTCCCCATTTAATCACCTAATCTTCCTCTTTACTGTATCAATAATACAGATTGTTACTTCGTATTATTTTTTTAATTTGATATATAATATTGTATCTTATATTTTACCTTTCATCAAGAAATATTTGACACAAAAAGTCGTTTTTGCACATAATTGTTAAACAAAATAGATAAGCTTTCATAAATTTGCGGATATTTTTCATATTTTAATTATTAAAAACAATTTAGTGACAAATTTTACACTATATGCTATAATAACCATGTTAAAACTTAATAATAAAATTAAAAAGATAATAGCAAACTTATCGAAAGGTAAGGACGCAAAGCTAAGGGTCTTAGGTCCTCGTGACTATGATTGCCAGTTGCCTAATTAATAAATGGTTACCGGCTCCTTGCATATCTTTGCAAAGGAGTTTTTTGCATATATAAGGAGGAATGATTTCTAATAGCAAAAAACGTCCATAAAATATGATACATGTTAATAGCAAACTCACTGAAAAGTGAGGACGCAAAACTTAGGGTCTAAAGTCCGAAGGACTACGATCGCCAGTTGCCACGGTTATGATATTGATTTTTATCTCATACTAACGTAAATGAGAGTATTTAAAGTCAATGCCTATATTTTAAGGAGATGTATATGTTTAATTTAAAGTCAATTATGAAACACGTAATTCCTGTTGCGTTAAGTACAATATTAATAATATTGTTATTGAGTTCTTCCAGTGTAGTTTTTGCAAGATCAAAATCTTATAATAATGCATATAGTTATAAGAAACATGGCCCAACAACGATTACTCCTACCGTCACTCCTAAGATTACTCCTACCATCACTCCTAAGATCACTCCTACAGTCACTCCTAAGATCACTCCTACTGTAACTCCTACCGTCACTCCTAAAATCACCCCTACAATCACTCCTACTGTAACTCCTACTGTAACTCCTACGATTGCACCTACTGATGTTCCAATAGATCCTTCTTTATCCGGCTTTAATAAAGCAGTTTATGTTAAAAATTTTGGTGCCTATGGTGATGGCATTCACGATGACACAAAAGCGATTAATCAAGCACTTAACAGTGGAGCTGATGCTGTGGTCTTTGAAGCAAACGCTTCTTATAAAGCAAATGATTATATCTCAATGGATACACCCGGTGTTACAGTAATAGGTAATAACGCTACCTTGTTCACCGATAATGATTATAGAAGCAGAACAAACTTTTATGAATGGTTCTTTAATGTAGTTGCAAGTAATATTACAATCAATGAACTTAACCTCGAAGCGAAGGAAAGTATATTGGTTGGATATAAGACTCAGTTTGTAATCATGAATGCATCAAACGTAACGGTAAATAAATGCGATTTCACCATTCCCTCAACAGTATTATCTGGTGGCGCATCCCACGCGATTGAATATAGTAATCTCGATCTATTTACCGGATGGCACAATATTATAATACAAAATTCTACTTTTACAAACTTAGCTGATACGAATGCAGGTGTATGTGCAGAATTTCGTGATATTTATAACAAAGGTGCTAGTGGATTATCTTTTACCAACAATACCAGCACCTCAAATTGCCATGATGAAATTATTGCAATGTTCACAGGATCAACTACTACTCTTTCCGACATAAGCGTTACTAATAACTATATTAATGCTATAGCTGGAAACGTATCTATTCCCAGAACACTTGGAATAAGTTTAGGATATGATGGATTTGGTTTGAGTAATATAACCTTTACAGGTAATACAGTAAACCTTTTTGCTTCCTATGCTGGAATCGCAGTTGGTGATTCAGACAATGTTACTGTAAGTGATAATACTATTAATTTTACTGCTCTTACTAATACGGATAGAGCAAGTGTATTTAAAGGCTCAACAGTCGATAACAATATTAATGTCACAAATAACACCATAACAATCGCTAGTAATACCACAGGAAATTTCGGTGGCATTTCAGATGGATATATCAACTTTACCTCCAATGAAATAACCTGTAATTCTGTTGTGACTGATGCATTATTTTCAAATAACTCAGTAGTAAAAGGTAATACCATTATTGTTAATTCGGAAGCTTCACGCTTAGGTAATTCTTTAATCACCTTCGAAGGTAATAATGTAACTTTTAACAGTACGATTTCAACAATGTTTGAATTTTACAATAAAACACTTACGAGTGACGTTAATATTAATAATAATACTATAGTTTGTAGAAAAGACTCTCCTTCAAATAGTACAATCTTTATGTTAAATGGAACAACCATTAACGGAAATGTATTTTCATTTTCAAATAATAAAGTAACTACTCCTAATTCGAGTACTGCTAAATCATTTTATTATATGGCAATAACCGATACGACAACACAAAAAATTGTATTAACCAATAATTTGCTTTCAAACTATTCCAACACCTATGTGGAAGGTGGAATAACACCTATCTATAATATAATTTATGCTTAACTCTAATTAAACTTAATGATTACAAGATTGATAATATACCATAATTATGGTAGACACTTTGTATCATGAAATAATTAAAAACTGGCACACAGTTAACTAGATTTATTAGTTTACTGTGTGCCAGTTTTATACCATAAGGTAATAGAAATAAAGCATATGAATGTTATTACAACCCTTGTTCGCTGATATTTTTAATTGTATTAATAATATGCTCATGAGCTAAGATTTCTGCCAAATCTCCATCCCTTTTTCTGATTGCATCAAGGATTGCTTCATGTTCTTGACTTGATTTCGTGGCTCTGCCGGGTTTAGATAACGTTATCTTACGGACTCTTTCTACATAATGATGGAAATCAGAGAGTACATGGTCAAGTATCTTACTTCCTGAAGCCTCGTAAATCAATTCGTGAAATTTATTATCGAGCTCCACTAGTTGTTCATGATGACCTCTTCTTGAATGAAAATCAGATAAATACAAAATCTCATCCAGTGCTTCAATCTGAGCATCTGTGATGTTTTCACACGCCCATTTTGCACATAGACCCTCCAAATAGGATCGGATCATGTAGATATCATGAATATCCTTCTGCGTAATTCCGGTTACATAAGCTCCTTTATTCGGTATCATAGTAACCAACCCTTCCAGTTCCAGCTGCCTTAATGCTTCTCTGACCGGAGTGCGGCTCACACCGAGTTCTAAACCAATGGTATTCTCCTTCAGCTCCTCATTTTCTTGATAAACTCCAGATAGGATGTCCTCCCTAAGTTTATTGAATACTCGGCCTCTCAAGGAATATTTGTCTGTCACCTCTTTGTGAAGGTCAAAATCTTCCAAGGAATTCCCTCCTTAATTATAGTACTTTCAGGAATTATTATCAAACTACTCATACTCACAATTCATACTGTTTCACTGAAGAAAATGAGTAATCATCGTAAAAAACAGCACTTATTATACTTATTTTATACGCTCGATTGTTTCCATTAAGTAGTCTGCAAACTGTGCCCCCGTCGCACCGGTATCTCTGCCTGTAGTCATTACTTTCTTCTCTGTTATGGTACAGATGTCAAGTGCCTGGTAAAGCTTATCTGCTTCGTTCGTGTATCCAATGTGAGCAAGTAACATTGCACCGGCACGTATCATGCTACAAGGATCTGCATAGATATCTCTGCCTTCCTGAACCATACGAGGAGCTGATCCATGAATTGCTTCGAACATGGAATATTTCTTACCAATATTCGCACTGCCTGCTGTACCGACACCACCTTGGAACTCCGCTGCCTCATCGGTTAGGATATCGCCGTAAAGATTAGGCAGAACAACCACTTGGAAGTCCTTTCTTCTCTTCTCGTCTACAAGTTTTGCTGTCATAATATCGATATACCAATCATCTACCGTAATGTTCGGATATTCCTTTGCAATTTCACGGAAGATATCTAAGAATTTACCATCGGTTGTCTTTATAATGTTCGCCTTTGTTACTGCGGTTACTCTTGTCTTACCATTTGCTTTTGCAAACTCAAAGGCTGCTCTTATAATACGCTCCGTTCCTTGTGAGGTAGCGATCGTAAAGTCAACACCCAAATCATCTGTAACATGGACTCCCTTGCTCCCGACTGCGTATGCGCCTTCGGTATTCTCACGATAGAAGGTCCAATCAATGCCTTGTTCGGGGATACGAACCGGTCTAACATTAGCAAAAAGATCGAGTTCCTTTCTCATTGCTACATTGGCACTTTCAACATTCGGCCATGGGTCACCTTTTCTTGGTGTGGTTGTAGGCCCTTTCAAAATAACATGACATTTCTTGAGTTCATCCAAAACTGCCGGAGGAATAGCTGCATTTTCTGCTGCTCTTCTTTCAATTGTTAAACCGTCGATTATTTGAAATATAACTTTACCTGCATCTATATCTTCTTTTAACAGAAATTCTAAAATTCTCTGAGCCTGAGCAGTAATTGCAGGTCCAATACCATCACCGCCGCAAACACCAATGATAATTTGATCCAGGGATTTATAGTCAACAAAATCGCCCTGTGCTTTCATTTCTTCAACTCTTTGTAATTGTTCCTTCAGTAATTGCCCAAATCGTTCTTTTGCTGCTTCAATTTTTTCTAATGAGTTCATCATTATCCTCCAAATATAATTACCTATGATCTAGGTATTTTTATATACAGGCCATTTTGTTACCTCATATTATTGTATGATGTTTGGATTGGCTTGTCAATTCTATTGTACATTGTTTATAAGGTTGATTCCTAATTCTAGCTCTGTCTTATGGATAATACTAATCAATTCATCATCCGTTATTACTGTGACACGACCAGTTTCATATTCTTCATCCACCCAATTTTTAATATTATGAACAATGGGATGCGCTTTATCAACTGCCTTATTACCCTTTAATTTATAATTGGAATTAATCCAATGTGCAATTCCAGCTAATCCCGAGGTATTGGATACAGCAACAACAACTGGTCTATTTAAAAATTTATCAGTATCGAATATATTATAAATTTCTTCATTCTTCAAAAGTCCATCCGCATGGATTCCTGCACGAGTAACATTAAAGTTCTTTCCAACAAATGGTGTTCTGGAGGGTACGCGGTATCCGATTTCCTTCTCAAAATACTCTGCAAGCTCTGTTATAACAGTAGTGTCCATTCCATCTAAGGTACCTTTTAGTTGCGCATATTCAAATACCATTGCTTCTAGTGGTGTATTACCTGTTCTCTCTCCGATACCGAACAAGGAACAGTTCACCCCACCTGCGCCGTAAAGCCATGCTGTGGTAGAGTTCGAAACTGCTTTATAAAAGTCGTTATGTCCATGCCATTCCAACCATTCAGATGGCACATTCGCATGATTCATAATTCCATAGATAATTCCTTGAACCGACCTCGGAATAACTGCACCTGAGAAATTCACACCATAACCCATTGTATCACAGGCTCTAATTTTAACCGGGATGTTATATTCCTTACTTAGTTTCATCAGCTCATGGCAAAATGGAATTACAAATCCATGGATGTCGGAACGAGTAATATCTTCTAGATGACATCTTGCAGCAATACCAGTGTCAAGACATTCTCTGACAACACTTAAGTAGTGATTCATTGCTTCTTTTCTAGTCATTTTCATTTTATAGAAAATATGATAGTCGGAACAGCTAACTAAGATACCCGTTTCCTTCATACCGATTTCCTTCACCAATTCAAAATCCTTCTTGCTGGCTCTGATCCAAGAGGTTATCTCTGGAAATTTGTATCCTTTTTCCATGCAACGGTAAACTGCATCACGATCTTTTTTACTGTATAAAAAGAATTCACTTTGACGGATTAATCCCTTTGGTCCGCCCAAACGATGGAAATAATCATAGATTGTAACAATCTGCTCTGTTGTATAGGGTGCTCTGGACTGCTGTCCGTCACGAAAGGTTGTATCAGTAATAAATATTTCCTCCGGAAGATTATGAGGTACAATTCGGTCATTGAACGCTATCTTCGGTATCTCGTTATAAGGAAATAGATTACGAAATGTGTTGGGTTGATCCACATCTACCAGAGGATAAATCGGTTCCTCCAACTGTAGTAGATTGTTATGTGGGTTAATAAATACCTTTCTTTGATCATCCATATTTACGTTCTCCATTCTATCATGAATTTTAAATTTGTTTTATTGTATACAATTATACTTGTATTGTCAAGTATAATTATTCACTTTTTTTCTTTCAAATTTTACCATGCGAATTGATGCTCCTAAACCAATTGAAATAAGGAGGGAGGATTTTAAATTCAGCTCTTGTTGCCCGTAATTTGGTGAGGATAGCGAACCATTAAGAATAACGAAAGAAACGACTGTACAGATTAATCCCATTTTAATTATATTTATAAATTTATGAACATAATGCATAAAATACCCTAGCCCTTTCATTATAATTTCCTTTTTTTAACATTTTTATTATATCAACACGAACGAGAAAAGTGAATGTGGTTGTAATATATTTACATGTAGTTATGATAAAGCCAACGCATATTGCTACAAAATATTGCAACAAAAAAGGACTTCCCTTAAAATATTCGGAAAATCCCTAAAAAATTTACGTGTTAAAATATTTAATTAATTTTGTATTTAAAATTATTGATTTTCAATGCTTCAGATTGCCCAATCTTGAGCCCATAACATATATTGTCAATTGGTCATAGAAATTTAAATTTGTTTGCTTTATAATAGGATTGTGATTACATCTCTGATCAATATTGGGAAAACTATTTGTTTGAATCTCATTATGTTTAAGCAGAGGAAGTTTAAAATAATATAGAATATCATATTGGATTAACAAAAAACACTAGGCTTAATCGTAATTGAAAAAGAATTTATGGAGGTAAGAGTATGATTTGTCCATTTTGTGGAAGAGAAATGAAAGAAGGAACATTGGATACACCTTCGCAACCTGTGAACATTCAATGGTACCCTGAGACAGGGAAGAATTATTTAGATAAAGCAAGTAATAGTGTTACGATTCGAAGTATTTCTAAATTCGAATTCCCAACTGCATTCCTTTGCTTTCATTGTCATAAACTGATTATGGATATACCGGAAAGAGCTAATTTTAAATTTAATGAAGAATAACTTTAATTAACTAGAACAACTTCATAAGAAATTCATACGCAACCGGAACAAGTACCGCCGGGAGCAAATTTCCGCATTTAATCTTCTTCCCAAATATCATATTAATTCCAATACCGAAGATCAGAATAGAGCCGATAAAGGAAATATTCGCAATCAACTGGTCACTTAAATAAGGCTCGATGTATTTGGCGGATAAGGTGATTCCCCCTTGGTAAATTCCAAGTGGTATGATGGAAAAGATCACTCCGACTCCAAGAGTGGAAGCAAAGAATAGTGCTACTGTTCCATCGATAAGGGCTTTCGCATAAAGCATAGACGCATCCCCGGATAATCCATCCCGTAAGGATCCGATAATTGCCATTGCACCGATACAAAATAATAAAGAGCTAGTAACAAAACCTTCAACGAAATTCTGTCCCTTCACGCCTTTAACCTTCAATGAGTTCTTAATAAGCTCACCCATTCTTTCTAGGCGTGCTTCCACATCAATAATTTCACCAATCAGCGCACCGACAGCCAGGGAGATAATCATCAGCATTAGATTCTTCGTCTCAAGTCCGTTTACATTAACAATAAATAAACCCTGGAGAGCACCACTGATACCAATAAACATTACCGCTAGTCCCAGTGCATTCATTATCGTATCTTGAAACCTCTGCTTGAGACCTCCTTTAATTATTATTCCAATGGTTGCACCTATCACAATTGCAGCCATATTAGCTAATGTACCTAATCCGACCATCATTTTCTCCTGACTAATCAATATGGGGGGCTTACAATTAATACGTCTGTTTCGCCTATCTCAGCATGTATAAGAACTACACAATGCCTGTCGTCTGTTCCACATCCCGTAACGCATTAATTGTCCTTTGCAGCAAATCGTCTAACTCCCAATCTAGCATTTTTGCCCCATTTTCAATAACCTCTCTAGAACAACCTGCAGCAAATTTAGAATTTTTAAACTTTTTCTTTACGGAGCTTAATTCTAAATCTAAAGTACTCTTAGACGGACGCATAATTGCTACTGCACCAATTAAACCGGTCAATTCATCTACTGCATACAATACCTTTTCCATCTCATGCTCCGGTTTAATATCAACCGTAAGATTGTAACCATGGCTGGCGGTAGCTCGATTGATGCGTTCATCAATCCCTCTTTCGCGCATAATTTCCTGACTCTTGATGCAGTGCTCATTCGGATACTTTTCGAAATCTAAGTCATGCAATAATCCGACAATTCCCCAGAAATCAACCTCATCAGTATATCCTAGCTCCTTTGCATAATATCTCATAGCACCTTCCACAATCTGCGCATGCTTCAGGTGGAATTCATCCTGATTAAATTCATTCAGAAGCTCCCACGCTTCTGCTCTTGTCGGTATTTTACCCATACTTTTCATCCTTTCTAATAACCTTATCCACTTACTGTTATTATTTGTTACTTATTTAATTACTTCTCGATAATTAAATCTGTTTATTTTACTTCACCTAAATCTTTAATTACTTCTCCTGCAATAATTAATCCGGCCACAGACGGAACAAAAGAGGTACTTCCTGGTATTTGACGTTTCATGGTACATTTACTAGCAGCTCCCGGAGGGCAGATACAGTTTGTTTTACAACTAAGAGACATATCTTCCAGGGGTTTTCTCGCTGGCTCCTGTGAATAGACTACCTTCAGCTTCTTCACTCCTCGAACTTTTAATTCCTTACGCATTACTTTTGCTAGTGGGCATACCGAAGTTTTATAGATATCGGTAACTTCAAATCTGGTTGGATCCAGTTTATTACCAGCACCCATGCAACTAATAATAGGTACCTTTGCATTTTGCGCTCGGAGTATCATTTCTATTTTAGCTGATACCGTATCTATGGCATCAACTATATAATCATATTGGGTAAAATCAAATTGATCCGCCGTCTCAGCGGAGTAAAAGCATTGGTGAGTTGTAACAATTGCCTTCGGATTAATATCCAAGACACGTTCCTTCATAACTTCCACTTTATATTTACCTACTGTTTTTCTGGTTGCTATAATCTGACGATTGATATTCGTAAGGCATACCTTATCATCATCAACTAAATCAATACTGCCGACTCCACTACGTGCCAGGGCTTCCACCGTATAACCACCAACACCTCCGATACCAAATACAGCAACTCTTGCATTCTGTAATTTTTCCATTGCAGAATTCCCAAGCAAAAGCTCGGTTCTTGAAAATTGGTTTAGCATACTGGTCCCCCTTTCGTATCGTAATCGTCCAAAAAGTTATATTCTTGTTCCTTATCATGGTATCCTATAATCGTAGTCAAATTAATGTCATGGATACTTCGGAAAATATTCATATCAATACTCGAATTGGTCTGTCTGAACTTCTTAATTAACCCCTTCATTTCCTGACGTTTGGAACCGCCGCCACCATTATCACATAGCGTGCAATTCTCAGTAAATCGGCAGGCACATTGGATAAACTGTAAGTCATTGTATTGTTTCCAATCAAGGATATCCGCTTCTTTGACCAAATACATAGGGCGAATTAGTTGCATACCCGGATGGTTCGTACTATGAAGCTTCGGCATCATGGTCTGTATCTGCCCGGCATAAAGCATTCCCATCAAAATTGTCTCGATCACATCGTCAAAATGATGTCCTAAGGCAATCTTGTTACAACCCAAGGCTCTCGCCTCCTTATAAAGGTAACCCCTTCTCATTCTAGCACACAGATAACAGGGCGATTCATCCACTTCTGCTACTATATCAAAAATCTGAGTTTCAAACATTTTAATCGGGATATCTAAAAGCTTTGCATTGTTAATTATGGTCTGCTTATTAATCTCATTATAGCCTGGATTCATAACTAAGAATTCTAGTTCAAAGGGAATTTTACCGTGTCTTTGAACCTCCTGCATTAATTTTGCAAGAAGCATAGAATCCTTACCACCTGATATACATACTGCTATTTTATCACCCTCTTGGATGAGTTTATAATCATTCACACCATTGATGAATTTCTTCCAAAGGGGTTTCCTGAATTTCTTTATTATACTTCTTTCTATTTCCTGAAAACGTTCCATATTATTATACCACTTTCTAATCATCTGTCTATTTGTTACTATTTCTATTGTAATAAAATATCATCTATAAAAGTAAAAAGGATAAATTTCTATACCAATTCATTAGTTAGCTTAGCATAACATCTAGCAAAGGCTTCCATAAAAAAATTCAATTCTTCCTTCGTTGTTAAATGACTTATACTGATTCTCCAGGAACACAAAGCATTCTTTTTATCCTTTGAAACAGCATAAACAGGCCTGGAGGGTGAACCGGCAACCGAACAGGCAGATTTGACCGATACACAGATGCCTTCCTGCTCCAATGCCTCTTGAAATAACCCAGCCTTTACCCCTTGTATACTGATATTAAGAATATGGGGTACGGAAGAATTGGTACTATTGATTCTAACCTTCTTATACAGTGACAAGTTCTTACGAAGCTCTTCATTTATATTCTTTACATATTGATATCGCTCTTCCAAAAGAGACAAAGCAATATGCAGTGCTTTCTCAATTGAAGCAGCCAACCCCAGTGCCGGAGTTCCACTTCGATAAATGGTGGTGCTTGTGCCTCCATGGATGAGTGGGTCAAGAACTACATTTTCCCGCTTAAGTAAAATACCGCAACCATTTAAACCAAAGAACTTATGGGGTGTAAATGACATACAGTCCACATGTTCAAAAGAAACCGGTATCTTACCAACTGCCTGCGTCGCATCTGTATGGAAATAACAATTCGGATAATCTTCAAGTAACTTTCCAATCTCCGAAATTGACTGTTTTACCCCTAATTCGCTATCAACATAGCAAATGGTTACCAGAACTGTATCCTTTCTTAGTAGTTCCTTTAGATGTTGAATATCCACTAAGCCTTCCTTTGTAATATCCACCAAATCAATCTCATAACCCTGGGTCTGAAGGTAGGTCAATGCTCCGCTAACGGAAGGATGTTCAAGGCAGGTAGATATAATGTGTTTTCCGTTATGACGATATGCTTGTACCAACCCCTTGATTGCCAAATTATTAGCTTCACTAGCTCCTGAGGTAAATATTATCTCCGAGGCTTTAACACCCATAAGAACTGCTATATGCTCCGTTATCTCATCTAATCTTGCCTTAGCTTCTCTACCTAATAAATGAGAGGAATTCGGATTAGCAATGTAACGGTTATTTTCTTCTAAAAAACAGCTCATTACCTCATTATTCACTGGGGTATTGGCTGCATAATCAAAATATATCATCAAATCACCTCTATTTATGACCAAATCAATGCAACAATAGTTCTATAATAATTCCTTATTCCTACTATGTCAATGGAATATGTATAATACAAAAAAAAGCTGTCTCTCCATTCCCTTATTTTTAAGAGCTTTGGTTGAGACAGCCTTATGTTCAATTATTTACAGTGCTTCAAATTCATCCTTACCAACTCCACAAACTGGACATACCCAATCATCAGGAATATCTTCCCATTTCGTTCCAGGTGCAATACCACCATCAGGATCTCCTAATGCTTCATCATAAATATAACCGCAAGCTGTACATTCAAACTTATTCATATAATAACCTCCATTCATTTTAGTATTGTAAACATGTCCTTACTATAATATGTATACCATATATTTGTATAAATCTCAATAAGAAGAACAAATATTTCTATTACAAACTAAAAATAGTATGTTATAATAAAACTGTAAAAAGGAATCAACTGCCAAGTTATTTTCCTTATTTTACATATTAATTATCAATTAGTAATTTAATGGAGGTATTTACTTATGAATGCATTAATTGAACGTGATGGTTGTATAGGTTGTGGTTTATGTGCAGACACTTGTCCTACAGTATTTCGTATGGATGAGGAAGGATTGGCTGAAGTATATACCAATCCTGTTCCCTCCGACTCAGAAGATGCAGCTTTAGAAGCTGCTGATAGCTGTCCTGTTTCTGTTATTTCGGTAGAGTAAAAATTGAATTACAATAATTTATAAGAAGGGATGATACAATATGTTAAATCAAGAAGTATCAAAATTATTAAATGAACAGATAAACAAAGAGTTTTATTCAGCTTATCTCTATATGGATATGGCAAATTATTATTCCGATCAAAGTTTAAATGGATTTGAGCATTGGTTTTTTGTTCAACTACAGGAGGAAAGGGATCATGCTTTATTGTTCCGTCAATATCTACTTAACAATGCCGAGGTCGTAACATTGGATGCTATCGCGGCACCTGATAAGCAATATACAAGCTTCCGTGATCCTCTCATCCTTGCTTTAGAGCACGAACAATTCGTAACCGCTTCCATTAATACAATTTATGAAGCTGCCTACAAACACAAAGATTTCCGTACGATGCAATTCTTAGATTGGTTTATTAAGGAGCAAGGCGAAGAAGAAAAGAACGCTGATGATAACATAAAGAAATTTGATTTATTTGCTAGTGATCCGAAGGGCTTATATATGCTAGATAATGAAATGAAGGCACGTGTTTATACGGCTCCGTCATTGGTATTGTAGAATAAGAGTGTTAGTGAAGGGTGTTGCAAAACATTGAAGTCTTTGTGATTTCAGGGGAGCAACACCCATCTACGTTATCGCTTTGTTATATGTAGGAAACCATGTGTAATGTTACACGGAGTTCAAATACTAATTTGATTGTTGACGAAAAGTCATAATGAAAGAGACTGCTCTTGTTCGATTAAAGAATGTACGAAAATACATTTTTATTCGAATTAGAACAGCCTCTTTCTTATTGTATCAATTGTAATATTAAGTTAATGTAATAAGAGAATTAGTTTTATATTTTTTATATTAGTAATACTATTCACTTATACGTTATTAGGTATTTATTAACACGTATTAGCTATTTTATATTCATTAATATTAATTCGTTATTACACACTTAATAGTTCTATCCTTTGAAACTATTATTTGGTTTCGAGGATGTATTGGTTTAAGATGCTCTCGAGTAATTCTTGACGGCCGGAAGTATTAGGTGTAGTGCCGTTCTTTAATGCATACGCTTCTAATTCTTTGAAGCCGACTTTACCTTCTACGATATCCTTACCAAGGCCTTGTGTATAGCTTGCATAACGCTCTGCTTTGAAGTTTTCGAGAACGCCATCTTCGATTAATTTGGCAGCAACTTTAAAGCCTTTCGCAAATGCATCCATACCTGCAATGTAAGAATAGAATAAATCGTCATCCTGGAAGGAAGCACGACGTACCTTGGAGTCAAAGTTTAAACCACCCTTTGTTAATCCACCATCTAACATGATTTCATACATAGCTAATGTGGTATCATATAAATTGGTCGGGAATTGATCTGTATCCCATCCAAGCATCGGGTCACCGGTATTAGCATCAACACTACCTAGAACACCGTTGATTCTGCACTGATTTAATTCATGCTGGAAGGTGTGCTGAGCTAATGTTGCATGGTTAGCTTCAATGTTTAACTTGAAATCATTATGCAAATTATATTTTCTTAAGAAAGCAAGAACAGTAGCGGTATCAAAATCATACTGATGTTTTGTAGGCTCCTTCGGCTTAGGCTCGATTAAGAATTGACCGGTAAATCCGATCTCTTTTGCATAATCTACAGCCATCTGAAGTAATCTTGCAAGGTTATCTAATTCTAAACCAGTATCTGTATTGAGTAATGTCTCATAACCTTCACGGCCACCCCAGAATACGTAGTTTTCACCGCCTAATTCCTTAGTGATTTCCATAGCTTTTTTGATTTGAGATGCAGCATAAGCAAATACGGTAGCATTACAGGAAGTACCTGCACCATGAACGAATTTGTCATCACTGAACGCATTGGTTGTTCCCCAGAGACATTTGATTCCAGTACGAGCCATTTCTTCTTTAATAACAGCAACGATTTCATCTAATCTCTTATTTGTCTCTTCTAAGGTGCTTGCTCTAGGAGCAATATCTTGATCATGGAAACAGAAGAAAGGTATCTGCATTTTGTCCATAAATTCAAACGCTGCATGAACTCTTTCTTTTGCCTTTTGCATCGTATCTGTTGTTTGGTCCCACTCACGATTCATTGTTACACCACCAAATGGATCAGTACCCATATATGTTAGTGTATGCCAATATGACATTGCGAAGCGAAGCTGCTCCTTCATTGTCTTACCCATTACTACTTCCTCAGGATTGTAGTACTTGAATGAAAGATTGTTTTTACTTTGAGGTCCTTCGTATTGGATTTTTCCAATATTAAAATAAGCCATTTTTTATTCCTCCTTTAAAATATATAAAACATTTTTTATTAAGTTTAGAGCATTGTTAAGTTTTCAATGCTTCAGATAATATTGCTAACATCAAATTAGTGATATGTCAGCTATACTTATCCTTTGCAATTCTATAATTTCTATCCTTATGTAGATTATTTTTTGTAATAATACCTCATTAAAAGGAATTAACTTAACCATTGCTCGTTGAAAATACCAGGAATAAATCCCTGTTAATATTATAATGCCTTTTTTTAAATAATACAACAACAATTTGTAAACTTATTAAACTAATTACAAAATATTATTTTACGAAACAAATATCATATAATTCCACTAAGCTTGTGACCGTGTACGTACATGAATTTCTGCGGTGCATTTTTGTGACTTTCCATTAATCCAGCAGGTATCAATTCCTGACAGGAGGCCTTCATTTATAAGGTATTTTATGAATCCTCTCAGGATGCATATGAAAATATTTCTTATAACAAATGATTAACAAACTAATTAAAACTTAGTCTAATTTTCCACTGGGGATAAATAGAAATCATCTAAGGTTCCCCAGCCTTTAGGATCACACTTTATAGCAGTACCTACGACAACGGTACCACTCTCCACATTAATATTTTCTATCTTCGGGTTCATCCAATTAGCCCAACCATCAACACCTGCTTCAGCACTATAGGTTACTCCGTCTGCAATGGCATAAATACTCATTATAGGATTACCCGCATCTCCACCTTGAAGGAAAATACTAAAATTATAACTTCCAGGAGTTAAATTCTTAATCTCCTGTTCCACTTTGAAGTCCACATTTTTTGTGGAATAAAAATGAAGGGATTTTGTACCGGTATTGGCATCTGAAATTTTATCTTGAATTTGAAGCTCCGTTGTCGAGTCATTCATATTAACAATATTCCACATGGATAAATCCGCTTCCTCGAAGCTGTAGTTCTCTACATAATTTTGCTCCATGACAATAACCTTACAGATTGCCTCATACTCCATTTTTTCATGAACTGCTGTACCATGCACGGTATACTCACCGATTACGTCGTTTGATATAGTTAATACCTCTTCTTCATTCCAATTCACAACAATGTTTTTCTCTGTACCATCATTGAATAATGCCGTTACTTCATCAGGGAATATGATTTTATCACCTTTTCTGATATCTATTCTTACATCATCAATTGCATCCACTTTTATTTCAGCAACCGCTCCAGTATTCACATAATCAAAAACCTTGAGTGAAGGTAGCGGGTGTCCGGTAAAATCGAATAATCCCTGGTTATCCCATGAGGAACCGCCATAATATAAACCTGCGTCCACTGGATCATATTCTGTTGAATAACTACTAGCCCAGCCGGAACCAAATTGCTCCCATAGGGATTTCCTATCCTCAATCGTTTCTCCTGGTACTGGAATCCAAGCCGGTTCCCAATAGAAAACTCCAAGTCCAGCATCACCAACATCAGCCACTGCTGCCATTACTGCTCGAATAGCATCTGCCTGTCCCTGCACGGTAATCGGATAATTTTTCGTTATAACTGCATCCTCCGAGATGGTATTGCCAAAGTCATCACCATTCTCATACGTATATGCATAGGAGGTCTCAGCCACCATTACTTTTTTATTATAATTCAATGCAATATTGGTAAGTACTTCGGTTAAATTCTGAAGTGTTCCATGCCAGAAGGAGTAATACGAACTAGCAAAGACATCATAGTCAACCCTAAAATTCTCCAATATCATCGCATAGCGCTCATAATTTTCTGCTTTTTCCGGATTGGTAAAATGTACTGCAATCAAAATATCCTTCTTGTTAAGCTCACTTACTTCACGAATAGCTCTGCTGCCTTCCTTAAATAGTGAGGTGATATTCTTCCAGTTGTTCTCGCCACAGAAGTTTCCTGTGGTTTCATTACCAATCTGTACCATTCCGATATCGACACCTTCCTCCAAAAGTGTTTTCAAGCATTCCTTGGTATATTCGTAGAGGGCAATCCCTTTTTCATCGGTATTCATAGCTTCCCAAGCTTTAGGTGCTTGTTGTTTTGCTGGATCCGCCCAAAAATCCGAATAGTGAAAGTCTACCAATATTTTCATACCATATTTGGTCGCCCGTTTTCCAATCAAAACTGCTGTATCCAAATCATTGTTGCCACCGCCATAACCATTTCCATTCGCATCAAACGGATCATTCCAAATACGGATTCTGACATAATTTACTCCAGCTTTTGACAAGGTTTTAAAAATGTCTTGCTCTTTACCTTTTTCATCAAAGAATTTTACTCCGCTTTTTTCCAGCGATATAATACTTGATATATCAACACCTTTTATAAATTCCTTACTCAAACCTTCAATCTTTGATACAAATAATTCTGATTGTACTACTCCAGTTCCATTCGTATTAACATCCCCCTTTAATACAAATTCATAAAAAAAGAATACCCCTAGAGCAATAATAATTATTGTTGTACTAAAAACCAGTATTAACCTTCTTTTTTCCATGGACTCCTTCCCTTTACCTAGTTAATTTATAAACATTTGTCCTGTTAATCTTCACATATATCTCTTTTACACTATAATTCCTATACCATAATCCCTATATTACAATTCCTATATTACAATTCCTATATTACAATTCCTATATTACAATTCCTATATTACAATTCCTATATTACAATTCCTATATTACAATTCTCGGTGTACCAATCAAGTAGGTATGATTTCTTTATATTCAATCTGAGCATTAACACTACTTAATTCACAGGCAATCCCGTCCTTCATAATCGGCCACTGCTCCAGATAGACCTTGGCATCTTCCTTCAAAGGATATATCTCTAGTATCAACTTTCTTGGATAGTTGAACCTTTTCAGACCGATTTCCCACACTCTACCGGTATAAAAATGATCTGCAATAAAATCCCCGTCCAGATAAACTCTAGCCCGGTCACCTTGATAATTAATCTGAATAAAGCAGTCCTCTAAAGTTCCCTTCGTCAGCTCTAAATCTAATTCGTAAGTGTTCTTTTCCGCAGCTTCCTTTATCTGTTTCGCTTCAACCTTCACACTAAGTTTCTTTATTGACTTTTCGTAGATGGCAAACGCTTCGACCATTTTACTTTTTACCCAGCCCTGAGGCACTGTATCAAACTCTGGATACACTTTCATTTGCAATGCTTCTCTTCCGTAGAGCTCAAGTCCTTGTTCCGTCTGAAGTACAACAGCGTTACTAATAATCAAGTGTTCTTTTTTTAATCTAACCTTCCAGGCATTCCAGGCTTCCTTCCTGGTTATCGTGATGAGATTGGCATTAATTAATTCACCCTGTAAATCATACTGAGGTTTTCTATCCCCGTAAAACACATAGCTTCTCACTTCATTATTTAAAATACAGAGAGGCGTAACCATTGCTGTCTTCAGAACTGCATCACCAATTTTCATGTTAAAAGGAAAAAAGTAATAATCCTTATTCTCTACATCGAGCTCCGGAAATATGATCTTCTCATCAAGCAAATCTACTACTAAACGTACCTTCTGGTGTTTCTCCATCGGATAACGTCTTTGATAGTTATTTACAAATACATATCCACTTTGTCCATTGTGCCTTACCGAATATCGAAGATCCACTTGATTCATCGGTGACAGTGGATTCGTTTCTGAAATATATGCAGGCATTTTGCATAATTCATCTCCAAAGTCTTTGGTAAACATTGCGTATAATTTTATTTCCTTTAGGGTATCAGACACCTGCCCATATTCTCTGATAGGTGCGCGAAAGTCATAGTTTAATACTGGAACATCATTGGGATATCCGGTTGCCCTGGATTCTTGCAGGCTTGACTGCTTACCCATTGGATTGGTTCCACCGTGGTACATATAATAACCCAATAGGTTAACTCCACTTCCCAGTTTAACCAATGACATTGCACCAATATCCTCTGCTTCTGCCACCGGTCTGCGATGATGTGTAACCTGCATCCCTCCACCGAGTTCTGCTGTCAGATAAGGGAATTTAGAAAAATCAAAGGTAACTCCCTCCCCAAGCCCATAATCACTTCCGATGTTATGGTCATTTCGCTCGTATGTGAAAATGTAATTACCACTCGGTTCAATCTCGGTAAGTCTTTGATCCCAGGGAGCCTCACAGTAACCTCCCATCACCGGCAGCAATCCTCCGGTAACTGCACCACCCCATCCGGTAGCCGTATATAGCGGAACTTCAAAACCAATATCTACTGCAATATGATGCAAGGACTTCATATGCTCTTCTCCGGCCTCACCAAAAGCACCACCGCAATGTCCTAATTCATTTTCTAGCTGTATTCCGATAATTGGTCCTCCGTCTTTTAATAAAAGTCCAGTAACCTGGCTATAAAGTTTGGTATAGTACTTACAAACCTCATTAAGATATCCGGGATCATTACTACGAAGTTCATATCCCTTATGTAATAGCCAATCGGGAAAGCCTCCATTTCTTACTTCTCCATGTATCCAGGGGCCAATTCGAAGCATTAAATATAAGCCGCATTCCTTACATATCTCTGCAAAGCTTTTTAAGTCCTTATTGCCGGTAAAATCATATTCGTTTTCAATTTCTTCATGGTGAATCCATATTGCATAAGTAGAGACAACCTCCACTCCTCCAGCTCTCATTTTATATAAGGCTTCTCTCCAATACTTATTTGGATATCTGGAATAATGCATCTCTCCCATAATCGGAAACCATGGCTTATTGTCCTTCATCAAATAGTTCGAATTATATCCGAATGCTGTCATCATCTTTCGCACAGTCTCCTTTAATCTATTCTTTCACTGCTGCACCACCAAAGGAGGTGACCATTGTTTTTTGTGATATTACAAAGAAAATAATGAATGGAATTGCAATCAACAGCGCACCCGCTGCAAAAGTAGTAAATTCATTCTTTTTATCAGTTACAAAGCTGAATAACCCAAGTGCTAACGTCTGCTTATCTGCAGAACGAAGCACCATTTTGGGGAAAATAAAATCCATCCAAGGCGCCGTAAAGCTTGAAATTCCCAAGAAAATGATAATCGGTCTGGCAATTGGTAGAATTATTTTCCAAAATATTGTCAAATGATTTGCTCCATCAATTCTTGCAGATTCATCTAAGCTTTTCGATATCGTATCAATATAACTCTTTACCATCCACGTGTTATAAGGAATATTGCCGGCAAGGTATACTAGTATCAAGCCCCAAAGGTGGTCCAGCCCGCCAATACGAAGTAATATTACATAAATTGCAATCATACCTACAAAAGAAGGAAAAATTTGCAGAATTAACATCGCAAGCATCATGCTCTTCTTTACGGTAAAATGAAATCTCGAGAATACATATGCTCCCAAAGAAGCCACAAGTATTGTTAATGCCGATGTACAGGTAGCAATATATAACGTATTTTTAAACCATATCAAGTACTTCGTATTCGTAAATAATTCATTAAAATGCTTCATGGTAAATCCATCCCCAAAAGGAATGATATTTAGTGATGCAATTGAATTTCCGGGTGAAAATGCCGCACTAACAACGTACACTAATGGATACATTACTCCGAGTGAAAATATAGTTAGCAACAGGATTACAACTGTCAAATTGATTTTCCTAATCACTTTTCTTCCCATTACAGCTCACCCTCCTTATACGATTTTGTGCGTCGGAATTGAAAGATTGCAAACGGTGCAAGTATAACGAAGATCATAATTGCCAGAACCGAAGCATAGTTGTATTTCATTAGATTAACCGTTAACTTATAAATCCAAGTCACGAGAATATCGGTACCCCCGGCACTTGTGACTGTTGAGTCTGATACCACCGGATCTCCGCCTGTAAGAAAGAAGATGGCACCGAAGTTATTGATATTGTGGGTGAAGGACATGATGATTAGTGGCATCGTCTGATACAGTACTAACGGTAATGTAATCTTTTTAAATAGTTGAAATCTACCTGCGCCATCAATTTTTGCGGCTTCAAATAAATCTGCTGAGATTGCAGTCATAGTTCCTGTAATCAACAGCATAAAATAAGGAAATCCCGCCCAAAGATTAATCATAACGACTGTAAACTTCGCCAGCCATTCATTACTAAGCCACGGGATTGCTTTATCAATAATACCTAATTGCATCAACGTTCGATTTACTGTCCCAAAAGAACCATTTAATAAATTCTGCCATATCAGCATGCTGACAACGGATGGAACCGCATAAGGCAGTATAAAAATCCCTCGAAATAAGGGAGCTATTTTCAGTTTGTTATCCAGTAGTACAACCGCCATTAGTAAACCCCCGAAATAGCAGGTAGCAGTAGCCAGGACAGCCCATACAACTGTCCAAATAGCGACCCTACCAAGTGCCGAAGTCCAAGTGGCATCTCCGCCAAACATCGCCGTAAAATTATCAAACCCAACCCAATCAACGGTATTATTAGGAGGAATATGCTTTGGAGCTGAATAATTGGTGAATGCTACAAAAGCAGAAAAAACCAGGGGTACGATAACAAAGAAAACAATAAGTGCTACTGTTGGTACAAGTCCAAAGATCGGAAATGCCTTCCCTAATAACCCTCCCATTGATTCTCGATTTCCCTTTAATTTCTTTTCAATTCGAAAGTCCTTATAGGCAGACATTGCACTACGAACTGAAATGAAATAAACAATAAAGAATAAAATTACGACAGCTAAAATCATCACCCCATCAATTAGCATAAATATCGAATGATCTCTAAGTTTCACCTGTAACTCGGGCTGTGGTGTTCCCAAGGTAATCACACCGTAGATTTTTGATATAATTGTTGGGAACATGCATATCATGACAACCTCAATCATTGCATAAATTGTCCCTTTAATATATTGCTTCAGATATACCAGATGCCCCAAACCCATGAACAAAAGGGAGGCAATCAAAAGCTTCTTTTTTGAGGAACCATCCTCCTTAAGTCTTGTACCCATCGCTCACCAATCCTTCTTATACTAGCATTGTTTCCCTATAGGAAAGGGGCGTTGCATAAGAACAACACCCCCATATATGCACGTGAGAAAGAGGTAGTCAAACCCACATGTTTACCTATGTTAAAATTATTGACCTAAGATTGTAGAATTACATGCATCTAGTTCGGCTTGAATATCCGCACCATCCCAGATATTAGCACTAGCTGCGTTCATCGCATCCCAGAAAGCACCCATCTGCGGAATGGAAGGCATAGGGAAGGCATAATCCAACTGCTTTAAGAAACCGCTGATGTAAGGACTGTCAACTGTAGTAGCAATTGACGGTAAGGATCCTGTAATGTCAAAACGTAACTTTTGCATATCTTCGCTTAATAAGAATTCGCCGAATAAAGCTGCTTCTTCCGGATAGTTTGTATAAGAAGATACAAACATAGATCTTGTACCTGAGAAGGAGGCTACCGGAGTACTATTTCCCGGAAGGCTCGGAAGTGCTGCAACACCAAAATCGATGCCTGCTCCTTCAAAGTTTGATACATTCCATAGGCCAGTAATATACATAGCAACATTACCGCTAGAGAAAGCTGCATCACAGATAGAGGTTGTTAAATCAGCAGAAGGAATATCAAGAATTTCTCTTAATCCCTTGAAGAATTCCATACCTTTCACGCTGGCTACAGAATTGATATTCGTATTGGTGGTATCTGTTCCACTTGGTCCAAATAAACGATTGTCATCGCTTGTTGTGAAAATAATGGTGTAATATCCATTTGCAACGTCCATCATGAAACCATATTTGCCACTGTTTGCAGCGTTAAAAGTTTTACTAAAGGCTACTAGATCATCCCAGGAAGTTGGAACCTGATCTTCTGAAATCAGAGCTTTATTATAGAATAATGCATAAGTCTCTGCGGAAACTGGATAACCATACATTGTACCATCGTAGGTAAGTGCTGTACTACAAGCTCCTAATACAGAACTCTTAACAGTATCAGCATTAGCAGTCGGCATTACATGACCACCGGATACTAATTCACCTAACTTATCATGTGGAGCTGCAAATAAGTCAGGACCAACGCCTGCCGGGCCGTCTAAGGCAATCTGTGTTGCTGCATCACCTAGTTCAACATTAACATATTCGATTGTAATATTAGGATATTTAGCAGTAAATGCCTGGCCTGCCTGTTTGATGAACTCATCCGGACCGCCGGTAGATTCCCAAACCTTTAAGGTAACAGGTTCTGTAGAAACCTCTGCTGTTGAATCACTGTCAGCTGCTGCTGTTACTTCAGGTGCAGCTGTAACCTCTGCTGTAGTATCCTCCGTTGTCCCCTGTGTATCATCCGTTTTTTCTTCCTTGCTACACGCGGTAAACATTGTGCCTACAAGTAATATCGTCATTATAACTGCTAATAATTTTCTTTTCATTACCTTCTCCTCCTTAACTTTAACGGTATTCGGATTCTTCTACATCGCTAAACCCGATTTCTACTCATATCTATTTAAAATATGAGCTTAGTTCGTTGACCTTTTTAAAACGATCTCGTAATTAACCAAGGATTTATGATCCACTATTTCACCAGATATCATTTTAATTAAATGTTGTCCAGCGGTAATCCCTAATTCCTTTACATTGATGGTAAGTGCTGTAATTGGTGGATTATGGCTTGCTAACCCTGCACTGTTATAAAAGGAAGCAACCTTAATCTTCTCTGGGACGGACCAATTCTCCTCCTCCAATTTCGCAAGAACGATGGAACAAATAAAATCATCCGAACAGACAATACAATCTGCCCCGCGTTCCATTATCTGGTTGACCGCTTTGTGGATTAATAATTTATTGTTCATATCCTTAAAGACCATAGCATCATCCACATTCCTATTAAGGTCCCGATGTGCTTTCATAAAGCCCTCGCAACGATTGCGGTTAACATTATGATTTTGATTTCCTGCCAGTAAGGCCATTTGTTCACAACCTGACTTTAACAAAATGGAGGTTAATTCACAGCAACCAGCGATGTGATTACTGTCAATCTGTATGATGGTCTCATCTTCATTAGAGCCAATCAATACAACTGGTATTCCTGTTTCCTTTAAATACTTTGCCGGCATATCATTTACCAAGGATCTGGTTAAAACGACTCCGTCTACTTTTTGGTTGTCAATTAATCGTTTCAGTAATGTGATATCGTCTTCCGTTACCGTCGTAACTACGACATCATAGTCTAAACTAGCTGCGGCTTCACAGATGCCCATTAAACAACTTTGGAAAAAGGGGATTTCAATCAAATTCGCATCCGCAGGCAAAATAACTCCGATATTATAAGTCTTAGATTGAGCCAATCCTTTGGCAATAACGTTCGGCTTATAATTATGTTCTTTGATATATTCCTGCACTTTTTGTTTCGTATCAGTTCCGATTCTACCCTTTCCTGATATGGCTCTTGAGATAGTTGTCTTGGAAAGGCCTAATTCCTCGGCAATATCACCAATAGTAATATTCTTTGATGCATTTTGTTTGTTTATTTCTTTCATGAAACGCTCCTTTTCCTTTGCGCAATCGGTTGTTCATATAAATAGCATATCACCCATAAAGTATGTTGTCAATGTATACTTTACTCATTTTTTTTACAATCTCATTGTGCAAATCAAACAATTTATTTTCTCTTTTTTCTTCACTTTTTCCACACATTGCGCAACATATTGCGCAATGTGTGATTTTATGGCACCTATTCTTCTTCGTACTTAACTGCTCTCCCACATTTTACAACAGAAAAGACTGTTGCGCAACATTGCAATCGCTTCATTTCCGATGCTATGTTTTTGACAACAGTCTATAATTTAATTTTTTACTCTATTATTTGTTTTTTGTTTTTTATTATTTGTTTTTTATTATTTGTTTTTTATTCTTTGTTTGCTTCCTATTATTCCAAGAGCTTCCGAATATTTAATAAACCCCACCCCTGCTTCTCCCAATGCTGTCCAAGATCCACTGCACAACTACGTAATCGCAACTTAACTTCGCGATTCGTTAATTTCGGATTAGCTGCGAGCAGTAAGGCAATTGCTCCCGATACAACCGGAGTCGCCATAGAAGTTCCGCTTTTAATCGTATACATCATCGGTGAATCCGTGGATGCAAACCGTATTCCCGCATTTTTGACACGTGTCGAATAGCGGCTGATATTACAGGATATGATATTTGATCCGGGAGCCACAATATCTGGCTTTTTAATGCAGAATGGAGTTGGTCCCCGACCGGAATAATCCTTGGAGCGGCTATTTCCAAAAACCTCTACTGCAATATTATCATCGGAGGAGCCTACCGTTATTACTTTTCTGCTTATACCGGGTGTTGATATGGACATCGGTCCGGGTCCATTATTGCCTGCAGCCACTACCACCACAATATCATTATCCCAAACAGCATTTACACCCTGAACCAGCAAAGAATTCTCATCCAAATTATCCTTGGAGGACGTTCCAACCGATATATTTACAATTCGAATATTGTATTTTTTACGGTTATCGATGATCCATTGAAGACCAGCCAGAACATCGGATATATTCCCATCACCTCTTTGGTCAAGAACTTTTACTCCAATGAAATTACATTCAGGTGCAACCCCCATGTATTTTCCCTTTGAAGAGTATCCACTGCCTCCGATAATACCAGCAACATGGGTAACGTGTTACTATAACCAACTTAACCTCTAATTCCCCATTTTATGGCATTCTTGCGAAGAGGAACAACTGCTACAGCCACTGCAGGACCCATCACCGCTTTTTGCTTTTTTTATGCTTCTTTTAATTATTATAAATAATATAACAACTACGCTAACGCCAATAACATAATCAATCATTTCTAATTCCCTCCATTTCAATCGGATTCGTCTTTTTTATAATAACCGAAATCTCGTGATTCCCTATAAATCCATTTGCTTTCAGCGTTTGTTTTAATGCCGTATACCAGTCACCTGCTACTAATTCTGTTGCTTTTTCTTCATCAATCAGTATAATCTGATCGGATAAAATCCCTATTAAGTTATCATAGGAAATTTGGAATAATTTTTTTCTATCGATAATACCCAATTCTTCTAACATTTTAACCATCCGATAAATCGTTGCTATCCCAATTGACGAGTCCTTCATAACCACTTGATAATAAATTTCTTTACAACTAGAAAACTTATTTTTTAAAATTATATCTATTATCAATTCTCTTTGATTTGTTATTTTATATCCTCTTCTTCTTAACTCGCTTAATATTAAATCTTTTTTATGAACAGTTGTAATAAATAGATGGTTATCCGGATGGTTTTCCGGTTTATTACTTTGATGCACTACATTACCCCCTATTTGTTCCTGGGTTTAATAAAATCTATCCTTAAAACAACAGATTTCCAACCACATTAATAATCAGAGCTACAATATAGGCAACCGCCATTTGAAAACCGACGGCTCTTAAGGTCCATTTTAATGAACCCATTTCTCTTCTTATTGCACCTACTGCTGCAAAGCAAGGCATACATAGCAAATTGAAAGCCATATAAGAAAAAGCTGAAACAGGAGTAAATACGTCCTTAATTTGAGGCAATGCCTGATCACCGGCCATTATAGAATCTAAAACATTTTGATCACTGATATGTCCAAATAATTGCCCAAAGGTAGCAACGATGTTTTCCTTAGCAATCCATCCCGTAACCACACCAACAGACGCTCTCCAATCAGCAAATCCCAATGGAAGAAAGATAATTTTAATTGCGTTACCGAAGGAAGCTAAGAAACTATTTTCCATATCACTCATACCATGAATATTAAAGCTGGATAAGAACCAAATCAGAACTGTTGCAGCAAAAATAATAGTTCCGGCTTTTATAGCAAAACCTTTCACTTTCTCCCATCCATGAATAAGAACACTTTTTAAAGTGGGGAACCGATACTGTGGTAATTCCATAATAAAGCTTGAAGTATCACCTTTAAACGCAAATTTACTCAGTAACAAAGCACTTAGAACTGCTACTACTAATCCCAACATGTAAATTGAGAATACAATTAAGGTCTTATTACTATCCGCAAACAGTGTTGCTGCGAACATCGCATATATTGGAAGCTTAGCTCCGCAAGACATAAAAGGTGTTATCATCATCGTGATTCTACGATCTTTTTCACTATCCAAGGTTCTGGAGGCCATAAGTGCTGGAACTGAGCATCCAAAGCCCATCAACAACGGAATAAAAGATTTGCCTGAAAGTCCCAAATGGCGGAATAACCGATCCATAACAAAAGCTACTCTTGCCATATATCCACTATCCTCAAGGAAAGACAAAAGTAAGAATAAAACCAATACTAATGGTAGAAATCCAACAACTGCGCCAACTCCGCTCATAATACCATCAATTACCAAGGAGAATGCCCAATCGGATGCACCGGCACTCTCAAGGAAGCTTTCAATTAAACCTGTTAAAGCTCCCCAACCTTGCTCCACAAGCCCTGCCAGCCAGATACCAGGACTTGGAAAGCCTTTAATAAGCAAAAAGTTTTCACTAAAGGTAAACGAAAATAGTAAATACATTATGACACCGAAGATTGGTAGCGCAAGGATACGATTCGTTAAAATTTTATCCAATTTATCTGAAGTAGTTTCTGCATATCCCTGCTTGCCTTTTTTAAGTATCGTTTTTACTGTTTTTGTTATGTATTGGTAACGAAGGTCTGCTATCTTTGCTTCAGTATCACCCTCTGCACCCTTTTCTGCTTCTTTCACAATAACTTCCACGGAGGCCTTTTGATCTTCAGGAAGATTTTTAGTAATTATTTCATCTCCTTCAACAAGCTTAATGGCTTTCCATTGTCTATCCTCTTTTTTGGGATCATTAAGAATTTTTTCGATTTTATTAATGGCATTTTCAATATTATGGTCGAAAATCTGCAAATTGTTTGGTTTCTTTTTTAATTTCGCAGTTTCAATAGCTGCATCCATTAATTCTTTCAAACCTTTACTATTTCTAGCAATGATCGGAATAACCGGAACACCTAAAATATCTGAAAGCTTTTTACAATCAATCACATCGCCTTTGGCTTCCACTTCATCCATCATGTTTATAGCAATTACCATTGGAATTTGTGTTTCAATAATTTGTAGAGATAAATATAAATTCCGTTCGATGCTGGTTCCATCCACTATGTTAATTACAACCTCGGGTTTTTCATTTACAATATAATCTCTTGCAATAATTTCTTCTGCAGAATATGGCGATAAAGAATAGGTACCTGGTAAATCCAATACGATTACTTCTTTATTTTTTTTATAAATACCTTCTTTTTTATCTACCGTAACTCCAGGCCAATTTCCAACATGTTGCTTGGATCCTGTTATTTCATTGAATAAAGTTGTTTTGCCGCAATTCGGATTGCCAGCCAAAGCAATTTTAATAGACATATCATTCCTCCTGATTGTTATTCATTTTATCTTTTTAATTTAGAATACGAAAGCGAAAATTATTTAAAATTTATTGAATTTCAATTTGACTTGCTTCATCTTTTCTTAAACTCAGTTCATACCCACGAATATTAACTTCGATAGGATCTCCCATTGGTGCAACTTTAATTACTTTTATATTCGCACCAGGAGTAATCCCCATATCCATAATACGCCTTCTTATGGGTCCCTTTTCACCGATAGCAACTACGGTTCCCTCTTGGCCCACTTTCAATTCTTTTAATGTCATAACCTATGTCCTCCTATGCTACCATTATTTTTGAAGCTAATCCTCTATTAAGCGCAATTTTTACGCCCTTAACGACTAATATCATTCCACTTGGATTTTCTCCAACGACTTTCACTTTTTCACCTTTTACAAATCCAAGGTCCTGCAAATGCCGTTTCATATCTTCTTTCCCTGTAAAATCAGAAATTATTTTAGTTTCACCTAATTCAACCATTGCCAATGACATTCCGACCACTCCTTTTTGATATTGATTATCAATTTCTTATATAATATTCGTTATTGATTAAAAAGTCAACAGTGCAAATGATATTTATTATCATTTATAGTATAATTTTGTTATAAATATCGAATTACGAATATCACACCTCCCGTTTCTATCGCTGGAATAAAACAAATTATATAAACATACTAATTATCACAAGGTAAAAGGAAGTGTTCCCATACGAATTATATTGTAAATGATTCCTACATTAGCGAGACGGAGGAAGAGAAAAAAGAAAAAATACTGAAAATAATAATTGACTATATAAATAAGCACATCGAAATGGAAGATGCAATGACTGAACATCGGATTCAATAGTAAATTTAATGATTTGGTTTTAGAGGAGGTGTACCATGGATAGAGCCGCTATTTATTGCAGACTTTCAAAGGAAGACTATGATAAAATCAATGATGGTGATGAAAGCGAGAGTATTATTAACCAGAGAATGTTGCTAACAGATTATGCATTAGAGCACGGTTATTACATAACCGATGTTTATATTGATGATGATTATAGTGGTCTTTATAATGACCGTCCTTCTTTTGAGCGACTAATTCAAGATGCAAAGCTTCAAAAGTTCAATATCATTCTAGCTAAGGCTCAATCCCGATTTACTCGAAACATGGAGCATGTTGAAAAATATCTACATAATGTCTTTCCTTTATTGGGTATTCGTTTTATTGGCATTATTGATGGTGTAGATACATCAGTCAAAAGCAATAAAAAGGCAAGGCAAATCAATGGACTAATAAACGAATGGTATTCAGAGGATTTGTCAGATAATATCAAAGCTGTCTTTCGTGAAAAAATGAACAAAGGTCAATTTTTAGGTGCCTTTGCCTGTTATGGTTATAAAAAAGATTCGAAGGATCATCATAAAATAGTAATTGATACGGAAGCTGCAGATGTTGTAAAGTTGATTTTTAATTTAAGTTACGAGGGCTATGGAGTTAATATCATCTCAAAAAAACTTACGGAGATGAAGATTCCTACCCCTACCATCTACAAGCAACAACATGGGCTTAAATTCTATAATCCAAAAGAAAATTCCTACTCCCAGGTTTATGGAATCTGGAGTACTACTACATTAAAAAGAATTTTAAGTAATGAAGCATATGTTGGCACATTAATTCAAGGCAGAGAAAAAAAAGCAAGTTATAAAAGTAAAAAAGTTATCATAGCTCCAAAAGACGAGTGGGTTATTATAAAAAATAATCATGAGCCGATCATAACGAAAGAATTATTCGATAAAGTACAGGTGTCTCTACGGCAAAGGAGAAAAAATTGTAGCACGGACAATAACCAACCACATATATTCTCGGGTAAGATTAAATGCGCTGACTGCGGTAATACTATGGTGAAAACCTCCGGAAAATCAAATGGCGGATATAATTATTTTATTTGTCAATTAAGTAGAAAAACAGGATGCAAAAAATGTACCCGTCATTCCATTCGTTATAATGAATTGAAAGATATCGTTGAAAATAAAATTCATAGTATGCTTGAAGAATATACAAAAAACAACATTGATTTATTACAAAAAAATATTATTGTGAAAGATTCCAAAAAAACATTACAAAATCTAAATACAAAAATATCAGGATATGAAACTGAAATTATAAATTTGAATAATTCCATTGTGAATTTATATGTGGACAAAACGAAAGATATTATTACCGAAAATGAGTTTCTTCATTTGAAGCAATCAATATACGCAAAGATTCAGGATTTGAGGTTAAAGACGATTAAGCAAAAGGAAGATATTGATATATTATTAAAAGAACAAATAAACTCAAGTTTGGATTTTAGCAACCGAATCGATAAATACATAAATTTCAAGGATGTCACCTTCGAAATTATCAATTTATTCATATCCTGTATTTACATCGGCGAAAAGAAAGATGATAACCAATTGATAGAAATAAAGTGGACTTTCTAATTCTTATTATAAAAAATCCTTCTGAACGAATGATTAATTTCACAGTAATCATTTGTTCAGAAGGAACTCCTCTTTTTTGTTTATACAGTCACGCAACATGAGTCCCGTGGCCATTGTCATCATAGGGTTCTTGCTTTCTATTGATAAAATCCGCAAATGCAATCACCCTTTTTCCACCTTCTATAAAGTCCTTATGCAGGGCTATACCCGTATCCACTACCGCTACACCGATACCTTTACCCAAATAACCATGTTCATGTGCCCAAGTGCTTTCTATCACTTCACTGACATGGTTCATTTGTGCAGTAATGTGAGTATCCAATTCAACACTAATAAGGCCATCCATGGATTTTATATAATCCACTTGATTTTCATCAACTTCTATAACATATGCATTTATCATGGGAAGTCTATATTTAATATAGCCCAGCTTCTCTATGGTCTGTCGTCTTTTTTCGTATTCTTTACAATGCACAATTATCTGGACTTTATTCTTTTTGACCATATCATAGCTCCATTGTCTTTTGTAATATCCTATTCTGACAGCTTTGCCAATATACGTTAATACTCTATCGGATTGATGTATCACCTATGCTTCCTCATTAGGCGTAACACTTTGATCCGTCAGATACTCTCTAAACTCAAGAAATAACATAGCTAAATCAACTTTTAATTCTTTGCTTTGTGTGTATTTCATTACATCCTCAATAATAAATTCTTTTAATTCTGCTAAACTCTTAGTATCTGTTTTATTATCATTCAAAATTGTTAATAATCGATCATAACCATATGGGATTTGTGATATATTCTCAGCCTCAATAAGCCGTCTGTATATAAGAATAACCGATCACCCGGTTCTATTTGAAGTTGAAAATCTTTATATTGTATGCCATCCAGCCCAGCAAGAATAAATCCTGGTTTGGAGCTAATATATTGATAATATTTTCCTCTCTCACTAAAGAGTGGTTGTATATGACCTGCATTGGCATAAGTTAAAGTACCCGTTTTAAGATCAAGAATTCCCATGAACGCCGCTGCAAACATCCTCACTTTATTATTCTCATATAATAATCGATTGATATTAGTTAATATCTCAGCCGGGGATGAGCACAAATTTGCCTGTGTTTTTATCAAAGCATTTATAATAATCTTAAATAATGCTGTAGATACACCATTCCCCGATACATCTGCAACAACAAATCCGAGTCGCTCCTCATCTAGCATATATGCATCATAAAAATCACCACCTACCTCTTTCGTAGGATGCAAACTAGCATGAAGCGCAAATTCATTCCTAAACGGGAAGATTTGAAATATAGAAGGAAGAATATCTTTTTGTATTGAAGCTGCGATGCTTAATTCCGCTGAAATATTATCTCTTTGCATGGTGACTTTTGATAGTTTATCCATATATTTCAAAACTATTTTCTCCATTGTAAAAATAGTATCCGTTAATTGATCTATTTCATTTCCATATCGAAACCTTAAATTTTCTATATCGTTTTTTTCATCTTTTATACCATCAGTATTATTTGTAACAAAATCTCCTGTTGCATAGGCCAGTTCTTTAATTGGTTTAATAATATTTTTTCGTAATAAAAATATTATGATTGCCGTTAATGTGATCGCAGTAAACCACATACTCGTAATCATTGTAACAAGAAAAGCTGCTCTGTTTTTAATTGTTGTATCCAATTGAATACCCACAGATGTCACAGCAATAATTTCCCCTTGCTTGTTCTTAATTGGTTCATATGCACTACACAACCACCCAAAGCTTCCTTGCGTAACCAAAGTGGGAAATTCTTCTGTTTCATGTTCCATATAGGATTTAATTATCTGTAATATCCTATGACTTTCGATTAAGCTACTTGGTGAGCCTTCCTCGTTCGTATCAAAAATAATATATAAACCGTCTTCTGTGACTTGTATAACACTCAAGTAAGTAACCTTATTATTTCCCTTGATCTTACTTAATTTCTGGAGCATTTGATTATAATCATCATCTTTCACCAGGTTGTCCAAATAACCTTCCAGTTTATCAGCATCCAAATTCTCCGTAGCAGTCACGGCAATTTTTTTTGCTAAACTTCGCATATTTTTGTCCATCGTATTAATGAATAAAAACATTCCTAGAAATATTGTTATTAATCCCAATAATGCAAATAAGAGCAGAATAATAAAATAAGTTGTACGTTTTAGGGACATTCTTGATCTTATGTTCATAATTAGTTCTCCAAGTTATTAGAATAAGGCTTGTATTCATCCGAAGAATATAAACTAAAGAACGAAAACTCTTTTCACTAATACCTATTCTACTTCATACTGTCTACTATGGGGCTCAAGAAATTATTTATAAATTCTTCTATATTCTGAGGGTGTATGGAATAATCTTTTTTTAAATACCTTACTGAAGTAGCTAATATCACTAAACCCGGTTCTGTTGCATATTTCATCCACCGAAAGTTGTGTCTCCCTCAAAAGTGTTGATGCCATCGTCAGCCGTAATTGAACGAGGTATCGGTTCACCGATTGTCCGGTGTATTTTTTAAAATCACTGAGCAGAGTTGTTCGATTAGTATGAAATTCCTCAGCAAGTTTTTCAATTGTAATTTTTTTATTGTAACAGGACTGAAGATAATAGATTACATCGATTGCTAGCCGAGAGCTCCCCTCATAAAAGAGGACATTACTTATAGCTTCCTCGTCTTCCTCCTGCCTTGCAAGACAAAATAATATTTCAAACAAATACGAACGGCACCTACATGGCCAAAAACTAGTATCCTGTTTTGCTAAAATATCCTTTATCAATTGTAATTTATGTTCAATTCCAGAAGAGTCTATAGTATGTAAGGAAAGGATTTTCATCGTAACCGACGCCTCACGCGTAAATTGAAACAAATAGTAGATATCCTGATCCTCCGTAGCGGATAGCGACCGATTGGAATTATTAATTACAGCTAAAGTGAATTTTGCATTCACTAGCGTTGGTTTAAACCATAATACCTTAGCCGCATCCTCTTGAACCTCATAAAAAGAGATATGATCCTGTTCATTCATGCAGATGGCACAGGCTCCAGTTAATACAAATTCCTTCCCATTCATAAGAAAGTGGCATGTTCCCGACTTTATATAGATGATTTTATAATATTCATCAGCCTCTTCTAGCTTCAGTCCATAAAGCCCCTCTGTAACTGACAAAGGAAAGTTATATTCTTTATAATAATTAAACCCAATCGTATGAAATGACATAAAAAAAGCACCTACAATCAATTATAATATTTGTAAATATTATAATTGATTGCTGGCACCTTGTAAATGGCTTGTCACCTACGATTAAAAAATAACCGTAAGGAGCATTTTAAACTGTTCTTCACCATATACCGCATGTGGAACCTGATTCGGCATGATTAATGTTTCTCCTTTGTTTAAAAGGAATACTTCATTTCCAACTGTAAATCTCCCAGTTCCATCCAATACGGTAACCATCGCATCACCATCCGAAGCATGTGAGCTGATTTCTTCCCCTTTGTCGAAAGAAAATAAGGTTAAACTTACATTTTTATTTTGTACCAAGGTTTTACTAACTACCTGTCCTTTTTGGTAGGTTAGTTCCTCCTCCAATTTTAGTACTTTGGAGGCTTCAATATTTTTAACTTTGAATTGCTTTGATACTTCCATATATTTTCTCCTTTCTAAAATCTGATATGATCGAATTAGTTATGTCCACTATCATTAATTTGATTAAAATTCTTGGATTATTTCTAACATTAGTTTACCAGAATTTCCACTTATAACTGTAGCCATAGCTACAAGTATTTTTATTTTATAAAAGATTTCGCTTTTTTTATTAATTCTGTGGCTATTTTACCATCAATATCAATTTATCTGAATTTATTTGTCGTATAATCTACAAAAATTTCTATAATTATTTCTAAAAATAGGAAATTAGTCAAGCTCAACCTCATATGATACATTGTAATTAATATTAGGAGGAACATTCAATGAGTGATTTAGCAGCAACACATTGCGACGACAGAGGCAGTAACGATTGTGGAGGTATTTTAATAATCCTTATTCTCTTATTATGCTGTGGTGGCAATAACGGACTTTTAGGTGGAAGTAGCGGTTTCGGAGGCGGTTGTGGTGGAAGCGACAATGGCTGTGGTGGCATTCTCATAATCATTCTTCTCCTCTGCTGCTGTGGTGGAGGCAATGGCTTTTTCTAAAAGCTAAGTTACCTATGCAATCATGATCTTCTGACCAGAAGAAAGAAAAAGCTGCGTTTTATGCAGCTTTTTCTTTTATTTTAAGAGTTTAATTTTTATTGAAGATACTCATTTACGCTTTTTCTGTCTCTTTAATCTTTCATAACACTCTCTGTCAATTTCATAAACCGTATTTTCTTCAATAATTAAATCCCTGTCTAATTCTTTTTGCTTTCGGTTTATTTCATTTGAATTTGGATTTCCTTGAACAAAATCATTTTGCTTTTCATATTGAAATCCGGAGGGTTTCCCGGAAAGATAAAACTGTTCACCCATGTCATGCCTCAAAGTTATGTTTTCATTTCAATATATGATTAATTTAAGCAAATGTCCGTAAAACGATTGAAACTGATTGTTATTTCCTATATACTATTGATAAGTTTATTCGGATGATATTTCCAATATAAAAATTGATTGGAGTAATGCCTATGTCAGGATCTGTATTTGGGACTATATTTAAAATATCTACCTGGGGAGAATCCCATGGAAATGGGATTGGTGTCGTGATTGATGGGTGTCCAGCCGGGCTTTTCCTAGAAGAAGAATATGTACAAGCTTACTTAAATCGTAGAAAACCTGGCCAAACAAAATATTCGACTCCCCGAAAGGAAGAAGATAAAGTCAGTATTCTCTCCGGTGTTTTTGAGGGTCGTACCACCGGTACCCCAATCTCTCTTGTGGTCTATAACGAAAATCAACGTTCTGGTGATTACTCTTCAATCGCATCCTATTATCGCCCTGGCCATGCTGATTACACCTTTGACCAAAAATATGGTTTTCGTGATTACCGCGGAGGAGGCCGTTCCTCTGGACGTGAAACCATTGGGAGAGTAGCAGCTGGTGCAATTGCCTGCGCCATATTAAACGAACTTGGAATAAACGTTTGTGCTTATACCAAAGCAATTGGCCCAATCGTAATAAATAACGAAAAAGCTTCTCTTGATCAAATTCAACTAAGTCCCCTTTCCATGCCTGATTTGGAGGCTTCGAAGCAAGCAGAAGAATATCTTATGGAAAAGATGAAGGATCACAATTCCGTAGGTGGAGTTATTGAGTGTATTGTACGCGGGATGCCTATTGGAGTTGGAGAACCTGTTTTTGATAAATTGGATGCCTCACTTGCTAAGGCTGTGATGTCTATTGGAGCAATAAAGGGCATTGAAATCGGTGATGGCTTTCAAAGCGCTATGCTCACAGGCGCAGAGAATAATGATGCCTATTACTATGATAAAGAGAATAATTTATCAAAATCTACTAATCATGCTGGAGGTATCTTAGGTGGGATGAGCGATGGCTCTGAGATAATTCTTCGGGCTGCCGTAAAACCAACCCCGTCCATTTCAAGACCGCAGAGTACTGTAAATAAAGAGAACGAGAATGTTGAAATACAAATACAAGGTCGACATGATCCAATTATCGTTCCTCGTGCTGTTGTCGTGGTGGAAGCAATGGTAGCTATTACACTCGTTGACCAGCTCTTTATTGGGATGACTTCTCAGCTTGATCGTATTAAGGACTTTTATCAGAAATAAGATTCAAGAGCACACATTCTGATATTATTTTTTCATAGATCTTATAATTATTCATTCTTTATTATTAATAATGTATACCATACAAATATGCACCTTTCCATGCAAGTAACAATTCAGCATGGAAGGATGCATATTTTTATTGGAAGATTTTACGAAAAGTTATTGACAAGACAAATTATGCTAGTATAATTTATATTGTTGTTGTTTAGCGTAACTAAACTTTTTGTTTATTGTCAGTAAGAATTTGAAAGGAATCACCTCATGAATATCGGTTTTAAAATCAAGGAATTACGAATCCAAAAAAGCCTGACACAGGAAGAATTGGCAGATAGAGCAGAGTTATCAAAAGGCTTTATATCTCAGCTGGAACGTGATCTGACCTCACCCTCCATTGCTACCCTGGTGGATATTCTGCAGTGTCTCGGCACTAATCTTGAGGAATTTTTCAGTGGGACAACTGCCGAACAGGTAGTATTTAAAAAGTCTGACTATTTTGAAAAATACGATGCTGAACTAAAGAATGAAGTGAAGTGGATTATACCCAACGCACAAAAAAATATTATGGAACCAATTTATTTAACACTGGATGCAAGTGGATCTACTTATCCCGATAATCCGCACGAAGGGGAAGAATTCGGTTATATATTGAATGGTAGCATTACTCTTCATATCGGTAATCGGACTCATAAGGTAAGAAAAGGGGAATCTTTTTATTTTACAGCCAACAAACAACATTATATTACTGCTTCTGAGAAAACTGGAGCTACCCTTTTATGGGTATCTACGCCACCAAGTTTTTAATATCGTTAACTTTAAGGAGGAACCCCGATGACGGATAACAAATTGATCAATTTAATGAACATCTCCAAATCCTATGGCGATACTGTCGTTTTGGATGAAATGAATTTATATATTCGCGAAAATGAATTTTTGACTCTACTCGGTCCCTCCGGTTGTGGTAAGACAACTACCTTACGTATTATAGGTGGTTTTGAGACTCCAAATAAAGGTCAAGTAATCTTCGAAGGAAAGGATATCACCAAGCTCCCGCCCAATGAACGCCAATTAAATACTGTATTTCAAAAATACGCACTCTTCAACCACATGACTATCTCTGAGAATATAGCATTTGGTTTAAAAATAAAAAGGAAAAGCCAAATCTACATACAGGATAAAATCAAATACGCATTAAAACTAGTAAACTTAGATGGCTTCGAAAATCGTATGCCGGACTCCCTCAGTGGTGGTCAACAACAGCGAATTGCCATAGCTAGAGCTATTGTAAATGAACCGAAAGTACTTCTTCTGGATGAGCCCCTTGGTGCCTTAGACTTAAAGCTTCGACAGGACATGCAATATGAATTAATACGTCTGAAAAACGAGTTGGGCATTACCTTTGTTTATGTAACTCACGATCAGGAGGAAGCCCTGACAATGTCAGACACGATTGTTGTAATGAATCAGGGTTATATTCAACAAATTGGAACTCCGGAAGATATATATAATGAACCAGAAAATGCCTTTGTTGCAGACTTCATCGGGGATAGTAATATCATCGCTTCTACCATGGTAGAGGATAAACTGGTCAATATTCTTGGTGCCAACTTTCCCTGTGTGGATATCGGATTTGGCAAAAATAAACCGGTTGATGTAGTAATAAGACCAGAGGATATCGACCTTGTAAAACCGGAAAACGGAATTGTAAGTGGCAAAGTCACTTCTCTTCTATTCAAGGGTGTTCATTACGAAATGGAGGTAATGGCAAATGGACGTGAGTGGCTGGTCCATTCCACCGATTTATTCGCAGTAGGTAGCGAGGTAGGGATTCATGTAGATCCTTATGATATCCAGATAATGAATAAACCAGTCTCTGAGGATGAGCAGGCTGCCGAAATTGCCGAATAATATTTCATAAGAATAATGATTAGGAGATGATATCCTATGACAGGAAAAAATAAATTAATCCACCCACCCCAGAAGTTATCCCAGAATGGATTACAGGTAACACATACTAATAAAATCAAATGGCTTTCCTTTCCGTATCTGATATGGATGGCGGGTTTTATTATCATACCGTTAATTATGATCGTGTTCTATGGACTAACCAGCAAAGAGGGGGGTCTTACACTTGAGAACATTTCCCTTATTTCGGATCCTATTAATTTAAAGGCATTGCTTCTCGCTTTAGAGCTATCCATCATTAGTACAATCATCTGCTTGCTACTTGCTTATCCCTTGGCCATAATTTTAAATAATACAAAAATGAAAAGTAACAGTTTCATCGTCCTAATTATCATTCTTCCAATGTGGATGAATTTTTTATTAAGAACGATTGCCTGGCAGAACATTCTGGAGCGTACCGGTGTACTGAATAGCATATTGAGTTTTTTTCATCTGCCAACGTTAAATATTATCAATACCCCAGCTGCAATTATTCTTGGTATGGTATATAACTTCTTGCCATTTATGGTTTTACCTATCTATAATGTATTGATTAAAATTGACACTGATGTAATTAATGCAGCTAGGGATTTGGGTGCAAATGGACGACAAACCTTTCGCAAAATCATTTTTCCTCTAAGTCTACCCGGTGTGCTCAGCGGAATAACGATGGTGTTCGTCCCTTCACTCACAACCTTCGTAATCTCTACCATACTCGGTGGAAGCAAGATTGTTCTCATCGGTAATGTAATTGAACAGCAGTTTCGCTTAGGAAATTGGCATACAGGCTCTGGTTTGTCCTTAGTTTTAATGCTCTTTATTTTATTCAGCATGGCAATCCTCTCAAAATATGATAAAGAAAGTGAGGGCAGTAACCTATGGTAAAACGCTTCCTTAGCCGCTTTTATATCGGCTTAATTCTACTTTTTTTATATGCCCCAATTCTTATTCTTATAATCTTATCCTTTAATGCATCAAAATCCAGAGCAAAATGGGGTGGCTTTACGTTCCATTGGTATCAAGAATTGTTCCAAAACGAAGATATTATGACTGCATTGACTACAACGCTGATAATTGCCGTAACCTCCGCTCTCATCGCTACCATAATTGGCACCACCGCAGCTCTTGCGATAAATAGTATGAAAAAGACACCTCGGACTATTTTAATGGGCATCACCAATATTCCGATGCTAAATGCGGATATTGTAACCGGTATTTCACTTATGTTAATCTTCGTTGCATTAAATTTCACCTTGGGATTTACAAGTGTTTTATTAGCACATATCACTTTTAATATTCCCTATGTAATACTTAGTGTTATGCCAAAATTGAAGCAACTAAATCCCCATACATTTGAGGCTGCGCTTGATTTAGGGGCATCCCCGGTATATGCATTTTTTAAGGTGATCCTACCCGATATCTTTTCGGGGGTACTGTCTGGTTTCTTTTTAGCTTTTACCATGTCACTTGATGATTTCGTAATAACACATTTTACAAAAGGTCCGGAAATTAATACCTTATCAACTAAAATTTATACCGAAGTTCGAAAGGGAATCAAACCGGAGATTTATGCACTCTCTACACTGATGTTTGTTACTGTATTACTGCTATTAATATTTATTAATCGTAGAAGTGCTGAAAAAAATGCACCCGTGAGGAAGTTGTGATACAAGCTGCATTTAATATATAGCGATGGAGGAAAACATGAAAAAAATACTTATTGTAATATCAATACTGATGATCGCCATCGGTCTGATGACTGGTTGTGGAAAGGACAGCGGTGAGAAGGTTTATGTCTATAATTGGGGTGAATATATTGATCCCGATGTAATTGACTTATTCGAAGAGGAAACTGGGATCAAGGTAGTATATGACGAATTTGAACAAAATGAAGAAATGTACCCAAAGATCAAAGCAGGTGCTGTACAATATGATGTTGTATGTCCATCTGATTATATGATTCAAAAAATGATTGATGAGGATTTGCTTGCTGAGATAGATTATAACAATGTTCCTAATATTAAGAATATTGATCCGGCTTATTTGAAGAGTGCACAGAGTTTCGATGAAGGTAACAAATACAGTGTCCCTTACTGCTGGGGTACCCTTGGAATTTTATATAACAAGACAATGGTAGACGGACCAATTGACAGCTGGAGTGCTATCTTTGATGAGAAATATTCTGGTAACATATTAATGATTGACAGTGTCCGTGATGCTTTTGGTATTGCGCTTAAATATCTTGGCTATGATTTGAATACAACTGACGATGCTCAACTAGAGGAAGCGAAAGAATTACTCAAGTCTCAATATCCCCTGGTTCAGGCTTATGTTATAGATCAGGTCAGGGATAAAATGATCGGCGGCGAAGCTGCTATCGGTGTTATCTACTCCGGTGAAGCTATTTACACAAAGAGAGAGAATCCCGATTTGGAATATGTTGTACCAAAGGAAGGCTCAAATGTTTGGATTGATGGCTGGGTCATTCCGAAAAATTGTAAAAATAAAGAAAATGCAGAAGCATTTATCAATTTCATGTGTGATGCCGATATTGCTTTAAAAAACTTTGAATATATCACCTATTCCACACCGAATATGGCTGCAAGGAATATGATTACCGATGAGGATATTAAAAACAGTTCTGTTTCATTTCCGGATCAAGCGACCCTAGATCGATGTACTACCTTCCGTTACCTTGGAGAGGAGATTGAATCCTTATATATTGATAAATGGAATGAAGTCAAATCTGATTTGAGTGAATAGTGAGCTTTAGCAAAGTGTTATTCCTAATTAAAAACTCCAAGTGTTAGAAAAATCTAACATCTGGAGTTTTTTTCAATAGCTACGTTTCTTATTATTTTTACTAACACTATCTTAACTTCCGACTAATTTTCTACGAGTTTCAAAACCTCTTATTATACTATTGCCTTACGACATTTCTTTCTTCTCCATTTTGAAAAGCGACTATATTTTGAAATACTTCTTCCGTTACTCTCTGTCTTGCTTCTACAGTTGCCCAGGCAATGTGTGGTGTTATAACAAGCTTAGTACTATCTTGAATCTCAATCAAAGGATTGCTTGCAAGCATCGGTTCTGCTGTAAGCACATCAAGTCCAGCCGCTGCGATCCACTCTTCTTTTAAGGCTTTTGCTAAAGCTTGTTCATTGACAATTGGTCCTCTCCCTAGATTTAGCAAGATAGCACTCTTCTTCATCTTCTGAAGCTCATTTTCACCAATTAAATCCTTTGTTGCATCATTTAGAGGAGCATGAATGGATACTACATCGGATAACATTAATAAGGTATCTAAATCAACCTGTTCATAACCTGGATTGCTATTCTTACCTGAGGTGGAATAATATATCACTTTACAGCCAAAAAGCTTTGCCACTTCCGCAACTCCTCTTCCAATTTCCCCAAGGCCGATGATGCCCCAGGTCTTTCCTGATAGCTCATGGAATTTTACCGTAAAATGGCTGAAAATATCTGATTTGATATATTCTCCTGATTTTACGAAATGATCGTAGTAACTCATTTTCTCATAAAGATAGAGAAATAAAGCAAAGGTATGTTGAATTACTGACTGTGTGGAATAGCCTTTTACATTAGCAACTGTAATGTTTCGGCTGTTCGTATAATTAAAATCCACAATATTTGTACCTGTACCTGTAATACAAATTAGTTTTAAATGATCTGCTTTGCCTAAGGTTGACTCCTTCATTGGTACTTTATTTACAATAACAACATCGGCATCCTTGCAACGCTCTGAATCCTGTTCCGGATTGGAACTTGAATACTTAATTACTTCCCCGAGGCTCTCAAACGGAGTTAAGTCCACATCATCTCCTAGGGTGTCCGTTTCTAAAAATACTATTTTCATATTCGTTCTTCCTTTCATTATCAAGTAGTAATATAAGTTATCGGAAGTTACGCAGTAACTTTCGATAAAAAGCGTAAGTTTTTGCGCTGTACATCTCGATTATAAGAACCTGGGCTTTGTTCCTATAATCTTTATAATCACAAATAAAATTCATTTACTTAACTTAATTAATTCAATATTCACTTAAAAACAAGGTGGCGTTAATAATCGCCACCCTGTACACCTTATCTAATTCGTTCAGGAAAACCAACCTTCTTTTGTACCTTACGTAAGGTCTTCGTAGCATAATAATTTGCTTTATCCGCATTCACCTTGATGATATTGTCAATGTAATCCTTATCCTTTTGTAACTCAGCATATTTATCTTGGATTGGTTTCAGCATATTCGCAACTGATTCACCAACTGCGAGTTTGAAATCGCCATAACCGGAAGAAGCAAACTCCTTCTCCGTCTCCGCTACGGATTTACCTGTCGTGATTCCATAGACATCAATCAAATTACTAATACCCGGTTTGTCTTCCGAATATCTAATTTCACTTTCCGAATCAGTTACCGCTCTCTTAAACTTACGTATGATGGTATCGGTATCATCCATCAAGAATATGCTCGCATTCGGATTCTCATCCGATTTGGACATCTTCTTCTCCGGCTCCTGAAGACTCATGATTTTAGCACCTTGTTTTCCAATGTATGGGTCCGGTATTGTAAACACATCACCATAGACGGAATTAAAGCGTTCCGCAATATCCCTGGTAATCTCAAGATGCTGCTTTTGGTCGAAACCTACCGGAACAATATCTGATTGGAATAATAAAATGTCTGCTGCCATTAATACTGGGTACGTATATAAACCAGCATTGATATTATCTGTATGTTTTGCTGCTTTATCCTTAAACTGCGTCATACGGTTTAACTCACCCATATAGGTAAAGCAATTTAATATCCAACTAAGTTCCGCGTGAGCTGACACATGGGATTGATAATAAATGCAGTTTTTCTCGGGATTAAGTCCTGCCGCAATATATAACGTAAGGAGTGATCTCGCTCTTTTTCTGAGTTCTGCTGGATCCTGGCGTACGGTTATGGAGTGCATATCAACCACGCAATAAAAGGTTTCATATTCCTCTTCAAAATCTACCCAATTCTTTAAAGCACCCAAATAGTTACCCAAGGTTAAGGTTCCAGTAGCTTGCATTCCACTAAACAACGATTTTTTTCCGTCTAACATTAATTCACATCCTATTCATTAGTCAAGCCTCTGATATTTCACACTAATTTTTCTTGTGAAAACTTGTCTATTTTTCATCAGAGCCTGCATTTAATCTCCAAATTCTATATCATCCAATATATAAAGAAAGTAAGCAAATGTCAATGCATACTTTCCACATTTTAAGAATGATACCTCCCTACCAACTCGCTTAGTGAATCAATAACATCCTCATATTCCTTAACCTCTCCATAACCATATCTGGCAAAGATAAAAGGTACACCTGCTTCCTTCGATGCATTGGCATCCCCTAGCGTATCTCCGACATAAATAGGATTTATTAGATTGTTTCGCTCTATTACCATTCGAATGTTATCTGCTTTGAATTTACCGGATCTCCCCGGATATTCGAAGTCGATAAAGTACTGTTCTAACTGCGGGTAAGCCTCAAAAAAGCACTGAATATAACCCTCTTGACAATTACTAACGATTAGTAGTTTATAAGTCTTAGAAAGCTCCCTCAAGGTTTCCTCTAATCCTTCATAAAGGGTAGCTCCATATCTACCAAGATAACTGCATTCATAGGCACAGCATTCCTCCATAACACGAATCGCTTGCTCCTGAGGAACACTGATAAACAGTTTTACTGCAATTTCATCCAACGGCAATCCAAATAAGCTTTGTAGACGCTCTGCTGTAACCACTTCAGTTACCTCTGGATATTTTTCTTCTAATACCTTATTAAAAGCGATTGCTACTTCCTTTGTGGAATCCCATAAGGTTCCATCTAAATCAAATATTATACTATCTATCATCTTATCCTCTTATTCTTATCCTTTTATTATGAGTGACAAACCTTCTAAAAGAAGGTTTCACTAAATATAATGCCTCTTTCTTTCCTGGTTGTCAACCCTATGAAAATGAAAAAAACCTGCAAAAGTTATTAATTTACCTTTGCAGACTTTTATTACAGATTATCCTGTCTTCTATAATTATTCCTCGATTAAGCCTTATGATATGGTTTGCATAAATACTGGCCACCGGATCTCGTGTTACCATAATCAAGGTTTTATGATATCTACGAACCATATTCAATAACAGCTCCAGAACCTCCTTGCCTTTCTGTTGATATAAAAGATTCGTTGGCTCATCTATCAGAATGATATTCGGTTGATGAATTAATGCTCGAGCATATGCCACGCACAATAATTGGTTTATTGTTAATTGATTTGGATAGCGCTTTAAAATATCTGATAACTGTAGCTGTTTCATAAGATCTTCATAATATTCCTCTTCATATTTTCGATGGGATAGAATTGTTGGCATAATAATATTTTCATGCACTGTTAGATCCGGAATTAAGCTGTCATTCTGAAACAAATAGCCTATCTCATTTCTACGTAAGATTGCAAGTTTATCATCACTAAAGGAAGCGATATCGTCTTGGTCAATGTAAATTGAGCCGCTGGAGGGGCGTTCAATTCCACCTAACAAACGTAATAAGGTAGTTTTACCGGAACACTTTGTACCAATGATTGTAACACACTCCCCCTGCTCAATTTCTACATTGCAATCGATGATTGCATTTACGAGTTTACGATCATCACAATAAGATTTACACAAATTTCTACTCTTTATCAGTGTCATTTTATTCTACCTCCTTCCTAGTCATAAAACGTTCCGATAAAATGTTAGCTAGCGACGTTTTCTGAATTCCTCTCTCCATATAAATGCCAATACATATAATAAAGGCACATAAACTACCGGAAGCTAAGAGAATTGTATTTGAAGAATCAATAATATCAACTGCACTATTGCTCATTGTTACATCCGCAAAGAAATTCAATATCATATTGGTCAACCGATTACCTAAGAATAATCCAAGTGGTATTGTTATAATGATCAATGAAATGACCTGCATTAGAATTAATTTGCGTATGTTATGCTTTGTTGCTCCCAGCGCCTTAAGAATACAATAGTCTCTTGTACCGGACTTCATGATATTATAATACTGATAAACTAATAACGTGATGCCTCCAATAACAAATATGGTACGAATACTAATATAAATATAGCGCAAATCTTGATATGGCATATTCGTACTCAGAGACATAATATTGTCAATATATATCGTAATAATTGAGATTGTTATGTAAGCAGCGATCATGGATAAGATAACATACAAATAACTCATACGATACCTTAAAATAATTAATTTAAAATAGGTTCTATATACCCTCACTCTTATTCTCCTTCTTGACATATCACAAAACATAGAATGCTTGGATTCCGATACATCCAAGCACCCTATGTCCGTGAAAACAAATCATTCGGTAAAGTATTTATTCCCCAATAGATACTTTCAAAGTTAAGCTTTATCCAAATAACCATTTAAAAAAAGGATCCAGGAAATCCACGCCCATTGTTGATACCATTTTCATACCTCCTTATGAGAAAAGACCATGTCTACATGCTTTTTATAGCATATACACCTAGTCTTTACAATGGGCTGATACATGAACGTTAGATTTTTCTGCATGAACGTTAGATTTTCAGTTTTCTACCTTATTTTTCATGTTGATATCTACAAAAAAATAATTATTTTCACTCTTATAATTGATCGTTCCCTGGTACTTTTCCACTCTTTGTTTCATGTTTTTTGTTCCAAACCCATGTAAACTTTTATCTTGCTTCGTAGTAACAAGTAATCCATTTTGTATGATAATGTTTTTTACAATTGGATTTTTTACGTTGATAAATATATCATCTTTAAAGTTACTTATTTTAACGTCAATATAATAATCCATTTGATTGTAACTATCCAATTGTCTAATCGCTTCCACTGCGTTTATAACTAAATTTGCGAAGATAACGCATAAATCTAATGGTGCTATCTGTAGTTCACTTGGAAAACATCCTTCCAAACGAAGTTTAATGCGCTCCAAACTATATTTACTCCTCGCGTCATTTAATATTGCATTAACAATATCATTACCGGTATCAAATAAGTCCTCCGGCATATCAGCATCTTCTACAAGCTGTTTAATGTATTGTTCCATCTCCTCCAACTTATTTGCCTTATATAATCCATTAATACAGGATAAGTGATTTTTCATCTCATGACGTATTCCCCGTATTTCCTTTTGCTTCTCATTTACCAAAATATAATAATTCTGTTGAGATTCGATGATATTTTGATTTATACGTGATAAGGTTTTAAAATTATCTCTTGATTCCGATATGATAATAAGCATTAAGCAAGCAACACTATAAGCAACACAAGCAACAATGGATACGACAAGCATGATCCTTCGTAATCTGTCACCGGTTCCTGGAAGTGATGTTAGCATAAGACTTGAAACGATGACAATTCCAATTCCAGCTCCTGCAAATAATAATGCGTATATTCGTTTTGATAAATATATTCTCATTGAAGGCTTATTTCTAACCTTCTTAATTACTATAATTATGATTAAGGTTAAAACATTTGTAAAATTAGTCAGGAAATGAAGAATATCGTAATTCTTCATCTCATAATACGTCGTATGAAAGATCAAAGTTAAAATACCCGTCACACACACATCGAAAAATAATACCAAGAAATAGGCAAGTAAACAATAGGCTAATTTTTTAATAATCTTACCTTGAAACAATAAACATACCGTTATTAAAACCATACCAGTCATAATGTTTATAACTACATCTTGATTTGTATCAAAATAGAAGCTGGCACCGAAAAGAATGGCAAATTCTACTACTCCAATCATTATGTAACTATTTATTTTTTTAACCATTGGATAATTAATAATTCCCCAAAATACAAGCCACAGTTTTATCAAATCCATAAAATAATAGGAAAATACATTCCAAATATTATTCATTTTGAAATCTCCTTATATTGCGTTTCTTTTTCGGTATTCTTTACAGGCTTTTTTTAACCTACTGATTTGCCGAAAGGCCACCTCAACCTTCTCGCCGTTATCCAAAAGGATTTCTTTTCCGATTTCCTCTATATACTCCATATTAACGATATAAGCTTTATGCACGCGAAAGAAGTCTCCCGTATTAAGCATTACTTCCCATTCACCCATTTTCATTGAACTTTCATAACAACCTTTTTTCGTTCTAACTAACGTAAAACGATTTTCATATTCGATATAAATAATTTCCTTTAATTTTATAAATATCGTTTCTCCATCTTTACCCACAATAACTTTAGAATTTTTCGTTATGTCATTAATAGCATCCGAAAGTGTCTGCATAAAATCCTGTTCCTTCAAAGGTTTTAACAGATAACGAAAAGCCTTTACGCGGTACCCATCCTGCATAAAGCCTCGAAATCCGGTTAGGAAAATAATCGTCATGCTTTCATCCTTCTCCCGAATTTTTTCCGCAGTCTTTAAACCATTGATTCCCTTCATCTGAATATCCAGGAACAAAATATCGAGTGTATCCGCATACCCTAAAAGTTCTTCCCCATTTGAAAAACAGACTGTATCTATCTTAATTAAATTCATCTCTACGAATACATTACATAAGCGTTTCAGCTCATTACGAATAATCTCTTCATCATCACATATACCGATTAACACGAAGGAACACCTCTTTACATTTTTAGTTGTTATACCTTCCTATATCATAGCAATCAAGCCAATATTCGTCAAGATATTACAATAAATTCCTTCCTTTCATAGTACTATTTGACCTCATGTCCTAAAGATATAAACTTATATTTTAAAATGTTTCATCCACAATTAATGAATAATATGATATAATGAAAACAGAATGAGGAATCTGCAAGCTTGCTTGAAGTTTCCGATTAGAGTAACAAGATCATGAACATGCTATTTGTTCATGATCTTATTAGTAACAGATAAGGATTTCATTCTATACGAATTCAAATCCATAATAAAATTCTATCCATTACATAATAAGCTTAGAAAGGCAGGAATAAAAAATGAAGCAAATAGCTAGCTTTACCATTGATCACATGAGATTACTACGTGGAGTTTATGTATCCCGAAAAGATAAAATTGGTAGTGAAATCATAACAACCTTTGATATTCGAATGACACAGCCAAACTTTGAACCCGTCATGTTAACCGGAGAAGTCCATACCATTGAGCATCTCGCTGCCACATACCTTCGTAATCACGTTGACTTTGCTGAGAAGACTGTATACTTTGGACCAATGGGTTGCCGCACCGGCTTTTATCTATTACTTGGTGGAGATTATGAATCAAAGGACATTATCCCTCTTCTAACCGAACTGTATGAATTCATACGTGACTTCACCGGAGACATCCCCGGAGCCAGCGCTGAAAACTGTGGCAATTACTCCGACATGAATCTTGAGCTGGCTAAAAATTATGCTCAAAAATTCTTAGATGAAATCCTATACAATATAGACGAAGTTCACCTCACATATCCAGAATAAAAATTTGCCTATTTGCTAACTGTTTCCTGTTGGTCAAAGCGAAACTATGAAATAGGATTTTACAAAATAAGAAAGGGAATTAATATGTCATTTCCAAATAATAAAATGAAAGCAATCACCTTCAGCTATGATGACGGAGTGGAACAGGATCAGCGTCTGATTAATATTTTTAACAAGTATAACTTGAAATGCACTTTTAATTTAAATTCCGGTCTACAAAGTGGTGCTAATCAATGGGAAAGAAACGGAATCCTTATAAAACGTATGAATATAGCAGGCCTTAAAGAGCTTTATCAGGGACATGAAATTGCAATACATTCTCTTACACACCCAAGACTAGAACAACAAAGTATCGAAACGATTCGCAATGAAATTCTCCAAGACAAGCTTAACCTTGAGAAAATCTTTGGCTATAGCATAAATGGAATGGCTTATCCCTATGGTTCCTATGATGCTCGGGTACTCCAGGTACTTAAGGAGACAGGAATAAAATATTCAAGAACTGTCCAAGATACCGAGGATTTCAAACCCCAAACTAATCTACTAGAGTTAAAAGCAACCTGTCACCACGACAATAAAAACTTAATGAAGCTAGCAGAAGAATTTATAAATGCAGACCCAACAGAACCAATGCTTTTCTATATATGGGGTCATAGTTATGAATTCGATCTTAATAACAACTGGGATATGATAGAAAATTTCTGCTCACTTATCAGCAACCGAGAAGACATCTTCTACGGCACCAACACAGAAGTACTATCCTACCTATAGTCACATAACTTATACTACCATTTTTGCGGATTCTAAAGAATCCGCATTTTTTTATATGTGGAAACAAAAAATGCATTCATACCAAATCTTAATATATTTTCAAAGAACTCTTATTACATACTTTTCGAGCGTTAATTTAAATTTGAATTAGAATTTGTATTTTTATCTGTATTTGTGATTGAATTTATTTGACAGATGTACTGTAACCGAAATCACATGCCGATGCCTGCCTGCGCGAGTACCCTGCAGTAGTCTTTCACACCCCTCAATCATTGCGTTCATACCCTATCTCTTAGAACCTTCACTACTCAATGTCGGAATAGTGCATCTTTGCCATTACTGAGAATATAATGTAACGAGTATGAATAATCGGAGAAGCTATGGCAGACCAAAATCTTTTACATACAGCTGAGATAATGAAAGCAGCTTTGCCTTTTATTGATTCCAAATCAAGAGTTATGGCTGAATTCTTCACAAAGATATTAGATCTCATGGGAAGTATGAAGTCAATGACCAACAAAGTCAGTATGTCTGCCTATGGCAATGAGGGCGAAAAAATAGACGTGGAGGGCTTGTTAAATGGGATCCGACCCTTATGTAACAATAAAGAAAGAGAATCAGTCGATAAAATATTAAATATCTTTAATGCAAAAAGAATGTTCGAAATGTACAACAATTTTATGTCTACGATGAAAACGATGCAGGAATATGGTGGTTTCCCGTTCGGAGAAAGCGGCGGTAGTAATGATTCTGATAATACCATGGGCAATTTTGCTGGTTTTAATTTTGATTCCATTTTTGGAAATAACGGAGGAAACAATTCAGAAGAACCTGAAACAACTGCTAGCGAAGAATTTAATTATGAAGAAGGTTTTAGCCAACAGGAAGCAAATACTTCAGATTCTGACCAAGACCAATCTCAATCCCCTCCTTTGGGAGGTATGGGTGGCAAAGGAAATAATAAGATGATGTTTGATATGCTAAAGACCATGGTTCCACCGGAACAAATGAGTACTTTCGAAAACCTAAGCATGCTTTTCAATACAATGTCATATGATAGTAATAGTAAACCTGAGGATAGTGAGGAGCGTAATAATGGCTGATACGTCTTGGACCAGCAACCCGAAGCTGAAAAATATTGATCCCCGTAAATTGGTAATTCTGATGGAACTTATGAAGGAAGCAGAAGGAAAACCAATGGATAAATTAGTACCACTCTTAATGAATACAAATAAAAAACTGCAAGAACAAAGTCTCTCTTTTTCAAAAGATGAAAGTGATATAATGATGGATTTGCTTGCAAAGAATTTGAATCCAAAAGAGAAAATGCAATTTGAGATGATGAAAAAAATGATGGCAGGCAGAAAATAAAAGTTAACTAAATACAGGCACTTGGTGTCGAATTGAACCCTAAAGATTAGATAAAATCTAACTTTTGATTATTCAAAGCGACACTAGGTGCCTGTATTTTAAACATTAAAAAAAGATCTTACAATTATAATAGTTACTTGAGTACAACGATAGAATACATCGGCATATCCAATACACCCTCCGTAAGTGTTACTGTACCTCCATCCACTGTTAAATATCCTCTAATATTCCTATTCTCATACCCTGCAGCCTTTAAATCCACCTTCGCCGCTACCGTGTTAATATTATAGATGATCACAATTTGACTGCCCTCATAGGTCTTTTGAACAGCACAGACCTCATCTTTGGTAAGATCCTCTATTACGCTCATCTCTCCTCTTGCCATCTCGGGATTTTCATTTCGGATACGAATAGCGCGTTTATAATAATTTAGGATAGAGTTAGAATCTTGTATTTGTATATCCATCGGTTCAAATTTTTGTTCTACCTTATCGGCACCGGTTGGAGCCTTTGTCATTCCTGTGTTATCCGTGGTAGACCACTGCATCGGTAATCGTTTATTCTCATCTTTATCACCTTTACTATTCATACCGATTTCTTCACCATAGTATACAAATGGACTTCCATTCATCGTAAGTAATAACCCAGCAGCCATCTTCATCTGGTTTTCATCATTTACACATTGCGCTGATACCCTTGTAGTATCATGATTACTAATGAAAGGTGCATCAATGAACTCTGGATTATTTTCACTATATTTCTTTTGTAAGCTAACTAGGGTATTTGCAAAAGATTGTGCAGAGGATCTCCCCAGTTTTCGTGTTGTTGTTGTAATTAAGCCATCATATAAAGCTAACGGGAAATCAAAGAAACTAGTTACACCACTTTTGTAGTAAGAAGCTATAGAATCGCCTTCATCCCATACCTCACCTACAATATAGGCATCTTCCTTTACACTCCTTACATAATCAGAGAACCATTGTAATACTTCCACATTCTTTGATGTCTCTCCTGAATAGAATTCTTTGGCTGCATCCAAACGAAAACCATCTACTCCTAAATCCAACCAGAATTTTGCAATTTTCTCAATCTCAGATCTTAAAGCCACACTCTCTAATGCTAAGTCCGGCATTTGATCCCAAAAGACACATTCGTAATACCAGTCAGAACTACCTGCCTTATGATAATCTTTGCTTCCCTTGTAATCCTTAGTAAAATGATAATATTCCACAGAAGGACATACGGATATGTCTGGTTCATCTCCCTCTTTCAGCGTCTCCAGATAATCAACCGCTGCTGTAAACCAGGGGTGCTTTGCTGAAGTGTGATTAAAGACGAAGTCAATAATCAGTTTAATACCTCGTTTATCACATTCGTCAACCAGCTTCTGAAAATCCGCTAGGGTTCCATAGTTCGGATCTATATCATAATAATTCGTCACATCGTATTTATGGTAGGATGGTGAGGGCATTATTGGCATCAACCAAATCCCATTAAATCCCATATCATCTTTAATGTAATCTAGCTTTGATATTATTCCATTGATATCTCCTCTTCCATCATTATTACTATCACAAAAAGAGGAAACAAATATTTCATAATAATTCCTATAATTATCCTCTAGGATATTTAAATCCTGCTCGTATTCATAGGGAACCGTAGCTACAGTCTCTACATTATTGTCCTTGATATCACTATTTTCCTTATTATCATTATTTTCAGTATTAGCCTTATTATCCGTAACTGAAGAAGAGTCCTCTACCTCATTGCTATCTACATTCTCGCTACTGATACTGTTGTTCGCCTTATCTGTTTTTTCATTATTACATCCGTATAAAGTTACAGAGAGTATTGTAATCAATAATAACAATATTCTATTTCTCTTTTTCATATCTATTCCTCCATGTTTTCGGAGGAATTATCCTCCATGTTTGGGGTGAATTTTTCTTCCTGATATACAAAGAAGTACTGAAATCAAATCCAGTACCTCTTTTATAATTCTTAATCCTATCCTCTTCGAATATATGAATCAACCCTTTACAGCTCCAGATACACCTTCCACATAAAATCTCTGTGTAAGCAAAAATAATATGGCAATCGGGATGGATATAATAACACAACCAGCAAAAAACGTGGTGTAATAATACTCAACAAACTCTTTTTCCAACATCGTCCACAAACCAATACCGACAGTAAAATACTGCCTATCTTGGCCTAAGATAACCTTCGCAAAGATAAAATCTACCCATGGTGCCATAAATGCACCTAGAAGTGTGTGAACAATAATTGGTTTGGATAATGGAATGGTAATTCTACGGAATACATCCCATTTCGTTGCACCATCAATATATGCTGCTTCATCTATAGTTTTTGGTATTGTATCAAAAAAGCCCTTCGCAATATAAAATCCAAGTCCGGCACCTCCTGAATACACCAAAACCAATGCCACTAATTTAAGAGGGCCCGCTTCTAGTAAACCAAAACCTTTTAAAATATAATAAACTGCGATCATCGACATGAATCCAGGAAACATTCCTAAGATCAAGGCAATATTCATTAACTTCTTTCGCAATTTAAAACGTAATCTTGACATTACATAAGCAACACATAATACGAAAAATGCAGACAATAAACAACTAGCAATAGCAACTAAAAGTGTATTTGTGAACCATTTTGTAAAAACAAGACTTCCTGTCTGATTAAATAAATTCTTAAAATTATTCAGAGTATATCCTCTAGGTAAAATATAGCTTTTGTAAGTACCTCCTTCTTCACGTAAAGAGGTTAATATAACAAAAAAGATGGGGATAATCCAAATAAATCCAGTAATTGCTAGACCTGTATGAACAATTGAATTGCTAATAAATCTTTTTTTAGAACTCATTGTATTCTTCTTTTTGCTCATTATTGGAACGCCTCCTCATCTTTATAGGATCCTGTATGACGATAGGTTAATAACGATAAAGTTGCAAGTATGACAAATACAATAATACCGATTACCGCTCCTATATTATAGTCTTTGTTGGTTATTGTTAATTTATAAAGCCAAGTAACCAATAGATCCGTCTTTCCCGCATAGTAGTATTCCAGGGATTCTGGACCACCACCTGTTAATAAATAAATAACATTAAAGTTATTAATATTACCGACAAAGGCTGTAATCAAACTTGGTGTTGTTATAAATAACATATATGGCATGGTAATTCTTAAAAAAGTAACAAAAGCATTCGCACCGTCCATTTTCGCAGCTTCATATAAATCCTTTGGAATATTATTTAAAATTCCCGTTGAACTAAGCATAGTAAACGGCACACCAATCCATATGTTAATACATATAATTGTTATTTTGGCCAACGTTGGATCCGTAAGAAAGGGAATGGAATTTGTTGCTCCAATTACACCTAGAGTACGAAGAATGGAGTTGACCGGACCATTGGTATTAAACATAGTTCTCATCGTAAGTAAGGATACGAATTGAGGTACTGCTATGGACAATACAAATAAAAATCTCCAAAAGCTTTTAAAGCGTGTTCCATCACGATTGATTACCAGCGCTAAAAGTAGTCCTAAAATATAGCAGGAAAATGTTGAAAATATTGCCCATACTAATGTCCATCCCAGAACAGGCCAGAAGGTATTCGCTAAAACCCCACCCTGTTTAAACATAGCAATAAAGTTATCAATACCAACCCAATCGAATAAATTGCCGGGTGGCTGATGATCTTTATCAAAACTTGTAAATGCGATTAAAATCATAAATACTAGAGGTATTACGGTAAAGCTAATAATTCCGATTATAGGTAGAGAAAGTAGTGCTTTATGAAGATTTTGCTGTCTTAAGGTACCTAAATCAACTAAAAAGTTAGGAATCTGTTTACCAAGCTCCGCTTTTTTCTGCGAGTCATAAGCGCTTTTTACAGAAGTTGTTAAAATAACAATAAAAACTATTGTAGCAAATAAAGTAATAACACCATATAATAGGCATAGCATGGAGTTGTCCCCTACTACATATTCATAAATCTGTTTCGTTTCATTAAAAACTTCTTCCTGTTTTTTAGTTCCTAAAGTAAATAGGTTTCTAATTGCTTCTATTCCAAAGCCCATCATGTAATATACATATGCAATTTCCACAGCTAATAATAAAAGCCCGCGCATTATCTGTTTATGTAAAATATTACCTAAACCAAAGATAATAGCAGATAGTTTCGTAATCGCATTTCCTGACATAAACGCAGTACGAAAGCCAACTTCACTAAGTGGGACTGGTTTTTTGGATGTTTTATGCTTATTACCCGCCATAATTTCCCTCCTCGTTTTTCTCAATGAACTTTTAGTTCTAGTTCATTAGGAACTTTTTTGCTTATTGGAACATATAGATCATTAAGAACTTATTGTTCATTAAGAACTTATCGTTCATTAAAAACTCCTTGTTATTCATAGGATAGAAACGGAATGTTCCTCTTCTGCTAGAACATCCCGCTTCTATTATATAGCATTTAACAATACTTATCTATTTTATTATTTTACTGCTAAGGAAGCTACAAATGTATCAAGTTTTTCTTGAGCATTTGTCTTGTTGAAATCTCCACTTCTGATTTCAGTTGTGAAGGCAGCAACATTGGACCAATATCTCTCACCGAACTCAGCGGCTGTAGGTTGCATTACAGAGGCATTGTTTGCTTCATTAACGATAACTGCTGCTACTTCATTCGCCTGAACTGCTTCAGATGCTCCAACGGTAAGGTTAGTTGGTACCTGAGCTGTTTCTTCAAAACGTTGTAACTGCATTTCTTCGCCACCTAAGTAAGCTGCAAAAGCAACTGCAACTGGCATGAATTTAGCTTGTGCATTTACACCGATTGCTTTGGAACCATAGAAACCTTTTAACTGATAATCGGTTCCATCTGGATTGAACGTAGGAATAATTGCTAGTCCCAAATCATCGCCTAAAGCTGTTTTATATAAATCATAGTTCCAAGATCCATCAAACCAAGCACCGATTCTATGATCAGCTGCTAATTCGGATAAAGAAACGTCATCTGCATAAGCACATTTTGGATTGTTAATTAAGTCGATTAAGTAATTTGTTACTGCTAAACCAGTGGCATTGTTCCAGTTAGCACCAGCTGCAAAATCAACTTGACTATCGCCATAAATAGTTAATCCAGCACCATAGTACCATGAGCCTAATTTCCAACCACCTGCAGAGTCAAAGCAGAAATTATATACATCCTCAGCAGTAGGTTTTGCCATAATGCCTTCGATGGATTTTACGTCGTCTGCTGTTAAGAGACTCTTATCATAATACATAAAGAATGTGTTATGTGTAAAAGGAATTGCGTAAATTGCATCATCTACTGTAACTGTATCAACTACTGCTTCCGCCATTGTTGATTTAACCATTTCTTCTGTTGAACCACCAAGTCTAGCAATCGCACCTGCATTCACAAGTCCTGTTAACTGGTCGTTCGCAAAGAAGAATACATCACCTGCTGCAGCAACATCTTTGAGAATTTCATCTTTTGCAGTATCTTCTCCCTGAGTTACTACTGTGAAGGTGATTTTCCATTCTGGATGTAATGCTTGGAAGGATGCACACATAGCGTCCATAGTACCTGTTTGAATTTGATTCTCAGGTGCCCATACTGTTAAAGTAACATCTTCTGGAGCTGCAGGAACTTCGGTTGCAGCCGGAGCTTCTGTAGGTTGTACTGTAGCCTCCTTGTTTGTGTCTTCCGGTGTTGTCTCAGCCTTCTTACCACATGCTGCGAAACTACCGACTACCATAAGTGTAACCATAAGTAACGCGATAAGTCTTGATACTTTTTTCATAATTCTACCTCTTTCCTTTTTTTGTGCATAATCTGCAAGTTTCATTAAGAAACTTAGCTATTTGATGAACTGGCATTTTCCCATGCCATATATACAAGAGGAATTTGTAGACCCCTTCTCTTGTCTTGAATAAATATGTTTGTTACATATTAATTCCATACTTCACTTGCGTAGTCCTTGATTGTCCTATCACTTGAGAATTTACCGGCATTTGCGGTGTTAATAAAGCATTTTCTGCGGAAAGCATAGGTGTCTGAATAATCCTTGTTCACCTTCATCTTTGCTTCACAGTACGGGATAAAATCCAATAGGAGATAATAATGATCTGGTTTATGCCAACTTGCTCCGTATAATATTGATTGATACAGTTCCGCGAACATTCCAGTTCCCCCATCCTCAAAGGTACCATCTACCAGGGTATCTAATACCTTTTTAATTCTAGGATTTTGTTCATATAGTTCCTTGGAATTATAACTTCCATTAAGCTTCTCAAGGTCTTCCACTCTGGCACCAAAGATGTAATTATTCTCTTCTCCGGCTTGTTCTACGATTTCTACGTTCGCACCATCATAGGTTCCTAGCGTTACTGAACCATTTAGCATGAATTTCATATTACCAGTTCCGGAAGCTTCTGTTCCTGCGGTAGATATCTGTTCTGAAACATCAGCGGCCGGAGTTAGTTTCTCAGCGTAAGATACATTATAGTTTGAGACAAATACTACCTGTAGCTTATCTTTAACCTCAGCATCATTGTCAATCATCTTTGCAATCTCATTGATGAATTTTATAATGCCTTTTGCCCTAAAGTAACCCGGAGCAGCTTTTGCTCCAAAAATAAATGCGGTCGGATTAAATTCTTTAATCCTTCCATCCTTCAATCCAAAATAAATATCCAGAATTGAAAATGCATTCAGTAACTGACGTTTATATTCATGTAGTCTTTTTACTTGGATATCGAATATAAAATCAGGATTTACTTTGATGTTCTCCTGTTTATTAATGTATTCCACTAATTGCCTCTTTTTTATACGTTTAATATCACCAAATTGTTTAATTACCATTTTATCATTTTCAAATTTCTCAAGATCCTTAAGTCGATCTAAATCAGTCACCCAAGAATTACCGATCTTATCGGTGATAAAACCGGAGAGTTCCATATTAGCTAAGGCCAACCATCTTCTTTGCGTAATACCATTCGTCTTGTTATTAAATCGTTCCGGATATAACTCGTACCATTCCTTGAGAGCATCCTGCTTCAAGATCTCTGTATGAAGCTTTGCTACACCATTGGTGGAATGACTTGCAAAGATTGCAAGTCTTGCCATATGAATTGTATCATTGTCAAGGATCAAGTATTGTCTTTGACCTTCCTCAGTAACTTTACCTAAGGTTTTAAGCTCTTTCAACAATGCCTTCTGAATTAAGAGGATGTATTTGAATACTTGAGGTATTACTGCTTTAAATAAAGTTGCATTCCATTTTTCAAGAGCCTCTGACATTACCGTATGATTCGTATATGCGAAGGTTTCTTTAGCAATACGAAGTGCTTTAGCAAAGGTCATCTTCTCCCCTTCCATCATTAGACGGATGAATTCCGGAATAGCTACAACCGGATGGGTATCATTTAACTGAATAGCATATTCATCGGAGAAATGATTAAAATCATCTCCAAATTTATGCTTATATCTTGCGATTACATCCTGAAGTGTTGCTGCTGCAAAGAAATACTCCTGTTTGAGTCTTAACTTCTTGCCCTCATCGGTATTATCATTCGGGTAAAGTAAACTGCTGATTGCTTCCGCTTCATTCTTATTCTTGTTCGCCTTATCATATTTTTGCTCATTGAATAATTCAAAATTAAAGCTTTCCAAAGGTTCTGCTTGCCATAAACGTAAGGTGTTCACCTTCCTGTCGCCATAACCGATAACCGGAGTATCATAAGGAACTGCATAAACCGATTGATTTTTATAATCTATTCGTATTTTTTCTTCTTCTTTACGTACAGACCATGGATCTCCAAACACTTGCCAATCATCTGGTATTTCCTTTTGGAAACCGTCTTCAAAATATTGCTTAAACAAGCCGTATTTATACCGAATTCCATAACCGTTTAAGGTAATTCCGATTGTAGCACCGGAGTCTAGAAAACAGGCTGCCAATCGTCCTAAACCGCCATTACCAAGTGCTGCATCCTCGATATCCTCAAATACTCGGATATCCATGTTGTTTTCACTCATCAGTTCGTTGAATTGATTTAATAATCCCATATTATAAAGATTACTATAAATCAGACGGCCAATTAAGAATTCTGCTGATAAATAACATATTTTCTTCCCGTGTGCATTCAGTCCCCAATCCTTACCAAGGTTCTTCATTGCTGCTTTGGAAACTGCATTATATAATTGTATTGTGCTTGCTTCCTTTACGGTCTTGCCATAATCTAAATCTAAAATGGTTACAACATTTGACTTAAAACTACTATCCATATATTCCTCCTATTTCAATAAGGAAAATAATTAATTAACCTCGGGTTCTCATTTCTGCATCTTTGGTGCTCGTGCAAATAACTCTGCATATTCCGAAAGTAATTCTTCCTTCAATTCTCCGTATTGGCTTTTCTTTAAACGCCATTGCCAGTTACCACCAATGGTAGACGGATAATTCATTCTTGCATCATTATCCAACATGAGTAAATCCTGCATCTGCACAATTACAACGTCGGCAATACTAGAATATAGTACCCTTATAATAGCGTAAGGTAGTTCTTCCCTTTTGCTCACATTAAAATACTGATACATAAATTTAAGTTCTTCCTCATTTTTGTTGTTCAAAAAACCAACCAAGGTTTCATTATCATGGGTACCGGTATAAGCAACCAAATTGGTGTCTTTAAAATTATGAGGTAAATATTCGTGATCAGCCGGGCCTTCTAGACCAAACTCTAAAATCTTCATCCCTGGATAGCCAATTTCTCTAATTAACGCTTTGACATTCTCCGTTATATTACCGAGATCTTCTGCAATAATTTTTGCGTTTCCGATAGAACTTTTAATAACATCGGTAAGTTTTTTCCCTGGCCCTTTTATCCAGCTACCTTCCTCTGCGGTTGGACATGTGGCCGGAATTGAGTAATAATTAACAACTCCGATAAAGTGATCGATGCGGATGATATCATATAAACTGGCAGATATTTTCATTCGCTCGCTCCACCAAGTGTAATTTTTCTTTTCCATGATGTCCCAACGATAGATGGGATTCCCCCATCGTTGACCTGTTTCAGAAAAAGCATCCGGTGGAACTCCTGCAACATTAATTGGATTTTTTCGTTCATCTAGTTCAAACAAATCACCATGAACCCAGACATCCGAACTATCCGTTGCTACATAAAGAGGTATATCGCCTATAATCTGGATCCCTATATTATTTGTATAAGTTTTCAGTCTATCCCATTGCTCACGAAACTTAAATTGACAAAACTCCCAGAAACGGATATCTTCTGCTAACAATTTTGTATATCTGTCCAAAGCTTCCTGCTTACGATAACGTATATCCTCATCCCATAACAACCATTCTCTGTTATTAAAATGACTTTTTACTGCCATATATAAGCTGTAATCCTTCAGCCAATAACTATTATCCTTACAATATGTATTAAATTCCTTTGTGATTTCGTGATTACTTCTTTGAAACGCCTTTTTCAGTACCGTGAAGCGTAATTGATAAATTCCAGCGTAATCAATACAATCCTCTGATTTCTGCCATTTCAGGTGGGTAATCTCCTCTGGTTTTAATAGGTTTTCTTTTACCAGGTAATCCAAATCGATAAAATAAGGATTGCCAGCAAATGCCGAAAACGATTGATATGGACTATCTCCAAAACTAGTCGGACCAACCGGCAGTACCTGCCAATAACGACAGCCTATTCGCTTTAGAAAATCAACGAAACGATAACCCTCATCGCCTAAGGTGCCGATACCATACGGTGCTGGTAATGCACTAATCGGTAATAATACCCCGGCTCCTCTATGTAATTCCTGTTTTATCAAATTAGACATATGAATTATCTCTCCAATTCTGATACACCCTTGAAAACCAAACTTCCAAACCAATTTGTTTCGATTTTTTGCTTCTGAATGTATGATAGTGTTATTTTGCTATTTTCGGAAATTTTCGAAACTATATTCATAGAATATCATCTTAACTACGCTTTGTCAATATGTTTTTTAAGTGAACTAGTAATAGTACATATTATATAAGGATTTTATTGTTAAATATTTGTCCATATTTACAAACCTTTTATAATTTTGTATTATTGATACAAACATTTGAACTATATTTTCAGATAAAAAACAACATTTTTATAGACTACATTACATTTTTTTCGAAAATTACATATGATTTATTCTTATATGCCCCATGTAATTTCTGTATTTGAGCACGATTCATGCAATATAAACAAAAAATTGCATAAATATTTTGAATTATACTGTGAGAATTAGAAAATTCTCATTAGCATATTGAAAATGATTTTACTTGGGGTTATACTGAGAATGGTTCAATGGACCCGAAATTGTTATTAGGAGGCTAATTCATGGCAACGATTAAAGAAATTGCTAACAAACTTGGTATTGCGGTAAGTACAGTATCAAAGGGTTTGAATGGTGCTAGTGATATTAGTGCTGATATGCGGCAGCTGGTACTCGATACAGCCGTAGAGATGGGCTATGCCTCGAAAAAAATGAGATCCACTGGATCACGTAAAGTATGTATTTTTATTGAAAATATGGATTATGAAAACATAGAGCAATTCGGATACGAAATAATCGTGGGCTTTAAATTATCTGCAGCAAGAAGACATTGGGACGTATCTGTTGTCCCGACGAATTTAAATATGCAAACAGCCGAAAAGTTTGATACATATATGTTAAAAAACGGCTATAGTGGTGCTTTCCTTCTTGGTTTCACCCTTCATGATGATTGGGTTCAACAACTTAGCAAGACTGCAGTTCCTACGGTATTATTAGATAATTACATTGAGCGAAATAATCATGTAGGCTATGTTGGAACTGATAGTTATGAAGGCATTGATCTAGCCGTAGACCATTTAAAAAACCTAGGTCATACACGAATTGCTTTCCTAAATGGATCAAAGAATTCCATGGTATCAGAACAACGGCATCAGTCCTTTGTAAATAGTATGGCAAAGCATGGTTTATTGGTAGATGATGATTTGATTGCTTACGGCTATTATGTTCCGGACTGTGCAAAGGATCATGTTCCTGGCTTTATTCGTAATGGAGCCTCTGCTATCATGTGCGCTAGTGATTTAATAGCCACTGGTGTAATTATAGAACTACAAAAGCAAGGTTTAAAAGTTCCTGAAGATATCAGTGTCATTGGATTTGACGATTTACCAATTGCATCACAATTATCTCCTTCTCTGACAACAATCCGTCAAGACAGAACTGACTTAGGTAAAAGCGCATTTCTCTTACTCGATGGTTTAATTCATAATGTAACAATCAGTAAGCTTCTACTTCGTGCCAAATTCATTCAAAGAGATAGTACAGGTTCTTGTAAGCGCAAATCATAGTTTGAATTTGTTAACCAATTAGTATAAATCTAACATTTTGACCGGTAAAAGCTATTTATGCTTTAAACCGGTCTATTTTTTGTATCTTTTAAATTTATTAATAAATTTTTCCATTTGCCAAATACCCCCTTATATATTGCGACAAATAACAATTGACAGTGTTAATATTTTCATATAATGTAGAATTAAAGATTATTTTGTCTATTGCAGCTAATAATGCGATAATTACTTGGAGGTAACTATTTATGAAGAGATTTACGAACAAATTTATGACACTCAAAGCTAAAATAATAACAATGCTTATCGTGATTAGCTTTATACCTGTCTTAATTACTGGTGCTAGTTCCTATGTTATTTCAAAGAACATTTTAAATAATAAACTGGAAACAACCAGCCGTCAGACAATTCAAGAAATCACGCGAGGAATTGATAATTATTTCAATGCAATGTCCAATCTAATACAGATTCTTTCGAGTGATACCAACATTAAAACAGCTGATGAGGAAGCATATTTTGAAGCTGCAAAAGGTTTAATTGCTAATGTAAAAGCCACTGACGCAAACATTATTAATGTTTATGTCGGAACCGAACGTGGTATGTTTTATGTTGATCCACATGCTGATCTGCCAGATGATTTCGACCACAAAACAAGAGTATGGTATAGTGATGCTATTAAAAGTCCAGATAAAGTCATTATTACTGACCCCTATGTTGATACCGCTACCGGCAATATTGTTATCACATTAAGTGGTGCTATTAGGAAGAGTAATCAATTGGTGGGGGTTGTAGGTATCGACATCGATCTCGCTACTTTATCGAAATCTTTATCTGAAATTAAAATTGGCGATACTGGTAATATCTGCATCACTGATAAAAACGGTATCTTAATCTCTCATCCGAATGCTTCCCTAATTGGTACGGATACCATAACTACTTTATCTTATTGGAAGGAAGCAAAATCCAATGAGAATGGCTTTACTACCTATAAAGAGCAAGACGAAAAAAGATTTACCTCCTATGAAACAAGTGACCTGACCGGATGGAAAATAATTGCCTCCATGAAATATTCCGAATTGAGTAAGGATACACAAGCAATACAAAATACACTTCTTGTTGTATTGCTTATAACTGCAATTGTTGCTATAGTAACTGCAGTGTTCTTTAGTATACCAATTTCGAAAAATATCAGAACTTTATTAGCTGCTTTCGACCGCTTAGCCCGTGGTGATATGACAACAACTGTTACGATTAAGTCGAAGGACGAGTTCCATTTTGTAGGACAGCATTTTAACGAAATGGCTGGCAATATCTCAAAACTTATACGCGATGTCAGCGATGCATCAATTACAGTGCTTGATACCTCTATTGTCCTATCCACAATGGCAGGGGAAACAAACACCTCAATCAGCGAAGTTGCAAGAGCGGTAGAAGAAATTGCGAATGGTGCAACGGAGCAAGCTCAGAACTCCTCTGATGGAGCCTACAGTGTCTCTGAGTTATCCGTGAAACTTAATTCCGTTGAAATTGCTACGGATTTTATGGATAGTTTATCAAAAAATGCTAACGATCTTACTCAGCAAGGATTAAGTCGTATAGATACCCTGATTCAGAATTCTGACAGCACTTTGCAGTCTACTTCAAAGATTTCAGAATTAGTATTCGAAACAAGTGAAAGTATGAAACAAATTGATGCCATTTCGAACACTATCGATTTAATTACTGCGCAGACCAACTTACTCGCACTTAATGCCTCCATTGAAGCTGCAAGAGCTGGTGAAAGTGGTAAAGGGTTTGCTGTTGTAGCAAATGAAATAAGAAAATTAGCCGAACAATCAAAGATTTCCACTGTAAAGATTAAAACCATCGTGGAAGATATTAGTAAAAAAACAGAGCTATCTGTTGAGGCAATGGGAGTAACAAACCAGAATGTAAAAGATCAGGTAGCCCTTGTTGATCAAACACAAGCAGTATTCCATCAAATTATGGAGGCTGTCCATACTCTATCCGAGAAGGTATTCGAAATCCGGAGTAGTACGATTGAAATTGCTGCAAAAAAAGAAGATATCGTAAATCAAATTGAAAACATATCTGCGATTTCACAAGAATCAGCTTCCGCAACCGAGGAAGTAACTGCCTCCACCGAACAAATCACTGTTACGATGGAAGAGATTACGCAGTATACAATTAATTTGCAGAAATTATCAGAACAACTCCAAGAGAAAATGAGTTCATTTAGGTTCTGATAAATATTAATATAATACAAAGAGGGATGTACCTTCCGATATGTTACCCTTATGGTAATCAGTATAATAAAACTGTTACGGTAAGGGGACACATTTGATTGGTACATCCCTTTGTTAACTTTTTATACTATTTGATATTTAACATTTCATGTTTTGCACTTCATGTTTGCACTTCATGTTTTCACTTCATGTTTTTCACTTCATATTTTTCACTTCTTATTTTTCACTTCTTATTTTTTAATATATTATTATGAATTATATTTATCTTGAGGAATTTGACGTATCTTTAATCTTCTGTTCATTGCTTCCCTCAGTAAGGTATAAAGTACAGATGACATTGGAATAAAGATTAACATTCCAGCCACCCCCATCGTACTCCCTCCAATGGTAACCGCAACCAATACCCACATCGAAGGAAGACCAATTGAACCACCTACAACATGCGGATAGATAAAGTTACCTTCGATAAGTTGTAGTATAATGAATAATAGGATAAACCAAAGCGCCATCCAGGGATCAACGATTAAGATCAAAAAGGCTCCAACAAAACATCCTATAAAGGAACCAAATACAGGAATTAATGCAGTAAAACCAATTAGTACACTTATCATTAATGTATAAGGGAAGCGGAATATACTCATTACTACAAAGAAAATAGATCCAAGAATAACTGCCTCCAAACACTGCCCGGATAAAAATCGCGCAAAGGTTTTCGATGCAAGGGAACAGACCGAGACCATTCTATCCGCTGCGTTCTCCGGTAAATAAGCATAGATTAATTTCCTAGATTGCTGTCCCAGCTTTTCCTTCTGAAGAAGTATATAAACTGCAAAAATAAAACCAAGGAAGAAATCAAATAACCCTCCTATAATGGTAGATGCCATACTAAAGGTATTATAAAGCATGTTTCCCCCACTATTTCGAAGAAATTCATAGATGCCGTTAAAAATCTGTTCCCAATCGAAATTATATTTACTGATATAATCAGCAATATCCGGATATTCAGCCATAATTATTGTGGATTTGCGTACCATACGTCTATAGAAATCAGGGAATTGATTTCCGATTAATTTGATGGTACGACCAATCTCAGGGATCACTAGAACCAATACGAATAAAATAATTCCTATTACGATTAGTAATGTAATCAACAGACTGATTGGACGCTTTGTTTTACTTATAGTCTGTTTATTTGAAATACGCTTTTTTGAAGTCGGTTTTTTTGAAGTTTGAAGTTTATATAAATTATGTTCCAACCCTCTCATTGGTACATTCAATATAAAAGCAATCGCACCACCGAGTAAGAAGGGGAATACAAGAGCAAATACAGCTCCAAGAAAATCAATTACCACATTAAGATGTTGAAGCCCTACATATAGTAATATTGTAAATGTAATAATTCCAAGTATCTTTTTCATATTTGACTTATTTAAGTCCATTTTCATTCCTCCGTTGTCTTAATTCCATGATACATATGCACATATTCATTAATATATAACAAGAAGGACAGCAATAAGAATGCCCCACATACCAGCATCAATATATCAATTACTGTAATATTTAATGTAGGTACTGCAATTAGTACGAGCATGACTGCATAAAAAACAGTAGTGGATACTTTCCCAAACCATTTGGAGCCACTTAATTTCGTGCCTTTTTTTAACATAACCAAGCCTGCTATGAGTAAAAAAAGTTGCATAACTACAAAAAGAATTAAAAGCAAAAACATCCATTTAATTTTAACAATTAATACAAAGATAAGCGAGGCCTGTGTAAGCTTATCTGCCAATGGATCAATTATTTTTCCAAGCTCAGTAACCATATCAAATCTACGAGCGATAAATCCATCCAAAAAGTCGGTTAACCCTGACAAAAACACGACTGCTGCCGCTTTGAGGTATTCTCCCGGTTGCGCCGCTTTTATATAGAGTACAACAAAAACAGGAATTAACAGAAACCGAATATAGCATAAAATATTCGGAATGCCCCATAAATCTTTCTTAGAAAACTTAGCAACTAACTTCATCCGCTTCCCCCCTATACGTCGTCTACAAACTCCAATCCCCCTGTTAATTAATCGGAGTTCCTACTATTACGAATTATACTTATATTATATTTAATTTGAATGACATGTAATCTTTTATATTCATATTTACTATAATTTTAACATAATTGTTTTGAATATGATAGATTATTTTGCCAGTTTTATATTAGAATTCGTTTAATTTCTTCTAATAATTTCATATTATCCTAGATAATAATTATTCACTTTGCTATGCAATATCCTCCTGGTAACCAGATATCGTAATTACAAGTCAAATCATCTTTTAGAACGATAACAAAGCGAATCAGCTTCCCCTTACTATAATTTTATTCACCGAAGCAATAATTTGTCTTATTATCGTTATTATATCCAAATTTTATAATCAACGTTATGTCCTGGAGTATGTCATCGTTCTTCCGATGTATCGTCATATAAAATCATCTACCTCAATTTAAACATTAAAATAAGGACACCACTTATTACAGTAATGTCCTTATTTCAATATTAATCTACATAACTTTATCCACTATATCTACTGTATTATCCGGTCCCATATACTCCTACACCATTCAATTAAATTTGTTACTCTAAGTGAAATTAGTAATAAGAAGGACTTATAAAATATACATTGCATCCATTGTGATTAGGTGTAATTCGTTTATCCATATTGAGTTGTAAACTAAAAATTACTTTATTACAATGTTTACAAGTTTGCCGGGTACATAAATCTCTTTGATAATGTCTCCTGTAATCTTATCTGTAACCGCTTCTTTTGCAGCAGCAATAATCTCATCCTTGCTTGCTTCGGCTGCAACTAATACAGTTGACTTGGTCTTTCCATTGATTTGAACAGCAATCTCAAGCTCGCTGTCCTTCATCTTCTCTGGGTCATGTACCGGCCAGGTATTTACAAAGACAGAAGTCTCATGGCCCAACTCTGACCATAATTCTTCACTTACATGAGGGATAAATGGCGCTAATAAAATAATAGCAGTTTCTAACGTTTCTCTATCGATGCCACCAACTCTCTTAGCCAACTCCATCATTTTATTATTGTATTCCATAAATCCGCTGACAACCGTATTCAAGCTAAAGGACTCCAAGCGGGTAGTAATGTCATATACCATTCGGTTACGTAGTTTTACCATTTCCTCGGTAGGTACTACCATGCTATCCTTAGTATCCATTACCAAGTTATAGAAACGGTTGATAAAGCGGTACACACCATCGATACCTCTGTCATCCCACTCAGAATCCAGTTCTGGAGGTCCAACGAATAACTCATACATTCTTAAAGAATCACAGCCGTAATCATTTACCAGCGCATCCGGAGATACAACATTTCCTTTGGATTTACTCATCTTCGCGCCGTTCTTACCAATCATACCTTGATTAAAGAGCTTCGTAAAAGGTTCATCAAAATCAACCACACCGATGTCATTTAAGAACTTGGTATAGAATCTAGAGTATAATAAATGTAGTACTGCATGTTCTACACCACCGATATACATATCCACTGGTAGCAGTTCGTGAGCCTTTTGTTTTGATACCAGTTCCTTATCATTCTTATTATCAATATAGCGTAAGAAATACCAAGAAGAACCTGCCCACTGAGGCATGGTATTGGTCTCTCTTTTTGCCGGACCTCCACAGGTCGGACAAGTGGTATTTACCCATTCATGGATATCTGCAAGAGGTGATTCACCGGTACCGGTCGGTTGATATTTTTCAACCTCAGGAAGTAATAATGGAAGTTGATCTTCTGGAACCGGAACCGCACCACAATGCTCACAGTGAACAATCGGGATAGGCTCACCCCAATAACGTTGTCTGGAGAATACCCAATCGCGAAGCTTAAAGTTTACAGTTTTCTTTCCAATGCCCAACTGATCCAACTGGTCCGGAACATCCTTCTTTGCCTTATCTGAATTCATACCGTTCCAATCGGCGGAATTAAGCATGATACCTGCTTCTGTGTAAGCTTGGGTCAAGTTCGGGTTTTCATTGCCATCTGGTGAAATTACCTGAACAATTGATATACCGAATTTAGTTGCAAAATCAAAGTCTCTATCATCATGAGCCGGTACACACATAATAGCACCGGTACCATAGTCTGCTAATACATAGTCTGATAACCAAATAGGGATTAACTTCTTAGTTAAAGGATTTAAAGCATAGCTTCCGGTAAATACACCTGTCTTTTCTTTATCCTGAAGACGGTCAACGGAGGATTTCATAGAGGATTTGAAGATATAGTCATCTACCTCAGCTTGTGTATCCTTTGTTGCAAGTTCCTTCGCCATTGCATGCTCCGGAGCCAGAACCATAAAGGTTGCACCGTATAAGGTATCCGGTCTGGTAGTGTATACACGAATTGATTTATCCGTACCATCTACCGTAAAATCAACCTCAGCACCATAGCTCTTACCAATCCAATCGGATTGCATTTTCTTAACTTTATCCGGCCAATCCAACTTGTTTAAATCATCTAAAAGACGGTCTGCATAAGCAGTAATCTTAAGCATCCATTGTTTTAAATTCTTCTTGGTAACCGGAGATCCGCAACGTTCACATTCACCATTAACAACTTCTTCATTGGCAAGACCTGTCTTACAGGAAGGACACCAGTTAATCGGCATCTGCTTCTCATATGCTAAACCAGCTTTGAACATCTTAACAAAGATCCACTGAGTCCACTTATAGAAGTTTGGATCTGTGGTATTAACCTCCATATCCCAATCATAAATTGCTGCTATTTCATCAATCTGTTTCTTAATGTTTGATACATTCTCCGCGGTGGATTTGCTTGGATGTACGCCCATCTTAATAGCATAATTCTCTGCAGGAAGACCAAAGGCATCCCAGCCCATTGGGTGTATAATATAATAACCCTTTAAAATCTTGTATCTACTCCAAACATCACTGATTACATAACCTCTCCAATGACCTACGTGAAGGCCGCTTCCTGACGGGTATGGAAACATATCTAAGCAGTAGTACTTCTGCTTCTGACCATCATTCACGTTAACCGGATTAGCCTCCCAACGCTTTCTCCACTTCTTTTCCACTTCCTTATGATTATAAGGTGTTGCCATAATTAACTCCTCCTATAAAATTTAAATTAATCCATTCTGTTTGTTTTCCCAAATAATTAACTTCCTTAGTGATACTTTTGAATATAAAAAAACCTCCCGCCTCATAAAAGAGACGAAAGGTTAACTTCCGTGGTACCACTCTGCTTCGTATTTCTTGCAACAAATAACTTAGCTAAAATCTTATTATTTGATCAATAAAAATACGCACTTTTCTTCGATAACGGGAATACCGCTCCAGCTTACTTAAGTTCAGCGGGAGAGCTCAAAGGCGAGTTGGGAGTCTGTTGCTACTGCCTTACACCAACCGGCAGCTCTCTGAAAGCACATTTTCTCTTACTATTCCTTATCCATGCTTTTTTCATAATGAATATATAATAATATAGCTTTGACTTACCTATTTGTCAAGGTTTTTTAACAAGTTTCGGTATTGCATAGCATATACTTAATTCGAAACAGGCATTTCGGAGCGTCTATGAGCTATATTACTAATTTTATCTACGAGTACGGCTTAACCGCCATGTTTATTATAATACTTCTGGAGTATGCTTGCTTTCCTGTTTCTAGCGAAATTGTTCTTCCCTTTTCCGGTGCTGTAGCTTCCATTAATGATACTAATTTCTTCGTCATTCTTCCACTTAGTATCCTTGCAGGCTTAATTGGTACAGGAATTTGCTATACCATCGGATGGTTTGGCGGTGGGGCAATTCTAAATGGGATAATGAGAAAATTTCCAAAGACGAGAAAAGGAATTGATTCTGCTTATGATAAATTCAAGCTACATGGTGCCAGCGCAGTATGTATCGGAAGAGTAATTCCCCTAATACGAACTTACATTGCCTTAATTGCAGGTGCATCTAAATTAAATCCCGTTACTTACTTTGCTGCTTCTGCTCTTGGTATTGCAATTTGGAATACCTTGCTGATTGGCCTTGGGTATATTCTAAGGGAAAATTATAAACAAGTCGGTGAATATTATGCCCGGTATAAGCATAATTTAATTCCTGTTGTTGCAATTTGTTTAACAGCCATTGTGATAAATTTGATTTATCAGAAGAGGAAAAAGAAAAAATTGCAACGTTCAATAAGGGAAGTTATAGATTGAAAATTTAGGTCATCAACAGGAAGTTCAATATCTGTACTGTACGGAAGCGCAGGAGCTTACCTAAGGCGGATTATAAGTACATTATAAGGCACATAAATAGAACAACTCCAATTATAATGTTCCCTAAGAGGGGAAGGCCATAATGGAGTTGTTCTATTATGTATAGTTGTATTCAATACCTAGAGCAGGGTGCAGGGAGGATGGAGAAGGGGGCTTTGGAAAACATATTACAATCGATTGCAGTCCTCCGTTTTCCCAAGTCCCCTTCTCCATCCTCTCTGCACCCTGTCGATGACCTAAATTATTATTTTCTTGATATTATGTTATTATTCACGATAGATTTACTCTCCCATTTACCAGAGGCTACTCTAAAGATACCTACTAACGCGGTAATGAACCAATTGAGTGAGGTTGCCCACCATATACCATGGAAACCGATGTAAAGAGATAAAACATTGGCGAAGGTGACCCTGCAGATAACTTCAGTAAAGCCCATAGCCAACGGGACATTAATATCTCCGGCTCCACTCAAAAAATTTCTCGTAACAAAGATAATGCCTACTGCAGTATAGAAGAAGCAAGTAATCCGAATTGCTTGAACGCCAGTGGTGACAACATCAAAATCTTCTTTCTTCGTAAAAAGTCTCATGATATATTCGCCACCGAAATACATAACCGGTAACATAATGATACTAAATGCAATTATGATGACCATTGCTGATTTAAAACCCTTCTTCGCTCGATCAATTCTTCCTGCACCTACATTTTGACCTGCAAAGGAGGCTAGAGCAGCACCGACAGACATACCAGGCTGTAATACCAATTGTTCAATTCTAGATACAACTGTATTTGCAGCAATTACTACTTCACTATAACTATTTATGACACTTTGCAATGCCATCATAGAAACGGATACTAAAGAATTCTGAAGTGCTACCGGTAACCCAAGACGAATACATTTTTTAAATATTTCTTTGTCCAGTTTAAATTCTTTTAAAGGTATTCGAAGAATCTTAACCTTTTTCATAGCATATATTATACAGCCGATTGCTGAAATAATCTGAGAGATAATTGTCGCTATCGCAACACCGGGTACATCCCAGTGGAATACAACTACGAATAGAAGATCTAACACTACATTAAGTACGCTGGCTACAGCTAAAAATATCAAAGGTGTAACCGAATCGCCTAATGCTCTCAGTACAGCAGCCATTCCGTTATAACAAGATACGCCAAGAATACCAGCAAAGGTTATCTTCATATAAATATCGGATTGGTCTATAATGGATTCCGGTGTATTTAATAACTCCAATAACCAATGACTTGAGATAAATCCTATAATACCCATGATAATAGATACACCAATAATAATATACGTTGCAGTTGCAAATCCTTTTCTAACATTCTCATATTCCTTCGCACCAAAATACTGTGCAAGTACTATGGATATTCCAGCGGATAAGCCAAAGGTTAAACCTATGATTAAAAATACCAGTGATCCGGTAGCTCCTACTGCTGCTAATGCATCACTACCTACAAATTTACCTACAACGATGGAATCTACCATATTATAAAATTGTTGAAATAGATTACCTACTAACATCGGCAATGAAAATTTAATAATTAATTTCGCGGGGGAACCGCTCGTCATATCTCTTGTAATTGATTTTTCTTGCATCCTACACCTCTTTAATTTGTTGTACAATTTATCTTGCATAATTCTTTTATTATATTCCCTTAAATATTTCCTTAAATGTTCCCTTGTTTCTCTATATTTTAAATTATATTCTGGCTACTAGTCAAATTAATATCAAGTCCTTCGGATTATTCTCACTCGATGTATTATACTCTGATTAAACCAGATGTAAATGTTTTATTTCATAAAGAAGATGTCTTATAAGTGGTACAACAGTAGTGTAATCCATTCATATTCCCAAGCTCTCATCATATAATTAAAAGAAGATTTACCATATCAGGAGAGAACATCGCGATGCAGTGGCACAGTATATCTATAGAAGAGACCTTAAAAAAATTAGACGTTTCAATGGATCAAGGATTGTCTATTAAAGAAGCTAAACTAAGACAGCAAACGTTCGGTCGAAATATTTTGGAAGCAAAGAAGGGCAAGAACATTCTTCTGAAGTTCTTTGCGCAATTTGCAGATTTCATGATAATAATCTTGATTTTCGCTGCGATAATATCCTTTGTCGTATCTTATTTGGATGGAGAGCCGGATTATGTCGATCCGATCATTATATTATGTATCATAATAGTAAATGCAACACTCGGCGTAATGCAGGAAGCTAAAGCTGAGAAAGCTTTGGAGGCACTGAAGAAAATGTCTGCTCCCTCAGCACATGTTCTTCGTGATGGAATGGTCACAATGATTGATTCTGCGGAACTTGTACCAGGTGATATTATTCTATTAGAAACGGGAGGCTTTGTTCCCGCCGATGCGCGATTAATCACTGCCGTAAATCTGAAAGTGGAGGAAGCCTCCCTTACCGGAGAATCCCATCCGGTTGATAAGATTGCAGAGGTTCGATTAAATCCGGATACAAACCTAGCCGACCGTGTCAACTTGGTTCTGGCTACTAGTACTGTGACATACGGAAGAGGTCTTGCGATTGTAACAGAGACAGGAATGAATACACAGGTTGGACATATCGCTAGGCTAATTATGGAAGATGAGACTCCGATGACTCCCTTGCAAAAGCGTCTTGCTAAAACGGGTAAGGTACTCGGGATTGCTGCTCTCGTCATCTGTGCTGTTATATTTGTTATGGGCTTATTAAAAAAGTTACCCGTATTTGATATGTTCATGACCTCAGTAAGTCTTGCGGTAGCTGCAATACCGGAGGGACTCCCTGCAATTGTAACAATAATGCTTTCCTTAGGTGTTCAGCGAATGGCACGAAAGAATGCTGTAATCCGAAAGCTTCCGGCAGTTGAAACCCTAGGAAGTGCTACCGTTATATGTTCTGATAAAACTGGTACGTTAACGCAAAATGTTATGACCGTAACACAGATCTGCTCCATCGGTGGTAAGGAAAAGATGAACACCGAATTTGGTACATTTTTACTGTCTCATGCTGCACTATGCAATGATGCTATCCTTCATGTTGATAAAGAAGCTGTAACTTTAAATGGCGAACCAACTGAAAAGGCCTTAGTTCTAGCTGCCTATCAAGCAGGTTCCAATAAATTAAATCTAGATATAACATTTCCTCGTGTAAACGAAATACCCTTTGATTCCGCAAGGAAGTTGATGACTACCGTTCATAAATCCACTGATAGCACTTATCGAAGTATTACAAAAGGTGCCTTTGATTTTATGATCAACCGTTGTACCTCTTTTTATCAAAATGGTAAGCAATATCCTTTTACAAGTAAGGAAAAAAGTCGCCTGAATATATTGAATGATATGATGACTGATAAGGCCCTCCGTGTAATCGCAGTTGCTTATAAGAACCTACCAAAATCAAACACGAATTGGGACGCCTCTGAGTTGGAACGTGACTTAACTTTTATTGGACTTATCGGAATGATTGATCCTCCGAGAGATGAGGTAAAAGAAGCTGTTTTTCTCTGCCGACAGGCTGGAATAAAACCGATAATGATTACCGGAGACCATGTATTAACCGCCAAAGCAATTGCTAGGGAGCTTGGAATTCTTGCCGATGGGGATGAGGCTATTACCGGAGATGTGCTCTCCCGTATGAGTAATGAGCAATTATCTGATAACATTTACCGTTACAGTGTTTTTGCACGTGTTTCTCCTGAACATAAGGTTCGTATTGTAAAAGCCTTCCAAAGTAGGGGCGAGGTCGTAGCTATGACCGGTGATGGGGTAAATGATGCTCCTGCCTTAAATACCGCAGATATTGGCTGCGCAATGGGCATTACCGGAACAGATGTAGCAAAGAATGCAGCAGATATGATCCTTACCGATGATAATTTTGCTACAATTGTATCTGCTGTAAAGGAAGGTCGTGGCATTTATGATAATATTAAGAAAGCAGTTCACTTCCTACTATCCAGTAATATCGGAGAGATCCTAACGATATTTGTTGCAATTTTATTTGGATTACCCACTCCCTTAGTTGCTGTACAATTATTATGGGTAAACCTTGTGACCGACTCCCTTCCTGCAATTGCCCTTGGGGTTGAACCTGCTGACAAAGATATAATGAAGAAAAAACCGGTATCTCCAAGCAAAGGAATGTTTGCAGATGGTCTTGCAATCCGTATTGTTTTTGAAGGTATTATGATTGGTTCGTTGGCTTTATTAGCATTCGTGATCGGTATTCATTATTATGATTCCCCTGCACTCATACGCTCCTTATCAGAACAAACGGATCATAGTGCTTTACCCGGTACCTACATTCCTTGGGTCGGAAGAACCATGGCCTTTGCCGTACTTAGTCTCTCTCAATTATTTCATTCCTTTAATATGCGAAGTGAACACTCCCTTTCTCAAATAGGCATCTTTAGCAACAAGAAACTTGTATACTCCTTTATTATATGTGCGTTCCTACAAATTTCAGTAATAACCTTTCCACCTTTGGCCAAGATATTTCAAATTGTCCCCTTAACAGCAAGGCAGTGGGCAATTACTCTATTCCTCTCCTTTGTCCCGATAGTGGCCGTGGAATTACAGAAAAAATTTAACTCTCTACATAAAAATTCAGTAGGATAAATTATACTAACAATACGCGAAAGAATTCCATAATGAATTTCTCAAGTGTTAAGGTGATCTTTCTTAACACTTTTGGATTCTCATTTTGGAGTTCTTTCTAGTATTTTAGCTTTATAAAATTCTTTTTAAATTTTACTACAGGACTTTCAACTTTTGCTTACATTTTTTATTCATTCATTTACCTCAATAAGTTAGCTTCTCATTATTTAATCTTTCAACCTACATAATTTTCTATATTTCAAATATGGTATGTACTTGAAATTTATTTGAAATAGATATATAGTAAAGAGGACTAAATAATAAGTGAGGTGCAGGTGTGGATACTAAAAATGAGAAAAATGCTGTTCCGCTAAAACCCTATGATGATTCCGCGTGGGATCGTTGGTCGATGTATGATAGGATGCCTTATGTATGGGATCCTGATTTAAATGTCGAGAAAATTTTTACCATCGTAAGCGGTAATATTATTAAGTCCCACCGTTGCAAGACAAAAGATCCATATGAGGTAAACCACGAATGAACATAATAAATTTATCATACAAGTCAACAAACTGTTATCTCATTGCCGTTGATAATGGATGGCTCATGGTTGATGCCGGCTGGCCGGATACTTTTTCCCAGTTGTTACAGCTTTTAAATCAAAATGATATTTCAGTGAACGAAATTAATTATCTTATTGTTACACATTTTCATCCAGACCATGCTGGACTTACACAGAATTTGAAGGATCTTGGCACAAATTTAGTTCTACATGAAGTTCAGGTCCCTTATATAAATAAGTTAAATCTTATGTATAAAAAAAATCCGAAGGCAAATTTCAAAGATATCATGACGAACAATAATATTGTACTTACAGATGCAGACAATAGAAGTTTTCTTAAATCAATTGGTATTAATGGAGAGCTTATTACCACTCCAGGTCATAGTGATGATAGTGTAAGTTTGATTATTGATGATTGTTGCGCTTTTACTGGTGACCTTCCTGCGTTATCCCTTGCAGAAGCATATGATGACTTCGTAATTGATGACAGTTGGGACATGATACAAAGGCATCCTGTGAAGAAGATTTACCCTGGGCATGGGGAACCTTATGAGATATAGTAGTTTAAATTTCATTTTCATAATAATTCACTTTCTAGGAATAAGATTAAAAAAATTAAAATTAAAAAGGGAAGCCAATCATTTTTTAAGAATGGCTTCCCTTTCATTATATCTGAAATTATTTTATTACTTATCAAATTAATATCCTAATGATAGAATATAACAGTATTATCTCTTTTATTAAGCTATCCCTTCGTATTAGCAATTTAAACTTAAAATACGCGGAATGCATCCCTGCCGAGATATCTTGCAGAACCACCAAGTTCTTGCTCAATTCTTAAGAGCTGATTATACTTAGCTACACGGTCCGTTCTGGAGGGTGCACCAGTTTTAATCTGTCCAGCATTAGTTGCTACAGCGATGTCAGCTAAGGTTACATCCTCAGTTTCACCGGAACGATGGGAAACAACTGCAGTCCAACGGTTATTCTTTGCCATCTCAATAGCATCTAAGGTTTCTGTCAAGGATCCGATCTGATTAAATTTAATCAATACGGAATTGGAGATACCCTGCGTGATTCCTTGTCTGATACGACTTGTGTTGGTTACAAACAAATCATCACCTACTAATTGAATCTTCTTTCCAAGGCGGTCTGTTAAAAGCTTCCAACCTTTCCAGTCTTCCTCTGAAAGTCCATCCTCTAAGGATATTACAGGATACTTATTGCATACCTGATCCCAGAAGTCTACCATTTCTTCCACGGTCTTATACTCTCCTGCTTTCCAGAACAGATAATCTCCTTCTCTTCCTGCTTTCTTTGCTTCATCATACATTTCTGTTGCTGCTGCATCAATTGCAATATAGAAATCCTCTCCAGGGCGATATCCAGCGGCTTCGATTGCCTTAACAATGTAGTCGAGTGCCTGCGTATCACTGGTGAACTTTGGTGCAAAACCACCCTCATCTCCAACTGCAGTTACAAAACCATCATTTTTCAATAACTTCTTTAAGGTATGGAATACCGTTGCGCTATGCTCTAATGCTTCGGAAAAACTTTGTGCACCAACCGGCATAATCATGAATTCCTGGATATTTAAACTGGAGTCCGCATGTTTACCACCATTGATGATATTCATCATTGGAACCGGAAGTGTCTTCGCATTTACGCCACCAAGATAACGATATAATGGTAAATGTAAAGATGCTGCCGCTGCCTTAGCCACCGCTAAGGAAACACCAAGAATTGCATTAGCACCGAGTTTTCCCTTGTTATCGGTTCCGTCTAATTTAATCATTCTGGCATCTATATCGCCCTGATCACATGCGATCATACCGATTACCTCAGAAGCTATTATTGTATTCACATTCTCGACAGCCTTCTTAACACCGGTGCCAAGATATCTGCTTTTATCTCCGTCTCGTAGCTCTACTGCCTCAAAAGCTCCTGTTGATGCACCAGATGGAACTGCTGCTCTACCAACACTTCCATCCACTAATGTAACCTCTGCCTCTACTGTTGGATTACCTCTGGAATCAAGGATTTCTCTCCCTATTACTTTTTCAATCATCATATTCTTCATAATAATTTATCCATCCTTTCTATTTCATCATCTATTATTGTTTTTAACACTCTTCCTCTTTATTATCTACGTAAATTTGGAAAATATTCGAGACTAAATACCAGTGGTTTCTTTTTTACTTTCCCTATTATAAGTATAACAACCATAAATTAAAATTATGTGATTTGAATCACATAACAGGTATATAATGGTAGTTCCATATATACATTTTATCGGATATTATGGATTCCTACAAGTAGGAAATAAAACTTGTGGAAGAAAATATAAATCTACTTACCAATTTCCATACACCTTAGCAACTTGTTTCATTTTTACCAAATGGTATTTATTGGATTGCTATGCCAATGAAAAATTGATATACTATTTATAGAATATTGTGTAAAAATCATTACACAGGCTCACATTGTAGAAGGGAGAACTTATGAGTAAAACATTTGAAAAACTTCAGCCATATTTGGATAAATCCATGGCGTTGCAAACAGCGAGGAATTTATTTGAGTGGGACGATCAAACCACTGCACCTTTTGAAGCTGCAGAATATACCTCTAAGGTAATTGGAATTCTATCCGACGAATACATGAAAAGCATGGTAAATGACGATGTCCGTAAACTTTTGAAAAAGCTCCAGGAGGATAAGGAACAAGAGGAACTAACTGAGACGGAAAAGGCCATCGTAAAGGAACTCGGCAAAACCTATGAGCAGTTAGAATCTATTCCTCCAGAGGAATACCGTGCCTTCAGTGAATTAACCTCCGTATCCAGTCGTAGATGGGCGAAAGCGAAAAAAGATAATAAGTTCGATGATTTCGCACCTTATCTCAAGAAAGTCATTGAGTTTAAAAAGAAATTTGCCGGTTATCGCGCAAAGAAAGATAAAACACCTTATGAAATATTATTAGGTGATTATGATGAATGTTTCATGATGAAAGAGTTGGATACCTTCTTTGATAGGGTAAAAGCAGAAATCATTCCTTTATTAAAAGAAGTTGCCAAAAAATCTGAAACCATCGATAAGAGTTATAACTACCTTAATTATGATATCGAGAAGCAGAAGGAATTCTGTAAATACTTAAGTGGATATGTTGGCTTTGACTTTAACCGTGGTGTAATTGCCGAGAGTGCACATCCCTTCACACTACAACTACACAATCATGATGTCAGAATTACAGACCGTTACATGGAAGATAACTTAGAAAGTGCAATGTTTTCAATAATCCATGAAAGCGGACATGCTATTTATGAGATGAATATTGATGATGCCATAACTCAGACGTTAGTTGGTGGTGGTGCCTCCATGGGTATGCATGAATCACAATCCCGTTTTTATGAGAATATCATAGGACGTAGTAAGAGCTTCTGGGAACCAATCTACGGTAAGTTAGTGGATACTTACCCAGATAATCTTAAGAATATAGATCTTGATCACTTTATTAAAGGGATTAATAAAGCAGCACCTAATCTAATCCGTACCGAGGCAGATGAACTCTCCTATTCCATCCATATCATAGTTCGATATGAAATCGAGAAAATGATATTTAATGATGAAGTAGCCGTGGAGGAGTTGCCTGAGATATGGAATAAAAAATATCAGGAATATATGGGTATTACTCCCTCCAGTGACGCTGAAGGGATTCTTCAAGACACTCATTGGTCCTGGGGTGAATTCGGATACTTCCCTTCCTATGCGATTGGAACTGCAGTCGCATCTCAAATTCATGCCTGCATCATGGAAAAAATGCCTTTGGATGACTATTTAAAAGAAGGTAATTTAATCCCAATTCGCGAATTTTTAAGGGATTATATTCACAAATATGGAGCCGTTAAGAACACGAATCAAATTCTTCAGGAAGTATGTGGAGAAGAATTTAATGTAGAATATTATGTGAACTATTTAAAAGAAAAATATACCAAACTATATGGTTTATAGAATTTATTATATGGATGAAAAAAGCTTCATTATTATATGTAATTATTACTTCATGCATTGATATTAAATTTATTAAATATTCAGTTATCGTTATTAATACTATAAATATGATAGATTACAATAGTTACCCTTTACTCTACTTCATTAACATTTCAACCAAGCTCTATAAATATTTATGCATAAATATAAATTAAATATTGCAACTTTTTCAAAAACGAGGTAATATTATACCAACAAAAATAAGAATAACTCCACTTTGCAAAAATAAAAGTAAAAGGCAACCACAATCTTGTATGTATAATAATACTTAAAACAGGTATTAAATATAAGCTTTTGGAAAACTTTTCAACTGTAGAACTGGATTAGAAATGAGGTAGGATAAATGAAGCTTTGGGGCGGACGTTTTACGAAGGAAACCAATCAATTGGTTCATAATTTTAATGCATCAATCTCTTTTGACCAAAAGTTTTATAAACAGGATATCGACGGTAGTATTGCACACGTAGCAATGCTTGCAAAACAAGGGATTATATCTATCGCTGAGAAGGACCTTATTATGAAAGGTTTATCCTCTATTATGGAGGACATAAGTAACGGTAATCTTGAGATAGATGCCGAACATGAAGATATTCATAGCTTTGTAGAAGCTCATTTAATAGAACGAATCGGTGATACCGGTAAGAAACTCCACACTGGTAGAAGTCGTAATGATCAGGTAGCTCTAGACATGAAGCTCTACACTAGGGATGAAATTGGTGAAATTGATGATTTGGTGAAGAATTTACTTTTATCTATTGATAAAATCATGAGAGCTAATACAGAGACCTTCATGCCGGGCTTTACTCATTTACAGAAGGCTCAGCCGGTTACGATTGCTCACCATTTTGGAGCATATTTTGAGATGTTTAAAAGAGATCGTTCCAGACTGTTCGATATTGCGAAAAGATTAAACCTATCTCCGCTTGGCTCCGGTGCTTTAGCAGGAACCACGTATCCACTTGACAGGGAATATACAGCCCAATTGCTTGGCTTTGACGGTCCCACATTAAACAGCATGGATAGCGTATCAGACAGAGATTATCTGATTGAACTTCTTAGTGCTCTTTCTACTATCATGATGCATTTGAGTCGTTTCAGTGAAGAGATTATCATTTGGAACAGCAATGAATACCGTTTTATTGAAATTGATGATGCTTTTTCGACCGGTTCAAGTATTATGCCCCAAAAGAAAAACCCTGATATTGCAGAATTAGTAAGGGGTAAGACAGGCCGTGTATATGGTTCGTTAATCTCCCTATTAACAACCATGAAGGGTCTTCCCCTTGCTTATAATAAGGATATGCAGGAGGATAAGGAATTCACCTTTGATGCTATTGACACCGTTAAGGGCTGTCTTGCATTATTTACCGGAATGATATCCACGATTAAATTCAATAAAGAGATTATGGCAAGTAGCGCTAAAAATGGATTTACCAATGCTACAGATGCAGCAGATTACCTAGTAAATAGGGGTGTACCCTTCCGTGACGCTCATGGTATCGTGGGTCAATTGGTACTTTACTGTATCGAAAAAGATATTGCTTTAGAGGAAATGAGTCTTGCCGAATTTCAACTTATCAGCCCAGTATTTGATCCGGACATCTATGAGGCAATTAGCTTAACTACCTGCGTTAATAAAAGAAATACGATTGGTGCACCCGGTACAGAGGCTATGGCACAGGTGCTGCAATTGAATGAGGAATATCTGAAAGCATAAAAATCGAATATGTAATTCATTAAGTTCGATATTTGTGATTACTTTCTGTTACCGGATTAACTCTAAAAGAAAATAAAGACCCCTTACAAGAAAAGCAATTAAGCTTATTCCTATCTGCTTCCTTTATACTATACAGCAGTTCAACAAAACTGGTGTATAGTATAAAGGAGGCATTTATTATGGGGCTTTCCAACACTTCTGCAATATTTGTAAATTTTTCTTCCTATTATATTACTTTTCTATTGATTTCTATTGATTTCTATTGATTTCAATAGTTCTCCTTTATTTTTGAGGCCAATTGATGCTAACATTGAGGCCAACAAAGGTCGTTTTAACCATAGATATCCGTTTATGTACACAGCCTTTTATTTTTAAATAAACTTATATTTAACATTGACTCATTTTTATCAATGCTTTATACTTAAGATTGTTAATATGTTAACGATCTTGGTAGGATCTCCCATCAAGTTGGCTTATAACTACAACGTAATGAAAGGAGCATTATATGAATATTTATATCTGTGTAGGCAGTTCCTGCCATATCAAAGGTTCTTATGACATCATCCAGTTAATGAAGGAGGCAATTGCAGAACATCAGTTGGAAGATAAGATTACTTTATCCGCCGCCTTCTGTCTTGGCCGTTGTACAGATGGTGTTTCAGTTAAGATTAACGATGACATCGTATGCGGAGTTTCAAGAGAAAGCTTCCCTGAATTCTTTAAAATTAATGTTTTAACTAGAATATAGTCAAATAATCCTGTCCATTCCCAACAATAAAAGGTCGTGAAAATTATGAACCATTACATACAATTAAAAAAATCAAATTGTAAGAACTGCTATAAATGTATCCGCCACTGTCCAGTGAAATCAATACGATTTGCTGATCATCAGGCACATATCGTCAAGGATCAATGCATTCTTTGTGGAGAATGTTTTGTCGCTTGCCCTCAAAATGCGAAGCAGATTAGAAATGATGTGGCAATTGTAAAAGATTTGATTGCTTCCGGTAAACCGGTATATGCAAGTTTGGCACCTTCCTTCGTAGCCAATTATGAAGGCTCTGATCTTGAAACAATGTCAGAAGCATTAAAAAAACTTGGCTTTACCGATGCAGAAGAAACCGCTTTAGGTGCTACCGTGGTAAAGAAACAATACGAAGAGATGATCCGCTCAGTAGAGTCGAAAGCCATCATTTCCTCCTGTTGCCATACGGTTAATACTTTAATCCAAAAATATTATCCGGAAGCACTACCCTACCTAGCCAACGTCTTATCGCCTATGCAGGCTCATTGTATGAAGATAAAGAAGGAGCATCCTGAGGCATATACTGTGTTTTTAGGCCCGTGCATCTCGAAGAAAGAGGAAGCAGAGCAATTTCCAGGCATTGTAGATTGTGCACTCACCTTTGAAGAATTATCAGAATGGATGAAGGAAGAGGAAGTTACAATAACTGCTGTAATTAAATCAGAGGAAACTCAGGAAGGTAGAACACAATCCTTGGAAGGAAGAGCGCGACTCTTTCCAATCCCCGGCGGTATCATAAGATCAATGTTGATTGATCAAACTGATTATGATTTTATCACTGTCGACGGTATTGACAACTGCATCCGTGCCCTCACTAATATCATTAGCGGTAATATCACGAACTGTTTCATTGAAATGTCGGCCTGTGTTGGAAGCTGTATCGGTGGTCCGGCAATGGATAAAGAACGTCGTATGCCAATTTCCGACTACATTAAGATCAACCATTATGCAAAGGAGAAGGACTTTACAGTTAGTTTACCGCCAGCTAATCAGTTGGAAAAGCATTTTCCCTATATAGGGCACAATACTCAGATGCCCGGGAGTAGTGCTATTAAGGAGATATTACATAAGATGGGCAAGTCATCAACTGAACAAGAGTTAAACTGCGGAAGCTGTGGATACAACACCTGTCGTGAAAAGGCTGTCGCTGTATACCAAGGCAAAGCTGATTTAACAATGTGTCTTCCCTATCTAAAAGATAAGGCAGAGAACTTCTCTGATAACATCCTTTATAATATGCCTAACGGTGTCCTTGTATTAAATGAGGAGCTAGAGGTGCAACAGATTAACCGTGCAGCTAAAGAAATCCTGAACATTAAAAATAAAGGAGATATCCTTAACGCCCCAGTCGTTCGTATCCTTAATCCTACCGGATATCTTGAGGTAATGACAAGCGGTCGTAACACCCATGATAAACTAACTTATTTTGCTGAGTATCAAAAATATGTAGAAGAAACCATTATCTATGATAAGACTTACCATATTATTATCAGCATCCTTCGTGATGTCACTACGGATGAAAAATCCCGATTAAAGAAGGAACAAATTAGTAAACAGACCATGGAAATCGCTGATAAAGTGATTGAAAAGCAGATGCGAGTCGTACAAGAGATTGCCTCCTTACTTGGAGAAACTACCGCCGAGACAAAGATTGCACTTACGAATTTAAAGGAGACCTTGAGAAATGAATAATCTTTGCACCGATGTTGGATATCTTAGTATCAATAAATTTGGGGAACAGTTATGCGGTGATCATGTAGAGATTGTGGAGCAGGATGAGAATTCCCTTGTCATGGTTTTAGCAGATGGATTAGGGAGTGGAGTTAAGGCAAATATACTGTCCACACTGACCTCTAAAATCATCTCAACCATGATGGCAAATCACATGACAATAGAGGATTGTGTAACTACAGTTGCCTCTACGTTACCCGTCTGCGAGAAGCGAGGAATCGCATATTCTACATTTACTATCATTCATGTAGTTGACAATAAGACCGCAGAAGTGATACAATACGACAATCCGCATGTGATACTTTTACGTAATGGTATCAATTGTGACTATGATAAAATTAGTATGCAAATTGGTGATAAGAATATCTATAAGTCAAAAATAGAACTTTCCCCCGGTGATGTTCTCGTCGCTATGAGTGATGGAGCAATCTATGCAGGCGTCGGTAAGACGTTCAATTTCGGTTGGCAAAGGGATAATATAATCGAATTTCTGGAAGCGATGTATGAAAATAGCTTCTCCTCTAAAATGGTTTCTACCATCCTACTAGAACAATGCTCCCAGCTATATGGTGGGGCTCCTGGAGATGACACTACCATTGCTGCAGTAAAAATCCGTAAACGGGAACCAATAAACCTAATCATTGGTCCTCCTTCTGATCCCCAAGACTTAAATAAGATGCTAACTCTATTTTTTGCAAAAGAGGGTAAATACATTGTATGCGGCGGAACAACTTCCTCCCTAGTTGCGAACTACTTAGGAAAAGAGTTAACCACTTGCTTTGACTATCCTGATCCCGATATTCCCCCTACCTCTGAATTAGAAGGAATACATTTGGTAACAGAAGGTGTAATTACGATTAATCGTGTGCTTTATTATGCCAAAAATTACCTTGAGGACAATACCTGCTACACTCAGTGGAGCTATCTTGAGGATGCAGCTTCCCGTATTGCTAAATTATTATTTGAAGAAGCAACTGATATCAATTTTTACGTCGGAAGAGCAATTAATCCTGCTCATCAAAATCCAAATCTCCCAATCAGTTTCAGTATAAAAATGCGTCTGATTGATGAACTATCGGATTGTCTTAAAAAGATGGGTAAAAGGATTAACGTAAGCTATTTTTAACACTTTGTAACAATCGTTTATTTATAACAGTGGGTTACACACCCTCCTGGGAAAGGCATGAATATGAGAAAATTTGATACTAAAGTCCAACACTTAAAATACCGAGTACTGAGGGAAGTTGCAAAAAGTGCATTTCAGGATGATCTTCATCATGCTGTATACAGCATTCCTCAAACAATCGTGGAGGGTCCTAAGGCAACGATGCGCTGCTGTATCTATAAGGAAAGAGCTATTGTCGGTGAGCGAATTAACCTGGCAATGGGTGGAGATGCAGAAAATTCTAACGTAATCGAGGTGCTTGATATTGCCTGTGATGAGTGTCCGGTCGGCGGCTTCGAAGTATCCGATGCCTGTAGAGGTTGCATCGCCCATCGTTGTGAGGATGTATGTAAACTAGGAGCGATCTCCTTTGACAAATACCAAAAAGCAATTATCGATAAAGATAAATGCGTTGAATGTGGTAAATGTGCTTCTGTCTGTCCCTTTAGTGCGATTGCTAACAACAAACGTCCCTGTCAGAATTCATGTAAGGTCAAGGCAATTAGTATGGATGAGGAAAAGAAAGCACTCATCGATAATAACAAATGCATTTCCTGTGGTGCATGTGTATATCAGTGCCCTTTTGGTGCAATTATGGATAAATCCTATATTGTAAATGTAGTTAACATGATTAAAGCCAGTGAAAATAACACGAAGTATAAATTATATGCTGTGATTGCCCCTTCCATTGCAAGTCAGTTCAGTTATGTCAAGCTTGGGCAAGTAATCCGCGGTATTAAGGAACTTGGATTTCATAGTGTAGTAGAAGCTGCACTTGGAGCTGATATGGTAGCTAGTGCAGAGGCAGATGAGTTAATGGAAAAAGGCTTTCTGACCAGTTCCTGCTGCCCTGCTTTCGTGGATTATATACAAAAACAATTTCCTGCATTAACAAAACATATCTCCCATAATCTTTCCCCAATGGCAACAATTGCAAAATATATCAAGAAAACAGATGCAAGCGCTAAGGTAGTATTCATCGGTCCTTGTACCGCCAAAAAAATGGAAATGGATCGTCCAGAGGTTGCACCTTTTGTTGATAGCGTTATTACATTTGAGGAACTCCAAGCATTAATCGACAGTAGGGATATTGACATTGAGTCTCTGCCCTCCGAGAATCTAGATAATGCCTCTTATTACGGAAGAATATTTGCTCGAAGCGGCGGTTTAACCGAAGCGGTAAAGCAAGCCCTCAAAGAAAAGGGTAAAAGTGAATTTGAATTAAAGCCGATCGCTTGTGATGGTATTGAAGCCTGTAGAACCGCCTTATTAAAAGCCTCCAAAAACGTCTTACCCTATAATTTTATTGAAGGTATGGCCTGCGTTGGTGGTTGTATCGGTGGTGCCGGATGTCTCACCCATGGTGAGAAAAACAAAAACATCGTTGATACTTATGGACAGGAAGCCTTAGAGAAAACGATACTCAGTGCAATTGCACCTTATACGGATTAAAAAGGCAAAATTATAATAGAACGGCTCTTCATTATGGAAATGAAGAGCCGTTTTACTATAATTAATCGGATTGAATTATATTTCATTTTATAATTGCCATCCTAATTTAAATATCAATTAGGAATACGTTTAATCTCACAATATTTAAATATCGTTCAGAAATACGCTAAATCCTACAATATATAAATATCATTCAGGAATACGTTAAATCTTACAATATTTAAGTATCATTAATTGTTAATATTTGTATTTACGAAACCAAGTAAAATCCGGATACTTAAAGAGTGCTTTTCCTTTAATTTTATCTCTTTCTACGAACTTATCATCCCAATATCTGGCATCCTCTGAAACGCCCCTATTATCTCCCATCATGAAATAACTATCCTCCGGAATTTCAAATGGCCCAAAGTCATTATCCAAAAGTGAGGTTACATAAGATTCTTCTAAGGGTTCCCCATTAATATAAACATATCCATCTTTTCCTTCAATCGTTTCACCAGGTAAACCGATAATTCTCTTAATATAATCAATTGTCTCATCATCAGGGAAAGGGAAAACAACGATATCGCCTCTCTTAGGATCACCAAATAAATATGATAAATGTAAAGTTTCTACCTTATCACCGACCATTATTGTATTCTCCATGGAACTGGTTGGTACTTCTACCTTGAATATGATTACTTTATTGATAAACGTTGCCAATCCGTAGGCTATTACAAATACCATAACCCAGCTGATAATTTCTTTTAATATCTTCTTATTCATAAATCAAACCCCTTTTCCGTCAATTAGCGTTTCGAAACATTATAACAATTATAACCTCCTGATGATTTTTTGTAAACAAAAAAACAAAGAAGCAATTTTCATATATATTGAAAACCATCTCTTTGTTTTATTTCAGATTATTGCTAATAGCTATATTTATTTAATTTTATTGTTATTAAGCATTTTCTGGTTTCACAACGATAAACAGGGAATCAACAACTAACCATAAACCGGGAAAGAACCTCATGATCTGCCAAACACCTGCTCCATTAAGCCCAAATTCCGGTATTAGGCGCAATTTCGCGTTCATACTTCTGACATCATCAAACCAAACAACATGCTGTACACCTTCTGCATTCGTATAATTATAAAATGGTGACTGTGCAGTTTCATCAAACTGTATGGTAACATTGTACTGGACTGCACGCATAATTGCTTCCTGATTTCCCATGGACTCTGCTGAAGTCTCCCCTGCGACAAAGGGTAACGGCCAATCATAAGCATAATTAGGAACTCCCATCAATATTTTATCGGGATCAATCACTGTTACGCCATATTCCAGTACTCTTCGTACATTATTTATAGGTGCCGTTGCCATAGGTGGACCGAATGTATAACCCCATTCATAAGTCATTAGAAGTACTTTATCTGCAACTGCACCAATTGTTGGATAATCATGCGCTTCATATAAAAGGCCTGTCATTTCCCCTGAGGTCTTAGGTGCCAATGCAACAAACGTAAGCAACCCCTCCTGACTGAGTCTGGTATGCACTGCTGTAATAAAATTAAGAAAGTTTTCCTTATCCTCCGGTAAGATAAACTCAAAATCAATGTCAAGTCCACGGTACCCTTTTGCTTGCATCGTTGTTACAATATTATTAATCAAATTAGTTTGCGCAGCCGGATCAATAAACATATTGTGAGCGATTTGACTATCAAAAGCTCCTTCCGCATTCATTGGTGCAAGCATCATAATTGGTGCGACCCCAAACTCCTTGGCTATAGCAATGAGCTCCTCATCCTCAATCGGATTTAACTCACCTGTTGCATCAAAGCCATAAGTAAAAATGGATAGGTATGTTAGGAAAGGAAGTGTCTTTCTTAAAACAGTCCGATCAATAAAGGGATAGGCATACCCATTGATTACAACGGTATCGATTACTTCCTCTTGTGCATAGGTGATTACTAGAACATCACCGGGTGTCAATGTTTCACTCGCTGCAATTTGTGGATTGTTTTGAAGAATTTGATTCGGTTCAACATCATAGGTTTGCGCAATTGCAAATAAGG
>JAQSYO010000089.1 GCA_029256105.1 Herbinix sp.
TTAAATGGCGACATACTGCTATAAAAATCTGAATCTGTTCTGAAGTCATAATGCCCTCCGTTCATTTGTTACGAAGTATGAAAAAGTGAAATATACTTAGCGTGAAAACCCGAATACGATCGAAGTAGTGTGAAACTGATAATCGCATTATCAGTGTTCGACTGGGGTATATACTGAACTACATTGTTGGAGTAAATATAAGTACTTCTGAGATGAATTTTGCATGGTGCAAGAGTGGAAAGGCAGTGACTTTTGAATTTCCTCCCTGGAAGTTTTAATCCGAAATTCTCCCAGCTGGTCAAAGCATACAGATACCTTCTTAGTAAAAAGCTGGCTATCCGGTAATTCTTCAATAATAAAGCTTGCTTGACATTTCTTTATAAGCTCAAAGGTTGTCATTAGACCAATTCCACTGCCACCTTCTTTCGCGTGGGTCGTGGTTCTTTTTGAACCGATATTGGAAAGAGTCTCCGCTTTAAAAAGTTCTCCACTGTCAAAAATATCAATGGAATACCAACCGCCATTCAACCCTAGACTAATTAAGATATTGCGACAATGAGATTTTTTTGTTGCAATAATTGCATTGTCTATCAAGTCTGCAAGCAATGTTCTTAAGTCTGCCTCTTCCATCGCCTGCTTCGTAAGCTGCACAAAGCTTCCGGATAGGGATACATCGAAGCTAATCTCATGTGACCGTGCTTTTCTGGACATGTAGTTCAGCAGGGTATCAATAGAAGGAATATCCGTGGATACGAGTTTTTTATTATTTGTTTCGTAATTAGTCAGAATACCGGCACGTTCCTTTGTCAGGCAGGCTAGCTGCTCCAATAATTCCTGTCCTTTCGCAGACGCTGTGTTATTTGTTGGAGTAAGCTTCGTTGTGGAAAGATATTCTCTAACGGCATATTCCATAGCGGGAATTAGCTTGTTGTCCTTATGTATGATCCTGGACAGTTCATCATTGTGTTGCTTAAGTTGTTCAATTTGAAGATTGTTATCCTTAATTATTTTTTGTAGCTCTTCAATTTCCCTTGCTTTTATTTTATCTAGGTACTTTTTAGTAATACTGCTTTTCCACCAGAAGAAAAGTGTGAGGCCACATAAAAAGGTGAAAAAGAAGGGAATTATGAAGATGAAATTTTCATTTTCACGTACGCTTAGAAATGATGCGGCTAGTAATACCAAAATGCTGATATAAACACCATTATCATTAAAACTATGTTCCTTTAATGTTGGCATACCATTTTTCAAACGTCTAAATTTAAACAGAATGGCAGTGCATATGATTTGTGTAAGACATATTAACATAATAATAATTTGATTAGGTGGATATTCACCCTTAAATAAAAATAAGGAATAACCAATAGCAGACAACAATGCAGTAGATATCAGAAAAATAAAATATGATATCCCATATGCGATAACGGACGTGGTAAGTGACAGATTATAAGGTGTTTTTGTGATCTTAGTTAAATAGAAAGTTAATAACAAGACGATGACTAAAGTAGTAGCAGGAGAAACATACTTTCTCAATAAATAAATTATGGGCAAAGTAAGCATTATAAAGAGTACTAGTGAAAGGTACCAACCCTTTTTTATTGATATATTCAGTAGCTTCAAATAAACATAGAATGCACATATTATCATAGCAAAGTATTTAATAAATATTATTAACATAGTCTTCACCTTCGTCAAATATTAACAATTTCCAACATAAAGTACCATACAATAACAAACTTAGTTTTCGACTCATTTCTTTTATATTTATAGAAAAGAAATGAGGAGGAAAAATATCATGGATTTTTGGAAGTATCTTATGAGCTGGTTTGCAATTTAATTATATCAACACAGATATGCTCTTATAAAAGCAAGATGAATGGATGACCGGAAGAACGTCATTGGAGTGTTTTTCCGGTTAATATTCATTTTTAAGCATATTAGCATAATGATAAACAAATTCTGTTATCGTAGGAACTCCTTTTTCTGGGTTAATTCTGGCAGTGTAATATTTCAGTAAATCTTCTATATCTGCCGTTTTCCATGCCTTATTAATAGCATTTTGCATAGCACGCTCTACACTGGCTTCTGTTTTCCCATATCTCTTCCCAATCTCATTATATAAATTTCGTTTGCATTGATTGACAACAAGTAAAATAGCATCTGCCAGATACTGATACCCAACGGCTTTTGGGCTAATCCCGATCTGATTTAATTCTGTATTAATTCTTCGTACGATCCTCTTTGCCTTCATCTCCGGAGGCTCGGAGGCAGGGGTATTATCTAACAAAGCCTGCTTGCGACCTAGAATGGAAGATTCCATAATTTTCAAAAATTCAACAACACTTTTCGGAGAATAATCCGACTGGTATTTCGTCATGATAAAATCTGCACCCAATTGGCGGGCGGAATCATGAGTAATCTGACTTGAATTATTGGTGGTTATTAAGACATAGGGTTTATTATTTAAGTCCAATTGCCGTAATCCCATTAGAACGTTTAATCCATTGCCACTTCCTCGCTGTAGCTCTAAATCCAAGATAATTACATCCGGTATATAATCTTTAATATATTTAATTGCTTCTGTTGAACTATTGGTGACACCAAGTAATGATATATCATCTAATCCTTCTATGTAATCAACCAACTCTTTACATTCATCAGGATCATCTTCAACAAGTATTATTGAGAGCTTTTTGGCCATGTAGCTGTATCACCTCCGAATATTAAACATCCAATATTATAATATTACAAATAAAAACGAAAAGCAACGAAAAGCAACGAATTTGGGCGCAAAAAGCAATACGTTTTTAAAAGGATTTTATATAGACTTATAGCTAAAGAATAAACTCGCTGCTATCAAGATGTAATTGTTACTAAAAATGCAGAGTCCATGAAGG
>JAQSYO010000090.1 GCA_029256105.1 Herbinix sp.
GTATAGGAAAGAAACAGAAGGTATCAAGGATTTATTGATTCCTTCTGTTTTTATTTGAATTAATCTTGGTTTGGGTGCCATATGTCTGGTTCATATATGAGATGATTATGGGTGCATATATATTAATATTGGCTGCCTTTCCCTCCTTCGATACGCCCTCAGTCAGTCGGAGTACGCCAAAATTAATATATATACACCCATATTCATCACTATTGGTTACCAATTTTTGAAAAAAAATATGAAAGACATTCTAATTTTCTATAGAAAAATTTCTAGATATCATATATAATAACAATAATGATAACTATTACTAGTGGTATTAATAAATTATGGGATGTAGAAAGGAAGGGCATATGGACATAAAGATTAAAAAACGTAATGGGAGTTATGAGCAGCTTTGCGTGGAGAAAACCAAGAAAATGGTGGCTTATGTATGTAAGGGATTAGACGGATGTAATCCGATTGAGCTTGAGATGGATTCCAATATTCAATTTCGAGATGGTATGAGTACGAAGGAGATACAGAAAATACTGATACAAACGGCAATTGAGAAGATGATACAGACAACGAAGGATAGTTATGGTAATGTTGTTAGGAAGACGAATATTAATTGGCAATATGCAGCAGCCAGATTATTAATGTCTGATTTGTATAAAGAAGCTGCTATTAATCGAGGATATCATTATTTTGGTTATGGTGATTTTTCTGAATTAGTACATAAGTTAGTAGATTTAAAATATTACGGAGAATATTTGTTAACAGAATATACAGAGGAAGAACGGAAGGAATTAGGAGCCTACCTCAAGCCGGAGCGGGATTTGCTTTTTAATTATGAAGGGTTAAAGTTATTAACGGACAGATATTTAATCCGAGGCTTCAATAAGGAGGTGTTGGAATTACCGCAAGAACGTTTTCTAGTCATAGCGATGCATCTGGCGATACCGGAAGGCGAAAATAAGATTGAATATGCCAAAAAGTTCTACGATTTACTGAGTAAGCTTAAAATGACAACAGCAACTCCGACTTTAGCCAGTGCCGGCACTCCATTTCATCAGTTAAGCAGCTGCTTTATCTCAGTGGTAGGAGATAATCTTTGGTCCATCTATGATGTAAATCAAAAATTTGCCAGTGTATCGAAGCATGGTGGAGCCTTGGGAATTTATACAGGGAAAATCAGGGCACTCAATAGTGAGATAAGAGGTTATAAAAATGCTTCCGGTGGGGTAATACCTTGGATCAGGCTGTATAACGATACTGCTGTAGCAGTGGATCAGCTTGGAAGAAGAAAAGGTGGAGCCTCCATTACGCTAGATATATGGCATAAGGACCTTTACGAATTCTTGGAGCTTAGGACTAATAACGGGGATGATAGAAGAAAAGCGCATGACATTTTTCCGGCCTTAAGTATTCCGAATCTTTTTATGGAGCGTCTGGAAACCAGAGGAAATTGGTCCTTATTTGATCCTTATCAGGTGAATAAGGTGATGGGCTTTTGCTTAGAAGATTTCTATGATGATGGAGATGAGAAAGCATTTACAGATCGCTATCTTGCATGTGAGGCAAAGGATAGTCTGGACCGGGTTGAAGTAACAGCTCTGGAGATTATGAAGAAAATTATGAAAAGCGCAGTTGAGACCGGAACCCCATTTATTTTCTTCCGAGATACCGTAAATCAAGCAAATCCGAATAAGCATGCAGGGATGATCTATGCATCAAACCTATGCCATGAAATAGCTCAAAATGTGAGTGAGTCTACCTTTGCCACGGAAGTAATAGAAACAGTGGACCATCAAAAGCAAGTAGTAACAAGAGTGAACTCCGGTGATATGGTTACCTGTAATCTGAATTCGATTAATCTGGGGCGTATCAGTATCGATGAATTAAAGGAAACAGTACCCTTGCAGATTCGCATGCTGGATAACGTTATTACCCTAAATCAGTCCCCAGTTTCCGAGGCTAGAATTACAAGTGATAAATATAGGGCTATTGGACTTGGAACAAGCGGGTATCATCACTACCTTGTGAATAATCATATTGCCTGGGAAAGTGAAGCACATTTTGAAGAAGCGGACCGTTTATTTGAAGAGATAGCGTATCAGGCAATTAAAGCATCGATGGAAATTGCGAAAGAAAAGGGTGCCTATCCTGAATTTGAAGGTTCTGAGTGGCAGACCGGTAAATATTTTGAGCGGAGAGGTTATACCTCCAAGAGATGGTTATCCCTGCAAGAAGATGTAAAAAAGTATGGTTTAAGAAATGGTTATATAACAGCAGTAGCTCCAACCGGAAGTACATCAAATATTGCGGGTACAACAGCAGGTATTGATCCAATCTTTAAAAAATTCTTTATTGAAGAAAAGAAGGGAAGCTTTACTCCCAAGGCTGCACCCGACCTTAACGAAGAGAATTTCTGGCTGTATAAGGAAGCGCACCACATTGATCAGCTCTGCAGCATTAAGGCATGTGGTATTCGACAAAAACACATTGACCAGGCACAATCCTTTAACCTCTATATTACACCGGAGGTAAAAGCGAAAGATATATTAAATCTATATATGGAGGCTTGGAAGAACGGTGTGAAGACCATCTATTATATAAGAAATCAATCTCTTGAGATGGATGAATGTACAAGCTGTTCGAGCTAAATAATAAGGCAACTATTTGGTTGTCCCATGAATTTCATAAGTGTCGTTGAGATTGAATAGTCACGAAGAAGGAGAATAGATACAATGATAAAGAAAAAAATCTTTAATGAGCTAGGTGCACGTGGTACAGAAACTTTAATCAATGGAAATACGACGAATTTAAGAGAATGGAATCGTATCAAATATAATTGGGCAACTATGTTTTATAGAACAATGTTAAATAATTTTTGGATTCCGGATATTAAGCAATTTCCGCTTTTAACCGACGGAGAGAGGAATGCTTTTGATAAGATTATTTCCTTTCTGAACTTTTTAGATTCGGTCCAAAGTGAAAACTTGCCAAACCTTTCAAGATATGTTACAGCACCGGAGGTTTCTTCTCTTCTTAATATACAAGCTTTTCAAGAGGAGATACATGCGCAAAGTTATTCTTATATCTTAGATACCGTAACGAATCCGGTGACTAGGGATAAAATCTATGACGAGTGGCGAGAGGATAAACATCTCTTAAAGAGAAATCAGTATATTGCTAATATTTATCAAACCTTTAATGAAAATGCAACGGTAGAAAATTTTATCCGGACGATTATTGCAAATTATATATTAGAAGGTATATATTTCTATTCCGGCTTCAGTTTTTTCTATACATTAGCAAGACAGGGGAAAATGACAGCGACTAGTACTATTTTTAAGTATATTAATCGGGATGAAGTAACACACTTGGTTTTATTTCAGAATATTATCAAGGAACTAAAAAATGAAAATCCTGAGATATTTACACCGGAGGTATTGGAAGAAATCAGAGATATGATGAAGACCGGGATCGAACGCGAAATCGCTTGGGGGCAATATGTCACCAATAACGAGATTCTGGGAATAAATGACGATCTAATTGATAAATATATAAAATATCTGGGAAATCAAAGATTAAAGGCAATAGGACTGGAGGAGCTTTATCCCGAAATATCGGAAAACCCTATGGCTTGGATTGAAGGCTTCTCGAATTTAAATAGTACAAAGACAGATTTCTTTGAAGCAAAGGTAACAAATTACACCAAGGCTGCTGCGTTTGATTTTGATGATCTGGAATAGAGT
>JAQSYO010000091.1 GCA_029256105.1 Herbinix sp.
CCATTTCAATTATTTTCTCATAAAGATAGCGCTTCCTTCGATAACAGATAATACCAAATTACTGTTAAAGAAGGAAGCACCGAGAGTATTACTCTGTGTATTTTACATCCTGTTGAAAAAAGTCAACACCATCTACCAATAAGTTGAACTTCGATCCTTTTGAACTATAAAAAACTGCATGTTTCCCATCTATCTTTTTCTGATAGATTACACCGAAATTCCATTCCTTTAATCCGATCACCCCTGTACTATCCGGTACTGCTTCTGCCTCGCCTCCATTAACACTGTAAAACAACGTTGCATGATCAGTATTATAATCCTTAAGAAAGTATGCTGTATCTCCTGCTTGATTGATACATAGATTTGAAGCACTGTCAGTTATTAAGATTGGTTCCTTGCTATTATGCTTGTAATACAACTGTTTATCCTTTAAATAGTATATCTTTGATAAATCATTGGATGCAGCAATGGAATCATCGATTGCTTCGACAAGCTTATCCTGTAGCCATTCTCCGTCCAAGTCTTTTACCATCATAAGGTTCCTGTCTGCACTTCGGTAAATCAGATCTGTTCCGTCCCTGGAAATTGCAATTTGATGATTTCTAGTAACAGAACCTAAGTCCTCGCTCTGATATTGGTCATCTATTAATTTTAGGTTATTATTACATAGTATCACTTTATTCTGAAATGTATTAAACCCATAAGAATAAATGCCCATATCAAAATTATTATAGACGATAGCTTTACGCGGTGTAACGATTTTGGATACGAGGGCATCTGCAACTTGCTGCCTTACTCGACCATTTACACTAATATAGGTATTATCTCCATCCGAAATCATAATTTCAGTAGCGTCCTTGTTAAAAAATATATTATTTGTAACATTACTCGATAAAAGTACCTTACCAGCATCGCTTTTCACATAGATTGAATCGGATGCTTCCTCATTTCTATCTATATAATAAATGCATTTATTATCATTGGATACCTTAAATACTATGATATTACTGCCAAGAGATTCCGGTTGGCTTTCCAGCTTAAGAATAAAAGATTCATATTCCATATAATTTATGTCATAAGGAAAACTTGCTGTTATATAGGTAATCGTTTTTCCATCCGGTAATGTTTGGACCATGTCGTACTGCTTATCAGTAATGGTATCAATCACTTTTTCTGAATGATTATCAACATCATAAAGATTTAAATTAAAATTTTGCAAGCCGTTAGTGGTAGAATATACAATATATTTACCATTCTCTGACATGGAATGACTTCTCATGCCTGTATTTAACTTTACTAGTTCATGGGAATTCACATAATGAGATTGTGCGTTATTTTGAGATACCAAAAGTGCTGCTGTATGATCCTTTGTGTAATAAGGTTTTACGCTTTGCCCTATTTTATGTAGCAAAACACCTTTTGTATTAAAGACATAGGTTTCCATCTTATTTCTATCCACATAAACCTCAATTGCATCTTTTGCTACAAAAGAATATTCTCCAGCTTCTATTACTCTATTAAGAGAAATGATAATAAACACGATTAACAGAATAGCAACCGACATTCCAATTAAAGATTTTCGTGAAAGCTTCATCTTTTTCGGAAATTTATTCTTTATTGGAGTTCGTCTTTCCTGATACTTTTCTTGTGGGAACTCATGTTGTAATTGTTGATAGATAATTGGTTGCTGTAGCTTCTGTCTTAATTCCTGATGTATATCAGGTATTTTAGTTAATTCTTGATCATGGTTAATTGGGTGAGGATATTCTTGAGGTTCTATTTCCTTTAGATTTATTATCTGAGGTTCTACGTATTGGGAATCTGGCCTTGAGAACCCTTCATCCGCCTCATAGGAATTGATATCTATGAAATCTGGTGTAACCCTTGGTGCATTTAATATGCAGTTACAGTAACTACAGTATTTATTCTCCGCATCATTTGTTCTGCCACAATTTTTGCATATCATTAGATCTATCCCCCATAGTTTATTTATCTATAATTTGAATAATGAATTTTGCTGCATTCAGTAGGTGATGAATAATGAATGAAATGAAGCAAGTAAGTTACGAATAAACCAAATTAGTAGTAAATCTATATATTTATTCAAATTAATAAAATCCAAACAGTAAGCACCATATTCAAAGATATATATTAAAAGTATTAATAATAAAATTATATCCTTACAGGAATATTTTGTCAAACTTCTCTCAATTTATAGATCATCTTCTTTTACAATGTTAAGTTTCATTGGCCTTTGAATTTTATTGTTACTTAGCAAGCTCTTCAGTAATAAAAAAATGCCCCGGAAGTTGGAATTTCAACACATCCGGAGCACTATCATTTCTTATTCCCAAATACTATTCTTTAATTAATGTTATGTCAGAACCAAACCATTTCGTAGCGATTTCTTCCACTGTTCCGTCTGCTTTCAGTTCCTTTAGTGCATTTTCAACCGCATCACATAATGCTTCTTCCCCTTTACGGAAGCCAATTGCATACTCATCTGCTAATAAGGTTTCATCTAATACAACAAAATCTTTACCTGCGTCATTAATCATATAATTTGCTACAACGGAATCCATCAAAACTGCATCGGAATTGCCAGTTTCGAGATCCATAAGTGCAGTTACATAGTCACCAAAAGGATTTACCAGACCCAGGGATTCCTTAAATGCTTTGTTATCATCATTATTTAAAGTTTCTTCTGCAGAAGAACCACTCTGAACTGCAAGCTTCTTTCCCGCCATATCTGCCATAGTGGTAACGTCACTACCCTGAACAACTACCAAAGAAATATTATTTAACAAGTAGGGCTCTGTCATAGTAAGATTTTCCAGACGATCCGGAGTTACTGAAAAACCATTCCAGATATCCAGACGATCCGGAGTTACTGAAAAACCATTCCAGATACAATCGATGTTCTTCGTGTTTAGCTCCTGCTCTTTTGCATCCCATTCGATTGGCTGAAGTACTAGCTCAACACCAAGTTTCTCACATACCGCCTTTGCAAGATCAACATCAAAGCCGACGATATTATCTGCATCATCACGAAATCCCATCGGTGGAAAGGAATCATCCAATCCGAGAATGAATTTACCATTATCCTCTATGTATTTCAGTGAGTTATCTTCCCCACTATTTCCATTCTGGCACGCCGCTAAGCTAAGTACCATAAGGGAAACCATTAGTAAGCTAATTAATCTTTTTTTCATATTATTCCTCCATATATTGGGGAGAGTATCCTCCCATATTCTTAGGGGTTTT
>JAQSYO010000092.1 GCA_029256105.1 Herbinix sp.
AAAATCAGGAACAATTCAAAAATTTGTTGAAACAGAACGGACTTAAAGTTACCACACAACGTGTGGCTATTCTAGAAGTTTTGAACAGTAGACCGGGTAGGCATTTGACTGCGGAAGAAATATACGATTATGTCAAAAAGAAATACCCTGAGATAGGAATAGCTACTGTCTACCGTACGATTCAAATGTTGTCAGAGTTAAATCTAATAGATAAATTAAATTTGGATGATGGATATGTGCGCTATGAAATTAATAAAAAAGGCAAAGAAGAAGCCAGCCACCATCATCATCACTTAATATGCCTGGATTGCGGGAATGTGTATGCATTTCAGGATGATCTGTTAGAGACGTTAGAAGAACGGATTAATGAGACCATGGGTTTTGAAGTGGTAAATCATGAGGTCAAGCTATACGGTCATTGTAAAAAATGCAAAGGCAAATAAATCTATTGAATCTAAATCAAAACAAGAGAATTGGATTTTCGATTCGACTTGTGAATAAGAATTATCTTATGAGTAAGAATTTTCTTGTAAACGAGGTTATCTTGTTTAATATCGATGCACTTAGTTAATGGATAGAAGTAGTACATAAAAACCATTGGAGGTGCAATTATTTGAAAGAAAAAGAAAAGAACATACTTAAGCAAACAGAATTAAAAGAAAAAAGTAACATGAAAGTTAGTGATTTTAAAGGAGTTAAAATTATTCCGCTGGGCGGATTGGAACAGATCGGTATGAATATAACTGCGATTGAGTACGAGGACAGTATCATCGTAATTGATTGTGGATTATCCTTTCCGGAGGATGAAATGTTGGGAATTGATTTAGTTATTCCCGATGTGACTTATCTGAAGGAGAATATTGAAAAAGTGAAGGGTTTTGTCATCACCCATGGACATGAAGACCATATTGGTTCTCTGCCCTATATTTTAAAAGATATTAACGTTCCGATTTATGCAACAAAGCTTACAGTTGCAATCATTGAAAACAAGCTGAAAGAACACAATTTATTAAAGAATACAAAGCGTAAGGTAATCAAATATGGTCAATCCATTAATCTTGGATGCTTTCGAATAGAATTCATAAGGACAAACCATAGTATTGCAGATGCAGCAGCTCTGGCAATCTTTACACCCGCAGGTATTATATTCCATACAGGCGATTTTAAGGTGGATTACACACCGGTATTTGGTGAGCCAATCGATTTACAAAGAATTGGTGAGATTGGTAAGAAGGGAGTTCTGGCACTTCTTTGCGATAGCACGAATGTGGAACGTCCCGGATATACGATGTCCGAGAGTTCGGTCGGAAAAACCTTTGATACCATTTTCTCAGATTACGCAAAGCAAAGAATTATCGTTGCTACTTTTGCGTCAAATGTTGACCGCGTGCAGCAGGTAATCAATTCCGCTGCTAAGTTTGGCAGAAAGATTGTAATTGAAGGCCGTAGTATGGTAAATATCATTACGGTTGCTAATGAGCTAGGCTATATTAAGATGGCTGATAACATGTTGATTGATATTGAACAGATGAAGAATTATACCGATGATCAGTTGGTGCTAATTACCACTGGTAGTCAGGGTGAAACCATGGCTGCACTGCCACGTATGGCGGCATCGATTCATAAAAAAGTTACAATTAAACCGGGGGATGTTGTTATATTGAGCTCAACCCCGATTCCTGGCAATGAGAAGGCTGTATCAAAAGTAATTAATGAGCTTTCCATGAAGGGTGCCAAGGTAATATATCAGGATACCCATGTTTCCGGGCATGCTTGTCAGGAAGAGATTAAACTTATGTATTCTTTACTCAAACCAAAGTATGCAGTTCCTGTCCACGGCGAATATAAACATTTGATTCGTCATGCAGAACTTGCTCAGACGTTGGGTATTGTGAAAGACAATATATTTATTCTATCCTCCGGTGATGTATTAACCCTATCGGATGAAAAAGCAGCAATTACAGGCGAGGTAACCGCACAGGGCATCCTTGTAGATGGTCTTGGTGTTGGTGATGTCGGTAATATAGTTCTTCGTGACAGACAGCTTTTATCTGAGAATGGCTTAATTATTGTTGTTATTTCACTTGAGAAATACAGTAATCAAGTAATGGCTGGACCGGATATTGTCTCACGAGGCTTCGTATATGTAAGAGAATCAGAAAATCTGATGGAAGAAGCCCGCGTAGTAGTGGAAAAAGCATTGGACAAATGTTTAAGCCGTAATAATGCTGACTGGGGAAAAATGAAGACAGAAATTAAGGATTCCCTAAGTGATTATATCTGGAAAAAGACGAAGAGAAACCCGATGATATTGCCAATCATTATGGAAGTATAGTCTTCCGTCTTAACAGAAGGCATTGTAACTGACTTGCTGATTACTTATATGGTATTTAGCAAAGCAAATTCATAAAAGAATGCAGGCATTCATATCATGGTATTCTGAAATGTAGAATAACTTTGAGTGAATGCATAAGCATTTTCTATATTGTATTTAACTGTGGTTAAATACACTAAGAGAGGCGAACAAATGGCGACGAAGTCCACATCAGTAAAGTTAACTTTAAAAATAACAAGCTTTATTTTGCGATTATTAATGAATATAATCTTTTATGTATTGGTGGTTATTCTTATTATAAATGTTAGTAAGAAAGCTTATGAATTTACCTATCAGCTCTACGGACCGGATACGGTTGATGCAGCTCCTGGAAGAGATATTATTCTGCAGATAAAACAGGGTGAATCTTCTATGGACGTTGCAAGTAAGTTGGAATTAAACCAAGCCATCGATA
>JAQSYO010000048.1 GCA_029256105.1 Herbinix sp.
TACGCCTTTCTTATATTATGAACACAAGTGTTCATAATCTTTAGCTCCGATCGTATATTGCAAGCAAGCTTGCATATGCTCACTACGCCTTTCTTATATCATAACATTGAACTATGACCAAATTGTGAAATTACTCCTCTGATTGTAATTTTTCTTTTTCCTCAATTAATTTCTGCCTAGCATTTAACTCTTCTTCCCAAGTCGCATATTTATTAATGATTTTATTCTCATAATTAGAAAATATATTACGATCACTCCAAATTGATATCGCTATCATTACAACTATAATACCAACAAGAAAAGCGCTAATGATACGAGAATTTCTGAGTTTAATTCTGTAGTCATCAATCATATCCATATGTTTATGTTCCTGATCATGCTCTAAGATATTGGCATATGTTCTTAGCTGCTTCTCGTCTTTATCAATTTGAATACACGGTATGTTATCTTTACTTACAATACTCTCTTTTACAATTCTCTCCTGTAATTCTTTTAAAAATGTGAAGCCTACCACTGTTTTCAAGGTTTTTCGCTCCACCAATTTATGATATAACTTTATCGTCTTATTCAAATCATTCAAATCAGTATTTGCTTTGATATAATCGATTGTCTCTGCCTCACGCTTCGCTTCTTTATAATCGTGGGGATCCGAAAAACTATAACCTGCCACTATATACTCATTGTCCTTCATGCCCAATCCTCCGTAAAGAAGCCAGTATCCTTTTGCATTCCTTTTATTATATAGAAGATACTTTCTTCCGTATTACTTGTTCTCTCTTATCATTTTAGGCAAAATATACAAATACTAACCTCATATTTTTCCTATCAAATTGATAAAATGTAATTATTTATTCCGCTCTTGTGGATATGTAAGCCCCCAAGTAGCACGCATTTCATCCATGATTTTCATAACATTCAATGTATCCTGAAGTGGTATAACATCACTTTCCAGTTTTCCTTCACGGATACAACAGTTCACTTCTTCTGCTTCATATACGTAACCATTTGAAGTAAAGGGTAGCAAAAATTTATCAATCAGTTTACCCTTCTGATCGTAGACCTCTGCACTTTCTGCTCTCCAGAAACTTGGTACCACTATTTTTCCTTTTTCTCCTATAATTACAGCATCATTACCTGTGTTTGCGGTAATAGAGGAGCTTAAATCAGCCATTACACCCTCATTATAAGAAAAAGCAATGACATTCGTTTCATCAACATTACTTCTACCCAAAAAGGCGCTACTAGCAACATGATCCGGTAACTTGTCCATCATATAAATAACATAGGAGATCAAATATACACCGACATCCAATAAAGCACCACCAGCTAGGTCGGGATTAAATATCCGGCTATTAATGTCAAATTCTGCTTGATATCCAAAGGATAAATTAAAATATTTTACTTCTCCTATTATATTCTCTTGGAGCCACTTCTTTACCACCTTGGTTGCAGGCAGAAACTTTGTCCACATAGCTTCCATTAAAAATACCTTGTTTTTCTTTGCTAAATTCATTAGATATTCTGTCTCTTTATGATTAATGGTAAATGGTTTCTCACAAAGAACAGATTTTCCATTCATAATGCATAATTCAGTATTTGCTTTATGCTCGGTATGCAGAGTTCCGATATAAATAACATCGATTTCCGGATCCTTTACTATTTCATCATAACTACTATATGCTTTTTTAATATGGAATCTATCAGCAAATTCTTTTGCTTTTTCCATATCTCTCGATGCAATGGCTACTAATTCCGTATTGTCCAATGAATTTAAAGCAGTGGCAAAGGTTGAAGATATCCTCCCTGCACCGATTATACCCCATTTTACAGTCTTCATAAAAACTGATCTCCCTTCGATTCTATAATGTATTTTATTTGAATTTCTATTAATCGGATTTCTATTATTGAATTTCTATTATTAAATTTCCATTATTGAATTTCCATTATTAAATTTCCATTATTGAATTTCCATTATTGAATTTCCATTATTAGAATTTCTATTATTAGAATTTCTATTATTAGATTTTCTATTATTAGGATTACTATTATTTACCTACTAACCTATTTTACACAAGGATAGAACGAAATGCAAGTATCTTGGTTTGCTATGAACTATATTGGAGCTTAATGAAATTATCTCTATCATTTATAAAAAAACGAAGCTCCCTTCTATACATCTGCAAAATCTTATGCAGTTACACAGAAGGGAGCTTCGACTATTAAATTTTCTCCGAAATTGTTGGGAATATGTATCATAATACGCTACCCAAACGTTCTCTTATATTTCGGCAGGAATAACCATGTATTCGTAATTATCCTCCAGGATTTTATATCCTACTTTTTCATATGCTCGGTTGGATAGGGGATTCTTCTTATCCACGAATAGGGTGCAAAACTCGAAACCGTCTTCTAACAACTCTTTACTTAAATAGTACATATTCGCTGCTGCATAGCCCTTACCTCTGTATTCCTCTGGTGTAAAGACATAGGTGATTGCCATTCCGTGTACTAACTTTCTGGATGCAACTGCCATTGTAACCACTTTTTGTTCCATATTTTCATAAAGGTATATTTTATTTTCATCAATTAATTTTTTAGCTTTATTAAGCGCTGCTTCATAATCCATCTCGCTGGTCAATGCTTCCATCTGAAATTGAATCATCCAATCTGCTATCAACTTAGCTTCCTCTGGTAATGCCAGACGTTGCACGCCTTCCACAGGCTTAATATCATTTACCTTACGTATTTCCATAATGTCCATGCCAAGCTTCTCTACAAAAGAACAGTTAACAAGCTTTTTGTATTGTTCCATAAAATTTTGGCAGACATCTAACCTTGCATTTATACCACTAATTATAATATGGCTGTTACTAAGGAAATCCGCCAAAGCAACCGAGGCTTGCGCTATATTTTCTCGCATTACTAAATGAACGATTAAGTTATGTGGCGCAGTATTACAAAAAAGTAAAAACGTTTTGTCCTCCTCCAAAACAGCACCAAATAAACCCTCCTCGCTCTCCGACGCGTCGAGTTTTTGATTTGCGTTATAAAGAATCAACTGGCTGACTGCTTCGTTTTCCAATAGTACCGCCTCATAATCAGCTAAAAACGTTCGGGCATTTTCATATTCCTTCACCAACATTTTACATCCTTCTTTCTATCTTAACATGAATTAAAGTTATATTATTAATTTTCCCTTAATCATCCATTTTAAACTTATCCAATCATATTAGGACAAAAACTATTTAACAACAAATATTAATTAATAAACTTCATTATACTCCTTTTATTAATAAAATGGTAATTAATGTTTTATTACATTTACGTTCTATAATAAAAGAGAGGTTGTCACAAGACAACCTCTCTTAGTCAGCATTTTAATTATTTTGTAACTTTTTTCTTATTAGATAAAATGATTGCTCCACCAAGTAAAGCAGCTCCACCAGCAATTGCTAATACCATTAAAGGAGCAGGTACACCACTTTCATTGTCTTCTGCACCACTTTTTACTGCATCATCAGCGACAGAAACTGTTTTGATATCTGCATTTTCTGTGTTTGCAGATGTTGTCTGGGATATAAGGTCAGGATCTGCATCAGGGGCTGCATCATTTACTACTCCATCAACACTTTCAATCTGGATTGATACATCGTCACTACCCTTGTAAACTTTTCCATCATCAACAGGATCTACTAAAGTACCATTTTCTAAGTCCGTTTGCATATCATCCTTCACAGTTGTTCCATCTCCTGTTCCAGTTGCATCATCTGCTGCAGCCGGATCTACTGCTACACCACTTGCATATATAACACTTTGATCAAATTCAACAACTTTTACATTGTCTTTACCAAATGCTCCATAAAGATAATCTGCATTTGCGTCGGTATATGGGGATATTCCAATCTCTACTAAATCGCCAACAACTCCAGTATAATTAATCATAAATCCCATTTTTTCGATATCTCTTGCATGGTCTTCAAAAACAAATTGATCTATATCCTTTTGCTTCGCATATAAAGCATCATCTACCTGTACTTCACTACTCTTGACCGTATTGGTACTTGTTGCCTGAGCAAATGCTGCACTAGATGTTAATGCTGACATACATAACCCTAACATTAAAGCCTTAACTAATTTTGATTTTATCATATTATTACCTCCTATTTTAATAAATTTCATCCTATTTTTATGTTATCGTGTTTCTTACTGTTTATCCTATTTCTTATTGTTCCTCTTTTCTTGTTTCAACTTATTACTTTTTATCATCTTATTTCTTGTTTCATCTTATTTCTTGTTTCATCTTATTACTTATTGTTCATCCTATTTCTTGATTCATCTTATTGCTTCTTAATCATTCTATTTCTTGTTTCATATTGTTACTTTTTTGATTCTGTTTCTAATTTCATTTTATTTCTTCTTTAACGTATATCTTATTTCATCTTATTTCTTATTTTCATCCTATTTTTTATTATCTTATTTCTTATACTTCATCCTATTTTATTTCCCGTTAATATGACTACTTCCTTCTGTTATCCTAGTTAAACTAATAACAGTTCTTGTCCCTGATATATTGTATTTATCCATTGCATGTTATCGATGCAATTCTATTTTCTCATTCGAAATTAATTTTTTCTTCTTCCAGAATATTCATTAGTAACTCTACCTATTTAAATTAGATATTATATTTTCTTCTTATTTCAATCCCTTTATGATTTCATTTCTCTTTTGGTACCGAAAGAGAAATTCTATTTTTCTAACCTCCTTTTATTTATCGTTTACAAACATTAGACGTTAGGGTTAGTAATCAGGTTCCCTTTTTTGATAAGAATCATCTTCCAATAGATTAATCTTTTCAATTTCGTACTTCCAATCTAGTATAGAATAGCTTTACAGGGATAGAAAAAACGGTGTCTTAAATGGTTAAACCGAACCTTTAAGACACCGTTTTTGATTTACTTTATACTATATCAACGTAACAAAAGACATCAGTAAACTTTATTTACTGCATTAATTATCCTAGTTGGATTGCCTTATCATCGATCCGTCTTACAACACTATGCGTATATTCAGTAAAATACTTCAACCAAAATCCACGAGCGGTCGGATTAAAGCTTTCACAATCCACACCGAGAAGCTGATACCCCTCCCTTTTTAGCTCCTTCATAAGAAATATCAAAAGGTTATGGTAAACTCCAATACCTCGGTACTTAGGATCACAGTAGGCACCAGAAATGTTCATCATATCTTTAAACTCTGTTACAAAGTTTTCGCCTTCTGAACTAATTTTCACATAAGCTATATAATTCCCTCTTGCTTTTGCTGCATAATAGCGAGTATCTTCTCCGGTTCGACGATATAATTCGTCTTCATCCATTATATCAAAGTGCATAAAAGTCGGACTATTACCTAAGTGAGTAATCAATGCATTATGGTGCTCAAGCAATAATCTCCATTCATTTTTTGGTACTACGCAATATTCCAATTCCGCTTCTTCGAGATGCGCAGAAGTTATTTCACTCGGAATATCGTCTAAGGATCGGATAGCATCAATACATCGTAATCCGAAGCCATTGTAGAAAAAGCTATGAATGGGGTCCTTATCATGTGCATATAACGCAATGCCATGACTACGGATACCTTCCTTTACCCATTTTTGTGCTGCTCCCTGATATAATAGGGAATAAATCCGATCTCTATGATAAGACGAATCAGAAATGACCCCATGAGCATGTATTGGTGTAAAGGTCCCTCTCACCATCGTAGTTCCAAAGGCATCCTCCCTTGGATAATACGCACAAAGATAACCAATCATCCGATCACCCTCAAAGGCTGCAACACCTAATTGATTATCAGCAAACTGTGTTAAATCCGGTACTGATTTCACTTTTGGTAAAATTTGTACTTGTAACTGTTCAAGCTCGTAATTTCCTATTGCTATTTCCATAGCCATCGGTACATGACTATGATTAAAGTCTACAATCTTCATTCCTTCTCTCCCCTCCATAGTCTCATGGAAATTCATTATCTTTTTCCTCCAGTAATCTGTCTGGTTTTTACATCTTTATTAACTTTTTTAAAAAACTCCTTCTTTTCCCTCATATAAGCAACTTTATCTTCCGTGAACTTTACCTCGCTTTTTAACTGGAGATAATTTTTCCAGCGCGAGTATTCCAGTTTACCAGCATCAATTGCTTCTCGCACTGCGCATCCCGGTTCACTTTTATGCGTACAATCTGAAAACCTACAATTTAGGAACAAGTCTTCAATATCGTTAAATGCTTCTCCAAGACCCTCAGCAACCTCCCACATTCCCAGTTCCCTCATTCCAGGAGTATCAATTATCATTACACCATTCTTTAATAAGACCAACTGTCGATGTGTTGTAGTATGACGCCCCTTACTATCATCCACTCGAATGGTATTCACGTTCATAACTTCTTCCCCTGCAAGAGCATTCACTAAGGTAGATTTACCAACACCGGAGGAACCAAGAAATACTAACGTCTTTGTCGGCTTCATATACTGTGCCAATTCCTCCAGACCTTCTCCGGTCACAGCACTCACTATAATTACTTCAACCCCAAGTGCCTGCGCTTTCACCTGCTTCAATTGTTCTGTATAATCCTCAACTAAGTCTGCCTTCGTCAGAATCACTACCGGAACTCCGCCGCTTTCCCAGGCAACCGTGATATACCTCATAATTCGGTTGATATTAAAATCATAATTTAAGGATGCCATAATAAATACATAATCAAAATTGGCTGCTACTACTTGTTCCAAAACAGTTTTTACATATCCGGCATTGTGCCCTGAATAATCAGGTCGGGAGAATTTTGAAATTCTTGGGAACACCTTGACAATTTGAGAATCTCCGTGCTCGTTATACCTTAGTTGAACAAAATCACCCACTGCTGGGAAGTCCTCTGCTGTCTCAGTGATATTATAGAAGGTCCCCTTAAGCCTTGCTGTACCTTCTCCTTGGCAGGAAATCACCTTGTACATTTCTCTATGCACTTCTGTAACTCGGGCTGGGATACAGCCCTCTACATTTACATCTATATTATATCTGTCTGTAAAACCATAATTTTTTAAATCGATCATCGATATCCTCCATAAAATATTTATTAAATTGATTATTATTTACTTCTACTATTTTAAAATTGCCGTCAAAATTCATATTCATCTCTCCTTTCAATTTAAGTTGTTGCTTGTAATAATAGTTACACTTCATTTTTGTTTCTGTAAAACGTGTAATCGCAAATGAACTTCATACCGAGTATAGACTTTATCAAAGATTGTCATTTTGTATCCCAATCCCTTAGCTAAGTTAGGGCATAAAAATACCGCAGAAAGCAGCCTTGTAGAAATCGCTGCTTTTTGCGGTGTACCTATATTGCTCTATAAGAATTAGCAATATAATAATATTTTTAGATATAAAAATAACACACCCTAAAGTGTGCCACAACATTAGTCATAGTTTTCACGAAAGGTTACCTGTGCGGCATCACTAAATGGGGTCATATCATTGATAACCTCCTAGTTCTGCCCGATATGAAGTTTTAGTCTGAAATCACCATTTTATAAGCCGACATTACAACAACTCCTTTCGAAATGTCCAACGGACATCATCCAACTGCTACAATACAGTGGATTTAATATAAGATGTATTACCAACATGTTGTAAGCAATACATTATATATTATTTGAATAAATTACATTAGTTACACAGTTATTATAATGTATATTTTTCCAATTAGCAATAAAAATATTAAATTATTTTAAAATCAAATAATTCATAAGCATATCATTGTTATTACCTATTCGTCTTTTCTTACAAGCTCGCAAAAAAAGGTGATAGGGAATTATTATGTAGAAATACACTTGACTTTTTTTATAGTTGCTATCATACTTTTGTGTAGGATATTTTACAGATTAACTTTCTTAAGGAGGACTACAGTGTATCAACACAAAATAATAATGCAAAAAATAAAGGAATACGCCTTAATAACCCTTGGTGTTATGCTAGTTGTATTCGGTGTATACTTTTTTAAATTTCCTAATAACTTTTCAATTGGCGGCGTGACCGGTATCGCAATTATACTAAGTACGGTATTTGATGGCAGTATTAGTTCTGGCTCTATAGTATTAGTCATTAATGTCATCCTCTTAGTTATCGGATATATATTTCTTGGAAAAAGCTTTGGTAACCGAACTGCTTACGGAAGTATCCTGCTTTCCCTATCCTTACGTTTACTTGAGGTCTTTGTTCCAATGAAAGGGCCACTTACCACTGAGCCTGTATTAGAGTTAGCATTCGCTGTTATTCTACCTTCAATAGGTGCAGCTTTACTCTTTAATATCGGGGCTTCTACAGGTGGAACCGACATCATTGCTTTAATGCTAAAGAAATACAGCAATATTAATATCGGACGTGCTTTATTAATTACAGATTTATTATTAACCTTAGCTGCATTCCTCGTATTCGATGTTACTACCGGTTTGCTTTCCGTCTTAGGCTTATTCCTGAAATCAACACTTGTTGATACGGTAATTGAAAATCTTAACTTAAATAAATATTTTACGATTATCTGCGAAAATCCAAAGCCGATCTGTGATTATATTCTAAACAACATCCACCGCAGCGCTACAATTTATGATGCTAAGGGGGCTTTTACCGAGAAAGATAAAAAAATAATACTAACTGTTATGAGCCGTTCTCAAGCCATACTATTAAGAAAGTATATCAAAGATGTTGATCCGAATGCCTTCCTATTAATTACGAATACCAGTGAAATTATTGGACGAGGCTTTCGTACTTAACTTCTATCTGCTATAACCTTAATAAATAATAGTGCCAAGACAATTAAAATTATGGGACGAATTACTTTATGGCCATTCTTAATGACAAGTCCTGATCCGATATAATGTCCAGCAACACTGAATACAGCCGCAGTAATTCCCAAAAGGAAAAATATTTTCCCATTGATTATAAAAGTAACTAATGCCGCTATATTGGAAGACAAGTTCACTAGCTTGGTATTCCCAGCGGCTTTCTTTATATCCATCTTAGCAAGACCAGTGTAAATTAAGATTAAAAAGGATCCGGTTCCAGGGCCATAAAAACCATCATAAGCACCAACGAAAAAGGAAGCAAGGCAAGCAATAACATATACCTTCTTTCTTGATATTGGTTCTTCTGCATTTTCTTTCTTAATGGTTTTTCCTTTTAATACATAAAAAGCGATTACTGGAAGAATGATAATCAATGTATATTTCATAACTTTCTCATCAATTAGCAGGGCAATGTTTGCACCAATGGCTGAACCAAGCAATGCAAGAATTATGGAAGGTATTGCAACACCCCAATCAACGAATTTATTTTTACAGTATCTTGCAGTTGATACTGTTGTTCCGACCGCAGAGGAAAGTTTGTTCGTTCCGATTGCAAAATGTGGCGGAAGACCTGCAATAAGATATGCCGGAAGCGAAATCAATCCTCCTCCTCCAGCAATGGAATCTACTATTCCAGCCAGAAATATCAAAGGGCAAACAATGAGAAACATCTGTAATTTAAGTTCCATATTCGTACCATCCTATGTATTATATTATTGTTAACCTGCTGCTTTATCTTTTATTAATTATTTATTTGATCTATCTTCTTATGAAATAGTTAATTGTTAGTATAGATGGATAAAGTTATAAAGTCAATAAAGTACACGCTCAATTCATTATTTCCCAACTATAACACCTCTTAGATGCATATACTTTTATGAATAAAAATTATAGAGGTATTACATTTTGGAAGCAACCCCTATTATATCTACTACATTGTTTGAGCACCGGTTTTGGCTACAGATTATGGGCGATCACTCACGATTTATATTCTTTTCCCTTGCTCCAACAGAATCAGAATACATATTAACAGCGCAAGATTTTATTATACTATTTGATCGCCTATTGGAACAATCTCACGAGCAGTTAGCAGCTTCAGAGTTGGTGGAATTAAATCGGGAAGCGTATGAAGTAACTTATAGATTAAGAGAATTCAAATTAGAACTACTCTCCATGTCCCTTACTTCCGACCTCAAATCACATCTCCCCCCCTCATTTTATAATGATATGTTGAATGAACTGGATGAATATCTTTTCATACTTAATTCACTAATGAACGGGCAAGACATAGAAATGCATCCGCTACATTATCATATGCTATGGCTTTCGGATGCTATTGGGCATGCTGCCTCTGTAGCTTCTGAGCTTGATCTGGTGGAAAAGGATTTGATTGACCGGGCATGCCGTTATGAAATGCAGTTTCAGGACTTACATTTGAAGTCCCTCCTTATGAACGGATATCTTCGCACACAGCTTGAAAAATTCCCTTCTTTGGATCGGTTAAATGAGCAGGCTGGAATAGCAATTACTAACTTCATGGAATTTCTGGATAATATCCGTGATCAAAGGATGAATGGTAGAATTCTCGGAACTCTAATGCCGATAATGGCAGATCATATGTCTAGGGAGGAATGTTATTATCTATGGAAACTTTCAGAAGCTGCGAACAATATATCTAGACCGGACTGTGACCCAACTAGACCTCGATTTGAATCATAATTGAAACGGTATGATGACGATCAGACTATAACTTACTATTTATCCACACTCCTATGATTGATTCATATATTTATCAACATAAAGAGCTCTATATTCACCATCTCTGCTATTTAAGATAAGAAAGGTTTTCTTTCTATCCTTATTATCACTGGATGCTAAATATAGAGCCTTATTATTATCCTTTTTTGTTTTTTTGTTATCCTTTTTGTTATTCAATTACCTGGCATCCGCTACAGTAATAGATGCTTCCTCCCAAATAAGCCTCCTTTACGATGGTGTTTCCACATATAGGACAAGGTAACCCTACTGTCTTCTTACTCAGCTTAGTATTGTATCCACCATTTTTTCCAAATAAGTCCCTTTCAGTATCTCTTCCACCTTTATCAATCATCTCTATCAGAGTGGTTTTTATAGATGCAAATAGTATTTCATTTTCCTCTTCGGATAGAGTTTTCATCTTTCTCTTTGGATGTATCCTTGCATTATACAATATATCCTGCAGAACTCCATTCCCTATACCGGGAATCCTCTGCTCCGTTGCAAGGAAAGCCTTCGCACTTAACTTCTCCATTCCACTGACCGACAAAATTCCCTTATAATAGAACTTATCAAAAGCTTCCGATAATGGCGATGGCTTCTCCTTAGCAATTAAATAATATGGATTATCGAACTCACCGTCACGAAAACACCAAATACCTCCGTACATTTGTACGGAACCACTCAAAGCAGTTTCATCTTCAAACTCTAACAGTAGTTGGTGCTTTAACGGCCGTTTTACATTTTTATCATGGTATTGCAAAGACACGCCATCTCCGAATAAAAGAATTACATCGTCTGCTCTTATTTCTAATTGCCCACCATATGCTGTCGCTTTACCGATAGTCTTCCCCTTCAGCAACTCGTTATATTTGTGCGGATCACCATGAAAGAATGCAAACTTGTGCGGAGACTGCTCGGTGATAACATTATTAATACGTTTTCCTCTAATAGTTTCGTTCACCTGTTCTGCCAGGACTCTGGCCTCAACTAACTCAAGCATGATTGTGCCCATCCCTTCTAACTATGTTTTTTTTCGATAAATATAAATATCCTTCTCCTACAGTTAATACAATTATGCAAACAATGATCGTTGTTATTATGTCCGGGTATTTACCGCTTAGGTTCAATTTTGATATATGCTTTACTAATATTCCAATATATCCCCATATTACGGTAAAACCATAAACCATATCCTTATTATGTTGTGTACTATAAGTGGTAATGATTAATACAATAATAAGAATAATAATAGTCCATAGTGTTTCGTGTAATCCAAATCCCCTCCACCTTATACTTACAAGTAATATTGTCATATTATTAACGGTTGCAACAGTTATCCATCCAAAGTAGATACTAAAAGGAAGTCTTATAATAATTTCTTCTCTCTTAGAAAGTTTCTGTAGGTTAATGATACGATTTATGTACATCAAGCAAATTAAAATTGTTACTATTAACATAAGCGAAAATGCTATGAAATCATAATGCCAAGCCATGATCCATGCTGCATTCAAAAAGGAAGAAATACTAAATAAGATCCTCACCTGATTTAATACTTCCGGTCTTAATCGAATTAGTCTACTTGGGAACAAATCAAGTTGATATATGGTAAATATAAATAAAAACAAATAAATAAGTGCCCAGATCGAAAAAGCATATCCAGCCGGAGCTAATAAATTGGGGTAGTTATCTGAAATTTCCCCTGTTGTCATGCCATTCATTGGAAGAATGTTCATGACTAACATTACCGCAAAGGAAACTACGGTAAAGATTTTCTCATAAATGTATCCGCTCCCCATATGAAAACCTCCAATTAACTTAAGTGATAGCCGTAATAATAGTACATTCGAACTATAAATATACGATAAGCTTTCAGGGTATCCTTGTCAACTTTATTTTTTCGATTTACTATACTCTTTCATTAAGTAACTCCTGTATTTTAGGAGTACATCGCCTACCTCCACAAGGACCTGATCCAGCTCCAACAGCCTTCTGCACTTCTAG
>JAQSYO010000093.1 GCA_029256105.1 Herbinix sp.
AATAAACAAATAAACAAATAAACAAATAAGCAATTATCAAATAAACGAATAAATCATAAGCTTTATCAAATGGCTGAGCAACAAATAACATACGATATATGACATACGATTACCGCTTAATACAAATTAATGAAATAAAAATAAAAACTTTTCTGCTTTTGACATCGGATGACCATGACCCATAATATAATAAAAAAATCAAATACGCAAATTTACGAAAGATAGATAATACTTGGGAGGTATGTAAGATGAATAGAACAGCGAATATAATGATGGAGAGCCAAAGCTATTACAGGTTAAATAAGAAGAGAATATGGATTGTAGGAGCAGCAATATTATTTGCAGTAATCCTTTTCTCTGTTTTATTTATTACTAAGACAGTTACGGCACAAAGAGATGGTGAAAGAGCCAAATTAGTTACCAGCATAGAGGTTAAGAAGGGGGATACCCTTTGGAGTATTGCTTCTGATTTTATAAGTGATGAATATAATGATATGAATGAATATATTACTGAAATCAAAGTTAGTAATGGAATGACTTCCGACGATATCCATGCGGGAAATTTTATAATCGTACCATATTATGTATATCCCTTGACATAATTTATTATATTACATATACTATAAAGAAATTAAAAGCCATGAAGAGAAGAGTAATTATCCAGATCGTCTACAGAGAGTTCCGAACGCTGAGAGGGAACGGCAAGAAAGATAATGAAACAAGCCTTGGAGCTGCATACGGATTCGGATTTTAAATTCGATGATGCTATGACGTAAGTCCACGTTACAGGACTAGAGTATACATTGTACTCAATGAGGTTAATATGGTGACATATTAATAAAATAGGGTGGTACCGCGATAATTCTCGCCCCTACAGATTTCTGTAGGGGTTTTTTGCAACTCCGAAAGGTTATATTTTAAGTCTTATATCCATATTTAAATGATGAAATCCTACAGAATGAGAATGGAACAAATTAACATCACATGAATAGGTAAAGGAGTCATTATATGCAGGAAATGAATTATACGAAAAAAGTTGAAAAGTTAGAAGAAAGACCTAAATTTCCGAAAAGGGCTATAATAACTGCCGGTATGCCCTATGGAAATAAGGAATTGCATTTTGGTCATATCGGTGGCGTTTTTATCCATGCGGATGTCTATACCAGGTTTTTAAGGGACAGAATAGGTTACGAAAATGTTATCTTTATATCCGGTACGGATTGCTATGGTTCACCAATCCTAGAAAGTTATCGTAAATTAAAAGAAGAGACCGGCACTACAGAAACAATAGAAGATTATGTGTACAGAAATCATATAAAGCAGAAGGAAGCCTTGGATCAGTATGAAATCAGTTTAAATCTGTACGGAACCTCAGCACTTGGGCGAACAGGTCAAATTCATCAAGAGGTTTCGAATGAAATATTTAATAAATTATATAAAAAAGGCTATTTAGAAAAGCTATCAACACCACAATTTTATGACCCGGAATTTCAAGTTCTGTTGAATGGAAGACAGGTAGTAGGACAGTGTCCGATCCAAGGATGTCCTTCTGATAAAGGATATGCTGATGAATGCTCACATGGACATCAGTATATGCCTAGCGACTTAATAAATCCAATAAGTACACTGTCAGGTAAGACACCGGAAGTAATTGAGGTTACAAACTGGTATATTCGCTTGGATAACTTTCAAGAGCTTCTGAAATCAAGAGTGGAATACTTACGAGAAAATTCGAATTCAAGAAAGTATTTACTAAGTGCGATGGAAGAATTTTTAAAGAAACCGGTTATATATGTGAAAAAGAATCATTTGGATTTATTGAATGAGATTGAAGATAACTTACCTAAGTTTAATATCGCTGAAGAGGATAGTAAAGCTTCGATAACTTTAGTTTTTGATAGGTTAGAGGACAGAGAATTAGCAAGAAACCTTCTATCAGCAAAAGGTATTTATTTTCGTACCGGCAAGACCTTGGTTCCATTCCGGCTGACAGGGAATATTGAATGGGGAATTAAAGTGCCGGAGAGAGATGGAATAGACGAGCTCACTTTCTGGGTATGGCCGGAATCACTTTGGGCTCCGATTTCATTTACTAAGGCATATTTAGAGAGCTGTAATAAGGATGAGCAGGAATGGAAGAATTGGTGGTGCTCATCCGATGCGATGGTTTATCAGTTTATCGGTGAAGATAATATTTATTTCTATGGAATAGCTGAAATGGCAATGTTTATGGCATTACAGGAGAATACACCAAAGATTGTTCCGGAAGATGGAGATATTATTCTGCCGCATCTAATTGCGAATAATCATGTTTTATTCATGGATAAAAAAGCGAGTAGCAGTGGTAATATCAAGCCTCCAATGGCGAAGGAATTACTACAGTACTATACGGCGGAACAGTTACGAATGCATTTTTTAAGCTTAGGTTTAGATACAAAGAGTGTAAGCTTTCAACCAAAAGTATTTATGGAAAAGAAGGGGGAAGAACAAGATGCGGTTGTGAAAGAAGGCAATTTGTTGACGAATGTATTCAATCGAATGATCCGATCTTGTTTCTATACCGCACAGAAATATTATGATTCGAAAATACCGAAGGGAACCGTCAGCGAACCAATTCGTAAGGAAGCGGTGGAGACAATAATAACCTTTGAAAGACATATGTATCAGCATGAATTCCATCGTTTATCCTATGTACTGGACACTTACATTCGCAATATGAATAAGTATTGGGTAAATAATATAAGAATTGCTGATACCAACGACGATGATGATTTAAGAAAACAGGTATTGATAGATGTTCTCCATGCGGTTCGAACCATAACAACCTTATTACACCCAATTGCACCTTCCGGATGTGAAATGGTTCGTGAATATCTGGGAGTTGGAGAAGAGCTATGGAGTTGGGAGCATATCTTCGAACCATTGGATTATTTTATAAATGACATGGAAAAGCATCAATTGAAATTCCTGGAGGCGAGGGTAGATTTCTTTAAGAAACACGAAAGTCAATTTGAAGTATAAATGAATTAGGAGCAAGGCTTTTCGTATTGGTATTATTACAACTATATTAATATGTGGCTTTGCTTCTTTTATTTATACGAAGTTTTTGCTCGTATACACATTTCATTGTAAAATTATCTTAATGTTTTTACAGTTTACGAATGCATGGAATAGTGCTAGAATTATGCATGAATTAGAATGGTTCTAGCAATCTCAGTTTTACATACAAATAATTCAGTTAAATGCAAGAAAAACAATAGTTACAGATATAGGTAGGTTGAAAGAAAAAGACTTTCAAAAAGCGAATTATTAGCTACATATTTCGCTAAAGCAAAAAGCACAAGTACGTGCTCTCGCTCAACTAACTAAATTGCCGCAGCACGGAATCATGGAGGTGAGTGCATCGGCAGAATGGAGATTAATATGACAGAAGAAATTGAAGTAAAGTTCATAAGAGGAAATGATTCACACCAAGAGGATTTGATTGATTTTATAAACTATGTTTTTCATATGAACG